>CAWCME010000001.1:0-202322 GCA_963796625.1 uncultured Actinomycetes bacterium
GCTCCGACCTGCACCTCGGCGAAGGTGGCGACGCGGGCGTCTTTTTCGACTGCGCAGGCGATGCCGAGGCCGGCACCGTCTGCTGCTCGCCGCTCGGTCCAGCCTGCACGATCGGCGACGAGCGAGAGAACCGCTGCGAGGCGCGGGTCGTCGAGGTGCCGGAGCCTGAACTCGACCGGGTCGGCGCCGACCCGGTCGGCGAGCTCGTCGATGTGTGACTCGCGCGCGAAGGCGTTGGCGGTGGCCGCGAGAGCACGGTATGAGCCCTGACGCAGCGGGGAGTCCGCCGGCTGATAGCGAAGCCGGGTGTTCGCACAGCGGTAGGGCGTCGAGATTCCTGCCTGGCCGGAGTTGAGGTTCGAGAAATCCCAGGCGAGTAGGGTCCCGTCCTCCTGGGCGCCGCTGCGCACGTCGATCACGGCGGCCGGCCGCGCGTACCCGTGCTGGAACTCCTCACCTCTGCGCCAGTGGACGCGAACCGGCCGGCCGGCCGCTCGTGCGAGTCGCGCAGCTTCGAGGGCTACCTCGCCGCTGTGCTTGCCGCCGAAGCCGCCGCCCGCGATCGGCGCGATGACGCGGATCTGTTCCTCGTCGATGCCGAGCTCGGACGCCAGCTGCTCGCGAACTCCGAAGGGGCGTTGCGTCCCGGTCCAGACGGTCAGCCCCTCCCCGGTCCACTCCGCGAGGGCAGCCCGCGTCTCGAGCGGAGCATGGGCGATATACGCCGTCGTGTACGAGCTCTCGATCCGGATGGATGCCTCGGCGAGGCCTTGCTCGAGGTCGCCCACTTCGTCGTCGAGCGGGCCTTCCCATCCCAGCCCCTCGGTGGGATGGGAGCGCAGGTACGCCTCTGTCTCGGCTTCGGACGGTTGCGGCTCGGCGATCCACTCGACCGAGACGAGGGAGAGGGCCTTCGCGGCGGTCGCCGCGTCGCCCGCGACGGCGCCGAGAAAGCCAGGCTCGGCGACGATGCGGGCGCCGTCGACCTGGTCGGCTTTCGTCGTGTCGATCTCACCCGCTCGAGCGCCGGCGATGGGCGGCTTGAGCATGCATCCGACGAGCGCTCCCGGAACTGTGAGGTCGGAGGGAAAGGGCACGGCACCGGTCACCATCGAGGCGCCGAGCGGCCGGCGGAGCGAACGACCCGCGACGTTCCAGTGGGCCGGCGGCGTGATCGCCTCCCCGGTGCTCAGCACCGCACGCCGGCTGCCCCGGAGCAGCTCGCCGAAGCCCGCCACCCGCCCGTCGCCCGACCGCACCGCACCGCCCGTGACCGCCAGCGCCTCGGGGGCGAGGCCGAACCGCTCGGCGGCGAGCTCGACAAGGGCCCGGCGCGCGGCGGCGGCGGCCGCTCCGAGGAGGGGTGCCGCGTCGGGCATCGAGCGGCTGCCGAAGGTTCCCATGTCGTAGGGGCAGAGGTGCGTGTCGCCGAGCACGAGCCTGACGTCGGCGGCCGCCAGCCCGAGCTCCTCAGCGATGAGCGCCGCCATCGCGCCCCCGTTTCCCTGGCCGACGTCGACCTTGCCGCTGAATCCGGTCACCGCCCCGTTCGCGCCGAGGTGGAGCCAGGCCTCGTCGCAGGTCGACCACCCCCGTTCGGCTGCGTCCGATCTCGCGACCACTACGAGCCCCTCCGGGAGCAGCTCGAAGAAGTCGCGCTCGTCGGGAGGCAGTGAGCTCCACGGCCGCGGAGGTGCCGGCGGCGGTACGGTCGACTCGGGCTCCGGCACGGGGTCGCATTCCTTGGCGTCCTGTCTCGCCGCTCGGAGCACGGCTCTGACGATTGCGGCGTTGCTGCCGCAGCGGCAGATGTTTCCGTCGAGACCGGCTCGGATCTCCTCCGGTGAGGGCAATCCGCTCGCTGCGAGGAGCGCAACGGCGGCGATGATCATGCCCGGCGTGCAGTACCCGCATTGAAAGGCGCCCTCGTCGAGGAACGCCTGCTGCACGGGATGCAGCCGACCGGCTGCCGCGAGGCCCTCGATCGTCGTCACGGACGATCCGGACGCCGTCTCCGCCGCGACGACGCACGAGCGCACCGGCGCGCCGTCGAGCAGGACCGTGCAGGCTCCGCATGCGCCCTCGCCGCAGCCCGGCTTCGCGCCGCACAAACCGAGCCCGTCGCGCAGGAAGGAGAGCAGGCTCGTGCCCGGGACGCAATCCAGTGGGCGCGTTCTGCCGTTGACGGATGCCTCGCGGTCCACGTACAGAGCTTGCCGTGCGCGCGAGCCGCTCGCTTGGCGCAACGGGCCGTGGTTTCCCCCGTCATCCTTCAGGCATGGGTAGAGGGCGCCGCGCCCGGTGCTGATCCGGCTTCTTCGCAGCTTCCTGCGCCCCTACTCGCGTCAGGTGGCGGTCATCGTCGCGCTGCTCGTGACCCAGACCGCCGGGAACCTGTACCTGCCGAACCTGAACGCCGACATCATCAACAACGGCGTCGTCAAGGGCAACATCCACTACATCTGGGCAACCGGGGCTGTGATGCTCGCGATCACGCTCGCGCTCGTCGGCATCGCCGTCGTCGCCGTGTACTACGCCTCTCGAGTCGCGATGGGCGCGGGCGCGGACATCCGCGGCGCGGTGTTCCAGCGCGTTCAGAGCTTCTCCGACCGGGAGATGAACCGGTTCGGGACGCCGTCGCTGATCACGCGGAACACGAACGACATCCAGCAGATCCAGCTCTTTCTGCAGGTGGCGCTCACGCTGATGGTCGTCGCGCCGATCATGTGCGTCGGCGGCGTCTTCATGGCGCTCAAGGAGAGCGCGGAGCTGTCGCTCCTGCTCGTGGTCGCCGTGCCGCTGATGGGGCTGCTGGTCGTCGTGCTCCTACTCACGGTCGTGCCGCAGTTCAGGACGATCCAGGGCAAGCTCGACCGGATCAACCAGGTGCTGCGCGAGCAGATCACCGGCGTCCGCGTGATCAGGGCGTTCGTCCGCACCGAGCCGGAGCGACGGCGCTTCGGCGAGGCCAACGACGACCTCACCCGGACATCGCTGCGCGTGAACCGGATCTTCGCCGTCGTGCTCCCGGCGGTGATGGTGATCCTGAACCTCTCGAGCGTTGCCGTCCTCTGGTTCGGCGGCCACCTGGTGAACGACGGCTCGATGCCGATCGGGAACCTCACGGCGTTCCTGACCTACATCTCCCAGATCCTGATCTCGGTGATGATGGCCGTGATGGTGGTGATCCTGCTGCCGCGCGCGGTCGCGAGCGCGGAGCGGGTCGAGCAGGTACTGGACACGGCCCCGACCGTCACCGATCCGGCCGTCGCGGTGAGACCGGCGCGCGTGACCGGCATCGTCGAGTTCGACCACGTCACGTTCGGGTACCCGGGCAGCGAGCGCGCAGTCCTGCGCGACCTCTCCTTCGTCTTCCGTCCCGGCGAGACGAGCGCGGTCATCGGCGGCACCGGAAGCGGCAAGACGACGCTCCTCAACCTGATCCCGCGCTCCTTCGACGCCTCCCAGGGCACCCTGCGGGTGAACGGCGTGGACGTGCGCAGCCAGAATCTCGAGCAGCTCTGGGCCTCGATCGGCCTCGTCCCCCAGTCGGCATTCCTCTTCAGCGGCACGGTCGCGAGCAACCTGAGGATCGGAAACGCCGAGGCGACCGACGCAGAGCTCTGGCGTGCGCTCGAGATCGCCCAGGCTCACGACTTCGTCTCGTCGATGCCCGGACAGCTCGACGCCTCGATCGACCAGGGCGGCACGAACGTCTCCGGCGGGCAGCGCCAGCGGCTCTCGATCGCGCGGGCGCTTGTCAGGCGACCTCGCCTTTACCTCTTCGACGACTGCTTCTCGGCGCTCGACGCCGGCACTGACGCACGGCTGCGGGCAGCGATCAAGGCCGAGACCCGCGACGCCGCGGTCGTGATCGTGGCCCAGCGGGTGAGCACGATCATGCACGCCGACCTGATCGTCGTGCTCGAGGACGGGAACGTCGCCGGCGTCGGGACCCACGCCGAGCTGATCGCAGGCTGCGACCCCTACCGTGAGATCGTCCTCTCGCAGCTCGGCGAGGAGGCCGCAGCGGCATGATGGGCGGGCCGGCCAGGACGCGCATGGCGATGGGCGGCCGTCCGCCCGCGCAGCACAGCAAGGACATCCGCGCGACGGTGCGCCGGCTGCTCGAGCGCCTGCGGCCCGAGCGGGCGCGGCTCGTCGTCGCACTGGCTCTGGGCGTCGTCTCGGTCGCCTTCGTGGTCACCGGCCCGAAGATCCTCGGCGAGGCGACCAACATCCTCTTCGACGGCATCGTCGGCAAGCGGCTTCCCGCAGGCCTCACGAAGCAGCAGGCGATCGCGGAGCTGCGCGCCCACGGCCACGGGCAACTCGCGGACATGGTCTCCGGCATGAACGTCACGCCGGGCGCCGGCGTCGACATCGCCGCGTTCGGACGCGTGCTGGGGCTCGCCGCGCTCGTCTACCTGCTCGCGGCCCTCTTCAGCTTCGGACAGGGGTTCATCCTGGCGGGCGTCACCCAGCGCACGATGTTCCGCCTCCGCCGGGATGTCGAGGCAAAGCTCGCGCGGCTGCCGCTCCGCTACTTCGACAGCCACCCGCACGGGGACATCCTCAGCCGCGTCACGAACGACATCGACAACCTCAGCACCACCCTCCAGCAGGGCCTGAGCCAGCTCCTCACCTCGATACTGACGGTCGTCGGGGTGCTCGTGATGATGTTCTGGATCTCCCCGCTCCTCGCGGCCATCTCTACGATCACGATCCCGCTCGCGATCCTGATCACGTTCCTGATCGCACGACGATCGCAGGTGCAGTTCGCGGCCCAGTGGCAGCGCACCGGAACGCTCAACGGCCTCGTCGAGGAGACCCACACGGGACACACGCTGGTGCAGGTCTACGGCCGCCGCCGTGCCACCATCGAAGAGTTCGACCGCCAGAACCGGGACCTGTACGAGGCGAGCTTCCGGGCACAGTTCCTCTCGGGACTGATCCAGCCGGCAATGCAGTTCGTCGCGAACGTGA
The DNA here is from genome assembly GCA_963796625.1 of uncultured Actinomycetes bacterium. Lineage (GTDB taxonomy): Bacteria > Actinomycetota > Thermoleophilia > Gaiellales > Gaiellaceae > PALSA-600. The sequence continues at coordinate 4,987 of CAWCME010000001.1, forward strand.
ACTACGTCGCGATCGCCGCCCTCGGCGGCTATCAGGTCGCCTCGGGCGCCCTCTCACTCGGCGACGTGCAGGCGTTCATCCAGTACTCGCGCCAGTTCACCATGCCGCTCACCCAGATCGCCAGCCAGATGAACCTGCTGCAGTCCGGCCTCGCATCCGCCGAACGCGTCTTCGAGATCCTCGACGAGCAGGAGGAAGCACCCGACATCGTCCCGACCCTCGCCGGCGGGCCGGGCGCTGAGGGCCGCGTGACCCTCGAGCACGTCTTCTTCCGCTACGAGCCCGACAAGCCGCTCATCGAAGACTTCAGCCTCGACGCGGCGCCGGGCCAGACCGTCGCGATCGTCGGCCCCACCGGCGCCGGGAAGACCACCATCGTCAACCTGCTCGTCCGCTTCTACGAGGCAGACGCCGGACACATCCTCCTCGACGGCACCGACTACCGCGACCTCTCCCGCGACGACGTCCGCCGATCCTTCGGGATGGTCCTCCAGGACACGTGGCTATTCGCCGGGACGATCCGGGACAACATCGCCTACGGCAAGGAAGGCGCAACCGACGACGAGGTCATGGCGGCAGCCCGAGCCGCCTACGTCGACCACTTCGTGCGAACGCTGCCCGAGGGCTACTCGACCGTGCTCGACGAGGACGCGGCGAACATCTCCTCGGGGCAGAGACAGCTCTTGACGATCGCGCGAGCGTTCCTCGCCGATCCGGCCGTCCTCATCCTCGACGAGGCGACCAGCAACGTCGACACCCGCACTGAGCTCCTCATCCAGGAAGCGATGGCACGCCTACGGCACGGCCGAACGAGCTTCGTCATCGCCCACCGCCTCTCCACCATCCGCGACGCGAACACGATCGTCGTCATGGACGGCGGCCGCATCGTCGAGCAGGGCTACCACACCGAGCTCCTGCGCAGCCGCGGCCTCTACTACTCCCTCTACAACAGCCAGTTCACCGAAGCCGACGTTTCGACGTGACGGGAGCCCGGCTGGTCGCGTCGCGAGCGTTCCGTGCCTTCGAGATGTTCCAGCGAGAGGCCGTGCGCATGATGCGGCGCTCCCGCCGGCCCCGTTGGCGACGGCGCGACCCGGGATGTCGATCGGCCCCACGCACATCCACGGCAACGCGCGCGTCCGGCTCGGCAACATCGCCTTCGGCTTGATCATCACCGGCGCGGCCTGGACCGCGGGCCGGGTCGTGCGGGCGCGGACGGAAAGCGCCGCCTGGCACGCGCGCCGCGCCGAACGCCTAGAGCTCGGACTCGCACCGCAACCGGGCCTGCGCGACCTCGACACGCTGCCCTCTCAGGTGCGCGAGGCGGGCCTGCCAATCGAACTGACCCTCGAGGGGACACCGCAGCCGCTGCCGTTCGGCGTCGACCTGTCCGCATACCGCCTGATCCAGGAGTCGCTGACGAACACCCTGAAATACGCCGGTCGGGCGCAGGCCCGCGTCCGTGTCTGTTACGGCCCCGACGAGCTCGAGCTCGAGCTCGAAGCGGGAGCGAGCGGGTTTCTCCTGAAGAGCGTCCCACCGCAGAAACTCGCCGACGCCGTCCGCACAATCGCCGCCGGCGAAGCGCTGCTCGCGCCCACCATCACCCGCCGCCTCGTCGAGCAGTTCGTCCGCAGACCACCGCCCGGCCATACGATCCCGGGCCGGCTCGACGAGCTGACCGAGCGGGAACGAGACGTGCTCCTCCTCGTCGCACGCGGCAACTCGAACGCCGAAATCGCGGAGAAGCTCTTTGTCAGCCCCGCGACCGTCAAGACCCACGTCACTCACGTATTTCAGAGGCTCGGGCTCCGCGACCGAGTACAAGCGGTCATCCTCGCCTACGAAACCGGCCTCGTCCAACCCGGCGCGACGGAAACCCCCTGACCGGCAACGGGAGCTGAGCCGGACGGGATCGCCAGAGCCGAGGTGTGAACCACCAACCGAGCCGAGCGGACGCGAGCGCCTCCGCCGGTCACGAAGGAGCGGCTACGGGGCAGCCGACCGCGCCAGCTGCCCCGAGCAGGCGTTCGTCGTAGGTGACGAGGCGGGCGAGGTCGCCGCCCAGCTCGAGCGCGGTGGCGAGGTGGATCGCGTCGAGCGTGCGAAGCTCCGGGGGCAGCAGCGCGCCGGCAGCCGCGAGAATCCGGTCGCTGACCCGGATCAGCTCGAGCCCGGCTAGCACCTCCCGGCCTCGCCGGACCGCTTGCTCGCTGAGGGGCAGCAGCGCGCGTGCGACCTCCGCTCTGGCGAGCCCGCTCGAGACGAGAACCCTTCGACGGCGAAGGTAGCGGCGCAGCGCCGCCGACTCCGGCTCGGCAACCACGAGCTTGACGATCGCCGACGAGTCGAGGTAGATCGCGCGCTCAGCGCTCATCGCGCCGCAGCCGCTCGAGGATTACCGAGGGCGGCTCCTGCCCCGGCGCGAGCGGCATCGGCGGCGCCAGGCCACCCAGGTCACCACTCGCCGCGCTCACCTCGCCGGCGGCACGCAGCCGCTCGAGCGGCCCGGCGTCGGGGACAGGCGTGAGCAGCGCGACGGGACGGCCGCGGTCGGTCACCTCGATCGTCTCCCCCGCCTCGACCCGACGCAGCAGCTCGCTCGCCCGCTGCCGCAACTCACGAACGCCAACGCTAGCCATGGACTACTTGTAGCACATCACGACTCGAGGCCGAGCAGCAGGCGATTCCCTTCGCCATTGCTACGAGCGGCGCGGGCGCGGTAAGCGGGTGAGTGGTTAGGAGGAAGAACTGAAGCGTGACGAGGTACTTGCCGGTCTCGAAGATGATCGTGTCGCTTGTGCCGTTGGTGAGCCCGTCGGATCGCGACCATGTTCCCACCCTGACGGACACCCCCCGGTCTTCCCGTACATGGGCACGCACAGGCGGCTCACGGTCATCTCCGCCGCCCGACGAGAATTCGAGCAAGGCTGGGCCGCGACGACCAAGCGCGACGTTGCCGAAGCCGTCGGCGTCTCGCAGAAGCTCGTCGAGGCGCAGTTCGGCACCCAGGCGACGCTGTTGCAGGCAACCGACCGTAAACGTCCCGGTGAAGCGCGGGAGTCAACTCACGGCAGCGACCGCGGTCTTCTCCGGGCTCCAGCGACGGTGGCATGATGACGGGCGCTCCGGCGGCCAACGTCGTAAGGTTCGCCTGTGGCCGGGCGCCGTGTGATCTCCGTCGTCGGCTGCCACGCGGGCGGCGAGGTCGGGAACGTCGTCGTCGGCGGCGTCCTGCCGCCGCCGGGCGCCACGGTCTTCGAGCAGATGGAGGCGCTCCGCGCCGACGACTCGCTGCGGAAGCTCCTGCTGCACGAGCCGCGCGGCAGCGTCGCCGTCCACGCGAACCTCGTCGTTCCCTCGCAGCGCGACGACTGCGACGCCGGGTTCATCATCATGGAGCCGACCGAGTACCCCGCGATGTCCGGCTCGAACACGATCTGCGTCGCGACGGTGCTGCTCGAGACGGGGATGGTCGAGATGCGCGAGCCCGAGACGACCCTGCGGCTCGAGGCTCCCGCCGGTGTCGTCGAGGTGACGGCGCGCTGTGCGAACGGGAAGTGCGAGAGCGTCGAGCTGACGAACGTGCCGGCCTTCGCCGACCGGCTCAACGCCGCGCTCGAACTGGACGGCCTCGGCACGCTGAGCGTCGACATCGCGTTCGGCGGCATGTGGTATGCGATCGCGGATGCAGCGGCACTCGGGTTCGCGCTCGAGCCGTCGGAGGCCGCCGAGCTCTCCCGCGTGGGCGAGCAGATCCGCGTCGCGGCACGCGAGCAGCTGCCGTGCGCACATCCGGAGAACCCCGGCATCGCGGGCGTGAGCATCGTCCAGATCGCCGAGCCGTGGCGGGGGCCCGGCTCGGTCTCGAAGAACGCGGTCGTCGTCGCTCCCGGCCGTCTCGACCGCTCCGCCACCGGCACCGGCCTCTCGGCCCGCATGGCCGCGTTGAACGCGCGCGGGCTGCTCGGCCCCGGCGGGACGATGACGCACGCCTCGGTGATCGGCTCGACCTTCGAGGGCCGCATCGTCTCGGAGACGACGGTCGGCGGCCGACCCGCGATCGTCCCCGCCATCCGCGGCAGCGCCTGGATCACCGGCTTCAACCAGCTCGTCCTCGACCCGGCCGATCCCTTTCCAGAGGGCTACGTCCTCTCCGACACCTGGCCGGGCCCGGACGTCCAGTAGCTCCTGCGGGGAGGCACGGCTCCGGCCCGGCGGCCGTCGCCGAACCGGATCACGGCAGACCGGCCCCGGGTTGCGCGGCGCCGCCGGGCGATTCGGCGGTCACGCCCCCGGGGTTCGAGCGAGCTCGGCCAGATCGTCCAACGTGAGTTCGCCACGCGGGCTCACGCCTGAGCGGTTCGCGATGACGGTCAGCGGTTCTCCGGGGTCGCCCAGGCTGGAGACGACGAGCGGTGACTCGCTGAAATCCTCCCCGGCGCTGTACTCGCTGATGGTGATCACGCAGGCGAGGCCGGCTCCGGCCGCGGCGAGCAGTCCGTTGCGTGAGTCCTCGACCACGATGGTCTCGGCCCGCGGCGCCCGGAGCCGCGCGACGGCGAGGCGGTAGATCTCGGGATCGGGCTTCTTGGCCGCGACGACGTCGCCCGCGAGGATCAGCATCTCGTCTGCCAGCGAAGCTCCGAGCACGGCCCGCGCGACTCGCCGAACCGAGGATTCGGCCGAGGTCGAGGCGACGGCGAGCTTCCAGCCGGCATCGTGAGCCGCGCCGACGATGCGCCGGATACCCGGTCTGCCCCGGGGTGGCCGCCGGGCCAGCAGCTCGGCGACGATCTCCGCCTTGCGCTCGTGGAGCTCCTCGGCGAGCTCGCGGACGGCGGCAGGCTCGAACGGCCGCCCGAGAGCCTTCATCAGCCCGGGCGTCAACGAGGAGGAGATACGTTCCCTTCCCCCGGCGACTTGAAGCCTTTCCGCATACTCCGCGTCGGACCAGCGAAGCGGGAGGCCGAGCTCCTCGAACGCCTGGTTGAAGGCAGGAAGGTGGAGCTCGCGCTCTGTCTCGGCGAGCACGCCGTCACAGTCGAGGATCAGGGACGTCACAACGCGGAGAGATCGGGCGCGTGCGGTCTGCCGGTCTCGAGCGCTGCCGGCTCACTCGGGCGCGTCATTCGCTCGGACGCGCGTAGATCTGGGCATGGGATGCCCGTCAGCCCCAGAGGGCGTCGTTGACGACGTTTTCGTATGCCTCTTGCTTGCCGGAGACGGGGGCGGGGTCGATCGCGCCTTCCTCGACCTGATCGGCGAGCTGCGCGAGGCTCACCGTGCCGCCGGTGATCGCCCGCCCGAGGTCGTCGTCCCAGCGTGCGTATCGCTCGTCGGCCATCCGGGCGAGGTTGCCGTCGTCGGCGAGCTTCGCCGCGACGACGAGCGCTCGGGCGAGCGTGTCGATGCCGCCGATGTGGGCGTGGAAGAGATCGACTCGGTCGATCGACTGGCGTCGCAGCTTCGCGTCGAAGTTGAAGCCGCCGCTGCCCAGCCCGCCGGCCTTCACGATCTCGTACAGGGGGAGCGCGAGCTCCTCGACGGAGTTCGGGAACTGGTCGGTGTCCCAGCCGTTCTGCGGGTCGCCGCGATTCGCGTCGACCGAGCCGAGCAGGTCGAAGGCGGTCGCATACGCGATCTCGTGGTGAAAGGAGTGGCCGGCGAGCGTCGCGTGGTTCGCCTCGATGTTCAGCTTGTACTCGCCTTCGAGCCCGTGCCGGGCGAGGAAGCCGTGGACGACCGCGGCGTCGTAGTCGTACTGGTGCTTTGTCGGTTCCATCGGCTTCGGCTCGATCAGGAGCGTCCCGTCGAAGCCGATGCGCTGCTTCTCCTCGACGACGAGCTGGAGGAAGCGGGCGAGTTGTTCCCCCTCACGGCGCAGGTCGGTGTTGAGCAGCGAGTCGTAGCCTTCGCGTCCGCCCCAGAGCACGTAGTTCGCGCCGCCCAGGCGTTTGGTGACCCCGAGCATGTTCTTGACCTGAGCGGCCGCATAGGCAAACACCTCCGGATCCGGGTTCGTTGCCGCGCCCGCCTGGAAGCGCGGGTGAGTGAAGAGGTTCGCGGTCCCCCAGAGCAGGCGAATGCCGGAGCGTTCCTGGTAGGCGAGCGCGTCGTCGGCGAGCGCGTCGAGGTTCGACCTGAACTCGCGGAAGCTCGTACCCACCGGCGCGACGTCGACGTCGTGGAAGCAGTAGAACGGGACACCGAGCTTCTCGATGAACTCGAAGGCTGCCGCCATCTTCTCGCGCGCCGCATCCATCGGGTCGCTCGACCCTCGTGTCCACGGCCGATCGAACGTCCCGGCTCCGAACATGTCGCTTCCGTTCGCGGCGAACGAGTGCCAGTACGCAACGCTGATCCGTAGCCAGTCCTCCATCCGCTTCCCACGGATGGTGCGCTCCGGGTCATACGCCTTGAAGGCGAGGGCTTCGTCGGATCCGGCGCTTGCAAACGCTACAGGCGACGGAACGGTGCTGAAGAACGGACGAGTCATGTAGGTCCCCTTCGGAGCTCGATTCGTGTCGTCGACCGTCGCCTCGAGCTCGGCCGCGCCCGGAGAGGGGCGTCGGCCACGCTGAATCGTCCGGCGATGGAGACCGGATGGTCGAAGTCGCGGCTTGGGTCGTTCGCAGTGGCAGTATGATCGGATTCCTCGTGTGAGTGGGTGCGGCGGTCAAATTGATCGTCAGCCGATCGTGTTCGCGGCGATCCGGCCGCCGTGGTGGACGTTCAGGTCACTAGTGCACTAACGCTGCACCCGGGCGCCTGCGCCCGCGGCGAGGGCCTCCACCTCCGCCAGCGTCGCGGTCGACGTGTCGCCCGGGGTCGTCATCGCGAGCGCGCCGTGTGCCGCGCCGAGCTCGACGGCGAGGCGCAGGTCGCCGCGTTCCATCAGCCCGTAGATGAGGCCGGAGGCGAAGCTGTCGCCGCCGCCGACACGATCCAGGATCTCGAGGCCGGGGCGGGGCGTCGCGTCGACGAAGGAGTCATCGCGCGACCAGGCGATCGCTCCCCAGTCGTTGACGGTTGCGCTGCGGACGGTGCGGAGGGTGGTCGCGACGACCCGGAAGTTCGGAAACTCCGCCGAGGCGCGTCCGATCATCGAGCGAAACGCGGCCGTGTCGAGGTCGGTGAGGCTTCCGTCGACACCCTCGACCTCCAGGCCGAGGCACGCCGTGAAGTCCTCCTCGTTACCGATCATCACATCGACGTGCCTTGCGAGCCGGCGGTTGACCTCGCGTGCGCGCTCGACACCGCCGATCCCGCTCCACAGGCTCGGCCGGAAGTTGAGGTCGTACGAGACGACCGTGCCGTGGCGTGCTGCGGCCGCGACGGCCTCCTCGAGCACCTCGGGCGTCGTCTCGGAAAGCGCCGCGAAGATCCCGCCGGTGTGCAGCCAGCGGACGCCGAGCTCGCCGAACAGATGGTCCCAGTCGATCTCACCCGGGCGGAGTTGCGAGGCGGCGGTGTTCCCCCGGTCGGAGACGCCCAGCGCACCGCGCACGCCGAAGCCGCGCTCGGTGAAGTTGAGTCCGTTGCGAGCCGCTCTGCCGATCCCGTCGTAGGGGACCCAGCGGACGAGCGACGTGTCGACGCCGCCCTGGAGCATCAAGTCCTCCACCAGCCGCCCGACGTCGTTCTCGGCGAGCGCCGTGACGATCGCCGTCCTCAGCCCGAAGCAGCGCCGTAGACCGCGGGCGACGTTGTATTCGCCGCCGCCTTCCCAGACGCGGAAGCAGCGGGCGGAGCGGACGCGCCCCTCGCCGGGATCGAGGCGCAGCATCACCTCGCCGAGCGCCACGAGGTCGTAGCGGCAGGCATCGGCGCTGCGGATCTCGAGGACGCTCACGCCCGCGCCTGCGCGGCGATCGCGACGGCCTCGGCGGCGAGCCTGGCGATGCCAGCGAAGTCGCGGGCGCGAAGCAGGTCGGATGTCACCATCCAGCTCCCGCCGACGGCGGCAACCGACTTCGAGGCGAGGTACTCGCCGGCGTTCCCGGCGCTGATGCCTCCGGTCGGAACGAACCGCACCTCGGGGAACGGCCCCTGCAGCGCCCGGACCATCCTCACACCGCCGCCGGCCTCGGCCGGAAAGAACTTCACGAGATCGATGCCGTGCTCGAGCGCCGCGATCAGCTCCGTTGCAGTCGCGACACCCGGGACGACCGGCAGCCCGAGCTCGCGGCAACGGTCGACCACGCGAGCGCTGAACCCCGGCGTCACGACGAAGCGCGCGCCGGCGGCGTGGGCAACGTCGACTTGCTCTGGCCGTACGATCGTGCCGGCCCCGACGAGCAGATCGGGGTCGCGGGCGAGCAGGCGCAGGGCTTCGCCGGCCGCGCTCGTGCGAAAGGTCACCTCGGCCACGGGGAGCCCGCCCTCCTTGAGCGCCTCGCCGAGCGGGCGGACCGCGTCGATCTCCTCGGCGACGACGACGGGAACGACGCCCTTCGCGCAGAGGAGCCCGAGTACGTCTGCGTCGCTCATCGCGCGAGCCAGCCACCGTCGACGGCGATGATCGTCCCGCAGACGTAGTCGGACGCGGCGGAGGCGAGGAACACCGTCGCTCCCGCGAGATCGGCGGCGGTTCCCCACCGGCCGGCGGGGATCCGCTCGAGGATCGCGCGGCTGCGATCGGGGTCGTTTCGCAACGCCTCGGTGTTGTCCGTCGCGATGTATCCCGGCGCGATCCCGTTCACGTTGACGCCGTGCGGAGCCCACTCGTTCGAGAGCGCCCTCACCAGACCGGCGACCCCCGACTTCGCGGCGGTGTAGCCCGGCACGAGGATCCCTCCCTGGAAGCTGAGCAGCGAAGCCGTGAAGATCACCTTCCCGGCGCCTCGCTCGACCATCCCCCTGCCGAGCGCCTGGGCGAGCAGGAACGGCGCGGTCAGGTTGACCTCCAGCATCTGGTCCCAGGTGGGCGTCCCGTGATCGACGGCAGGGGCGCGGGCGATCGCGCCGGCGTTGTTGACGAGGATGTCGACCGCGCGGTCAGCGCCGGTGAGCGTGGCCACCAGCCGCTCGACCGCCGCCCGATCCGCGAGATCGACCTGGAATCCCGCGAAGCTGCGGCCCGCCGCCTCCACGCGTCGCGCCGCCTCGCTGCCGGTCGCCTCGAGATTCGCACTGACTCCGATGATGTCGGCGCCGGCACTCGCGAGCGCCTCGGCCATCGCCAGACCGATGCCGCGCCGGCAGCCCGTGACGAGAGCAACCTTTCCGTGCAGGTCGAACATCGACGCCGGCTCGAACCGGGAGCTCTGGGTCACCTCGTCCATCTCAGCCACCCGCCTGGCAGTCGATGAGCACCTTCATGGCGCGGCCCGACTCGAGCTCGGCGAACGCTGCGGCGACATCGCCCAGCGACTCGATGCGCGTGATCAACTGCGCCGCCGGGATCGCGCCCGTGTCGAGTAGTCGGACCGCCTGCTCGAAGTCGTCGCGCTCGTAGACGCGGGCGCCGATCAGCGTGAGCTCGCGCCAGAACACGCGGAAGAGGTTCACCGGCGGCGGGGTGGAGTGGATCGCGACCACGACGATGCGCCCACGCACGCCCAGCGACTCGATCGCCGTCTCGAGACCGGCGACCGCCCCCGAGACCTCGAAGGCGACATCGGCGCCGGCGCCGGCGGTCCAGTCGGCCACGAGCGCCTGCACGTCTCCGGACACGGGGTCGATCGCCCGCAACCCGAGCGTCTCCGCGAACGCGCGGCGCGGCTCGCTCACCTCGAGCACGAGCACGTCGGCGCCGGCCGAGCGTGCGACACACGCGATCAGCACCCCGATCGGACCACCACCGACGACGAGCGCTCGCTCCCCCGCGCCCAACCCGGACCGGCGCACGTCGTGGACGGCCACCGCGGCGGGCTCGGCGAGCGCGGCGGCCTCCAGCGAGAGCGTCGGCGGCAACGCGACGAGCACGTCCTCCGAGACCGTCCAGCGTGCCTGCATCGAACCCGGGGAATCGATTCCCAGGAAGTCGAGGTCGTGGCAGATGTGCTGGTGTCCCGCGCGACACGCCGGGCAGTCACCGCACCAGCGGAGCGGCATCACCGTGACACGATCTCCGACCGCCCACCCGGTCACGCCGTCCCCGAGCGCCGAGATCGTGCCCGACATCTCGTGGCCGAGCACGGCGGGCAGCGTGACACGGGCGTCCATCGCGCCGTGGAGGATGTGAAGGTCGGTGCCGCAGATCCCGGTGTAGGCGACCTCGACCGCAACCTCGCCTTTCCCAGGTTCGCGCGACTCGAGGTCGAAGACCTCGAGTTTCCGCTCACCGACGTAGCAGGCTGATCGCATCATGCTCCCTTCGCTCGGCGGGACTGGCTACCGGTTCGAACGTCTCGTCACGCATCGGGCACCGGGGCGTCCGGACGCAGGAACCCTTGATCCTTCAGCTCACCCCAGACGGCGGGCGGCACGCCCGACCGGTAGAGATCGACGTTGCGCTCGATCTGCTGCGGTGAGCGCGCACCGACGCACACGCTCAGGACGGCGGAGTGCGCCAGAGGAAACGCCAGCGCGACCGCGGGAAGCGACGTGCCGTGACGCTCGCAGATCTCCGCCATGCGCCGGGCACGCAGGACGAGCGTCTCCGGAGCATCGCCGTAGTCGTACCTGGCGCCGTCTGCAGGTTTCGGGCGTGCGAGCAGTCCGCTGTTGAACACACCGGCGGCGACGACCCCGATCTCTCGTCGTTCGCAGACGGGCAACAGGTCGTCGAGCGCCGACTGGTCGAGCAGCGTGTAGCGGCCCGCGAGCATCAGCACGTCCATGTCGGTGTGGCGTGCGAAGTCGGCCAGCATCGAGGTCTGGTTCATGCCTGCCCCGATTGCCGAGACGACACCCTGTGCGCGCAGCTCCTCGAGCGCAGGGTAGGCGGTCTCGAGGGCCTCGCGTCCATGGTCGTCGGGGTCGTGGAGGTACACGATGTCGACGGCGTCCACGCCGAGTCGCCGGAGGCTCTCCTCCAGGGACCGCAGCACGCCGTCGCGACTGAAGTCCCAGACGCGCCGATGGGTTGCCGGCACCTCGAAGCCTTCATCGTCGACCGGGCCGGCCGGGCTCATGGGTTCCAGCCGCCGCCCGACCTTCGTCGACAGGAGGTACTCGCCGCGGGGGCGTCCGGCGACGGCTTTGCCGAGACGGCGTTCGGAGAGCCCGAGCCCGTAATGGGGCGCGGTGTCGAAGTAGCGGATGCCCTGCTCCCAGGCGGCATCGGCGGTCGCGCGGGCCTGCTCGTCCGTGATCGCCCGGTAGAGGTTGCCGAGCTGCGCGCAGCCCAGCGAAAGCTCGGTCAACCGCAGCGGCGTCCGCCCGACGGGCCTGGTTCCGAGTGTCGCGCCGGCTTGCGTCGCTGTCGCAGGGAGGTCGGGAGCGGCACGGCTCATCCGGCGTACACCAGCCGAAGGCGCTCCGTGGCTGCGCCGCCATGGTCGTCTGCGGCCACCAGGTAACGCGCCATGTGCGTCTGCCAACGCCGGTCGACCGGGTGCTGCGCCAGACCGGCGACAGCTCGCTCGAAGCTCTCGCACTCGACCGTGTGAAAGAGATCGAGGCCGTCACGGAAGATCAGCCAGCGCCGGATTCCGAGCTCTCGGTGCACTGCCAGAAGCTCCGGCCACACCTCCGCGTGCGCGCGCTCGTACGCCTCCTCCATCCCCGGCTTCAGCCGGGTACGCAGCCCGACGAGCTCCGTCATCGCTTCGCCTCGTCGCGGGTTCCCGTGATCCGCGCTCCGGACTCGAAGTCGAAGAGGAGCGCCGCTCCCTCCCTGACCTGCAGCGCGACCGTCTCGCCGCGTCTCGGGGCTCGTTTCGGGTCGATCCGGACGATGATGTCGGGTATCGCGGTGATCGCGTCCTTCGAGTGCTCGGCGAGTTGGCAGTAGACGAAGGCCTCCGCGCCGAGCTCCTCGACCAGGTTGACGACGGCCGAGATCCCGGCGCCGTCGCCGGCAAGCTCGATCGCCTCCGGCCGCAGGCCGATCGTCACCGCACCGGTTCCAGCCGCCTGCTGGAGCTCACGCGGGAGCTTGACGACGGTCGAGCCGATCATGGCGCCGTCGTCGACCATCGTTCCCGCGACCAGGTTCATCGACGGTGAGCCTATGAACCCGGCGACGAACGCGTTCGTCGGCGAGTCGTAGAGAACCCGCGGCACGTCGACCTGCTGCAGCACGCCGTCCTTCATCACCGCGACGCGGTGTCCCATCGTCATCGCTTCGACCTGGTCGTGGGTGACGTACAGGGTCGTGATTCCGAGCCGGCGCTGCAGGGCTGCGATCTGGGAGCGGGTCGCGACGCGCAACTTCGCGTCCAGGTTCGAGAGCGGCTCGTCCATCAGGAACACGCGCGGCTGGCGAACGATCGCGCGCCCCATCGCGACCCGCTGGCGCTGGCCGCCGGAGAGCTGGCCCGGCTTGCGCTGCAGGTAGTCCTCGAGGTCGAGGATCTTCGCCGCCTCGTGCACGCGGGCATCGATCTCCGACTTCTTCAGTCTCGCGATCTTCAGTGCGAAGCCCATGTTCTCGGCCACGTTCATGTGCGGGTAGAGAGCGTAGTTCTGGAAGACCATCGCGATGTCGCGGTTGCGGGGTGCAAGGTTCACGATGTTCCGGCCGTCGATCTCGATCGTTCCCTCGTCGACTTCCTCGAGACCGGCGAGCATCCGCAGGCTCGTCGTCTTTCCGCATCCCGACGGCCCGACGAGCACGAGGAACTCACCATCCTGGATCTCCAGGTTGAGCTGGTCGACCGCTTTGTGCTTCGCCCTCGGATAGATCCGGGACGCGTCCTTGAACGTCACAGTGGCCATTGAGGTCCTTTCGCTGTGGCCGATGCCGCGTCGGCGTCGCGCCCGAGAACGGTTCGGGGGACGTGGCCGTCGGGTGCGGCCGAGTCCGCCGGCCGGCGAAAGTGCTCGATGGTCTCGGCCACGCCGCGACCGAACGGCGTCACTTCCACCGTCCCGACGACCGAACTGAACTCGCTCGAGTCGAGCGCCTCCGGGAAGGGCAGCGGCGCTCCCTCGAAACTGATCCGGCCCGCGGATTCGGGCACGACCCGCTCGATCTCGAAGACCACCTCCTCGATCGACACGGCCGTCCCCGGGATGTTGACGACCGCGGCGCCTCTGAACGGCGCGCGGGCAGCGGCGACGAACGCCGCCGCGACGTCGGGGGCGAACTGCATCTCGCAGCGACCGCCGAACGGGATCGTGTAGCTGTCGCCCCGTGCTGCGGCGCGCATTGCCGCGGTAGCCGCCGACGTGAGCCCGCGGTCGCGGCAGGGTCCGTAGACGACGTACGGCCGCAGCCCGATGCTGCCGAGCGAGCTCTCGACCGCGAAGACCCGCGCCGTGCCCTCGTTCGCCGTCTTGAACACGCCGTAATGCGAGTCGGGGTGCCCGCCGGGGTCCGCCGGCGGCCGAGCGCCGCCGTCAGCGGCCGCGAAGGCGGCGACCGAGCTCGCGTAGGCGATCGGCGAAGTCAAGCCGTGTGCCAGCGCCGCCGCGAAGAGCGCCACCGTGCCGACCACGTTGACCTGCGCTCCCAGAACCGGGTTGCTGCGGCAATCCGGTATCTGGAGCGCGGCGAGGTGGATGACGTGCGACGGCTCGAGCTCGAAGAGCTCGGCGACCTGGGCGGCGCTCGACACGTCCGCCCTGACGAACCTGACGGCCGCGAGCTCATCCTCGCCGAGCAGCTCGCGCACGCGGCGGGCGTCGTCGCCGGCGTCTACGCCGATCACCTCGACGCCCTCGCGGACGAGCTGGCGCACCGTCCATGCGCCGATGCACCCGTAGGCCCCCGTGACGAGAAAGCGCTCGGACACGGGCAGCCGGGCCGTCACCGGTCACCGCCGATCGTTGCCACCGGGTTGCCGAGCCGGACGAGGCCTTCGCTCGCCACCTCGACGACCTCGCCGGCCCCGCGCGACACCGGGGGCTCGCGGAAGTACCCGACGCTCTGCATCTGTCGGCTTTGCATGCCTACTCCTTGGTTGCGCCCGCGAGCATGCCCCTGACCAGGGTGCGCTGAGCGAAGAGAAAGACGATCGCCACGGGCGCGATCGCAACGAGGGTCGCCAGCGCGAGCTCCGGCCGGTGGACCGCTTGGGCCCCGGTACCGGGGTTCCCGGGATTGAAGGCCGCCGTCGAGTCGATCAGGTACTCGAGGCCGACCTGAACCGGCAACTTGTTGTTGTCGGACAGCATCACGAACGGCAGGTAGTAGTTGTTCCAATCGGCGACGAAGGCAAAGAACGCCACGAGCGCGATCACCGGACGAGCCAGCGGTAGCGCGATGTAGCGGAAGACACTCCATTCGTTGCAGCCGTCCACCCTCGCTGCTGCCAGCAGATCCTTGGGAATCGTCGAGGAGAAGAAGATGTAACAGAGGTAGACGCCGAACGGGAAGAACGCGAACGGGAGAATCACCGCCCACGGCGTATCGATGAGGTGCACCACGTCGAGCTCGAGGAACAGGGGCAGCACGAGCGCGGTCGCGGGCATGATCATCGTGATCAACGTGATCCAGAGCAGCAGCCTGCGCCCGATGAACTGCGTCAGCGCGAGGCCGTAGCCGGCCGGGACCGCCGCGAGGAGCGCCAGGGCGAGGCCGCCGATCGAATAGATCGCCGAGTTCTTCAGCCAGCCGACCATGGCGTCGCTCTGGAAGCCGAACAGCGCCCGCCAGGAGTCGGCCAGCTGACTGAGGGAGCCAAACGTGAACGGGCCCTGCGACGTCAGCTGGGCATCGGTCTTCGTCGGGGCGAGCAGCGTCCAGATGATCGGCACGAAGAAGAACGCCGCGAAGGCGAGCAGGACGACCAGCGCGAGGAGGCGCCACGTGACGCGTGAGATCGCCACCTCAGTCGACCGTGAACAGCCTGCCGCGCCACACGAGCAAACCGGCACAGAGCAGGCCGAGCATGAGGAGGTCGACGGAGATCGCCGCGGCCTCGTTGAAGTTGTCGTTGTTGAAGGCGATGTAGTACGCGAGCTGGTTCGGCGACCATGTGTTGCTCACCAGGCCGGCGGTGGCCTGGCCGACCAGCTGCGGCTCGACGAACAGCTGAGTGCCGGCCGCGAACGACAGGATCAGCATGTACACCACCCACCTCCTGATCAAAGGCAGCTCGATCCGCACCGCGGTTTGAAAAGCCCCCGCGCCGTCGATCTTGGCGGCCTCGATCAGCTCGTCCGGCACGTTGTTCAGCGCGCCGTACATGACGACGATCCATCCGCCGGCGCCTGTCCAGAAGGCGATCGTCGCGAAGACGTACGGGAGGTGCGAAGGCAGGAGAACCAGGTCCAGATTCCCGAAGCCCAAGGCCTTGAGCAAGCCACTCCACGGGCTCAGGGTCGGATCGAGCATGAAGAGCCAGACGAGCACGCTCGCGGCGCCGGCGAGCGCCCCGGGCATGTAGAACAGAAAGCGATACCCGGCGCTGGTGCGCCGGGCCAGGGGGCGGAGCAGCAACGCCAGCAGCACGACGAAGAACGTCTGCGCGACCAGCCAGACCGCGAGGAACTCGGCGATGTGCTTGAACGCCGGCACGAACCGGAAGTCGTTGTAGGCGTTGACGAAGTTCGATCCGCCGGCGAACCCGCCGCCGGTCGAGGTGAGCGCCAGGTAGATCGCGTAGATGGTCGGGGCGATGCCGAACAGCACGAGCAGCACCGCGTACAGGCCGACGAAGAAGTACCCGGCGGTACGCGAACTGCCGACAGACGTCCCGGCGGAGCGACCGCTCCGGCGAGCGCGTAAGCGCTCACCGGAGACGGGCGCAACCACGGGAACACTCATCGAGCTCTCTAACTGGTCTTTACCTGGAAGCCGTCGGACTGAGCGAGGTTCTTCGCGTTCGTGCCGAAGGCCGGCAGCTCCTGCACCTGCGTGCTGCCGCTGGCAAGCGCAGGCACGATCTGCGACGCCCAGATCTGGTCGTTGGCGTAGGGAACAGCAGACCATCCGGTCCAGATCTCGTTCGCCGCCTTTGCGAACGCCTGAGCGAGCGTCGGCGCACCAGCGGCAGGGGTTGCGTAGTTGCCGGAGGCGGCCTGAGCGGCGATCCAAGTCGCGTCGTCAGGGCCGTACGCCGGATACCCGGGCGAGAGCTGCCCCTGCGCGGTGGCATCGGTGGCGAGCCAGGTCGCCGCCTGCGCCGCCAGCTTCTCGTTCTTGCTGTGTGACGAGACGAACCAGAGGCCCCCGCCGATCGCCCCCGTGACGCTCGGACCGCCTGCGCCCCAGGTCAGCGGATATCCAGCGGCCATCGTGCACTTGGGGTTCGAGGACTTGCACGACCCGAGGCCGGGGAAGACCCCGCCCATCCAGGCGGCGCCGGGGTAGAAGACGATCTTCCCGCCGTAGGTGCTTCCGAAGGTCGAGCTGAACATGTACGCGACGGGAAGTGCCTTCTTCGACACTCCGTCGAGGAGCGACGCCATCTCCGTGCAGTTCTTCGAGCCCGGAGCGATCCGGATCGTGTACTGGTCGAGCCTCTGGCTCAGCGGGCACCCGTTGCCCCAGTAGTAGGTGTCCGCATCCCAGGAGTCGCCCTGGGTGCCGATGATGTCGCCGTGAGCAGCCGCCTTGGCGCCGTCCGCCGCCCACTGCTGCCACGTCGTCGGGACGGACGTGATGCCGTCCTGCTTCATCAGCGCGGGGTTGTACCAGAGCACGTTCATCGCGAGGTCGTTGCGCAGGCAGTACACCTTGCCGTTGATCGTGCAGAGCCCGGCGGAGCCGTGGGCGAAGCCGTTGAGGACGCTGCTCGGCACGAGGCCGTTGTTCAAGACGGCTGCGTCGTTGAACGGCGGTTGAGCGAGCGATGCGGCATCGTTGTTCTGCTCGCTGAAGTAGACGTCCGGCCAGCCGTGGCCGACACGGTTGTACAGGGCGAAGGCCGACTGGTACGTGCCGTCGCCGTTGGTGTCCCCGTCCTTCAGGACCGCGTCGACGTTGACTTCGGGATGCGCCTTGATGTAGGCCTCGATCATCGGCTTACGCGCGGTGTCGTACCAGATCACGAGTGTGGGCTTCGAGGAGGCCTTCGTGCTCGTGGCCCCCATCCCGGCCCCGGCCCCGACGAGCGATACGCCTGCGAGGACGGCGCACGCCGCCACGAGCAGGCCCGTGCGCGTGTGCCGCCGCGCCCATCGGAGACTCTGGTTCGATGCTCTCATCGTGCACTCTCCTCACTTCATTGGTCGTTGGTAGTCGAGATCCGAGCTGTCGTCGCTCCGTCCCCGCCGCCGTTCTCCGAGGCAGAGCTTGTGACCGGGTTTCCGCCCGGTTTGTTTGGATCGTCGGAGGGCCCGACGGCGCCCGTCGCCAGGTCGACGACGTACTGCTTCAGCTCATCGGGGTACTGCGGCCCCGGTGGGAGGCCGACCCCCGGCCCGACCGGGGCTGAGACCATTCCCGATTCGCTCACGCCGGCCTCCCGCTTCACCGGATTGCTCGTGACGAGCGACTCGTAGTAGGTGCAGTTCGGAATCGCCATGCAGAGATGCCGGGCGTACATCGTGGGCCCGTGGGGCTCCGCACGCAGGCGGTAGGCGTCGGCAAGGTGGGCGATCCGCATTGCTCCGGTGAAGCCCCCGCGGAGCTCGGTGCTCGTCCGCACGTAGGAGGCGCATCCGCTGGCTATGAAGTCGCCCGTGTTCATGTGGACGCCGTCGGACGTCTCGCCGACGTTCAGCGGCACGCGCACCCGTTCGGCGAGCCACTTGTATGCCGTGATGCTGAACTCGCGGATCGGCTCCTCGTACCAGAGGTATCCGGCTGCGGCGAGCGCATCGCCGACGTACACCGCGTCCGGAAGGTCGAAACCGGCCGACCCGTCGTACATCAGCGGATAGTCGCTTCCGACATGCTCGCGAACCGCCGTGCACAGCTCGGCGTCGCGGCGCGCATCTCCCCACGCATGGAGCTTCAGCGCCGGGTAGCCGAGCTCGATGCACTGGGTGGTGACGTCGAGGTACTCGGCGATGCTGGAAAACGTGGTTGTCGACGCGTACGCCGGGATCTCGCGTCGAAAGCCGCCGAGCACCTCCCAGGTGGGTGCGCCGTAGAACCGGCCGGCGAGATCCCAGAGAGCCGTGTCGATCAGGCCGAGCAGGAAGATCGGGAGCTCTTCGGTGCGGTCGATCTCCCAGATGCGATGCCAGAGCCATTCACGTTGGAGCGGATCGGCACCGATCAACTCGGCGCGGAGTACATGTTCGAACGCGTCCGCCACGATCGGTCCGCCGCCCCGACGCGGCGCGATCGCCACACCATCGACACCCTGGTCGGTCCGCAGCCGAATGACCCCGACCTCCGTGTCCGGAGCGCTGCCGCGCAAGCCGTCTCGCCAGATGAAGCTCGGGCTCGGAGCGGGCGCGAAGACGCTGAAGGTCTCGACCTCTGTAATCCGCAAACGATCCTCCTGACGTTGCTCGTGCCCGCGCCAGTGACCGACGGGCATTGACCGAACGGAATAAGCAGACGTATGATGTCAGATGGTTACGGAAGAATGCAAGTGGCATCCGCAACAGGGCGAAGGCGCTTCACGATCGGCCTTCGGAAGTTGGACGGCCGGGTTCTACGTAGTCGCATCGCTAGCATCGGCGGGGTACGCTAGGACCGCCCCCAGGGAGACAGCCATGTCACAGCTCGACGCACTCACGAAGGACCAGCCGCCCCGCCGGCCGGCGAGACTCGGAACGGCTGTGTCGTCGACGATCATCGACAACATCGTCAGCGGCGCGCTCCCGCCGGACTCGGTGCTCCCGAACGAACGCGAGTTGTGCGAGGCATTCGGCGTCAGTCGAAGCGTCATCCGCGAGTCGGTCAAGGTGCTCGAGGAGAAGGGGCTCGTCCATGTGAGACAGGGTCAGGGCACGACCGTGACGACGCCGGAGCAGTGGAACCTGCTCGACCCGCTCGTGCTCGAGGCCTCGATCCGCTACGACGACACGCTCAGGACCCTCGACGATGTGATCGACGTGCGCGTCGGCCTCGAGTCCCAGATGACGCGCAGAGCAGCTCAGGCAATGACCGAGCTCCAACTCGACGAACTCCACTCCGCACTGATGGCGCTCGAGCAGCTGCTGGGCGAGACGGAGGCCTACGAGCTCGCCGACACCGAGTACCACGACCTGATCCACCGAGGCTCCGGGAACCAGTTGGCCCGGTCGATCATCCGAACGATCCATCCGTACGCGAGAGCAAGCATGCGTTACACCGGCACGGCCACGGCCGCGGATCTGGCCACCTCCCACCGCGGGCACGTCAACATCTACGAGCGACTCGCGGAAAGAGACGGCGACGCGGCCGCAGCCGCGATGCGTGAGCACATTCTCGGATCGTGGCTCAGGCGCCGGGCGCGACGCCCGGCGTAGCCTTCCCGGGCGCCGTCGAAACACGGCTCCGCACGCGCGGCCCCACGGTCCGCGCCGCGTTCTCCGAGGAGGATTCATTCAGCTGCCGTCGCCTCGCGCGCTCGATGATTATCATTGATCGGAGGTATGATGTCATCTGACTCATGGCGTCAAGAGCCGCGAGCGGCCGGATCGAGGCCGGCGGGCATCGAACCGATCCCCGCCGGACGGTGAGAGCAGGAAACAGCCACCTCTCGGGGCGCCCGCGCAAGTCCGGCTACGTCTTCGTCGCCCCCTACGTCGTGCTGCTCGTGATCGTGGGCGTCGTACCGGCCGCCTATGCGGCCGAGCTCGCATTCACGTCCTTCACGGGCCACTTCAGCGGACTGACGAACTTCGTCAACTCCTATCGTGACTTCCGTTTCCTGCCGGCGTTCGAGAACATCGCGACCTTTCTGGCGATCTGGCTGACGGCGCTCCTCGTCCTCGTTGTCGGCCTCTCGATGCTGCTGCATTCGGTGAGCGGGCGCATCAGCGCCGCGTTCCGCTTCGTGTTCTACCTTCCGGCCGCGCTGGCCGGCTCGGCGAGCGTGATGGTCTGGCTGTTCATGCTGCAGCCAGGCGACAGTCCCTGGAACTCCGTCCTGAGCCTGCTCGGCTACAAGACGCTCGGCGGTGCGCTCGCGCCGGGGGTTCTCCCGGTGGTCTTCGCGCTGATCGCGTTCTGGACCGGAGCCGGCATCTGGATCGTCATCATGTACGGAGCGTTGACGAGCATCCCGGTCGACGTGCTCGAGGCCGCCAGGCTCGACGGCGCCGGCGCGTGGCGGACCGCGGTGCACATCAAGCTTCCGTTGATCAGAAGGTGGATCGGGTTGATGCTGATCGTCGCCTTCGCCGCCGGGACGCAGCTCTTCACCGAGCCGGAGCTGACGAGTCAGGCGGCGCGCGGTCTGGTGAGCCCGACCTGGTCGCCGAATCAGCTCGCGACGTGGTTCGCGTTCCGCGTCGACAACTTCAACTACGCGGCCGCGATCTGCGTCGACCTGCTCGCGATCGGCGTCGTCTGCGCCAGCGTCGTCGTGTTCCGCTCGCGCCTGTTCAGGACCGACTGATGCCGGGTCGCCCGAGCCCCGCGAGAGGGTGGCCGCCGGCGGGTCGGCTGGCGGCGATCGCCACGCTCGCCGTCGCCGCGGCGTTCTTTGCCGTGCCGATCGTCTGGCTGGTGCTCCAGTCGAGCAACGCGGTCGTTCGACCGTGGTCGTTCGGATCGTTCGGCCAGATCGCGCACACCTGGCACAGGATCTTCGCGTCGAACTGGATCGGCGGAGACACGTTGTTGTGGTTGGCCAACTCGACCCTCTATTCGGCCGCGGGAGCGGCGATCGCGGTCGCCCTGTGCGTGCCGGCCGGATATGGCCTGGCGGCAACGGAGTTCGCCGGTCGGCGACTGCTCCTGGCGATCACGATGGTCGTCATGCTCATCCCGGCCAACGCGCTCGTGCTCCCCCTGTTCCTCGAGGCCAACGCAGTGCATCTGCTGTCGAGCCCACTTGCCGTGATCCTGCCCTTCGGTCTCTTCCCGTTCGGAGTCTTTCTCGCCTACCTGTACTTCGACACCCCGGCCGTCCACCACCTCCTCACCGCGGCGCGCGTCGACGGATGCGACGAGTGGCAGGCGTTTCGCCGCGTTGCGGTACCGCTCGCAACGCCTGTCGCCGTCCTGATCGCGCTCCTCGACTTCGTCGCGGGCTGGACGAACTACTTCCTGCCCTGGGTCATGTACGGCGCAACCACCACCACGGGTCGCTACCCCGTCGCACTCGGGATCGCGGCGGAGCTCATCCCCGGCCAGAGCTCGGGAAGCTACCTCGGGAACCTCCAGTTGACGACCACGGCGCCGCCGGCCGAGATCGCGCTGCTGATCCTGGTGACGAGCGCCCCGGTGCTGGCGGTCTTCGTGCTCGCGCAACGCTGGATCGGCGCCGGTCGGCTCCGGGGCGTGTTCGGATGACGCGACGGAAGCGCCTGCGGACGTGAGGATCGATAGTCACGTCCATCTGTGGAACGCCGAGCACACTCCGCAGCCGTGGATGACCGACGAGCACGAGGCGATCGCGCGGCCGTTCGGCCCCGACGACATCGTGCCCCTGCTCGAGCGGAACGCCGTCGACGCCGTGATCGTCGTCCAGGGCGCGTGTCTCGACACCGACACCGACTACCTGTTCGCCGAGGCAGTTCGCCGTGACTGGATCGCGGCGGTGACGGCATGGGTCCGTCTCGATCAGCCCGAGCGCGCCGCCGCACGGCTTGACGAATTGAAGGGCCGGCCGAAGTTTCGCGGCGTCCGCCACCTGACCCAGCGCGAGCCCGACCACTGGATCGTCAGCCGGCCCGTGCTCGAGTCCGTGGCGATGCTCGAGGAACGGGACCTGATTCTCGAGATCCCCGTCGTCTTTCCGCGGCAGTTCGACGACGTCGCAGCCCTGGCCGAACGCTTCCCGCGGCTCCGTATCGTCATCGACCATCTCGGCAAGCCCCCGATAGGCACCGCGGAGATGGACCGCTGGGCCGCCGATCTCCGCGTGGCCTCCGAGCATCCGAACGTCTTCGCCAAGGTCTCCGGTCTCAACACGGCGCTTGCCCGAGCCGATTGGAGCAGCGCCGACCTGCAGCCGTCCGTGGAGGTCGCGCTCGACTGCTTCGGTCCCGAGCGGCTGATGTGCGGCAGCGACTGGCCGGTCGCCCTGCTCAACGGCGACTACGACCGGGTCTGGCGGGCGACAACAGCCGCGCTCGCGGCGGCGGCGCCCGCCGCTTCCGACCTGCTACTCGGTGGGAACGCGCAGCGCATCTATCGACTCGAGAGCCCGTGAGCGAGGGCCTGGTCGTGTTTGCCCCCGGCCGTGTCGATTCGATCGGTGAGCACACCGGCTACTCGGGGCCTCGTGCCGCCGGTTGCGATCGAGTCCGGCGTCAGCGTCTCCGTCGAGCGTTTGTTCAATGTTTGTATGATGATCTCGATGGCGACCGGTTCTGGGCAGCTTCGGATCGGCGAGTTCGCACGGCGGGTGGGCGTCACGCCCGAGCTGCTGCGCGCGTGGGAGTCGCGCTACGGGCTCACGCGGCCGGTTCGCTCGCCGGGCGGCTTCCGGCTCTACACGGCGGCCGACGCCGCACGCGTGGAGCGGATGCAGCGCGGGCTCGAGCAGGGCCTCTCGGCCGCGGAGGCGGCCCGTGCCGCACTGGAGGACGAGCGGCCGTCCGACGGAATGCTCGAGGACCTCGCCGCTCGCCTGCTCGCGGCCATCGGCCGCTGGGACGAGGCTGCCGCTCACTCGGCGCTCGACGAGAGCCTTGCCGCGTTCGGCCTGGAGGAATCGCTCCGCGGCGTGGTGTTGCCCGTCCTGAAGGAGGTCGGCGACGGCTGGCAGCGGGGCGAGATCGAGATCAGCCAGGAGCACTTCGCGAGCAACCTGATCCGTGGCAGGCTGCTCGGGCTCGCCCGGTTCTGGGGCCGCGGAACGGGCCCACTCGCCCTTCTCGCCTGTGCGCCCGGCGAGATGCACGACATCACCCTGCTCGCGTTCGCGCTCGTCCTGCGCTCGCACTCCTGGCGAATCCTCTTTCTCGGCGCGGACACGCCGATCGCAACGCTGGCCCGAGCGGCCGAGACGACGCGGCCGGCGCTCGTCGTCGTCTCGAGTTTCGACCCGGCCCTGCTCGAGGCGCGGGCGGCTGACCTTCGCCGGCTGGCCCGGGCGGCGCCGCTCGCGCTCGCGGGGCCCGGCGCTACCGACGAGCTCAGTGCCCGTCTCGGCGCCCGCCGCCTGGACGGGGATCTCGTCGCGGCAGCCGACGAGGTCGCCCGGGCGTGACGGTGTCAGTGTCCGGCCCGCAGCGTCGGCTGATCCTGCTCACCGGGGCCACCGGCTACATCGGGGGCCGGCTTCTGCACGCGCTCGAGGCGCGCGGCGAGCGAGTGCGCTGCCTCTCGCGCCGCCCGGAGTACCTGTCGGCCCGTGTCGGGCCCGGAACCGAGGTCGTCCACGGCGACGTCTCGAGCCCCGAGAGCTTGCGCGCGGCGCTCGAGGAGGTCGAGACGGCTTACTACCTCGTGCACTCGATGGGGTCGGGCGGCTCCTTCGCGAAGGCTGATCGCGAGGCCGCTTCGGCCTTCGGGAGCGCGGCACGCGCCGCAGATGTTCGCAGGATCGTCTACCTCGGCGGGCTCGGGGAGGGTGAGCTCTCCGAGCACCTCGCCTCGCGCCAGGAGGTTGGCGGCATCCTGCGCGGGTCGGGCGTCCCGACGATCGAGTTCCGCTCATCGATCGTGATCGGCTCGGGGAGCGCATCGTTCGAGATGCTGCGCGCACTCGTCGAGCGGCTGCCCCTGATGGTCACGCCGCGCTGGGTGAAGTCGCGCACCCAGCCGATCGCGATCGAGGACGTGGTCGCCTACCTGCTGGAGGCCCTCGACTACGAACCGGACGGAGGCGAGGTGCTCGAGATCGGCGGGGCCGACGTCTGCTCCTACCTCGACCTGATGCACGAGTACGCCGAGCAACGCGGTCTGCGGCGGGAGATGGTGCCGGTCGCGCTCTTGACGCCGCGGCTCTCGAGCCTCTGGCTTCATCTCGTCACGCCCGTGTACGCAGGGGTGGGGCGTGAGCTCGTCGACAGCCTGCGCAACGAGACGGTCGTCAAGGACCCGCGAGCGCTCGAGGTGTTCCCCGTGCGTCCCCGGAGCTCGGCCGAGGCGATCGCACGGGCGCTTGCGAACGAGGACCGGGAGATCGCGGAGACCCGTTGGTCGGACGAGGCGCCCGCACCCGGCCCCGGATACGGCGGCGCGCGCTACGGCTCCAGACTGGTCGACTCACGCAGCGTCACGGTGCCCTGCCCGCCCGCGGCGGCGTTCGCCCCGATTCAGCGAATCGGAGGTCACACGGGCTGGTACCTCGGCGACCAGCTCTGGGAGCTGCGCGGCGCACTCGACGTGCTCGTCGGCGGCCCGGGCCTGCGGCGCGGCCGCCGTGACCCCGTCGGCGTGCAGGTCGGCGACACGATCGACTTCTGGCGTGTCGAGCGCTTCGAGCAGGACCGGCTGCTCGGGCTCGTCGCCGAGATGAAGCTGCCCGGTCGTGCGTGGCTCCAGTTCGAGGTCCAACCAGACGACAGCGACGGCTCGGTCATCCGGCAGACGGCCATCTTCGACCCGGCCGGGGTGCCCGGTCTCGCCTACTGGTACACGCTCTGGCCGCTCCACAGCTACGTCTTCGGCGGAATGCTGCAGCGGATCGCCGTCACCGCGGTCGGGTCAGGCGGCTGAGCCGCCGGCTTCGCCCGCGAACGGAGCCGTGCGCTCCGTGCAGAGCCGCCAGAGTCGCTCCGCCTCGCGGGCCTCGTCGGGACGGCGCGTGCGGCGCAGCCGGTGCTTCGCCCGCGCTCGCCGGTCGAGGAAGAACAGCCCGCTCTGCTCCGCGGCGTCGGGGGCGGCCGCGAGCCAGACGATCGTGTCTGCTCCTTCTTCCGGCGTCCGGAGCAGCGGCCCGACGGCGCGGCTGAAGCCGGGAAGCGCGGTTCGCAGCCCGGGAGTGTCGGCCCAGCCCGGGTGCATGGCGTTGAAGGTGACACCGGTGTCGAGCAGCTCTCGCGTCCACTCCTCGGCCAGCACGACCTGTGCCCGCTTGCAGCGCGCGTACGCCTTCGTCCCGTCGTAGGCGGCGGGTTCCGGGTCGAGGGCAGCGACGTCGAGCGGCTCGGTGTACATGCCGCCGGATGCGACCACGATCACTCGGGACGGTGCCGCCGCCTCGAGCAGGGGCCGCAGCGCGCGGGTGAGCAGGAACGGCGACAGGACATGCGTGGCGAGCGTCAGCTCGTTCCCCTCGGCCGTGAGCGTGTATCCGGGCGTGAGCGCACCGGCGTTCAGGACGAGCACGTCGAGGCGGTCGTGCTCGGCGGCGAAGCGGGCCGCGAAGGCCGCGGTCTCCGCGAGGGACGAGAGATCCGCGAGCTCGGCCTCGACCGTCGAGCCTGCCGCTGCGGCGATGTCGCTGCGGGCGCGTTCGGTCCGTTCCGGGTCGCGCCCGGCGATGCAGACGTTCCCGCCGAGCTCCGCGATCAGCCCGGCGGCCGCCCGTCCGAGGCCCGAGGTCGCGCCGGTCACGAGCGCCGTCCTGCCGTCGAGAGCGAGCGAGCGCAGCGGCGTCCAGTCGAAGAGGCGCCGGCGCGCGTGGTAGCCGATCCGGGTGAAGCTGCCGACGACGCTCGCCTCCAGTGTCCAGTCCACGAGCCTCGTCGCCGGCGAGGGCGTCACGGGTTCAGCGCGGTCTGCATCCCGAGCGTCGCGCGAGCCCCGACCCGAGCGAAGATGCGTTGCATGATCGGGTCGAACAGCCGACCGGCCCCACCGAACACAAGCGTCGCGTCGTAGTCGACCACCGACCCGCTCGCGGCGGGCTCGACAGTGATCGTGTCCCTCGAGACGAATCCCGGACGGTGCGCCTCGAGCACGACGCGTCGCGGTGCGTCGTATTCGACGATCTCGTAGCGGAGCCGCACGTCACGCCCTCCGAAGCGCGCGACCAGGTCGAACGCGGAGCCGATCCCGACCGGCGCCTCGCCGACCCGGCGGGCCTCGCTCACGCTCGGATCCCAGAGGCGGGCGTTGGCGAAGTCGGCCATGTAGGCGAACGCCTCGGCTTGCGGAAGCGCGGACTCGATCCTGGTCAGGTAGCGGGCCATTCGGGTGTCTCCACTCTAGCACTGCGTGGCGAAGGTGTGTATAGGTATTGTCTAATGTATGGGGATGAAGATCGCGGTGATCGGCACCGGCATCTCGGGCCTCGGTGCGGCATATGCACTCTCGAAGGGCCACGACGTCGAGCTGTTCGAGCGCGACAGCCGCGCCGGGGGCCACTCGAACACCGTCGAGCACGTGGTCGCCGGACGGACGCTCGCGCTCGACACCGGCTTCATCGTCCACAACGAGGACACCTACCCGAACCTCGTCCGCCTCTTCCGCGAGCTCGGCGTCCGCACGCAGCCGTCGGAGATGAGCTTCTCCGTCGCCTGCGACCGGCACGGCCTCGAGTACTCGGGTCGCCGGCCGCCGCTCACGCGGCTGACGCTCGAGATCGCCCGCTTCCTGCGCCTCGGGAGCCGGGCGCTCGACGACCCGCGCTGCGCGGAGTGGAGCCTCTCCCGGTACGTCGCCGAGGAGGGCTACTCGCCGCGGTTCCGCGACCACTTCCTCGTCCCGCTCTGCGCGGCGCTCTGGTCGACCGCTCCCAGCCAGACGCTCGAACTCCCGCTCGTCTACGCCGTCCGCTTCTTCGCCAACCACGGGATGCTCGGTTTCCGGCGCCTCCGCTGGAGGACGGTCAGCGGCGGCAGCCGGACCTACGTGAGCGCCCTCTCCGAGCGGCTGCGCATCAACCTCTCGACCGAGGTCCGCTCGATCCGCCGCCGCGAGGACGGCGTCGAGCTGCGGCTCCCGGGCGACGAGCTGCGGCGCTTCGACGGCGTCGTGCTCGCAACCCACGCCGACCAGGCGCTGCGCCTGCTCGAGGATCCGAGCGAGGACGAGCGCCGCCTGCTCGGCGTGTTCGGGACGACCGAGAACGACACCGTCCTCCACACCGACGAGCGCTTCCTTCCCCGCCGCCTCGCGACCCGCGGCTCCTGGAACTACCAGCTGCGCGACTGCGGCTGCGACGACGGCCGCCCGACGATG
Organism: uncultured Actinomycetes bacterium; assembly: GCA_963796625.1. GTDB lineage: Bacteria > Actinomycetota > Thermoleophilia > Gaiellales > Gaiellaceae > PALSA-600. The sequence continues at coordinate 32,114 of CAWCME010000001.1, forward strand.
ACCTACTACCTGAACAAGCTCCAGCGCCTGGACGAGGACGAGCACTACTGCGTCACGCTGAACCGCACGGCCGAGATCGACCCGGCGCGGATCATCCGCCGCTTCTCCTACCGCCACCCGCTCGTGACCCACGAGTCGATGCGCGCGCAGCCCGAGCTGCCCTGCCTGAACGGCCCGCGGCGCACCGCCTTCGCGGGCGCCTGGCAGGGGTACTGCTTCCACGAGGACGGACTGCGCTCCGGCCTCGCCGCCGCCGAGACCTTCGGAGCCGGCTGGTGAGATCCTGGCTCTACACCGGCACCGTGATGCACGCCCGCAGGACGCCGAAGGAGAACGTCTTCCGCTACCGCGTCTGCTTCTACCTGCTCGACCTCGACGAGCTGGGCGAGCTCGACCGGCGCGTGCGCCTCTTCGCCTGGAACCGGCGCGGGCTGGTCAGCCTCCGCGACCGCGACCACATGGACGTGCGCGCCTTCCTGGCCGGGCACGGGATCGAGGCCGACCAGATCCTGCTCCTGACGAACCTCCGCGTGCTCGGCTACGTCTTCAACCCCGTCAGCTTTTTCTACTGCTACCGGGACGGCGAGCTCGCCTGCATCGTCGCCGAGGTCGGCAACACCTTCGGCGAGCGGCACCCCTACCTCCTCTCGCCCGAAACCCAGGACACGAGCGAGCGCCGGCTCTCCTACCGTCACGACAAGAAGCTGCACGTCTCGCCGTTCTTCGGCCTCGACCAGAGCTACCAGTGGTGGTTCTCCGAGCCCGGCGAGCAGCTCGACGTCAGGATCGACCTCACCGAGGGCGGCGCGCGGCCGTTCTTCGCCACGCTCACCGGACGGCGACGCCCGTTGACCGACGCAACCCTCGCCCGCGCCCTGCTCCGCTACCCGCTGATGCCGCTGCAGGTGACCGCCCTGATCCACCTGCAAGCCGCGAGGCTCTGGCTGAAGCGCGTGCCGTTCTTCCACAAGCCGCCGTTCGTGCCCGGCGAGGGATCGGTGCGACGGTGACCGAGATGCTGCGCGAGCTCCCCGCCGGCCGCCGGTTCGGTGCCAGCCTCGCCGAGCGCGCCGCGATCCGCGCGCTCGGCCGGATCGAGCACGGCGCGCTGGAGCTGCGGCTTCCGGGCGGACGCGTGTACCGGGCCGGGACGGGCGACCCGATCGTCGTGACCGTCACCTCGAAAGGCCTCTTCCGCCGGCTCGCGCGCTCACCGGGCCTCGGCCTCGGCGAGTCCTACGCCGCCGGCGACTGGCATACGGACGACCTGCCCGGCCTGATCGCGCTCGTCGTTCGCAACCTCGAGACCTGGCGTGCACGCTCGCGGCTCGCGCGGCTCGACCGCCACCGCCCTCACGTCTCCCCGCGGCAGGGCCTGCGGAAGGCCCGGGCGAACGTCCAGTACCACTACGACCTCGGCAACGAGCTCTACCGGCTGTTCCTCGACGAGTCGATGACCTACTCCTGCGCGCTCTGGGAGGAGGGCGACACGCTCGAGCAGGCACAGGAGCGAAAGCTGCGCGCGATCTGCGAGAAGCTCCGGCTACGGCCCGGCGACCACGTGCTCGAGATCGGCTGCGGCTGGGGCAGCTTCGCGCTGATGGCGGCGGGCGAGTACGGCGCGCGGGTCACCGGCGTCACGCTCTCCGGGCAGCAGCTCGAGCTCGCCCGCGAGCGCCTCGCGGCGGCCGGCCTCGGCGGCCGCGTCGAGATCCGACTCCAGGACTACCGCACGCTCGAGGGACGGTTCTCGAAGATCGCCTCGATCGAGATGCTCGAGGCGATCGGCTACGCGCAGTACCCGACTTTCTTCGCCGCCTGCGACCGGCTGCTCGCCCCCGGCGGGCTCGCGGCGATCCAGGTGATCGGGATGCCCGACCAGCGCTTCGAGCGCTACCGCCGCAAGGAGGACTGGATCCAGCGCTACATCTTCCCCGGCTCGCTGCTGCCCTCGCTCGAGGCACTGCAGACGGCGATGAGCCGCGCCTCCGGCCTGATGGTCGTCGGGCTCGAGGAGATCGGGCCGCACTACGCCGACACGCTGAGCACGTGGCGCGAGCGGTTCCTCGCGAACCTCCCCGAGGTCCGCGCACTCGGCTTCGACGACCGCTTCATCCGGATCTGGGACTTCTACCTCGCCTCCTGCGAGGCGCTGTTCAGGACACGCGCGATCCGCGACCTCCAGCTCATCCTCGGCCGGCCGTTCGAGCAGCCCGCATGACGAGCGGGTCTGCCGGCTGCCGCCGGGTCGGGGGTTCGAGATGCAGAAACGCCACCGCGACCCGGCCTCCGGCGCCGCGATCAGCACCACCTCCGGCGGGCACACCTTGAACCTGCATGGCGTTGCCCGGTGCAGCGGCGAGCCGATCGCGGTCACCGTGACCTACCGGTCAGCCCACGCAGCTCTTCTCAGGGCGTGACGACGGCGTGAACCTTGATCACTTGCTGCTCGACGCCGGGAATGACTCCCTCGACGTTCTCGCTGAACCAGCCGTCGTGCTGCTCCTTGCTCTCCCAGATCTCGGAGACGGTGAAGCGACCGCCCTCGTCGACGAAGGCGACGTGGAAGAGGAACCCGGGCGCGGTCTTCAACTTCTCGATCAGCGGAGGCGCGGACTGGTCGTACTGCTCGGGGGTCATACCCGAGACCCTGTGCCGGACGAGAACTGCCATGTCTCTCTCCCTTGTTGGTTGCCGGCACCACTCTGCCAGCTGAGCACCCGGCGGCGGTCAGCTCACCGCTTTCCTGACGAGCTTGCGGATCTTGGCCTCGTCCGCGGCGGTCAGCTCCCTGAGCGCGTAGGCGACCGGCCACATCGAGCCCTGGTCGAGGTTCGCGCTGTCGTTGAAGCCGAACATCGCGTACCGCTCCTTGAACTTCGTCGCGTTGCGGAAGTAGCAGACGACCTTGCCGTCCCTGGCGTAGGCGGGCATCCCGTACCAGGTCTTCGGCGAGAGCTCGGGAGCGCTCTCCCTGATCAGCGCGTGGAGCCGCTCGCCGATGGCGCGGTCGGGCGGCGCCATCGCGCCGATCGCGGCCCGCACGGCGGTCTCCCCGTCCTCGGCCGCCTTCAGCTCGCGGGCGCGCGCCTTCATCGCCGCCTTCTCCTCGGCCGTGAATCCCTGGTTCTGGGTGGTGCTCCTGGAAGTCTGCTTGCTGTTCTTCGGAGTGGTGCTCATCGTGCTCCTTTCGTCCGTTCGACGACCTGTCGCGAAGCGGTCGAGCCGCGGCAGCCACGCGCTGGCGCCCTCGAAGCGTAGGGCGCGGGCCTGTGCCGCGGACAGGCCGACCCTCTCGGCGGCGACGAGGTTCCCTCGCCGAGCAGCCGGACGCGCCTCGGCGTGGAGGCGTTGACCTATGATCGGCCGGTGCGTTCCGCCCTAGTCTGGGTGTCGGCGGGCGCGGCTTTCGTGGCGGTGTTCCCGGTCGGTTTCGCGTCGGCGGCGGACCGCGTGGTCGGCGGAAGCGCGATCATGGTCCAGTCTGCACCCTGGGCGGTGTTCGTCGAGAACCGCGGCTCGACCGAGTATGACGATTGCAGCGGCTCGATCCTCGATTCGCTCCACGTCCTGACCGCGGCGCATTGCGTGTTCGACAGTGCCGGAAACCTCGCTCGACCGGGACAGCTGGCGGTCCGGGCGGGCGTCTCGAACGTCTCGGCGCCCGCCTCGACCGACGCGGAGCAGGACGCGTCGGTCAGCTCGTTCACCGTCCACCCGGGGTACACGAACTCGGGGACGGCCGGGCCCGACGATGTGGCCGTCCTCGCGCTCGCAGGCCCGCTGGATCTCGGCGGGGCCCGCGGTGCGGGCTGCCCCGCTTCCGGGAGCGGAGGCGGGCTTCCCGGCGAGCCCGACGCTCGTCGGCGTGCTGAGCGCCGCTCCTCCCGGGTGTCCCGTCGGATCCGACTCGACGTTCGTCGACCTCGGTGCGCCGGAGATCCTGCTGTTCGTGACCGGCGACCAGCAACCGCCGACCGCCCCGCGAGAGGGATCCTCGACGTTCGTGAGGATCAGCCGGCATGACCCCCTCGAGGTCGGCTCGACCCTCACCTGTTCCACCGGAAACTGGGCGGGACAGTCGACGTTCAGCTACGCATTCGCGGATGCAGCGACCGGGAAGGTCCTCCAGAACGGGGCCGCGGCGACGTTCGTCCCGGGCCCCGCCGCCGCGCACACGAGGATCGCCTGCACCGCGTTCGCGAGCAACGCGGGCGGGACAGCCTCCCTGACCACGAACCCGACCGGCCCGATCGCGGCCTCCGCCCGGCCGGCCGGCTCGGGAGCGAGCCCGGCCCCGACCCAGGGGAACCAACCGCCCCCGTCCACGGGCACCATCAGCGCACGCGCCTACAAGGCGAAAACGATCGCCGAGAAGGCACGGGCGATTCCCTCCCCGCCTGTCGAGAGAGGCTCCTCGACCGCCGTGCCGAAGTGGAACGGATACCTGCGACTCGCGCTGATCGAAAACCGCGCCTACGGCGGCTCCCGCTACCGCGCCACCTACGTCCGCTGCTGGTCGAGCACGAGCTGGGGAAGCGCCTCGTCGAGCCGGAGCTCGAGCTTCGACGCCGGGAAGACGCGACTCGGCTTCTACACCCGGGGCTCCTCGTGGATCGACGTGCCCTTGCCGACCTGCGCGAGCGCCGCCAGGGCGGCACGCGGTCGGCTGACCACCGCGACCGTGGTCGCGCTCGGCACCATCCTCCGCGAGACCTTCACCCGCCAGGGTGACGCCGCCGGGAGCAACGCCACCTGCCAGGGAGCGATCGGCATCTGGCAAGCGGTCGACAGGGAGAAAGGACCCGCTGCCGCACGCCGCGCCTGGGGCCTGCTGCTCGGCTGGTACTCGAAGCACCTCGACGGAAGCTCCCTCCACGCCTTCCACGCCTGCATCAGCGGCTTCGATCCAGGCGCCGGCGCCTAGCGCCGACGTCCCCGGCTCCCGGACGTTTCCCTTCCCCCTGCCGAATCGACGGCCGGGCGTCGGAGAAGGAGGCCGCAAGGCGGTGGAGGCCGCCGCTCGGCGTTCGCGAACCGACCCCGAGCCGCCCTGCCGAAGCCCCTCCGGCCGCGGGCGCGCCGGCCGCCTGCAAGCGGCATCCGTCCCGGCCGGCCCGGCCCGGCTGTCATCCTCCGGACGGCACGCCTGCACGCCCGCGTGGGCGCTTCGGCCCTGCTCTGCCTCTCTCCTCCACAATCGAACCGCCGTGGGTCCCCCGTCCTCAGCCGAGCGCCGCCCGCTGCCGCCCACCGGGGCGGAGGATGCCCGGCCCCGGAGATGGTCGTCCTGGCGCTGGGACCTCCTCGTCATCGTGGGCTTCGCGGCGGTCTCGTTCGCCTACTTCGGCGTGCGTCTCGTTCCGCACCCGGGCAGGGTGATCCTCGGGGACGGCGCCGACAACGAGATCTTCGTCTGGTCGTTCGCCTGGTGGCCGCACGCGATCCTGCACGGCCACAACCCGTTCGTCACGCATGCCCTCTTCGCGCCTTCCGGTGCGAATCTCGCCTGGGTCTCATCCGTTCCGGCGCTCGCGCTCGCCTTCTCCCCGGTCACGCTCCTCTTCGGGCCCGTCGTCTCGTTCAACCTCGCGGCCCTGCTCCTTCCCGCCCTCGCCGCCTGGGCCGCCTACCGCCTCTGCCTGGCCCTCACGGGCTCGCTCTGGTCGTCGATCGTGGGCGGGTACCTGTTCGGCTTCTCGAGCTTCATCCTCGCGCAGCAGCAGCTGGCCCACCTCAACCTGACGGGCGACCTGGCGCTGCCCCTGATCGCGCTCGCGCTCGTCCGCCTCGTCCGCCGCGAGCTCTCCCGCCGGAGGTTCGCCCTCCGCTTCGGGGCGCTGATCGCGCTTCAGCTGGCGATCTCGACCGAGGTCGCGCTCACGCTGACGTTCGCCCTCGCCGTCGCGCTCGCCCTCGCCTCCGCGCTCGCGCACGACGTGCGGTTCCGGCTTCGCGCGCTCCTCCCGGCGATCGGCCTCGGCTACTGCCTCGGCGCCCTCTTCGCCGCTCCGCTCGTCGTCTACGCGCTGCTCGGGTTCCCCGATCAGGGATTCGTCCTCGACCCGGCGGGCACCGACCTGCTGAACCTCTTCTTCCCCACCCACCTGAACGCGATCGCCGGCTCGTCGTTCCGGTCGCTGCAGGTGCACTTCAATCCCCACGAGAGCGCGATCTTCCTCGGGCTGCCGACCCTGCTGATCGTGGCTCTCTACGCCTGGCGTACGCGCAGGTCCGGTTGGAGCCGCTTTCTGATCGCCGGCCTGGCCGCCGCGGTGCTGTTCGCGCTCGGGCCGACGCTCGTCGTCGACGGCCGCAGCGTCGCCTCCCTCCCCTGGGCCCTGCTCGAGCACCTGCCGGGCTTCGACGACGTGCACACCCCCCGCTTCGGCGCCTACGCGTCTCTCGCCGCCGCCGTGATCGTCGCCCTCTGGACGGCTCGGGCTCGCGGACGGGTCTTCCGGCGGCCGTTCGTCCTGCCGGTGCTGGCCGTCGCGGCTCTGCTGCCCACGGTCTGGACGCCGCTCACCGTGCTGCATCCCGAACGGCCGGCCTTCTTCAGCAGCGGGGCCTACAAGACGTGCATTCGCCCGGGCGAGACGGTGGCGCTCTTCCCGAACGGCGGCGCCGCCGACTACCTCCAGGTCGAGACCGGGTTCCGGTTCCCGGTGGCGGGCGGGTACCTCAGCCCGATCATCAGCGGGGCGCACCCGATCATCAGCTTCAACAGCGACCCGACGATCACCGAGCTCAACTTCTGGAGCGATCGAGGCGTCCCGGACACCGACGCGCTCCGCGCGTTCGCCGCCCGGCACGGGGTCGACCGCTTCGTCTCGATCGCCGCAGACGGCTACCCCGGCGAGCGCGAGCTGCGGGGGCTCGGGCCGGTGCAGCGGATCGGCGGCGTCTACGTCGCGCCCGCCTGCGGGCAGCCGTCGCTCGCAACCCGCCCGCTGCCCGCGAGCACCGAGCTGATGCTGACCGAGCAGCAGCACGGGGTCTCGATCGCCTACTGCCACGACGGGTACACGATCGACCTCCCCGTCGGGCTCCGCCCCGCCGGGCAGCTGGCGGGCGCGACGAGGGCCGCCTACGTGGCGGGGAGCGGCCTCACCTGCTCCGTTCCCTCCGGATACTCACGCCGCGGGTTCGCTCCGACGAGCCTCGGCGTGCCGGCCCGCACCTACCCCTACTACGAGCGCTGAGGCGGCAGGATCGCCGTCCCCGGCGGAGGCCCGGGCGGGACCCGGGTTGCCGGACACCGGAGCCGGGGCCTAGAGTGCGGGCGGTGGCAGAGCACAGCGAGCGCGTCCGCGTCGGCTGGATCGACACCGACGCCGGCGGCAGGATCCACTTCACGGCCCCGTTTCGCTGGGCCGAGCTGGCCGAGATCGGGCTCTTCCGCAAGCTGGGACTGCTCGGCGCCGGCTGCGGGGACTACCCGCGCCGCCAGGTCGAGGCCGAGTACCGGCGCGTGCTCGTGTTCGACGACGAGGTCGAGATCCGGCTGCGCGTCGACTCGGTCGGACGGACCTCGATCCGCTTCTCCTGGGCGGCCTGGCACGAGGGCGAGATCGCGATCAGCGGCGGGCACACCGCGGTGCACGTCGACGGGGACGGCCGCCCGGCGCCGGTCGACGACCGAATCCGCGCCCTGCTCTCCGGGTGACGAGCCTGCCCCCGACGGCGGTCGTCTAACCTGATGCGGTGCCCGCGACGGCGCTCTGCCCCATCCGAAGCGAGCAGCCCGGCGACCGATGCGGCTCGTAACGGTCGCCACGGACGACGGCGCCACGACGGCCGCGGTACGCGAGAACGGCGGCGTGCACGCGCTCGCCGACGAGCAGGGTCGCCGCTACCCGGACCTCGGCGCGCTGCTCCGGAGCGGAGCCGGCCTCGATGCGGCGGCCGCCCGCGCCGAGCCGATCGCCGGCGGCCACCGGCTGCTCCGGCCGGTGCTCAGCCCCGCGGCGATCGTCTGCGTCGGCGTCAACTTCAGGGCCCACATGCACGAGATGGGGCGGGCGCTGCCCGCCGCCCCGACGCTCTTCGCGAAGCTGCCGCAGGCCCTCGCCGACCCCGGCGCCGACGTCGGCCTCCCCGCCGCGTCCTCGCAGGTCGACTACGAGGGCGAGCTCGTCGCCGTGATCGGCACGGGCGGCCGCAACATCCCGGCCGCCGACGCGCTCGGGTTCGTCGCCGGCGTCACCCTGATGAACGACGTCTCCATGCGCGACTTCCAGTACCGGACGCTGCAATGGTTCGCCGGCAAGTCCTGGCGCGCCTCGACGCCCGTCGGCCCCGAGCTCGTCACCCTCGACGAGCTCGGGGCGCTCGGCGAGCGCGAGCTGACGACGACCGTCAACGGCGAGCTGCGCCAGCAGGCGACGATCGGCGACCTCGTCTTCGGCATCCCGGCGCTGATCGCCGACATCTCCCGCATCGTCGAGCTCGAGCCGGGCGACCTGATCGCCACCGGGACGCCCGGCGGCGTCGGCCACGCGATGGAGCCGCCGACCTACCTCCGGCCCGGCGACGTGGTCGAGGTGTCGCTCGACCGCCTCGGCACGCTGCGAACGACGTTCACGGCGGCAGCGTGATCCTCGATCCGGCCGAGCTCGACCGCGACGTGCTCGACGGGCTGATGAACGGGCTCGTGGCCCCGCGGCCGATCGCCTGGGTCTCGACCGTCGCCGGCGACGGGACGCGGAACCTGGCGCCGTACTCGTTCTTCAACGCCTTCTCGTTCTTCCCGCTCCCGACCGTCGGGATCGGGCCGGGACGCCGCACCGGCGTCAACAAGGACTCGCTCCGGAACATCAGGGAGACGAACGAGCTGACGATCTGCGTGGTGACCGAGGCGCTCGCGGCGCGGGCGAACGCCTCCAGCGCCGACTTCGCCCCCGAGGTCGACGAGTGGGAGGTCGCGGGGGTGACGCCGCTGCCTTCGCTGCTCGTCGCTCCTCCCCGGGTGGCGGAGTCGCCCGCAGCCTTCGAGTGCCGCGCGCGCCAGATCGTCGACCTCGGCACCTGGGAGACGCCGTCGAACGCGCTCGTCGTGGCCCAGGTCGTCCGGATCCACGTCGACGACGCCGCGCTCGACGCCGAGCTCCGGCCGCTCCCCGAGGTGCTTCGGCTCGTCGGCCGGATGGGCGGCGACGAGTGGGTGCGCACCCGCGACCGGTTCGAGCTTCGCCGGCCCGCGGCCGTCGACGCGGACGTCGTCCGCCGCGACCTCGAGCAGGCGACCGACCCGCCGGAAGGCGCAGAGGAACCGCCCGGGCCCGCGTCCTGAGCGGCCCCGCCCGTACGGACGGTATGGTCGCGCCGACGTGACGAGCCACCTCGGAGGGAGGAGCGAGCAGTGAGCTACGCCGAACGCTGGGAGACGGTCGACGTCGAGCTGGCCGGGGGCATCGCCTGGGTGACGCTCAACCGTCCCGAGAAGCGGAATGCGATGAACCCGACGTTGAACGCCGAGATGGCGCAGGTGCTGCTCGCGCTCGATGCGGACGACGACTGCGGCGTGCTGGTCCTCACCGGGGCGGGCGAGTCGTTCTCCGCCGGCATGGACCTGAGGGAGTACTTCCGCGAGCTGGACGACGCGCCCGCGCACGTCCAGCGGCGCGCCCGCCGCGACGCGAACCACTGGCAGTGGCGCCTCCTGCGCACCTACTCGAAGCCCACGATCGCGATGGTCAACGGCTGGTGCTTCGGCGGAGCCTTCACGCCGCTCTGCGCCTGCGACCTGGCCGTCGCCGCCGACGAGGCGACCTTCGGGCTCTCCGAGATCAACTGGGGCATCCCGCCCGGGAGCGTCGTCAGCCGGGCGCTCGCCGAGACCGTCGGCCCGCGCGCGGCGCTCCTCTACATCATGACGGGCCGGACGTTCGACGGCCGCGCCGCCGCGGAGCTCGGCCTCGTCAACGCCAGCGTCCCGCGCGAGCGGCTCCGTGACGAGGTCGAGCGGCTGGCCCGCGAGCTGCTCGAGAAGAACCCGGTCGTCCTCCTCGCCGCCAAGCTGGGCTTCAAGCATGCGCGGGAGATGAGCTGGGACGCAGCCGAGGACTACCTCTACGCGAAGCTCGAGCAGTCGCAGTTCCTCGACCGCGAAGGCGGGCGCGATCGGGGTCTCGCCCAGTTCCTGGACGAGAAGAGGATCCGCCCCGGCCTCGAGTCGTACAAGCGCGAGCCGTGAGCCTCGCGCGGCTCCTCGCGGACGCGGCCGAGCGGGGGCCTCGGCGGCCGGCGCTCGCCTGCGAGGGCGAGCACCTCGACTACGGCGAGCTTGCTGCCCGCGCCGGCCGCGCCGCCGGCGCCCTGCAGGCGGCCGGCGTCGCCGCCGGCGACCGCGTGGCGATCGTGCTCCCGAACGTGCCCGCATTCGTCGCCGCCTACTACGGCGCCCTCCGGCTCGGGGCGGCGGTCGTTCCGGTGAACCCCCTCTCGAGCCCGCGCGAGCTCGCCGAGCGGATCGCCGACTCGGGCGCCGGCGTGGTGGTCACCGAGGAGCTGGACGGCCCTCCCGTGGCGGCCGTTGCCGAGGTCGCCGGAGACGACACGGCGGTCGTTCTCTACACGTCGGGCACCACCTCCGGGCCGAAGCGGGTCGAGCTCACCCACGACGGGCTGAGGCGCAGCGCCACCTACTTCGCGCAGGAGGCGCTCGCCCTCGGGCCGGACGACGTGCTCCTGGGGGCGACCCCGCTCTCGCACGTGTTCGGGATGACGGCCTGCATGAACGGGGCGCTCGCCGCCGGCGCGAGCCTCGCCCTGATGCCGCGCTTCGAGCCTTCGGCCGCGCTCGAGCTGATGGCTCGCGAAGGGGTGACCGTCTTCCTCGGGGTGCCGTCGATGTGCGTCTCGCTCCTCGCCCTCCCCGGCGACGGCCCGGCGCCGCGGCTCAGAGTCGCCCACGTCGGCGGCGCGCCGCTGCCGATCGACACGCTCGCGGCGTTCGAGCGCCGTTTCGGCGCGGAGGTGCTGGAAGGCTACGGAATGACCGAGACCGGAGGCGCCGTTGCGATCCAGCATGCCGGCCGCCCGCGCAAGGCGGGGTCGGTGGGCACGGCGGCGGCGGGCGGCGAGATCCGCATCGACGGCGAGAGCCCGGGCGAGGTGCTCGTTCGCGGCCCGTCGCTCGCCCGCGGCCTCGAGGGCTGGTTCGCGACCGGCGACATCGGCTACCTCGACGCGGACGGCGACCTCTTCCTGGTCGACCGCAAGAAGGACGTGATCCTGCGCGGCGGCTACAGCGTCTATCCGCGCGAGGTCGAGGAGGTGCTCTACGAGCACCCGCACGTACGCGAGGCGGTCGTCGTCGGCGTGCCCGACGATCGCCTCGGCGAGGAGGTCGTCGCGGTCGTCGTCCCCTCCTCCCCTGACTGCGACCCGCGCGACGTGCAGTCGTTCGTGCGCGAGCGCGTCGCGGCCTACAAGTACCCGCGCCGGGTGGTGCTCGCCGACGATCTCCCGCGTAGCGCGAGCGGGAAGATCCTGCGGCGCGCGATCGACCGGACGAGGCTCGTGTAGCCCTCGAGCGCGGTCACCAGCCGACGCGCTGCCCCTGCTTGCCGGCAAGCACCGCCTCGCGGGCGGCCCCGACCTCGGCGCGCTCGCTCTGCTCGGGGACGCCGACCTCCCAGAAGGCGCCGCCCGGGGTCCACTCGGCCGGCGCCGTCCTGATCGCGATCACCGTCGTACGGTCGGCGCCGCGGGCCCGCGCGATCGCCTCCGCGAGACCCTCGACATCGTCGACCGCCTCCGCCCGGCAGCCGAGCGCCTGGGCGTGCGCCACCCAGTCGACCGCCGGCGCGCCCTCGAGCATCGTGGCGAACGACTCGGCCCCGTGCGCGAGCTGCAACCGCTCGATCACCGCGAAGCCGCCGTTGTCGCAGAGGACGACGATCAGCCTGTGGCCGGAGAGGACGGAGCTGTAGAGCTCCGAGTTGAGCATCAGGTACGAGCCGTCGCCGACGAGGCAGAAGACCTCGCCCCCGGCCCGCGCCATCCTCGCCCCCCAGGCGCCGGCGATCTCGTAGCCCATGCACGAGAACCCGTACTCGCAATCGAACGTCGCCGGCCCGAGCGAGCGCCAGCCGACGTTCAGCTCGCCCGGGAGCCCTCCGGCCGCGGTGAGGACGTAGTCGTCGGCGGTCGCGGCGCCGTTCACGGCACCCACCACCTCGGCGTACGAGGGAAGCCGGCCCGGCGAACGGTCGGGCCGGGCGACCGAGTCGACGAACCGGCGGAAGTCCCCGGCCTCCGCCGCCGCCTGCGCCCTCCAGCCGGCGTCGGCCTGCCACGGGCCGAGCGCGGCTCCGAGCTCGGCGAGCCCCTCGCGTACGTCCGCGACGAGCGGCAGCGAGCGGTGCTTGGTCGCGTCGAAGCGGGCCGCGTTCAGGCCGATCAGCCGCAGCTCCTCGTTCCCGAACACGGTCCAGGAGCCGGTGGTGAAGTCCTGCAGCCTCGTCCCGGCCGCGAGCACCACGTCGGCCTCGGCCGCGAGCCGGTTGGCCTGGTCCGAGCCGGTGACGCCGATCGGCCCGACGTAGCAGGGGTGATCGAAGCGAAGCGAGGACTTCCCGGCGACCGTCTCGACGACCGGGAGCCCGTGCGCGGCGGCGAACCGCGCGAGCTCGTCCTCGGCCAGGGAGTAGTGGACGCCGCCGCCCGCGACGACGAGCGGCTTGCGGGCGCCGAGCAGCGCCGCCGCCGCCGCGGCCAGCTCGCGCCGGTCGGGCCGCAGGCGGCGCAGCTCGTGCAGGCGGGGCTCGAAGAGCCGTAGCGGGAAGTCGTAGGCCTCGGCCTGGACGTCCTGCGGCAGGCCGATGAACGCCGGGCCGCAGTCGGCGGGGTCGAGCATCGTCTCGATCGCGGCGGGCAGCGACTGGGCGACCTGCTCGGGCCGGGTGAGCCGGTCCCAGTAGCGGGTGACGGCGCGGAAGGCGTCGTTCACCGTCGCGGCCGGGTTGTCGAACCGCTCGATCTGCTGGAGCACCGGATCGGGGATGCGGCTCTGGAAGGTGTCGCCCGAGAGGAGCAGGATCGGCAGGCGGTTCGCGTGCGCGACACCTGCCGCGGTGACCATGTTCAGGGCGCCGGGCCCGATCGAGGAGGTCGCGACCATGATCTGCCGCCGCCGCATCGCCTTCGCGTAGCCGATCCCGGCGAGCGCCATCCCCTGCTCGTTCTGGGCCCGGTAGGTGGGCAGCGCGTCGTGGGCGGCCGCGAGCGCCTGCCCCAGCCCGAGCGCGTTGCCGTGGCCGAGGATCGCGAAGGCTCCGGCGAAGAGCGGCGCCTCCTCGCCGTCCAGCACCGTCCGCTGCGCCACGAGGTAGCGCACGATCGCCTCCGCCGTGGTCAGCCTGATCGTCTTCATGACGCGGCCGGCAGCGCGGCGGCGGTTGCCGGCACGGGCTCGCCGCTCCGCCGCGGGCGAGCGGGGCCCGCGTCCCGGCACGAGCCGGCGGAGCTGGGAGCGGCCGCCTGGCGGGCCGTGAGCGGCGTCGGCTTCACGTTCTCGGAACGGGGTTGTATGCTTGCGTCGTTCGCGTTGGAGCGCCCAATCGTACGCGATAACCGAGTGTCGTTCCCACTCCCTCACCATGGCTGACCAACCGGGCGCCACCGTCGCGGCTCCCCTTGCGGCGCGGGACGAGGGAGGCGTGGCGAGCCCCCTCCTGCGCACCGTGTCGACGACGGCGACCGACTTCTGGAACGACTCCTGCTCGGTGGCCGAGCTCGAGTACGCGATCGCCCACGGGGCGACCGGGGCGACCACGAACCCGACGATCGTCGGCGAGGTGCTGACCAGGGAGCTCGACCTCTGGCGCGGCCGGATCGGGGAGATCGTCGCCGCCAACCCGACCTGGACCGAGGACGAGGTGACCTGGCGCCTGATCGAGGAGATGGCCGTCCGGGGGGCCGAGCTCCTGAGACCCGTCTTCGAGCGCGAGGGGGGCCGCAAGGGCCGCCTCTCGATCCAGACCGATCCCAAGCTCTACCGCGACGCGGACCGGCTCGCCGGGCATGCCCTCCGCTTCGGCGGGCTCGCCCCGAACATCCAGGTGAAGATCGCGGCGACGAACGCCGGCCTGGCCGCGATCGAGGACGCGACGGCCGCGGGCGTGAACATCAACGCCACCGTCAGCTTCACCGTGTCGCAGGCGATCGCGGTCGCCGAGGCGGTGGAGCGCGGGCTCGCCCGGCGCGAGGCGCTCGGGGGGCGACGTCTCGCTGATGTCGCCCGTCTGCACGATGATGGTCGGCAGGCTCGAGGACTGGCTCGGCGTCGCCGCCGAGCGCGACGGGATCGCGGTCACGCCGGGAACGATCGGCTGGGCCGGCGTCGCGTGCTTCAAGCGCGCCTACGGCCTCTACCGGGAGCGCGGCTACCGGACCCGGCTGCTCGCCGCCGCCTACCGGCACCACCGGCACTGGTCGGAGCTGATCGGGGGCGACATCGTGCTGACGATCCCGCACCGCTGGCAGCTGCTGATCAACGGCTCCGACGTCGAGGTCCGGCCGCGGATCGACGACCCCGTCCCCGCCGACGAGCTGGCGGAGCTCCTCCGCCTCTTCCCCGACTTCGCGCGCGCCTACGATCCGGCGGGCCTGCGGCCCGAGGAGTTCGACGGCTTTCCGGCGACCGTCCGGACCCTGAGGGGATTCATCGCCTCCTACGACGATCTGGCAGGCCGGGTGCGCGACTTCATGCTGCCGGACCCCGACCGCTGAGCGCGGGCCCGGGACGGGGGCGGCCCGCCCCGCCACCCGGGGAATCAGCGGACGAGCGGCACGCGCGGGTCCGGCTCGAGCTCGTCCCAGGCGGCTCGGATCCAGGCGAGGCCCGGGTCGTCGGCGGCGGCCATCGAGCGGCGGTCTCCGGCGAGCGCGTTCAGGTAGTAGAGGTCGTAGCCGTGAGCGGCCGCGGTCGTGTGGTATCCGAAGGGAACGAGCATCACGTCGCCGTCGCGCACGGTCTCGGTCACGTCCACCCCGTGCCGGGGGCTGTAGAGGCGCTGGACCGCGAACGCCTCGGGCGCGGGGGTGCGGAAGTAGTAGGTCTCCTCGAGCACGACCTCGCCCGGCGGCTCGTCCTCGTCGTGCTTGTGCGGCGGGTAGCTCGACCAGTTCCCGGACGGCGTGAACACCTCGACGACGAGCAGCCGCTCGGCCGGGAACGACGGCTTGACGATGTGGTTGATCTGCCGCGTCGCGTTGCCGGCCCCGCGCACCTCGATCTCGACCTCGTCCGGGCGGATCAGCACGGGCTCGCGCCGGCGCTCGCAGAGCGCGCCGCAGATCGCGACCTCGAACGGCCCGGCGCCCGTCACGGCATAGGCGGTGTCACGCGGCAGGTACAGGGCCCACGGCATCCCGCCGAAGACGTTCGCGCGCCCGCCGAGCTCCCACCGCTCACCCTCGGCCTCGACACGGCAGCGGCCGCCGAGCACGACGAGGGCCACCTCGCCCTCGCCCGTCTGCGAGGCAAACGGGCCCTGCCGCACCCCGAAGTGGAGGTAGCGCCAGCCGGCCGTCTCCGGCGTCACCTGCTCCCACTTCCCGCGGCGGAGGAGAAGCTCGCCCAGCTCGGGATCGAAGTTGCCCATCGGGAGGCGCAACGCTAGGGGCTTCCCCTGCGCGCGTCAAGCCCTCCTCCCGCTGCGCCTGGGCGGCGGCGTGCGGTCGAC
This sequence comes from uncultured Actinomycetes bacterium, assembly GCA_963796625.1. Taxonomy (GTDB): domain Bacteria; phylum Actinomycetota; class Thermoleophilia; order Gaiellales; family Gaiellaceae; genus PALSA-600. The sequence continues at coordinate 47,809 of CAWCME010000001.1, forward strand.
CGGCGTGGCGCCTTCCGGCGCCGGGTCGGCCGCTCCCGCTCGAGCGGTCAGGCGGCGAGCCGGAGCGGCTCGGCCTGCTCGCGCTCGCGGACGGCCGGAGCGGGGTCGCGGGCGACGAGAGGCAGGCGCATCAGGGCGACGAGGCCGGCGACGGCCGCGGCGGCGAGGGCGGCGTTGAGAACGGCGAAGGCGAGAATGGACATGGCGTTCCTCCTTGGGCTGGTCGATCGGTCTCCGCAAGGAAACCGCGCCGGCCTCGGAGATTCCTGAAGGGAAGATCAGAGAGCGCTGTGAGGCGGGACGGCCGGCCGCCGCCCGCGTCGGGCGACCTCCGCGCCGGGGGCGCCGGGGTCAGCCAAGGCCGCCGAGCGCGGCCACAGCGGCATGGAAGCCGCACATCGCGTGGACGCCGCCCCCGGGCGGAGTCGACGAGGAGCAGAGGAAGACGCCCGGGAGCGGAGTCGTGTACGGCGACGGGCGGGCGACCGGCCGCGCGAAGAGCTGGCGAAGGTCGGCGGCGCCGCCGTTGATGTCGCCGCCGACGTAGTTCGGGTTGTGCGCCTCGAGCGCCGCCGGCCCGAGCGCGGAGCGCGCGAGGATCAGGTCGCGGAAGCCGGGCGCGAAGCGCTCGACCTGGGCTTCGATTCGCCCGGTCATGTCGACCGGCGAGCCGTTCGGGACGTGGCAGTAGGCCCAGGCGGTGTGCTTGCCCCCGGGCGCGCGGGTCGGGTCGAACAGGGACTGCTGTGCGAGCAGGACGTAGGGGCGGTCGGAGATCGCGCCGCGCGACGGTGCCTGCTCGGAGGCCGCGATCTCGGCGAGCGTCGCCCCGAGATGGACGGTCGCCGCCCTGGCGCACTCGGGCGCGCGCCACGGGATCGGCCCGTCGAGGGCCCAGTCGAGCTTGAAGACGCCCGGGCCGTAGCGGTACCGGGCGAGCCGGCGCCGGTAGCGGTCGGGTAGGCGCTCGCCCGCAAGTGCCAGGAACTGGCGCGGCGTCACGTCGAGGAGGACGGTGCGCGCTCCGTCGAGCTCGCCGAGGGAGCCGACGCGCCGGCCCGTCTCGACCTCGCCGCCGAGCGAGCGGAGATAGGACGCGAGCGCGTCTGCGATCGTCTGCGTGCCGCCGCGCGCGAGCGGCCACCCGGCGGAGTGGGCGAGCAGGCCGAGGAAGAGCCCGAACGCCGCCGACGGGAGCCGGGAGAGGGGAAGCATCGAGTGGGCGGCGAGCCCGGCGAACAGCCCGCGGGCCCGCTCGCCGTGGAACGCGCGCCGCGCCAGCACCGTCGCCGGCAGCGCGGCCCGCGACGAGAAGCGCGCCATCGCCGCCGGGTGGCGCGGCACGCCGAGCGGCGCGAGCAGCATCTCGACGAGCGCGTCTGCGTCGCGCACGAGCGGCTCCATCAGCCGCCGGTAGCGGTCGGCGTCACCGCCCAGCGTCGCCCCGGTGCCCTCGAGCGAGCGCTCGACGATCACTGCGGTCCCGTCGTCGAAGGGGTGGGCGAGCGCGGCGGGCGGCTGGATCCACTCGACGCCGTGCTCCTCGAGCGGGAGGCTGCGCAGGAACGGCGAGGCGACCCCGAGCGGGTGGATCGCCGCGCAGACGTCGTGGACGAAGCCGGGCAGGGTCAGCTCGGCCGAGCGGGCTCCGCCGCCGACCGTGTCCTCGCCTTCGAGGACACGGACCGAGAGGCCGGCGCGGGCGAGCGCGATCGCCGCGCCGAGGCCGTTCGGCCCCGAGCCGACGACGATCGCATCAGGCATGACCCGGACGCTAGCGGCCCGCGCGCGTGATGTTCCGGATCGGCGCCGTCACCGTATGGATCCCGGACCGGAAGCCGACGTTGTGGCGCACGTTCCCGGCCCGCGACCACTGCCGGCGCCGGTCGATGCAGACCACCTTCGCCTCCGGCTCGGCCGTGCTCCCGAGGCGCGCCGCGAGCCCGGCGAGCGTCGCGACCCAGAACTGGTCCTCCTTCCGGTGGCCGCCGAGCGTCAGCCCGAGCTCGGTGAGCGGGTCCTGCGAGCGCATCAGCACCTGCGCCTGCGCGGTCGTCTCCCCGCCGGACTCGAACGCGCTGAAGGTGATCCACCCCGCGAACATGTGGCCCTGCGGCGTCATGAAGGTGAACGACTCCTCGTCGGCATAGAGGACGAAGACGCCGGTGGAGAGCTTGAGGCCGCCGCCGACCGCCGCCTGCAGGAGCGCGACCTCGCCGGGCTCGATCCCGGTCAGCGGCGCGTAGAAGCGGTTTCCGGCCGGCCAGAAGCTCGGGAACTCCTCCTTCCAGGTCGCGATCACCTGCTGCGGGGTCGCCCCGGTGCCGGCGAGCGAGACCGTGTAGGTCTTCTGCCACATCTTCCCGAAGCCCTGGATCGGCGACAGCACCTGCTTGCCGCCGACCGTGTCGAGGGCACCGTCGGGGACGTGGGAGGCCGAGAGCTTCTCGATCGGCTTGGCCCAGTTGTTCTCGTCCCGTCTCGCCTTCTGCTCACTCATCGCCACTCACCTCCGTCTCAGATGGACGCTGCCGCGGCCAGGGCCTCGGCCTCGTCGCCGTAGATCGTGATCGCCTCGTCGAGCCGCGTCAGCTCGAGGATCTGCCGGTAGTGATCGTTCAGGCCGCACGCGAGCAGCCGCTGCTTCAGCCGGTTGGCCCGCACGAGCAGCGTCACGAGCAGGCCGATCCCGCCCGAGTTCATGTACTCGAGGCCGGTGAAGTCGATCAGCACCACCCGGGTGTCGCCTTCGGTCGCCCGGGTGTACGCATCCATCAGGGCATCCTCGGATGCCGCCGTGATCTCGCCGTTGATCTCGATCACGCTGGTGGTGCCGTCCACACGGCGGACGTCCATCGCCACAGTGTCCTCCGTCATCAGTCGCCCTCTCCGTCGTCGAGGATGGTCATGAAGTCCGAGAGCCGCGTGATGCGGAAGATCTCCCGGTAGTGCTCGGCCAGCCCCGAGGCCTCCATCGTCTGGCCGTTCCTGCGCGCCGCCGCGAGGATGCCGACGATCACCGCGATCCCGGTCGAGTTGATGTAGTCGACGGCCGAGAAGTCGAGGTGCACGGTCCGCGCGTCGCCGGCCTCCCCGTAGGCCTCCTGGAGCCCCGCCTCGGCGGCGCCGGAGACCTCGCCGCTCAGCTCGAGGATCGCGACGTCGCCGTCACGCCGGACACGTACGCCGAACTCAGTCGTGCTCATCGTCGCCTCCTTCCTCGAGCCGCATGACCAGCTCGATCGTGTGGTCGTTCCCGTCGGTCTCGACGCGGACGTCGTCGACCATGTTCTCGATCAGGAAGAGGCCCCAGCCGCGGGGCTTCTGCAGCCCTTCGAGCTTCGCCTCGAGATCCGGGGCCTCGGCCTCGTCGATCGGCTTCGCGCCGCCCCGGTCGGTGATCCTCACCGCCACGGCGCCGTCCCCCGAGCGCACGCCGATCTCGACGAGGAGCTCCGCGTTCGACTCGTTGCCGTGCTCGATCGCGTTCATCACCGCCTCGGCGACCGCGGTCTTCAGGCGCTCGAGGCGCTTCGGCGCGAGCTCGAGCGGCGCCACCGCCTCGGCGACGCGCTCGGAGGCCTGCCGCTCGTTGCCGGGCACGCTCGGGATCGAGAAGACGAGGTCGACGCCGGTGGCCTCGAGCCTCGCCTCGGCCGGCCAGTCGCGCCTGATCGCGACGAGGGTGATGTCGTCCTCCTGCTCCCAGCCGGTCGGGGTGAAGCGGTCGAGCTCCGCCAGGACGCGGGCGATCACGTCACCGCTGCCGGCGCGGGCGCCGACGACGTCCATCAGGCGCGGGAAGCCGAACATCTCGTTGCCGACACCGTTGTGCGCCTCGGCGACGCCGTCCGAGTGGAGCAGCATCGTCTGGCCGGGCTCGAGCACGGCCTCCTTCTCCTCGTACTCGATCCCCGGCAGGAGCCCGAGCGGCATCCCCGTGGCGCGGAGCTCGACCGTACCGGTCTCGGTGCGCACGTACGGGAGGTTGTGGCCCGCGTTCGCGAACCGGATCCGGCCGGTGACCGTGTCGAGGACGCCGTAGAGGCAGGTGACGAACATCTTCGGCGGCATGTCGGGGCACATCAGATCGTTGACCCGCTCGAGCACCGTTCCCGGCGAGACGATGCGCCCGGCCGAGGCGCGCAGCACGCTCCGGGTCGCCGCCATCACCATCGCGGCCGGCACGCCCTTGTCGGTGACGTCCCCGATCACGATCCCGAGCTGGTCGCCCGGCAGGTCGATGAAGTCGTAGAAGTCGCCGCCGACCTCGCGGGCCGGCTGGTAGTGCGCGCCGACGTGCCAGCCTTCCAGGTCGGGCAGCTGCTTGGGCAGGAAGTTCTGCTGGATCAGCGTCGCGACGCGCAGCTCCTGCTCGATCCGCTCGCGCGAGCGTGCCTCCGCCTCCTGGCGGCGGACGAGCTGGGCGACCTGGAGCGCCGGTGCCGCCTGGGCGGCGAGGGAGTCGAGCAGCTTCCGGTCGTCGGTCGAGTAGTCCTGCCCCGAGAGGCGCGGGCCGAGGTTGAGCAGCCCGACGAGCTCGCCCTGGCTGACGAGCGGCGCCGCGAGCTGCACGCCGGCCGCCTTGAGCGCCTCGAGGGCGGGCGAGTCGAGGTCGAGGCTCTGGATCGCCACTGCGCCCGTCGCGCTCTGGAAGTAGGCGACGATCGGGTCGTTCTGCGAGATCTCGAGCGGGATCGCCTCGGGCACCGGCTGGACGGCGGCCGGTTCGGCCGCGCCGTTCGCGGCAGCGCCCTCGGCCGGCGGGCCGCCGCGGCGGACGATCCGGGTGATCGACTGGGTCAGCGAGCTCATCGCACTCCTTTGTACGCCGGTACCGTCCCGAAATCGTTACGGGACCGGAGCCCGAATGCAATTCGTTGCGTCGAGACTAGGATCGTGACCTGTGAGCGGCTCGGAACTCCGGCTCTTGCTGCTCGGCGCACCCACCGTCGAGGTGGACGGCAGGCCGCTCGCCGTCGACACGCGCAAGGCGACCGCCCTGCTCGCCTACCTCGCGGTCGAGGGCGGCACGCACAACCGCGACTCGCTCGCGGGTCTCCTCTGGCCCGAGTACGAGCACGAGCGGGGGCGCGCCGCGCTCCGGCGGACGCTCTCGACGCTGCGCAGCGCCCTCGCCGGCGCCTGGCTCTCGATCGCGCGGGACGCGGTCTCGCTCGACCGGGAGGGGCTCGTGCTCGACGTGAGCGACTTCCGCCGCCTCGCGGCCGCCGGCGGGCCGACGGAGCTCGAGGAGGCGGCCGCGCTCTACCGCGGCATGTTCCTCGCCGGCTTCGGCCTCCGCGACAGCGCCGCCTTCGACGACTGGCAGTCCTTCCAGGCGGGGACGCTCGCCCGCGAGCTCGCTGCGCTGCTCGACCGGCTCGCCGACGAGCGCGCACGGCGCCGCGAGTGGCCCCGCGCGATCGAGCATGCGCGGCGGCGGCTCGGGCTCGATCCGCTCCACGAGCCGGCGCACCGGCGGCTGATGCAGCTGTACGCCGCAAGCGGCGAGCGGAACGCAGCCCTCGAGCAGTACCGCGACTGCGTCCGGATCCTCCATCGCGAGCTGGGCGTCGCTCCGATCGAGGCGACCACCGCCCTCTACAGGGCGATCCGCGAGGGAGCGGCCGAGGCCGGGCCGGAGCCGGGCGCGGAGATCCCGAAGCCGGCGGCCGAACCGCACGGGCACACCCTCGTGGGACGCGAGCGGGAGCGGCAGGAGCTCGTCGAGGCCTACGGGTCGGTCGGGCCCGACGGCCTGCTCGTCGTCCTCCAGGGCGAGATCGGGATCGGCAAGACGCGCCTTGCCGGCGAGCTCTCCGCCTGGGCGCAGGCCCGGGGGGCGGTCGCCGTGGGCGTCCGCTGCTTCGAGCACGAGGCGGGCCTCGCCTTCGGCACGGCGATCGAGCTGGCGCGGGGCGCGCTCCGGGAGGGGAACGCGGCCGCGGTCGACCCGGCGGCCGCGGCGGAGGCGGCGAGGCTGCTGCCCGAGCTCGGCACGCCGCCGACGCCGTCCCTCGACGATCCCGGCGCGCAGGCGCGCTTCTTCGACGGGCTCGTGCGCGCGATCCTCGAGGCGACCGCCGGGCCGCGCCCGGCGCTGATCGTCGTCGACGACGTCCACTGGGCCGACGCCTCGTCCCTCGACGTGCTCGCGTACCTGGCCCGGCGGCTGCGCGGGAGCCCGGTGCTGCTCGTCGTCTCGTGGCGGCCCGAGGAGACGCCGCCGGCCCATCCGGCGCGACGCGTCCTCGCGGATGCCGCGCGTGACGGCCTCGGACGCACGGTCGCGCCTGCCAGGCTGCGGCTCGAGCACGTGAGCGAGCTCGCGGCCGCCGCGGGCGCACCGGACGGCCTGGCCCCTCGCCTCTTCGCCGAGACGCAGGGCGTTCCGCTCTTCGTCGTCGAGTACCTCGACGCGCAGGGCGACGGAGCGGCGGACTGGCCGCTGCCGCCCGGCGTTCGCGGGCTGCTCGAGGCGCGGATCGCGGCGACCAGCGAGCTCGCGGGTCAGGTTCTCGCCGCCGGGGCGGTGCTCGGCCGGCCCTTCGACTCCGACACCGTTCGCGAGGTGAGCGGTCGCGGCGACGAGGAGACGGTGGCGGCTCTCGACGAGCTCGGCGGCCGCGGCATCCTGACCGAGGTCGAGGGCTTCTACGACTTCTGGCACGAGCAGGCCCGCAAGGTCGCCTACGAGCGCACCAGCCTCGGCCGGCGCCGCCTGCTGCACCGGCGGACGGCCGCGGCGCTCGCGGCGAAGCCCCACGGTGCGGCGCCGGCCGGCGCGATCGGCCAGCACCTGCGCCTGGCCGGCCGCGAGGCGGAGGCGGCCGAGTGGTTCCAGGTCGCCGGTGAGCAGGCCCGCGGCCTCTACGCGAACTCGGAGGCGCTCGCCTACTTCCGCGAGGCGCTCGCGCTCGGCCATCCCGACCCGGCCGCGCTCCACGAGCAGATCGGCGACCTGCGGACGCTCGCCGGCGACTACGCCGCCGCGCTCTCGAGCTACGAGGCGGCCGCGGCGCTCTCGGGCGAGGAGCGGCTCCCGGCGATCGAGCACCGGATCGGGCTCGTCCACCACCGCCGCGGGGAATGGGCGCTCGCCGACAGCTCGTTCGAGCAGGCGCTCGCCTCGCTCCCTGCGGGGGCCCTCGGCGAGCGGGCCCGGATCGTCTCCGACCGGAGCCTGACCGCCCACCGTCGCGGCCGCGACGACGAGGCGCAGGCGCTCGCCGGGGAGGCGCTCGAGCTCGCCGGCGAGGCCGGCGACCGGCAGGCGCTCGCCCAGGCGCACAACATCCTCGGCATCCTCGCCGCAAGCCGCGGCGAGCGCGACGAGGCCCAGCGGCAGCTGGAGCAGAGCCTGGCCCTCTCGGCCGAGGACGACCCGGCGGCGAGGGCGGCGGCGCTCAACAACCTCGCGCTCGCCTACCGCGCCGACGGGGAGCTCGAGCGGGCGCTGGAGCTGACCGAGGAGGCGCTCGCCCTCAGCGCCGTCGTCGGCGACCGGCACCGCGAGGCGGCGCTGACGAACAACAGCGCCGACCTCCTCCACGCGACGGGCCGGCGGGACGAGGCGATGGAGCGCCTGAAGGCGGCGGTCGCGATCTTCGCCGAGATCGGCGAGCAGGGCGTGATGGAGCCCGAGATCTGGAAGCTCGTCGAATGGTGAGCGGTCGCCCGCCGACACTCCTCCTCGCCGTGCACGGCACGATCCGACGACGCTCGCACCCGCACCGCCCGGGAGGCTCGAACGAACTTCCGGAGCCCCGGGGCGGTCAGTCGCGCCGAATCCAGGAACGTTACGAGATGATCGCGAGGACGAGCAGCGCGACGAGGACGACGAGCACCGTCGCCGGGATCAGGAACACCCCCCACCACATCACCGACGCGACCGACCACGCGAATCGCCCGGTCGCCCTCGTCGTCGCGACGCGCAGGCCGAGCAGGGCGGCGATCACGGGCGCGAGCACGTACCAGGTGCCGGTCCAGGCGATCCCGGCGACCACCGTCACGACCGCCAGGATGAAGAGGATGACCAGGAGCTCCAGCATCTCGGGCCGGGTCAGCGGCCGGGCCTGGCCGGACATCCCCCGCGCCCGGATCCCCTTGCGGTGCTTCTCCTCGACAGGCATCCCCAGTGCGTCGCGAAGCCCGGCTGGGCCGCTCTGGTCGAGACCGACCATCAGCCGCAGGACGCAGTAGGTCGCCTCCGCCGAGGCGCCCTCGAGGTGGAGCGGCCCCAGGAGCCGCTGCACGAGCGTCTCCTCGATCGAGTCGGCGAGCTCGGTGGCACTCTCGCGCCACCCTTCGTACGGTACGAGCAGCGACGCAGGCTGGGAAGCCTCCTCGAGCTCGGACTTCGAGAGGATGCGAAGGTTCTCGGCCAGGATGGTCGCCTGGCGCTCCGGTACGACGTACGGCTTACCCCCAACCTCGAACGTCACGTCCACGCACCGCAGTGTAGAGCCCCGCGCCGACCGATTCCGCCTGATCTTCCGCGATGGACGCCCCACCGAAGGTCTTGCCCGCGTGCCGGCCGGCGCCCCGCTCCGGCGCCCGAGAACGTGACGATCGGGGGCGGCCATGCCGCAGAAGGGTGATTCTGCTTGACAGGCCATCTGACACCTGGAATCGTGCCCGATTACATTCGGGCAGGCGACTAAGGGAGCCATGGTGGTGGTTGGGGCAGGCCCAGGACACGACCGGATGAACGTCTTCCTCGTCGATGCCCATTCGATCTACCGGCGAGGGCTCGTCGCCTGCCTCGAGGGCGTCGAGGAGGTGAGCTCCGTGGGCGATGCGGCGAGCGTCGAGTCGGCCTGGGCCCAGCCGTCCCTGTTCGAGGCCGACGTCGTCCTCGTCGATGCCGACCTTCCCGGCGGCCACGAGTTCATTCGCGACCTTCGCGGCCGCACCGGCGCGAGCGTGCTCGTGTGCTCGTCCCGCTCGGACCAGAAGGAGCTGCTCGCCGCGGTGCAGGCGGGGGCGGTCGGCTACCTCTGGAAGGAGACGCTGACCCCGGACGCGCTCGTCGCAAGCCTGCGCACCGCCGCGACCGGATCGGGGGTGCTCGCACCCGACCTGCTCGGCGACCTGCTGCGCACGATCGCGCGAGCCTCGAACGAGCTCCTGGAGCCGCGCGGCCTCTCGCTCTCCCCGCTGACGATCCGCGAGCAGGAGGTGCTCCGGCTGGTCGCCGACGGCCACCCGACCCGCGAGGTCGCAAAGCGCCTCAGCTACAGCGAGCGCACCGTCAAGAACGTGATCCACGACGTCGTAACGAAGTTCAACGCCCGCAGCCGCTCCCAGGCGGTCGCGGCCGCGGTCCGCGAGGGCCTGATCTGACAGCCGGGGCAGCCCGGTCTCAACAGGCGCGCCCCGACCGAAGCCCTGCCGTGCCCGCGATCGCTCGGCTGAAGAGGCGGGCGCCAGGCCGGTCAGCTGTGCTGGAGGAGGTCCCGACCCGTCCTGAGGCCGGAGGAGATCCTTTGACCAGCCGGCGCCCGCCGGCGGACGTGAACAGACTACATCATACCGAGGTGTTCCTACAACCGGGAACTGCCTGCCGCCGCCGGCCTCCCGCCCTGACCCTCACGGACGAGGAAGCCGAGCTCGAGCAGCCGCCTGATCACCGGGAGGGCCGCGATGCTGAAGCTCTCCGGGTCGACACCGGCATTCTCCGCAACGGCGTTCAGGACCTCGCCGAGCGGGCGGGTGCCGTCGAGGCACACGAGGACGCGCTCGGTCGAGGCGTCGATCGAGACCTCGATCCGGAGGCCCGTCTCCAGACGCAGGACGTTCCGCTCGATCAGCTCGCCGCCGTCCCGCAGGCGGATCGTCCGCTCGACCCCGTGCTCCGGGACGAGCGCGAGGGAGGCGGCGAGCAGCTGCTCGGGGCCGGCGCCGGCGAGGAAGTCCTGGGCGTCGAAGAGCCTGAGGATCTGGCCGCCCGCGTGGGTGATCCGCTCCGAGGCCGCGTGGTAGGCCCAGAACCAGTTGCTCCCCTCGCGCCGCCGGAGCGTGACGGCACCCCAGGAGATCGCCTCGATCCCGAGCTCGGCGTAGTACGCCGACCAGCGGTCGAGCGCCGCCGCGTACACGCCGGGGCTTTCGCGAAACGGCCTGTTCCAGCCGGCCGCGTAATCGAGCGGCCGGTGCATCGCGTAGCGGAGCAGCACCGCGTCGCAGCCGCTCCCCTCGACCCAGGCGCGAACGGGCAGCGTCCAGTCGGCTTCGAGCGGGTGCACCCAGCTGACGAGCACCTGGCCGATCCCGCCGGGCCGCAGGTAGGCCGGCAGCGAACGGACGATGCCCTCGCAGAACGAGTCCCCCGGGAGCCCGCCGTCGCGGTAGGCGATCTCGGTCTCCGGGGAGACGACGTACGGCGGGTTGCAGACGACCAGGTCGAAGTCCAGGCCGGCGACCGGCTCGAAGAGGTTCCCCTCGCGCAGCTCGATCCCGCTCGCCTCGTTCAGGACCGCGTTGAAGGCGGCGAAGCGAAGCGCGCGCGGGTTGATGTCCACGCCGATCACGCTGCCGGCGTGGCGCGAGGCGAGGAGCCCCTGATGGCCGTTGCCGGTGCCGAGGTCGAGCACGCGCTCGACCGGGGTGCGCACCGTCAGCCAGGCCAGCACCTTGGCCGGGGGCGAGACGCCGAGGACGTGGTCGGGACGCCCGAGCTCGTGCTGGAAGGGGTCGCAGGCGATCAGGAGCTCCTCGCTCGGCACGAGCTCGAGCCGCGCCTCGACCGACTCGCCCTTTCGGGCGAGCACCCCCATCGCCTCGAGCCGCTCGAGCGTGACCGGCGCGAGGGCACGCTCCGCATCGGCCTTCGGCACGGCCAGGCCGAGCAGGAAGAGCTCGATCAGGGTCGTGAGCGGCTCTCCGGGGGGCAGCATCCGCAGGTAGAGCGGTAACTCGGCGGCCTCGCGCCCGGTCGTGACCTCCGTCGCCAGCGCCGACCTGACGGCCGCGGGTGTGTAACCGGCTGCCAGCAGGGCCTGGCGCAGCTGCGCGATGCCCGCGGGATCGTCGGTGCGTGGGCCGTTCTCGCTCATGACGTCGGATCCTGCGGGGTGCGGGCCGGCCTGCGCCATTGCGAGATCATCGCAAGCCACGTACCATCGTGGCCATGGTGGGCGTACAGGCGCTCGGTCGCGTACGTCTCGCCGGGGCGGCGTTCCTGCTGATCGCCCTGGTGCTTCCGCCTGCCTCCTCGAGCGCCCGGGCGAGCTCGCCGCTGACCGTCTCGAACCTGCACCTGACGGCGATCTGGAAGCAGGGCTGGCTGACCGGAAGGGTTCGGTTCTCGGTCACGGTCGACCGGGCGGCGAACGTGAGCGCCTCGGTCCGCCCCCCGCCCCTGGCCCGACGGCTGCTCACAAGGTGTACGCGTTCGCGAAGGCCGGGACGTTCACCGAGACGCTCGCTCTCCCGGCCCGGCTCGCGCCGCGCGCCTACGTCCTGCACGTCAACGGCTCGGCCGGCGGCAGGGCGCTCCCCGAGGTCGACAGCAGCTTCACCGTCCCGACACCGCCCGAAGGCGTGGTCGACAGCGCCGCGATCAGCAGCACCAGGGGCGGCAAGTCAGTGCACGTGGTCCCGGGCGCGCACGAGCTCTGGGCGCGGTTCCACTTCCTCGTCCCGCCGGATGCGAAGACGGTCAAGGTCGTCTGGCGGACGCCGAGCTACACATTCGTCGGCGCCGCGACGAAGCCGTACACGTCGACGATCGACTCGTTCGTCAGCTCGACCGCGCCGCTTCCGAAGGGAACCTGGTACGCGATCCTGACCGTGAACAGCAAGATCGCCAAGCGCGTCGACGTGAGGGTCACCTAGATGGGCAGCTACGACCACGACCTCGAGCAGTCCCGCAGCCGGAAGGCGGCAGAGGCCCCGGCCGAGGCTGCGCCCGAGCTGGCGGCGACCCAGCGCCTGGCAGCCGCGATGGGAAACCAGGCCTTCGGCGCCCTCGCCCGTCAGGGGGCGGGGATCCTCCCGGACGGCCGGGCCCACCCGGACGTCGAGTCGGCGATCGCGCTCAGCCGCGGCTCCGGGCAGACGCTCGACCCCGACTCACGCGACCGGATCGGCGGCCCGCTCGGCGATCCGCTCGACGACGTCCGCGTCCACACCGACGACCACGCTCAGCGGCTCGCGGAGTCGGTCTCGGCGCGGGCCTTCACTACCGGCAGCGACGTCTACTTCGCCAAGGGCGAGTACAACCCCGGCTCGAGCTCGGGCCGGGAGCTCCTTGCACACGAGCTGACGCATGTCGTCCAGCAGCGCGGCGCCTCGACCGGCGGCCCGCTCCAGGTCTCGCAGCCGCACGATGCCCTCGAGACCGAGGCGGAGGCGACGGCGGATGAGCTCCTCGGCTGACCCCTCGACGCTGAACCACTCCTTCGCGGCGCTCGACGAGCGGATCCGGTCCGCCGTCGAGTCGGTGGCGAGCACCGACCCCAACCCGGCCGACCCGTTCCGCGGCCTCTACATCTCGGACGAGCTCGCGGTCGAGCTCTCCCGCGAGGGCCCCGGGCAGGACCTCGACGGGCGGATCGCGCTCGCCGGACGCAGGCTCGGGCTCGGCGAGCTCGAGACGGCGGTGCTCGCGCTCTGTGCCGCCCCGGAGCTCGGCGCGCACTACGGGCGTCTCTACGCCTATCTCCACGACGACGTCACGCGCAAGCTGGCGAGCCCGAGGCTCGTGGCGCGCCTGCTCGCCGAGAGCGGCGTCCCCGCCTCGCGCACGCTCGACTGCTTCGACCACGCCGCCCCGCTCCGGCGCAGCGGCGCCGTCCGGCTGCTCGACCCGGGGGGCCAGCAGCCGGTCGCCGACCGGCTGCTGAAGGTCGCCGACCGGCTCGCCGCCTACCTGCTCGCGACCGGGCTCGACGAGCCCTCTCAGGACGGGCGCCTGCGCCCGGTGCCCGTCCCCGAGCACGACCCCGGACGGCCGACGACGGTTGCCGAGCTGAAAGCGCTGCTCGCCGGCGAGAGTCCGCTCCCGATCCTCGTCGCGGGGCCCGATGCCGGGAAGCTGCTCGCCGCCGCGCTCGAGCAGCCGCTGCTGCTCGTCGACATCGCGGACATCGCCGACGGCGAGCTGATGCGCGAGGCGACTCTCGCGGCGGCCCTCGACGGCCGCCGCCTCTGCTTCGACGGTCTCGACGAGCTCGAGCCCGACCGGCACCTGCGCGTGCAGCGGGCGCTCGCCGCCCGCGGCGAGCGCCCGCTCGTCTGCGCCGCCTCGCCCCAGGCGGTCGTGGCGCTCGGCGACCGCACCGCGATCGTCGTCGAGGCAGCGATGCCGAGCTTCGGCGAGCGCCGCGCCGCCTGGGTCGCGCTCAGCGGCACCGACGAGGTCGACGACGTGGCCGCGAAGTTCCGGCTCTCGATCGGCCAGATCGACGAGGCCGCCCAGGTCGCGCGGCTCTCCGCGACCGGACGCGGCGCCCCGGCCCCCGCGGGCCCCGACCTCGACCTGGGGGCCCGCCGCGCCTCGAGCACCCGCCTCGCCGAGCTCGCCTCGCGGCTCGACAACCCCTTCGGCTGGGGGGACATCGTGATCGCCGAGCGCCAGCTCGAGGTGCTGAAGTCGATCTCGGCCTACCTCCGCCACCGCGATCTCGTCCTCTCGGAGTGGGGCTACGAGAAGACGGTCGCCCGCACCCAGGGGCTGAAGGTGCTGTTCGCCGGCGAGTCGGGGACCGGCAAGACGATGGCGGGGCAGGTGCTCGCGCGCGACCTCGGGCTCGACCTCTTCCGCCTCGACCTCGCGACCGTGGTCTCGAAGTACATCGGCGAGACCGAGAAGAACCTCGACCGCGTCTTCTCGGCCGCCGAGGGCTCGAACGCGATCCTCTTCTTCGACGAGGCGGATGCGCTCTTCGGGAAGCGGTCGGAGGTTCGCGACGCACACGACCGCTACGCCAACATCGAGGTCGCCTACCTGCTGCAGAAGATGGAGGGCTACCCGGGCGCGGTGATCCTGGCGACGAACTTCCGCCAGAACATGGACGACGCCTTCCTGCGCCGCCTCGACGTCGTCGTCGACTTCCCCTTCCCCGAGCCCGAGGACCGCGAGCGGATCTGGGCGCTCGTCCTCCCGCAGGCGGCGCCGGTCAGCGGCGACATCGACATCCACTTCCTCGCCGAGCGCTTCCGGCTCTCCGGCGGCGGGATCAGGAACTGCTCCCTGGCGGCCGCCTTCATGGCCGCGGACGGGCCGGGCGTGATCGGGATGGAGCACCTCGTCAAGGCGGTCGCGCTCGAGTACAACAAGCTCGGCCGCCTGACGATCGAGGCCGACTTCGAGCACTTCCACGAGCTGATCCGCCCGCCGACGGGCAGCTTTCCCTCCGTCGCCTGACCGAACGCCGAACGTCCTGGGGTCAGAAGTGGCGGGCGTACCCGAGGACGGCGCTCGGTTGCAGGTCGACCCCTCCGCCCGGGGCCGCGGTCGGGGTGACCGAGGCGGTGAAGGTGAGCGAGGCCCGCTCGTCCAGGTGCAGCTCGGCCGTCGCCTGGGCGCCGGCGGCCAGCCCGTCGCCCGACAGGGTCGCGGTGGGCCCGAAGCCGAGGTCGAGCAGGCTGTCGCCGTTCCGCTTGATGTGCGCGAGGATCACGTTCACCGAGGCCTGGCCCGCCACCGCGTGGGCCGGGTCGAGGCCGATCGCGATGCTCGCGGCCGGGTCGGCGAGGAAGTCGACGTCGGCGAGTCGCGACCTGAGCCGGAACGCGTGCAGGTCGGCGATCGTGTAGCTCAGTGTCACGTTGTACGGGTCGCGCGTGAGCATCGGGTCGAGGTGCGGGTGGCTGTCGTCGGTGGTCGTCGTGGTCGTCTGGGCCGGGGCCGCCGGCGCCTGGGCGGGCGCGGCGGCAGGAGCCTGGGGAGCAGGCGCCGGCGCGGCGGGCTGGGCGGGCGCCGGCGCCGTCCCGCCGCTCCCCGGGCCGGTGTAGGTCACCGTGCTCGGCGGGGTGACCGTTGCGGCGAGGTCGGTCGGGCTGACCTGGACGGGCGGCGGCTGGCCGAGCGGCACGTCGGCCACTGCGGCCGGAGCCGCGCCGCCGCTCGCGCCGTCCCTCAGGAGCAGGGCGCGGGCCAGCCTCGGGGCGCGCGCGGGATCGGCGACGAGCCGGGCGACAGCGCGATTGCCGGCCGAGCGCTGAAGGCCGAGCAGCGCCGGCTCGGGCAGCTCGACGGCACGCGCCGCACCGGACTGCCGCTCACGGGGCCGGGTCGCCCTCTCCTCGCCGTGACGCACGAGCCTTCGCATGTGCCGGCGAGATCATACGCTCGCGGGTCTCGAGCCAGGGCCTTTCGCAGATGCGCCGCAGTCGAGACCGCCGGCGCCGATTGCCCGGCAGGTGGCCGTTACGCCGAGCCGAGCGGCCTGGCCGGGTTGTGCTTCAGATCGCCCTGCTCGTCGATCATCATCGGAGCCGGCTTCACCGCCTGGTGGAGGTTCAGCTTGTTGTTGTCGATCGCCTCCTCGTCGGGGCTCGGCCCGCTCGAGCGCCCGTCAAGGCAGTGAGTCTGCCCGATCAGCTGCCCTGAAGGACCCCGTCGCGCACCGGCCCCGCACCCGGGCTTCGGCAACGATCCCGGAGACCCCGCCGGAAGGACGCGACGCGATGAGCTCGACGACGATCCAGGTTCCGATCAACACGATGCTCGCCGACCTGGACGAGTCGGTGAAGGCGCTCCTCAAGCGCGAGCTCGACCGGCACGGCTTCGACGGGATCGAGATCGTCTTCGACGCGCCCGACAAGGAGTGGGCAGCGTCGCTCTCGAGCCCGGCGGTCAACCTGTTCCTCTACGACATCCGCGAGGCGAAGGAGTTCCGCCCGATCGACTGGGAGCAGCGCGAGGGCCCGGGCGGCCAGACGATCGAGCTGCGCCCGCCGCTCCGGATCGACGCCTCCTACGCGGTCACCGCCTGGACGCGCGCGGTCCAGGACGAGCATCGCCTGCTCTCGCAGACCATGGCCGTCCTCTACGCCTACCCGAAGCTCCCGCCCGAGATCCTCGCTCCGGCGCTCCAGAACGGGTCTCAGCGCTATCCCCTCTGGACGCGAACGGCGCAGGAGCGGCACGAGGACGCCTCCGACTTCTGGACGGCGGTCGGCGGTCAGTACAAGGCGTCGTTCAACTACGTGGTCACGCTCTCGTGCGAGCCGGGGACGGTGCTCGAGCGCGGCCCCGAGGCGCGCACGGTGACGATGCGCCTCTTCGACGGCGAGGCCCGGGCGGGGACGATGCTCGAGCTGCACCGCAGCGGCGGCATCGTCGTCGAGGGCGACGACGAGCCGGTCAGGAACGCGTGGGTGCACATGGTCGAGACCGGGCAGCTCGCGGTCACCGACGCCGACGGGCACTTCCGCTTCGAGCGCATCCGGCCCGGGACGTACACGGTCAAGGCGAGGGGACCGGGCGGCGAGGAGGCCGAGGGGGAGCTGATCGTGCCGGGCGACGGCGTCGAGATCTCGCTCTCGCAGCCGAAGGCTGCGCCGGCCCGCCGCCGGCCGGCCGGGTGAGAGGGCACGAGCGCTGCCCCAATCACTGCCCGGCGTCTTCTGGCGGAGCCGGGGCGGTGTCCAGAGAGTTCGCGGGATGTCCCGGTGGGCCCTCCTGGAGTGATGTCGACGCGAGCGCTGCTCGGCAACCTGGGACCGGTCGCGACGCTCGGGATGACCCGGGTGCTCGAGGACGGCGGGCTCGAGGTCGTCGGCGAGGACGACAAGCCCGACGCGCTCGTCGAACGGGCCCGGGCCCTCCAGCCCGACGCGATCGTCCTCGGCTTCGAGCTCGACGGCACGGACGATCTCGGCGACCGTGTCCGCGACGCGGCGCCCGGGGCGAAGCTGATCCTGTGGCCGCGCGACGAGTCCGAGATGCAGGTGTTCGACCCGGGGAGCTCCGCACCGAGACGGATTCCCGCTTCCGCTTCCGATGCCCTGCTTCGGGAGCTACGTACCGGTACCGGTTGATCGACAGAGAGAAGGGAGTGAGATGGCGACAAGTTATTTGACCCCAGGCGTGTACGTCGAGGAGGTCCCCTCGGCGAACAAGCCGATCGAGGGGGTGGGCACGTCGATCGCCGCGTTCGTCGGCCTCGCGCCGGGCGGGCCGGTCAACCGGCCGACGCGGATCTCGAACTGGACGCAGTTCGCGACGATCTTCGGCGACCAGCAGAACCCGGAGAACGGCCCCTTCATGGAGGGCGCCTACCTCGCGCACTCGATCTACGGGTTCTTCCAGAACGGCGGCGGGCTCTGCTGGATCGTGCGGGTCGGAAGCAGCGACGGCGGCGTCCGCATGGCCGCGCTGGCCGCGGCCGGCGACCCGTCCCTCGAGGCGTTCCGGGCCGTGGCGCTCGACGGCGCCGACGGCGACATCAAGCTCGAGCTGACCGCCGAGGCGCCCGCCGAGGGCGGCGGCGACGACGCCCCGCAGAGCTACAAGCTGACCGTTTCCGCCGGCTCCGAGACCGAGGAGTACGACGGTCTCAGCGTCAAGAAGGGCCGCAACTACATCATGACCAAGGTCAACGCGGCCTCGAAGCTGATCAAGATCGAGGAGACGGGTGCCAGCCTGCCCGACGTCGCGCTCGCTCCCGGCAAGTACACGCTCGCCATGCCGAAGCAGTCCGGCGAGGCGCTCACGCCGCAGAACTTCGAGGGGGACGTCGCCAGGCGCGAGGGTATGGGCAGCCTGGCCGCCGTCGACGAGGTGACGATGGTCATCTGCCCGGACGTGATGGCGTTCGCCAAGAACGGGGACGACACCGCGCTGCGCGACCTGCAGGGGAAGATGATCGCCCACTGCGAGAACATGGGCGACCGGATGGCGATCCTGGACTCGCCTCCCTCGATGGCCCCGCAGGACGTGCTCGACTGGCGGATGAACGCCGCCGGCTACGACTCGAAGTTCGCGACCCTCTACTACCCGTGGCTCGAGGTGATGGACCCGATCTCGAAGCGGCCGCTGCTCGTTCCCCCGTCCGGCCACGTCGCCGGCGTCTGGGCGCGCACCGACAGCACCCGCGGCGTCCACAAGGCCCCCGCGAACGAGGTCACGCTCGGCGTCAACGGCGTCGCCTTCCAGGTCACGGGCGAGGAGCAGGGCGGACTGAACCAGCGCGGGATCAACTGCATCCGTGCCTTCCCGGGCCGCGGCATCCGCATCTGGGGCGCCCGCACGCTCTCGAGCGATCCCGAGTGGCGCTACGTCAACGTCCGCCGGCTGTTCAATTACATCTCCGAGTCGATCATGGAAGGGACGCAGTGGGCGGTGTTCGAGCCGAACGACCAGCGTCTCTGGAGCTCGCTGAGGATCTCTGCCGGGAACTTCCTCAACCGCACCTGGCGCCAGGGGGCGCTCTTCGGGGCCACCCCGTCCGAGGCGTTC
The DNA here is from genome assembly GCA_963796625.1 of uncultured Actinomycetes bacterium. Lineage (GTDB taxonomy): Bacteria > Actinomycetota > Thermoleophilia > Gaiellales > Gaiellaceae > PALSA-600. Next base: position 66,224 of record CAWCME010000001.1, read on the forward strand.
TTCGTCAAGTGCGACGCCGAGACCAACCCGCCCGACGTGATCGAGGCCGGACAGGTCGTGATCGAGATCGGGATCAGCCCCGTGAAGCCCGCCGAGTTCGTGATCTTCCGGATCAGCCAGTTCACCGCCGGCGCGGCAGAAGTCTCATAACCGATTCGAACGAGAGGAGGTCAGCAAAATGCCGATGCAACAACCCCGCCCGGCGTCGTACTTCCGTTTGACGCTCGGCGGCAACGAGGCCTGTGGAGTGTTCAAGGAGGCCTCCGGCTTCGACTCGGAGACGGAGGTCCTCGAGCACAAGTCGGTCGACCAGAACGGCCGTCCGTTCACCCGCAAGGTCGCGGCCGGGCTCAAGTGGTCGAACATCACGCTCAAGCGCGGCGTCGACGAGAGCCTGGACATCTGGAAGTGGCGTGACACGGTCATCACCCAGGGCGCCGACAAGGCCCGTGTCGACGGCAAGATCGAGCTGCTCGACATCGACGGGTCGGCGATCGCCACATACCAGTTCAAGCAGGGATGGCCGATCAAGTACGTCGGCGCGACCCTCGACGCATCGACCAACAACGTGGCGCTCGAAGAGCTCCACATCTGCCACGAAGGGTTCGAGCGCATGTAGGCCGGGATCCATCAGGAAGGGGTCGCAATGAGAACCGAATTCCCGTTCACGCTCCCGCGCGGCTACGTCGACGCGGCGGGCACCGTTCACCGTGAAGGCGCAATGCGCCTGGCCACGGCGCGCGACGAGATCGAGCCGCTCCGCTCCGCCGAGGTGCGCCAGAACGAGGCGTACCTGACGGTGCTCCTGCTCTCGCGCGTCGTCACCCGGATCGGGGACGTGACCGAGGTGACACCCGACCTGGTGGAGAACCTGTTCGCCGCCGATTTCGACCATCTGCAGCGCCTCTACGAACGGCTCAACACCGACGGCGAGGCGGTCGGAGCCGTTACCTGCCCCGCCTGCTCGGAGTCGTTCGAGGTCGATCTGACAGAAGTCGAGGACAGGCGCCTGGGGGAATGAAGCGGCCGTCTCCGCAGGAGCTGTTCGCGGAGGCGGCCGAGCTTGCCTACCACTTCCACTGGCCGCTCGAGGAGATCCTCGACCTCGAGCATCCGGACCGGCGTCGCTTCATCGAGGAGGCCGACGCGATCCACGGCCGCCTCCACGGGGGGTACTGACCGGTGGCGCCGGGCCTCAGGCTGATCGGCCGGCGGGTGCTCGCACGGCGGGCGGCGCCGGTACGGGCCGGCGGGCTACGGCTCGCGCAGTCCGTCGCGGCGGCCCACCGGCCCGAGAAGATCGTCGAGTCGACGACGCGGCTCGCCCGCGGCCGCTCGATCAAGGTCGCGGCGGCACCCGAGCCGGCTGTGCCGCTGCCGCCCGGGATGAGCGACTTCGCCGCCCGCTGGATCTTCGGCGACGGGCGGCCCGAGGGTATCCCGATCGCCGGCGAGGCGGCGCTCGCGAACCTGACCTCGGGTCGCCCCTCCTTCCTCGAGGAGCGGGACGAGCGCGAGGCGCAGGCCGCCGAGGCGGAGGCGGCCCGGCGCTCACAGCCCGTCTTGCGCGGACAGGTCGAGGAGGTCTCGCAGTCGTTCAGGCTCTCCCGGCGCCCGCTCGAGCCCCGGCACCCCCAGCCCGAGGCGCCCGGGCCGCCGCCTTCCCCGGCCGGCCGAGCCGGGCCGCCCGCGGCCGAGCCTCGCGCCCCCGAGCCCGCCGTTCCCGACCCGGACGCGGCCCGGCCGTTCCCGGTCGAGCCCGTCGCCGCCAGGCCGGTCGTGACCAGGACGGCCGCCGGCGAGCCGGGCGCGACAGGACCGGTTGCCGCCAGGCCCGTCCCCGCGAGGCCGGTCGCCCCCGGGCCGGAGGCATCCGAGCCTGACGCAGCCGGGCCGGTCCGGGTCGAGCCCGTCCCGGTCGAGCCGGTCACTGTCGAGCGGGACGCGGCGAAACCGGGCGGAGCGGGGCCGGCCGCCGCGACGGCGGCAGGCGCCGAGCCCGCCACGATCGCACGCGTTCCCGCCGAGCCGATCACGCCCGGGCCCGTGCCGGCCTCCACCCGAGATACCCCGCCGCCCGCCGGGAGGGACCTGCTGCCGGGAGCATCGGCGTCCGACCCCGGCCGCGAGGAGGCTCCGCTGCGGCGCGCCCGCCTCGTTCCGAGCCCCCGTCCGGAGGCGCAGGCGCGGGCACCCTTGCAGCCGCTCCGCCTCGTGGAAGGCGCCGCCCCGCTCGACCTCGCGGCCCCGGCCGGAACCGCGACGCCTCCCCCGCAGCCACCTTCCACGCCGGCGGCGCCGCCGCCTCCGCGCAGCCTCCTGCGCCGTGCCGTCGACGCCGTCCTCGGCCGGAAGCCGCCGCAGAGCCACGAGGGCGAGCCGGTGCCCGAAGCGGCACCATCCGCGCCCGAGCCCGCGGCCGCGCCCGAGCAGCGGCCGGCCGCCCCGGCCGTCGTCGAGGCCGCCGTGCCGCCGGCGGAGATCGCCGCCCCCTCTCGGCCGGCACCGCGCGGGCTGCTCGGACGCCGCCGCGCGCAGTCCGGCGAAGCGGCGCCCGAGCCCGCCGTGACGCGGGAGGCGGCGCAGCCGCAGGCAGCAGCATCCGGGCCCCCGGTCACGCCGGAGCAGGCGCCGCCGCCGACCGCGCCCGGGCGCACCGTCGCCCGGGAGCCGGCAGCGCCTGGTCCCGCGCCCGCGCCGCCGACTCTCGAGACGAGCGAGCCTTCGCCGGCAGCCGCGCAAACGCCGGCCACTGCGAACGAGGAGGGCACCGCCGGCCAACCGGCAGGGGACGCGCCGCGGCGCGAGCCCGTCCCGCTCGGGGAGCCCGCGCCGGCAGACGGCGAGGAACCGCTGCCGCCTGCCGCCTTGCTCCCGCCCGCGCCGGCTCCCGACAGGGCCGGCGCGCCGCCGACCGGCGATGCCCCGACCCCGGCCGGCGCCGGGGAGGCCCCTCGCACGGCAGCCGGGCCCGGCCGCCCGGGCGAGCCTGCCCCCGCTCCGGCGCAGGAGGAGCGGCCGACCGCGTCCCTGATGCGCGTCGCCGCACGGCCTCCCGCGGCTCCGGCGCCTCCACCGCCCGCGGCGGCAGCGCCCCGGGGCCTGCCCCCCGCTGCGCCGGCCGCGCCGTCGATCCCCTCGACGCCGGTCGACCCGGGAGCCCCGGCGAGAATTCTCCGGGTCGGCGCCGAGCGGCGTTCGGGGGCGGGCCCGTTGTCGCAGCGGCCAGGGCCCGGGGGCCCGCAGGCCGGACCGGGCGAGCCGCCCGCAGCGCCGGCCGGGCGCCCCGCCCCGGGGCTCCTCCAGCGCCTGCGGGAGGCGACGGGCAGGGCGGAGACGCCGGCCACGCCGGCCGGCCGCGGCTCGCCGGCCCCGGCACCCGCCGCGACCGGCCTCGCGGAGCCGCAGCAGCAGCACCACGACGAGGCCGCCCTGCCGGCCGCCGCCGTCGATGTGCCGCCCGACCGCCCGGCGCTTCGCCTCGCCCCGGCACCGGCGCGCTCCGCCGGCCGGGCCCTCGCCCGCGCTGCCGCGGCGCCCGCCCCCGACGCCCTCCGGCCGTCGTTCACGAGCGGCGCGCGCCTCGCGGCGGCAACCGGCGCGACGCTCCTCAGCGAGGAGCCCGGGGTCGAGACCGTGATCTTCCCGCAGCCCGCCGGCCTCGCCGCCGCGGCGGTGCCGAGCATGCTCTCCCGGGCAAGCGACGACGCGGCGGAGAGCCAGTCCGACGCGAGCCGGACTCCGCCGGCGGCCTCGCCGGCGCCGGCCCCGGCTCACCCGCCGGCCGGCGGCGGGGACATCGACGAGATCTACGAGAAGGTGATCGAGAAGCTCCGCCGCGAGCTTCTGGCCGACAGGGAACGGATGGGCGACCTGCTCGGCGACCTGCCGTAGCGGAAAGGAGAGACCATGTCCATGATCGAGACAGACTCGCCGCCGAAGCCCGGCGACCGCGCCACCGCCCAGGGGAGCGGCAGCAGCCTGCCCGACCCGGTCGGCGAGCTCCGCTTCCTGGTCAAGATCGGCGCCGGGTTGATCGGCCAGTTCGCGGAGTGCAGTGGGCTCAGCGTCGAGTACGACATCTTCGAGTACCAGGAGGGGGGCGAGATGCGGTTCGTGCACAAGTTCCGGGGCGGCCTCAAGTACCCGAACCTGGTGCTCAAGCGGGGCGTCACCTACGAGGACGCGCTGATCAAGTGGTTCCTCGACCCGAGCCAGGACCGCGAGAAGCGGGTCGACGTCACGATCAGCCTGCTCGGCGACGACGGCAAGCCCGTGCGGAGCTGGGCCTTCGCGAGCGCGTTCCCGGTCAAGTGGCAGGGCCCGTCGTTCAACGCCAAGTCGACCAACGTCGCCACCGAGACCCTCGAGATCGCCCACCAGGGCCTGATGCCGCAGAGCTGAGGAGACGACGGATGCCGCTCTCGCCAATCACGGGATTCGAACGCGCCAACCTCCAGATCGAGGGGGACCCCGGCCCGCTCGACTGCTGGTTCAACCCCAAGGAGTTCTCGATCACGAAGGTGAACACCTGGAACACCAAGCCCGTCGTCGGCACCGCGCTGCCGACGGCCCAGTTCGGCGGCGGCCAGCCTCGCAAGCTGAACCTCGAGCTGCTCTTCGACTCGACGGACACCAATCCGCCGCTCGACGTGGCCGGGGTCGCCAGGCGGCTGCTGAAGATGATGGAGGTCCAGCCCTCGCTCGGCGGGGCGCACGGGAAGAACAGCGGCCGGCCGCCGACGGTCACGTTCAACTGGGGCACGAACACCCCCTTCAAGGCGGTCTGCGACAACCTGACGGTGCAGTTCACGCTCTTTGCGAGCAACGGCACCCCGGTGCGCGCGCAGGCGCGGGTCTCCCTCGTCCAGGCCGAGCCGGCGATGGACAGCTCGAGCACGCGCGGCACGGGGCGACGGACGAACCCGACGACCCGGGCGACCCCGGGGCTCGGCTCGCACACGGTCCGCGACGGCGACAGCCTCGCCTCGATCGCCTTCGAGCACTACCGCGACCCGACGCGCTGGCGGGCGATCGCGCAGGAGAACGGGATCGACGACCCGCTGCACCTGAAGCGCGGCTCGGTCCTCTCGATCCCGAGGGTCGAGGAATGACGGGGATCGCGGGCGCGGAGATCCGGGTGAACGGGCAGCAGCTCGACCCGGCGTTCGGCAACAGCCTGATCGAGGCGAGGATCCAGGAGAGCCTGCGCCTCCCCGACGCGTGCCTGCTGCGGTTCACCGACCCGGCCCTGGAGCACGTCGACAGCTTCCCGCTCGAGATCGGAAGCCAGATCGAGGTGCTGCTCGCCGCGATCGACGCCACCTCGCTGACGAGCGTCTTCAAGGGGATGGTCGTCTCGCTCGAGCCGGAGTTCGGCGCCTCGGGGACGATCCTCGGCGTCCGCGCCTACGACGGGTCGCACCTCCTCCACCAGACCAGGCGCGCCGAGACCTACCAGAACATGACCGCCGCGGACATCGCGCGCAAGGTCGGCCGGAACGCCGGCATCGGCGAGGGGACGATCGACGCGAGCGGCGCCGCGTACGACTTCATCCAGCAGAACAACGAGACCGACTGGGAGTTCCTCTGGCGGCTCGCCGGCCGCATCGACTTCGAGGTGCTCGTGATCGACCACAAGCTCAACTTCCGCAAGGCCGGCCCGCCGAGCGGCACCCAGGAGATCACGCTCCGCTGGGGCGAGGACCTGACGGCCTTCAAGCCGCGCGTCACCGCCGTCCAGCAGGTCGACCAGGTGACCGTGCGCGCCCGCAATCCGGCCCAGACCCAGCCGTTCGAGGCGACCGAGCAGGTCGTCGAGCCGGTCTCCCAGATCGGGATCTCGCGCGCGCAGGCGGCCGGGGCGTTGAACGGCGGCACGATGGTCGTCGCCGACCGGCCGGTGATGTCCCAGCAGGAGGCGAGCGACCTCGCGAAGAGCTACGCGGCGCACCTCGGCAGCGCCTACCTCGAGGCCGAGGGGGACTGCAAGGGCAACCCGCTGATCAAGGCGGGCTCGAAGGTGAAGATCGAGGGCATCGGCACGAAGTTCGGCGGCACCTACGCCGTCTCGTCGTGCACGCACCTCTTCCAGGGGGCGCACGGCTACAAGACGCACTTCGCCACCTCCGGCCGCTCGCCCCGCAGCCTCGTCGACCTGATGACGCCGAAGGGGAAGCGCGGCTGGGGCAACTCGGTCGTGATCGGGATGGTCACGAACAACGACGACCCCGACAAGCTGGGGCGCGTGCGCGTGCAGTACCCGGCTCTCGGCGAGGGCACGGAGAGCTGGTGGGCGCGCATCGCCTCTCCGAACGCGGGCAACGCGCGCGGCCTGCTGATGATGCCCCAGGTCGGCGACGAGGTCGTGATCGGCTTCGAGCACGACGACGTCCAGCACCCCTACGTCCTCGGCTCGCTCTGGAACGGCCACGCCAAGCCGGGGGACGACCTCGTGCTGACCGACGGGTCGTTCTCCCTGCAGAGCGACCAGAAGATCCAGATCCACTCCAAGGACGCGATCACGATCAAGACCGACAAGGACTACACGCTCGAGACGACCGGCAAGGTCTCGCAGAAGTCGCAGGACGAGATGCACGTCGAGGGCAGCCAGGCGGTCACGATCAAGGCCGGGACGACCGTCACGATCGAGGCCGAGACCGAGCTCACCCTCAAGTGCGGAATGGCGAAGATCGACCTGAGCTCGACCGGGACGGTCCAGGTCTCGGGATCCCAGATCATGCTCGGATAGAAGGAGAGAGAGCTGTCGGACATCATCGGCACCGGAGTCTCGTTCCCCCTGCGCGTCGACCGCCAGGGCGGGCTCGCCCTCAGCACGGGCGAGCACGACGTGCAGGAGGCGATCGACGTGATCCTCGGCACCGCCCCGGGCGAGCGCCCGATGCGCCCCGAGTTCGGCTGCGGCATCCACAACCACGTCTTCGGCTCGATCGACGCCTCGACCCTGGCCAAGGTCGAGTACGAGATCCGCGACGCCCTCGACCGCTGGGAGCCCCGGATCGAGGTGATCGAGATCGAGCCCGACATCTCGCGCGTCGACCAGGGGATCCTGATGATCGAGATCACCTACGCGCTGCGGGCGACCAACGACATACGCAACCTCGTCTATCCCTTCTACCTGATCCCCTCGGAGCCGGAATGAGGATCCCCGAGATCACGCTCGACGACCGCAGCTTCCAGGAGCTCGTCAACGAGGCCCGGCTGCGGATCAGCCAGCGGTGCCCGGAGTGGACGGAGCACAACGTCTCCGACCCCGGGATCACGCTCGTCGAGCTGTTCGCCTGGCTGACCGAGACGATCATCTACCGCCTCAACCGGGTTCCCGAGAAGCTCCACGTGACGCTGCTCGAGCTGCTCGGGATCCAGATCGCGCCGCCGAACGCGGCGACGACGAGCCTGCGCTTCCGCCTCTCGGCGCCGCCGACCGAGCCGGTGACGATCCCGGCGGGCGAGACCGAGGTCGGGACCGTTCGCACCGCGAGCGAGGAGGCGGTCATCTTCCAGACCTCCGAGGACTTCACGATCCCGCCGGCGCGCCCGGTCGCCTACGCGGTCAAGCGCGGCGGAGCGGTCAAGGACGTCGGGGTGGCGAGCGGCGTCGCGCGGCCTAAGGGGCCGGACCAGCTCGCCTTCGGCACCCCGCCGAAGCCGGGCGACGCGCTCTACATCGGCTTCGACACCTCGCTCGCGAACATGCTGATCGAGGTCGACGTCGACTGCTCGCAGGCGCGCGGCGCCGGCGTCGACCCGGAGGACCCCCCGCTTCGCTGGGAGGTCTCCTGCGCCGAGGAGGAGACCGGCTGGCTCGAGGCCGAGGTGATCGAGGACCTGACCGGCGGCTTCAACTACGGCGCCGGGAAGGTCACTGTCCAGCTCCCGGCCCGCCACAGCGCCGTTCCGATCGCCGGCCACCGCGGCTACTGGGTCTGCTGCCGGCTCGACTCCAAGACCCGGTCGGGGGAGACCGGCATCGCCTACTCCCACCCGCCCGAGATCCATTCGATCACCGCCGCCCCGATCGGGGCGGTGATCCCGGCCTCGCACTCGGCCCGCGAGCTGGAGGAGATCCTCGGTGCGAGCGACGGCACCCCGGGCCAGGTCTTCGAGCTGCACTACTACCCGGTCCTCGAGACGACGCCCGACGAGTTCCTCGAGGTGCTCGACCCCGAGACCGGCACCTGGGAGCGGTGGGAGCTGAAGGAGTCGTTCGTCGAGAGCAGGCCGGCCGACCGCCACTACGTCCTCGACCTCGCCAGCGGCCAGATCGAGCTCGGCCCGGCGATCCGCACCCCGGACGGAAGCTGGCGCCAGTACGGCGCCGTGCCGAAGAAGGGCGCCACCCTGCGGTTCAACCGCTACCGGCACGGCGGCGGCCGGCAGGGGAATGTCGCCCCGGGCATGCTGACCGTGCTCAAGGGCGCGATCCCCGGCGTCGCGACGGTCACGAACCTGACGCCTGCGCTCGGGGGCGTCGATCCCGAGTCGCTCGAGAGCGCCCGCACCCGGGCGGCGATGGAGATCCGCACCCGCTACCGCGCCGTCACGGCCGAGGACTTCGAGTTCCTCTGCGGCGAGGCGACCCCGCGGGTGGCCCGGGCGGTCTGCGTCCCTCCCGGCGAGGACGGCGTCGTCCGCGTGCACATCCTGCCGGTCGTCAGCCCAGCCGACCGCCGGCTCAGCCTCGAGGAGCTCTCGCCCGACGAGAGCCTGCTCTCCGAGGTCGGCGAGTACCTCGACGAGCGGCGGCTGATCGGGACGACGATCGAGCTGACGCCGGTCAAGCTGCGCGGGGTCAGCGTCGTGGTCAACCTCCAGGCCTCGGCGAGCGCCGACCTCGAGCGCGTCGAGGAGGACGTCTCCTACGCCCTCTACACCTACCTGAACCCGCTCGTCGGCGGCTCGGTGGACGGGCTGGGCGAGGGCTGGGAGTTCGGGCGGGCGCTCAACCAGGGGGAGCTCTACGGCGTCGTCCGGAGCATCGAGGGGGTCGAGTTCATCAAGATCCTCCGGGTGTACGAGACCGACCTGGCAACGGGCAAGCAGGAGCCGAAGCCCGCCGGCAGCTACATCGAGATCGGCGAGGATGAGGTGATCGCGTCCGGGACGCACATCATCAAGGCCGAGCGCCCGGAGCTCTGAGGCGGCCTTGTCGACGACGCACGGGACGACGTTCGCGAAGACGAGCCTGGCGACGCGCCGCGGCTTCAACACGGCGAAGCTGCGGGCGCGCGTCTCGAGCACGGGCGCGCCGGCGGTCGTCTCGCAGCGGGAGTACCTGCGCAGGAACGTCCCCGGCATCTACCAGGACGGCGACTTCGGTCTCCGCTTCCTGGGCGCGCTCGAGGAGACGCTCGATCCGATCGTCGCCACCCTCGACGTGCTCCACCGCTACTTCCACCACTCGCTCGCGCCGCGCGACGTGCTCGAGCTGCTCGCGGCGTGGCTCGGGCTCGCGATCGACGAGTCCTGGCCCGACGAGCGCCTCCGCGAGGCGATCAGCGCCGAGGGCGAGCTGAGCCGCCGCCGCGGGACGAAGAAGGGCCTCGAGCTCGCGCTCGCGATCGCCTTCCCCGACCTGCCGCTCAGGGTCGAGGACGCCGGCGGGGTCAGCTGGTCGACCGCCCCGAAGCCCGCGGCGAAGGCCGAGAAGGCGAGCTTCGTCGTCTACTGCGACACCCCGATCCACGAGACGAAGCAGCTCGCGATCGCGCGCGTGATCGAGCAGACGAAGCCCGTGCACGTCACCTACCGGCTGCGCGTCAAGGCGCCGGCCGCGCGGAAGCCGCCGGCCTCGCCGCCGCCGGCGGCGCCGCCGCAGGAGCCGCCGTCGTGAGCCTCGCCGGCGTTCGCCGCGCCCACATCACCTCGACCGGCAGCCGTTCCCATCCTCCCGGCCTGACACGGGTGCGGTCGTGAGCGCCTGCCCCAAGTGCGCGCACGAGAACGAGGACGTCGACTTCTGCGTCAACTGCGGGACCTACCTGCGCTGGGACCCGACCCGGATCCAGCCGGCCGTCAAGCCGCCCGAGCCGGCGCCGCCGCCTCCCGCGCCGGTGCAGGAACCGCCGGCCGGGGCGCCTCCCGTCCTCGGCGGGGCGGCGGCCGCTGCGGCGCCCCCGCCCCCGGCAGCGCCCGCGCCCCCGGCACCGGCGGCGGAGCCGCCGCCCGCCGCGCCTCCGCCCCCGCCCCCGCCCGTGGAGCTGCCGGCCCAGCTGATGCGGACGATGGACATGCCCGTCGTCCGGGCCGGCGACCCGCGGGCCGATCCCGCCTCGGGCGTGCCGAGCCTCCTCACGGCCGAAGCCGTCCAGATCACCCTCACCTACCCCGAGTCGGCCGACGCGGAGGAGAAGCTCGTCGTCGAGGCGGGCGGGCGCGTCGTGCTGCCCGCGCTGATCCGCAACCAGAGCGGCATCGTCGACAACTACGAGATCCGGGTCGAGGGGATGCCGGCCGAATGGTGGAACGTGACCCCGCCGGCGGTGTACCTCGTCCCGTTCGGAGCGCCGAACGGGACGTACGAGCAGGAGGTGCAGATCCACTTCGCGCCGCCGCGGAGCGCCGAGGCCGAGGCGCGCATCTGGGAGATCGAGGTCGTCGCGATCTCGAAGGCCCAGGGCGAGCAGGCGGGCTCGACGCGCGGCAAGGTGCAGATCACGCCCTACGAGGACCTCGTGAGCGAGCTCCGACCCGAGCTCGTGACCGGCCGGCGGAAGGCGGGGTTCGCCCTCATGGTCCGCAACCTCGCGAACGCGCCGATCGACACCGAAATCACCGCAGTCGACAGCCAGAACGCGTGCAAGTTCGACTTCGAGAAGTCGCGCTTCGTCGCCGACCCGGGCCGCCGCGACGGCACGACCTTCATCGTCAGGCCGAAGAAGCCGCTGATCTTCGGGCGCAGCACCGACCGCCGCTTCGAGATCACCGCCAAAGCGGCGGCCGGCGCCTCCTCGGCCAGGCCGCTCACCGGCGTCTTCCGCCAGAAGCCGTGGATCCCGTACTGGGTCCCGATCGTCGTTCCCGCGCTGATCGCCGCCGCCGTCCTGATCTGGACGCTGATCCCCCACAGGACGACGGTGCCGAACCTGAGGGGCCGGAGCCAGGCGGCCGCCGCGATCCTGCTCCAGAAGGCGCACCTGAAGCTCGCCTCGGGCACGCCGGCCGAGGTGCCGTCGAAGCGCATCAAGATGGGGCACGTCGTCGGCCAGCTGCCGCTCCCCGGCGCGCACGTCAAGCAGAACACGATGGTCACGATCCGCGTCGCCGAGCCGCTGATCCCCGACCTGCTCGGGAAGACCCAGCAGCAGGCGGCGCTCCTGCTCCAGCAGCGCGGCCTCGCGCTCTCCTCGCAGCTCCAGAAGAAGATCTCGAAGAAGCCGGCGGGCACCGTGATCGAGCAGATCCCCGGCGCGGGCAGGCCGGCGAGGACGGGGACGCAGGTCGCGATCGTCGTCGCGGTCGGGACGGGGCTGCGCAAGGTGCCGAACGTGGTCGGCATGACGCTGCCCGCGGCAGAGACGGCGGTCCGGGCCGCCGGCCTCTCGGTCCAGCTGCCGACGCTCGCGCCAACCCAGAACCCGGCCAAGGTCGTGATCAGCACCCAGATCCCGAGCGCCGGCCAGACGGTCAAGGCGAACGTCCCGGTGCAGCTCTACGTCCCGGCGCCCCCGAAGCCGAAGCCGACGACCGCTCCGGTGGTCGCCGGACTGAGCGCGGCGGCGGCGGCGGCCGCCCTGTCCAAGCAGGGCGCCGTCCCGGTGATCGTCCGCGAGTTCAACGTGGCGAAGGCGGGGACGGTGATCAGCCAGACGCCGCCGGCGAACGCCCCGGTCAAGTCCGGCGAGAAGGTGACGATCGTCGTCTCGGCCGGCTACCCGGAGATCGCCTTCAGCGACGGCAAGGACGTCCTCGAGATGTGGGGCGGCACCGGCAACCCGGTCAAGGCGATCGCCGCCACCTCCCAGATCGAGGAGGAGCCCTCCTGGCAGCCCGGCGGCAGCCTCGTCGCCTACCGGCGCGGGCCGAGCAGCGACGCGGGCGCGATCTGGACGACGGACGTCTCCAGGGGCTCGGGCTCGGCCCGCCGGATGACCGCCGGGCCGGACGACCGCCGGCCTGCCTTCTCGCCCGACGGGAAGGTGATCGCGTTCATCCGCCGCACCCCGACCTCGACCGGCGGCACCGACGGCGACCTCTGCTTCGTCCGCACCGGCTCGACGCTGCATCAGGGGGTCTGCATCACCGACCCGAAGCTGAGCGTCGACCGCCCCGCCTGGTCGCCGGACGGGCGCTCGATCCTCGTCGTCGCGGTCGACGCGACCGACCCGAACCAGACCGAGCTCGGGCTCTACACAAGCGCGACGCCGGACTCGGCCAGCCCGGTGGACTGGACGTTCCAGGGTCTCGTCACGGACAAGCTGCACGGCAAGCGGCCCGGCGAGGGCGTTCTCTACGCGGCCTTCTCGCCCGACGGGACGCAGGTCGCGATCGTGGCGAACTGGGGGGCGACGAACCTCTCGCTCTTCCGGATCTTCCTGGCGTCGTGGTCGAACGGCCAGCTCGGCACGCCGAAGGCGGTCGTCCCCTCGATCCGCGCCTGCGAGGTCTCCTGGCTCTCGGACTCGAAGGAGCTCGCCGTGACGCAGGCGGACGACTGCTCGACCGGGACCGGGGCGATCAGCCGGGTCTCGCCGGCCACCTCCGGGACGGTGACGACCCTGCGCTCGGCGGACGCGCAGAACCCTGCCTGGCAGCCCGTCCCGCTCGGGTGACATGCTCTGCCGCAGCTGCCGCCGCCAGCTCTCCCGCAACGACGAGGTCTGCGGCGTCTGCGGCGCCCCGGTGCCCGGCCGGCAGCCGCCGGCGCTCGAGCTCGTCCTAAGCGACGGCAGGCGGTTTCCCGTCGCCGGGGCGGTCACGATCGGCCGCGGGCCCGACAACACGATCCAGCTCGCCGAGCAGACGGTGTCGCGACACCATGCCCGGGTGCTCGCAGACGGCGGCGTGCCCGGCATCGAGGACGCAGGCTCCACCTACGGGACGTTCGTCGACGGGCGCAAGGTCGACGGCCGCACGCCCCTGCGGGACGGCGCCTCGATCCGGGTCGGCGACGCCGAGCTTCGCGTCGAGGCGCGGCGCGCCGAGACGGCGAGCGGCCGCACCGTCGTCTTCGGGGCGGTGCCCGCCGCGCTCGCGGGACAGGATCTGGAGAGCGGGCCGCTGCTGCGGCCGCGGCTGCGCAAGGGCTCGGCGTTGAAGCGGCTCGAGGCCGAGGAGGGCGACCTCCGCTTCATCCTCCGCGACCCGGAAGGGCGCTTCGTCCGTATGACGGCGGCCGACGCCGACCTGCTCGGGCTGATCGACGGCGAGACGTCGCTCCCGGACCTGATCGTCGCGGCCGGCGCCCACTTCGGCGCGGACGGGCCGGGCCGGCTGGCCTCGCTGCTCGCCGACCTCGGCGAGCGCGGGATGCTCGAGGGCGTCGAGAAGGCGGAGGCTCCGGCGCCGAAAGGGATCCTGCGGCGGACCTTCCGCACCCGGCAGGTCTCGTTCACCTGGGCCGGCCCGGTCTTCGAGCGTGTCTACAGGGCCGGCGGGTGGCTCCTGTTCACGCGGCCGGCGCTGATCGCCGTCGCCGCCGTCGCCGTCTCCGGCCTGCTCGCGTTCGCCTACTTGATCGCCGGCAACCACGTCACCCCGTTCGTCGTCGCGAGCAGGGTCGGGCTCGGCGGGCTCGTCTTCCTGGTCGGCCGCTTCCTCGTCGTGATCGTCCACGAGTTCGCGCACGGGCTCACGGTCGCCTCGTTCGGCCGGAAGGTGCCGAAGGCGGGGCTGAAGCTGATGCTGATCTTCCCCTACGCCTACGTCGACACCTCCGAGGCCTGGTTCGAGCCGGCCAGGCGGCGGATCGCGATCAGCGGCGCCGGCCCGGTGAGCGACCTGACGATCGGCGGCGGGGCGGCGCTCGCGACCGCCTTCGTCCACGCCGGCACGCTCCGCGACGTCTTCTTCCAGCTCTCGCTCGCGGCCTACACGGGCGCGATCTTCAACCTCAACCCGCTGCTCGACCGTGACGGCTACCACATCGTGGTCGACGTCCTGCGCGAGCCGGGACTGCGCCACCGCTCGCGGGCATGGCTCGCGGAGCGGCTCAGCGGCCAGCCGACCGCCGAGGCCGACGCGAGCGTGCTCGCGACCTACTCGATCACGGCGCTCGCCTGGTCGCTCGCGACCGCCGCGTTCACGATCGTGATGTCCCAGCGCTACTACTCGTACTTGACGGCGCTCGCGCCGGTCTGGGTAGTCTGGACGGTCCTGATCGCCTTCTACGTGCTCATGTTCGTACCGATCCTTGCGGTCTTCTTCAAGGCGTACGCGACACGCAGGAGCAACCGCGCGGAAGGGGCGGACGGTGCAGTCGCCTGAGGAGAGCACGCGGGCGGCCGAGCTGCTCGAGCTCCTGCTCACCGACGCCGACTTCCGGGCCCGCTTCCGCAAGAGCCCGGCCCAGGCCTGCGAGGACTTCGACCTGCCCGACCTCGCCCGCGAATTCGGCGCCGGCGGCAAGTCGCTCCACACGCTCGAGATCAGGGAGTCGAGGTCGAGCCTCGCCGGAGCGTTCATGGCGGCCGCCTCTGAGGGCGCCGGCGGGCTGAGCGGGCTGCGGCAACTTCACGAGAGCAACCAGCTCTCCGGGGATGCGCACCGGGTCGTCGATCACGCGCTCACGAGCCCGAAGCTGCAGGCGGTCGGGCATCACCCGCTCGCGGACGCGAGCGGCGGCAGCGCGCACGAGGTCGTGGACTCCTGGCACGTCCCGTCCGCCCCGGACCCCGTCCACGTCCACGAGCCCTCCGGAGCGGCGGAACTGCTCGCGAACCCGAACCTGACCCTGTCGCCCGACGCGCACGCCGCGCTGCTCGCAGGCGGGGCGGACCACCGCCTGGTGTCGGTGCTCGAGGAGCTGACGAAGAGCCACAGGATCCAGATCGGGTCGCTCCAGACCGGCGGCGGCGGCTCGCTCGACATCCTCGCGGTCGACGGGCACCGCGTCGAGGCCTCGAACATCGCCGCGCGCGACCTGGCCGACGAGCTGTCCTCGCTCGGCCCCGGGCAGCGGCCCGCGCAGGTCGTCACGCCGTGGCCGATCGCCGGCACGGGCTTCTCGACCGGGTCGGGCCACGACGACCGGATCCACATCGTCTTCGGAGAGCCCGGGCACGCCCCGCCGTCCCCGACCGATGCCAGCGCGGCGGAGAGCTCGCCTGCGGGCGGCGGCTCGACTCCCGCCGCCGGCGCCGCGGCCGGCCCGCCGCCCGCGGCCGTCACGCCGCCGGAGCCTCAGCCGGCAGCGGCCGCCCCGGCGGCCGCGCCTCCCGCGCCGACACCCGATCTCCCGGCGCCCGCGGCGGTGCCCCCGGACGTCCCGGAGCCGGCCCAGGCCGGTCTCGGCCACCAGAGCGTCGTCCTCGCGAGCGTCACGCCCGCGGCCTCCGGGGGCCACGGGACGCTGCAGTTCGAGGTCCCCGGCCATGTCCAGGCCGGCGCCGGCGGGGTCGGCGCGGTGGAGCCCGCTCCCGGAGCGGGGGCATCCGTCCCCGGCGCCGTCGAGTCCGTCCCCGGAGCGTTCGACCCGTCGACCGCCGGCGGGCTGCCCGACCCGAGCGACGCCTACCCGGGCGACAACGCCTCGCAGGAGCAGATCGCGGCCTGGATGGGCAGGCAGGCGCACAAGATGGGCCTTCCCGCGGAGCTGCCGGTGATGGCCGGGCTCGTCGAGTCCGGGCTGAAGAACGACAACTACGGCGACCGCGACTCGCTCGGCTTCTTCCAGATGCGGACCAGCATCTGGAACCAGGGCGAATACGCCGGCTTCCCGAACCATCCCGAGCTGCAGCTGAAGTGGTTCCTGAACGAGGCCCTCGCCGTCCGCAAGGAGCGGCTGGCCGGAGGCGACGCGAGCTACGGCAACGATCCGGCCAAGTGGGGCGAGTGGGTCGCCGACGTCGAGCAGCCCGCCGCCGAGTACCGGGGCCGCTACCAGCTGCACCTCGACCAGGCGGAGAGCCTGCTCAAGCAGGGCAACGCGGGGGTCGCCGGCAGCAGCGGCGGCGGCGCCGGCGCCGGCCAGATGGTCGCCGGAACGTTCGAGCCGGGCGGGGCGGGCGCAGCCGCGGCGGCCGGGTCGCCCGCCGCGGTCCAGGCACTCGCCGTCGCCGAGAAGTACATGGGGACGGCCTACCACTGGGGAGGCGACACCCCGCAGACCGGGTTCGACTGCTCCGGGCTCGCCGAGTACGCCTACAGCCAGGTCGGGATCCACCTGCCGCGGGTCGCGGCCGATCAGTTCAACGTCGGCGTCCCCCTGACCAAGGACCAGCTGCGGCCGGGCGACCTCGTCTTCTTCAAGGACTCGACCGGCTACGTCCACCACGAGGGGATCTACGTCGGCAACGACCAGTTCCTGCACGCCCCGCACACGGGGGACGTGGTGAAGATCTCGAGCCTCGACGAGCCGTACTACGCGCAGCAGTTCGCCGGCGGCCGAGACGTCACGGGACTCGCGGGCGGCGGCGTGCCCGAGCCCTCGGGCGGCGCCCCGCCTGTGCCGGTCGACCCCGCCGCCGTCCCGCCGGCGCCGGCCGGCGCGCCGGCGGCCGATCCGGGCCAGAGCGGCGTCTTCGGCGCGCTCGGGGCAGCCGACACGCCACCTGCGCCACCCGGCAGCACGGTGCAGATCCTCCCGGCGGTGAGCGACCCGTCCACCGGGAGCGGGTAGCGCCGCCCCGCAGGGCTTCGGCGCTGCTCAGCCGACGGTGATCGTCGGCTTCGTGGTCGTCGGCGGCGGCGGCGGGGTCGTCGTCGTCACCGGCGGCGGGGTGGTCGTGGTGACCGGCGGCGGGGTCGTCGTCGTCACCGGCGGCGGCGTCGTCGTCGTGACCGGCGGCGGGGTCGTCGTCGTGACCGGCGGCGGAGTCGTCGTCGTCACCGGCGGCGGGGTGGTCGTCGTGGCCGGCGGCGTGGTCGTCGTCGCCGGGGTCGTCTTCGGCGGGGCCTGCGGCTTCGCGACGAGCGTGAAGACCACCGAGTTCCCGCCGGGGCCGAGCGCCGGCCTGAGGCTGACGAACTCGCCCGGCCTGGCCCCGAAGACGACCGTCAGGCGGCCCGGGCTCCCGACGACCCGCACGCTGACCCCGTGGGCCGACCTGGCCGCGCCGCTCCTGCTCGAGATCCCGCCCTGCGAGATCACGATCGTCTCCTTGCCGCCCGTGATCCGGCCGCTCGGGGAGGCGAGCCCCGCGGCCGCGAGGCTGCCCGTCCCGAACGGGATCTTCACCGTCACCGTCCGGCCGCTGGCGGCGATCGCCGGCGCGAGAGCCTCGATCGCGGGAGAGCGGACGCCGAGCGACGAGACCTTCGCCGTGGCGAGCACCTTGCCCGTCTGCGCGTTCAGGCTCGCGACGCTGTCGTCCCGCGCGTTCACCACGTAGACAGGGCCCTTGCCGGTCAGGGCGCCCTCGACTGCGACGGGCCCCTTGCCGGTCGAGACGAGAGCCGGCGCCGCCGCGGGTGTCGCCGGGTCGATCACGGCGACCTGATCCTTCCCGTAGAGCGTCGCGAAGAGCCGGCCGCTCGCTCCCGGCACGAGCCAGAGCGAGGTCGGCGTGGCGGGCAGCGAGATCGTGGTCGAGAGCTTCCCCGAGGAGAGGTCGACGACCGCGACGCCGCCGCGGACCGGTACGTAGAGGCGCTGCCTGGAGGCGACGGGGGCGCCGGCCGGGCTCGGCCCGACCGCGATCGCCGCGCCGGCCGCGAGCTTCCCGCCGTGGCTGTCGTACGGCACGACCGTCCCGGCCGCTCCGTCGGCGACGTAGAAGATGCCGGAGCCGGCGTTCACGCCGACCCCGGTCGGGTCGAAGGCGAGGGGCGCGCACGGGCCCGGCACCGCGCTCGCCGGCGTCAGCACGCAGAGCCGGCCGGCGGTCTTCCCGAGCGACTGGACGATCGCGAGCGGGTCGCTCTGCCCGCCGGCGAGGGCCTTGCCGCCGGTGAGCCCCGTGGAACCGACGGGCTTCAGCGTCCGGGCCGCGAGCGCCGTGAGGCTCTCGCCGTCGACCGCGTACAGCCTGGCCTGAGCGACCGAGACGTCGCGGGCGCCGGCCGGGTCGGTCGTCTCGGCGACCGTCTTCAGCTGCGGCGAGAGCCGCGCGATCGCCCCGGCGGGCGAGGCGACGAAGAGCAGGGTGCCGTCGACTGCGAGCGACATCTGCTGCAGCGGGCCCGGCAGGGCGGTCACCGGCGGCGGGGGCGGAGGTGCCGCCTTCTTCGAGCCGCCGCCGAGCACGACGACGGCTGCGGCGGCGATCGCCCCGAGGACGACGACCCCGACGACGATCCAGAGGGGCTTGACCTTTCCCTTGATCGTCGGGTCGGCCGTCTCCTGCTCGATCTTGCGCAGCGCGTCGGTGATGACGAAGCTCGGCTTGCTCGGAAGCGGCTCCTGCGTGCGCTCCGGCGGGATCGTCGCCCGGAGCTCGGGTGCGAGCTCGCGACCGCCGGGCGCGGCCGGGGGAGCGCCCTCCCCGGCGCCCGGTGCGGGCTCGCTCGGCTCGGGAGCGGGCGGCGGGGCCGCGGCGGGCGGCGACGGCGGCGGGGCTGCCGGCGGAGCGGCGGCGCTCGCCGCCGCGGCGGCGCCGGCGGCAGCGGCAGCAGCAGCGGCGACCCCTTCGCCGGCGACGGCGGGCTCCTCCGGCGTCGCTTCGGGGGCCTGGGGTTCCGGACCGCCCTTCCGACTCGGCCGCCCGAGCGACGGTGCGCCCGGCGCGCCGCCGCCGAGCGCCGATGCCTCGGCGGCCGCTTCCGCGACCCCGGGGGCCTCGGAGGCGAGCAGGTCGGCGCCGGACGGATGGGGAACCGCACCGGGGAGGGCGCCCACCTCGGCGTTTGCCTCGGCGAGCTCCTCCGACACTCCCGGCATCACCGACTGGAGCTCCTGCGGCACCTGGGGGATGACCGGCAGCGGCGGGATCTTCGGCATCTGCGGGCGCTTGAACCGGCCGCGCCCGCGCTTCTCCTTCGGCGGCTCGGGACCGCCCTCGACGGCGGCTGCAGCGGCCGCCGCAGCCGCGGCTGCGGCTGCACCCGCCACGGCGGGCTCCGGCCCGGCGGCAGGCTCCTGCTCCGGCTCCGGCGCGACCTCCGCCGCCGGCTCCGGCTGGGGCACGACCTCGGGCTCGGGCGGAGCTACCGGCTCCGGCACGACCTCGGCAACCGGCTCCGGCGGAGCGACCGGCTCGGGCGGAACCTCGGCCACCGGCTCCGGCGGAGCGACCGGCTCCGGCACGACCTCGGCCACCGGCTCGGGCGGAGCAACCGGCTCGGCGGGACTCTCCGCGGTAGGCGGCTCGGGCGGAGCAACCGGCTCCGGCACGACCTCGGCAACCGGCTCGGGCGAAGCGACCGGCTCGGCAGGACTCTCCGGGGCGGGCGGCTCGGGCGGAGCAACCGGCTCCGGGGCGGCCTCGGCAACCGGCTCGGGCGGAGCGACGGGCTCGGCGGGAGCCTCCGGGGCGGGCGGCCCGGGCGGCGGGACGGCCGGGGTCGGGGCGTGGGGGGCGGCGCCCGGCGCGAAGGTGAGGTAGAGATCGTCGCCGAGCTCGGCGGCCGCCTCCTCGGGCTCCTCGGCGGCGGGCGGCGGCTCGGGTGGGGCGGCCGGTCCCGGCACCGGAGCCGGAGCCGGCGTGGGGGCGGCCTCGGCCGGGGGCGGCGGAGCCGCGGGCGGGGCCGAGCCCGGCGGCAGGTAGGTGAGGTACTGCGCCTCGGGCTCCTCGACCTTCTCGCGCTCCTCGGAGAACGGCGCCGGCGTCAACGGCCGCGCGTCGTCCGGCTTCTCGTCGGCGGGGTGCTCGAGCAGGCGCGCCTCGCGCCGCCAGCGCGGGCCGAGCAGCCGGATGATCACCTCCTCGAGCCGGTCCCAGGCCTCCTGGGCGTCCCTCGGCCGCGCGGCGGGGTCCTTCTGGAGCAGGTGGACGAGCCATTCGCTGAGCTGCGGGTCGATCGACGGATCAACCGCGAGCGGCGGCGGGATCGTCTCGCTCACGTGGCGGACGAGCATCGACATCGGCGTGTCCGAGTCGCTGAACGGAACCTCGCCGAGGATCATCTCGTAGGCCATGATCCCGAGCGAGTAGAGGTCGGTCCAGGGGCCCACCTCCTTGGCCATCGCCTGCTCGGGCGCCATGTAGGCGGGCGTCCCGATCGCGGTGCCGGTCGCGGTCAGGAACTTCGAGGCGTTCGCCTGGTTCAGGGCCCGGCCGATGCCGAAGTCCGAGATCTTGACCCCGCCCTCGTCGGTGACCATCACGTTCTCCGGCTTCATGTCGCGGTGCACGATCCCGCGGGTCGCGGCGTGCTGCAGCCCGGCGAGCAGGCCCTCGAGGACGCCGCCGACCTGGGCGAACGTCAGGCGGCCGACGAAGGGGCGCAGCGAGCCGCGCTGGACGTACTCCATCGAGATGTACGGGGTGCCCTCGTGCTCGAAGTAGTCGTGGACGGTGACGATGTTCGGGTGGCTGAGCGAGCCCGCCATGCGCGACTCGCGCAGGAAGCGCTCGGCGAACGCCTCGTCGGTGGCGTGGAGCGCCGCGAGCTCCTTGAGCGCGACGTGCCGGTCGAGGTCGGTCTGGCGCGCCAGGTACACGGTCGCCATGCCGCCCCGCCCGATCTCCTTCAGGAGCTCGTAGCGACCGACCCGGCGCAGGATCATCGCCACGCTGCCGCCCCCTTCGCGAATGAGTCGAGCGTGCCTGCCTTCAGCGTCATCCACTTCCGAGCTTAGCCCGATTCGCCCGGCCACGCACCTCGACTTTCCCCACGGTTTAACGCGACGCTGACAGGCCCATTACCTCGTGCTCTTGAGCGGCAGATAGGGATACCGGCGACAAGAGCTGTGAAACGAGGCAAGGGGGCTTCGAAATGACACGGATGACGCTCAGAGGCCGCCGCTGGCCGATCGCGGTCGTGCTCGCCCTGACGGCGATCGCGATCGGGGCGGTCTTCGGAACGACCGGGAACGGCAGTGCTGCAATCACTGTCAAGCCGTCCAACAGCGCGGCGCCGGCGATCTCCGGCACCGCCCAGGAGGGCTCGACGCTGACCACGAGCAACGGCACCTGGAACGGGACGGCGCCGATCGCCTTCACCTATCAGTGGAGCCGCTGCGACACGAACGGCAAGAACTGCGCCGCGATCGGCGGTGCGACCTCCGCCTTCTACGTGCTCCAGCACGTCGACGTCGGCAACACGCTCACCGTCACCGTCACCGGCACGAACACCGACGGGACGAACCAGCAGGCGTCCGCGGCCTCCGCCGTGATCGCGGCGATGCCGCCGCCTCCGCCCGCTCCGACCGGCTGCCCGAGCGGCACGGGGCCAATGCAGATCGCCGACGTGAGCCCGCCGGCGCGGCTGCAGATCGACCAGCAGACGATCACGCCGGGCGTCGTCACTCCCTCGACGGCGAGCATCCAGGTGCACGCCCGGGTCACCGCGTGCGGCGGCCGGCCGGTCCAGGGTGCGCTCGTCTACGTGACGGCGGTGCCGTACAACCAGTACACGATCCCGCCCGAGGGGACGACCGCCGCCGACGGCACGGTCGTGCTGACGATGAACCAGCTGACCGGCTTTCCGGCCTCGCGGAAGCAGCAACTGATGGTCATGTTCATGCGGGCGCGCAAGTCGACCGACCCGCTGACGGCGGGCATCTCGACGCGCCTGCTCGTCTCGTTCCCCGTCTCGCTGAAGTAAGGCCGAAGAGGCGGGGGTCGAAGCTCGCCCCCCGCCTCTTCGGCGGCGGTGGAGCAGGTTGCGCCACATTCGCGACAGCCGTGACTTCGTCGTCGTCGACATACGCAAAGCACCCCTTCCAGAGCCGCCTCCCGGCGGCTCTGGAAGGCTATGGAAATGCGCAGACTCCGATGCCCCGACCCCACGACCGCGACCGTCGCCGCACTCGGCGGGCTCGTCGGAGCGGCGGGGCTGATCAGCGCCGACGTACTCTGGACGGTGCCGCTCGGCGCGCGCATCGTCCACGGCGACCTACCGCAATCAATCCCATTCGCAACCGCTCCTAGCTCCGGCTGGCACAACGTACCCGCCGGGGCCGAGCTTGTCCTCTGGGCCCTCTACCACGCGTTCGGCGGCATCCGAGGGCTAGCCGTCGCACAGGCGATTGCGGCGGCGATCGGCTTCGGGGCGCTCACCTGGGGCCTTCGGCGAGAGGGGGCGGGTGGGGCGACACTGCTCCTGCCTGTGCTCGTACTCGTCGGCTCGCTATCGATCACCGTCGTGATCGGGGTCTCACTCTTTTCGCTTGCACTCTTTCCCGTGCTGCTTGCGCTGCTCGAGTCCGAAGCGCGTACACCGAGCGACCGTGTCTGGCTGAGCGTGCCGCTACTCGCAGTCTGGGGAAACCTGCATGGCGAAGTACTTGCCGGATGGGGCCTCCTCGCCTGCTACCTCATCTTCTCCCGCAGCCGCCGGGAGCCACTGCTGGCCGCCTCGGTACTGGCGGCAGCCACTCTCGCCCTGTTCGCGAACCCCGCACTCTGGCAGACGCCGCATTACTACTGGTCCGTGTTCCACAACGAGATGGCACGGCGGGGCGCCGGCGCCTGGAGGCCTCTTGGAACGGGAACACTCGACCTGATCCTCGTTACAACTGCGGGGATCCTGATAGCGCTGTCTCTGGCCCGCGGCATCCGGATCCGGCCTTGGGAGGGAGTCGCACTTGTCGGGCTGGCGGTCGCCACGATCCACATCGCGCGCACAGGCCCATGGTTCCTCTTCCTGGCGGCCTACCCCGCCGCCCGTTCACTGCGCCTGAGGGAGCTCCAGACACGTCTACTCGCCCTGACAGCGTTCGTGCTGGGCGTCGGGGCCGCCGCGGCACTCGTGCGGGGCCCGCTCGACCCCGGGTCGACCAGTCTGGCCCGCCGCGCAGCCGCCACCGGCCTGACCGTGCTCGCCGAGGGAACACTCGGCGGACAGGTCGCGCTCGCGGGCGGCCGCGTGTGGGTTGGCGATCCGATCGACGCCTTCCGGCCGGCCGACCAGCGCCTCTACATCGATTGGCTCGAGGGCAGGCCGCTCGGCGCCCCTGCTGTCTCTCATGCGGCATACGTCCTGGTCTCTCCGGACTCGACCGCAGGCCGAATCGCAGCGCACGATCCCCGGCTCGTGCGCATAGCTGCGACGAGCGGCGGCACGCTGTATCTCGTCGCCGGATGAGCGCGCCGCCACGGAGGATTCAACCGGCGCCCTCCGATCCTGCTGGCCGAACGTGTACCAGGGATCCGATGCTTAGCAGGGGTTGAGCGACTCCGTTCTCACGTAAGCCGCGAGCGCGCGACGGCGATGCTGCCTGGTCTCAAAGCCGAAACACTACGATTCCGTTTACTTCGCGTTTACGATCGGAGAACGGTCCGGTAACCGGTGACCACAAAGATGGAAGGCAACCGTATGCCTGGAAGGATCGTCAATCGACACGGGGCGTGCCTGGTGCTCCTCGGTGTGACTGCTGCTCTGCTGACCGCCCCGCCCGGACTTGCCCGCCACATCAGAGGCGGCTACCCTGCCGGCCCGGTGCGATTGAGATCCTCGCTGCCTGTCTCCGGGATGCAGAGCGGCGAGGGGGTCGTGCAGTCGGTTTCGACGAAGGCCGTCGTCGTCAGGCAACTCGACGGCACCACTCTCACCGTTCCAACCGACTCCAGGACCGTGGTATTCATCGACGGGAGACGGGCCGGCCTCGGTGATGTCGAGCCGGGTTACGTGCTTGCGGCGAGCTGGATCCCCGGCAAACCGGTGACCGTCCTCCGCTTCCTCCGGTCGGGCTAGAGCCGATCATGGCAGGAACCGTCCTGCTGGTCGAGGATGAAGAGAGCCTGGCGTCGCTCGTCGAGGCCTACCTCGCCCGGGAGGGCTTCCGCGTCGAGTCCGTCGGATCGGGCGAGGCTGCGCTCCGCCGGATCGAGACCGACGCCGTGCGGCTCGTCGTCCTCGACCTGAACCTTCCCGACATGGACGGGCTCGAAGTCTGCCGCAGGATCCGTTCGCACTCGAACGTGCCGGTCGTGATGCTGACGGCCCGCGACGAGGAGGCCGATCGGCTTGCCGGGCTCGGGGCCGGTGCGGACGACTACGTCGGCAAGCCCTTCTCGCCCCAGGAGCTCGTCGCGCGGATGAAGGCGGTGCTGCGTCGGTCCGAGCCCGATGTCGGGGAAGAGCTGCTGACCCTCGGCGACGTCGTCCTGCGGCGAGGCGCACGTGAGGTCGGCGTCGCAGGAGATCCGGTCGAGCTGCGGCCGAAGGAGTTCGACCTGCTCGCCTACCTGATGCAGAACCGCGGCGTCGTCCTCTCCCGGGATGCCCTGCTCGAGCGGGTCTGGGGATACGAGTATGCAGGCGGAACCCGGACGGTCGATGTGCACGTCGCCCAGCTGCGGCGGAAGCTGCACCGGCCGGACCTGATCCGGACCGTGCGCGGCTCGGGCTACAAGGCCGTGCAGCCATGACCAGCGCTCCGTGAACTCGCTCCGGTCGCGCGAGTTCGCGGCGATCGCGGTCGCCGTGGTCGCCTCCGTCGGCGTCACCTTGATCCTCGCCGTCGTCCTCGTACGCGACTCCGTCCGCCATCAGGCGCTCCAATCGCTCGCCCGGCAGGCCTCCGTGATCGCAGCCCAACAGCGGGCGGCCGGCTCGGAGAGCGCGCCGACCAACCTCGGAGTCTTCTTCGCCACCCAGGAGGAGCGAGTTTCGATCCTCTCGCTCTCCCAGGCCGCGCTGCTGCTCCCGCCGGAGGGAAGCGCAGCCCTGGAGGCCGGCCGGCCCGCTCAGGGCTCGGTCACGGTCGGCCGGCGCCGCTACCTGTACGCCACTCTCCCCGAGGGCAGCCACGCGGTTGTACTGTTGCGGTCGGCAACGCTCGAGGCCTCCGACCTACGACCGTTCACCATCGCCTTTGCGGTCGCCGCGGCTGTGGGCGCCGCGATCGCCGCGATCGCGGCCTTTCTGCTCGCCCGAGCCGTCGCGCGCCCGATCGAGCGCGTCGCAGAGGCGAGCCTTGCCCTCGCTCAGGGCGAGCGGCCCGGGCCGCTCCCGCTCCAGGGCTCGACCGAGGTCGCCGCCCTTGCCGCCGCCTTCAACAGGATGGCCGACGACCTCGACCGGGCGAAGGACGCCGAGCGCTCGTTCCTGCTGTCGGTTAGCCATGAGCTGAAGACGCCGCTTGCTTCGATCCGCGGTCACGGCGAAGCGCTTCTGGACGGAGTGATGACCGTCCCGCGTGCAGCCGGCATCGTCGTCCAGGAGTCAAAGCGCCTCGAGCGCCTTGTGCGCGACCTGCTCGACCTGGGCCGCCTGAACCAGCGCTCCTTCACCGTCACCCCGCAGCCCGTCGACCTCTCGCAGCTCGTCGCCGACGCGGTTGGTCGACACGGCGCCGAGTCACTCAGGGTCGGAGTGACCCTTCTCGGCGACACGAATGGGGCGGCGCCGGCGCTCGCCGACCCCGACCGAGCGCTTCAGGTGCTCTCGAACCTGATCGAGAACGCACTCCGCACGACGCTCGCCGGCGGTTCGGTGACCGTCTCTGCGAAGCCGGGCCTCCTCACGGTCGCCGACACCGGCCCCGGGCTCACCCCCGAAGAGCTTCCGCATGCGTTCGAGCGCTTCTACCTCTACAGCCGCTACGCCGCCAACCGGACTGTCGGAACCGGCCTCGGCCTGGCGATCGCCAGGGAGCTGATCGAGGCGATGAACGGTACGATCTCCGTCGAAAGCACTTCCGGGCGGGGCACCACATTCGCCGTCCGACTGCCGACCACCCCCCCGTCGAGGGGTTGACAGGCTCCCGCCGCACGCTCAAACTCCCACTGAAGGTTGTCGGCCCAGAACCCGGGGTTCCAGGTTGTCGGCCCAGAACCCGGGGTTCCGTTGATCGATCGCCGCACATACGGGCCCTTGCGTGGAATCGCGTTCTTCACCGTCACCTCCGCAGCTGACTTCAGCATCGCGGTCACGCCCGCGAGCCAGACCGTGACGCACGGTGGCAAAGTCGGCTATACGGTCACGATCACGCGCCTCAACGGATTCGGCGGCTCGGTGAGGCTGAGCGTGAGCGGCCTTCCGGGCGGAGCGTCGACGTCCTTGAGCCCGAGCACGATCGGGTCGACGGGACGACCTCGTCACTCACGATCTCGACCAGGAACAACACTGCCAGGGGCACCCGAACGTTGACCGTCACCGGAACGAGCGGAACCCTCAAGCACTCTGCCACGGCTCTCCTGACCGTTCAGTAGCCGGCTTCTTCGGGCTGCCGTGGGTGCCTCGATCGAGCGATCCTGCGCGCTCTCCCGCGGAGGATCTCCCCGCTCTCAGGCCTCTCCCCCGCATGTTTGCCGAGAGTTTCAGTTCAGCCGCGCGCCTCCTCTGACGAATGAAGGAGGTAGGGAAACGACCCTGGGGAGAGTACGATGAAACAGCCACGCATTCTGGTCGTCGACGACGACCTCGCTCTTTGCGAACTCCTTCGCACAGCCCTCGAGCTGGAAGGGCTCGAGGTGATCGAAGCCCACCACGTCGTCGAAGCTGAGCGGCTGCTCGCCGGAGGAGTCCCGGATGCGATCGTGCTCGACATCGGGCTACCCGGGATCGACGGCCTCTTCTACTGCCAGCGGCTCCGGGAAAGCCGCCTCACGTGGCGTGTTCCGGTGATCGCGATCAGCGGCTCCGAAAGCACGGGGGCACAGGCGATTGCCGCCGGCGCGACGGCCTTCATGCGCAAGCCGTTCGATCCGCTCGAGCTGCTGATGTTGCTCGAGGTCACGCTCGGGATCACCCCGCTGGGCCGTGCGTTCGGCCCGGGCGTCTCACCCGAGGCTGCCGGCGAGCACGCGCTGCAGTTGCGACGCCTTGTCGAGGCCGGCCGGCGCCGCCACGAGTCCCTTGCCGCGGCTTACCGCCAGACGGTCGCGGCACTCGCCGCGTCGCTCGAGGTTCGCGGGTTCGAGACGAGCTCGCACGCGCAACGTGTCGCCGCGTATGCGATGCGCCTTACGGTGGAGGTCGCGCCCGCGCTCGTCGACGAGCCCAGCCTCGAGTGGGGCTTCCTGCTCCACGACATCGGCAACATCGGAGTCTCCGACGCTGTGCTGCTCAAGCGCGGCTCGCTCAGGAGCGACGAGTGGCAGTGTCTGAAGCAGCATACCGCGATCGGCGAGGAGCTTCTGAAGCGCGTACCACTGCTCGAGGGTGAGGGGCTGCGGGTTGTCCGCTCTCACCATGAGCGCTGGGACGGCAGCGGTTATCCCGACGGGCTCGCGGGAGCCGACATACCCATCGGAGCGCGCATCTTCGCCGTCGCCGATGCCCTGGACGCAATGACCGACAGGCGCCACTACCGGCGTCCGCTCAGATGGGACGCCGCGCTGACACGCCTCCGCAAGGGCGCCGGCTCGCAGTTCGACCCGGACGTGGTCGATGGCCTGATCGCCTGCGAGCCCGACCTGCTCGCGATCCGCAAGCGTCTTCTCGAGCCCGAACCGCCACCCGTGGGGAGCCAACAGCCGGTGCGCAACCTCGGCGTCCCCGTCCCGCGCTGTGCTCCCTCAGTCGACTGAATCCTCGGAGACACGTCGCTCTTAAGCGCGTCAGGGAAGAGCGTCCCCGGCGTTCTCGTTCTGCGCCCAGCCGGATCGAAGCAGTAGAGGGCCAGGTCGGCGCGCGGGCGGGACCAGCGGCGCCTTCGACAGCCTGACGTCGAAGCGCATCGGCCTGCAGTAGCGAAATCAGGCATCCTTCGTCCCGGATGAAGGGGGTGCTGGGGGTCTGTGCCATTGGCGTCGTCACGCTTGCCGGCGCCGCCGCCGTTTCTGCACGAACGGCGTTGCCGGCTCAGAAGGCGGTGTTGAAGGCCATCGCACGGGCGGAGGCCCTGGGGCACATCGACCCCGAAGAGGCGAACCGCGACCGCGCGACGGTCAACCGGACGGCGCTCCTGATCAGGCACCTTCCGCCTGCGCGGAGCAGGCCGCTTTCCTCGCAGCTCGCCCAGGCCGCTGCGATCGCCCCGAAGCTCACCGCGCCACGCGCGCTCGCCGTCTTCGGCCAGCTCGCCGCCAACGACAACTGGTATGCGAGGCGCGACCCGCCCCGGGCACGGACCGACATCACCGACGCGGACGGTCTTGTCTATCGCTCCTTCGGTGCGAGTGGCTTCGAACTACATCCGCTGGCGAACTTCTCGGCGCTTAATGCCGACATCGCCGACAAGGCCACCTCGGCCACGGTCCGGCTCGCCGCGGCGCTAATCGCCCGCGGCGTCCCCGAGGCCGGAGGCGGTACCGGTTGGGAGTACTACTTCGCCTACGCCGGCGGTAGGGCACCCTGGCTTTCCGGCTTCGCGCAGGCGGTTGCGGCCCAGGCGTTCGCGCGGGCGGCCGCCCTCGTCCCGGCCCACGCGGCGCAGCTGAACGCAGCCGCGCGCGCCGCCTACCGCGCGATCCCCGGCCGGCTCGACCGCCGGATCGGCGCCGGCCTCTGGATCAAGCTTTACAGCTTCAGCCGCCTGATCGTGCTCAACGCGCAGCTCCAGTCCGCGATCTCGGTCGCCGACTACGCCGCCGCCGAGTCCGACCGGAAGGCTGCTGCGCTGGCAGACGCGTTGAGGAACGCCGCAGCGAAAGCGCTGCCGGAGTTCGACACCGGCTACTGGACCTACTACTCGCTCCCCGCCAATCCCTCTCCGCTCGACTACCAGGAATACGTCGTCCAACTCCTGCAACGGCTCGCGAAGAGCGACACGCGGTTCGCGACCGCCGCCACCCGCTTCGCAGCCTACGATACCGAAGGGCCCGCGTTCAAGCTTGCCGACGCCGGCCCGGGCGCCGTCGCCTTCTGGATCTCGAAACCCGCGACGGTGCGGATCTCCGCGCTGGGCGAAGTGCGCAGGTTCGGCGTCGCGGGCGGCTGGCACACCGTCAGCTGGCGGCTTCCCCCGCGCGCCGGGATCTATCCCGTCGCGATCCACGCGACCGACTGGGCCGGAAACGCTTCGGCGGTCGATGCGCTGCCGATCGTTCGTGTCACCCCCCCGCCGAAGCCCAGGAAGAAGAAGCACCCCGGGCCCCGGATGGTCGCCGCCGTCGACCTGCGAGCCGCCTCGACGTTGCCCCCGCTCACCGTCGGCGCCGGGCTCGAGGAGCCGGCCCAGGGAAGCCTCGCCGAGCAGGACGGCTTCCGAGCGGTTCGCATGACCCTGGTCTGGCCGGTGGGCTCCTCGTCGCCCGACCCGGGCGCGATCGCCGCCCTCAACCGGCTCCCGACCGGGACGCACCTTGCACTCGACCTCTATGCCTCACCGCCCCCGGTAGACGACGCCGGCCGGCAGGCTCTGGCTGCCTACGCCGCCTCCGTCGCGCAGCAGGTGCCGACGCTCCACGACCTTCTCCTCGGCCCGGCGCCCGCGGGGGCACCGGCAGCGGCAGGCTACGAGGCTGCCCTCGCGGGGGTGTACGGCTCCGTCAAGCTCGTGGCTCCGGCGGTTCGGGTCGACGGCGCACTCGACGGCGGGCAGTCCCCAAGAGTCACCCTCGCGGCGATCGCAGCCGCCTACCGGGCGAGTGGAGGCGCCTTCCCGCTGATGGACGCACTCGCGTTCCATCCGGCGCCGGGCGCCGGGAAGAATCTGTGGGCGCTCACCGACCTGGGGAAGCTCACAGCCGCGCTCGAGACGAGCTTCGGCGGCACGGCGCAGTTCGCGGCCTCGCTACCGCTGGTCATCGACGACCTCGGCTTCGTCTCCGCGATCCCGACCCCGAAGCTCCCGCTCTACAGCTCGCCTGCGACCGGCACCGCCGGACTCGACGAACCGTCGCAGGCCGCAGCCTACGCCGCCGTGCTGAAGGCGGTTGCCTGCCGCGCAAACGTCATCGAGGTACTCTTCCACCGCCTCGTCGACAGCAGCGCCGCCGGAGAGCAGTCCGGCCTCTACTACGCGGACGGAACACCGAAGACGAGCCTCCAGCCCGTAGTCCAGGCCGTCGCCGGTGCGCAGGGGCCCACGCGTGCGTGCCCGAGCGTGGGCGCGACGGGCGCGACCGGCCCAGCCAGCCCCATCGTCCCCAACGGTCCCACGGGCACCGCGGGGCCGACGCACACCACGGGCTCCAACGGCTCGACCGGCGCACCCGGCCCGCGCTCCCAGGTCGCGCCTCCGCACGGGACGAAGCCCCCGACGACCGGGCACGAGCCCGTCCCGCTCGCAACCCCCGGCGACCTCGTCTTCCCGCACAAGGTCTCGAGGACAACTCCGTCGACGGTGCGCCTCGGCTGCTCGAGGGCCTGTCTGTACCTCGTCATGCTCCAGCGGACGAAGGACGGCGCCCCCGTGCTCGCGCGCCGAGGCGCGGCCCGCGGCGGCCGGGCGGTCACCGTCACGCTCCCACACGTCACGATTTCCGCGGGCAGCTACCGCTTCGCCGTCTGGCTCGTCTCGCAGAATGACCCGGGGCCGGTGTCCGTTGAGCACAGCGGGGTCGTGACCACCCGATAGGGTCAGGCACGCGAGGCGAACAGCGGCTTCGGCCCGCGGATACGGCTCCGCACCAGCCGTCCGGCATGACCCAGGGCCTGTGTGGCGGGCATCCAACAGAAACCGGAGACAAGCGCCTCGAGATCGAGCTCGCGGGGGGTGCGGGCGCGCAGCTCCTCGAGGCTGCGCGCCCAGGTGCGGAGCGACACCGGCCGCGGCCCACCGTAGAAGAGAGCGTCGATCGTTCGTCGGGTCGCGCCCCACAGCCGGCCGATCCCGAGCGCGGCCGCAGCGCGCTCGAGCCCGCCGGCGTCGGCCTCCGCCGAGACGACGGCGACGTCGATCAGGTCGCGCAGGACCCGCAGCGGCCGGTGCTGCCAGCCGTGGACCGCCAGGATGAGCGCATGGTGGTGCGGCGACGGCGCCGAGACGCCGTCGACGCCCGTGCCCGACGGGACGCTCGCGGCGAAGATCTCCGCGACCGGAATCTGCCGCAGCCCGGCCGGCCAGTTCGGCCGGGGATGCACCTCGATCGCCAGGGCTGCGCCCGGCCAGGCGACGGGCCGGAGGTGATGGTGATTCGTGGGCACCTCGGCGCCGCGCGGCTGGAAGCCCGCACCGAGCAGCGCCTCCTGCACCGCTTCGGCATCCGGAGCGAGCAGGTCGAGGTCGCTGAACGGCCGCCCGTTCGGCGGGTACAAGCTGCCGAGCTCAGGTCCCTTCAGGAGGACGAGAGGCCCGTCGCAGCTCGCCCGGATGCGCTCGACCAGCGAGATTGCCGTCGCAATTTGAAGCGACCCTGCCCGGCTGTGGCGGAGCAGGACGTCCGGCACGGGGCGGCCGAGCTGGCGGAGTCGGGAGACGGCCAGGGGTTCGACCGCGTGCGCCACGATCCCTTCGACGGTCGCGCGCTCGACGAGCCCGTCCACAGCACGCCATAGCTGACTTCGTTCATCTGCCCCGGGTGGTGGGCTCACGGCGAAGACCCTACTCGCGACCGAAAGTCTGCGGCCCCCGGCCACGCCCGTCTCCCTCTAGATCGGCGAGGGACGTAGGCCGCACAGGCCGGGCCGCGTTCCGGGCCGCCGCCTCCGGCCAGCGGCGGCGGCGGCGCGAACTCACCCCGTCGAGTCTCTACGCGCTCGTGTAAGCGGCTATCCGATCGAGCAGCCCCACTAGGAAGTCCGGCTCGGCCTCCACAGAGCCCGCTCGATCGGCCTCGCACTCGGCCCCGCCGTGCTCGACCATAATCGTCGGGAATCCTCCGGTGCCCCCATCGAGCGCACCGACCTCGGCGACAACAGCAGGCTCCGGGGGCGCAGGCTGCGGCCCGAGCGCGGGCTTCGCACCCACCGGCGGTAGCGCGGCCTCCAGGTCAAGCGTGAGCTGCAGGCGTTCGGCGGCGAGCCTGTGGTGTTCGGCAGCCTCGTCGAGGGCGGCTGCGAGCACCTGCCGCACGAACCCGCGCCTGGAGTGGCTCGCTGACCGGCGCGAGAAGCGTGAAGCCAGTCCAGGTCGTTGCCCCTCTCGCGGCTGCTCTCCGTCATTCGCCCTCCTCACGGCGGCCCCGAGCTGGAGCAGCAGTGGGACGAGACCCGTATCGACATGCCCGCCCCCCACCGCCACAAGGTTCGACGAAGCAACGTCCGCCGTTTGCGGCTCGAGAAGCAGCTCTGCGGCAACAGGCTGAGAGTCAGCTATCTGAGACACCGGCGCAACATAGTTTCCACACGTCCGGGTTCCTGTCAACTCCGGCGGCCCACGACGAACCCGCAACGCCTTCGCGGCCAGCATCCCAGATCAGGCTATGCGCCGGACGTCCTCGACGACCACCTGGCTCTCCCACACGCCCTCGACGACGAGCTTGCAGAACCGGCGCGTCACGAGCTCCGAGCGACCCTCGACGACCTCGACTCGCTGCTCGGCCCGGTAGTAGCGCGTCAGGCCGCGGAAGCTCTCGAGCGCGTGGTGGTCGGGATCGACCGCCGGCTGGAGGCCGACCCGAACCGCGCGGGCCCGCCGCCACTGCTCCTGCTCGGCGAGCCGCCACTGGAGTGCCCCGGCGCCTGCGACGTCCATGAGGTCCGCTGATTCGCTCCGGCGGGCGAAATCCCTGCAAAGCGCGGACTTACCGGCTCAGCTCGGCCCGGAGCCGGCCGGGCTCGGTGATCGGCCAGATGTGGCCGTCCCGGGAGCCCAGCTCGCGATAGTCGGCGCCGAGCACCGCGGCGAGCCGCCGGCAGAGCGCAGGCGTGACGAGCGAATCGCTCCTGCAGGCGACGACCGTGCACGGGACGCCCCGCTCCCGGAGCGGCTCGAGCTCCGCCGACAGGTCGAGATCGTGTGCCGCCCGCGCCAGCCGGAGCGCGGCGAGCGGCGCGGCGGCGGCGCGCGACACGACGCGGGCAAGCTCCCGGGCCGGGTACCGGCCGCGGGCGACCTGGCCGGCGAACGTGACGGCGCTCGCCCGCATCGGCTTCTCGAGCGGCAGGCCCGCCGGGGAGAGCACGACGAGCCGGTCGACGAGCTCCGGGCGGGCCGCGGCGGCGAGCAGCGCGAGCGCGCCGCCCAGCGAGTGACCGGCGAGCGCGACCGGTGCGGTCTGCCGCTCGAGCACGCCCGCGAGGTGACGCCGGTAGG
Source organism: uncultured Actinomycetes bacterium (assembly GCA_963796625.1). GTDB lineage: Bacteria > Actinomycetota > Thermoleophilia > Gaiellales > Gaiellaceae > PALSA-600. Next base: position 99,474 of record CAWCME010000001.1, read on the forward strand.
CGTCGAGCTCGCCGCGGGTCTCCCGGAAGGCCGGCAGCTCGAGCGCCTCCCAGCCTTCCGGGAGCCCGGCGTAGAGGCCCGCAGTTGCTCCCAGGCCCGGAACGAAGAGCCCCGCCATCGCGCCGCCGATTGTCGCACTGCCCGTCGATTCTTCGCCGCTTCTCACGCTGCGCTCAGCCGGCTCTCATGGGCGTGCGGTTTCCTTGGTCAGGCGAACGCCCGAACAGAAGGAGGCGCGATGACCACGACGTCCTACTCCGGCGAGCTCCATTCCCGGCCCGGGCTCCCGGCCCATCTCCGGCGGCGGAACAGCGTGCCGAACCAGCTCCTCTTCCGCGAGCTGAACGAGCAGCTCTACCTGCGCGGCGGCGCGCACGGCTTCGGCGCGATCGAGCTCGTCTGCGAGTGCGACCGCCGGGGCTGCGAGGAGCGCCTCCGCATCGCGCGGACGGACTACGACGCGACCCGGAGGTTCCCGACCCGGTTCCTCGTCCTCCCCGGCCACGAGGCGCTCTACGACGAGCGGGTGGTCGAGGACCACGGCGGCTTCGTCGTGGTCGAGAAGACCGGCGCCACGGCCCCGATGGCGATCCGGCTCGACCCCCGCCGGAGAGAGCGAGGCTCCCTGCCGGCCGCCTGAGCGCGCAGCCGAGCAGGGCAGGGCAGCTACCGGTTCGAGGCGAGCTCCGCGTCGATTCGTCCGATCGCGTAGGCGAGCTGGTCGTCCAACCCAACCCGTGAATACGCCGAACCGGCCGCGTCGAGCTCGTCGGTGAGCAGACGGATTCGCTCCTGGAGCTCGGCGAACGCCGCGTGCTCCGCAGCCTTCTCCTCAGGCGTCGGGCGACTCGGTTTCTTCCTCATCGACATCGTCGTCTCCCTCCAGGTATTCCAGAATCGTATCGAGCTTGCGGCCGAGGTGGGTGAGCGCGAGCATGATCGCCCGAACCTCGCCGCGATCGATCCCGAGCTCCTCGTCCACCGCCGCAGGATGCCCGCGCCGGCGCCGACCGGCAAGGTGTCTCCCGAAGCCACCCCACGCGAGCCCCGCGCGCTAGCGTGGATCTGCCGCATGCCTCCTCCAAGCCGCCTGAAGCTCGCCGGCCTCGCCGCGCTCGCCGTGGCGCTCGCGGGCTGCGGCGGCGGCGGGAAGCCCGCACCGGCGACGACGACGACCGGCACCGCGAGCGCCGCCTCCGCCCGCGACCGCTGGGGCACGACCTGGCTCTGCCGTCCGGGCCTCGCGAACGATCCCTGCACCTCCGACCTGACGACGACCGTCGTCGGCCCGACCGGCGCCACGCGGATCGAGCACGCCTCGGTGGCGAGGCATCCCGCCGTCGACTGCTTCTACGTCTATCCGACGATCAGCGGGCAGCCGACGATCAACGCGAACCTGACGGTCGAGTTCCGGGAGACCGAGGTCGCGATCGCGCAGGCCTCGCGCTTCTCGCAGGTCTGCCGGGTCTTCGCCCCGGTCTACCGCCAGATCACCCTCGCCGCGCTCGACCACCCGGGCCGGATCAAGCTCCGGAACGCGCTCGTCGCCTACAGCAGCGTGCTGGCCTCCTTCCGCGACTACCTGGCCCACTACAACCACGGCCGCGGGATCGTCTTCATCGGTCACTCCCAGGGCGCGGCGATCCTGATCCGGCTGCTCAAGGCCGAGGTCGACGGCGCGCCCGCGCTGCGGCGCCGGCTCGTCTCCGCGCTGCTGCTCGGAGGCAACGTCACCGTGGCGAAGGGCAAGAGCACCGGCGGCGACTTCGCCCACATCCCGGCCTGCGGCTCGCGCCGGCAGACCGGCTGCGTCGTCGCGTACTCGAGCTTCACCTCGAAGCCGCCGCCGAACAGCCAGTTCGGCCGCACGACCTCCGACGCGGGCGTGCAGCTGCTCGCCCCGCACGACCTCTCGCCGAGGATCGCGATCATGTGCGTCAACCCGACGTTCCCGGCCGGCGGCACCGGGGTGCTCGACCCCTACATCCCGTCGCTCGTGCTCTCGTTCCTACCCTCGGGCACCGCACCGGCGGTGCGGACGCCGTGGGTCGCCTTCCCCGGCGAGTACACCGCCCGCTGCGAGACCTCCGGCAACGCGACCTGGCTCCAGATCACCCATGCCGGCGGCAGCGGCGACAGCCGGCCGACCCTCTCCGGCCTCCAGGACCCGGCGCTCGGGCTGCACGTCCTCGACGTGAACATCGCGCTCGGCAACCTCGTCGACCTCGTCCGCGACGAGGCGGCCGCCTACCACCGGTCGTAGCCGGGCGCCGGGCGTCCCGGCGCTTGCGGACACCTCTGACGGCCGGACGGGACGTATCGTCTCGAGCGACGATGCCGGACGGAACGCTCAGGCTCGCGACCTCCGACCTGTGGTCGAGCTTCGACCTGGAGGAGAGCTTCCTCGGGAAGGTGCTCGCGACCCGGTGGTCGGTCGTCGCCGACGACGACGCCGACCTGCTCGTGTACGGCCCGTTCGGCGGCCGCCACGCCCCGAGCCGGGCGACGAAGGTGCTCTGCTCCGGCGAGCCGGTCCGGCTCCCGCGGCGGCTCGGGTACGACTACTCGCTGAGCTGGCACGTACTGGACGACGACCGCCATCTGCGGGTGCCGCAGGGGATCTGGGCGCTGCTCCGCTACCCGGGCGAGGCGGCGGCACTCGCATCCCGCTCCTTCGACGACTGGGTGGGGCGGCCGTTCTTCTGCAACTTCATCTACTCGAACCCCGGCCCGCGCGAGCGACGCGAGGCCTTCGCGGCGCTCTCCCGGCGGCGATTCGTGCACTCGCCCGGTGCCGTCGAGACGAACGCGGACCCGCTGCCCGGCGGCCGGACGGCGCGCGACTGGTGGCCGCAGAAGGTCGCCTACCAGCGGCAGTTCCGCTTCACGATCGCATTCGAGAGCGCCCCGCTCCCCGGCTACACCTCGGAGAAGGCCGTCGACGCCCTGCTCGCCGGGACGATCCCGGTCTACTGGGGAAACCCCGAGCTTGCGACCGACCTCGACCGGACGAGCTTCGTCGACGCCGCGGCGTTCGGCTCGTGGGACGAGCTCGCCGACCACGTCGTCCACCTGGACGAGAACCCCGAGCTGGCGCGGCCGTTCTTCGAGCAACCCCGGCCGCTGCTCCTCGATCTCGACGAGGCCCGGGCCGGGATCGTCGCCCTCTTCGAGCGCGCCCGCGCCGAGCGGGGGCTGCCGTCCCGGATCCGGCGCACCGTCCGGCCGTGGCTCTTCGCCGCGGCGGGCGCGCGCGGGCGGGCACGGCGCCGCTAGGCTGCCGCCCCGCCTACCGGGCAGCCGGCGGCGGCGGGCCGTGGCGGACCATGCCGACGGCTCGCTCGACGTCGCTCATCCGCTCGGCCGGGACACGAGGCCCGTCCGGAGGCGGCTGCAGCCAGGGCCAGAGCGCCGGCTCGGCCAGGCCCTTGAAGTACTCCTCGATCCCGGCCGGCGTGCTCAGCCCGACGAAGCGCGCGGTGTCGGACTCGACCCGGAAGGTGTGCGGCGTCCCGGCGGGTGCGAACACCATCCCGCCCGGGCCGCAGGGCTGCGCGCAGGTCTCGACCCAGGCCGGCGGGGAACCGGTGTCGCGAGCGAGCTCGGGCTCGACGAGCCAGACCGTCAGCAGGCCGTCGAGCACGTAGAACGTCTCGTCCTGGGGGTGTGAATGGAGCGGCGGCGCGGCTCCGTGCGGCGCGAGGAGCTCGAACACCGAGAACCGCCCGCCGGTGTCCGCGGCGTCGAGCTTGATCCGCACGAGCGTGCCCAGGAACCAGAGCGGCTCGGAGCCGCTCGCGACGACCTGCGCCCTCGCGACGCGTCCCGCCGTCATCGCTCGAGTCATTCGCTCCTCCCGCGGCCGATTCCGGTAAGTCTACGTCGGTCGCGTCGACCCGACCGCGGGTGCCGGCAGGCTTCGCTGCGCCGCCAGGCTCCGCGCCGCCTGGATCCGCTCGACGGGAGTCGGATGGCTGAAGAAGGCGAGGTAGACGGGCGCGGGCGGGTCGAGGTCGGCGAGGTTCGCGGTCGCGAGCAGGCGGTGGGCGGCCTCGAAGGCGGCAAGGTCGCCGGTCAGCTCGAGTGAGAAGCGGTCGGCCACCCGCTCCCAGCGGCGCGAGAGCGCGGAACCGAGCGGCGCCGCGGGGAGCTGCAGCACCGCCGCGAGAAACAGGACGAAGGGAACGACCCGCGGGTCGCCTGCGCCGCCGGGAGCGCCGATTGCAGCGCGCAGCCCGGGCAAACGAAGCGCCGCACAGAGGACGGCCACGAAGAGCGCGAGGCCGGCGATGCCGAGCAGCGCGCCCTTGATCAGGTGGTGGGCGCGCCGGTGGCCGAGCTCGTGTGCGAGGACGAGGCCGAGCTCGGGGCGGTCGGCCCGGGCGAGCAGCGTGTCGTAGAGGACGAGGCGGCGGGTCGGCCCGAGCCCGGACACGTACGCGTTGGCCTTGCGGGTTCGCCGGCTCGCATCCGCCACCAGCACCTCCTCGATCGGGAGCCCCGCCCCGGCGGCGAGCGCCCGCAGCTCGGCCGCGAGCTCGGCGTCCGCGAGCGGGCCGAACCGGTTGAAGAGCGGCTCGATCACGAGCGGAGCGAGCAGGCCGAGCGCCAGGACGACCGCCGAGCCGGCCAGGATCGCGACCGGCGGCCAGGCGCGGGGCAGAAGCCGCGCCGATCCGATCAGGCCGACGAGCGCGGCGCTCGACAGAACGACGCCGACCAGGAGCGCCTTGGCGCGGTCGGCGGCAAACCCGCGCAGATCCTGGGTCGAGAAACCCCAGCGCCGCTCGCGCACGAAGCCCGCCCAGAACGAGATCGGCAGGTGGACCGCGGTCGTCAGGACGGCGATCAGCGCCGTCAGCCCCACGACCTGCCCCCACCAGGGCAGGCCCTCGAGCAGCTCGGACAGCCACGCGCCGGGCGGCCCGAACGCGATCACGGCGAGGAGCGCGAGGTCGAGGGCGAGCCCGCCGACGGCGGCCGCGTACAGCGGTCGGTGGTAGCGCCGCGCCCGGGCCACCTGCTCCTCGCCGAAGAGCCCAACGGCATCCACCTGGCAATGATCGCCGCCCGGCGGCGGGTGCCGAGGCTCTATCGTGCGTCGATGAGGAAGGACGTGCGCGATTTCATCCGCCGCCTCGAAGCCGTCGGCCTGACCGTCGAGCCGACGCCCGGCCACTACCACGTGTTTCGCGACGGCAAACCACTTCGCAAGGCGAACGGGATGCCGTTCACGTTGCCGTTCTCCCCGGACACGACGCGCTGGCGCAGAACGGCGATCGGCGACCTGCGCAAGCTCGGGATCGACGTCTGACAGGCCCGGCCGCGCTCGGGCGGCGCCGTCGTCGAGGGAGAGGGCGATCCGGAAGGCGATCCCCTTCGGCGGTGGCTCCTGAGCCTTGCGGGTGCTCGACCTCGCCTCGCTCTACGCTCGACTCCGCCAGCGCGGCGCCCTTACAGATCGTTCAGGCCCGTTTCATCGGCAGCTAATCCGCTGCATGTTCCATGAGCCGGGTTGTGATTGTGCATGTTCACTGACGGGCTTCAACTGGTAGCCGGCAGCGCGGAGTCGCTTGCGGATCGTCTCGCCGGCGTCTCGCTCGTCATGCTTGCCGCCGCGCTGGCCCTCCATGTCGCCAAGCTCGTCGCGCGGGCACGAGCCTGGCACAACATCGTCCACGAAGCCTACCCGGCGGAGCCGGTTCGGTATCGGCACATGTTGGGCGCCTATCTGAGCGGCATCGGCCTGAACGCAGTGCTTCCGGCCCGGCCGGGAGAGGTGCTCAAGCTGGCGCTCGTCAAGCGGAAGGCACCTGAGACCAGGTACCAGGGCCTGGCCTCGACGCTGCTCACGGAGTCGGTCTTCGACACCGTCACCGGCGCAGCTGCTCTCGCACTCGGGGTCGTCGTCGGCTGGACAACCCTTGGGAGCTCGCTCGAGCCCCTGCTCCGCCCGATCGCCCGACATTCGTGGCCCGTCGCCGTCGCGGGTTTCACGGCGGCGGTTGTGATCGCCCTCGCTCGGCACCCGCTGACGAGGAAGCTGCGGGGCCTGACCGCGGGTGCGGCGCGGGGGTTTGCCGTCTTCGGCCACCCGCGCCGCTATCTCGGCACGGTTGTGTCGTGGCAGCTGACCGCACTCGTGCTCCGCGTGGCGTCGGTCTACTGCTTTCTCGCCGCCTTCCGGCTCCAGGCGAGCACGCAGACGATCCTGCTCGTCATCGCCGTGCAGTCCGTCGCCGGGTTGATTCCGCTGACGCCGAACGGCGCCGGTACTCAGCAGGCACTGCTCGTTCTGGCCCTGGGTACCGGAGCGACATCGTCGTCGATCGTCAGATTCGGCGCAGGGGCGCAACTTGTCACGGTGGCGGGCGACATCGCGCTGGCCCTTCTCTCATTTTCGCTCATGACCGGCTCGCTGCGCTGGCGCGGGCTGCTCGCCGGCAAGGCCGACGCTAGATCGAGCGGAGGCACATCGGGCGAGCCGGACCAGGCCGTAGCCAAGTCGTTGCCGAGTGCGGCGTAGGGCCGCTCAGGCAGCCGGCAGGAGCTCGGCCGCGACGCGAGCGGCGGCTCTTCGCGCCTGCCTGGCAGGGCCGAGACTTCAGCCACTCGTCTCGCGCGGCAACTCGCATCGCCCTACGCAACTCCGCTCGGGGCGGCGCTGGGGGAACAGCTCGACCGCTGTCGGCTTCCCGCCGGCACATACCTGCGGTCCGCTGAGCTCCGGCACGGCGGGTCAGTGCCGCGCGCCCGGGAACCGGGTCGCGACGTTTGTTACCCGCCGTCGCAATCCCACGCCGGGGGCGCGAAACGGGGCGGCTGGATGGTCTCTGAAGTCTGGGAGTCGAAGGATGCGCAGGAGCGCTTCATGAGCGAGCGCCTGGGAAGCGCCCTCCACGAGGGCGGCATCGCGGGGCGACCGGCGCGGGTGGAGTGGATCGTGCTGGCAGCCTCATCACATCCTGGCCAACTGAGCGTCAGCTCGTCGATCCTACGGGCGCCGGTCGTCCGACACAGGTGCAGAGCGATGCCTCGGAGCGCGCCGAGGGGCTATCGAGCCTGTCGCTCGAGCACGACCTCGTACTCGTCGACGGCGACGCGGCGTATCCTGCCCGCGTCAGGCGGGCTCATCGCCTCGAGCGCCGCCGCACCCTTCCGGAGGTCCTCCTCGGAAGCGAACCGGACCGCGACCACGACCCTGCCGGCCGAGCGGTCGGCGAGAACGGTAATCCGGCTCGCGGGAAGTCCCTCGGGCGGACCGTCATCGGCGTCGATCTGACTCAGCAGGGCGGCGAGACCTGACTCGTCGGCATCGAAGCTGGCTACGCGCGCGTACTCGGCCATCATTTCCTCCATCGGCTCGGGAATCGGCCGGAGTCTAGGCCCTGCCTCACAAAGATGCCAAGAAACCTTCATTCACGCTCGGTACCCCGAACCCACGTTCTCGTAGCCCCTGAAGAACGAAACCGCGCCTCGACCGGGGGTCGTTGACGGTCGCGTCTCGTTCGACGAGGCGGATTCGAGGATTGGTTGCGGCTCCCATCCCCGATTACGCTTCTGAAGATTGAGGCGCTCGTCGGCGAGCGAGATCGCGCCCGGCGCATCGGAGACCTCGTCGGGGATGACGACGGCACCGACAACAGCGCCGATCTCGTGACCGCCGACGGTTTCGGCGACCGCCGCCGTGAGCTTGTCCAGCAAGCTAGGCCGCCCGGAGATCGGATCGTCGACCAGCGCACAGAACTCAGCGCCTCTGAGCGTGTAACACGTACCCGAGCTCCCGACCGCGAGGGTGAGGCGGGTCACGAGGCCGGTGAGGAGCCGTTCGGTCTCCGCGGAGCCGAAGTTATCGGTGTACCTGTTGAGGCCGATGAGCTCGAAGATGACAAAGATCTTCGGTGCGCACCCGGCAGCGCACGCCGCCTCGAGATCCGCGAAGAGCATGGCACGGTTGTGCGGACCCGCCGGCAAACTATCGTCGCCGGAGGTGTTCCGGCAATCTGCCAGGCGGCCGGTCGACACGTCCCCATCGTCCGACCGGGGGAGCACGCCGTCATCACCCCGATGGGGGAGCGGACGGGCAGGTCCGGAAACCGGACGGGCCCCCCCGGGGCCGGGCCGTACCGAGCCTCGGAGGGCCGGGAGCGGCCCTCGCGCCGCGGCGTCGAGCCGGCGACCTTGCCGACGGCCCTAAGCCTGCCGGCAGACGTTCGTTCGGAGCGCCGACCCTGACGCTCACGCCTCGACGATTACGGGCGTGCCCGCAGGCGCAAGTGAAAAGACCCGGCGCATCGCGTCGTTGGGGACTCGGATGCAGCCGTGAGAGGCCGCCTCGCCGATCGACGACGGCTCGTCCGTCCCGTGCACGCCGATCGGGGCCTGCTGCACCCAGAGGCGGGCGAGCGTGGGAGAGTGTGCCGAGATGCCGAGTGCGTCCGGTCCGAACGGCCCGCCAGCGGACGAGAGCACGTAGCGCTCGTTCACGAAGAATCGCCCAACAGGCGTAGGGGTGGCCGGTGCTCCGACCCCCACCCGCGTCTCGAGCACGAGCCTGCCCGAGCGATAGACGCGTAACCTCCGTTCAGAAAGAGAGACCTCGATCCGCGATCTGACACGGAAGACGCGCACTGCGGCAGCCGAGACCCACCCTGTCGTTCCATTCGGAAGCACCGGCAGCTCCACCCGGTACCAGGCGGGCTCGCACGTCTTGCCGTTCCTGACGGCGGTCACCCCGAGCACGGTCTGAAACCCGTTGACGTCGCGGGTTCCAAGCCGCGTCACAACGTGGAGCGCGCCGGGGCCAGAGTACGCCGGCGTCGGGGACGTCACGACGAGGGCGTATGCAAACTCGGACGTCCCGAGCGCCGAGATCCCTGCCAGGCATCTGCGCGGCGGAGAGACGAGGATCTCACGGCGCCCTGGCGGCGCTGCCCGCGCTTGCTCGTGCGATCCTTCGGAGAGCTGGAGCTTCGCACCACTGCCGCATCCGGCCGAAAACAAGAGGAGGCCGAATACGGCGATCGTCCCCGCGCTCATCCCTCCCGGACGACGAGCTCCGGTTCTGCGGCGCCTGTTTCGGTTGGCTCGTGGCGACCGATTCGTGCCCCGAATCATCGCCCACTCGCGAATATCCCGTCAAGCCCCCATGCCCGTCCGGCGCACCATGCCGCTGAACGCGGGCAGATGCATGACGCAAGACGCCAGGCGCACCTGACATCCTACGCGGCCGCTTTCCGGCATCGAATCTGGTTAGATTCAGGGATTCGCTAGCGCCGACCGCGGCTTCGGAGAACGCTCCGCACGAGGTGTCTCATGGCTCAAACCGCAGAGGTGTGTACGGAGTTGGAGATCATCTGGCGACCCGGCTACGTGTACGGCAAGTTCCTGGCTGTCGGTGAGGATCTTGCTCCAATCGCCGCGATTCGTGTACCAACGGCCCGTTCCGGCTCCGTCCCGTGGCCGCGCCGCTACGCAAGACCGGACCGCAAGCGGCGCGTGGTCGCCGCGGTCGCCGCTCTCGACCTGCACCTCGAGAGGCAGGGGTGGGAGCGCTTCGCTCGTGGCGAGGACTGGTACTCCCACCGCTTCCGTTGCTTTCCGAGCACCGATCGGAAGACTGCCCGATATCTGACGGAGCCGGTGTTACCTGCGGCCCAGCCGGCGGTGGCTACCATACTTCTGCACCGGATCAGCGCGTACTCGGCCGCAGCTGATCCACTCTGCGAAGTCAGGCTCCTTTTCGACCGACGGCGGTCGGTTCCAAGCGCCGACTGACTCGAGGACAGGCTCGGGGAACGCTGTGCCGGGGGCCCGGCTCCTGTGGCTGCGGCCGGCGGCCTCCGGCCATGCTTCACGTCCGACCCGAGCCGATCGATCTCTCGGGCCGCTCAACTCTGTTCCACTTGCTGTCGATCAGACGAGCATGCGGTTTGGTCCGGCGGGTGTCCTTAGCGGAACGACATGTCTGTTGATCGGCGGTGACACCGTCGCCGCAGTTGCCGTCGCCGTTTCAACGCGACTCGCCGACTTTCTCGTCTGGCTCGAACGGCAGCCTAAGGTCGAACAACGTCGCCGAGACCTCGATCGCGATTCCACGCCGCGAGACGCTGAGCAGGCACACTTGCGTCTCGGATGACGGGATCACTATGCCGCATCCCGTCCTTGCGGGCGGCTGTACCCGGCCGCGAGCAGGGCGTCGGGCAGGTGGCGTTTCGGCGAAGCTCCGAGGGCTGATGTCTACGCGAGCGACCACATGGGCGCGCAGGGCGGCGCTCGCATTGATCACGCTCGGTGCGCTGACCCTCGTGTGGGCGTTCATCGTCTGGCGCTGGGAAGATCCTTTCACCGCCCTCTACACCATCTACGAACAGCATCAGCTGGCACAGGCGTACGATCGACGGGTAAGCACGTTTGCTGTTTCGTCGAGTTCCACTCATATACCCGCGCCGCCGGGCGCGACCCGTCACGTTCGCGCCGCCGCAAGCCAGCAGGGCCCGGCTGCGAAGCGGCTCGAAACCGAGAAGCGGGCGGTCGGTCTCCTTGCGCGGAAGTACCGGCTGGACTCACACGAAGGTGATCCGCTCGGACGCATCATCGTCCCCCGCCTGGGACTCAACATGATCTTCCTCGACGGAACCGACGAATCGTCACTCGAGAAAGGGCCCGGCCGCGATCTCCAGACATTCATGCCGGGTGAGAACCGCCTCGTCTACATTGCGGGGCATCGTACGACCTTCCTCGCACCCTTCTCGAACATCAACGAGCTGCGACCAGGGGACAGGATCACGCTCGAGCTTCCCTACGCGACGTTCGTCTACAGCGTGACCCGACACATCATCGTCGCCTACAACGACATGGCGGTTCTCCGCCCCGGACGCAGCGAGCTACTCGCCCTACAAGCGTGTCACCCGCGGTTCTTCGCGACGCACCGGTACATCGTCTACGCGAGGCCGATCAAGGTGACCCCGATCCGCACGCTCGGCCCCGCATACTCGGTCAAATTCGACCAAAAGCCGGGTCGAGACGCCGGTACGCTCGAAGCTCGAGCGCCAAAGGGGAGCAGGAACACGGCCTTGAGATGACACTGGGTCGAACCCTCCGGGGCGAGGACGCCGCCGCCCGGTCTGAGGTGACCGGAAAGGGCTTCCACACGGAGCGTGACGGCGATCGGCACCGGCAGGTGACGGAGCCTGAATAGGCTCTGATCAGTGGGTTTCTCGAGAGCACGGCTGCGAACCCGACGCGAGATGACGTGGGCGCTGCTCGTTCTCTGCGCTCTCGTGATTACCTCTTCGCTCGCCGTTTCGTATCGATACGGCGCGTTCTTCGCCGCCAAGCCCGGCTCTCGCCTATCCGCGCCGGCTCCCCCGAGCGTGTATTCGGTGCCTTCGGGTGCGACGGTGGTGTCGACGTCTGCGCAGTTGGCGTCGGCGCTGGCGGGCGCGACGACGAACATCGTCCTGGCGGACGGCACCTATGACAGCTCGACGCCGTTTACCGACGCGAACGGGAGCGGTCTCTACGCCCAGCACCTGGGCGGGGCGGTGCTGACCGCCGGCCTGGTTGTCGGCGGCAACTTCGGCTCCGGCGGAGCCGTCGTGCAGGGGCTGGCGTTCAACGTCGCCAACCCGAGTAAGGTCTTCCAGGGCGGCGAGATCGAGACCTGGGGGCCCGCCGGAACCAACACCCATGTCCTCGACTGCACCTTCGAGGGAAACGCCGTCGTGCCGATCGGCCTCAACGCCTCCAACCCGGACGGCCTGGTCGCACAACGGCTCGTCTTCTCCCACTTCACCGACGAAGGCCTCCTGGCAAGCAACAACGTCCAGGTCGCCTACGGCGGCTCGACCCCGCTGATCTCCTCGATCAGCGACATCTCCGTCAACGGCGTCAGCCGCAACCCGGCCGGCTCCTCCAAGGGAACCGCCGAAGCCGGCCTCTGGATCGGCGAACCGGTCAGCAACGGCGTCCACCGGATCAAGATCAGAAACGTCAGCATCTCCGGCATCGAAACCGTCAACAACGCCTGGAACACCACCTTCAGCGACCTCGACATCGACATGAGCGGCCCCAACCAATCATCCGGCGTCGGCGTTTACCTCGAACACTTCAGCCGCAACCTCACCTTCACCAACTTCACCCTCACCGGCGTCCAACGCGGCTTCAACGCCGAATGGGACGACGGAATCACCGGCAACGGCGCCGCCCACAACGTCACGATCGAAAACGGCACCATCGACGCCACCGGCTCCACCATCCCCGGCAAACAAGTCGGCATCTACCTCGACCAGGGCACCGAATCGACAACCATCAACAACGTCACCTTCAAAAACCAAAACACCGCAGCAATCGTCACCTACCTCACCACCGGCACCAACACCATCACCAACAACACCTACCAACTCCCCACCGGCGCAGCCCAGACCACCACCTCCTCCGAGAACGGGTGAGCTGAGGAACGTGCGCCCCGCACCGCGAGACGGGTGCCGCCCCAGATCGCAGCTCGTCCCCCTCCGCCACGGCGCGCCGGGCCGGCAGCCATCGCTGCTATAGGGTATGAGAAATGGATGCTCCATACGCGTTCAAGCATGAACTCGACGCTGACCTCTTCGCCCTCGATCGGCTCGACGACCTCTTCCGACGGGCACCCGAAGGTAAGGCCGCGGTGCAGTTCGCCGACGCAGATCGGGAGCGGCCCACCGGCACCGGGCCGGTGTTCACCGAGCTTCGTGGCTCGCTCGCCGAGGATGTCGGCTCGCGCCGCCTGCATGCTCACTTTCACGACCTTTCCGACTGGGCACCCGAGTACCGCTCCGCCCACGAGCACGTGCTCGAGGCCGCGGGGATCGACCGGTCCGAACGGCTTTACCACGAGACGACGGTGATCCGCGTCTTCAGCCCCGAAGTACCGGTGGCGCTCCACGGCGACGGCGAGACGCAACTCGACTGCGGCGTCGGCGGCCGGAACGTCTGGCACGTCTTCGCGCCGAGTGCGCTGTCACAACAAGAGAACGAAGCACTCTTGCGCGGTGGTCAGTTCGTGCCCTGGCGGGAGATGCCGCTTTTTGCCACCTACGATCTTCATCCTGGCGACGCCTTCGCGGCCCCCCCGCGCTGGCCACACTGGATCGAGCACCCCGGGCCCGAACCGGCGATCAGCTTCGAGGTGGGCTGCTGGACGGCGGACGACGTACGCGACCGCAAGGTCTGGGAGGTCAACTGGCTCTTGCGGAAGGCAAGGCTCAAACCACGGCCGCCGGGCGAGGTCGAGACACTCGATCGAAGGAAGCGGAGGGTCTTCGATGCGGTCAGCGTCGTCACGCGTAAGGGCGGCGAATTCCGCGGACTCTGACGTCACTGCCGCCTCAGGGTGCCGAGGCCGCGGACGGTGAACGCAAGCGCGCCGAGCATCGGCTTCGGATCACCGAGATCCAGGCCTTCGACTCTCGCACGGTGCAGAAGATAGTCGGAGGCGATCGATCTGGCGGCAAAGCCGCGCCGCGGCCTCGGCGGAGGTGAGTGAGTGAAGGCCCCCACCAGGAAGCGTAGATCTCCCGCGATCCAGCCCAGGCGCAGACCGACAACGGGGCTCGGCGCAGGCGGGATGGAGCCGCCCCGGGCCCACTCGAGTTGCATCCGCGGAAAATCGACACCGGCGCGAGTAGCGAGCTCAACCGACTGCGAAAGCCGCGCATTTACCTCCATCAACAGTGGGCGGCCGCTGGCGTCGCGGCGAAACTCGACCTCCGCATAGCCGTCGAGGCCGATCTCGGCGACGAGCCGCTCGGCTCGCTCCAGGGTATCCGCCGGCGGATTCGCCGTCCGCCGCATGGTCGACGATCCTCCGAGCGGTGGCCAGGATCGGTCGACGATCATTGCGAGCCTCGCGAGTGTGCGGCCCTGGTGCCGGAAGAGCTTGATCGTCTCTCGCGTCCCGCCCGCAAACTCCTGCACGAGTACCGGCGCGTCTGGACGGACGAGGCCGGAGCCCAGCCGACGCAGGTCGGCCCGGTCTGCGACGTAGAGCGGCGCGACGCGCTCTCCGCCCGCGTCGAGGAAGCGCCAGGACGTGACGGGCTTGAGAACGCAGGGAAGGCCAACCTCGGCCAGGGCTGCCGCGATCTCGTCCGGACTGGTGGCTGCCAGCGAGCGAGGCGCGGGAATGCCAAGGCTGCGGGCGACGTCGAGCGTGCGCTCCTTGCTCAGTGCAATCTCGAGAGCCTCGGGCGAGGAGATTGCAGGCGCGGTGAGCCGACCGATCGCGGCTCGGTGGCGATGGAGGACCTCCACACTTGCATCGATCGACGGAATCACCGCGTCGACCGGGTGTGCGGCCAGCTCGGCGATGAGCTCTTCGGCGGAGAGGTCGAAGTCCTCGCGCGGATCGGGCAGCACGACCCGTCGCCGCGCATGACGGGTCGTGAAGCCCGACGCGCGTCCGTCCGTCGCGGCGATCGTGACTGAATAGCCTCGCCGCCCAAGTGTTCGCGCGACGGCGAGCCCCGCGCGGCTCTCGAGGTCGAGAACGAGCGCGTCGGCCCGACCACGCGCCTGCACGGCGGTCAGACGCCCCGGTACTGCACGCCCTTGCGCGTGATCGTGCTGACGGCGTCGAACAGCTGCAGCTTCAGTTTCTCGTTCCCGCTCCCGGGCGGCCGCGGCTGAACACCGAGATGTCGCAGCACCCAGTTGACGTCGTACACCTTGCGGACGTGCACGCTCTCGGTCGTCCAGAACCCGATCTCGAAGCTGACGATCGGCTCGTCGCCCGGATGGCTGAGCCAGTGAGCCCAGCGTGACGGCACGAAGCAGCCGTGACCGGGCGGAACAGGCAGATCCTGGTCCGGCGCGTCGCGCCACTGGAGGAAGAACTCCCCGCGAAGCAGACGCTCGTGCTCCGTCGTCGTCATCACGTCGGGAGGCCGCACCCACCAGACGGTCTCGCCGGCGATCGTCGAGACCAGCTTCAGGTCGGGATCACCGTGCAGGGCGACGACGGCGCCCGGGGAGAAGATGCGGACGACTGTCACCGGGTCGATCCGCCCGAGAGCCGGATCGGGACCCGCGATGCTGAAGATGTGCTCGAGGCACTCGCGGTAGGCGGGCTCACCAAAGTGATCGACGCCGGTGATGCGGTACTGGATCGGACGCCGCATCGCATCTTCGAGAATCGGGTAACTCGGGCGCGTGTAGATCGGCTCGTTCCCGAAGCGCTGACGCCCCGGGTCGGCGAACTGCACCTTCAAGGTGCCGCGTTCGGCGGCCCGACGGGACAGCCAGTCGAGTCGATCGCTGCTGAAGAGCGATGGGTCCAGGCTGTGCTGGAAGAGTCTCGGAGTGTCGACGGCCGGAAACGTCATGTCGGTTGCACCTACCCGGACTCTACCGCTCGAAGGACGGTCGGCTTCGAGTCGGCCGCACGGTCGGAGGCGGACGGGGCGAGGCTCTATCCCGAGCCACGCACGATGCTCGCGACCCGGTCCACGTAGTCGTCGAGCCGGTGCCGCTTCTGCACCGCTTCGCGTGCGGCGGCCCCCATCCGCTCGGCCTCTAGGGGGTTCTCGAGGAGGTGCGTGATCGCCTCTCGCAGCGCGCGAGGGTCGTGCGGCGACACGTACAGACCGTCGACGCCATCGCGTACCACGTCGATCTGACCCTTGTTCCGCGTCACGACCACTGCTTTCCCCATTGCCATCGCCTCGGTGATGGCCGTGACCCCGGCATCGAAGTTGACTTCTTCGAGCGGCATCACCAGGAAGCGCGACCGTGCGTAAAGATCTCGCAACGCAACAGGCGGAAGGTCGTGCCGGTAGCTGACGTTGTCCGGGAGATCGGCTGGAGGAATCGCCGACCGGAACAGCGCCTCGCGACGACGCCGGTGCTCCTCGCTCAGGATGAGGCTCCCGACGGCAAGCTCGACTCGAACCTGAAGGCCCCGGGTCGCTTCGACAAGCGTGGCGTAATCACGGAAGCCAGAGATGCAGCCGACCGAACAAATGGTCTCCAGGCTCTCATCGGTCGGACCCGCCGCCACCTGCTCCGGGCTCCAGAACTGCTCGTCGACCGGTTGGAGCGCGAGATGTAGCATTTCGGGCGGAAAGCCGTAGCGGTCAGCGGCGAGCTCGAGCTGAACGCTGCCGTAGCCGATGATCGTCCCGAGATGGGACTGGACGTGACAGCGATCGAGAAAAAGTCGCTTCGAGGGTCCCATGAGCCAGTTGGAAACCAGCACGAGATCGCGCCTCGACAAGCCGAGCTTCAGGAGCAGGGCGAGCTCCAGCCCGATCCGGTCGGCCCACGCCACCACATGGCGATAGCGCCTGCGCCGGAGGAACGCCTCGACGACCTGGCCTTCGACCATCCCGACCCGCCGGCCGATCGCACGCGACACCGGCGAGCCGCGGTGGATCAGAAAGTCTGCGTCGATCACGTCGGCCTCGAGAGCCCTTGCGAGCTCGACATATGGTGTCCGTGGGCGTTCGCCTCGCGCCGCGAGGACCGTGAGATCGTCGGGAGGAAGCTGTCCGGGCCAGCCCCGAACGACAATCACGCTTGAACGGGTCTCGTCGATAGTTGTTGTCCCCTCTAGCCTCGGCACGGGCTCCGGCTCACCTTGTCACGGCAAAGCCGGCAGCGCGCCGGAGGGCGGGGGCAGAGAATACCGTTCGTCTTCTCAGGGGTTCGCTCCGACGTCCGCGATGAGCTCCCGCAGCGTCTCGATTCTTCGTTCCCAAGTAAATTCACGGCGGACCGCAGGGGCCGGCCGGGGAAGGGTTGCGCCTTCGACCACCAGCAGTCGTAGGAGCTGCTCCGTCTCGCTCTGATCCGAGACGACGACGCCGAGACGTTGCTCGGCGATCAGGCGCCCGGCGATCCTGTCGGGCGGCCCATAGCCGATGATCGGGCGGCCGGCGCCGACATATTCGAAGAATCGCATCGGCAACGCGTACGGGTCGTTTTCGTAAAGCGGCAGCAGCAAGGCATCCGCATCGACGAGCCTGTCGAGCAGCTCCTCGCGTGGGATGAGCCCGCTGGTGGTGACGAGATCGGCGACACCAAGCTCACCCGCCTCGAGGGCGATGCGCTCGGACAGCCGTCCCACGAAGGCGACCTCGAGCGATTCCTTGCGAAGCCACCCCTCCTGTCTACCCTGACGCAGAGCCTTCAGGAAGGGACGCATGTCAAGGCTCCGGTAGACGGTGCCGGCAAAAAGGATGCGGATCGGCCCGCCGCTGCCGCCGGCTCGTGTCCGCCGATCGAAGTCGCCGGGCTCGAAGGCGCTCATGATCGTCGTCACGCGAATCGGAAAGCGACGCTCGAGCTCGCGGGCCATCAGATCGTTCACCGTCGTCAATCGCGTCGCGTTGGCGATCGTCAGTCGCTCCAGGAGCCGGTCGACCGTGTCCTGCACCATGCGTCTGGGGTAATGTGGATTCATCGCCCAGAGATCGTTGAGATCTGCGATCCAGGGCTGCCGTCCTCGAGCAAAGCGCGCGGCGATGTGCGATGAGCGCGCGCCTGTGCTGACGAAGATCGCGCCCTTTCCGCCGACCCGTCGGGCGGCAAGGATCGCGGCCGGGATCCACGTCATGTGACGGTCGATGACCAGCTTGCTGACGATCGATCGGAGCAGCGTGTGGCGTGGCGGCCCGCCGGAGAGGCGCGGCTGCACGAGGCTTCCGGACTTGAGCCCTGCCGAGCGCGCGAGCGCCTCGAGGTCGAGCCAGGCGGCCGGAACGACCTCGACGTCAGCGCGCCTGTCCGGCTCTGCCCCTTTCGGCATCGCGCAGACGACGGTCACCCTGTGCCCGAGCGCGCGAAGACTGGTCGCGAGACCTTGCGCGCGCAACTCCGCCGCGGTCGCCGGTCCGCCGGCCGCCCGGTAGAGCGGGGCGAGCATGACGATGTGAGCAGGCTCGCTTGAACGGTCTGCCAGCATCAGTCGACGAGCGCGCAGATTCGAGCTCCCGCTAATGACAGCTCGGCTCGCAGCTGTCCCTTCGCAGCACGACGCACATCAGGTCGTCTCGTGTCCACTGGCCGAGACTCAGGTGGATGACAATCGATTCGAGAGCGGCCGCAGCAGGCTCGAGGACCGCATCACACGCATGATCACAACACGGGTCAGATCGAGATCGGAGCGGCGAGGCACGAGCAGATCGTACGAGAACCGCACGCGCCACCGGTAGGCGAAGAAGGAGACGCACCCGGCGACGTAGAACGCCACCGTTGCTGCGATCGCCGCCCCGGTCGCCCCGAGCGAGGGGATCAACGCGAAATCGAGTGCGGTGCCAATTGCAAGCGATGCAATCGGCGCAACCGAAGCGAGCCCGGGCGATGAGATCGACAGCAGCGCGCTCGCGAACACGGAGCTCGCGACGTAGCCGAGCGTTCCGGCGATCAGCCAAAGGAACGGGACGACCGCCGACTGGTAGTCCGAGCCAAAGATGAGCGGAACCAGGATCGGCCCGAAGACACCGGCGGCGAGCATCATCCCCAGGGAGCTGACTCCGAGGATGCGGAAAGCGCGCAACGTGCGATCAGCATGCGAGCGGACGTCGCTCCGGGTGAGGAAGGGAAGCAGCGCAGTCGCCGCAGCGGACGGGAGGATCAGCAAGATCTCCGAAGTGTTGACGGACACCGCGTAGACGCCGAGGGCCGCTGCCGTGGCGATGAATCCCATCAGGACCTGGTCCATGCGGTAATTGAGTAGGCCAGTGACACTGCCGACCCAGGCCCTGACGCCGAACTTGAGTGCGCTTCTCAGGAGCTCGGCACTCGGACGTCCGAGAGGGGTCTGCCGCACGGACGCGATGATTACGGCCACCGACCAGACCACGTACATGGTGACCCAGACCGCGAGCGCCGACTCGACGTTCAGCACCCGCCAACCCCAGGTCAGGCCGAGCAGGAGCGCATACAGCCAGGGTGAGGCGGCGGAGATGATGGACTGTGTCCGCCACAGCCCGCAGCCGGTCAGGAATGCCATACCTGCGGCTGACACTGCCGACGCGATCGCGCCGTCGACCACGAGCGCAAGGTCGACTGAGCTCAGTCCGAGGTGTTGCACTTCATCGAGCAGCGCAAGAGTGCCGAAGAACACCACCGAGACGGCGGCCGTGCTGAACCCCGTGAAGAGGAACACATTCGTGAGCAGGCGTCCGCGCGGGGCCATACGCTGCGCGGCGAACACCGTGGTGGCCTCCATGACTCCGAGCCCCGCAACGCGTGTGAGCACCTGAGCAGCGGTCGTCGCGAACGCGAACTCGCCACGATGGGGAACGCTCAGCGCGCGAGCGAGTATGAGCACGGCAACGAAGAAACCCGTGTTGCCGACGATGCGCGCGCTCAGGAGAAGCGCGGACCCCTTTGCGACCGACTCGGCCTCACCGAGCACCTCGACTCCGAAGTCCGGGGCCTCCAGAGCCTGCAATTCGGCCGCCCGAATGTCGGCGTCGCCTCCCGCTCGGGGGTCGGTCACCGTGAGCTGCGGCCGGTCGCCGGCGCGCTCATCGTCAACGACCTGACGTATCGGTCATCATCGTGCTCGTGAGCTGAGGCGCTCTAGACGAGACGGGTGGTCAGTCGAGCCGGACGCACTGAGCACCCGAAGAGTATTCGGTCGAGCGGCCGTTGTTCCTGGTTCGGCTCTCTCTCGCCCCTGAGCCGCTCGCCATCCGGGTCGTCGCGCGCCTTCTCCGAGCGTATCGCACCTCAGCCGTCCCGGCACGGTCGGCGATCTGATCACGAGACAACCCCCCACCAGACCTCGAGACCGAGGCCAGCCTGAGTCATGAAGTCACCGAACAGGTCGCTCAGCTGTGCCAGCTGGGTTTGATAACACCGGGCCGATTCGATCTTCTGCGCCAGCAAGTCGTCGTCGAGTTGGAAGCGATGCTCCATTCGATTCGAAGGGTCGACGCCGGCGGGAAGCGAGAACCCGGCGCCCCTCGCTGAGAGCGCATACGGTAAGTCGGCATAGAGAGTGGCATCCGGCCTGACCGCGAGAACCGCTGCGCGGATGAGCGCGTGATCGGAATGCCGTCTCCGGCGCCACCGAAACCGTTCTCTCGCCGAGAGCGCCGACGGTGCGAACACGGCGGGGGCTTCGCCAAGGTAGCGCCGAAGAGCCGACTTGATCGCCTCAACGGAGGGTGCCGAGGTGCGTGCGGCTGCAACGTATTGGCTGTCCAGGAAATCCAAATGCACCGGCTCGGCCCCCGAGAGCCGCAGCGCACAACGGTCCTCTTCGCGCCGCTCCGACACCCGCAGACGTGAATCGGTGGCCCCGCCGAGGCGGTCCCACTCTCCCAGAATCCCCTGCGGCGGCAGACCCGCAAGAACCGTCACGACGACGGTCGAGGGCGAGAGCATGCCGTAGCAGGAGAGCACCGCGTCGTCGAGATGAGTTGAAACCACCACGGTGTCTTGCACGGTGCTCGCCTCTCGATATACCGCCAGGGTGAGGTTCGAGGATAGCCGGGCTCGTGATGAGCCGACCGATCTAATCCTGGGGAGCAGGTCGGCCGATAGGGGTCGTGTGGATGCGTCTCGCATGGACCAGATCTCCCCTGAGCTCGTGCTCGTCTGTCCAGAGCTGCGTGCAATCGCGCTCCAGCACCTTCCGGAGCCCGATCCGGACAGCCCCTTCGCCGCAGCTGCCCGCCAAACGCCGACCGGGTCCCCGACCGGCCCGGGTGAAGCCACATCCGCGCCCACCCCGACGGAGATTGCACCCGCGATCGCGCTCGAGCGCCCCTCGACACTCTCCGCCTTTCTCCTGTACCTGACAGGACGCTTCTTGACGACAGTGGTTCAGACCGCTGCCATCATCGCCGTCGTCGTGGCGATCATCCTGCTGGCCGAGCTCGCACGCATGATCTGAGCAGGACACCAGGGCAAACGGCGCTCTCTCGAAGACGGCGCACGTCTGTGACACTCATCGGCGGACCGGACGACCTCAGTTCGAGGCCAGGCATTGGTGCACGCGGAGCGCAGTGAACCTGGCTCCGAGAACGAACCTCGCGATCGGCCCGAAACGATCCTGAGCCGGGTATCCGACGAAGAACAGATCTCCGAGTCTGGACCGGAAATACCTGTCGAGCACCGGCCAGCCGTGATCGACCTCAATCGCTGAGATCAACGGCGGGTCGAGAAACGCCAAGCGTTGCAGGTCGCACCTGTAGCCGGTCGCGACGATGATCTGATCTGCGACACGCGTCGTGCCGTCGTCGAGGCCGAGCTCGAGACGATCGTTGTATGCCGTCGCGCCAGTGATCGTCACGCCTTCCGAAATGGCGGCTTTGCTCTCGACAAGCTCCTTGAGCCAGATCGAACCACCTGGTCGCAGGAGACGGTCGGTCAGCCGCGAGCGCAGCGGCGCCGGAAACCTTGCGAACAGGTCCGGATACATGACGAGTCTGTTCACAGGGGGCGGACCGTAGCCTGCGACCGGGTACGCCAACCGGTAGAGGCGGTCCCGAACCGCGCCCCGTGGACGGTCCGGCTCGCGATCCGCAAACCAGTGGATCCGCGAGCGCACGAGCATCTCGACGCGAGCACCAGCTTCGATTGCCAGGCTGGCGCTCTCGAGCGCCGCCTGCCCTCCTCCCACCACGACGACGACCTGACCCTCGAGTGCGTCTGCTTGGCCGACATCGGTCGACAGTCTGACGCGCTCGTGGCCTTCTAGGTGCCGGAGCCCGCTCGGCATGTGCGAAAAGGGGGTGACACCCACCGCAATCACGACCCGCGTTGCGATCGATTCCTCGCCGCTCTCGGTGACGACGGAGAACCCTTCCGGCCTCTGCTCGATGCGCGTGACATCGTGAGGATCGAGATCTCCGACGAATCGCTCGAGGAACCACGACGAGTAGGCGAGAAAGTGTTCGAGCGCGATCGGGCCCGTGCGTTCGATCCCCTCCTGGCGCGCCCAATCGATGATCGAACCCTCGTCGCGCGGAGCAGACAGCGACGTTTCCGCCCACGCCGAGCGTAACAACATCGCGGAAGGCATCCGCGTCCGCCACGTCTGCATCGGCGAACCAAACACCCGGGTCCTCCGCCCGCGGAGATGGGCTGCGACAGAAAGCCCGAACGGCCCTGCACCGACGATCGCAACATCGAGCCGGTTCACGCCCCGCACCTCGCAAAGGTTGCGGAGGCTGCAGTCGGCCTGGCCATCGCGGCTAGGAGATGTCGAGGCTTCGTATCGGCGGGCATGGCTTCGCGGGGTGCTCCGTTCTCAACGAGGCGACCTGGTCAAGCGCCCTGGGTTCAGTGCATACCGCTTGCCGTAGAGAGCGCGCAGTCGGTCCGACCGGCTGAGCCTCATTCGAAGCCTGGTACCTTGACGCGCCGACTGCGCCGCCAGGGATCCCCTCACCGTGGTCGCGAGCCCGATGTACTGCAGGAGCGGCTCCTGCCGGTGTGAGAGGTCCAGCTTGTATTGCTCACGGCCCCCGAGGTACTCCACGCGAGTTGCGCCTTCCGACGACGCCAGCTCGATTGCCCGGAGGAGGGCAAGCCAGCCGGGAGATCCTCGCTCGAATGTCGGGTCGAAGCCGGTGCGATAGCGGTACATGCGGTCGTCCAGAAGGAGGTAATACTCGAAGGCGATCGGGACCCCGTCGACCAGAAGCAAGAGGATGCGAGCCCGATCGTCGCATGCCAGCTCGCGAATCGCGGCACGATGAAACTCCTTTCCCGTGGTCGTGGTGAACTCCGAGGTATCGCTTCGCCCCTTCCAGCGAAGATCGTTCAGCCTGAATGCGGCCTCGAGCGCATCGACAAGCTCGTCTTCCGTTCGAGCGAGCCGGAAATCCACGTCTCCCATCTCTTGCAGGATCCTCTCCCGACGACGTTGGACCCTGCGCCTGCGCGCCGACATCTTCTCGCGATACACAGCGTCCCACCCTCCGGCAAGGTCGAGGACCGGCGCCTGGATACGTTCGACCGAGGGCAGCTCAGCCGGAGTGAACGCCCTCCCGAGAACGCTCGTCTCCGGAGCGCCGAAGAAGTTCACGTAATCGACATCAGCATCCCGCGCCCGCTCGACGAGCTGACGGGCGACACTCGCCCCGACGTCATCGGCAAGGAGCACGTCGCCGAGGGCGGAATGCTGTCGCCCCATGAAGGACATGACGGAAATGCCGGGGAACGGTCTCCGCGTCTCCAGAGGCAGGCCGCCGACGAGACGGCCGTCGGCAAACGCGACCTCCACCCTCATCGGGGTATCCTTCCCGTAGTGCGACCACCAGGAGGTAATCCACGCGCTCAGGAAGAACGGGCACGGGCGCGGCGCCGCAAGAACCAACTGATCCCATGCTTCCCGGAGTGCACTGAACTGGGAAAGGTTGGTGATCGCCCGAAACTCGACAGGCTGGTTCAACAGACAAACGCGCGTCGTCGCGCAGAAGGTGCACCACCTGCAATCTTCACCTGGGCTCGAGGCTCGTTCGTCACGGCTCCGACATCATATGTGGGACAGTCGGCCCCGGCGGGTAGCCGCGGTTTGGAGTAAGTCGCAACGCGAGCTCGACCGTCTCGCCGTGCGAAGGCGCAGCGGAAGCGGGTTGACCCTTTCGCCGCCGGGGCCCCGCCGGAGCCCGAGTCGAGCCTTCAGGACCCCCCGTCGAGACGGTCGACAGATCCGCGACCGCCCCTCGTCGCAGATCGGCCGAAACCGCCGAGGTAGATGCGGTGCAGGCGCTCGGAACGCCTGAGCGCCTTGCGAGCAAGAATCGAGCCGAGCAGACCGCGGGCGGCCACCGAGCCGACCGGATTCCGGGCCAGCCCGATTGCTTCCGAGAGCGGCTCGAAGCGGTCGGCCAGCTCAACCTTGTAGCGATCGTCATTTCCCAGGAACTCGACCCGCGTCAACCTCTCCTGGGACGCAACTCGCAGGGTTTCGAGCGTCGCCACGAGCCCCGGTGAGTAACGGTACAGGGCGGGGTCGAAGCCGAGACGGTGCGAGACCATGGCGCCCTCCAGCGCGAAGAAGTAGTGAAATGCAGCCGGTCGACCCGCGACGCGCATCAGGACGATACGGAGGACGCCGTCATCCGCCAGCCGTCGCAGCGCTGCACGATGAAACCCTCGCCCTCTCTCCGTGCCGAAGGTCGAGCCGTCCGGCCTTCCGCGCCAGCGAAGCTCGTGGAGGTGAAATGCAGCCTCAAGAAGTGAGTCGAGCTCGTCGAAGGTTCGACCGACGACGAACTCCACCTTCCCGAGTTGACCGAGCTGCCGCAGGCGGCGCTTGTGCATGTTTCGCTTCTTCGAGCTCGTCTTCGCCGAGTACGCAACATCCCACCCGTCGGGCATGAGCAGAACCGGCGCCTTGACCCTCTCGACAAGCGGGACCCCGAAGACGGATCCCAGCTTCGAGCCGCCGGGAAGGCCGTACAGGTCGACGTAGTCGAATGGGAGCCGGCGGATCTCGTCTGCGAGCAGCCGGCCGAGGGACTCAGGCTCATCTGCTGCCGTCAGCAGATCGGCAAGCGAGGACTCGCGCCCGCCGAGAAAGCGCGCCACCCTCACACCGCGGACTCGCCGAACGTAGAGGGGCGCGGCTCCTACGAGGCGGCCCTGCCGGCGGGCCAACACGATGGTCAGCTGACCTCCGACGCCGAAGTGCCGCCACCACTCCACGAGCCAGCCGTGGAGGAGGAACGGGCTTGGCCGCGGCATCCCGAGGACAAGCCGATCCCACTCCCCGGAGAGCGCTTCAAGCGCCTCGAGTGATGCGACCCTCTCGAGAGCACAGGCGGAGCCGGAATATTCGACCCGCTCGGCCAAGAAGAGCATGATAGGCGCGCCGAGGAGAAGCGCGGGCCGCAGTTAGCCCTTTCTCTAGAGCCGCTCGAGGGCTTCTGACCTGCGGTCCTCTCACCCTCAACATCCTCGCCCGGCGCGGAATCACCGCCCGCTGGACGGATCCCTCACTTGGGGGGGGAGACGACGACCGGCCGGGCCGATGCAACCAGCATGTTCAAACAGACGCTGAAGCTCATCCGCGACACCCCGCTTGCGTTACTCGTGCTTTCGGCGGCCGGCATTCTCGCATTCCTTCCCGCCGCAGAGGCCGGTAGCACGGGGCACAAGGCCGGCAAGCTCGTAGCGCGAGTCGCCAGATCGCATCCGGGCGCGACACCCGCGCCCGATTTCGCAAAGACGATCCGAGCGCACAAGGCGCGGCACGCACTAATCCTCGGCGCGAAGAGCAAGAGCGCGAAGTCAAAGATTGCCCTTCCATTTGTCCGTTGCCTTCTCGCCCGCATACCGGACAGTTCCTGTGAGAGCAGCTCGAGAAGAGTCCTGGTACTGAGGTACGGAAAGTTGAAGAGGGTCGTCGCGCATTGGAGCGTCGCTCCTGTCTCGTCGCCGCCGGCCACGGCCGGCACGACTACCAATACGCCGACGATCACCACCGGCAGCAGCGTCACCGGCGGCAGCAGCAACACCACGGGCAGCAGCGGAACAACCGGAGCGACCGGCAGCACCGGCTCAAGCGGCAGCACCGGCAGCACCGGCAGCAGCGGCACCACGGGCAGCAGAGGAACAACCGGAGCGACCGGCAGCACCGGCTCAAGCGGCAGCAGCGGCAGCAGCGGCACCACGGACAGCAGCGGAACAACCGGAGCGACCGGCAGCACCGGCTCAAGCGGCAGCACCGGCAGCACCGGCAGCAGCGGCAGCAGCGGCACCACGGGCAGCAGCGGAACAACCGGAGCGGCCGGCAGCACCGGCTCAAGCGGCAGCACCGGCAGCAGCGGCAGCAGCGGCAGCAGCGGCACCACGGGCAGCGGCGGAACAACCGGAGCGACCGGCAGCACCGGCTCAAGCGGCAGCAGCGGCACCACGGGTAGCAGCGGAACAACCGGAGCGACCGGCAGCACCGGCTCAAGCGGCAGCACCGGCAGCAGCGGCAGCAGCGGAACAACCGGAGCGACCGGCAGCACCGGCACCACGGGCAGCAGCGGAACAACCGGAGCGACCGGCAGCACCGGCTCAAGCGGCAGCAGCACGACGGGCGGAACAACGGGAACGACCGGCAGCAGTGGCTCGACCGGCAGCACCGGCGGCAGCGGCAGCGCCGGCAGCAGCGGCACCAGTGGCAGCAGCGGGACAGCCGGAACAACCGGCGCGACCGGGGGCACGAGCAGCTCGACGGGCGTCGCTCCGCCGGCTCCCCCGAGCGTGTATTCGGTGCCTTCGGGTGCGACGGTGGTGTCGACGTCTGCGCAGTTGGCGTCGGCGCTGGCGGGCGCGACGACGAACATCGTCCTGGCGGACGGCACCTATGACAGCTCGACGCCGTTTACCGACGCGAACGGGAGCGGTCTCTACGCCCAGCACCTGGGCGGGGCGGTGCTGACCGCCGGCCTGGTTGTCGGCGGCAACTTCGGCTCCGGCGGAGCCGTCGTGCAGGGGCTGGCGTTCAACGTCGCCAACCCGAGTAAGGTCTTCCAGGGCGGCGAGATCGAGACCTGGGGGCCCGCCGGAACCAACACCCATGTCCTCGACTGCACCTTCGAGGGAAACGCCGTCGTGCCGATCGGCCTCAACGCCTATAACCCGGACGGCCTGGTCGCACAACGGCTCGTCTTCTCCCACTTCACCGACGAAGGCCTCCTGGCAAGCAACAACGTCCAGGTCGCCTACGGCGGCTCGACCCCGCTGATCTCCTCGATCAGCGACATCTCCGTCAACGGCGTCAGCCGCAACCCGGCCGGCTCCTCCAAGGGAACCGCCGAAGCCGGCCTCTGGATCGGCGAACCGGTCAGCAACGGCGTCCACCGGATCAAGATCAGAAACGTCAGCATCTCCGGCATCGAAACCGTCAACAACGCCTGGAACACCACCTTCAGCGACCTCGACATCGACATGAGCGGCCCCAACCAATCATCCGGCGTCGGCGTTTACCTCGAACACTTCAGCCGCAACCTCACCTTCACCAACTTCACCCTCACCGGCGTCCAACGCGGCTTCAACGCCGAATGGGACGACGGAATCACCGGCAACGGCGCCGCCCACAACGTCACGATCGAAAACGGCACCATCGACGCCACCGGCTCCACCATCCCCGGCAAACAAGTCGGCATCTACCTCGACCAGGGCACCGAATCGACAACCATCAACAACGTCACCTTCAAAAACCAAAACACCGCAGCAATCGTCACCTACCTCACCACCGGCACCAACACCATCACCAACAACACCTACCAACTCCCCACCGGCGCAGCCCAGACCACCACCTCCTCCGAGAACAACTCCTAGCAGCTCGGACACAGGGCTCCGCAACCGACCGGCGCGGAGACGGAAGGCTGTCAACACGGGACCGGGGGGCGAGGCAAAGGCGAACACCAGGACTGGGTGGATGTGTTCGTTTGGATCCGCTCGAGCGATTAGGCTGCTGACGATGGTTTCCCCGTCCCGGCTTTTGCATCGAGATTCTCCTCGGCCAGGCAACCGGCGGATGCCGTGCAGCTCGACTACTGAGGGACCGCCGCTTGAACAACTTCACGGGTAGCCCCCCGGCCGTCGAGGGCGCCCGCGCCGCAACCTCGATGCGACGCCGCCTGGTCCGGCCGGTGCTCAAACCTGCGTACGTGTTCTACTACCGGGTGTTGTACGCGCACCGCTTCCCCGGTGCTCGTGGATTGGCAACCCTCGTCCAGTCGTTGGAAGCTCGCACCTCCCGCGGAGACACGCCCCTGCCGGCTGAAAGGTGGGAGGAGAAGTACCGCGCCGGCAGCTGGGAGTTCATCCGCCAGCTTCACGAGGTGCCGCGCTATGCCACGATCGCCGCGTTTGCGCACCGGTTGCGGCCGCAAGGGGCGATCCTCGACATCGGTTGCGGAGAAGGTCTGCTGCAGGAGCATCTGCAAGCGCTGGGCTACAGCAACTACGTCGGAATCGACCTCGCTGAGGCAGCGATCAGCCAGGCCAGACAGCGTGCCGACGCGCGTACCGCCTTCGCCGTCGCCGACGCCGAGAACTACACCTCCGAGGACCGTTTCGACATCATCGTCTTCAACGAGTGCGTCCATTACTTCCACCAGCCGGCCGAGGTGGTTGCCCGCTACGAGGGGCTGCTCGCTCCTGAAGGCCTCTTCATCATCTCGGTCTTCCGCACCCCGCGGGGAGACGCGATCGCGCGTACCCTGCTGCGACGGTACCGGCTGATCGAGGAGACGGCGATCACCCATCGTACGGGGACGTCGGTACTGTGCGTTCTCTCGCCCTGAGCCGACCTCGGGTCGCGAGAAGCCCTCCGGAACGAGCAGCCCTTCGGAAGCTCCGGCGAGAATCGCTTCGCACTGAACTACGCTCGGAAGCGCCTCGCGGCAGGCGATTTGACGCGTGATCGACCTTCATTCGCACATACTCCCCCGCCTCGACGACGGTGCCGAATCCGCCGAAATCGCGCTCTCGATGGCGCGTTCTGCCGTCGCGGCCGGCATCCGGGTGCTCGCTGCCACCCCTCACGTGCGGAGCGACTACCCGACCACGCCGGAGAAGATGGAGCGACGCGTCCGATCGCTACGCGAGTCACTCGAGCAGGCCTCGGTTCCACTCGAGGTGCTGCCGGGAGGAGAGATCGCACTCGAGATGTTGCCGAACCTCCGGGACGACGTTCTCCGCCGCTTCGGGCTCGGGGGAAATCCCCGTTTCCTGCTGCTCGAGATGCCGGCATTCGGCTGGCCGCTCGATCTCGAAGACACGATCCTTAGGCTCCGACTCCGTGGCTTCGAGAGCGTCCTCGCACATCCGGAGCGGAACTTCGAGGTACAGGATCGACCCGACCGCCTCGCGTGGCTCGTCGAAGCCGGCACGATCGTCCAGATCACGGCGGCATCGGTAGACGGCCGACTCGGTCCGCGTGCTCGGAAGACAGCCTTCAGGCTCATCACGCTGGGCCTCGTGCACATGCTCGCCGGCGATGCCCATGCCCCGACGATCCGGCAGATCGGAATGACGAGGGCCGTCCGGGAGATCGGAGACAGACGGCTCGCACGCTGGCTGACCGAGGACGTTCCTGGAGCGATCGTCGACGACTCCCGGCTTCCGGCGCGACCCCCGCAGATCGGACGCCGCTTCCGATTCCACGGCCTCCGCTCAACGTAGACGACGGGGGCCGGAATAGGGCTCGAGGCGATGCCGGGAAAGGGGCGGCGGACGAGTCAGGAGATCGGCGGCTCCGCCGAACCGTGCTGGTCGAGACGCCGGCGCCCTCGAGCCCAGCGAACGAGAGGAGAATCGGCGAGGCCGCCTCCGATCAGCTTGACCGCGAATCGCCGGTCGTTGTCGGACGGTCTGACCATCAGCCGCCTCAACCGATAAACATCGTCGCCGTCGAGGTTCACCCCCGGCGAGGTGGTCACGGCACCGCGATACCCCGCCTCGCGCACGAGTCCCACCTCCCGGGAGCCGAAGATCCCCGCTGCGTAACAGAACATCGTTACGGTCGTCTCGAGGGCGCGTTCGATCTCTTCCTTCGCGCCGAAGATCTCAGCGCGGGCGCCCGGCTCGTCCAGCGCAGTCAACCGGCGGTGCAAGGTGCCGTGGGCCTGGAAATCGAGCAGGGGATGTCCGGCGATCGCACGAGCATCTTCCCAGCGAATCGCGGCTGGCGGGTTGCCCCGGTACCAGTGGAAAGCCTCCCGGCCGTCCGCAATTCCCGACACGATGAAGATGGTGGCCGGGACCGCGAGATCTTCGAGGATCGGAAGCGCGACCTCGAGGTTGTCGAGGTAGCCGTCGTCGAACGTGACAGAGAGGTAGGCACGGGTGACCGGGGCGGCAAGGACGTCCGGCGCCGTCGACAGCGGCACGAACGTCGCCCCGCGTTCCAGAGCCGACTCGAGCTGCCGCCGGAACCGATCCGGGGACACCCCTAGCACGTCGCGGTGGTGGATCCGGTGGTAGCCGAGCAGCGTGAGCCCGGGAGGGATCCGAGTCGAGGCGGCCGGCGTCCGCTGCCCTCGAAGACGGATGCCTTCGTAGAGCGCGACGGCCTCGTAGTACGCCCTCGAGTTGAGAGTGAAGCGCGTTCGCTCCATATCGGCGGGACTCCCGTTCTTGGCGGCGCGGGCCATGGCCTCCTAGCCGCCGATCAGGACACGCGTCGAGGCTGGACTTCGTCGGCCTGCCGGGGCGACACTGTCGTCAACGAACCGGACGGCTCGCCTTCGCGCGCGGAGTCCGCAAGCTCGACCATGAGCTGGTCGAGCCTCGAGATGCTCCGGTCCCACGTGAAGGTCTCCCGGTCCTCGGATTCGGGCGGCTTGAGCGAGGAGCGATCCTCGACGAGTTGACGCAGCAGCTGCCGGACTTCCCGCCGGTCCGTGACGACCGTCCCGAGCTTGTATTGCCGGATCAACTGGGCCCCGATTCGCTCGGGGGGCCCGTAGCCGATCATCGGCCGGCCTGAGCCGACGTACTCGAAGAACCGCATCGGCAGTGCATAGGGATCGGTCTCGTAGAGCGGCAGGATCAACGCATCGGCCTGAACGAGAGCTTCGAGCAACTCGGGGCGCGGGATCAGGTCATTGGTCCGGATGATGTCGGTGACGCCGAAGGCGGCGGACTCGATCGCCACCCGCTCGGTCAGACGTCCGACGACCGAGATCCGGAGGGCCTCCGGCCGAAGCCAGCCTTCGTTCTTCCCGTCCCGTACCGCCTCGTACAGCGGAACGAGGTCGAGGTTCGGGTAGACCGTTCCCGCGAAGAGGAGCTCGACCGGGCCGCCGGCGTCCCGGTGCCGCTCGTGCTCGTATTCGGCCGGGTTGAAGCCACTGAAGATGGTCGTGACGAGCTCGCCGTAACGACGCTCGAGCTCTTCCCTCATGGGCTCGTTGACGGTCGTCAGGGCGGTTGCCGTCCCGATCGTCGAGTGCTCCAGCAGTTGCTCGATCCTCGCACGCAGGAACGAGCGCCTGAGACGTGGATTGTAGGCCCAGAGGTCGTTCAGATCGGCCACCCAGGTTCGCTCGCCACGCATGAGTCGGGCGACCATGTGTGACGAGACAGGCCCCGTGCTGAAGATGAGCGAGCGCTCGCCCGCAGCACGCCTCGCGGCGCGGACCGCGCCGGGAATCCAGGTTCCGTACCGGTCGGGCAGGAACTTACTCACGGTGGATCGCAGGAGCGTATGCCGCGGCGGTCCGTCGCGGAAACGCGGCTTGACGAGGGTCCCTGACTTCAGACCTGCAGCGCGCGCGATGCCTTCGAGGTCGAGCCACGGTGCGGGAATGACCTCGACGCCGCCGGAGAGGTCTGGTTCGGTTCCGCGTGGCATCCCGCACACCACCGTGACCGCGTGTCCTCGGTCGCGCAGACCGACGGCCATCCCTCTCGCCCTCATCGCGGCAGCCGCGGCGGGGCCGCTTGCTGGCGGGTAGAGCGGCGCGAGCATCAAGATGTGCTCCTTCACCAACACGCTCCACAGTTGGCGCAAGCGAACCTCGAGTGAGTGCAGGCGAGGGTGCTCATCAGTCGCGATGACAGTAGCCGATCGGGTCGAAACTGCCCAAAGCAGGCCTTCCCTTGTCATGTACTGTCCCTTGAAGACGCGCGCAAAAACGCCGTTGGGGGAACACATCGGGTGGAGGAGCGTCCTTGTTGCGTTTGAATGACATGCGCCCTGCCGGGGCTGCAGCCGGCGGGGCGGTCGTGCATGCCGAGGCGAACGGGGAAGTCGGGCCTGTACGGGCCTCGACCATCGAGCGTGCCGGCAGGATCCTCGCGGTCCTGCTTCCCGTCGGCGTCGCGACCGCACTCGTCGGCAATCGCTCGGCACTGAGCTCGGTGCTGGCGACGATGATCTTGACTCTAGTGTGGTATGTGTGCATCAACGCCGGCTTTGCCGCGAGCAGAACGACACTCGCAACACTCGGCCCGCGTATCGCTGTCCTTCGTGGCTCGCTCCTGGCGCTGGTCGTGATGACGGCGCTCGGCGTGTGGCGACCGGGGTTGGCGTTCGGAGTCGGCGCGTCGCTCGCGCTCGCGGCCGCGACCTTCCTGTTCGTCGCGGGATGGGAAACGGTCGTCGACCGAAGACTCAGGGCGTCGACACGTCTGCTCCTCGTCGGCCCGCCCGAGCAGTGCAGCAACGTGATCCGCGCGCTCGCCTACGATCGCCGCTTCAACCTGGTCGGGATCGTCCACGACAACGTTGACGAGCCACGCTCCGGTCCTCTTGCCGTCGGACGGACGACAGACCTGGAAGAGATCGTCTGGAGGGTGCGCCCGGACCTCGTCGCCCTCGCGCCAGGCTGCAACAGACCCGAGGCGTTCACGCGGCTCCTCGACTCCGCGGCCGCGGGATTCAGGGTTCTCGAGCTTGCGCAGTTCTACGAGTACGCCTTCGGGCGCGTTCCGGTCCACGACCTGACTCGGGCCTGGTTCATGAGCGTCCTGCACCTTTACCAACGCCCCTACTCGAGGTTTGCCAAGCGGTCTGCCGACCTCGTCGGGGCGACACTGCTCGCCTTTGTCGCCCTTCCCGTCTTTCCCGTGCTCGTCGTGCTCGTCCGCTTCAGCGGCTCCGGGCCCCTGTTCCTTTCTCAGGTCCGGGTTGGTGAGCATGGACAGTTGTTCACCATGTACAAGTTTCGAACCATGCGCAGCGACGCCGAGCGCCCCGGCGAGGCGGTCTGGGCGGTTAAGGACGACCCGCGTGTGACGGGTCCCGGGCGGGTCATGCGGAGGCTCCGGCTTGACGAGCTGCCGCAGATCTGGAACGTGTTCAAGGGCGAGATGTCGATCGTCGGCCCTCGGCCGGAGCGGCCCGAGTTCATCGACGAGCTCCTCGAGGCGGTGCCGTTCTGGGCCCGGCGGCATCTCGTCAAGCCGGGAATCACCGGTTGGGCGCAGGTGATGCGGGGGTACACGGCCGACGCCGAGGGCAGCGCCGAGAAGCTCTCGTACGACCTCTGGTACATCCGCCACCGAAGCCTCACGGTCGACATTGCGATCTGCGCCAGGACACTCACCACTGTCCTGCGCGGAGAGGTCGCGCCGGCGCCGTCGGGCCCGTCGGCGGACGAGCTCGATCCGATCACCACCTTGCTCGGTCAGGTGTCGGGGACGGAGGGGACGCAACATGCCTGATTTCGTTCCCAGGACTTTCGAGCCTGAGCCGGTGAGTTCGGGCCACCGCTCCGAGCCCGCGGAGTACCCGCGGCTCGGCGTTGTCGAGATCGTCAGGTTCTGCTCAAGGATCGGGCATCTGCGGTCGATGCAGTCGCCATGGCGTACCCTGAGGGCATCGAGGCCAGCTATCATCACGATTCCGGCCAGGAGGTAGAACTGCAGTCAACCGCGCTCGGGGTCGCCGACGAGCCCACAGATCTTCGCGAGTTCATCGCCCTTCTCAGGCGACATGTGCTGCTGATCATCGTAGTTACACTTGCAACCGGGGCTGCGACTTACGCCGTCACAGTCAGGCAGGCGAAGCAGTACAGCAGCGCGGCGACGCTCCTGTACGCGGCGCCCGCCAACAGCACGCAGGACCCCGCCCGCGAGGTCGCCGACATCGTCGGCATCAGCTCGTCGAATCGCGTTCTGGCGCCCGTCGCAGCCCGGGCCAGGTTGACGGTCCCGGCGCTGCGCAAGCTTGTTTCGATCACGGGTGACCCGAACTCCGACATCGTCACGGTCGGGAGCAGCTCGGGTTCCCCCGGGCAGGCCGCGACGCTCGCAAACGGTGTCGCTGATGCGCTGATCGCCTACAGCGCAACAGGGCAGAAGGACGTCCTTCGCGCTCAGATCGTCTCGCTTCAGCATCAGTTGCAGGCGTTCGCCGGGCGCACCGACCCGAGTTCACTCGCGGCCGCGTCCGACCTGAGAACGCAGCTTGCAGAGGCACGGGCACAGCTCGCAGTGGCAACCCCGGGGCTCTCCGTGCTCACCCCGGCCGTTCCCCCGACGGCGGCGACAGCTCCGCATCCGGCCCGCGACGGCGTCGTCGGCCTTCTCGCCGGTCTCGTGCTCGGCGTGATGCTAGCCGCTCTCCGCGATCGCCTCGACCGCCACGTTCGCGGAATCGACGAGCTCGAAGCCCTGTACCGCGTGCCGACGTTGGGAACCGTGCCCTTCATCAAGGGCCGGCGCGGCCGGACGAAGATGCTCGCCGACTTCTCCGGCTCGGGTGCACTCGCCGACGCCTATCGCACGATTCGGACGAATCTGACCCTCGTCGGCCTGAACGGTAAAGGAACACCCACGGTAATCGTGACGTCCGCGGTCCCCGAGGAGGGCAAGAGCGCAGTCACAGCCAACCTTGCGCATGCTCTGAGCGTCATGGGCAAATCTGTGCTCGCCGTATCGGCCGACCTCCACAACCCGACCCTGCACGAGTATTTCGAGCTCCCGAAGAACGAGAACGGCTCGCACAGCTCGTCCAACGGCCTGGCGCGGGTTCAACCGGTCGGAGGTTTCCGAAGTTCGAGGTCGAATGGCTCGGCCGGCCTCGTCGAGGTGCTCGCGGGCGAGGTCCCACTGAGCGAGGCCGTGCGCATGATGCCGCTCATGCCCCGAGAACGCGCAAGCGGGGGCTCGCTCGCCCTCCTCGCCAACGCCAGCACGTTCTTCGACCCGGCGGCGCTGTTCGGTTCCGAGCCGATGAACGCTTTCCTGAAGCAGGCAAGGCAACAGTACGACGTGGTGATACTTGACACCCCGCCGCTGCTCGCGAATGCAGACGCCTCTCTGCTTGCGCGGACGTCCGACATCGTCGTTCTCGTCGCCCGGCTCGAGCACCTGACCAAGAACCAGGCTCGGCGTGCCGTCCGTGTGATGTCGGCGACGCATCTGACGCCGACCGGGATCATCGTCACCGGCGAGACCGATGACTCTGACTACGGCTACGGCTCCCCGTACGCGTCGATCGAGAGCGAACGCCCGACCGCCGATCCGGGCGCGCGAACGAACCGCTGACCGGTATGAAGCCAGCGATCGCCGTCCGCAGATCACCGCGGGCACGCGATGTCGCGCTTCTCGCGGCCGCGGTCCTCGTCTGTGCCGCGCTCGGCCGGCTCCTTCCCGGCAAGCTCGAATCGCTCTCGCCCACCAAGATCGAGCTCCTGCCGGTGGTGCTCGTCTTCGTGCTCGTCGCCGGGTTGCTGGCGCTTGCACGACCTCTTGCGGCGTTCACGCTGGGCTTTGCGCTGCTCGGGATCGTGCGAATACAGCCGGCGCCTGTCGACGTGGTATTTGCGTTACTGATCGCAACGAGCTTCGTCGTCCAACGTGTTCGACCGCGGGTGCCTGCCTTTGTCGCCTTTCCCCTCCTGGCGTTCGTCCTCCTGAGCATCCTCTCGATCGCCAACGCAGCCGGGCTGCATCGCGCTCTGCAGTTCGAGGCGATCACGATCTACATGATCGCCCTCGCCGTCTGGCTCTCGTGGGCGTTCACCCAGCCCGACTGGGTGCATGCTGCGGCCAAGGCGTACATCGTCGTGGCGGTGATCTCGGCGGCGCTCGGCCCGCTGGCTCTCTATCTCCCACTTCCGGGCAAGAACCTGTTCCTCTGGAATGGATCGTCGAGAGCCGAGGGGCTCTTCAAGGACCCCAACGTCTACTCTGCCTTTCTCGTTCCCGCGGCGATCATCCTGCTCGAGGAGCTGACGACCCCGCGACTTCTCAAATGGCGCAGAAGCGCGGTCGTCGGCGCATTCGGCGTCGTCTCTCTGGGCGTGCTGGTTGCCTACTCGCGTGCGGCGTGGCTTGACTACGCCCTCGCGGTCGCGACGCTGCTCTTCGTCCAGGCAACCCGGCGTGGGGGACTCAAGCGCGCGTTCGGAAGCATGACGGTCATTCTGGTTAGCGCGACTGCCGCGTTCGTCGTCCTGAGCGCTACAGGCTCGCTTGCTTTTCTGCGATCTCGCTCGAAGCTCGAGAACTACGACACGCAACGATTCTCGACCCAGGCCGACGCGCTCCACCAGATGACGCGGCATGTGTTTGGGTACGGCCCGGGCCAGTCCGAAGTTCTCCTTCCGATCTCGACACACTCGACGTACGCACGGGCGGCGTTCGAGCAGGGCCTCCTCGGGCTGGCCGCGGTCGTGCTCGTCTTCGCCGGGACGATGCTCTGCGCCTTCCTTCTCGCTCGGCGAAGGCTCGACGTCCACGGCGTGGGTACGGCTGCCCTGCTCGGCATCTGGCTCGGGCAGTGCGTCAACAGCTTCTTCATCGACACCCTGCACTGGCGGCATCTCTGGATCATCGCCGGCCTGATCTGGGGCGGCTACGCGATGACGCTCCGCGGCAGGCGTGGCGGCTCCGAAGGCGTCGTCGCTTCACGCTGACGGCGCAACCGTCTCGAGTTCGTCCTCAAGCCGTCGCCGCAAGCGACCGATACGAAAGCCGATGCCGACAATCCCTTGGAATCGCAGGCAGTCCCGGGTCCCCATCCCCGGGCTCCCGCCGCGAACCGGTGACCCGGCGAACGTCGACGACTCCCTGGTGCGGTCGCGACTACTCCGACGCCAGGTCGCCGGACGAATCGCCTTGACGTGGCTCGTCTCGTACGTGGCGCTGAGGCCGTGGTCGGGGGTGATGGCGTCGTTCGGCCAGGCGACACTGGTGACGGTGACGTGGCTGTTGCTCGGCCAGTGGGCAGCTCAGGCGTTTCGCGCCATGACGTTTGCAGTCGGGCCGCTGGCGGTTGCCGCAGCCATCTCGTGCTGGGGAGTGGCGGCGATCTCGGCGCTGAGCTTCTGGATCCCGAACATCCAGATCAACCGTGTCTCGCTCGCGTTGATCGGGGTCGGGACGTTCCTCGTCTGCGGTGCCTGGGACTCCATCGTTCGGCGTACTGCCACCGCACCGCTGCGCGTTCTGGTCGTCGGCGGTGGTCCAGCGACTGCGAGGCTGCTCGACGACCTCGCCAGGGAACCGGATGCGGCGCTCGAAGTGATCGCGATTGTCCGGGACCTCGACGACGCTTCCGAGAACGACACTGTTCCGCATGCCGGCTCGCTGGATGATCTCTCGGGAGCGGTGCGAAGACTCTCGCCCGACCTCGTTGTGGTCGCCGTACACCGCGGCCGTCCGGAGGTCTTCGCTCAACTGCTGGCGGTGGCCGACGAGGGCTTCCGGGTTGTCGGGCTGCCCGAGATCTACGAGTTCGCCTTCGGGCGGCTCCCGATCGAAGACCTGACCTCCGCGTGGTTCATGAGCGTCCTTCACGCCTACAACCGCCAGAGCAATCGCCTGGCGAAGCGGGCATTCGACATCATCGTCGCGTTTGTCGGGATCCTGGTGACCCTCCCGCTGCTGCCTTTCATCGCGGTGGCCGTAAAGACAACGCCGGGGCCGCTGCTCTATTGCCAGCGCCGCCTCGGCGAGCACGGACGGCTGTTCACGATGCTCAAGTTCCGCTCGATGCGGCAGGATGCCGAGGCGTCGGGGCAGGCGCAGTGGGCGTCCTCGAACGACCCGCGGGTGTTTCCGGCCGGCCGTGTGCTTCGGCTTCTGCGCCTCGACGAGCTCCCCCAACTGTGGAACGTGCTACGGGGCGAGATGTCGATCGTGGGGCCGCGGCCCGAGCGACCCGACTTCCTCGAGCACCTCGAAGCCGAGGTGCCGTTCTGGACGCAGCGACATCTGCTCAAGCCCGGAATCACCGGCTGGGCGCAGATCCGAGCGGGCTATGCCGGCGACGCGCTGGGAGCCGCCGAGAAGCTCTCCTACGATCTGTGGTACCTCCGCCACCGCAGCCTTGTCCTAGACGCCATGATCTGCGTCAAGACGCTCCCACGGATGGTGCTGGCCCGCGGAGCTCGCTGACCCTCTTACGCGGTCGGCGGCCGGCGGGTAAGACGCCGAAGGCCGAGTCCCGCGCCGAGCAACACCAGACCTGCGACGACGACGAACGTGAGGTCGAGGCCGGTGAACGGCAGCTGTACCCCGGATGTCGTCGGCGCTGCCGACGTCGTTGCCGGAGTCGGCGTTGTCGGTGACTCCGCCGCCGGCGTCGTGGTCGCCGGCGACGTCGTGGTTGCCGTCGCCGCAGGCGTCGTGGTCGCCGGCGTTGAAGTCGTCGTTGCCTTGGCGCCAAGCGATCCGGAAGGCTGGGTCGTCGTCGTGGTCGGCCCGACTGTGTTTTGAACCGCCGGCCCGGTAGTCGCGTACACCATCCGGGAGGGTGTGCTCCCACTGCCGAGAGCAGAGGCAGCGAGGGCGGCCGCAACGACCATGACCAGACCAATACTGGTTGCTCTCATCTCCAACCCCATCCCCTTGTTACGAAGCTTGACGAATTCGTGCCTGGTGCCCGACTTATGATGTGCACGATACAGGATCTGCGCGCGCACCATAGGTCGAGGTCCTGCCCCCCATTCTACCGGTAGCCCCGCACGCCGATCAGCTCGCCTCGGCGAATGCGCGGTCGACCGCATCTGAGTCGATCCGGCGGCCGACCTTGAAGGTGTGGAGCACACCCTGAACAATCGGGTCGTCGGGATTGAGCTGCAACGCTCGCCCGAGCGACGACGCGGCGAGCGCTCGTCGGCCGGTCAAGGACGCCGCGATCCCGAGCTCGAGATTCGCATACCAGTCGTCCGGGCTGCGATCAACCGCTTCCTGGAAGCGGACGCGCATCGTCCTGTACGAATGGAGCCGGCTGGCAATCGCACCCGCGACGAGATCCGCCTCGTTATCGAGCGGGTTCAGTGCGGCAGCCTGGCGGAGGATCGCGAATGCCTGCGACGGCTCGACACGCCACCGGGCCGCCGCGCGTTGCACGTCGCGCTCGGCAAGCCACGGAAGCGCGAAGGTCGACGCAAGCGCTCCGACCGCGACGATCCCCACGGCGAGCATGGCCGCCCGCGCGGCGCGTGCCCGTGTTCGCTCCTGATTCGGCCGCCGCGGCGCCAGGCTGCACGCCGCCCCGAGCAACGCGATCCCGAGGACACTCAGTGCCGGCATCTCCCAGAGCCAGTCGACCAGCCCGTGGAACAGCCAGACGCTGGCCCCGGCGACGAGCACGAGGCCGAGCTCTCGCTCCCGGCCGGTCGGGATGCGCCTCACGACGGCGAGCACGAAGGCGAGGAACCCCACGAAGAGTGCGGTGCCCACGAGCCCCGTCTGCGAGAGCAGGTCGACGGCAAGGCTGTGCGGGTAGATCGGGGCTTCCGAGCTCCGTCTGAGCTGAAGGTACGGGACGACGAAGTTGTCGGTGCCGATGCCCTGGACGGGGTGCCGCTCGAACTCGATCAGGCCCACGCGCCAGAAGTCGTACCGGTTGCTGCCGAGGCCGCCGAAGTGGGACGAGCTGCCGGAAGGCTCACCCGCGTGCCTGAAGCTGTCCCAGGCTGAGCCGACGTGATTCCACGGCCGGACGACACCGAGGAGCCCGGCCGTTGCGAGCAGGGCGGCGCAGATCACGGTCAGGGCGGCCGCCCTGACGGTGCGGCGCGACAGCCGAACGCGCTCGTCGATCACCGCGAGCAGCCAGCCGGCGATCGCGACGACCACCGCCCAAACGAGGCCCAGGTCGATCGCGTGCCGCAGATCGCCCCTGAGCTGCGTCGGGTCGACGCCGTAGACGGCGAGCACCGGTCCGATCAGCGGGAGTAGGCCAAGCGAGACGATGCCGACGACCGCGAGCGACCGAAGTCGTCCGGGCACGAGGATCAGGTAGGCCGCGGCGACGAGCGGCAGCGTGAACACGGACCCCCTGCTCTCGCTGAGGAGGCTGAGCGTCAGATGCAGGACCGCCAACCCGCACGCGATTCCCCGGGCGGGCGCAGGGAGCCACGGCCGCGATGCCAACCCGATCATCAACCAGGCGATGGTCATGAAGAGCGCCGCGGTCGCGTTCGGGTATCCGAGGGGCTCGGAGAGCCGCGACCCGATCAGGAAGCGCGAGGGATCGAGTGCATGAATCGTCTGCTCGACCGTGACAACCCCCTCGACCGCAACCACGAGGCTGACCCCGAGCAGCAGTGGCCAGAGAGCGCGGCCCGTCGTCGGCCAGCTGAGCAGAAGGACGAACACGAGCAGGTAGAGGAGATCCCGGTTCGATCCGTACCAGGCGCTACCAGGAACGGCGGCCCAGGCGATCGTCGCAAAGCTCCAGGCCGTGAATGCGGCGAGGCAGCCGGCGGCGGCAAGGGCGGATCGGGAGGCAGTGGTCATGACCCGGCCGGCGGCGACCAGCAGCGTCACGAAGACGGCCAGGATGACCAGCGCGACCGGGTACCAGATCGTGCCGGCAAACCCGCCGTCGCGCACGATCATGAACGAGACGAGCGCGAGCACGATCGCGCACGGCGCGGCCTGGAGCGCAAGGTCGGTGCGGGCTCTGTCGGAGTGCAGGCGCGTGCTTATCGTCGGCTGCCCGATCGTGCGCCAACGCTACTGCCTCGACCTGCCAGCACCGCGGAAGCCTAGCGTGCAAGGGCGATCCCTCCCTCTCGCTGCTGCGCGGCCTCTACCCTTGCACGCGATGCGACGGAGCCGGCCTCTCCTTCTCTACGTCGTGACCCTGGCGGAGGTCGGCGGCGCGCAGTCCTACGTGCGCGATCTGATCGCCTCCCCGCAGAAGGAATACGACATCGCCGTCGCGGCCCACGGCGAGGGCCCGCTGCGAAGCGCCGCCATGGAGCTCGGGATCCCCTTCGTCCCGCTCCGCCATGTCCGCCGGAACCTCTCGCTCGTCCACGATCCGCTCGGGCTGGTCGAGCTGGTCCGGCTCTTCCGCCGCCTTCGACCCGAGATCGTCCACCTGAACAGCTCGAAGGCAGGCGTTCTCGGCCGGCTCGCGGCCTCCCTGGCCCGGGTTCCGGTCCGGATCTTCACGGCCCACGGCTGGGCCTTCAAGGCGACCACGGGAGTCGGGGCAACCCTCTACCTGTGGGCCGATCGCGCCGTCCGGCCCCTGACGACGATGGTGATCTGCGTCTCGGAGAACGAGCTGCGAGCAGGTATCGCGGCTCGTGTCTGCCTGCCTGCCCGGTCGACGGTGATCAAGAACGCCGTCGAGGTCGGCCGTCCAGGCAGGTCTGACCGCGGACACGGTGTCCGGCCGGCTGAGATCGTCAGCGTCGGCAGGCTGGCCGAGCCGAAGGACTTCTCGACGCTCGTCGCGGCTTTCGCGCTCCTTCCGGCCGGCTGCGCCCGGCTACGCCTGCTCGGCGACGGCCCCCAGCGCGGTCGGATCGAAGCTCAGATCGACGATCTCGGCCTGACCGACTCGGTCGAGCTCGCCGGCGAGGTCGCCGACGTTGGCCCCTACCTCGAGCAGGCGGACGTCTTCGTGCTCTCGAGCAGCTCCGAAGGGATGCCGATCTCGGTTCTCGAGGCGATGGCGGCAGGCCTCCCGGTGGTTGCCTCCGCCGTGGGCGGGCTCGCCGAGGTGGTCGTCGAGGGGGAGACGGGCTACCTCGTGCCCCCGGGCGACGCCGGGGCGCTCGCGGCGCGGCTCGCGGAGCTTGCTGGCGATCCCGGATCCGCCGCCCGGCTCGGAAACGCCGGTTACCGCCGCGCCGAGGAGTGCTTCTCGCTGCCCCGCTGGCGGGAGCGGCACCTCGAACTCTACCGCTCCCTCCTGCCCGGGCAGAACGGCTCGGATCGCGTCGACGAGCCCTAGGGACGGGGGCGGCCCGGCAACCACGGCGGGTGCGATTCGCATTTCTCGCACCCATCTACTATCCTGTTAGCTTAGGCTGACGGCAGCCTTCGATGAGCAGCAGGCCCTGTGCGTGGTGCGGGGAACCCGCCGACGATACCTCGATGAGATGACCGCCACCGAGAGCAAGCGCGCAAAGGAGCTGTCGGTCGAGCAGGTGAGCCGGGCGTGAGGTCGTCCCACGGCGACGGTCGGGGGCGTCGATTGCTCCGGGCCGGCACCCTGAGCCCCATCCGGCTCGCAGCCGTCGCCGCCCTGGCGCTCGTCCTGCTGGGAGCGCTTCCCGGCCCGGCCGGGGCGGGTGCCGCAGCTACCCCCGCGCAGTCTCTGAGCGCACTCGAGCTCGGCACGATCACCGAGATCAACCGCATCCGGGCCTCGTACGGCGTCGCGCCCCTCGCCTTCAGCGCCCAGCTCTTCCAGGCCGCGACCGCCCACAGCCGCGACATGGTTGCGGACGGCTACTTCAGCCACCAGACGAACGGCGGCCGGAGCTTCCTCCGCCGGCTCGAGTACTTCTACCCGGTCGGAAGCTCCACGAACTACGAGATCGGCGAGAACCTCTACTGGGCGAATGGACCGATCGACGGCGCCCGGATCGTCGACAGGTGGATGACAAGCCCCGCGCACCGCTCCAACCTGCTCGCGCCCGGCTGGACCCAGGTCGGCGTCTCGGCGATCACGGTCCCTTCCGCGCCGGGCGTCTACGACGGGCTCGAGGTCACCGTGGTCACGGTCGACTTCGGCGTTCGCACGTAGGCGGAAACCGCCCGCCTACCCGAGCGGCCCCGCCGCCTACGCCGCGTTGTTGCTCACGAGTCGCGGCGTCGTGAGTGCGACCCCGACCTCCTGGAAGACCGCCTCGAGGGAGCTCCCGGTCGACTCGTTGTAGTACTTGTGGGGCGGGTCGCTCGGCGCATACGTGTTCGGGGGGCTGTCGCAGAGGGCGGCCTTGGCGGCCGCGTCGTTCGTGTAGCCGCCGGGGTTCGAGACGGCGTTGTATTTGTTCGAGACGGAGTTGTCGGCCATCAGGATCATCGCGCACTGGGCCGACAGGCCGGCCAGGTTTCCGCTGCTGGCGTCGTACGTGCAACTCTTGGCAGTCGCGTGGCCGGTCTGGTCGTAGTTCGCGCCGTAGGCGATCGCGAACACCCAGGTGCCCTGGTTCTCGGCGGCCTCGGCCTGCTGGATGCCGTACTGGCAGGGGGTCAGAGTCACTCCGCCGTCCTGGGTGTTCGCGTCGCCGTCGCTGAGCAGGATGATCACCTTCTGTGCTGTCGCCCGGTTGGGGTCGCTGCTGGCCAGTGACTCGAGCTGGGCCTCGGCTGCGTGGATTGCCAGCCCGTAGTCGGTCCCCGAGCCGCCCGGATCCTCCATACCGTACTGGCAGTTGCTGCCGCAGGAGCCGTAGGCGGATTCGAGCGCCACCGTCTGCCCGATCCAGTTGTTGCTCGCGATCGTCGCATGTGGTGGGGTGGACGCCGACCCTGCCGGGGGAGCGTTCACGTCCCAGTAACCGGTCGCGCTCGGGGCGCTGCTCGATGCGTAGTGAAGAACGGGCGAGGGCAAGCCGGCGACTGCTGCCCCGTAGAGGCCGACCACCTCGTCACCGCTGCGCTGCGGTGTGACCGAAGGCGGCGCGATCGTGGTGTTGTTTCCGGAGCTCTTGGCGTACTCCAGGTTTGCCGAGGCGTCGGTATCGATCGGCGTGATCGGGTTGACGCCGCTGTAGCGGACGGCGATCGCCGAGGCCGAAGCGGACAGCGGCGCGCCGCCGGCCGGGCAGGCACCGCTTTGGAAGTTGAAGCTGTAGCTCTCCGCGCTCGCGCTCGCCCTGGCGCTGTAGAAGGTCGCCTGGCTGATCGTGCCTTGCGTGACCAGCGAGCCGAGCTGCGTCCAGCTGCCGTCGTTCGGCGCGCAGATGCTGTTGCCCGAGCCGGTGAGCCCCTTCGCCGTGACCGTCACGAGCAGGAAGTCGTTGGCTGCGGGAGTGGGCGGACGGGCGATCGTCACTCCCGTGGTACCGAGCGGCCGCAGCGCGATCGTCTCGGACGTCCAGCTCGCCGGCCCCGGCGAGCTGGTGGCGGAGGCCGGCACGTAGGAGCCGGCAGCACCCTCGAGCGTGTTGTTGGCGCCGCTGTTCGTCAGGTCGCCGCCCGGGGTGGCGACCGTCGTGCCGCTCAGGGTGCTGTCGTTGGTGGCGAAGAGGCCCACGACCATGTCGCCGGCAGCCGTGGTCGTGATGTGCCCGGGCAGGAGCGGCGAGGCAGCGCCCTGCGCGGTGACCGGGGTGCCGTCGAGCGGCGCCGCCGGGTTGACGCCCGTGTAGTTGAGCGCGACGGCGCTCGCTCCGGCCGGGAGCGGCGAGCCGGCGCACGACGATCCCTTGTAGAACTGGAACGTGTCCGAGCCGGCCGTGCTGGTCGTCGTCCAGAACGCCTCCTGCGTCAGCGTCCCGGAGGTCACGGTGTAGGTGATGGGCTGCGCCGACGAGACCGGGACGGGTGTCCAGGTCGAGTCGGGCGGGCAGATGCTGCCGGTGCCGAGATTCTGCACCCCGATCGAGACCAGCATCAGGTCGGCGCCGCCGCCGACGTAGCCGGCGGGAGGACTGATCGTGATCGACGAGTTCAGGAGCGGCGTCAGGGCGACCGTGACCGCCGTCCAGTTGGCGGCGTTCGGAGCAGTCGTCTCGGTGGCCGGGGTCGGCTGGTTGCCGATCGCCCGCTGCAGGGCGGCCTCCTCGCCGCTGTTCGTCCAGGCGCTGCTCGGGTTGTGCACGCTCGGCAGCGGGTTGCTGAACGCGGCGTTGCTCGCGAAGAGGCTCACGACCTCGTTGTCCACGGTCTTCGTCGAGA
This sequence comes from uncultured Actinomycetes bacterium, assembly GCA_963796625.1. Taxonomy (GTDB): domain Bacteria; phylum Actinomycetota; class Thermoleophilia; order Gaiellales; family Gaiellaceae; genus PALSA-600. The sequence continues at coordinate 143,976 of CAWCME010000001.1, forward strand.
GCTGCTGAGCCGTCAGGGTCGTGCCCGACCCCTGGTTGAGGCTCGAGATCGGCGCGGTGGCCACGTCGACGCCGGTGTAGGTGGTCGCGACGGCGCTCGCGCCGGCGCCGACCGGCGTGCCGCTGCAGGACGAGCTCGGGTAGAACGTGAAGGTGTCGGAGCTCGCCGTGCTCAGGGTCGTCCAGAAGGTCGCCTGGGTGAGCTCCGTCGAGCCCGAGCCCGAGGTCGTGGTCGCGATCGGGTTCCAGGTCGGTGCCGCCGCCGGTGGGCAGATGCTGCCGCTGCCGAGGTTCTGAGCTGCGATCGAGACGAGCAGGAAGTCACCGGTCGTGCCCGCGTAATCCGGCGGGGGCGTGATCGTGATCGAGGACGACAGGGCCGGCCGCAGGGCAAGCGTCTCCTCTGTCCAGTTGGCGCCCGCCGGCGTGCTGCTCGCGCTCGGGGGCGTTGCCGAGCCCGGAACCTGCCTCACCTGATCGTTGATGCCGCTGCTCGTCGAGCTTCCGTTCTGGACGATCCCGCCCGCGGCCGTCAGCGTGGTCGCGTCGGTCGCAAACAGGCCGACCAGCTCGTCGTTGGCGGACCTGGTCGTGACCGCCGCGGGCGGCAGCCCCGTCGGAGGAGGCCCGGCCGCGGACTGGGGCGTGACGCTGTCGAGGGGTGTTGTCTGGTCGACGCCCGTGTAGTTGACCGTGGCCTCGCTCGCCCCGGCGCCGACGGGCGTGCCCGTGCAGGACGCGCTCGGATAGAAGGTGAAGGTGTAATTGCCGGGCGCCACCGTGTTCGACCAGAACGACTCCTGCGTCTCCTGCGCCGTCCCGGACCCGGGTGAGACCGTCGGCGCCATCACCTGGTGCCAGCCCGCCGCCGGGCAGACGGCGCCGCTCCCTAGACCCGAGACCGCAATTGTCGTCAGCACGAAACCGCTGCCGGCCGCATAACCCCCCGGCGTCGCGACCGTGATCGAGGAGGGCAGCGCCGGGCTCAACGCCACCGTCTGCGCCACCCAGTCGTCCGGGGCGGAGCTGTTGACGCTCTCCCCGGGTGTCGTGCTTACCGTGGGCCAGGCCGCATCGTCTGCCCCCGTCGAGGTCGAGCTGCCCGCGATCGTGACCGGGAGCCCGTTGCCGGCCGCGAACGTGCTGCCGGTGCCGAACAGGCTGACGACCTGGTCGTTCGCCGTCGTCGTGAGGACCGGCGGCGCATTGAGCGTCGTCCCGCCGGTGGCCTTGACCGCCCCGGTCGTTGCGGTGCCGGCGAAGCTGGTTGCGCCGGCAGTCTGTGCGACGCTGAGCTCGATCGTGTCGGAGGTCCCGTTCACCGCCACGGCAAGGCCGCTCATCGTGCACCCGTTCGTTCCGCCCCCGACCGTACAGCTTGCGACCGAGGCGCCGTTCTTGAGCAGGTTCACCGAGTAGGCCTGGGTAGCGCCGATGTTCGCGCTGAACGTGAGCGTCGCGCTCGTGATCGTGCCCGCCGTCGCCGGCGTCGTCGTGCAGTTGGCAGCGGTCGAGCTCACGCAGGCGGCCGCGACCGACACGTACTCGTTCGTCGTGCCCCAGGTCGTAGCCGCGGGCGCCGACCCCGCGAAGTTCGTGTTCGTCGTCACGCTCTCGACTGCCGCCGTGGTTGCCCTCAGGTTCTGGCTGCCCGAGCTCCGTGCCACCCCGAGCTCGAGCTTGTCGTTGACAGCAACCGCCAGGCTCGGACTGATCGTGCACGTGCTGCTGCCCGCCGCTATCGGGCACGTCGACCCGGTCGAGACACCGTTTCGGTAGAGCGTCAGGGTGGAGGCACTGGTGACGTTGCGGTTGAACGTGAGCGTCGCGCTGGTAATCGTGCCCGCCGCTGCGACGTTGGCATCGTCGCAGGTAGCCACATTCGTGTTCGCACACGAAGTCGAGAGCGAGACGAACTCCGTCGCGGTGCCAAACGTTGTATTCGGTGCCGAGCCGGCGAAGTTCGTGTTTGTGGTCACACTTTCGACCGCCGTCGTGGTTGCGGTGCCGGTGAAGCTGGTGGCGCCCGCCGTCTGCGCCACCCGGAGCACGACCGTGTCGGAGCTCCCGTTCACCGCCACGGCAAGGCCGCTCATCGTGCACCCGTTCGTCCCGCCCGCGACCGTACAGCTTGCGACCGAGGCGCCGTTCTTGAGCAGGTTCACCGAGTAGGCCTGGGTGGCGCCGATGTTCGCGCTGAACGTGAACGTCGCTCTCGTGACCGTTCCCGCGGCTGCGGGTGTCGTCGTGCAGCTGGTCGAGGTCGAGCTCACGCAGGCGGCCGAGACCGAAACATATTCGTTGGCGGTGCTCCACGTGGTGCTCGGAGCAGACCCGGTCAGGTTCGAGAACGCAGGAGCACCGAACGCTCCCGCCGCCTTGTCGACACCGGTGACGTTCGTGTAGCGCAGGGCGACGGCGGAGGCCGACAGCGTCAGGGGATGCTGCCCGCACGTCCCGACCCCGGTGTCGAAGTCGAAGCTGTACGGGCCGGCGCCGACCGTCGTTCGCAAACCCGAGAAGGTCGCCTGGATGACGGCAGTCGCGCTCGCGCTCGAGACCTGCTTGTCGACCAGCGTCCAGTTCCCGGTGGGGTCGCAGATCCTGCTCGATCCGGTCATGCTCGATCCCTGCCCGGTGACCGTCACGAGCAGGAAGTCGCCGCTGACCGTGTTCTGAGGAGCCGAGATCTGGAGCGACGTGCCGCTGGCCGTGCTGGCCGTGCGGTAGTCGCGGCTGCTGCCGCTGTTGGGCCCGCCGCCGATCGTGAGCGCGGAGGTGGTCGTGCTGGTCGAGCTGCCCCTGACGACCCCGGTGGCGTTGGTCGTGCTGGTCGAGCTCCCCCGCCCGATCCCGCCGTTCAGCGCGGTCGTCGAGTCGTTCGCCGCCCCGGCGCCTCCCGCGATCGCGGAGGCGTTGTTGTTCGCAGTGCTGTAGTCGCCGGCGCCGCCGCCCCCGATCGAGGAGGTCGCGCCGCCGGGGATCGGGTACCCGCCGTTGGGGCAGAAGTCCCCGGGCCAGTAGACCGAGCGGACGAGGTTCGAGCTGGGGTTGAGCGTCGCCAGGGGATCCTTCGTGGAGGCGTCGGAGAAGCGGAAGTCGCTCGAGAAGGGGACGACCTGGTAGATCGCCGAGCCGCCGTAGGTCGTGTCTCCCGTGCCGAGCTGCTTGGTGCAGTCGAGCTCGTCGGGGAGGAGACCGTTGCTCGTGAGCCCGGGGAAGGTGACCATCCCGACCTCGTCGAGCGGTCCACCGAGCGCTGTGGTTTGGCCGTTGGAGAAGGGGCCGCAGCTCGTCAGCGTCTGAGCGCACGGGAACATCGTCGTGAGGAAGGCTCTGGCGCCGGCCTTGGCGCAGTCCTCCTGGGTCAGGCTCACGCCGCTCGGGACGTCGGTCGGGGTGCCGCCGCAACTATCCGATGTCTGCATCGATGCGGTCGTGTCATTGATCATCTCCACATCGAGCGGGTGCGGGATACCCCCTGCGATGCTCGCCGTCGCCGTCGCGCTGACCGTCCGACCCCCGAAGCCGAGCAGCCCCATGAAGAACGGGGTGACGGTCCGCTGCTCGGTCAGTCTGATCGCATTGCAGCCGGGGTTGTTCGGGCCGCCGCTCGGGGCATACCCGAGCGGGTCGGCGCAGGCTGTGCCGGTCTGGCAGCCGAGGCCGGCCGAGGCGACCGACAGGCACTCGACCTGCGCAGAGGTCTGGACGCCGTTGTAGTTCGTGTCGTAGTTCTCCCCGTTCGAGCCCAGCGCGACGTTCGTCCCGTTGACGGTGCAGGTCGTGGACCCCACAGAGCTCGCGCTGTAGGAGCAGGCGGACACGGTGCTGTTCGGCAGGTCCCGGGCGGCTGCGAGCGCGGCCGCATCTGCGGCGGTCTGCAGGTGCCGCTGGGTCACGTACAACTCCCCGACGTCGACGACCAGCCCGACCATCCCCAGGAAGGCGACCATGCAGATCGCCACGATCACGATCACCTGACCGGGTCCGGGCCGCAGCCTGTCGACGATCGGGTTGCAGAGCCGCCGCAGCATCGCCCTCATTCGGTTCGCTCGGTGGCGCTCGCCGAGAGCGTGCAATGCGGTGCGAAGTCGATGCCGAAGATCGACGCATCACAGCCGTACGTGGCCGTTACCGAGGCGGGATGCCCCGAGGTCAGGGCGTTGCAGGGGCCCGTCCCACCGGTCGCCTGCGTCCAGAGGTACTTCTGAGTCACCGGCGGAGTGGCGTCCGGCTCGACCGTGACGTTGAGATTGGCGAGGTTCAAGCCTCCGGCCGAGGTTGTGATGCTGCTGATCGTATCCTGGCAGGGCTGGCCCTGGCCGCGCTCGATCGCGAGCTGGCGCGCCCCGGAGCGGACGGCGTCCGTGAGCGTCAGGTAGTTGTTGAAGGCGACGCCGAACTTGAAGATCGCGATCACGAGCAGCATCAGGACCGGGAGGATGAGTGCGAACTCGACCACCGATTGGCCGCCCGCGGCGCGGATGCCTCGACGGTGCCGCACGTGCGCCTTTGGAGAGCCGGCAACGTCGCCCGCCGAAGCGGACCGTCGCAGCCGACCGCCGCTGCGCCGCCAGCCGCGATCCGAATGCCACATTACCTGCATACCGTACCCATCTCGCCGCACCTGCCCAAGCACCTTGGGGCGAGTGTCGTCCTCGACCTTCGGACTGGGGACGCCCACAGCCTGTGCGCTCTCTTCGACAGAGACATGGGACGCACGGCCGAACGGCGCAGCCGGGGAATGTCTTTCGTCAATTTGCCGGTCGATCCTGCCCGGCCAGGGCATCCGCGGGTTTCGAGACAGCTCATCGCCGGAAGGGTTAATCGGCAGGCCGGCCGTTCTCCTGAACGGCCGGCCTGGTCCGCGGGAGGGGCCGAGCCGCCGGTGGCGATCCGGGAGACCGACTCGACTGCCCACCGCCCGGACAGCGTCGGAGATCGAGGTCGAGCGGCAACCCCGAGTTCCTGAGCCGTCGAACATCGGTCCCGGGGTGCCGCTCGCACACATCTACCGTGTCGGGCCGCGCGCTCCTCCCCGGGATCGGGGATGTCCGGGCGCTAGCTGGAGCTGATGATCTTGACGCCGGGCGCGCTAGAACCACCGCCGCCTCCCGTGATCGCCGCATACAGCACCCTGGCGAGGGTCTCGAGCTTGACCTTGCGGATCTTTCCGTAGTCTCTGATCACGCCGTAGGTACCCGTCGCGGCGGTGCCCTTGTAGAAGGTGACCGCCGTCTGGGTCGAGCCGGCGTATGTGTCGTATGTCCCGTGCGGCAGTCCGGGGACCGCCACCACCTTCGCCGGAATCGCCGGGCTCTCGATTGCGCTGTACCCGACGAAGACGGTGAGCTTGACCCCCGCGTAGGAACAGGTCTGCGTGTCGTTCACCACCGCCAGGCTCGAGACCGGTGGCGTCTTCATCCCGAGCGCTCTGGCAACCATCGCACTCGGAATCGCGACACAGGGGTTCGGTAGGGCCGCCGGCGCGCCGAGACCCGACGGCGAGGCGACCAGCCCGCAGCAGAGCAACGCTGCCGGCGCCGACATCGACCGCACTCCGCGTCTCCACCTGCTTCCGTTCACTCTGCTTCCGTTCACTGATCGCACGATAACACCGTTTTCCGGGAAATTCGCGAGCGCAAGAGCGATTCCTTTCCGGGCCTCGCGGCGGCCAACATGGTCGGGAGGCGAAGAGGGCGTCGGGGAATCGGATGCCCCCGGTCCCGATCTAGGGGTCGATCGCGCCGCCCGCCGACCCCCCTCCCGTCCCTCGTTCGGGGGACGCTCCGGTCACCCCGGCCGGCCGATCAGAAACGGGTGACCCCCGATTCCCGACGCCCGCCCGGCAGCGCGCAGGAGGCGTGGCCACTCGCCCCCGCCCGGGCAGCCGAGGCCACGGAGATGCTCCGCGCCCTTACCGTGCACACACCGTACGGGATCTTCCGCTCGGATCGCGACGGCAAGTGCGTCTATGTCAACGAGCGCTGGTGCGAGCTCGCCGGCCTGGCGGTCGAGCAGGCGCTCGGCGACGGATGGATGGCCGCCTTGCATCCCGATGACCGGGAACGGGTGCTCGGCGAATGGTCCGTGGCGGCAGAGGAGGGCCGGGACTCGATCGTCGAGTATCGCTTCCGCCGCGGAGACGGCAGCATCTGCTGGATCGAAGGCTTCGCCACCGCACTCCGCGACGAGCACGGGGGCGTAAGCGGCTGGGTCGGGACCTGCCTCGACCTGACCGCGAGGAAGGTCGCCGAAGAGGAGCTCCTGCGGGCGAGCGAACGCTTCCGGGCATCGTTCGAGAACGCCCCGATCGGCGTCGCCATGGTCTCGCTCGACGGCCGCTGGCTGACGGCCAATAGAACCGTCTCCGAGCTGCTCGGCTACTCCCAGGACGATCTGCTCCGGCTGGCGCCGTCCGACTTCATCCACCCCGACGATCTCGCCGCCGACCTCGACCAGGTGCGCCGGGTTGCCGCCGGCGAGGCGCGCACCTACGAAACGGAGAAGCGGTACCTGCGGCCGGACGGACGGCCCGTCTGGGTCGCCCTCTCGGTGTCGCTCGTGCGCGACCGTGACGGCGAGCCGCTCTATCTCGTCTCTCACATCCAGGACATCGACGAGCGCAAGCGCGCCGATCAGGAGCTCGAGCGGCTCGCGAACCACGACTCGCTCACCGGCCTTCGCAACCGCAGGCGCCTGACGGCCGATCTCGAGGCCGCCCTCGCGCCCGGTGACGATCCGAGCTCGTACCTCCTGGCCATCTTCGATCTGAACGGATTCAAGAGCTACAACGACAGCTTCGGACACCCGGCCGGAGACGCGCTCCTGGCACGCCTTGCCCGCAGGCTCGCCGACGCCGCGGCGCCCCATGGTCACGCCTACCGGCTGGGCGGGGACGAGTTCTGCCTGCTCATCGATGCGCCCCCGGCCGCTGCCGGGGCGACCCTGACGGCCGCCGTCGCCGCACTGAGCGACAGGGGCGAGGGATTCGACGTCTCGAGCTCGTTCGGGGCAGTCTTCCTTCCCGGCGAGGCACATGACCCGGACACGGCGCTCACGCTCGCCGATCAGCGCCTCTACGCCCAGAAGCAGCGGTTCCCGACGAGCCGGCAGGACCCCTCCGAGGTGCTGCGACGGATGCTGTCCGAGCTCGAGCCTGGCCTGCGACAGCACATCGATGCGGTCGCCGACCTCTCCGCCCGCGTCGGCGCGCGGCTCGGACTGACCGGAGACTCGCTCGACGAGCTGCGGTTGGCCGCGGAGCTGCACGACATCGGCAAGCTCGCAATCCCTGACGCGGTGCTCCAGAAGCCCGGCCCGCTGAGCGACGAGGAGTGGGCGCTCGTGCGCGGCCACACTCTCGTCGCGCAGCGCATCCTCGCCGGCGCGCCGGCCCTGCAAAGCGTCGGCGAGATCGTTAGGGCCACGCACGAGCGCTGGGACGGAACCGGCTATGTCGACGCGCTCGCGAGCCGCGAGATTCCGCTTCCCGCCCGCATCATCGCCGTCTGCGACGCCTACACCGCCATGATCTCGGACCGCCCTTACCGCAAGGCGCTCTCCCACGGCGAGGCGCTCACGGAGCTCCGCCGTTGCGCGTTCACACAATTCGACCCGGAGGTCGTCCGGGTCTTCTGCTCCGAGGTCGACAGCTGCGTCTCCTTGGGCGGAGCCGGCAGCAGCGGGCGGATATCGGCCGGCTGACCGGCCGACGGCACGAGAGCGCCTCCCGCGACGCGATCGCGGGGTCGGGGTCCGGTCACTCGAGCCCGGCTTCGCGAAGCGGCCGGCGGGCCCAGGCGAAGCTGTGCACGTACCAGCCGCTGAACGGCGCCAGCGTCACGCCCTGGTCCGACGACTGGATCAGCCAGCCGTTGCCGAGATAGAGGGCGGCATGGTCGACCTGGCTCGGCGTCGAGTGCCTGCCGACGCCGAAGAACATGACATCTCCGGGTTGCAGCTTGCCGGGCGCGATCCGCTCGGTTCGCGGAACCTCGCCGCTCATCACGTAGGTCGTGCGTCCTCGCAGGACGTCTGCGAGCCCTCTCTCGCCCGGGTAGGGAGTGAGCTTGTAGACGCGCCAGACGAACCCCGAGCAGTCGAAGCCTCCCGGAGCCTCGACCCCGAACGGAGCCTCGGCGGTCGGGCTGGTGCCGCCCCAGACATACGGGTAGCCGATGAACCGAACCGCCGTGCTCAGGACGCGTTGCTGCCACGAGCCGAGCGCGGGAATCGTGAATCCGTCGGCGAGCGACTGCACCCACTTGCTGCTCGACGGGTCGAGCCGGAGCAACCGGGCGATCGAGTAGGCTGCCTCGGCCCGGGTCGCGCTCTGATCGGGTAGGAGCTCGAGGTCGTCCTGCGCCGGAGGATGGTCGACACGCAGGTCGAGCAGTCGCGCGACGACCTCCGTGCCGGTGTCGGGCGGCGGGCCGAGGCCCGCCGCTGCCAGTGCCCCCTGGATCCTGCTCGCCGCCGGCCCGAGGCCGAGATAGCCGACGAGCGCTGCGTCGAGCTGCCTGATCGTGACGGGCTTCGACGGCGAGACCGCCCGGTAGAGCGAGAGCTGCCGGACGGACGCAACCCGGGTCGAAGCCGCTTCCCGCTCCAGGGCGGCATGGACGACGGTCGGCCGCGCCACGTGCGTGATCGGAACCGCCTCCGGGCCGCGGAGAAGCGGGATCGCGACGGAGCCCGGAGCATTGTCTACGGTCACGTCCCAGACTGCGACGCAGGTGATTCCCCCGGCCAGGTGGACGGCTACCGCAAGCTGGTGAGGCCCGTCGGAGAGAGCGGCCGTCGAGAGCCTGCCGCGGGCTCGGTCGAAGCTGAAGGGAGCGGAGCGCTCCACGTCCTGCTGCACTCCGTCGATCGCGAACGCGACCAAATCGATCTGCTCGTCGGGCATCGTGATCGCCCAGGCGACCGTCCCGCCGATCGTCGCCCCGGCCGGGATCGTGGACAGGACCTGGAAGTGCGGGCGCGAGGGCGGTGGCAGAACGGGAGCCGGCGCCGGAGCGGGGGCCGGAGCCGGCGTCGGAGCCGGCGCGGGAGCGGGGGCCAGAGCCGGTGCCGGAGCCGGAGCCGGAGTCGGATGTTGAAGCACATCAATTGCATCGAGAGCGACGGCGAGGGCGCGCTCGGTCAGCGGAGCCTGCGGGTCGAAGCCCACCGGCGAACGACCGAGGAGCCCGAGCCTGGTGACGAGCCTGATGTCGGTCGCAGCCCAACTCGTCGTCTTGTTCGGAGAGGCGTCTGCTCCCTGGATGCCCAAGACGAGCGGGATGGCCAGGATCATCGGCAGCAGAGCTCGAACCGGTCGCCGGGGCCGGGGTTTCCGCCAGTGCCGCATGGTCACACTGATCGGTTGCCTCGAGCGGCCGCTGTAGCCACGATCCAGCGAACGAGTGACTCCATCAGTGCCGGAAATCGAGCGCCACGGGATGGTAGAAGACCCCCGGCGCCGGCAGGAGTTCGACGGATCGAGCACGAAGGTCCTCGACTCAAGGAGGAGTTGGCTCGGTTGCTACGGATCGCGGTCGTGTGTGGACTTGTCAGCGGGCTCGTCGTCTCGGCCGCAGGTGCGGCCAACTATCGCGTGCGCACCGGCGACACGCTGAGCGCGATCGCCGTGCGCTACGGGACGACGCTGACACGCCTCGAGCGACTGAACGGGCTCTCTCCGACGGCGCCGCTGCTTGCCGGAGCGACGATCGAGCTGCCGCCGCCGCGGTCGGCCGTCCGACGCTACCTGGTCTCGCCCGGCGACACCTTGACCGCGATCGCGGAGCGGTTTCGCACCACACCCGCGGCGATCGCCAGAGCGAGCGGGATCGACGTCGCGAGGCCGATCCTGGTCGGAACGACGCTCAGAGTTCCGGTCGCGGCACGTCCCGTCGAGACGGCGCGCCTCGCCCGCTACCGCGTGCGGGCCGGCGACACGCTAAGCGGGATCGCGATTCGCTACGGCGTCAGCCTCGGCGCGCTCATCGACCTCAACCGCCTCGATCCAAGCGCGCCGCTGATCGTCGGCACGCGGCTTGCCTTGCCGGCCGGCACGCTCGCGAAGGTACCGAGGGCGTTCGACCGCTCCAGCGTGCGCGGCTCGATCGCCTACTGGGCAGCCCACTACGGCGTCAACCCCCATCTCGCCTCAGCGCTCGCGTGGATGGAGTCCGGTTTCAACAACACGCTCGTCTCGCCGGCGGGGGCCGTCGGTGTAATGCAGATCACCCCGGATACCTGGAACTACGTCGAGCAGGTGCTGCTGGGCGGCCGCTCGGTGCCCCACGACTCGGACGGCAACGTCCGTGTCGGCGTCGCCTATCTGCGTCACCTGCTCCACGTCTACGGTGGTGACCAGCAGAGGGCACTCGCCGCCTACTATCAAGGCGCTCGCTCGGTTCAGGAAAACGGGTTTCTGCCCGGCACGAGCCAGTACGTCGACGACATCATCGCGCTCGAGAAACGGCTCTGATCCCGTGAGCGGGTCGGGCTCGCACTCACACGGGCCGATCTGCGATGCGATCCGCAACTCGGGTACGAAGCTCGAACTGAGATGAGCCTCTAAAGCCCGGCCCCGATCGGGTCGATGAAAACGACTGTGAGCAGCAACGTCGACGATCGCCATGTCGGATACTGGCTCGAGAGCCGGCGGCGGCAGGAGAGGGCGCGGATCCGGCTTGCGAGTTCGGCGCTCCCTCTGGAGCGCATCGAGGGGTGGGCCCTCGATCTGATCGTGGATGCGCTCTCGACTTCGGAAACAGAAGGCTCCGCCGGGTCCCGACGACCGCGCCGACGGCAGCCGACGCCCTAGGGCCCGGCCGAACCGCCACCCGGGCCCCGAACTCGCTCGGCCCGGTGTCTCCTCAACTGCGACTCGAGGCTCCGGCGGTCCGCGCCGGAACGGTCATCGGATTTCACCCCGCCGATCGACGGTCTTCTTCAGCCTGGCGACCTGGTCACTCATCGCTTCCAGGCGGTCGCGCTGGTGGGAGAGCTCCGACTCGAGCCTGCTGATCGTCTCGCCGTCCTGCTCCCGAGCGGCTTCTGCGGCCTCGAGCTCGGCCTCCTGCTCGTGGAGCTGTTCCCGCGCCAGAGCCAGCGACTTCCCCATCGCCACGACCTGACCGAAGACGTCCTGGAGCCCGTCCGCGACGATCTCGAGCGACTCAAGCGTGGCGTCGGCGATCGTGCCGTGCCCGACACTGGCGCGCGCGTCGTCGAAGCTGGACGGCTCGCCTGCGTCCACCGGCTGCTCGGCTACCGTCTCGGTCGTGAGCGCCTCGCCTGCAGGCAGCGGCCCGCTCAGCAGCGAATCGAGAACCGACCTGGCGACAACGAGATAGGAGGCATCGCCGATCCGTTCCCGCACCGCGGCGAACCGCTGCCGCCTCGGGTCGGCGATCGCAACGAGAGGGCGCCGCCCGGCGAAGCCGACGGGCAGCGCGTCGAGCCCGCGACATTCCTCGTGAGGGATGAGCGCGATCGCGGCAGGGTCGAGTGAGAGCTCTCCGGCGTTCGCGAACGGCAGCCGCCAGCGCTCTGCCAGTAGCTGCGCGATCAGCTCATCCGTCCCCCAGCCCTTGCGCACCACCACGTCGATCAGCCGCTCACCTGACTTCCGCGCCTCGGCGACCGCTTTCTTCACATCGCGCTTGGAGGCCACACCGGCGCGTACGAGCAGCACCCGGAGCGGGGGGCGGGGTTTCTTCTTGCTCACGGTTGGGAAATCGGCAGATCGGGCCCGAAGATTGAGCAGTTCAGGCAATCCTTGCTCTGGCGACCGAGGCCGGAAGCGACCCTCCCCCCGCTCCCGGGAATTGCCTGCTCAATCGTCTAGCCGCAGCCGTCCCTGAGGCCGCGTCCGATCGCCGTCGCAGCCTGGTGCACGGTCAGATGAGTCGCCCGGAGCTGGGCGAGGAAGGCCGGAGAGCCCTGGATCGCCTTGGCGGCGCCCACCGCCGGCTCCTGCGCGCCATGGCATGCGGTCGGATGCGAGGTGGAATCGATCCACGCAGCCGAGTAGAGGTAGCGCAGCGCGGGCTTCGAATAACCCGCTCGGACGTAGGCCGCGTGGGCCTCGGCACCGGGGACGTGGTTCGACCGGGCCGCGGCGGTGACGAGAGCTGTGGCCGTCGCATAACTCGTCGGCAGCGCGGTGGCAAGGACGCCCGTCAGGGACGAGACGAGGACCGCCAGCGCCGCAGTGATGCTCGAGTACTCGCCCACGACCGAATCGTGGTCCCCGATGGCCGGACCGTCAACCTTGGCCTGGATCTCCTCGTGCGATGCCTACGGGGAATCCGCTCAGGGACCGCTCGCGAGCGTGAGCGTCCAGGTCGAGGAGTAGCTTCCGGCCTTGGTGTTGGCGGGCAGGGCGATCTTCGTCGTCAGCGTGACAGTCGTCGGGCCCTTGCCGGTGTTGAGGGCGGCGGCGTACAGGACGGCCGCGGTGGGGGGCGTCGCGGCCGCGGGCAGGGTCACGGGGTAGGCGATCCCGTTGCTGGGCAGGTTGCAGTTGCCGCTCGCAGCGCTGGCCGATGCCCCACTGACGGTCGTCGCCGTCGTTGAGAGGGTCTTGCCGCCGCTGGCGGTGAACGTGGTCGACGTTGCGTTCAGGTTCCAGCCTGCGCCGCTGCCGGTCATATCGTTGAGCGTGAACGGGACTGCCACGGTGGAGGTCGTGTCGTAGGCATTGAGCGTGACCGCCGGGAAGCTGACGGTCGGGGAGGTCTCGAGGGTGAGCGGTCCACCGGAGCAGGGCGGGAGAAAGGTTGCGATCACCGCTCCCCAGGTCGTCGAGGGGCTGCTCGTGACCGACTCCGAGAGAATCGCTCCGCTGGCCGGATTGATCCGGTAGTCGGAGTTGAGTCCGCCGCTCGGATAGCTGCGGAGGCTCGTCCAGCCGCTGCCCGGGGTGAAGCTGGTCAGCGCGGAGGCGGTCAGGAACCCGGTGACCGCGAGCTCGCCGGTCGAGGCGAGCGCTGCGCTCGTGCTGACGGTCAGCGTCGTGCTCGCTGTCGTGCCGGCTTTCGTACCTGTCGTGTCGAGCGGGCTGGTGGTTGCCGCGCCTGCCCACTCGCTGAGCTGGACGATCGTGCTGGCTCCACTCGATCCGGTCTGGAACACGACCGAGGTAATCCCGGCGGAGGCGTTGGGGAGGTACCAGAGAGCTATCGGCCCGGCCGTCCCGCGGCATGACTGCGCGGCCTTCGTCCAGCCTGCCGGCGCGGAGAACGTGTCCGTCGAGCAGTCCGCGTTCACGTCCTCGATTGTTGCGACGAGCAGATCGCCGCCAGTGGTCCTGGACGATAGCGTGGCGGTGACCGAGGTCCCGGATCCGGTCGCGATCGGGCCTTTCTGCACGAGGGTTATCGCCCCGGATGCGAGGGCAGGGCTCCAGGACGCACACACGAGGGCGGCGGCTCCGGCCGCGAGCAGACGCGGCGGGGCTCGCAGCTTCACTCGGGGGGTTCGGCAGGGTCGCGGTCGGGGGCGGCCGCATAGACGATCCCCTGCTCCCTGCCCGGACCGTCCTGGCGGCGGCGTCGAAGGGTGATCGCGAGCAGGAGGAGGAGCGCGACAACGGCAACACCGAGACCGGCGGCGAGGGCGACGACCCAGGTCGGAGTCTGCGAGGTCGTGATCACGACCTGGCTCGGGCCTGTCCGGGGTCTCGCGGCCGGGGCTGTGGAGCCGGGGTAGGCGAGGAGGCCCTTCCAGGTCGCCTTCTTCGTGTCGTTTGCGTACCAGAGCGAGATGCTGGTCTGGTGGGCCCCCCTGGTGGCGCCGACGACGGGGAGTGTCAGGGTCGCCGAGTCTCCGGGGAGCAAAGTGCTCGAGCTGAGGCCGAGGCGGAGCGCGCGACCGTGCGGTGCGGCGGCGATCAGGGCGCCCCCTGCCGGGTGCTCCCAGCTGTTTCCGGTATTGCGCTCGACGATGTGGAGAAGCGGCGTCCCACCGTCGAGCGCAAGCGTGACCGATGCGATCGTGATCGAGGGACGGAGCGGCCCCGGCACGCGCACGGCGACGCCGATTCCGACGCTCGTCGTGACGACCGCTCCCACCCCGGCGCCGTGCGGACGTGACGCCGCGGCGGCAGCCGGCCGCACGAGCACGCCGGCCAGGTACTCGCCCGGCGCGGTCCCCGGCGGGACTCTGACCTGGAACGGGACGGCGAGCCGTGAGCGGGCTGCGACCGTGACCGCTCCGGGGAGCCCGGAAAGCCAGCAGCTCGTCCGGACGCAGCGGCCCGGAGGGACGAACGGGTAGGTGTCGCCCGAGTTCGTCGCGGTCTTCCCGTAGGCCGCGTCGAGCTCGACGCGGCAGGCGTACGGCTCGGGATTCGCGATCAGCACGGACTCGGAGCTCGTGCTCCCCCCGGCCCCCGTCACCAGGAAGTAGCTGGCGGGCTCACCCGGCCGAACGCTCGGTCCGACATGGACCGTGAGGCAGCCCGCCGCGTGCGCCTGCGTGGCAGAGGCGGCGCCGCCGGCAGCCGCCAGAGCGGTCGCCCCCTGAGTGGCGAGCACCGAGAGCGCCGCCGCGGTCCCGAGCCGTGCGAGCAGGCAAACGGTCAAGGAACGGGAGTGACGGTTCGACCGGTCCCCTTGCCTCTCACGGGCCGGAGTTGACCGCCATATTGATCGTGACCGAGCTCGTCCCGGCGGCCGCGCTGCCAGGGATGCCGAGGTTGTAGAAGGCCACGGGAGTCGCTCCCGTACAGCCGGTGGCAGTCGCCGCGCCGGTCGCGAAACAGATCGCACCGAGCCCGGACGCCGCTGCCGCAGAATAGAGGTCGACCTGGGTGGTACCACTCGTGCCGCCCATTGTTACGGGATAGGTCGGACAGCTAGTGAAGCCGAGGCCCGAGTGGGAACAGGTCGAGGCGGCGGTGGCAACAGTGCAGTGGCTCGCGTAGTCGCAGACGTTCGCCGGTGTTGTTCCCGCGAACGGATCGGTCGTCGTCGGCGAGACCTGCGAGTAGCCGTAGGTCGCGCTCCCCGCCCCGTTGAAGTGGAGCGCGTAGCCCGCGGGGAGCGTGTTCGCGGTCAGATACTCGCTCACCGCCCAGCCCGATCCCGACCCCGTTCCGTCCAGCACCTCGAGCACCGGCGCGGCGCCGCTGCTGCAGTGTGTCAACACCCCGGACGCTGCGCAGGCGGTCAGTGCCGCTCCGGACGCGCTCGCCCACTGGTCGTAGCCGGTCGAGACGAGCGCCCAGTACAGGTTCGGGGAGCTCTCCAGCGAGAGCGTCCCGGCTGTCACCGTCAAGTTCCCGGACACGGTGCAGGTGGCTGCGCCTACCGTGCTCGAACAGGCCGCCGCGGAGGCGCCCGAGGTTTCACTGCCCACGATCGTGAGCACGAGCAGCGACGCGACAAGCGCCGCGGCGGCGAGCCGGCCGGAGGCTCTCACCCCTCGGCGCGGCGCTCGATTTCCTGGCTGAAGTTGATCGGGGGACATTCGCTTACCCTTCCCTTGTCGCAGTTGAGTGTCAGTGGTGGATGCCACGCCGCCCGGTGGCTCCGGGGGCAGACGGTCTAGCCGGCCTCTCTATCGGCAGGGGGCGCGACAATCCTTAGCGCCGAACCGGAAGACCGGCCCGCCGCATTCGCCCGCCGGAGCGTGCCTTCTCAGGGCCCTGAATTCACCGCCATGTTGATCGTGACCGACGTGGCGCCCGAGGCGGTGTTGCCCTTGATGCCGAGGTTGTAGAAGGCGGTTGCGGTCGCTCCCGTGCAGCCTGTCGCGGTCGCTGTGCCGCTCGCGAAGCAGATGGCGCCGAGCCCTGATGCGGCCGCCGCCGAGTAGAGGTCGACCTGCGCCGTTGCGCTCGTGCCGCCGAGCGTCACGGGATAGACCGGACACACCGTGAATCCGAGAGCGGAATGCGAGCATGTCGTGGCTGCGGTCGCGACAGTGCAGGTGCTCGTGTAGTCGCAGACGTTGGCCGGGGTCGTTCCGGCGAACGGGTCGGTGGTGGTCGGCGAGACCTGGGAGTAGCCGTACGTCGTGCTCCCCGCCCCGTCGAAGTGGAGGACGGAGCCTACGGGCAGCGTGTTCGCAGTCAGATACTCACTCAGCGCCCAGCCCGACCCCGACCCGGTCGCGTCGAGCACCTCGAGCAGCGGTGCGGCGCCGCTGCCGCAGTGCGTCACCGTCCCGGCTGCCGCGCATCCGGTCAGCGACGCACGCGACGCGCTCGCCCACTGGTCGTAGCCCGTCGACACGAACGCCCAGTAGAGCCCGGGGGAGCTCTCGAGCGTGAGGGTGCCGGCCGTCACGGTCAGGCTCGCCGTCACGGTGCACGACGCTGCGCCGACTGTCGTCGAGCAGGCAGCGGCCGACGCCGTGGACGTATCTCCGCCGATCGCTGCCGAGACCACAATCCCGACGAGGATCGCCACCTCCGGCCCGCGACAGAGCATCGCGGCGCGAAGACGTCCTGGACGAACGCGAGACACAAATCGCCTGCTACGACGGGGCGCCGGGCATTCCTTCCCCTGCAGAGGGGTTACCTGCCGGGCGTCGGCTCGTGCAGGCCAGGGCCGGCCCGCCGGAAGGCAGCCCCATTCGACCTCTCCAGAGCTCGTGCCCGGCCCGGCGATCCCGTCCCGCCGGATCAGGCGGGCGGCTCCCCAGGCTCCAGCTCACTTCCCTCCGGCTCGCGAACCGGAGGCTCCACCAGCGTGGGCTCCTCCTCGCCAGCCGGGTCGGCCGGCATCGGCACGTCGCTCGACGCGTCCGGCCCGACCGTGGGCGCGGCGTCCATCTCGCGCTGCTCGGCCGGAGGCTCGACGAGCGTGACCTCTTCCGCCGTACGGTCGGCCGGAGCCGGCGGCGGGCTCGGCACGGCTACGTCGACGCGTGCGGCCAACTCGATCCTCTGCCGGCGGCGAACCATCCTGGGCTCGAACATGAGGCCAAACACCAGCCCGAGGCCGAAGCCGAGGATCGCGACGTGCTCGCCCAGGTTGTGGACAGCGCGGCCGATCCCCATGTCTGCGCTCCAGACGAGAACGTGATTGCGGACCCAGCTTCCCCGCGGCTCGGCGGCGAGAATCACCCAGCCGGCGGCGATGAGCAGCGGTAGGAAGACGAGCAGGAAGCCGGCGGTCGGGCTCCCGTCGCGCCCGTGGAGCTGGGAGACGCCGATCATCAGACCGGCGAGCATCGTCACGGCGATCAAGCCCCAGTAGCCGCTCGTCGTCCAGCGGTTGAAGTGGGGTGCGAACCAGAGCACGAACCCGGCTCCGGCAACAGCGACGAGCGTCGTCAGAACTCGATTCCAGCGTCCCGTCTCAGCTCACCTCGGGTCAGCCTACAGGCGATCGCAGACGACTCAGGCCTTTCCGAGACGCCGCCCGGGTGCGCGAGCCGGACTCGAACGTTCCACCGGAGCTCCCGGCCCCGCTCGGTGGCCCGCTCCCTTCTCGCTCAAGCATCCGCATGCAGCCGCCGATACCCCTTGACGGCGGCGTGCGCGCTTGGGACTGACGGCAAACTCTCCCTCCCCGCGCGTCGCCAGCTTCTCCTCCGCCGACCGATCGCACCGCAGCGCAGTTGCGGAGGTCGGTCGGCGGCCGGACAGCCCCGGTGCACGGTCCACCCTCGCGCGCCGCGCGTTAGCCGTTGCTCGGGACGGGGCCGTACCAGCTCCAGCGCCCGTTCGGGCTCTCTGTCTGCAGCCAGTAGCGGAGTGGCCGGACCAGTGGTGCCGCTCGGTCGGCGAAGACGTAGGCGCCGCCGGAGGCGCCTCGCCCCGCGAGAGGCTTCGTGGATGCGGCCACCATCGTCGCGCCCTGCTGGCGATAGACGCGGAAGGTCGATCCAGCCGGCTCCTTCGAGGTGGCCCAGCGGACCGTGACGAGGCCGCCGCGGCGTGTCGCAGCCGCCGAGCGGTAGACGACCGGCGCGGCCACACTGTCGTGGACGTCGAGGACGTAGGCCGGAACGACTCCGCCGGGCCCGCAGTTCTCGACCTCGACCGCCACGCTAGAGACGGACGCGGCCGCGAACGAATAGCCGACCCGCGGCCCGGAGAGGCCCGCGACGTTCGTGCATCTGCCGGCGTCGCCGATGTAGCCGGCGCGTGGATCGGCGGGATCGAAGCCGCGCCTGTAGGCGGTGCTGAAGAGCTCCACGCGAGGCGGCGCGGTCAGCGTGACGGTCACGCAGCCGGCGCCCCGTGGTAGCCGGAAGCGGGCGACCTCGTAGGCGACGGTTCCGCCGGAGAGACCGGGGGCCGCACGGCTCGTGCCGCAGCGGCTCGCGCGTCCCGTCTCGGTGAGCAGGCCGCTGTGCCTCGCAACGCCGGCGGGCACCGACGTGACGGCGCCGACGGTCGCTGCCGCCGCAGCCGCCGCGGCGAGCATCCCCACGACGGCGACGGCGGGCCGCGGCGCGCGGTGCGCGGGCCAGACGAGCGCGGCGAGGAGCGCGACGAGAGTCATGTCCCTGGCGACGACGAACCAGGAAGCTCGCGGGTCGAGGCCGTACACGAGAGCGATGTAGTGGCGGGGGAACCAGAGCTGGGTGAGCACCATCGCCGCCAGAAAGAGGGCGCCGGCGACGGCGCCTCGTCGTCCGCGCACGAGCGGGATCAGAGCGAAGAGCCAGATCAGGTACTGCGGCGAGAGGACCTTGTTGAGGGCGACGAACGCGCAAACGGTCGCGGCCGTGTAGCGGATCAGGCGGTCGCGCGTTGCTTCGCCGCGGGCGAAGGCGACCCAGAGCACGCCCAGGACCGCCAGCTCGAGCAGCGACTGGGCGACCGCGAGGGTGTGGGCCGCGCTGCCGCCCAGGTTGTCAGATCCGTGCGAGGACAGCTCGTCCAGGGAGAGCCCCCAGGCCTGGTGCGCAGCGAGGAGGAACGACGCTCCCAGGCTCTCGATCTGCAGTGGCCGGCTCGCCTGGCCCGAGAAGCTCGCCCAGACCCCCGACGGAGAGAGGGCGAGGAAGGGAACGAACAGGGCAGCGACAACCGCGAGCAGCACGCCGCAACCGATCGCCGCCTCGCGGCGGCCCTTCCGCCGCCAGACGTAGGCGACCGCCGGCGGGACGAGGACGATCGGATACACCTTCGTCGCCACTGCACCGCCGAGCAGGGCGAACGCCGCGCGCGGCCGGTCGGCGATCAGCGCGGCGACCGCGGCAACCGTCAGGGCGGCGGGCCAGAGATCGAAGCGCGAGAGCACGACCGGGCCGAGCGCGAGCGGGGCAAGCCCGGCGAGGAGCGTCCCCCCGACAAGGCGAACCGGCCCGGCGCCGTCTCTGGTCAGAATGAACGCGACGAGGCCCGCCGCGGCCGCTCCGCAGAGGAGCATCAGGCCCTCGAACAGACGGGCATAGAGCGGGAAGTCGCCCCGCGCTGCGACGAGCGAGGGCACGGAGAACGCCGCGAGCGCCCCGGGCGGGTATTCGAGCGCGAAGTCGCGGTAGGGGATCTTGCCGCCGTGCACGAGGGCGTCGCCGTAGCGCTCGTAGAGCGGAGTGTCGAGCAGGACCTTCTTCGTGAAGACGCCGTAGTGGAGCGCGCCGAACGAGACGAGGAAGGTAGCGACGACGAGCGCACCGACGAGTATCGACCGGTCGGACCGGCTCAGCTGGTGATCCGCCACAGCTTGAAGCTAGACGGAGGCTCGGTGGGCGCGGCCCCCGCGGCCGCGCCCACCCTACGCTCGGATACCCCTAGTGCCCCGAGCCGCCGCCGTGATGTCTCTGACTGCCGTCACCACCACCGTCCGAGGCGTTGTCGTCCGACCCTGCACCGCCCTGGCTGTTCGAGCCCGTGAAGCCGGAGCCACTACCCTGGCCGTTCGAGCCCGGGGAGCCGGGACCGCCCGGGCTGCCGGTGCCCTGGAAGCCGCTGCTCCCGGTGGTCGTGCCGCTGAAAGTGGATCCGCCGCCGTTGCCGAAGCGGCCTCCTCCGGCGCCCTGCAGGCCCGTCGCGTCATCGTCGCCGCCCGTGTTGTCGTCGCCCGCACCGGGGCCACCCTGACCCTGCTGACCGCCCGCACCGCCACCCCGAACGTGGTGCGGAGCCGGAGCGCAGGGGCCGATGCGATCGCCGTGGCGAAGGTGGGCCGCAAGTGAGCGCTGCGAGACGATCATCACCCCGAACCGGAAGTGATGCGCCCACCCGCGCCGCCGACAGATCTCGATCCTCCGCCAGCCGCTCGAGGCGGTCGTGGTCATCTCCGTGCTCGGATAGGTACGCGTGTGGAACCGCCCGGTCGCCGTCGTTCGCGTCCACGCCCCGGCGAGGGCGGCGAGCCCTCCGCCGCCGATGATGCTCGCGCCTGCGAATCCCGCTGCCGAGAGAACGACTGCGGCACTCAGGGCCAGTGGTTTCCGCATGCGATTCCTTTCGCCGATCGGTGGCGAGGATCGATCTCGGCCGATCCTCGCGGCGCCGGAGGCGCCGTACGTCTCCGCATCGGCAGCCGTCCCGGTCTTCTGATCCCTCGAGCGAGTGGGCTTTCGGGCCCGTCAACGGGCCGCCGTCGAGCCGCCGACGGCTCGGACTCGCCGCGCGTCGACGGATCGGCGGGCGCAGCCGGAGCGGCTGCGCCCGCCGAGAGCTCGGAGAAGCCTCCTTAGCGGTGGCCGTGGTGTTTCGGGCCGACGCTCCCGAACCGGCCCTGGCCCGGCCCGGTCACGCCGTTGGCCGGAGTGGTCGCTGTGGTCAAGGTCACCGTGACGACCCCCGATCCCGGTCCGGTCGAGTGGGCGCCGGTACCGGTGCCGTCGTCGTCCTTGCGACCCTGCGAGCCGCCCGGATGGCCGTGGTGGAGCACGAGGCAGGCGCCGAACCGATCGCCGTGGCGGAGATGCGCGGCGAGCGCGTGCTGGTCGATCGCCATTGTCGAGAACCGCCAGTAATGGCTCCGTCCGTGCCGGTGGCAGATCAGGATCCTTCGCCCGCCGACCGAGGTTGAGGTCGTGTTGATCGTGTACGTCCTCGTCCTCGTGGTTCCCGTCAGCATCTTCCAGCCGGAGGCGATGCTCCCGCCTGCCACGATGCTCGCGGCTGCGAACCCCGCCGCCAGGGCAACGACCACCATGCTCAAGGTCACAGGCCTACGCATACGACTCCTTCCGCCGTTCGTTTCGCGATCCGGCCGCCTGGCAGGCGGCCGCCCTCCATCAAACGAGTCGAACCGGCCCGATTTCTAGCCGACCTCCGTCATCCGACTGTCTTCGCGGTGTTTTCCGGTTGTAAAGATCGTTTCCTGGTCGCGGGCCGGTCGAGCCGTGCCGCTCGCTCAGCGGCGTCGAGCGGCCCGGGGCGCCGCCCGCCGCGGGGCGGGGAACCCCACGCCGGCTCGAGTTGCAGCGGATCGTCGATCGCCTCAACGGAAGCGGTTCGGCTCGCGGCGGTGCCTGCACCCGAGGCGTTCCATCCGCCGCGGGGCGCAGACTAAGGGGGGCGGGTGACCCGTGAGGAACGGGGGTGATGGTGACGACCCTGCAGATCCACCAGCGGATAGCCGACTACTATGCCTGGAAGCGCGGCTTCGACCAGGTCGCGGTCTCGGCGCCCGCCGCCGGCGTCCGCTCCTACCGGGTCTGGTTGAGCGAGGACGACCGGCGGCTGGTCGTAGTCGAGTACACCTTCGACTCGCGCGCGGCCGCGGAGGCGTTCATCAACAACCCGGTCGTGCGCCACATCCTGGCGCTCGACCTCGACGACCCCGAGATCCGCCTCGAGTACCTGCAGCAGATGGCCTTCGCGAGCCGCTGAGCATGGATCGACCGAAATGCCGGCTGCGGGGCCTTCGAATGGGCCGTCAGGGCGCAGCACGGCGGGGACTGGCAGCCGAGGCGCGGCCGTGACCGATATCGCCCACGGCACCGGCCCGGTTCAGGACACTCGAGGGGCCGGGGAGCGGCCCGGCGACCAAGACAGACGCACCTCGCGCGCGGATCGCGGGATCCAGGCCAAGGGGCCCGCCCTGCCGCGGCCGGGGGGTCGGTGGATCTTTCCGCAGCGGATCGCAGTCAGGTGGGAAAGCGTGACGTCGCCCCTGCCCTGATAGGCCGGTCTTGACCATCAAGGTGACGCCGCTCGGTCCGTCGGGGTCGTGGCTGACCGTGCTGAAGATGTCTTCGGTGTACTGCCCGGGCAGACCGGGCCGAGACCGGTGCGGCACGGGCGGATTTCCCGCCCGTGCCGCGGCCGCTTGGCCTAGTTGGTCGATACCTGGGTGGCGACGTTGTGGAACTGGTTGTTCTGGATCGTCGTGGTCGCCGGGTCGACGTTCAGCGTCCAGATCCCGACTGCGTTGTTGCTGATCTGGTTGTTGCTGATGACCGTGCCCGTGATCGGCTGCAGCGGCGGAGGGCCCGGATACGGCCATCCCGACGCGACGAGGATGCCGGTCGTCTGAGGGTTGGGCGTCAGGAAGTCGGTGTCGCCGTCGAGGTTATTCGTGCCCAGGCGGTTGTTCTTGATCACGTTGTTGTTGAAGTTGCCCGGGAAGTGATCGTGGATCGTGATCCCCGAGAGGCCGTTGCCCGAGGCCTCGTTGTTGCTGATCACGTTGTCGTGCACGCCGGTCCCGGCCGAGGCCCCGGCCAACAGGATCCCTGCCCCCTGGCCCGCGACGCCGTTCCCGTCCGAGATGTTGTGGTCGATCACGTTCCCGTAGATCTGGTTCGAGGTATGGCTTGCGATCGTGATCCCGCAGTCGTCGGTGTTGTTCAGCGACCAGACGTTGCTGATCGTGTCGCCGGTGACCGGGCCGAACTCGTCGGACATCAAGACGCCGCCGGCGTTGTTCCGCACCAGCGCGTGCTCGACGACGGAATCGGTCGCCGAGACGAGATGGATGCCTTCACCACAGTCGCCAGGAGCAAACGGCGTCGAGTAGCACTCACCCGACCCCGCACCGACAGCCCCGGAGAAACCCTTGTCGTTGTTGGAGACGACCACCTGGTCAACGGTGACGTGACTGATCGGCGAGCCGCCGGTGAGCGGGTTGCCACCCGAGTCGACGATGTGACTGCCGACGAGGATTCCCGAGAACTGCGCGTTGATGACCGTCCAGCCCCTGATCACCGATCCGGAGCCGCCCGGGCCGGAGACCTCGATCCCGTACCCGTCAGGCGAGGTCGAAGCGTCGAGAACAGCAAAGAAACCCTCGAGGTCGAGCTGCTTCGAGATCGAGATGCCGCCCTGGTACAGACCCGGCAGCGCCCTGACCGTCGATCCCGCCGGCGCACTCGCGATCGCCGTGCTCAGCGAGCAGGGAGCAAACGCCCTGCACGCCGTGCCACTTCCGTGCGGCGAGGCGAAGAACGTCTGCCCCCCGGCCGAAGCAGCGCCGGTGAATGCCACGGCAAGCAGAGCAAGAGCCCCGGCCGCAGCGGCCGTGAATGGAATCCGCATGTTTCCCCTCCCAGAGTCTTTGAAAAACGTCCGTCGGACCTACCTTATACTGCGTAATGCTCGCTCGGGCTGCAGCGATCGATGCGGCGCGACGCCTCCGCCCTGGTCCGCTCGGACCACGAAGGTCGACGAAGAAGACGGAGGCGAAGGCAAGCGCAAGGCCTGCGAACATGCTGAGGTCTGCCGGGTCAGGGTGGGTGGGGCGGCGGCCCGAACAGATCGTCTTGCTCGGAGCTAGCAGCGGGGAGGCCCGCCGTGGCGAGCCTCCCCGCTTGATGCTCTGTTGCCGGCCGTCTCTCGGGTCAGCAGCCGAGCGCGGCCGACGAGTTGGCCGATGTCAGGCCGGACCGTTTCAGAGTCCGGCGCACTCTCCGATCTTCTTGCCGCTGACGGTGTTGAGGAGCCCGCCGCTGTCGCCCAGCTGCGCGGCGGGCGTGTTGCCGAAGCAGACCAGGTTGCCGGAGATCGTGTTGGTCGCCACCTCGGTCGAGTCCGTGTCCGGGCCGGCCGCGATCCCCGTACAGGCGGGCTCCGGTGACGGTCCACCACAGGGCACCGGCGTCTGATGGACAACGCTCGCGTTGTTGGACACAACAACGCTGCCGCCGACCACGTCACGGATGACGCCGATCCAGCCGCCCTGCCAGCCGTTGAGAACCAGGTTCCCGTCGATGTGGTTGTCCTTGACCGGGAAGTTCAAGAACTGACTCACACCCGGCCCGCCCCCATTCGAGACAACGTTGCCGTGAATCGTGTCCCCGTCCAGAGCCAGCCGCAACGGCTGGTTCGCGAAGACGCTTCCATCCACCACATCGTTCGTGTCAGCGGGGAACCCGCAGCCGACCACCGTGCAGCCAAGATCGAACGCCGCACCCTTGCCGACCTTCACATCGCCGGTGATATGCACCGCCGTGAACGGCACGATCGCATGCAAAGCCGCGCCATTCGCGAGAGTCAGATCACCGTTGATCGTCACCGCCGAAACAGCGGTCGGGCCCGTACCTCCCTGAACAGTGCAGCTACCAGTGATCGTGAAACCGCCATACGTACCCGGAGCAAGCGTCCCACTCGCACACGGATTCGCGTTCGGAACGAGTCCGGCGCACTCACCGATCGCCTTGCCGCTGACGGTGTTGAGGAGCCCGCCGCTGTCGCCCAGCTGCGCGGCGGGCGTGTTGCCGAAGCAGACCAGGTTGCCGGAGATCGTGTTGGTCGCCACCTCGGTCGAGTCCGTGTCCGGGCCGGCCGCGATCCCCGTACAGGCGGGCTCCGGTGACGGTCCACCACAGGGCACCGGCGTCTGATGGACAACGCTCGCGTTGTTGGACACAACAACGCTGCCGCCGACCACGTCACGGATGACGCCGATCCAGCCGCCCTGCCAGCCGTTGAGAACCAGGTTCCCGTCGATGTGGTTGTCCTTGACCGGGAAGTTCAAGAACTGACTCACACCCGGCCCGCCCCCATTCGAGACAACGTTGCCGTGAATCGTGTCCCCGTCCAGAGCCAGCCGCAACGGCTGGTTCGCGAAGACGCTTCCATCCACCACATCGTTCGTGTCAGCGGGGAACCCGCAGCCGACCACCGTGCAGCCAAGATCGAACGCCGCACCCTTGCCGACCTTCACATCGCCGGTGATATGCACCGCCGTGAACGGCACGATCGCATGCAAAGCCGCGCCATTCGCGAGAGTCAGATCACCGTTGATCGTCACCGCCGAAACAGCGGTCGGGCCCGTACCTCCCTGAACAGTGCAGCTACCAGTGATCGTGAAACCGCCATACGTACCCGGAGCAAGCGTCCCACTCGCACACGGATTCGCGTGCCTATGACCTGCGAGCGCCGTCGGTCCCCCAAGGGCGAGCAGTGCCGCGAAGGCGCCGAGGACGACCAGATAGATCCTTCTCACAACTTTCCCCCGTTTCGGTCGAAGAACAGATAGATCGGTCGCGCACACCCTGCTGGCCCGAACCGGCGCGACTCGATCCCCCCTTCAGCAGGACTTTCGCCGTGCGAAGGGTGGAAGTCAAGCCGGGGTAGCCAAGCGTTCAGCGCAACACAGGGGCCGTCCACGATTGCAGCGACTCCGCGACACGGTCTGTCGTGCGACAGTACCGGCTCGGCAAATCGCGATCCGGCAGGAGGTGGACGATGGACAAGCGGCTGCGGAGAGCCGGTTGGCGGGAGCTCCGGCACCATCCGCGCGAGGCGCTGCGCCTCTCGCTGCTCGCGCGCAGGCACTGGAGGGGCGTGGCCGAGACGGTCGAGATCGGCCGGCGCACATCGGCGCTGGCAGGCATGGTCAAGCAGGCTCTCGGCGACGCGCGCGTGCACGCCGAGGCCAGAGCCTCGGCCTTCGAGCTCGCGCAGGCGGCGCGACGAGCTCACCGGATCGGCATGACACGGGCGCTCGACGACAGGCAACTCGCCCGCCGGCTCTCGCGGGCGTCGGGCCACGCTGCGAGAGCGCTCGAGGCAGCGCGACGCCCGCGCCGCCCGCATCACCTGAGACGTGCGGCAGCGCTCACCGCAGCCGGCGGAGTCGTCGGAGCCGCCTCCTACGCCGCCTGGAAGGCGCGCCTCCGGCAGGGCCGGCAGGTCGCACAACCCGTGCCGCCCCCCGAGCGCGGCGACGAGTCATCCCCTCCGACCGTCTGCTAGGCCGTGACCGTGCTGCTCGCAGCGCTCGCACTGACCGGCGGCCTGCACGGGACCGTGACGCGCGGCCCGACCGCGCCCGTCTGCAGAGTCGGCGTGCCCTGCAGCGCCCCCGCGGTCGGCGCCGTACTCGTCTTCTCACGCGCCGGCCACACGCCGGTTCGTGTCCGCGTGGGGGACGGCGGCCGCTACGCGGTCAGGCTCGCTCCCGGCTACTACACCGTCAGCATCGGCCCGACGCCGCGGATCGGGTTGGGCATCCGGCCGGGCCGCGTGTACGTCACGCTCGGCCGCGACGCCCGCCTCGACTTCTCGATCGACACGGGGATCAGGTAACCGGCCGGACGCTGTCGGCGGCGCTACTGCCACCCACGAAGCGGCGAGACCGCTACTTCTTGCGGAAGACCGCCTCGAGCCAGAGGGGTTTGGTGACCCGGACGGCACAGTTCGGTTGAAAGCCTCGACACGCTCCAGACCAGTGGCTGAACTGCCATCCGCTGCCGGCCACTGCGGTTGATCGCACCACCGTTCCGACTGCGAAACGCCGTGCGTCGGGTTTCCTGCCGATGTGCCCGTTGCCGACGACCCTGGTGAGCAGGGCGTACTGCCGCACGAAGACCGCGGTGACGGTCAACGACGTGATTTGTTTCGTCACCGAGCCAGGGATGATGCAGGTTCGGGTCTTGTTGCCGCCGACGCACTTGGCTCCCTTCCACTGAACGAACCTGCTGTAGCGCGCCGTCCGGTTGACCTTCGCGCCTGTCCACGGGACGGCGGTCAGCGTCAGCTGCGAGCCGGCGACGTAGCGTCCGGCGGATTCCAGCTTGGCGCTGTTGCCTCTCCCGACGGCTTTGACGTGATATCGACCGGGCCCCTTCGTCACCAGGTGGAGCTTGAACAGCATCGGCCCGGCCAGCTCAGGAGTCGACGGTCTGGGCGGCGCCGAGGCAGTTGGCGTGGGCGTGGTCAGCGGCGGGGGAGCCGATAACGACCAGCTCGCAGTGTTGTCGGACAGGTCCGCGTCACCCGGTGACGAGTTGACCGAGGCCTGGGCCGTTGCGGGAAGGGATGTCAGGGTCAGATTCACGACCGTTCTCGAGGTCAACCCGCTGGGGAAGAAATCCAGGAAGCAGGTGACCGTCGACCCGGAGGCCGAACACCCCGGGCCACGGTCGACCTGCGACGAGTCGTAGGTCAGGCCCGAGAGATCGACCGTCAGGGTGGACCTGTTGGCGTCGCCACCCTTGTTGGTGACGTCGATCACCAGCTGGACGCCGGAGCCGACCGTTCCCGACGACGGCCCGCTGACGACGACGCCGAGATTGACGGAGCCGCCGCCGCCACCGCCGCCGCCGACCGCCACCGCCGCCACCGCCACCGCCACCGCCGCCGCCGCCACCGCCGCCACCGCCGCCGCTACCGCTGGCCCACTGCGCATACAGCGTCAGCGAAGCCGCAAACGGATACGTCGCACCATCCGCATACCCCGTCCCCGACCCGTTCGCCGCCGTGTTCCAGCCCGCAAACGAATACCCCGACCGAACAAAACTGTTCAACGTCAACGCCGACGGCAGATTCGCCGTCTCCGCCGCCATCGACCCCGAACCGCCATTCGCGCTGAACGTCACCGTATAGCTCGCATTCGCCAGCCACTGCGCATACAGCGTCAGCGAAGCCGCAAACGGATACGCCGCACCATCCGCATACCCCGTCCCCGACCCGTTCGCCGCCGTGTTCCAGCCCGCGAACGAATACCCCGACCGAACAAAACTGTTCAACGTCAACGCCGACGGCAGATTCGCCGTCTCCGCCGCCATCGACCCCGAACCGCCATTCGCGCTGAACGTCACCGTATAGCTCGTGATCGGCGCCGACTGGACACACGAGGTCGAGGGGGCGCTGGAGTAGTTCTGGTTGCTGAACTCTTCCTGGATGAAGTAGTGATCTCCGTTGATCGTCTGGTTGTACTCGGCACCAGGCGTTCCGCCGAACGACGTCGTGTCGCCGTATATGTAGGCGCAGTCGTCCGCGACCTCGTTGCCGGCGGTGTCGTACCACGCATTCAGATCGGGGTCGCTCATCGCCTCGTTCATCTCGTGGCTCGTGACGCTGAGCACGGTGTCGGCATCGAGGTTGCCGTTGGGCGACTGGTTGCCGACGCTCCCGCCTCCCTGGAGCAGTCCGCCGTCGGAGCCGCAGGTGTCGCCCGAGGTCGGTGAATCCTCGATCGCGTACGGAAGGTCTGCGTAGATCGTCGAGCCGGAGTAGCTGTGATAACCACAGAATGCTCCACCCTGGGCCGAGATCGTGCACGACCCCCCGCCGCTGTTGTTCGTCGTGGTCAAGCACGACTCCACTCCTTTCGGCAGGAAGAGCAGATACAGGTGGGTGAGACCGGTCGGGAGGCTGTAAGCGGCGCGCACGGAGGCGAGCTCCGTCCGAAGCTCGGCGTCGGTCAGGCAGGCCGAGTAGCCGCTGGTGTCCGGGTAGACCTCACCGGGGTCGGGACTACATCCTCCGCTCGTCGGGTAGGCATCGGTGTCGTCGATCGCTGAGCCGGCGGTGATGTCGTAGAGGATCCGATCGCCGCTGCCGTTGGTGTACTGCTCCAGATTGGAGAAGACGTTGCCGGACGTCCCGCTGTCGTGGGCAAGGTCGGTCACGAACTGGGCAATCACGGTCTTGTAGCTGGACGGGTAGCTGAACCCGGCCGGCGCCCAGAAGATGGGCGTCACCGTGACGGCCGAGGCCGTGGCCATGACCGGCCCACCGTGGAAGAGAAGCGGAGGAAGCCCGCCGTATGAATTGGCGGGAGGCGCCGTCGCCAGCGCGTCGGCGGTGGCAGGACACGCGGCGCCGCTCGAACCCGGGCTCGAACCAGGTCGCACGATCCCGCCGATCGTTCCGACCCGCGTCGCCCCCGAGGTCGTGCACACGCCACCTCTCAGCGTGACCGCTGCTGGCGACGCCCGGGCGGTGAACGAGCTGAGCCCGAGAACGCAGACGACTCCAAACAGGCCGAACGCTGCTCGAAGACGCCTCACATCCCACCGTTCCGCCCGGCCGTTGCGGCACAGTAAGGAATTGCAGAGCCGCCGCCAAGGCGGAATTCGATCCCCTCCGGGGATGCGCGGACCCCCAGGCTCGTCGCGCCCCCGGTCGAGTCGACGATCACGCCGGGGTGAGTGGATCGCGCCGAGCAAGACCACGTTCCACGAGTTCGCGGCCCGTGTCCTCCCTCCCTCCCGGGCCGCCACTCCAAGACGGCAGAACAAGACGCCTCACCGGATCGGGCGAGGGGGTGAACGTTGATCCTTCGTCCTAGGGAGTCGAATCTTCAGCTCCAAGACTCCGCCTATCTCAGCGGAGGCGGGGTCGCGTCGAGCGTCTGTGCGGTGCCGCCGGAACCGGAATGCAACGTGACGTTGAACGAGAAGTACCGCGTTTTCGTGCCGAGATCGAGGCTGTGGAAGTTGAGAAGCTGTTGGAACCGACGGCTGACTTGCGGCATCGAGAAGTGCAGGCTGCGAGTGTCCCAGCACCGGCCGGTGCTGAAGTAGAGGACATAGACGCCTTCGGGAATCCCCGTGACCGTGAAGCTGCTGCGACGGCGAAGGTAGACGGCTATCTCGGTCGGCCCGCCGCGCCTGGTCGCCTGCACCAGGGCGTCGTCGTTGAGTCCGTTCTTGATCCTGAGCTCACCCATCCCCGACTCGACGCGGCGAACCAGGTATGTGCCCGTCGGCAGTCTGGCGCCTCGGGGGCAAGTCGCTGCTGCGCCACGATCTGCGCTGATCTGAGCGCCCGCATGACCAATCCCGGCTCCGGCGATCAGGAAGCCAGTGAGGCACACCATCAGTGACCGTCTTGCGCGCATCGTCCACAGTCCTCTCGAAGACCAAACCTCACCGCCCCCTCGTCAATGCCCGAGAGGACGCATCCAGGGTGAGCGGACTCGAGGAGCAGCCACCCGGACTCTCGTAGAATAGGTCTCGGCGCGCCCTCCCGGGCCGCGTCGGTCAGCAGGGTAGTGAGTTCTGGGTGCCGGGATCTACCGAGCCCCGACCGTTCCAGGTGATCGCCGAAGCGATCAGATCCCTCCCGTGGCCCTTCACCGCCCCCATTGTCTCGGCCATCCCGTGGGCGGCGCGGCGGCAGGCCGATACCGTTCGGCGCTACATCCCCCAGGGCCCCCGCGGCGGGCCGCGCCGGCCGCCTCGGCCCCGACGCATGAACATTCTCGCCGCCAACGTCGCTGCGAGGATCGCGATTCCGGCGGGGCCGTCGTGGAAGCCGTAAAGGAACATCCCACCGCCCATCTTGCAATGGTCCCTCGGGGTTCTCTGTTACGGCGCCGTTATCTCGGGGCCAGGAGACCTGCTAGACCCGACAGCTTTCGCACACGGCTCGGCTGCGAAGCTTCACCGGCTCGGCTTCCGTCGCTTCCCCGCCACCGGTCCGGGACGTTCCAACCACTCTTCCAGGCCGCTTCTCCACACACCCAACTCCTCGATCGCCTCGCGCAAAGAGACCCTCAGCTCGACGACATCGCGCTCGAGTTCTCGAACATCCGCCCGCAACCTCCCGACGGCCGTGCCGCTGTCAGCCTCCACCGAGCCGCTGCCCAGCTCACGCGCCACCCGCTGAAGCACACCAAGCAGCACCGACACGAGCTCGTCAGCCTCCCCCGCCCGGACGACCGGCGCCGCAGCGAGAGCCCGCTCGACCGGTGGAGGCTTCGCGGCCGACCCATGACCAACCTCGGCCGGGGCGAACCCCAGCCGCGCAAGCGCGTCCTTCAACTCACGGTTCTCCCGATCGAGTGCCGCGCAATCCTTCGCGAGCCAGCGCAGAAGCTCCTCCGTCGGACCGCGCCTCAGCCCGCCTACCAGAGCCCGAGGCAGCCTGACCCGCAACCCGTTCTGCTCAAACCACATCAGGCCACTCCTTCAGCACAACGCCTCCGAGACCGAACGATCGCCCGAGGACCCCGCTCCTTCACGCCCACGAACCCCGCCACACCGTCGCCTTCGATCCGGTTATGGGATGGCGAGACCCGCCGAGGCGTCCCTGAGCGTCAACTGAAAGCGAGGTGACAAAGTTCGGCTTGTCCGTCGTTGAGCTCTCTCCGTTCCACCGGATCGGCGGTGCCGGAGGTCGACACTACCCAGGAGGAAGAACATACCCCTGAGCATCGTACGACGGGCCGTTCCGGCCCTACCCCCACCCGGGTGGAACTCTCCAAGCCGGACGGAGAGGCCGCCAAGATCGACCGCCTCCGCGGGCGTCCGCGCGCGAAGACCGGGGCCACGTCCTGCATACCCATCGGGGACGAGAGGTAGTGGGTCTGCGTCGCGAGCTCGAGACTGTGGAGGTCGAGAAGCTGGTGGAGCCGACGTCCTTCTTGCGACTTGACAGCAGGTGCTTTCGTCCTATCGCCCTGCTATGGGTGACTCTGACGCCGGGTGAACGTCGATGCTCGTCGTGAGGGGGTGTGCTTGAAGTCCACGCCAGACCGAAGCGGCCGCGAGACGCGCTTGACCGCCATGTCCGAGGACGGGGAGTACTCGGTCGCGAGACGAGGGCGAGGGCGAGCAGCCCTATTCGCGTTGGTGGTCGCATCGTTCTTTCTCGTTGGAGGGGTTGCGAGTGCTGCGGCGGTACCGGTTGAGCCGGTGGCTGTCCTGGAGACGAGTTCGAACGCGCACGTTCTGCCTCACCAATCGGGCTTTCGGCTGATCGGAAAGCACGCCTATGTCGATGTGGACTTCGGTCGCGAGGTGGTCGGCGATGTCGTGCTGGCCACATCGACCGGGACGGGTGCCGCTGTGGACGTTGCCCTCACGGAGGGCAGGGTCTTCCTCGGTTTCCGTTCCGATTTCCCCGGCGACGCCGGCAGGACGGTGGGAGAAGCGACTCACGCGTGCGGCATGAGCACGGTGTGTTCGCACTTCGGCGCCTTTCGTTACGCACGTATCTTCCTCGCCAGGAGCACGACGGTCGAGATCTCCGCAGTTCATGCCGTCGACCAGTCCCAGGCTGCGCCTGCACGCGGCTCGTTTGCGGCGAGCGACGCGGAACTGACCCGGATCTGGGAATCGAGCGCGCGGACGCTGTCTGCGGTGGTGGCGCGATTCAATGCCGCGCAGAGCGACTACCGGGGCTGCGGCGACCGTTGGCTCGCGGGCAGGCTCGTCCTCCTCGACGGTGCCAAGCGCGACAGATGTCCGTACATCGCCGACCTCGCGGTCTCCGGGCTGAGCGAACTCATACGCTCGGGCGACGCCGCGCCCGTCACGAATGTCCTTCTCGGGCTGGCTCGACTGCAGCGCACCAGCGGGTTCATGCCGGGTTCGTTCATCCATCTTGATCTGCCCTTCATCGACTATCCGGCCTGGTGGGCGGTCGTTCTCTACGACGACGTCCTCTACAGCGGCGACCGGGCACTTGCCAGGCGGCTCTGGCCGAACCTCGTGCAGGTGCTGGATCGGTGGTACCCGTCGCTCGTCGGCAGCGACGGCCTGATCCGTGACCCCTCGCCGGGAACCGACTACGCCTTCGTGAGGCGAACTGGCACGGTCGTGACCTACTACAACGCGCTCCTCGTCCTCGCACTGAAGGACTCGGGACGACTCGCCCGCTGGATCGGCCATGACGACCGGGCCGACGCATGGACGGCGCGAGCCAGGACGCTCTCGGAACGGATCAACAAGCTGTTATGGGACCCCGGTCAGGGAGCGTACTTCGACGCAGCCGGGAGCTCCGCGGCACATCCACTCGACGGCAACGCGCTCGCGCTCGTCAGTGGAACGCCGACGTCGGCGATGGCCAGGGAGGTGTTTGCCTTCATCGGTCGGCGCCTGACACGGCCGTGGGGCACGGTCATGGTCGACAGCAGCGCCCTCGACTCCGGCGGCGGCAGCTTCCCGACGCTGACGCTGCTGGCGGGCGCGATCGTGATGATCGGACTCGCGGCTTTCGCGCGGAGGCGATATCGGAGATTGCCACGGGCGCTTCCCCTGACGCTCGGGGTGCTCGGGGTCCTGCTCGGCGCGCTGGCTGCAGTCGGATCGCTCGTTTCGACCCCGCCGCTCGGGTTCTCCGAGCGCGTGTACCCGTTCATGTCCTACTTCGAGCTCGAGGGGCGGTTCGAAACGGGCGGCGCTGCGGGTGCCCTCGGTGAGATTCGCAGAACATGGGGGCCGATGACGTCGGACCCCGGCGCGCCTGGAACAACCTGGGAATACACCGACAAGGACGCAGACCTCTCACGGCTCGGGCCGCACACAAGCCTCGCGCACGGCTGGTCGACCGGCGCCCTACCACTGCTTACCAACGACGTCCTCGGGGTGCGGCCCCTGACGCCCGGCTTCTCCCACTTCGGCGTCGCGCCGGCGGTCGTCGGCCTCTCCTGGGTCCACGGCACCATCCCGACGCCCAGGGGCGTGATCTCGGTCTCCTGGAAGGTCATGAAGCGTGGTTTCACGCTGACGATCCAGGCTCCACACGGGGAGACCGCAGAGGTGGCGCTTCCCCGACACGTCGGCGCGAGCCGAGTCACGTTCGACGGGGCCCGATGCGGTACCTCACCCCGGTGCACAATCGAGGATTCGGCCTGATCGCAGGACCGTCGGCCGCCGTGTGCCCTCTACCAGACGGAAGCCGCCACGACTCCTCGCCGCAACGGCCTCGACGGCGCACGCGCAGCTGAACGGTTCGGGTTCCCCGCCGGGCCCACGGCCGACCCCGCCGGTGCGACCCTCGGCCGGCTAAGCGCCTCCAGCGAGGAACGCAGCAGGACGAGACACCAGGCGCGCTCCTCGACACGACGCCCGAGTCCTAGTCGTCTGCTGCGACCCTCGACTCGAGCAGCGCCAGCCGCTGGGCAAGGATCGTGTTCTGATCGCCTAGACGCGAGATGACGGTGGAGTAGTGGAGCAGGACGATGATCACGAACATCAGTCCGACGGCGAACAGGATCGCCGGCGGGTAGCTCCTGACCCCGACCCAGCCTGCGATCGTGTTCAGACCTCCGCGCCAGGCGGACAGCACGACCAGGACAAGGCCGGTCGCAAGCCAGAGGAGCGCGTAGCGCTCACGGAGCCGTCGCGTCCGGATCAGCTCGAACACGACGAGCAGGAGCACCACGGCGGCGGCGGCGGCGGCGATCGAGATGCGGAGCGGCGTCACGAACCCTCCAGCTGAGCGACGTCCCGCCGGAACAGGTCGACGAACACCGCGAGCAGGACCTTGATCATGTAGTAGACGGAGCCAACGCCGCTGATCGAGGAACGTCCGTGCTCGCGCTCGCGCATCGTCACCGGAACCTCGACGACGCGTAGCCGGTGGCGGATCGCCGTCACGAGACCCTCGACCTCGGGATAGTCGCGGGGCAGATCGGACGCGAAGAGGCCGATCGCCGGCCGGCCGAGAGCCTGGAAGCCTGACGTCGTGTCGGTCAGCGGCCGGTGCGCGATTGCCGAGACGACGGAGGCAAGCAGACGGATCCCGATCCGGCGGGCCGCCGTCGACTGGTACCCGTTGCCTCCGATGAAGCGGGACCCGATCGCGAGATCGGCGTCGCCGGCGACGACGGGAGCGACGAGCGCCGGGAGCTGCGCGGGGTCGTGCTGACCGTCGCCGTCGAGCCGGACGGCGAGCTCGTAGCCGTGCTCCCAGGCATACTTGTAACCGGTCTGCACGGCGCCGCCGATACCGAGGTTGTAGGGCAGCTTGACCACGTGCGCGCCCGCAGCGGCCGCGACCTCGGCCGTGCGATCGGTCGAGCCGTCGGAGATCACCACAACCTCGAGCTCGGCGTCGAGCGCGCGAAGCTCGCCGAGCAGCCGGACGATGTTCTGCTCCTCGTTGAAGGCGGGAACGACAGCGATCCGCCGCACCGTCGCCAGCGGTGCGCTCGATCCGGCAGCCGAGATGACGAGCTGGGTCACGAGCCATTTATCGGTCGCGCGGGGGTCCTGCTAAAGGTCGAGGTTCGTTCCGCCGAATATGGGGGCAGGATGTCGGAGCCGACCGATTACGGTGCGGACATGATCGAGCCCTGGAGGCAGTTCGAGATGACAGAAACGATCGAGCCTGAGTCGCAGCAGCTCGCCGACTCAACGGGTCGGCCTGGTAACGGGTCGGCCACCTCCTCCACGCGGACGATGCCGCCCGCAGACAGACCAGCGATCAGGCTGACGCGCAAACGCCACCCGGTGCGGTTCGGCGCAGTGATCGCGATCGCCGCGATCGTCGCGTTCGGCGCCTGGATCGTCGTCCGCCACTTCAATTCGAACTCGAGCCCAACGGCGAGCTCGGGCTCGAGCAGCGCGTCGACCGGACGCACGGGCGCCGCCGCGGTCTCGGGTTCAGGGCTGCAGACGATCGCCACCACGATCGGCCAGCCGATCTACTGGGCAGGCCCGATCTCGGGGACGGATCAACGAGCTCACCCAGGCGCCGGACGGACGCATCTACGTCCGTTACCTTCCCAACGGGGTCGCGGTCGGCACCCCCAAGCCATTCCTGACCATCGCCACGTATCCGCTCACGAACGCCTACTCGGCCACGCTCGGCGTCGCCGATCGCAAGGGCTCGGTGCGAGTTGCAGTCGGCCCGGACGCGATCGCCTTCTACGACTCGAGCCTCCCGACGAACGTCTACGAGGCCTTCAAGGACTCGAACTTCCAGGTCGAGGTCTACTCGCCGTCGGCACAGCAGGCCAGGAAAATCGTCGCCGACCACAAGATCGTCGCGGCCGGGGGTGCGAGCGCAGCGGCTAGCCTCGCCGGCGCCACAGGGAGGCGCGACGGCGGCCACGGTCGCTGACCTCAAAGCGGCCTCCAGCAGCCTCGGACAGCCGATCTACTGGGTCGGGACGAAGTCCGGGGACACCTACGAGTTGACCCAGACGCAGGACGGCCGCGTGTATCGTCCGCTATCTTCCCGCGGGCGTGCACGTCGGATCGCCGAACGCGTACCTGACGGTCGGCACCTATCCTCTGCAGAACGCCTACAACGCGACGGTCGCGGCGGCAGGGGAGGCAGGCGCGGTCAAGGTCCCAATGGCGGGCGGGGTTGCGTTCTACTCCTCCGCGCACCCAACGAGCGTCTACATCGCCTTCCCCGGATCGAACGAGCAGATCGAGGTGTACGACCCCTCGGCCAAGAAGCTCCACAAGCTCGTCGCCTCGAGCAAGGTCAAGCCCGTCTCCTGAGCGGAAGCGGCGCCCGCTGAGCGCCCGCCGCAGATGACGCTCTTCCTCGCCTGGGTCGTCTTTCCGGCCGTCTTTGCCGCTGTCTGCCTCGGCTGCGGTCTCCTGGTCGGCCTCGGGGCCGGTCGCCCGCTTCCCGGCCCGCTCATCATTCCGGCCGGCTTTGCCACCGTCGTCGTGGTTGGGTCGTTCGCCACGATGAGCGGCTCGACCGCGCCGCTCACGACTCCGCTCGTCGTCGTGCTCGCGATCGTGGGCCTCTCTCTCTCTTACCGGCCGTCGCTTCCGCGGATCGACGGGTGGGCTGCCGGTGCGGCGGTCGCCGTCTTCGCCGTCTATGCCGCCCCGATCGTCCTCTCCGGGAGCGCGACGTTTGCCGGATACCTCTCGCTGGACGACACGGCGACCTGGCTCGCGATCGCCGACAACGCACTCGCGCACGGCCGCAGCGTCAGCAGCCTGGTTCCGTCGAGCTATGAGGCGCCGCTCCACGACTACATGACGAGCGGCTACCCGCTCGGGGCGTTCCTCCCGCTCGGGATAGGCCACCAGCTCAGCCGAGTCGATGCCGCCTGGCTCTTCCAGCCGACGATCGCGTTCCTCGCGTCCATGCTCGGGCTGTCGATCTACCGCCTCACCGGACCGCTCCTCGCCGATCGGCGCCTCCGGGCCGCGGTCGCGGTCATCGGATCGGCGCCAGCCCTCCTGTTCGGATATGCGTTCTGGAGCGGCATCAAGGAGGTGACCGTAGCGGCGCTCGTGGCGCTCGTCGCGGCGTTGATCGCCTCCGCCAGGGTGGCAGCCTGGCGACCGCGGAACGCGCTGCCGATCGCGGTCGCAGCCGCGGCGCTCCTCGACGTGATCTCGGTCACGGGCGTGATCTGGCTCGCGGAGCTTGCGGCGCTCTTCGCGGTGCTGTTCGTCCTCTACCGCCGGCGGGGCATCGTGCTCGCTGCCGCCCTGGCCGGCATGACGCTCGTGCTCGCGATTCCATCGCTCGCGATCGCCCAGATCTTCGTCAAGGGGGTGACGGCAAGTGGAACGGGGCAGATCAGCGCCCCCAACGAGCTCGGCAACCTGTTGCGTCCGCTCAGCCCTCTCCAGCTGTTCGGCATCTGGCCGGTCAGCGACTTCCGGGTGCGCCCCAGCGACATGACCGTGACCTACATCCTGATCGGCGCGGTCGCGATCGCCGCGGCGTACGGCCTCGTGACGGCGCTGCGCCGCCGCGCCTGGGGAATGCCGCTCTACGTCGGCGCGGCGCTCACGGGCGCGTTCGCCGTCGTCGCCGCGAAGACCCTCGGCCACAGCTCACCCTGGCTGACGGGAAAGGCGCTCGCCGAGGCAGCGCCTGCGCTGGTCGTGGCCGGCGCGGCCGGCGCGGCGCTGTTGTTCGAGGGCGGGCGCCGCGTCGAGGCCGCCGTCCTCGCCGCCGCGATCGTGGGCGGCGTCGCCTGGTCGGATGGGCTCCAGTACGCGAACACCTGGCTCGCTCCGACCTCGCAGCTCGTCGAGCTTCAGACCATCGGCAGCCGCTTCGCCGGCGACGGCCCAGCGTTGATGACGGAATTCCAGCCCTACGGCGTCCGTCACTTCCTGCGCCGGCTTGACCCGACCGGCGCCTCGGAGCGGCGCGCCGACCCTGTCTACCTCCGCAGCGGAGACATGCTCGCCAAGCTTCAGTACGCCGACCTGGACGCGTTCCGGCTCGACTCGATCACCCCCTTCCGCACGCTGGTACTCCGCACCTCCCCCTACGAGAGCCGGCCTCCCGCTCCCTACCGCCTCGTGTGGCAGGGCCACTACTACGAGGTATGGCAGCGTCCGACCGCTTCGGCGGCAGTGCTCGAGCACCTCCCACTTGGGACCGAGCAGGACCCGGTCGGCATACCCTCCTGCGCCGCGGTGAAGAGCCTGGCCGCTCTTGCGGCCGCCCGTGGCGGCACGCTCGTCGCCGCGGTCCGCGCCCCCGCCGAGACATTCAACCTCGGTGAGTCGAGCCACCCCGCCTCCTGGCAGGCGCCCGGCGACGGTACGCTCGTCCCGGCCGGTGCGGGCACAGCAACGCTGACGGTGACCGTTCCCCGACCCGGACTCTACGGCTTCTGGGTCGGCGGCACCTTTCGCGACCAACTCGTGATCGAGGTCGACGGCCGCCGGGTCGGCAGCGCCCGCGCCCTGATCGACGGGCCGGGACAGGCGACGCCGTTCGGCCAGACCCGCCTGAGCGCAGGCCCGCACGTGGTCACCCTCCGCTACGGCGGAGCCGACCTACGGCCCGGGAGCGGCGGCTACCAGTTCGCCTTCGGGCCGCTCACGCTCGGCCTCTCGGCCGGAACGGCGCGGCTCGTCGACGTTCGCCCCGCCGCGGCGCGGCAGCTGTGCGGCGGGAGCTACGACTGGATCGAAGCGGTCGCAGGGTGAGCCGCGGCAGGTCAGCGACAGGGACCGCCGCTCGATGGCGGTCTCAACGAGCGCGGCCATAGCGGTGGCCGGCCCGGGCTGGAGGAATTGCGCGAGGTTCGCGGGCGCGTAGCTCCTCGCCAGCTCGCCGGTGGCAACGCGCCGCAGGGCGGCGGCGATGGCTTCAACGTCGTCGGGCGGGACGGTCACACCGGTGTTCGTCTCCCGGACGATCCGTTCCGCCTCGTTTCCCTCCGCCAGAGCCACGATGGGCCTTCCGGCCCCGAGATACTCGAAGAGCTTGCCTGTTGCGACGCTGCTCGCCCGCGGCGTGAGCAGCAGGAGCGCGTCTGCCGACCGCTGAAGTGCGAGTGCGTCGGGGCGGGTCAGCACCCCGAGGTATTCGACGGCCTCCGCGGCCCCGCTGGTCTCGATCAGCTCGCGCTCGTTCGGAAGGAGGCGGCCGGCGAGCAGAAGGCGCAGACGAGGCGTCGTCTTGTCCCGATGCAAGGTGGCGATCGCCTGCAGGAGCGCCCCGGCATCCCGTCCCCTAGCACCCGAGAGGGTTCCGGTGTAGACGAGCGTCGCTTCGCCGTCGGACGAACGGGCCGGCAGCACGCCGAGAGAGGACTCCGCATCCCAACCGCTCGGAATGTAGGCGGCGTGCACGCTGAGACGGCGCTCCAGGTCATGTGCGATGGGCAGCGTCGCGCCGACGGCCACCTCGGCCATCCGGGCGACAAGCCGTTCGAGGTGCCGGTCGAAGGAGCGCTGGAACGACATCGGAAACGGTGGGCGCAGCGGCTCGAAGCCCCACCCATCGCGAAGATCGGCGATCCAGGCGGGCCGCCGGGATCCGAGGAGCAGGCCAAGGAGATGCGCCGACTCGGGCGGGGAGCTCGTGATCAGACAGTCGACGTCAACGCGGGCCATGATCCGCCTCGCCTGCACGACGGCCGCAGGAAGCCAACTCACAGCGTGGGCGTCGGGCACGATGACCTTCGTGAGAAGCGGCGTGGTCGGGGCCTCGAGCTGAGCAGTTCCCGCCTTCGAGAGCTCTCCCCGTCGGAGCAGACGACGCAAGCTCCGGGACGAGCGGAGATCACCCACGCGCACGACATCCATCTCCTCGTCGTCGTCGAGGCGCCCGAAGGCATCCGT
The DNA here is from genome assembly GCA_963796625.1 of uncultured Actinomycetes bacterium. GTDB lineage: Bacteria > Actinomycetota > Thermoleophilia > Gaiellales > Gaiellaceae > PALSA-600. The sequence continues at coordinate 183,818 of CAWCME010000001.1, forward strand.
GGCGAGCACGGTCACGCGATGGCCCTCACGACGCAGGTACCGCGCCATCGTAGGCCAGCGGTTGCCCGAGCCGGGAAAGGGCGGATAGAAGTACGGAACGACGAGCAGGTGGCGCGGGGTCACGAGTCGGAGAGTCGGGAGCGTGTCACTCGGGGCGAGCCTAGCGCGTCGTCGAGGAAGGACGACGCGACCCGTCGCCAGAATTGGGATCGAACCGACGCGCAAGGAGCTCCCTTCTGATCGACGTCGACGCGGTACCCGGCTCGGAAGATGTAGGTCCCTCTTTCGTACGGACGTTCTTCGCTCACGGCGCGGTGTACGTGTCCGGCGCGGTGCTCAGCCAGGGCATCGCGTTCCTGCTTTTTCCGTTCCTCTCGCGGGCCCTCTCGCCGCGGGACTACGGGATCATTGACCTTCTCGGCCTCCTTACCGTGACCGTCAACCTTCTCGTGGCCGCGCCGCTCCAATCGGCGCTCGGCCGCTACTTCGTGGAGACGTCCGACCTCGCCGGCCGGCGTGCCTATGCCTCCACGGCTCTCGCGGTGAACCTCACTGCCTACAGCGCGTTTGTCGCCGCCGGCCTCGTATTCGTCCGCCCCTTGACGACGCTGGTGCTCGGCGCCGGGGTTGACACGGCGATCATGAAGGTCGGCCTCGCAACGATCTGGTTCAGCGGGATGCTGACGCTCAGCCAGAGCGTGCTGCGCTGGCAGCTCCGTCCCGGAGCGTTCGCCGCTGTTGCCATCACCTCGGCAGGCGTGATGACCGCGACGAGCGCTGCCCTCGTACTCAGCCTCGACACCGGCGTGATCGGGGCGATCGCCGGACAGCTGGTGGGCTTCGCTACGGCAGCAGTACTCGCGTTCTGGCTCGGGAGAGGCCTCTACCGGTTCCAGCTCGATCGCGCGAAGCTGAAGCGCATGCTCGCCTACGGCGTCCCGCTCGTGCCGGCAAGCGCCGGCGTCTTCCTCTACGGCTACGCCGACCGGATCGCGATCAAGTCGCAGGGCACGCTGACCGATGTCGGCGTCTACGGGACCGGCTATCGCTTCTCGGTCATCGTCTCGCTGACCCTGATCGGCTTCCAGGGCGCGTTACAGCCTCTCGTCCTCTCCCGGCACACCGAAGCTGAGACACGGCTCGCTCTCGCACGAATCTTCCGTCTCTTCTGCGCCGTCGCGCTCGCCGTGTACCTGCTCGTGTCGGTGTTCGCCGACGAGATCCTCCGGCTCCTCGCCCCGCCCGCGTACCACGGCGCGACGCTAGTCGTCCCGCTGCTCGTGGCCGCGGCGTTCTTCGGCGGGATGGTGATCTTCGCGCCGGGTCTCCAGATCGTCAAGCGCACCGGACTCTACGGCGGCACCATCCTGTTCTTCGGAGTCGTCAACGCAATTCTCGCTTTCGCCTTTTTCGCACCGATGGGAATCCGGGGGCCTGCGCTCGCGTACCTCCTGGGATGCGCCGGCGGGTTCGCGGCGGTGATGTACCTGAGTCAGCGCGTCTACCCCGTCCCGCACGCCTGGGCGCGCATCGTCCCCTCGTCGCTGGCCGTCACCGGCCTCGTAGTGATTGCACGGGCATTATTCGCCGGAGCCGATAACCCGGGGACCACTGCGGCGAAGCTCGCTCTGAGCATCGGCGGCCTAACAGTCATCTGGTGGTTGCTGCTCTTGGGACCCGGCCGAACGGAGCGAGCTAGCGCGTCTCCCACAGCTTGCAGCAAGAGCTCTTCGTTCGCCTCGGCACACAGCTCGGTCGCTGCGCGGTGAGCTCCGAGCTTGAGGGTCAAGATTTTCCTGGGGATCCAGGGCCGCGATGGCTTGCGCGAGAGCCGCGGGAGTGAAGTCGTCGGCCACAACCCCGCATCCGTAGCGTCTCACGAGCTGTGCCATCTCCGGCGAAGGGCCGACGGCAACCGCGAGACGGCCCTGAACGAACTCGAAGAACTTGTTCGGAAGCGCGAATCGGCGGTTGAAGTTGGTGGGTGGGAGGAGGTACAAGCCGATGTCATAGCCGTTGGCCCGCGTCGAAAGCTCGCGCATCGGCCAGAGCTCTGGGAACCGGATGCGGGGGTTGTTCGACGCGAGCCGGATCAGCTTCTCGCGGTAGCCCGGCTGGGTTTCGAGAAGAACGAGGTCGAGGGTGAATCGATCGCCGACCAGGCTCGCAACCTCGATCATCTCCTCGAGCCCTCGACCAGGGGCGCCCGCCCCGTGATGGAGCATCCTGATCGGGTCGTGTACAGGCGTCGGCTCCAGGTCTTGGAAGGAAGGAGCGTTGGTCACCACCGTCGCCCGGACACCTGTGTCGCGCTCGTACGCATCGGCCAGCCCGTTCGAGACGGTCATCATCGCCGCGGCATCAGGTATGTATCGGGAGCACTTCCAGCGGACGAACGGCGCCATGACCGCGCGCCAAGCGAGCTGATCGCCGAGCTGGTCCGGCGCGTATTCGTGCGCGTCGAAGACGACCGGCGCCCCGAGTCGGAGCGCGATCGGAAGGGCCGGGATGTCGTTTGCAAGCACGATGTCAGGCTGGACACGCCAAAGCCGCTCGAGCACAGCGATGTTGGTGGGGTGCTTCCAGAAGACGTCGTGGTACCGGCGAGTAAGAAGCCGTGCGAGCCCGAGGGTTCGTCCGGGCGCTCCGCGCGGGGGCATACGAATGTCTATGAACTCTGCTCCCCCCTCCTTCGGCGCGCCAAGCCCGGCCGTCACAACCTCGTATCGGCCCGAGAGCGCTCGGATCTGGCGGTCGACACGCGGATCGATACCCAGATCACTGAATGATATGACGAGAACTCGCTCGATGCTTGACCCCCGGGCGGCGTGCTCATCGCACGATGCCTTCGGCGATGGTGCCTCAAGGCTTTCGGCGTGACGCTTCGATCACCTGCGCGGTGTGTAGATTCCGGTACCAGATGACTGTTGACGATCGACGTGGCTAGCCGCGTGACCGCCTCGATCGACGTCATCATCCCCACGTTCGGACGATGGGATCTCACGGAGCGATGTCTGAAGCGCCTACGCGAGCAAACGGCCGCCCACCGGCTGTTCGTCGTCGACAACGGATCGACAGACGGGACGCCCGAGCGGATCAGTGCGGACTTTCCGGAGGTCGAACTCCTCGCCCTCGGTGAGAATCTCGGCTTTCCGGTCGCCTGCAATCGCGGAGTGGCTGCCGGCGCTGGGGAGATCGTGGTGCTGCTCAACAACGATGTCGAGGCACGGCCCGACTTTCTCGAGGCGCTTGTGGGGCCATTCGGCGATGCGACAGTCGGCACAGCTGCGGCTTTGCTCGTCCGCCCTGGCGAACGCGACATCGACTGCCTCGGCCTCTGCGTCGACCGCACCCTGGCAGGCTTCCCGCGACTCCGGGGACTACCCGTAAGCGAGGCCGCAGCGGTGGCGCCAGTCCTCGCCGGCCCATGCGGCGGCGGGGGAGCGTACCGGCGCATTGCGTGGGAACAGGCCGGGGGACTCGACGAGGGCGTGAGGTTCTACGGCGAGGACGTCGACCTCGCTCTCCGCATCCGCGCGGCTGGGTGGAACGCCGTGGGTGTCCCCGACGCGATCGCCGTGCACCATGGTTCGGCTACCGCCGGGAACCGTTCGTCTTGGCAGAGGTTCCAGGGCGGCTTTGCCCGCGGCTACTTCCTACGCCGCTATCGCGTTGTCACGAGCGGAGCAGGGCCTCGTGCCCTGGCGACCGAGGCACTCGTGATCGTTGGCGACTCCATCCTCTCGCGCGACCTCAGCGCTCTCCGCGGCCGCCTCGCCGGATGGAGAGCCGCACGCGGCACCGCTCCTCGCCAACCGCCGCCTGAGGAGGCGATCGACCCCTCTATCCGCTTCGCGGACAGCCTCAGGTTGAGACGAGTTGTCTACCTGACCTAGTCTAGGCGAGTCTCGACAGCACTTCGTCGTACAGCTCGCGCGTCCGACGGATCATCTCACTCGCGTTGAAGGCGGCCGTCGCCCGCTCACGCGCCTGCCGGCCCAGGGCCTGACGCCCCGGCTCGTCCCCAGCGAGCCGGCGGAACGCCGTCGCGAATCCGCCGGCGTCTCCGCGCAGCACCACGATCCCGGCGTCGCCGACCGCCTCGGGATTCCCCGGGGCGTCGGAGACGACCGGAGCCAGGCCAAGAGCCATCGCCTCGAGCAGCGCAAACGAGAACCCTTCCCGAAGCGAGGGCAGGACGAAGAGATCCGCCGCGCCGAGCACGGTGCGGACGTCGCTGCGATGGCCGAGGAGGCGGAGCGCTTCCGAGCCGCGAGCAAGGCGCTCGAGCTCCGAGCTGAGCGGTCCCTCGCCCGCGACGAGCAGCACGAACGGGGCCCCGCCCGCGGCCACCTCGACCGCCGCTCGCGCTACAACCAGGGGATCCTTGTGCGCGTCGAGCGAGCCGAGGTAGACGCCCACGACGGCGTCGGCCGCGACTCCGAGACTTGCTCTCGCCCCCGCCCGCTCCTCGGGGCGCAGGGGCTCGACCGGGTCGACACCGTTGTGGATCACCGCTAGCCGCGCGGCCGCGTGCGGGCCCGTGACGGCGAGCACGTCAGAACACTCGGCCTCCGCAACACAGATCGTCCGGCTCGCCGCCCGCAGCACCAAGCGCAGATTCACGATCGCGAGCTGCCTCTTCATGCCGCTCGACCTACGAAGAGGTGAAGCCCGTGCAGCGTCACAACCGAGCGGCGGGCCGCGAGCACCGGCAGGCAGATCCCGGCGGCGACCTCGCCGTGGACATGTAGGACGTCGGCCGCGCGGAAGACGCCGAGGGTCGTGCGGGGGAGCGCCCGCAGCGCCTTCGCAGGCCGCGGGCTCGGCGCGAGGAACAGGCGCTCGAAGCGGTACCCCTCCATCGCCGCGAGCGCATCGACGTAGGTCTCGCCGCCCCCGCCGGGGTGCGGAAGCACGTGGAGGACGGTCCTCACGGCGCCGTCTTCTCCCTCCGTCGCCGGAGATCCTGCACCACCGGACCGGAGCGCCCAGCCGCCGAGAGCCGCAGCGCCGGCGAGCACCCCGAACGCCGGGACCGCGAGCCGGGCGTCGTAGTCGGTGGTCGCGACCGGCGTCAGCAGCGGCACAAGCGCGACCGCCGTGAACAGCGACGCTCCGAGGCGAAGCCGACCCGCGGCGGCGAAGGGCCCGGCGAGGGCCAGGAGAGCCGCAAGCGCGAACAGAAGGCCTTCGAGCCGGGTGTGGCGCTGATACGAGGCGAGCGCGGAGAGTAGGCCGGGATGCCTCGATCCGCCGCGCCCCTGGAAAAGCGGGCAGAACCTCCGCGGTCACGAAAGAGGTGTAGGCGGGATCCTCGAGGCTCCGGTCAAGGCTCGCCGGCGTTTAGCCCGTCCTCGCCCTGCCCGAGGTCGGTCGGCTGCACGTACCGCCAGCAGTCCCTCGCGACCGCGGCGAGGTAGTCGGACGGCTGGCCCAAGATGACCGCGAGCGAGAAGGCCTCGATCTTGGCGTAGTCGGCGTCCGACGAGAGCGTAGGTCCACCGTAGTCGGGGAAGCCGAACGCCCGGGTGCCGGGCGACGAGGCGAACAGGTACTCGCTGGATCCCGGGCGCTCCGACCGAAGGGTGTCCTCGCAGAGGACGGCGGTTCCCGCCGGCGGCGTGAACTTCCCACAGTCGGCAAACGGCGCCACCCGCCCGTAGAGATTCCATGCGCCGGCGCGGATGAGTCCCGTATACCCGGTCCCGTCGCGCTGGGCGAGCACGTAGCGCCCACGAGCACGGCGCTGGCAGCCAGCAGCGTAATGTGGAGCACCCGGCTCGCGAGCGAGCCTCGGCGCGCAACCAGCACCCAGAGGGCGACCACGGGAATGATCGCGAGTCCGAGAAGGCGCACGTCCGCGGCGGCCCCGTGAGCGAGACCCGAGAGGGCCGCCCAGCCGGCATCGTCGGCCCCCAGGCACAAGTCACGGCGAGGAGCGCGAAGGCCGTCAGGAAGATGTAGAGCGACTCGGCCACGACGGCATGCTCGAGGAAGACCTCTGTCCCCTCGCAGAGGACGACAGCCGCGGGAACAGGCCCTAGCCAAGGACGGACCGCCGATGCGGCGCACCGCCAGGAAGAGGAGCACTGCGGTCGCCAGACCGAGCAGGTGCTGGATCACGATGACGGCGGTCAACTGCGACGTCACGCTATGGAGCAGGCGCAGGAACACTGGGTAGCCGGCCGGGCGCATCGTGTCGAAGAAGACGGAGTTCGGAATCCCCGCGCCGAGATGGCCCTGGCCGCTTCGAGACAGACGGACGGGTCCGCGTAACCGAGAAAGGCAGGCCGCCACGCTACGACCATCAGCCCCCGCAGAAGGAGCCCTCCCGCGAGCAGGACGCCGAGCGCGACTATCGCCGTGTGCCCACCGAGCACGCGGCGTGTGCGAGGGCTAGCTCGTGCCGTGCCCTGGGGAGACGTCGTCGTGCGTATGAGTATCGGGGAGTGCCCGGCCGGCGTATGCGGCGGCCACCGCATCGAGCGAGCTCGAGAGCGAGAGCTCGTCGCGGTGCCGCTCGAACCAGGCCGCGGTCGACCCCCGCAGCGCGGGCCCGGCCTCGTGGATCCGCACGATCGCGCCGGCGAGATCGGCCGGCGATGCCGACGGGGCGACAGCGCCGTTCACGCCCTCCTCGACGAGCTCGACCGCGGCGTTGTCGGGACCGCGACGACGACGCTCGGCGTCCCGTGCGACGCCGCCTCGACGACGACCAGCCCGTAGCCCTCGCGGCGCGACGGGAGCACGAGGCAGAGCGCGCGAGGCGAGCGCCTCGCTCGACCCGCTCGGCGGGCGACGAAGCCCGGGACGTCGACGACGTCCCGCGAGACCGGCCTCGGCGACGAGGCGCAGCACCTCGGGCCGGTCGGGGCCGTCGCCGAAGATCTCGCCCGGCAGTCCGGGAACGCGCTCGCGCGCGAGCGGCGAGTCGCGGGCACGAGCGCGGGCACGCGCTTCTCGGGGATGTGGCGGCCGGCGAAGACGACGATCGGCGGGTCGGCGGCCGGCGACGAGCCGGCCCGGCGGCCCTGCGTACTGGCCGCGGAGCACGGTCAGCTCGCCGCGCAGGCCCAGCTCGCGCAGCCGCCGCTCGTGCAGCCGGGAGAAGCAGAACGCGCGCTGCGGGATCCGCAGGCAGAGCCGCTGCACGCTGCCAGCCGGCCGCGCCGGCCGACCGGGCCGAGGTACTCGCGCCAGTACGCCCGCGTCCAGACCTCGTGCCAGTCGACGACGAGCCGGTAGCGGCGGAGCGGGCCGCACGCGCGCCGGCGGCGAGCAGCGAGAAGTACGGGAACGACGCCGTGTGGACGGCGTCGTAGCGGCGGCCGTGGCGGGCGAGGTGGGCGAGCACGCCGAGCCCGAAGCGGAGCGGCGGCACGATCCGGCGCCGGCCGCCCGCGTAGAGCGCCATCCGCGGCCCGACCGCGACACGTTCACGCCGGGCACGCCGGCGTCCTCGCCCTCGGGCCACTGGCGGAGCGTCAGGTAGTCGACCTCGTGCCCGTCGGCCGCGAGCCGCTCGGCCAGGTTCCGGTACCAGCGCTCGGCGCCGCCGACGGTGTGCGGGTAGATGCAGTCGTAGACGAGGCAGATCCGCACGCGGGAAACCTAGCCTTCGGTCCGGTCAGCGTCCGGCCAGACGGGGAGTACGCGGTAAGGGCATGGCGTTCGACGCGATACGCCGCTACCTGTATGGACCGTCAATGGGGTTGCTACGGCAGAGGCGACGACCCGGTGACGGCTCGGCTGAACCAACGGCGGCGATGCGCCTCGCGTCTCGGTCGTGATCCCCTGCCTGAACGAGGCCGAGAACATCGAGGAGTGCGTCGCGCGCGCCCGCGCGCGTGCTCGACGCTCGCGGGCTCGCACGGCGAGGTGATCGTCGTCGACAACGGCTCCGAGGACGGCAGCGCGCGAGCTCGCGCGCGAGGCCGGAGCGACCGTGATCGAGGAGCCGCGGCGCGGCTACGGGCAGGCCTACCTGAGCGGGCTTCGAGGCCGCGACGCGGCGACTACATCGTGATGATCGACGCCGACCTCACCTACGACTTCGACGAGATCCCGCGCTTCGTCGCCGAGCTCGACGACGGGCGCCGAGCTCGTGATGGGCAACCGGATGGAGCAGCATCGAGCCGGGCGCGATGTCGCTGACTGAGCCGGATCGGCAACCCGATCCTCACCGGCTTCCTGAACCTCGTCCACCGCTCGCCGGTGCGGGACGCGCACTGCGGCCTGCGCGCGGTCCGCCGCGACGTGCTGCCCGAGCTCGACCTGCGCTCGACCGGGATGGAGTTCGCCTCGGAGATGGTGATCCGCGCCGGCGAAGGTGCGACCTCGACGTCCGCGAGCTGCCGATCGAGCTGCACATGCGCGGCGGCGAGTCGAAGCTCTCGCCGTTCCGCGACGGCTGGCGCCACCTGCGGCTGATCCTCGTCCACAACCCGACCGCGCTCTTCATCGTCCCGGGGCGGTGATGGTGGCGCTCGGGCGCGCTGCATCGAGCTGACGGTGTTCGCCCACCTCAGCCTCTTCGGGCGCTGCCTGGTACGTCCACACGCTGATCGCCGGCTCCGCGCTCGTGATCGTCGGCATGCAGGTGGTCGGCCTCGGGCTCTGCGGCCGCGCCTACGCGGTGTTCGTGATGGGCGAGCGCGACCCGCTGTTCGAGCGGCTCGGCGCGCGCTTCCGGCTCGAGCACGGCCTGCTGCTCGGCGCTCGCGATCGTCGCTCTCGGGGCTCGCCCTCGGCGCTCGTGATCGTCGGCAGCTGGATCGCGAACGGCTTCGGCACGCTCGGCGAGGAGCGGCTCGCGATCGTCGCGATGACGCTCGTCGTCGCCGGGATCCAGGTCTTCTTCACCTCGTTCCTGATCTCGCTGCTCGGCCTGCGGAGGCGTGAACTGAAGTGAGACGCGCCGCCCACGCCGCGGTCGTGCTCGCGGGTCTCGCCGTCTCGATCATCTTCACGTATCTCGCGGTGCGCGGCATCAACTGGGGGCGTTTCCGGACGGCGCTCTCCGACAGCGACTTCTGGTGGCTGATCCCCGCGTTCGCGGTGCTGATGCTCGGCGTCCTGCTTCGGGCCGTCCGCTGGCGGCTCCTCTTCCCGCCCGACGTGCGCCCGCCGCTCCCGGCGACCCTTCGCGCACTGCTCGTGGGGACGTTCTTCAACACCGTTCTGCCGGCTCGCCCGGGCGAGGCGATCCGGGTCGTCACGCTTCACCAGGAGACGCAGACGCCCCGCTCGGTCGCCCTAGGGACCGCGGTCACCGAGCGGATCTACGACGTTGTCGTCCTGCTGGTCGTGTTCTTCGTCGCAGTGCCCTGGCTTCCGCACGTGACCTGGGTGCGGCGGGCCGGCATCTTCGCCGGAATCGTGACTGCCTCGCTGGTCGTGCTCCTCGCCGTCCTCGGCCGCTGGCACGTGCGCCCAATTGTGTGGGCGCTCCGGCCGCTCGGCCGGTTCCCGGCCTTCCGGCCCGAGCGGATCGAGGCGGTCGCCTCGGAGCTCGTGAACGGCCTCGCGGCGATGCGGAAGGTACGCCTTGCAGTCCCGGCGCTCATCGCGAGCTTCGCGGCGATCCTCGTGATCGGCTGCTCCTTCTGGCTTGTGACTGTCGCTTGCCACCTCGGCCTGCCCTTCGGCGCGGGGCTGCTCGTGATGGTCGCGACGAGCCTCGCTATGGTGATCCCCTCCTCGCCGGCCGCGATCGGGGTGTTCGAGGCCGCGACCCTGGTCGCGCTGAGGCCATTCGGCGTCGACCATGCTTCGGCGCTCTCCTACGCGGTCGTCGTCCACGCGCTGAACACGATCCCGTTCGTGATCTTCGGGATGCTGATCCTTCCGCACCACGGCCTGCGGGCGCTCCGCACCGCGGCGTCAGAGGCGCAGGCCGCCACCAGCCAGGTCGAGCCGGCGGCCTGACAGCCAGTGGCGGGCCTCGCGATCCGCGCGGCCCCCGGTGACTGGGGCGGAGCGTCGCTCCCGAACGTCGAGGCGGTGGCGCGCTCGGCCGCTGCGACCTTCCCTGCGCTCGAGGAGGGCGAGCGGCTCTCGGTAGTGGTCGAGCCCACGCCGGGCCGCGACGACCCCCCGATCACCTTCCTGGCGCCGACCCTCGTGGGCGAATGGCGCATAGGATTGAACATCCGCGGGAACCTCTGGGCCAGGCTCGCCTACCAGTTCGCCCACGAGTACTGCCACGTGCTCGCCGGCCCGTCGACCTGGGCAGCCGACCGTCTCGGCTGGCTGGAGGAGGTCCTGTGCGAGACCGCCTCGCTCTTTGCGCTGCGCGCGATGGCCCGGAGCTGGCTCGAGGAGCCGCCCTATCCGAACTGGCGGAGCTACGCCCCGGAACTCGCACGCTATGCGTGCGACCGGCTCGCAGACCCGTCCCACCAACTGCCGGCGGACACATCCTTCGACCGCTGGCTCGCTGAGTGCCTGCCTCTGCTCCAGACCGATCTCGGGCGGAGGGACGAGAGCACGCTCCTCGCAGCCCGACTCCTGCGCGTCTTCGAGGCCGACCCCGCCGCATGGCGCGTCGTCCGGCGCCTCCACGCGACTCCGCGACTGATAGACGGCGACCCGGCCCTGTTCCTGGACGGGTGGCGCCGAGCCTGCCCACGGCCGATCCGGCCGGCCGTGGATGCGCTCGCGGCTAGCCTCGGGCTGCACGGGCCGCATCCGTCGTCGCCCTGGGGCAAGCGAATCCCCGGCGACCTCGCGCGATGATCGGGGTTCGGGCGGCGGTCCCGTGAGAGCTGGCGCGGATACCTACCAGGAATGGAGATCCGAACGCGCCGAAGGTACAGCGCATGCTCGACTCAGCTGTCTTAGGAAGAGCTTGATGCTTCGGAGATGTGAATTCCCAGGCTGCGGCACGCTGACGCTCGGCTCTCTATGCGTCGAGCACGAGGCGCCCGTTGACCGCCGGGGCTTCCTCCGCGGGCGGCCGTTCCACGTCGCGGACCGCAAGCACCGCTTTGGGCCTCAGCCACCCCGTGGCCGTTCCTGGTTGCCGCCGGAAGGGCAGCCGCCGCACCTGCTCCAGCCTCCCCGTTGATCGGATCCCGGCGAGTCGATACTCAGGGACGGCGACAGCCGCGAAACACTCATGCATGGGGACGTCGCTGTCGAGGTGAGCAAGGCCAGCTGGGGGTCCGTGCATGCAGACAGCGCATAGTGGTGAGGGTCACTCGATCGAGCCAAGGCTATCGGCCCCGAAAGACCGTCCGAACGGGTAGCGATTTGGCCCCTGTCTTCGCTCACGCTAGGTCTGCAGCCGCGTTCGGGCATACCGCTTCAGCGAAGCGCAACCAGACCGGCTCAAGACACGATCCTCTCTTCCATCCCGGGCGGCCCGAATGTCGGGCCGCCATCATTTTCAAGAGTGCACCGGCGGAGACGGCTCCCTGCCGGGGAGGCGCCGAGAGCCTCCGCGCGCGTCGGCTGAGACTGCGCCGTGGCGACGTTTCGATAACGGTTCTGATTGGTCGCTCGAACGGGGGAGGCGGTGCGAATTCGCCAAAGGGCCAGTAGCGCATCCCCTCAAACCGGGCCATGTTGCGACCGATGGCCGGAGAACTTGTCTGCGTCGAATGCGGAGCTGAGAGGGACGATCGCTCGCGCGGCTGGCTCGTTCTGCAGTGCGAGGAGATCGAGAAGAGCAAGCCGCGCGAGCTCGTCGTCTACTGCCCGGCATGCACCCGGGCCCAGTTCGCTCTCGATGCCTCTAACCACTCTCGACGCGTCTAGGCCGAGCGCTAGGGAGAGGGTCCCGCTTCTCGCGCGCCGGGCCACGCGACGCAGATGGTGGAGCGACGCTGCGTCGAAGCGCGAACGGTTTGGATCGCGGAACCGGGCAGCGGGCCGCTTGTGCACTCCCAGTCCCGATCGTCAGAGACGTGGTCGAGGTCGCGCCGTACTCCCGGCCGGTGGCACCCTTCGCACCGTTCGTGCCGTTCGTGTCGAACGAACGAGCGGACGCTCGCGCCGACGACGGCCGCGATCGCGCGCCACCCCGAGCCTTGTCTGCAGCTACGCGGCACGGCGCGGTTGGATCGCCGACAATCCTGTCGCCAGCCTCTAGCCTGGCGAGAGGCCACGCCAGAAACCCGAATCCGTCGCGATTCTCGAACCCGACCAGCTCGCCCGGCTGCTCGCCCGCCCCGGCCGCCACCAACCGATCCTCGTCTTCCTCGCCCACACCGGCCTCCGAGTCGGCGAAGCACTCGGCCTCACCTGGGCAGACATCGACTTCCAAGCAGGCCTGATCCGCGTCCACCGCCAACTCTCCCGCAAACGCACCTACGCGGGGCTCAAGACCGACGCCGGCCGCCGCGAAGTCATCCTCGCCCCCACACTCGCCAAGAGCCTCCGCGAACAATGGCTCGCAAGCCACCACAAGAAACCCAGCGACCTCGTCTTCCCCGACCGCCACGGCCGCGGCCTCGACTACCGCCTCGTCGGCCAAGCATTCCAACGAGCAGTCAAACAAGCCGGACTCGAAACACCAGGAAGGCTCACCCTCCACTCACTCCGCCACGGCTACGCCTCACTCCTGATCGCCAACGGCCTCAACATCGTCTTCGTCAGCCGCCAACTCGGCCACGCCAACCCCAACATCACCCTCCAGGTCTACGCCCACCTCTACCAACGCGCCGACCACGCCCAAACCGCCAGGCAGGCGTTCGACGCCAGCTACGCGACCGCGACCGGCGCCGTCCAAACCTGAGACCGAGGAGCGGAGCGGGAGGCCAGGAACGAAAACGGGAGGCCCGAAGGCCCCCCGTCGCCGTCACTCCGTCGAGCCTTCCGAGCTGCTAGGGCAGCGGGATCACCGTAATGGTCCGATCCGCGTACGTGATTGTGTCGCCGCCGCTCGACCGGAAGTTGAGCGTGAACGTGTTGCTGCCGTTCGTCAGCCCCGTCACCAGATACTCCGCGCTTCCCTGCATCTCGTGCGTGTCCAGGCCGGTCGAGCTACCGATCAAGCCCAGCTCCAGAGATTGAGCGTCGCTCGCGGCCAGGCCAGCCGCCGCAACACTGACGAAGCCCTGCACCGTACCCGCGCTGGAAGCACCGAAATCGGTAATCCGGGAGGTGATGATCACGAGCGCGTGCCCGCCCGTGATAGTCGCCGCCACCTGCACAGCGCTGCAACCCGTGGTGGTCGACGTGTACGTCGTCGAGGTCGTCGTGCACGTGTGTGTGGTGTCGCTCGAACTCACCACCGTGCCCAGGCCGGTCGCACCCGTCGCACCGGTCGCACCGGTCGCACCGGTCGCACCCGTGACACCGATCGCACCGACGTCGCCGGCGAGGTTGATGTTCCAGGTCGTGAAGGAGCCGCTGCCACCGATGTTGTCAACGCTGATGGTCAGAGCGCCAGTCGCGCTGTTATAGAGGGTGACGATTCCTTCCATGTAGTCGGTCGGAGTCGTCGTGTAACTCGCCCGCACTCGAGCGCCAACCGTGTAGGCGAGGCCGGCCTGCGTGGTGAACGACTTTGAGCCGGTACCAATCGTCGAGTTGAGGCCTGTGGTCGTCGCGGTGGCCGTGTAGCCCGGGCCAGTCGCACCGGTTGCCCCGGTGGCACCGTTGCTGCCGTTGCCGCCGGTCGCACCGGTCGCACCCGTGCCGCCGGTCGGGCCAGTCGGGCCGATCGGACCCTGCAGACCACCAGGGCTGACCGTGGGCGTCGTGATCGACCCCGAAACAGCGTTGCCCGGGTAGCCAAGGTTCTGGACGACCAGCGAGTTCGTGCCGCCACCAGAGATAACCTTGTAGTACCCGGCGCCAGCTCCAATGAAGAGGGTCTGGCCGTTGACGACCCAGCTGCCGTTGGCGACCGTGATCGTCACGTTGCTCCCCGATCCCGGGGCCGTGAAGGTCGAAGCCGTCGTGAACGAATCAACGCCGTTGGTTCCAGGCGTCCCAGCGCCGGTCGCACCGGTCGAACCAGTGGCACCCGTCGCACCCGTTCCGCCTGTGGCACCCGTCGCACCGGTCGCGCCAGGCGCACCGGTCGGGCCGCTCATCCCGGTCGGACCGATCGGACCGGTCGCACCGGTCGCTCCGGTCGCACCAGTCGCTCCGGTCGCACCATTCGTTCCGGCCGAACCGGTGTCGCCCATGTAGCCGGTAGCACCCGTGGCGCCACTGCTGCCGGCCGAGCCACTCGTACCAGTAGCACCCGTAGCACCGGTCGGGCCCTGCATGCCGGTGGGCCCGGTCGCACCCGTCGCACCAGTCGCACCGGTCATCACCCTGCAAGCCGTTGCTCCCGCTCGCACCCGTCGCACCGGTCGCGCCCGTGGCACCAGTCGGACCCTGGACACCCGTCGGGCCAGTCGCACCGGTTGCACCCATACCGCCGGTCGCGCCAGTCGCACCGGTATCACCCTGCAAGCCGTTGCTCCCGCTCGCACCCGTCGCACCCGTCGTACCGGTCGCGCCCGTGGCACCAGTCGGACCCTGGACACCCGTCGGGCCAGTCGCACCCGTCGCACCCGTACCGCCGGTCGAGCCGGTCGCGCCAGTACCGGCGGCACGCGGGTTCGGTTTTCGTTTTGTGGTGCGTGCAGGAGGTTCGTGTGAGGGCGTGGTTGGGGAACGGCGGTGGTAACGGATCGGTTTCCACCGGAGGGGCGGCAGGCGGGGTGTCCGCCCGATGGTGGCAGTAGAATCGGTGCCATAGCGTGGCAGCTTCGGTGGTGATCGAGCGGAGGGGAGCAGCGTGGTGGTGAGGACGTTCGACACGCTCTACGGGCAGTGTTTCCTTCGCTCAGCGTCGGGGATGGCCGAGCAGAAGGGGATCGACCTGGAGGCGCGCAAGGGGCAGAAGCTGAAGGCGTTGAGGCTGGCCCGGTCGGCGATGCCGAAAGCCAATCGGGTGGCAACGTTCATCGTCGAATGGGCGCTTGCGCTTCACGACAGCGACGGCGAGGAGCTGACGTTGACCGAGTGGCGTCGGTGGTCGAACGAGTCAGAGCGGACGGCCTGGCGGCACCTGGCCGAGTTCCGGGAGCTATTCCCCGAGTTCGAGACGCCGACGCCGCTTGCAACGCAGCTGCTGAAGCGGATGCGCCGCGAGAAGCTCGACGTCGCCGCTGCGATCAATCTGCCGATCAGCATCGCCGCCGTCCAGTAGCAGCCGGCCGCGGATCGCCCGCGAGGGTCCCGCCCGAGGGTCACCTGCCCGGGATGCCCCGCCAGGGGCGCTCGGCAGGCGACCCGAGCGGACCGTGGGAGGGTCGGACGACGGTACCGGCCCCGGTCGCTGCCGCCTATCACGCCGCTCGTTGACGTCAACCCCTACGGGGTCGGCTCTCACGCGCGGGGCCCCATCCCCGCACGTGATCGCCTTGACGTCGTCCTCGTCGGCGTGATGACCAGGCGGCGAGGCGGCGCCGAGGGCGCCGCCTCCTCGCAGCGTCCAGGGCCGCCCCCGAGGGCCTGGAGGTCCCTTAGCGGCGCTGGGGGCTCCCGCCCTTGGGAGAGTGTTGGCAGAAGTGCAAACATGCACTCCAAGCGGCCGCGATCCCCGCCCCGCGCCCCCTTCCTCCCCGAGCTGGTGCCGGGGGGCCCAGCGGGAGCGAAGCGATCGCTGGGGAGGCACTCAGCTCGGAAGCGGGGCAATGGAAAGGGGTCGCGGTCGCTTGGAGTGCTGGGCCTTCGCCGCGATATGCCGCGCGATGGCAGTCCCTCCGTCCGAGCCGTATGCCACTGTATGGCGTATGCCAACGGACGGCACCCTGCCAGGCCACGCGGAGCGCGCCTTTCTTGTCCTAGATGGGCAAAGATCAGGAAGCGCTCTCCACGGATGGTGCGAGCGTGGCCCCGAGACGCTGCGCCTGGTCGGCCCCGGCGTCTTCGTCCAGCCGCGCTGCAAACGCCGCGATTGCCCGCGCTGCTGGGCGATCCGCTCCCGCGAAACCGCGCGCGCCCTGCTTCTCGACGCACGAGTCGAGATGCCGACCATCTGCGTCACGCTCACCACCCGCGACCCCGACACCGCTCCGGCCACCTACCGAGACGGCTCGGCCGTCCTGATCCGCCGCCTCCGCCGCCGCTGCGGTCCGGTCGAATACTTCGGCGCGATCGAGTTCACCACCGGCAGCAGCGAGCGCTCAGGCGGCCACAGGCGCATGCACGGCCACTACCTCGTCAAGGGCCTCGACCCCGACAAGGTCGACGAGATCGAGGTCGTCGTCCGCGAGACCTGGCGAGCCGTCACCGGAGCCTGGGTCGTCCAGGTCGGCGCGCTCGCCTCACCCGGCGCCGCGATCGGCTACCTCGCCCTCCACCACCGCAAACCCGAACAAGCCCCGCCGACCATCTGGCGCGGCATGACTGAGCGGGCCTCCCGCCGCTACTTCCACCGCCCGATCGCCGAACTCCGCGCCGAAGCCCGGCTCGAGCTCGCCGCAGAAGCCCACGCCCACCGCACCGGACTCCCGCTCGAGCTCGCCCGCCTAGAAGTCGAAACCCGCCAGCCGCCACGCCTGATCGAAGTCCGCATACGCGCCGACACGCCCCTGATCGAACCCCTCGGGCCGGCCCCCTGGGCGGCATGACCGCCAAGGCCGCACTTGACGCGAGCGAACGTCGGCGCCTACCATCCCCGCCCGAAACGAAAATGCCCCGGCGGCGCGTCAACGCCCCGGGGCCGGCACAGGAGGACGCACCTCCCATGCACGCTCCATTGTCCCAGGACCGCCCAGGGGCGGAACCGGGTCGGCGACCACACCCACGCCGGGTGCGCGTCGCCGAGAGCGTCTACCAACGCATCAACCCGAATACCGGGCAGCCCGTCCCCGGCCGCTACGAGTTCAGCTACCGCGACGCCACCGGCCGCCAAATCTGGCAAACCGCCGCAGGCGACAGCAAGGCCGACGCGAAAGCCGAACGCGGCGAGCTGCTCGCCCGGATGCACAAAGGCGAACGCGTCGAGCGGACCACCCTCACCGTCGGCGAGGTCGCCCAGCTCTGGCTCGAGCGCGGCACCGGCCAGAAAGGCCGCTGGGCACCCTCAACCCGCGAACGCTACGAACGGATCGTCCGCCGCCAGATCGACGCCTCAGCCGACCCCAACCAGAAACCGCTCGCCGCGCTCAAACTGCGCGACCTAAACGTCGACCGGGTCGCCCGCTGGACACAAGCAAACGAGCGCATGCTCGCCCCCACCACCGCCGTGATCGCCCTCGTCACGCTCAACCAGATCTGCCGCTACGCCCTCCGCCGCGGCTGGCTCGCCTCGAACCCCGTCAGCAAACTCGAAGGCGCCGAGAAACCCCACTGGACACCCGCACAAGCCGCGATTCTCGAACCCGACCAGCTCGCCCGGCTGCTCGCCCACCCCGGCCGCCACCAACCGATCCTCGTCTTCCTCGCCCACACCGGCCTCCGGATCGGCGAAGCACTCGGCCTCACCTGGGCAGACATCGACTTCCAAGCAGGCCTGATCCGCGTCCACCGCCAACTCTCCCGCCAACGCACCCACGCCCGGCTCAAGACCGACGCCGGCCGCCGCGAAGTCATCCTCGCCCCCACACTCGCCAAGAGCCTCCGCGAACAATGGCTCGCAAGCCACCACAAGAAACCCAGCGACCTCGTCTTCCCCGACCGCCACGGCCGCGGCCTCGACTACCGCCTCGTCGGCCAAGCATTCCAACGAGCAGTCAAACAAGCCGGACTCGAAACGCCAGGAAGGCTCACCCTCCACTCACTCCGCCACGGCTACGCCTCACTCCTGATCGCCAACGGCCTCAACATCGTCTTCGTCAGCCGCCAACTCGGCCACGCCAACCCCAACATCACCCTCCAGGTCTACGCCCACCTCTACCAACGCGCCGACCACGCCCAAACCGCCAGGCAGGCGCTCGACGCCAGCTACGCGACCGCGACCGGCGCCGTCCAAACCTGAAACCGAGCAGCGGAGCAGAGGACCTGGAACGGAAACGGGAGGCCCGAAGGCCCCCGTCGCCGTCACCCGTGCCGCCCCGCTGCCCCTAGTTCAGCGGGATCACCGTCAGCGTGCGATTAGACACCGCTGCTGTACTGGTCGAGTCCGTCTTGTAGACCATGGTGAAGGTGTTGCTCGACCCGGCGGTCAGCGTCACGTAGGTCATCGTGCTGGCCGTGACGTCTCCCGTGCTCGAGCTTGTGCCGCCGCTCCGTTCAACTGCGCTGGAATCGGAGGCGCCAACAGTGGTCGTTCCACTCACGGTGAAGCTCGCCCAGATCTGCTGGCTCGACGCGACCGGGTTGACATCAGCCGTGACGATAACCAGCACCCTCGTAGTCGTCGAAGACGAGAGTGTGAGGCTCGGGTTACCGCTCGAACACGCCGACGGCACCGAGTAGGTCCCGGTATTCGGTGTGCAGGAGTTGGCGGTCGTGGCCGTTTGCGGCGTGCCCGAGATCCCCGCGGGACCGGTCGGGCCGGTGGGGCCGACATTGCCTGCGAGGCTGATTGCCCAGGTCGTGAACGGCC
>CAWCME010000002.1:0-900287 GCA_963796625.1 uncultured Actinomycetes bacterium
GCTCCGATGCCAGGCTCCGTCCTGGCGGAAGGAGATGCTCCTGCGATGGCCAGACCGAGGAAGTACCCCGATGAGCTGCGTGAGCGTGCGGTCCGGCTCGTGTTCGAGTCGAAGCGCCCGATCGCGCACGTCGCCCACGACCTGGGCATCCATAAGGAGGCGCTGCGCCTCTGGGTCCGTCAGGCCGAGGCAGACAGCGGCCGCCGGCGTGATCTGCTGACGAGCGAGGAACGCGAGGAGCTGAAGCGGCTGCGTAAGGAGAACTTCGAGCTGCGCCGGGCGAACGCGATCTTGAAGGACGCGTCGGTCTATTTCGCGCAGGAGCTCGACCCGACCCGGCGACGGTGACCCGCTTTGTGGAGGAGCGGCGGGAGGCCTTCGGGGTCGAGCCGATCTGCCGTGCGTTGGGCGTGCCGGTGAGCACGCACTACGCGCGCAGATCCCGGGTGCCGTCTGCGAGGGAGCTCGAGGACCGGCGGCTGCTCGAGGAGATCCACGCTGCCCGCTGCGGCTACCGGCGCGTGTACGGGGCCAGAAAGACGTGGAAGGAGCTGCGCCGGCGCGAGATCGAGGTCGGCCGCGACCGCGTTGCCAGGTTGATGCGCCAGGCGGGGCTCGAGGGCAAGCGGCGTGGGCGCAAGCACCGCACCACGATCCCGGACGAAGCCGCGGTCGAGAAGGCCCGCGACCTGCTGCAGCGGGCCTTCACCGCGACGCGACCGAACGAGAAGTGGGTCGCCGATCTGACCTACATCCGCACCTGGAACGGGTTCGTCTATCTCGCCTTCATCCTCGACTGCTTCAGTCGCAAGATCGTCGGGTGGCAGCTCGCCGTGCACATGCGCACCGAGCTGGTGATGGACGCGCTCGAGATGGCCAACGGGCTTCGCCAGCCAGCCGGCGACCTGATTGCCCATACCGACCGCGGCTCGCAAGGCGGATTCAAGTGGTCGTCGCAACACCTCGATCGTGGAGGTGTGGGATGGGGACGATGCGGGAGCGGCAGCGGGAGGTCCAGCTGTATCGGGGTCAGGTACCTTCGCCAGGCCGACCGACGGTCGCGTGGCGTGCCGACCGGGTGCGGTTCTGGGCGGCGGTCGCCGCTGGGCTGAAGACGGAGGATGCGGCGCGCGAGGCGGGCGTGTCGGCGCCGGTTGCGTTCCGATGGTTTCGCCACGCTGGCGGCGTGAATCCCTCTCTTCATCCAACGGTGTCGGGCCGTTACCTGTCGTTCGGCGAGCGGGAGGAGATCGCGCTCCTGCGCGCTCAGGGTCATGGCGTGCGGGAGATCGCGTGGCGGCTGGGTCGCAGTCCGTCGACGATCTCGCGGGAGCTTCGCCGGAACGCTTCGACGCGGACGTGGCGGCTCGACTACAAGGCGTCGATCGCGCAGTGGCACGCTGAGCGCCGCGCCCGCCGGCCGAAGGTCGCCAAGCTGGCCACGAACGAGCGGCTCCGTGCGTATGTCCAGGAACGACTGTCAGGTCGAGTGCGCGGTGTCGACGGTAAAGCTGTTGGGCCGCCCGGGCCGAAATGGAACGGCAAGAACAAGCCGCGTCGCGGTGATCGCCGCTGGGTGCAGGGATGGAGCCCAGAACAAATCGCGAGCCGGCTGCAGGTCGACTTCCCCGATGATCCGTCGATGCGGATCAGCCACGAAGCGATCTACCAGGCGCTCTACGTGCAGGGCCGCGGGGCGCTGAAACGCGAGCTGGTCGCGTGTCTACGCACGGGTCGTGCGCTCAGGGTGCCTCGCGCGCGGGCGCGTCAGAAGGCGTGGGCGCACGTCACCCCTGAGGTGATGATCAGCGAACGGCCTGCCGAGGTGGTCGATCGGGCGGTCCCCGGCCACTGGGAAGGCGACCTGCTGATCGGGCTCGAGCGCTCGGCGATCGGGACGCTGGTCGAGCGCACCACCCGATTCACGATCCTGATCCATCTTCCACGCGAGGCGGGCTTCGGTGCGATCCCGCGCACCAAGAACGGTCCTCCGCTCGCCGGCTACGGCGCCATCACGATGAAGAACGCGTTAGCGTCGACGATGACGACCCTGCCCGAGCAGCTCCGCCGCTCGCTGACCTGGGACCGCGGCAAAGAACTCTCGCAACACGCCGCGTTCAAGGTCGAGACCGGCATCCCGGTCTACTTCGCCGATCCCCAGAGCCCCTGGCAGCGCGGCACGAACGAGAACACGAACGGGCTGCTCCGCCAGTACTTCCCCAAAGGGACCGACCTCTCCCGCTGGAGCGCCGAGGAGATCGAGGCCGTGGCCGCCGCTCTGAACAGCCGACCCCGCAAGACCCTCGGCTGGCGAACGCCTGCGGAAGAGCTCGATCGATATATACAGTCAAGTCAACAAACCGGTGTTGCGACGACCGGTTGAGCCCGAGTTGCGACCCCCTGTCGGAGTGAACGATCAGGGTTCCCTGCGGACGCCGCCTGGCGATCGCGGTGCGAAGGCCGGTGACGGCGAGCTCGGCGGTCATCCGTTCGCCCATGGCGTAGCCGACGATCCGGCGGGAGCAGGCGTCTTTGAACGCGCAGAGGTAGAGCTTCCCCTCCGCGGTCGGGTGCTCGGTGATGTCGGCGAGCCATTTCTGGTTGGGCCGGGCGGCGCTGAAGTCGCGCTGGACGAGGTCGTCGTGAACGGCGGGGCCGGGCAGCTTCCCCGTGCCGCGACGGCCTTTGCGGGTCGTCGCAGACCAGACCCGGTGCTCGCGGCAGAGCCGGTGCACCCGGTTCTCGCTCGCGGCGTGGCCGGCCCGGGCGAGCTCGTCGGCGATCAGCCGGTAGCCGAACTCGGGGTCGTCGGCGTGGACGTCTCGGATCGCGTCGACGAGCTGGGCGTCGCCCCACTCTCGATCCGACCACGGCCGGCGACGCCAGGCGTAGTAGGCCTGCCGGGAGAAGCCCAGCGTCTCGCAGGCCACCGCCACGGGGATCCCGTCGGCGGCAAGGTCACGGACCAGCGAGAACCTCATTTCGGGAGTGACTCCGCAGCGAAGAACGCCGCCGCGCGGCGCAGGATCTCGTTCTCCTGCTCCAACCGCCGGTTGCGCCTGCGCAGCGCCACCAGCTCGTTCTGCTCGGCGCCGGTCAGGCCGTCCTTGACACCGTCATCGACGTCAGCCTGGCGCAGCCACCGCTTCAGCGTCGACTCCGCGATCCCGAAATCCGCGGCGATCTCCGCCCTCGGCAACCCGCCTCTGCGGGCGACCGCAACAACGTCACGCTTGAACTCAACAGGGAATCTCTTCGGCATAACGACATCCTTCCCGCGAGGCACCGCCCCGCACAAGAGATGTCAACCGAAGTCTGGGCAGACCCCCCTGCGGAAGCAAGCCGGCCGATGCGCACAGTCCGATCCTCACGTCTCGCCTGAGGGAGCAACTCATGAGACCCTGGAGCCGGGCCTCCAAGAGCATCCACAAAACCCCTGCAGATCACGGTGTCGACCCGGAAGCGTGCGGAGGTGCCCAGGTCTCGAAAACGCCGGACCCAGGCGGTCTGGTTGGGGGTCGCTTTTCGAGTCAGCGCCAGAATCTGAGAGCACGCAGCCCACTGCGAGTCACGGCGTTGCCCGTGAGTCGCACCGACCGTGTAGCCTCGTCGGTCTGGCTGAGTTGAGGAAGGGCCGCGCAGGTTCCTGGGTCAGAAGACCGTGGCCCAGTCGTCCCTGATGCTGACGACGGTCCACCCGCTCGTGTCAGCTTGTTCGAGTGCCGTTTCGGCGCCGGTTGTGTAGTCGAACTCGCGGGCGGCGTCGTCGTGGCGGACGAGGAGTCGAAGACTTGCCTTGTCTGGGTGGTGGGTGAAGGCGAGCATCGGGATGTCGCCGTTTGAGTTTCCGGCGGCGAGGAGAGGTCGGCGACCGATGCGGCTCCAGATGCGGATCGGCTTCTGCGGGCCGTCGTCGAGGTAGTCGGCCTCCGCCTTGTGCGTGATGGTGCCGCCACTGTCGTCGCTCGTGTATTCGAACGTGGAGGCGCTGCCGATCACTCGCTCGCGCGGGATGCCGTACACCTGCTGGCTGACCGGCCTCATGAAGTC
This sequence comes from uncultured Actinomycetes bacterium, assembly GCA_963796625.1. Classification (GTDB taxonomy): domain Bacteria; phylum Actinomycetota; class Thermoleophilia; order Gaiellales; family Gaiellaceae; genus PALSA-600. The sequence continues at coordinate 4,051 of CAWCME010000002.1, forward strand.
GCGTCCGCCGCCCGAGGCGATGTAGTTCGAGAACCCGTTCGCCTCGAGGTAGCCGAGCAGTTCGACCATCGGCGCGTAGGCTGTTTCGAGGTAGCCGCGGCCGAGCGTCGGGTGCTTAGCAGAGCGAAGGAACGCGTCTGATTGCGCCTCGAACTCCTCGACGCTGATCCCGTCATAGGCTGCGAGGATGCCTCCCGCGAGCGTCCGCACGTTGGTGTCGTCGCCAGCGTAGTGCTCGGCCATCAGCTGTCCGAACCAGGCGTAATCGTGCTCGAACGCTGCCTTCCAGGGCTGTCGCTCCTGAAGGTCCGGCGTCGCCACCGCCATTGCCACGAGGCGGCGGAGGATGAAATCGAGCTGGATCGGCATCGGCTTCTCGCACCAGAGCGTCCCGTCGTTGTCGAAGACCGCGACACGCTCCTCGACGGGCACGGCGTCGGAAACGGTCCGCTCGACGAACTGCACGATCGCGCGTCTCGCGGCGCCGTCATTCCAGCTCTCCAACGCCCCGGACACGCTCGCAGCCTAGCCGAGCTAGGCGAACCGATCTTCGGCGTCAAGGACGCGAGGATGTCGAGATGACGAGCGATCTGCCTGGCACAGACTCGGTGGGTCTCGGCCGCGCGGACGGCGAGCGTCTCGGCGGCTTCGTGTACGAGACGATTGCCGTGCTCTCGATGATCGTGCCGGAGGTCGGGAGTTCGAGCCTGTCGCGCGTGGCGAGCCCTGTTTGTGCGGCTCGGCAGGAGACGACGTCGGCGCCCAGGGGAGAACGGTAGCCTGCGCCAGTAAGTGCCTGAGCGAGTTCCCCGAGCAACCGGAGGAGGAACGGGCGCGGCGCGCCGCGCCGCGGGCTGACCCTGGCAAGACAGTCCGCTAGGCAATGGGACGACCTGCGTCTGGGATCCGCGAGCGGGCGGCCGAGGGTGACGCAGGCCGGAGACATCTATCGAAGACGAGTGGGAGGCGGTAACCGTGAGCGAACCGTTCAAGGGCACGATCAATGTCGACATCAGGGACTCCGTCCCGGACTGGGAGCCGTTCGAGCCGCCGAAGGCGCCCGACGGGGCGCCGAGCGTGGTCTACGTCGTGCTCGACGATGTCGGCTTTGCGGCGATGAGCGCCTACGGCGGCCCGATCGCGACCCCGAACATCGACAAGCTCGCGGCCGACGGCATCCGCTACACGCAGTGGCACACGACCGCGCTCTGCTCGCCCACCCGCTCGTGCCTCCTGACGGGCCGTAACCACACCCGGAACAGCATGGCCTGCATCACCGAGGGCGCAATCGGGTTCCCGAACGGGAGCGGCACGATTCCGCCGGAGAACGGGATGCTGTCCGAGATCCTCGCCGAGCGGGGCTGGAACACCTACATGGTCGGCAAGTGGCACCTGTGCCCCGAGGACGAGATGAATCTCGCCTCGACGCGGCGGAACTGGCCGAGCGGTCGCGGCTTCGAGCGCTGGTACGGGTTCCTCGGCGCCGAGACGAGCCAGTGGTTCCCGGACCTCGTCTACGACAACCACCTCGTCAACCAGCCGAAGTCGCCGGAGGAGGGCTACCACCTGAGCGTCGACCTGACCGACAAGGCGATCGAGTTCATCATGGACTCGAAGTCGATCGCCCCCGAGAAGCCGTTCTTCCTCTACTACTCCCTCGGCGCCTGCCACGCCCCGCACCACGCGCCGAAGGAGTGGATCGACAAGTTCAAGGGGCAGTTCGACATGGGCTACGAGGCGATGCGCGAGCAGACGCTCGCTCGCCAGAAAGAGCTCGGGATCGTTCCCCAGGAGACGGAGTTGCCGCCGATCAACCCGATCGGGACCGAGACCCGCACGGGCCCCGACGGGATTCCCTTCCCGGCGCTCGACGTCACCCGCCCGTGGGACTCGCTCTCCGACGACGAGAAGAAACTCTTCTGCCGAATGGCGGAGGTCTACGCCGGCTTCATGGGGCATGCCGACGAGCAGATCGGACGCTTGCTCGCTTTCCTCGAGGAGTTCGGGTGGCGCGAGAACACGATCGTGATCCTGGTCTCGGACAACGGCGCGTCGGGCGAGGGCGGCCCGAACGGGTCGGTGAACGAGATGAAGTTCGCGAACGGCATCCCCGACACGACCGAGGCCAACCTGCCCCTGCTCGACGAGCTCGGTGGCACCAGGACCTACAACCACTATCCGAACGGTTGGGCGATGGCGTTCAACACGCCGTTCAAGATGTGGAAGCGATACGAGTTCAACGGGGGCACGAGCGACGCGTGCATCGTCTCGTGGCCGGCCGGGATGAAGGCCAAGGGCGAGCTCCGCCACCAGTACCACCATGCGATCGACCTCGTCCCGACCGTCCTCGACGCACTCGGGGTCGAGTCGCCCGGAACGATCAAGGGCCATGTCCAGAGCCACTTCGACGGGGTCAGCATGCGCTCGAGCTTCGACAACGCCGACGAGCCGTCGGCGAGGTCGACCCAGTTCTACGCCATGCTCGGCTCCCGGGCGATCTGGCACGAGGGCTGGAAGGCGGTCACCAACCATCCGACGATCGCCGGTTGGGGCCACTTCAACGACGACGAGTGGGAGCTGTACCACACCGAGGTCGACCGCTCCGAGCTTCACGACCTCGCGAAGGAGCACCCCGACAAGCTCCGCGAGCTGCAGCACCTCTGGTATGCGGAGGCGGGAGCGAACGGGGCTTTCCCCCTCGACGACCGCTCGGCGCTCGAGATCTTCATCACGCCGCGGCCGGTGCTCTCGCCGCCCAGGGATCGCTACATCTACTTCCCGAATACGGCCGAGGTGCCAGAGTCGCAGGCGGTCAACCTCCGCAACCGGTCATTCTCGATCGGCGCCCTCGTCGACATCCCGGCCCCGGGCGCCGAAGGGGTTCTCTTCGCGCACGGCTCGCTGTTCGGCGGGCACGCGCTCTACGTCAAGGACGACCGGCTGCACTACGTCTACAACTTCGTCGGCATGTTCGAGCAGAAGGTCGTCGCGTCCGAGGACATTCCCACCGGCGAGAACCTGATCCTGTCGGCGTCGTTCGACAAGTCGGGCGAGGACCCGCCCCACGTGGCTAACGGGACACTTTCGCTCTATCACGGCGACAAGAAGGTCGGCGAGGCCCAGATCAAGACTCAGCCCGCGAAGTTCATGATCGCCGGCGAGGGACTGTGCATCGGCCGCGACAGCGGCTCCGGAGTCACCCCGGACTACCCGGGTACCGAGCCCTTCAGCTTCACGGGCGGCACGATCCGCCGCGTCGCCGTCGACGTCAGCGGCGAGCCGTATGTCGACCTGGAGCGCGAGGCCGCCGGAATGCTCCTGCGGGAATAGCCGAGTCGTCGGCGAGGCCGCGATCGAGCCTGGCGTCCGATGTGGTGCCTGCTGCGATCGCGCGCGTCGACGGCATCTCGTGTGGCAAGGACGGCAAGGATTGGCGTTCGTTCGGGTTCGCTCGAGCGTTCGGTCGAGGGAGTGATTCCGCTCAACCAGGCGGTGTAGGCGAACGGGTGCGAACTGGTGCCCATCGCGACAAGCCGGGGTCACTCGTTCGAGCCCAGTACCGCCCATTCGCTGGTGCTGTTAGTACAACGTGCTCTAGGACGGCACACACGGGGTCACGATCGTCATCTGACAAGACCCGCCGGTCCCTCCCGGCTTGACATATTCCGATATCGGAATATGATTTTGGCCCATGGCACGAGCAGCGACGACGTCGGACGTCTTCAACGCGATCGCCGAGCCACGGCGCCGGGAGATCCTGGTGTTGTTGCGGGCGGGTGAGCGGCCGGTGACCGAGTTGGCTCGGGAGCTGGGGATGCCCCAGCCGGGGGCGTCCAAACACCTGCGGGTGCTCCGGGAGGTCGGGCTGGTGAGGGACCGTAAGGCAGGCAAGCAGCGCCTCTACGGCCTTGACGCTCGCGGGCTGCGGCCGGTTCACGAGTGGGCCGGCGGGTTCGAGCGGTTCTGGAACGAGAGCTTCGACCGGTTGGGCGCGTACGTGCGGGACCTCGAGCAGGCAAGGCAGGAGGAGGGGGAGTAGCTGATGAGCGCGTTAGGACGAGGAGCGCCGGCGCAGTCCGCGACGGCCGACCGCGAAATCGTGATCTCCCGGGTCATCGACGCCCCACGGGAGCTGGTGTTCGAGGCGTTCACCGCGGTGCGGCACCTGTCGCGGTGGTGGGGGCCGGAGGGGTTCACCACCACCACGCGGGCGTTCGAGTTCCGCGTCGGCGGGGAGTGGGAGTTCGTGATGCACGGACCGGACGGGACGGACTACCAGGAGTGGATCTCCTGGACCGAGATCGTCCCGCCGGAGCGGATCGTGCTGCTGCACGGTGAGTCCCGCGGCGACCCGAACGCCTTCGAGTCGGTCCTCACGTTCACGCCCGACGGCGCGGCGACCCGGATCGAGATGCGCACGGTGTTTCCCACCAAGGCGCTGCGCGACGAGGCGGTCGAGAAGTATCACGCGATCGAGGGCGGCCAGCAGACCCTGAGCAACTTGGCTGCCTACCTCACCGAGATGGTTCGGAAAGGAGCAGAGGGCTGATGGCCGGGAAGGTGTTCTTCAGCGTGTCGATGTCGCTGGACGGTTTCATTGCGCCCGGGTCTCTCGGGGACTTGATGGGGCAGCAGTGGATGGAACTGCAGCAGTGGATCTTCCCGCAGCGGTTCTTCCGGGAGAACCTGAAGCTCGGCGAGGGTGGCGAGGAAGGGCGCGACAACGACATCGTGCGGGAGACGTACGAGCGCACCGGCGCGAGCGTGATGGGCAAGCGCATGTTCGACGCCGGCGAGCAGATGTGGCCAGAGGAGGCGCCGTTCCACACGCCGGTCTTCGTCGTGACGCACACGAAGCGCGACCCCTGGGAGCGGCCGGGCGGGACCACCTTCCACTTCGTCAACGACGGCATCGAGCCCGCCCTCGACCAGGCCCGCGAGGCCGCCGGCGACCGGGACGTCCGCATCGCGGGCGGCGGCGAAACGATCCTGCAGTACTTGAACGCCGGCCTGATCGACGAGTTCGCGATTGCGCTCTCACCCGTGCTGTTCGGCTCCGGAATCCGGCTGTTCGAGGGCGTGGACGCGGGCCGCATGGCCCTGGAGCCGGTCCGCGCGGAGCCGACGCAGCGGGTGACCCACCTGACCTACGCAGTCCGCGAGCGGCATTCATGAACGGCAAGCTCATCGAACGACCCGACGAATCAGAGGGTCCCGATCCGTGAGAACCTGGAAAGGGTCGGCCAGGCGATGGATTGAAAGATGCCCATCTCGCCAGATGGCTCTCTTGGCCGTGGCGGCGCCCGAGAGCGCATCCTCGTCGAGCTCGCGAAGTACGCCGCGGCGCTGGGCGCATCCCATGCGACACCGTCGAGTGGACGGCTTGCCCGACGTATCCACCCGCGGAGTGCGGCTGATTCGCGACCCGCGCGCCTGGTCGGGCAGGCTGTCCGCACGCCTTCGCCTCTCGACGCGGTCGGACGGAGCTGCTCGCTGTGGGCCTCCCGGTCCGTCGTATATAACAGCGGCGGCGGCGGGAGGCTCGAGGGCGGTTCGAAGGTGGCGTCGTGAGGGTGAACATCGACAACTTCGCGCGGGCGAAGAGCACCATCAGTCGCTGCTGGGCGACGATCCTCGACGTCCGCACGCGTGACGGAGCGAGGTCGAGTAACGAGATCGTCGGCGGTTGTCGCGTTGAGCACGGGTGACGTCATCGTGAGGCCGGCTTCGGTGGAGGGGGCAGGAGAGTCGCCAGGGCGGGCCGGTCTCGTTCTGACGTCGTTGATTCTGGTGGCGGCGGTCGCGAATCTGAACCTGTCGGTGGCGAATGTCGCGCTGCCGTCGATCGGGAAGGCGTTCGATTCGGGGCAGACCACGCTTGATTTGATCGCGGTCGGGTACTCGCTCGGTCTGGCCTGTTCGGTGCTCTGGCTGGGTGCGCTCGGCGATCGGTATGGGCGCAAGCTGATGCTGATTCTGGGAACGGTGTTGGCAGTTCCGATGTCGTGCTTGGCGGCGTGGGCGCCGTCGGACACCGTGCTTTTCGTCGCGAGGGTCGGGGGCGGGCTCGCCGCCGGGATGGCATATCCGACCACGCTCGCCCTGATTACGGCTCTCTGGGCGGGGCCCGCGCGGACGAAGTCGATTGCGCTCTGGTCGGGCACCGGTGGTGCGATCGCCGCGCGCCCGGGTGACGCTACTCGCCGGGTATTTCTTCTGCCTGCTCGGCTTCTTGACGATGCTCCTTCTCTGGAAGGAGAGCATCCCCTACTGGAAGGTCGCACTCGGGTACTCGTTGCTCGGGATCGGCGTCGGCCTTGCCGGCACGCCGGCTTCGCACTCACTGACCGGTTCGGTACCGGTGCAGCGGGCGGGCATGGCTTCGGGGACCGCGGACCTGCAGCGCGACCTCGGCGGAGCGATCATGCAGTCGATCCTCGGCGCTCTGCTCACGGCTGGCTACGCGACTGCGATGACGGCGGCGATCGGCTCGTCGGGCAAGCACGTCACCGACGCGACGGAAGCGCAGCTCACGAAGTCGTTTGCGAGCGCGTCCGACACTGCACAGCAGTACCCGCACTACGCAAGCCAGATCACGGCCGCCGCGGAGACGTCATTCCTGCAGGGCGACCAGTGGGCCTACACGGCCGGTGTCGTCGCCGTTCTGCTCGGCGCGGCGCTCGTCTTCTTCATGTTCCCGAAGAAGGCAGAAGAGGAGCGGTTGCGTGCCGAGTTCCAGGCCGAGGACACTGGCGGCCGGACAGCGCAGCCGCCATCCGGGTCGCCCGGGCCGGCACGACCGGCTGCGCAGGAAGGAACAGCCTGACGTACGGAGCCAGCCACCGGATGGCAGCCGGTGCGAGCCTAGCGTGAGCTGGACGTGGCTGAGCGGTCGGCGCTCGAGGTTTCGAATGCGGAGCTGGGGCAGGCATGGGTGGAGCCAGCTGACGGCTCGGCCGGAGGTCCGATCGGTGGCGTGCAGACGGGAGCGGCGGCACCGACGAGCTCGACGACGCCGACGCCGCCGGCGGGCAACTTGATCTTCGACGAGTTGTTGCTGAGCCAGACGTTGCCCGACTGACGGACTTCAGCCACGAGCGCCCCACCCGTATCTCTGCGGACACAGACAGACGCGACTGAGTCCAGCCTCAGGCCTGTGTCACATTTTGGCGCCTGTCGGCGCATCCGAAGTCGGCCGGGAGGTCTCCGCGACGAGGTTGCGCTGGGCGAGCGTGTAGAGCAGGCCGAGCGAAGGCACCACGACGAGGACGGCAATCACGAAGACGATCAGGAGGCTTGTCAGCGTGTCGCTCGGTGCGGCCGCGGCAGAGATCGTGAGGCTCTCAGGCAGAAGGTAGGGATATTGCGCCACCGCCCAGCCCCAGATCACCGCGGCAACCGCGCCGAGGGCAAGCGGGCGTGCGCCGCGGCGAGCGCCCCGACGAAGTAGAAAGAGCACGCCGAGCCCGCAGGCGAGTGAGAGGAAGACGAGCGGCAACGCATCGCTCGTAAGCCGATTGAACACGTATTCCGCGTCGTCGTGCAGCGGAATCAGGGTCGCGGCCGCGAGTGCGCCGGCGACCAACGCCGCAACAAGCGCGCGGTCGGCAAAATAGCGCTCGAGGTCGGTAGCACCCGCCCGGCGGGCGTCGCTGACGAGGAACACCGCCGACAGGTAGGCGCCGGTGGCAACGAAGAGGGCGCCGATCATCAGCGAGAGCGGGTTGAGCCAGCTCGTCACGGCATCGCCCGCCGCATTCCCGACGGGAACGCGGCCACCCGCCACGGCTCCCACCACCGTCCCCATGAAGAACGGCGTGAGCACCGACGCGAGCCCGAAGAGCGTAACGGCCGCCACCCGGCCGCTCGCCCGGCGGGCGGTGTGCTGGAACGCGAACCCGGCACCACGCAGCACGATCCCGAGCGCCGCGAGGCTGAGCGGGATGAACAAGGTCGAGAAGATCGCTTCGAAGGCGGTGGAGAAGCCTGTCCAGAGCACGACGAGGACGAAGATCAGCCAGACGTGGTTGGCTTCCCAGACCGGGCCGATCGCCCAATCGATCAGCTCGCGCGGACGACGCCCGCGATCGCCCCCACCGGCGAGGAGACTCCAGAGGCCTGCGCCGAAATCCGCACCGGCGAAGACCGCGTAGATCGTCGCGCCGATCCAGAGCACGGCCGCGACCGCGACCGCGCTGCTCACCGCGCCCCCTCTGTCGCGAGATCCGGCGGTGGGCTCGACTCCGGGCTGTACGGCCCACTCACATCCTGGTCGTCTTCGTCGCGCCAGCGCCGCGACATGGCTCGCAACGAAATGATCAGCGTCGCTCCCAGGGCGATATAGAGAAGGACGATGAGGGTGAAGGTGACCCAGACGCCGCTCGCCTTGGTGACCGCGTCGGAGGTTCGCATGATGTTGTAGACGATCCAGGGCTGGCGCCCCACTTCGGTGACGATCCACCCGCACTCGAGCGCGACGATCGCCGATACGCCCGAGACCGCCACAGCCCTGAGGAACCACCGTGACTGCGGGAAGTCCTTCTTCCGCCACCAGCCGACCCCGAGCCAGAGGGCGAGAAGGATCAGGATCGAGCAGATCCCGACCATCGTGTCGAAAGCCCAGTGCAGCATCGTGTTCGCCGGAGGGCGGTCGTCGGGCGGAACCGAGTCGAGGCCGATCACCTGGGTGCTCGTGCTCCAACCGACGAGGAACGAGTCGAAGCCGGGGATGCCGATCCCGCCCTTGACGCCGCTCGAGGTGCAGCGCCCGAAGATGTATTCGGTCACGTCGGTCGAGGTCTGCTCCACGCACTCCATCGCGGCGAACTTGATCGGCTGATCCTTCGCGATCGCCCGGGCGGCCGTGTCGCCGACCATGAACTGGATCGGTGTCGCGATGCACGCGACCGTCAGCGGGATCAGCAGCCCGAGCCGGTGGATCCGGTCGCGCCGGCCGCGCAGCATCCCCACCGCGTAGATCGAGGCCACGAGGAACCCCGTCACGAGATAGGCGGCCAGGATCATGTGCGGCACCTCGTAGGGCACGGCCGGATTGAAGATCACCTTCCACGGGTCGACCGATGTGACCTTGCCGCTCGTGGGCGAGAACCCCTGAGGCTGGTTCATCCACGAGTTCACGGCAACGACCGAGAACGCCCCGCCGAGGCCCGTGACGAACACTGGCACACCCGTCCAGAAATGCGCCCACGGCGAGAGTCGCTTCCAGCCGAAGATGTAGATCGCGATGAAGATCGCCTCGAGGAAGAAGAAGATCCCCTCGATCGCGAACAGCACCCCGAACACCTCGCCGAAACGCCCCGTGAACGCCGGCCAGAGCAACCCGAACTCGAACGAGAGCACCGTCCCCGTCACGGCCCCGACCGCGAACGTCACCGCGACCGCCTTCGACCAGCGCTGGGCGAGCTTCAGCGCGTCCGCGTCGTTTCGACGCAGGCCCCGATAATTCGCGATCAGCATCAACGCGGGCAACGCCACCCCCAGCGATGCCAGGATGATGTGGAAACCCAGCGTGAACGCCATCTGGCTCCGCGCCGCCTCGAGGTCAGACGCCAGGATCATCGTCTCCACTCGAACATGCCACAAACCCATTGGGGCCGCCAGTCGATCCACGGCGTGGCGGGTCTGGGTGCCGCCTCATCACGGCGTGGCAAGAGCGGCAAGGTTCGGCGTTCGTCGGATCGCCGCCGCGAACCGTCTCGAGGCCTCCGCAATCGACGACACGGAGCCAGCCTTCGAGCACGAGTTCGCTGCCGCGGCCCGTGATCTCGCGCCGGTCCGAGGATGAGGCGGTGATCGCCAGAAGTCGCGTATTGGCGATGTCGTCGGCGACAGACCGACGAGCCGTCCTGCCGAGTGGTGGTCGAGCCCGCCAGAGAAAAGCCCTGCATAAGCGTCTTTTTGTTGCGCGCCTGGACGGCAGGGACTGCCGAGTCGCAAGGAGTTTCCTTGCCAGGATGGTTCGGTCGACGCCGCGGCGCTCCGTGGAGGGCCAGAAGTGGCCGCTTCGGAGTGGATGCGCGGCGGTGCGGTTGCCGACCTCCAACTGTGCGGATTGGGGGTCACTGGAAATGGCAAGGATCAGGGTTCGCTGGCGTTCGCTCAAGCGTTCGGTCGCCAGGAGAAGCGAAAAGTGTTGCCTAACTTGACTCCAATAGCGCCGGCGTGGCAACAGCCGAGGCTGGGGTTAGCCTAACTCTGGAGTTCCGAACCGCCGTCGTCACGGACGCAGGTCGAGCGATGACGCTCCGCGAGGCCGGCCTTTCGCGGCGTCAGCGCCGCCGTGGCGGTGGTACGAGTTCGTGGTTGCGGCGCATGTAGCGGTCGAACTGGGGGACGGTGAAGTCGCCGTGACCGTGGCTCGTGGTGTGGATCAGCCCCTTGCCGATCAGGCGTGCACGGGTGGGGCCGAGTTGTTCGCTGCTGCGGCCGAGGACGGCGGCGACGTTGCCGGCTGCGTGTTCCCCGGAGCCGAGTTCCGCCATCGCGCGGAGGTATTGGAGCTCGAGTTCCGTGACGCGTTCGGCGCGGACGCGGAAGAACGACTCATCCAGCTTGGCTTCGACGCCCGCTCCGCTCCTCGGGTAACGAGTTCGTTGATCGGCTCCCCTTCGGGGGCGAGATCCCAGACGGTCTTCCCGTATTCCTGGATGAAATACGGGTAGCCCTCGGTGTAGTCGACGATCACGTCGATCGCGGCGGGCTCGTAGGTGACGTCGAGGTCGGCAGCAGGCTCGGCAAGGGCGGCCTCCGCTTGGGGCGGCGTGAGCTCCCCGATGCCTTGTCACTCTAACCGTGATTTATCAATATCGGCTAAATCACGATAAGTTCGCTGAGGCCGCCTCCTTGGGGAAATCGGGTAAAGCAAGCTAAGGCCGGTAAGGTGAGGCCGACTGCTATCTCGGGTCCGATGCCTGTCATGGGAGACCTGCCTTGTCGAGCATCGCGATCAGGGTGGGACGTCTGCGGTTTCGCTCGTGGAGGTCGGTGAGAGAGGCGGTGAATGCGTGGCGATGTACGCGCTCGGGAACTCGGCGCTCTTGATCAGCGCCAACAGCCCGGACAATTCCTTACCTCGTCGTCGCCGGCCTGCGACGATACGCAGCAGCGATGGCAGGGTCAGGGCAGCGCGCAAAGCGGCGCGGAGCAGACACGCTTCCCCCGCTCCTCGAGGCCAAGCTTGCACTCCCGAGCATTCGTCAAGGCTGGATCGAGCGACCGCGCGTGTGGCACGCGCTCGGTGCCGGCGACGATGCCGCCCTGACTCTCGTGGCTGCCCCGGCCGGATATGGCAAGACGACTGCGGTGCGCGCCTGGTGTGCGAGCCACGACGCAGCGCTCGTCTGGGTCACGCTTGACGCCGGTGACAATGATCCGGTCCGGCTCTGGAGGTACGTCGCGACGGGGGTCGATCGAGTGCGGCGGGGGCTCGGGCAGAGCGCGCTGCGGCGGCTCAGCGTGTCGGGGAGCCCGATCGAGGATGCGGTTGACGAGCTCCTGAACGGCATCGCTGCGTTCGGAAGTCCGATGGTCATCGTTCTCGACGACCTGCAGGCCGTGACGAACGAGGAGTGCTTAGCCTCGATCGACCACGCCCTCGAGCACCTTCCGGCGACCGCCCGCCTGATCCTCGTCACGAGGGTAGACCCCGCGCTCAGCCTCGCCCGGTTCCGTGCCGGCGGTGTGCTCGCCGAGCTGCGAGCGAGCGAGCTTGCGTTCACTCCCGAGGAGGCGCACGAACTGCTGGTGGTAGGCGGCCAGCTCGAGCTCGGGGTGGAGGAGATCGGCGCGCTGGTCGAGCGGACCGAGGGCTGGCCCGCCGCGCTCGTCCTGGCCGGCTTGTGGCTACGCACGGTGGATGACCCGGCTCGCGCCGTGCGGGCGTTCGGTGGGGAGCACCGTTTCATTGCGGAGTATCTGAGCAATGAGGTCCTGGCATCCCTCGACGACGATCTTCGCTCGTTCCTCCAGGGCGCCGCAGTCCTGGGCGAGGTCACCGCGGAGCTCTGCGACGAGGTGCTCGAGCGCACCGACTCGGCGGTCGAGCTGGCCGAGCTCGAGCACTCCAACCTCTTCGTCGTGCGCCTGGAGCGAGGAGGGTGGTTTCGGGTTCACCAGCTGTTCGCCGAGTACGCGCGGGCCCAGCTTGACTCCTCGGACCCGGACGCGGTGACGCGAATCCATCGACGTGCGGCGGAGTGGTTCCGCTCGCACGGATTGCCGGTCGAAGCGGTCGGGCACGCTGCTGCAGCGGGTGAGCACGAGCTCGTTGCCCAGGTGCTCGTCGAGTACCACCTGTCTCTGATCAGGAATGGCGCCGGACGAACGCTTCTTCGCTGGATCCGTACGTTGCCGGACGACTTGCTTGTCGAGCACCCCGAGCTGGCTGTGGCCGGGGCGACGGCCTCGGTGATGGTCGGAGGGAGCATGATCGAGCAGCGCCGGCTCCTGCGACTCGCCGATCGAGCGTTCACGGGTCGATCCGGTTCCGCAGGCTCCTACGTGGAGAGCGCGGCGCTCATGGTTCGTGCGCTCACGATCGAGGGCGGTGTCGGCCAGGCGGTGCTCGACGGCCGCCGTGCGGTCGAGCTGGCGGAGGGAGCCTCGGACGAGATTCTCACGGCAGCGATGGCCGCCTGTTCGCGCGCCCTCTTCTTCGCCGGCGAGCTGCGCGAGGCGACGGGTGTCGCATCGCGTGTCCTGGAGCATCCGGACATCGAGCATCGTGTGCCGAGCCTCGTGGTCGCCCGAGCCACGCTTGCACTCATCTCCGTAGAGCGCGCACGGCTCGCCTCCGCTCGAACTCATGCCGAGAAGGCGCAGGTAGCCGCGGGCCGGATCGGCGGCAGTCGAAGCTGGCTCGGCGCGAACGTGTCCGCGGCCCGCGGTTGCATCCTGGCAGCCGAAGGAAGCCTCGCCGAGGCGGAGCATGAGCTCGCCACGGCGGAGCACTTCTTCCGGGACGAGGTGGCAACCCTGCACCAGGCGTGGCTCCTCGTCCTCATCGCCCGAGTCCGTGTCGGGCGCGGTCGTCTGGACGACGCGGAGACGACGCTGCGCTCTGCTCGGCAGGCCCTCGACGACCTCACGGACGGCGGCCGCGTTCTCGAACTCGCCGACGAGGTGGAGAGAGAGCTCGAGACGGCAAAGGCCCGTGCGCTCGGCGGCGAGATGCTCGAGGCGCCCAGTGAGGCCGAGCTCGCCGTGCTCCGACTCCTGGCCACCGACATGTCGACGCGTGAGATCGGGGAGCACCTCTTTCTCTCGGCCAACACGGTCAGGTCACACAGGCGCGCTCTCTACCGCAAGCTCGCGGTCCACTCACGAGCGGACGCGATCGCGCGGGCGATCGCGCTCGGGCTGCTCGAGCAAGCGCAATCACCCGGGTGATGGCCTCGTAATTCGGGCGGGAGCTCGCGCGGGAGGCGCATCCTCGGAGATGTGGCTGACCGCACCTACCGGCTGATCGTCGAGGGAGAGCTGAGCGACGATCTCGCGCAGTCCTCCTTCGACGGCATGAGGCTCACGCGAGCCGAGGGAAAGAGCGCGCTCACGGGCAACGTGCGCGATCAGGCCGCGCTCCAGGGGCTCCTGCAGCGCGTGTCGGATCTCGGGCTCACCTTGGTCGAAGCGAGAGCGATCGACGACATGCCCGAACGCCGGCCCGGAGATGGAACCGCGAATGCCGACACCGCGGGGAACCAGCCGCCTGCTTTGACGAAGACCTCACAAACAAGGAGCGAGAAGGAGGTTCGGCGATGACCGTTACCGAAGGACGGACAACTGCGCAGGCGGAGCGAGTTTCCACCACCGTCCCGCTGAACTGGGACGAGGTGTGGTTCACCAACTGCCCCATGGTCTCCGCGAACAACGTCGACCAGGAGCTGGGGTGGTGCCGTGAGGAGTTCAAGAAGATCGGCGTCGAGTACGCCTACTTCCGGCACGCGCCCGAGAACAACTGGTACCCGCACTACATCCACAACCTGGACAACCTGGTCCGCTTCGGCGGCCTGTACCCGCCGATCCACGTCCAGGCGGACCTCCGCCGCACCGTGCTGCTGGGGGCGACCTGGGTGCACGAGGGCGGCTGCATGGCCGTCCGTGCCGGCGACGAGATCTTCCGGATGGAGGATCTGAAGGGCAAGAAGATCGGGATCTCGAAGAGTCTGAACACCATCAAGAACGACTGGTGGCGGATCCAGGAGCACATGGGCATCGAGAACATGCTGATGCTGCACGACATGACGATGGACGACATCGAGCTCGTCGAGTTCCCGTATCCGGACGACTGGTACGACAAGCCCGAGATGCTCGTGCCGCCGATGAACAACCCCTCCGAGCTCTGGATGCGCCGCGACCACAAGCACGACCTGGCGTTCCGCCCCCTGGAGACTGCGTTGCTCGGTGGCGTCGTCGACGCGATCTACACCCAGAGCAAGGTGTTCCAGCACCTCCAGGAGGCAACCGGCCGGATTGCAATGGTCGAGGACCTGTCCAAGTACTCGGACTGGAGGATCCAGGTTGCCAACACCCCAGCCGTGATCACCTGCACCGTCGAGATGGCCGACGAGCACCCGGAGTTGGTGATCGCCTACATGAAGGCGATGATCAAGGTCGGCCGCTGGGCGAACGAGAACAAGCACGCTGCCGGCGCGATCCTCAACCGGCAGACGTTCTATCTGGACGCCGAGGACACCTACCAGGGCATGAAGGACGTCGACATGGTGCCGAGCCTGAGCGCGCGGAACCTGCAGTGCGTCAAGATCGGCAAGGACTTCATGTTCAGCCACGGCTACATCAAGCACGACTTCGACGTGGCCGCGTGGGCCCGCCCGGAGTTCCTCGAGCAGGCAGCGGAGGAAGTCCTCAAGGAGGAGTGGCAGCGGCGGAGCTGGAGCAAGCTCCCCGAGGGCGGCGGCCTTGAGGTCGAAGGCACCCGGCTCGGGTAGAGAGGAGGACGAGATGAGCACAGTCACACATGACGACCGGCCGGTTGCGGAGGCGCGCCAGACAAAGCTCGGGCTCTACGTCACCGCCAAGGAGGCGTACGACCTGTGGCAGGCCGACCCCGAGGGCGTGAAGATCGTCGACGTCCGTACGCCCGAGGAGTGGGTCTTCACCGGTCACCCGCCGATGGCGACGAACATCCCGTTCGCCTTCCTCGCCTACGTCTGGGACGACGAGAAGAAGGGCTTCCCCTGGGAGCTCAACCCCGCCTTCGTCGATCTCGTCAAGGCGCGGTTCGCGCCCGAGGACACGATCCTCGTCTCCTGCCGCTCCGGCGGCCGGGCGGCGATCGCGATCAACATGCTCGCCGCCGCCGGGTTCACGAACGCCTACAACATCCTCGACGGGATGGAGGGCAGCAAGGTCGACGACCCCGACAGTGTCTTCAACGGAACGCGCTTGACGAACGGCTGGAAAGCCTCCGGCCTGCCCTGGACGTACGACCTCGACCCCGCGCGGATGGCGCTGCCCGAGCGGGAGACCGGCACGCTCCACGCCGGCAATCTGCACGACTGACAACGACGGAGGGGAGGCGGGATTATCCCGCCTCCCCCGCCACGAGAGGAACGAGGGGAGCAATGGCAGAGGCCATCAGCGCAGTACTGACCTACGCGATCGGCGTGGCGATCAGCCCGGTGCCGATCATCGCGGTCATCCTGATGCTGTTCTCAGCTCGCGCGCGGGTGAACGGGTCGATGTTCCTCGCCGGGTGGGCGCTGGCGCTGGCACTCGTGTGCGGCGTCGTCTATGCCGTGTCCGATGCGAGCGACGCCGCCACGAGCAGCACTGCGTCCGACACGATCTCCTGGGGGCAGATCGTGGTCGGCGTGCTCTTCCTCCTTATCGCGGCACGCCAGTGGCGCAGCCGTCCGGCCCTTGGCGCGGAACCCGAGATGCCAAAGTGGATGGCAGGGATCGACTCCTTCTCGCCGGTCAAGGCGTTCATGCTCGCCCTTCTGCTCGCGGGCGTGAACCCGAAGAACCTCCTGCTTACGGCCGGCGCCGGCGCGGCGCTCGCCCAGGTAGCGCCGACGACGGCGGACGCGGTCGTCTCGCTCGTCGTCTTCGTCCTCCTCGGCAGCATCACGATCGCCGGACCCGTCGTCTACTACCTCGTCGGCGGGGACAAGGCGAAGTCAGCACTCGACTCGACGAAGGGCTGGCTTGCCGCCCACAACGCCGCGGTGATGACCGTGCTGTTCCTCTTCTTCGGCGTCAAGCTGATCGCCCAGGGGCTGCCTGTACTGGGCGGATGAGACGATGGGCAGCACCGTGAGCCCTCCCGCCCGTCTTCTGTCCTGACGGTCGTGGACGGGGAAAGAGCCCAGTGAGCGCGCTACAGCGTGTCGTTCCGGCCCTTTCGTGGCTCCCCACATGTCACCGCAGCTGGCTTCGGCCGGACGTGATCGCGGGGCTGACGCTGTGGGGCCTGCTCGTCCCGGAGGCAATGGCGTACGCGGGCATCGCGGGACTCCCTGCCCAGGCAGGTCTCTACACGCTCGTCGCCTCGCTTCTCGTCTACGCGCTCTTCGCGACGTCTCCGCATCTGTCGGTCGGCCCAACCTCGGCGACCGCGGCCCTTCTCGCCGCGACCGTGGCGAGCGTCGGGGTCGTCTCGGGAAGTACCTCGTACAGCCCGACAGCCGTGGCGCTCGTCCTGGTCGTCGCGGCGCTCTTCTTCGTCGCAGGCGTGGCGCGACTCGGCTTCATCACCCAGTTCCTCTCAAAGCCCGTGATGGACGGCTTCATCGTCGGCCTCGCCGTGTTCGTCGCGGTCGGGCAGCTGAACAAGCTCCTCGGCGTCCCGAAGGTAGAGGGCAACACAGTCGAGAAGCTCGCCCATGTCATTCGCGAGCTGCCGGATGCAAACACCGCGACCGTGCTCATCTCCGTCGCGGCGCTCGCAGCGCTATTCGGTCTGCCACGCCTCTCGAAGTCACTACCGGCCGGCCTGATCGTGCTGTTCGGGTCGATAGCAATCAGCTCGGCACTCGATCTTGAGGGCAAGCATGGCGTCGCCGTCGCCGGCACGCTCCCGAAGGGCCTTCCCACCCTGGCCTGGCCCGACGTGCCCTGGTCGACCTGGCTCGCGCTCGTGCCAGCCGCGATCGGGATCGTGCTCGTCGCCTACAGCGAGGCGCTCGGCATCGCCCGCGAGTTCGCCGACAAACACGGCTACGAAGTGGACCCCGACCAGGAGCTGATCGCCCACGGCGTCACGAACCTCGTGAGCGGCCTGCTCGGCGGGATGATCGCCGCCGGCAGCATGTCCGGCTCAGCCGTCAAAGAGGGCGCCGGCGCCCGCACGCAGATGGCGAACCTCGCCGCCTGGGGTGCCACGATCGTCACCGTGCTGTTCCTGACGCCGCTCTTCAAGGCGCTGCCCGAAGCTGTTCTCGGCGCGCTGATCATCCACGCGCTCTGGCACATCCTGGTAGCCCGGAAGCTCCAGGCAATCAGGACGATCTCACGAACAGAGTTCTGGCTCGGCACGCTGAGCTTCGCCGGCGTCGTGCTCATCGACGTGCTGCCCGGCATGGTCATCGGACTCATCGCCTCGCTGCTGCTCGTCGCCTACCGGTCAAGCAAGCCGCACCTGGCAGTCCTCGGCCGCGCCCCCGAGGTCCCCGGCAAGTACGTCGAGATCGAGCGGCACCCGGAGGCACTGCCCGTCGCCGGCATCCTCATCATCCGACTCGACGCACCCATCTACTACGCGAACGCACTCACCGTCCGTGCCCGCATCGAAGAAATCGTCAGGGCTGAGGATGTACCGCCCACTGCGGTCGTGCTCGACGCGAGCGTGCAAGACGCCCTCGACATCACAAGCGCCGAGATGCTCGTCAAGCTGATCGCGAAGCTGCAGCAGGCCGGGATCGAGGTTGCCGCCGCCGAGGTCCACGCACCCGTGCTCGACTTCGCACGCACCACCGGTGTGCTGGCACAGCTCGGCCCCGAACGTGTCTTCCCCACCGTCGACGCCGCCGTGCACGCGCTCAAGAAGCCGCGCGTGCCTCGACTCACGACCTCGTTCTGAACTGAGGTTCCTAACAGCAGTCTTCGTCCATTAGGAGATCTGCGGTGTCTTACGGACGCCGGGTCGTGGCTGAAACGGATGTGTGGACGGTGATTGGCGTGCAGGCTCGTGGAACCGTGCATCCGCGGTCAGTGAGAGGAGGAGCCATGGCTCCGGCAACTGCTGTCAAGTCAGACCAGGAACTGTCCGAGCTTCTTGGATTGGTCAAGGGCGCCGACAGTGTGGAGTTGAAGGTGACGGTGCCGCTGACCGACCGGAGCACGGCCGGCGCGGCGCTTGGGGTCGATCCGATCGACGGCCAGATCAGACAGGTGTATTTCTTCGACACGCCCGGCCTGGCCCTCAACAAGAGCGGCGTCGTCGTGCGGGCCCGACGTGTGCAAGGGCGGGGGAACGACTCGGTCGTGAAGCTGCGGCCGGTCGTGCCGGACGAGCTGCCGGGCGACGTGCGCATCTCACCGAACTTCGGTGTCGAGGTCGACGCGATGCCAGGCGGCTACGTCTGTTCCGGTTCGATGAAGCACGCGATGGGAACAACCGAGGTCAAGGAGGCCGTTGCCGGGGCTCTGCCTCTGAGCAAGCTGTTCTCGAAGGAGCAGCGGGCGCTGTATGCCGCGCACGCACCTGAAGGGCTCGCGCTCGACGATCTCTCGATCCTGGGACCGGTACTCGTGCTGAAGGTGAAATTCGCGCCGGAAGGCTATGACCGGAAACTCGTCGCCGAGCTGTGGCTCTACCCCGACAACTCGATGCTGCTCGAGCTATCGACCAAGTGCGCACCCGCTGAGGCATTCGAGATCGCAGCCGAGACGAAGGCATTCCTGACCGAGCACGGGATCGACCTCACCGGCGAGCAGGAGACCAAGACGAAGAAGGCGCTGCAGTTCTTCTCCCAGCAGCTCAAGTCAGGCGCAATGTAGGAGAAGCACCGTTACGGAAATCAGGAACACGGAGCCGAGGGCGCCAGCAACCCCGCTGGCAGGCGTTCCAGCGTGCCGTTGCCGCGGTGCAGCACCGAGCCGTCTCGACTTCGGCCAACGCGTTCGCACTCGTGACGACGGCGGATCGCGACCGTTCGCCTTCACCTGGGTGAAAAGCCTGTCGCCGGCAGCTCCGAGCGATGTCCCGGTAGTAGGTTCGTTAGCGGAACGTGACATCCAACGGGACAGGTGCCGGCCGTACCGCCTGCCGGCAAGGAGATCGACATGTCGATGATGCTGATTGCTGCCAACGGCACGTGGCTCTGGACCACCGTCGCGATCTTCGTCTGGGTCATGCTCGCCTTCTGGCCTGCCCGAGTCGCCGCTCGCAAGGGGCACAGCTTCTTCGGCTACTTCCTGTTCAGCCTGGTCTTCTTCCCCGCGGCGCTGATCGTCGCCTACCTGGTGAGCGATCGGACAAAGGGCATCGGTGGAACTGCCATTGCCTGACCACAGCAGATGCCGAGGCGCTCGCGGACCATTAGGAAAGGAAAGCTCAAATGACAAGCGCATCACTCGAAAGGACGAGCAAGCCGCTCGATGAGCTCGGCCCGGTCGACTACCTGATCGTCGAGTTCCCGGCCGGTGCGAGCAGCTTCACCGGCGAGATGGCGAAAGAGCTGCTCGCGCTGGTCGACGCCGGCACGATCCGCCTGATCGACGTGCTGATCCTCCGGAAGGACGAGGACGGCTCGATCGAGGCGATGGAGCTCCCCGACATCGAGGAGCTCGGAGAGCTGCAGGCACTCGAGGCAGAGCTCGCGGAGCTGTTGGCCGAGGATGACGTCGTTCACCTCGCCGCCGCGATGGAGCCGGGTAGTACCGCCGGCGTGCTGGTCTACGAAAACCTTTGGGCGGCCCCGTTCGCTTCCGCGGCCCGGCGCTCAGGCGGCCAGTTGATCGCCAACGGCCGCATTCCCATCCAGGCCATCATCGCCTCGATCGAGGCCGACGAGGCACTCGCAACCGAAGGAGTCTGACCATGCCACTGGGCCCAGGACGTGTAGGAAGAGTCGGAGTCATCGGCCACCCGGTCGCCAAGACCGCGGTTGTCGCGAAGGCCGTCTCACCAGGACCCTCGCCCGTAGCGAAGACCGCCGTCGTCGCGGCGGCTGTGACACCCGGCCGCGGCCGTCGGCGGATCTGACACCGACGAAGGAACGTCACCGACCCTCTCCGCGCAGCTGAGAGCACTCAGCGGGAGAGGGTCGGAGGCTACTCGGCCCGGTTACCGTCTCGGCCTGACGTCGACCCCTGAAGCCCTACTTGGCACCCGCGGCGTCCCCGGGGGCAGCTTCGTGAGCGAGCAGCGGGAAGAAGTGCCAGGCGACGTGCTGAAGGACGTCGATGATGACCTCGGGCGTGAGCTCCGTGGCGGGGTCGTCGATTTGCGGCGGGAGCCGGAGGCCGAGCTCCCGGGCGTGCGCGATGATTCCCGGGCCCATCGCCTTGCCCAGTCCGCTTAGCCCTTTGCTCAGGGCTCTCTCGTCGAGGTGCCAGGCCGGGACGGGAAGGGCGGTGATGGTCGCCCAGGACTCCGGGTCGCGCGGTTCGTCGAGGGTGAAGAGGCCGTCGAAGGTGCGCGCCGACGCGTCGCGCCGGGTGAAGGCGGGGCCGAGGTTCCAGGCCTTGCGCAATGTGGCGATCAGCGAGGAGTGGCGGTACTCGTCGTTGAACACGGAGCCCTGCTCGACCCAGGGTGAGACGAGGATCGCCGGGACACGGTAACCGGATCGATCGAACGTGAAGCCGAACTCGCCCTCAGGTGCGGCCGGATCGGGCGGAGGCACGGGCCCAGGCGGGACGTGGTCGAAGGTGCCGCCCGGCTCGTCCCAGCCGATCAGTAGGGCGGTGTTCCAGACGTTGGATCCCGATTCCGAGGCGCTCGAACGGTAGGCATTGAAGATGCGCTCCAGGAAGGCCTCGCCGGCGAGCATCGAGGACGGCGGGTCGAGCGCGTCGGCGTTGGCTCCGTGCGCCAGCGCGCGACCGAAGGCGGGGTGGTAGTCGCCGTGCCCGGCGATCATGTTCGGCTCGATGAGCGAGAAGTCCGGGAGGGTTCCGGCGGCCGCGTCCTGCTCGAACTCGGCGAACGGCACGACGTTCGTCGCGAGCCGGTGCTTGAGGCGGGGGTAGTGGATGACGCCGTGGAACGAGAGCGGCATCGGTTCCATCACGTAGATCTTCCACGTCCTTCCGTGCTGCTCGAGCCGCTCGAAGATGGTTTCTGCGGCGTTCAGCTTGAACCACTTCTTCACCTCGCTGTTCACGACGGCGCCGGACGAGGTCGCGGCAGTCCAGAACGAGCGGTTCATGAACGTCTGCGACGGAACCTCGGAGAACCAGTGATCGAAGACGCCGAACTCGCGGGCGATCCCGTTCAGCATCGGAAGCTGCTCCGGCGTGTAGCCGGTCATGATCTGCGCGTACTCCTCGTACGTCGGCTGGCGTCCCATCTCGGCGGTGAACGTGCTGATGTAGTCCGTCACGAAGCCGTCCATCGTCGGCGTTGCTCCCGGCGGAGGGGCGTTCCACGGCGCAGTCACCTCCTCTGCACCCTTGAAGCGGTTCTGCTCGTCGAGAACGTTGAAGAGCTGGGTGTTGGTGTGAAACCACTCCTCGCCCGAGTCCGGGTTCGGCGCGTCCATGTCGGTCGCAACCGTGTAAGGCACGACCTTCCGCTCGGCCCCATGCTCGGCCCACTCGGGGATCGGGTTGGACAGGTTCTTGCCGATCACGCCCTCGAACGTCTTGCCGTCCTCGGGGCCGTACAGGTGTCCGAGCACGTTGTCGAGCGAACGGTTCTCGAACAGGACAACGACAACGTGGTCGAGTGCGCCGGCCGCGCTGCGAGCCTCGGACATGTCGATCCTCCATCGTTCGCGGACCTGGTTGGGCACGAGCCGTCGACGAGAATATCGCGGCAGGGGCGCGGGCAGTTTCTCATAAAGCGGCCGCACGCTTGAACATCGGAACCGACGCTGTCTCGTTAGACAAGCTGGGGGTCACTGGTCCGAGCTCGCGCGTGAGGCTCGACTGCCGCGAATACCGACGGGCCCGACGTCGGACAGCTCGTGCCACTGCCGGCGCTCCGGGTTGCGCAGCCGGCACGGCACCGTGGCTGGAGGACCGTGTTCGCTTGCGGCGCCCTCGTCACGGGGTGCCGAGTAGCGCGGCCATCGCAAGCGGGATGCTTGCCGGCACGATCACGGCGCCGAGTCGCGTGTAGGTCGCGATCGATGCCCGGGCGTCGACGGTGCGCGCGGCCTGGAGCCAGAGGACGGCTGCGAGCGATCCGGTGACGGCGAGGTTCGGGCCGAGGTCGAGTCCGACCAGGAGTGCCTGCGGGTGTGGGGCCGGACGGGCCGTGAGGATGACGGTGGCGGGGAGGTTGTTGACGAGCAGCGATGCGACGGCGCCGACCAGGGCCGTCGTCCAGGCGTCGAGCCCGCCGAGCAGGTTCGCGGGGCCTTGCAAGAGGCGGGCGACGGTGCCGAGCGTGACGGTGAGCGTGAAGAGGAGGGCGAGGGCTCGAGGGTCGATGTGCGGCCGACGGCGGCGAGCCACGGTGACGGCCAGTCCGAGGGCGAGGACGGGGATCGCGGGGTTGGGTAGGGCAAGGACGAGCGCAGCGGCGGTGAGCGTCGCCGCGGCTCCGGGG
Source organism: uncultured Actinomycetes bacterium (assembly GCA_963796625.1). GTDB lineage: Bacteria > Actinomycetota > Thermoleophilia > Gaiellales > Gaiellaceae > PALSA-600. The sequence goes on from CAWCME010000002.1 coordinate 26,753, forward strand.
CCGAACCGCAGCGGCGGCAGGTCGCCCCCGCCGCCGCGCCTGTCTTCGAGCCGATATCTGACCGTGACGAAGAGGGCTGTGATCGTGCAGGCCGTGATCCAGGCGGGAAGCATTCGGGTGGCGAAGGCGAGCCCGTTCTCGGGATCGCTGCGGAGCACGAGCATGTTGGTCAGGTTGGAGCCGGGGAGGAGCAGCGAGGCGGAGTTGGCCATGAAGACCGAGCCGTACAGGAACGGCCGCTCGTCCAGCCCTCGCGCGCGTGCTGCGTGAACGAGTACCGGCGTGAGGAAGAGGACCGAGGTGTCGAGGTTGAGGACGGCGGTCACGAGGGCGACGAGCGCGAGCAGTGCGAGCAGCAGGCCGCGCGGCCCGAGGCCAGTTCGGGCGAGTCGCGCGCCGACCGCCTCGAACATCCCGTCGGCCGCTGCGACCGAGCCGATCAGGAGCAGGCCTGCGACGAGCACGAAAGGCGGCCATGCCTGGCGGAGGGACGCTACGATCAGGTGAGCAAGCATCCTTAACAGTTAATGCTACTAAACTATGCCAGGGCCGCGTCACGACAGGGGGCGCCGGCAGGCGGCTGAGGCGCTCGTTCGTACCGCCCCTCTCGTCAGTCGGTGGATCGAGCGCTTGCTCGCGATGCACGACCCCCCACTTACGGTCGCGCAGTACCTCGTGCTCGACGCGGTGTCGGAAGGGGAGATCGTCGGCGTCGAGCTCGCTCGCCGTGCGGCCGTTTCCCCGGCAGCCATCTCGCAGCTCCTCGCGGCGCTCGAGGCTCAGGGACTGCTGACCCGTTCCCGGCTCGAGGACGACCGCCGCCGCCAGCCGCTGCACCTGACCGAGCACGGCGATCGGGCCCTACGCTCGGCTCGAACGAGCTTGCGCGAGCGTCTCTCCGGCCTGCTCGTCGAGATCCCGCCACACGAAGCCGATGCGCTCGCCCGGCTGCTCGACCTCTTGCAAGGGTCGCTCACCGGCACGCCGCCACCGCCACGACCGCACCGCCCGCCTCCCCGGCCCGGGCCGAGACGCCACGAACACCCACCCGGCGGCGAGTGACGACCGGCGCGCGCTACCACGCGCTGACTCCGCCGTCGATCGGGAAGTCGCCGCACGGCAACCCCGCCACCTGGGGCGACCACGTCACCGACGACGAGTACACGGCGGCGAGCGAGTCCCGCAGGGCGACGTAACGGCGAGGCCTCGAGAGGTCGGAGGATCAGCCGGCGGGAAATCATCCGGGGCTTTTGCGAGCAGGCTGCGACCGGGCAATGAGATCAGCGCCGGGAGGGCGAGCTGCTAGAGATCCGCTCGAACAAGGCGTTCGTTCGCAACGCCGCCCGCCGGCGCGATCCACCGGAAGAGGCGGTCGATCGCGCGGCGGGCCCGGTCGAGGGCGGCCGGGTCGCCGGTCGCGACGTACTGGGCGTTAGCGAGGAGCAGGTAGGCGTTTAGCTCGAAGGCGACCTGGACCGGGTCCTCGTCCGGATCGAGGGTGCGTTCGGCCTGCGCGTCGGTGACCGCGGCGACGAGGTGTTCGAACCAGGCGGCGACGATGGCGAGGGCGTGGTCGTGGACGGGGCCGGGATGCGTGTCGAGCTCGGCCGCGACCGAGGCGAAGAAGCAGCCGCCGGGAAACACGCCGCGTTCGAGGTGGCCGAGGAATCCCTCGTAGAGCGCGCGGAGTCGGGTGATCCCGGAGGTCGCGGCGAGTGCGGGATCGACGACCTCGGCTTGGAAGATCGCGTCGGCCGTCTCGATCGTCGCGAGCTGCAGCTCTTCCTTGGATCGGAAGTGGGCGAAGAGGCCGCTCTTGCTCATCCCGACCGAGTCCGCGAGTCGCCCGATCGACAGCCCTTCGATGCCTTCGACCGTGGCAAGCCGCGCCGCTTCGCGGAGGATCGCCTCGCGGCTCCGTCTCCCGTCGCTCCGCTGTCGCCTCGGCGCCGGAACGGCCCTCCGGGGTGGTTGCTCGTTCATCGCTTGACAAGTTAGCACGACCGGTTGTACTGTTCCAACTACGACCGAACGGTCGTGCTAACTAGGAGGCTGGAATGAGCACAGCAACGATCGATTCGCCGACTGCAGTCAAGCAGCGCCAGCGCCTGACCTGGGCGAGCGGCGACTACTCCGCGGTGGCGGCGCTGATCGTCCCGGTCGCCGAGCGGCTCGTCGACCTCGCGGACCTGCGGGCGGGCGCGCGCGTGCTCGACGTCGCCACCGGCAGCGCGAATGCGGCGACGTGATGCATCCGGCGTTCAGGGAACAGATGCTGCGAGACCGGAGCAGGGAGCTGGATCGGCGCGTTCGGAGGCCGTCGGCGTGGCAGGCGCACCGGCTCGAGCACGCCGCTCCGGCCGGGGCGGCGCCTCAGCGGCTCGGCGCGTCGCTCTCCCGCTCCTACCCGGGCCCGCATTCGCGGATCCGTTCCGATCGCCCGCCCGCCCGCCCGGGCCCGCTGCTCGAGCTCCGCGCGGGGCAACTCGCCTACGACCGCGACGCCGCCCGAAACGCGGGCGGCGTGACCACCCGAGCTCCGACGCTCTGACCGTGAGATCCGAAGACCCGAGCAGCCATCGACCGAACGAAAGGACTGTCCGATGAACAAGACCCGCGCTTACCAAGTCGACCACGAGCCCCGAAGCGCAAACCGAGCCCGGCGCAACCCGCACCGCAAGCGGCTCCTGCAGGTTGCCGGGGCCGGCCGCCACCGGTCCCTGGCACCGCACGAAGACCGCCGTCCAGACCGCAGAGGCGTCCGCGCGAGAGCTTCGACCAGGGTTCCGGCCGTCGAGGCCCCGTTCCACAGCTGGCGTGCGTTTGCGGTGCTGGCGGTCTCGTACTTCATGACCGTCGTCGACCTCACGATCGTCAACGTGGCGCTGCCGACGATCGGCCGCAAGCTCCACTTCAGCGAGACGAACCTGCAGTGGATCGTCACGGCCTACGCCCTGACCCTCGGGGGCTTCCTGCTCCTCGGCGGCCGGGCTGCCGACCTGCTCGGCCGTCGGCGCATCCTCATGCTCGGCCTGGCGGTGTTCACCGCGGCCTCGCTCGGCTGCGCCCTCGCCACGACCGAGGCGTTCCTGATCGCGATGCGCGGCATCCAGGGACTCGGTGCGGCGGCCGTGCTGCCGGCTGCGCTTTCGATCGTGATGAACATGTTCGCCGAGGGCGCCGAGCGCAACAAGGCTATCGGCATCTGGGGCGGCATCGGGGCGGCCGGCGCCACGACCGGGCTGGTCGCCGGCGGCCTGCTCACCCGCTACGTCGGTTGGCAGTACATCTTCTTCCTCAACGTCCCGATCGGGGTCGCCGCGCTCATGCTGGCGTGGCGGATCGTTCCCGAGAGCCGGCTCGACCGCGTACGCCGCCGGTACGACCCGTTCGGCTCGATCACTGTCACGGGTGCGCTCCTCGCCCTCGTCTACGCGCTCACGCAAGCACCGCGGGACGGTTGGCCCAGCAGACAGACGATCTCGCTGCTCCTTGTCGCCGGCGCGCTCCTGCTCGCCTTCTTGACGATCGAGACGAGGGTCGAGGCGCCGCTGCTACCGCTGGGCATCTTCCGGCTGAAGGAACTCGCCGGCGCCAACGCGGTCGGCCTGCTGCTCGGGGGCAGCTTCTCAGCCTTCATCTTCGTCGGCACCCTCTACATGCAGCAGGTGCTCGGCTACTCCGCGATCGAGACCGGCCTCGCCTGGCTCGCGGCATCGATCACCTCGATCTCGCTCGCCGGCCTATCGCAGGCGCTCGTCACCCGTGTCTCGGCCCGGCTCGTCATGGCGCTCGGCATGGGCCTGATCGGAGGCGGCATCCTCTGGGCGACGGCAGCTCCCGTGCAGGGCCACTTCTGGAACGACCTCGCCGGCCCATTCGTCCTGGTCGGCGCCGGCACCGCCTTCGCCTTCATCCCCGTCTCGATCGCCGCCCTGGCCGGGGTCGTCGAGCACGAGGCCGGACTTGCCTCCGGCCTGCTCAACACCTCGCAGCAGATCGGAGGGGCGATCGGCGTCGCGATCGCATCCACGGTGATCAGCACCCACTTCGCGACCCTCGCCCGGGCCGGCGCGTCCACGCCCGCCGCGCTCACCGGCGGCTTCAAGTGGGCGCTCTGGGCCAGCGGCATGATCGGGCTCGCCGCCCTCCCGATCGCCTTCCTGATCGTCCGTCGCCGCGAGGCCGCAAGCGCCGCAGGACAAGCGCAGGTGGCGCAGACGGCCGTCGCGTCCGATTCGCGGGCGGTGTCGAAATGAGGCAGGCGATGGCTTCCCATCTGCGCGCCCTTGCTCGGGAACTGCATCGTCCGTCGCCCGGCCGGCTCGACAACGCCAGCTTCCTGCTCGAGGAGGCGGACCGATGAAGTGCCCTCCGGTCATTCTCGTGGTCGACCAGGATCGGAGTGCCCTCGCGGACGTCGAGGCTCAGCTCCTGCAGCGGTACGCTCGCGACTACCGTGTGCTCGGCCTAGCCGATCCGGACGAGGCGGTTCGGATACTGACCGATCTCGCACAGGTCGGCGCCGAGGTAGCGCTCGTGCTCGCGGGGAACTCGGTCTCGGAAGCCGCGTTCGTCGACTTCTTCGAGCGCGTGCGTCAGCTCCACTCGCACGCCAAGCGCGCGCTGCTCGTCTGGTCCGGAGCCTGGCTGGACGAGCCGACCGCCGAGGCGATACGTCGCGGCATGGCCCTCGGTCGGATCGACTACTACGTGCCGAGGCCGGCGGCGGCTGCTGACGAGGTCTTCCACGAGGCGGTGTCGAGCTTCCTGCTCGAGTGGGCGACGGAGCGGCGCCTCGTCCCCCCAGACCGTTCACATCGTCGGCGACGAGTGGTCGGGTCGGGCGTACGAGTTGCGCGAGGTCTTCTCGCGCTGTGCGGCGCCTCACACGTTCTGCCTGGCCGACTCGGACGAGGGACGCGAGCTGCTCGCGAAGGCCGGTGCGGACGCGAAGCTCCCGCTCATGGTGCTCCCCGACGGCACGATCCTCAGCGACCCGTCCAACGCCGAGATCGCAGCGGCGGCCGGGGCTCCGGCGGCTCTCGAGCAGCGCAACTTCGACGTGCTCATCGTCGGTGCAGGCCCGGCCGGATTGTCGGCGGCCGTGTACACCGCCTCCGAGGGATTGCGGGTCCTCGTGGTGGACGGGGGCGGCATCGGCGGGCAGGCCCGCTCGAGCTCGTTGATCCGCAACTATCTCGGTTTCGCGAAGGGCATCAGCGGCAGCCAGCTCGCCGAGCAGGCATACGAGCAGGCGCTGGTGTTCGGGGCGCGCTTCCTGTTCATGCACCGGGCGGTCGCGATCGACCACTCCGGAGCCGGGCTCCGGGTGACCCTTTCGGACGGGCGCTGCGTGAGCGCGCGGGCCGTCATCGTCGCCTCGGGGGCGAGCTACCGCCGCCTGGACGTTCCCTCGCTCGAGGCCCTGCATGGCGCCGGCGTCTTCTACGGGGGCCCGGTCTCCGAGGCTCCCGCGTTCAGCGGCAAGGACGCGTACGTCGCCGGCGGCGGGAACTCGGCCGGGCAGGCGGCCTTGCACCTCGCACGCTACTGCCGCCGTGTCACGCTCGTCGTCCGCGCGCAGTCGCTCGCGGCCGGGATGTCGGACTACCTCGTGCAGACGGTCGCCGCGACGGCGAACATCGAGGCGCGAACCGATACCTCGGTGGTCGGCGGCCGGGGCGAGGGACGCTTGCAGCAGCTGGTCCTCCGCGAAGGGGCCACCGGCGAAGAGACCACGGTTGCGGCCGACGCGTTGTTCGTCCTGATCGGCGCGCGACCACACAGCGACTGGATGTCCGCCGAGATCCTGCGCGACGCCCACGGATTTCTCCTCACGGGAGAGGAGATCCCGGACGGCCATCGCTGGCCGCTCGAGCGTCGACCGCTCTCGCTCGAGACGAGCATGCCGGGGGTGCTGGCGGCCGGAGACGTGCGACACGGATCGGTCAAGCGCGTAGCCTCCGCCGTGGGGGAGGGCGCAATCGCCACCGAGCTCGTCCACAGGCTCTTCGCCGCCGACCCGCCGTGCCCCGAACGGGCGGCCGAGGTTGCAGCGATGGCCAGAAGCTCGTAGCCGTCGACTCCGCAGGTCAGCCGAACGTCAGCCGACGCGACCGGGCGATATGTTCCGTCCGGCTGGGCAGAAGCCTGACCTGACGGTGACCAGATATGTATCATGAACTGATCTAAAGGTGGCGGCAGGCACGGACACCCACTATCGCGCGCCGGCGTGGTTCGACCGCAAGCTGATGAATCCGCTGATTGCGGGGCTGGCCAGGCTGGGCGTGAGCTTCTGGGGCTCGCGGATCCTGGAGGTTCGCGGCCGCACGAGCGGTGAGCCGCGCAGAGTGCCCGTCAACCCGCTTCCCTTCGAGGGCAGCCGCTACCTGGTCGCCCCGCGCGGTCATACGCAGTGGGTGCGGAACCTGCGCGCAGCGGGCGAGGGGCATCTGCTGCTCGGCGGGCGGCGCGAGCACTTCACCGCGGTCGAGCTCGACGACAGTGAGAAGGAGCCCGTGCTGCGCGGCTATCTCCGCCGCTGGAAGTGGGAGGTCGGACAGTTCTTCGACGGCGTCGGTCCCGACTCATCCGGCGACGAGTTCGCGCGCATCGCCGCCGATCATCCCGTCTTCCGGATCTCGAAGTGACTCGTCCACAGCAACTGCATCAATCGATCGCCGCTGCTTCCGCGGCAGAAAGGTCAGGCGCCTAGCGACGTCCGACGAAACCGCAGCGGGCACCCGCTGAGCCTGTGCGAGCGCCGCTGCCAAGACCCGGAGGTCTCATGACAGACACCGCACAACTCGCTTCTGCCGATTCGATCCCCCACGAGCGAACCGCAACAGCAACGCTGCCGTTGTTCGCCGCAGCGTTCATGCTCGCGGGGCTCTTCTTCCTCCTCTACCCGACGATCCGGCCCTTCTCCAGCGAAGCCGGCCTGGACGGAGCACGCGCCTTCGCTTCGTCCTCCTGGATCGTGGCGCACACACTCGGCATCCTCGCCTTCGTGCTGCTCGCACTCGGCGCGCTCGGCCTGCACCAGCGCCTGCGCGACACCGCGGTCGCGGGTCGCACCCTGAACGCCCTCGTGCTGATCTGGCTCGGGGTCGGACTCACCGTTCCCTACTACGGCGCGGAGGTGTTCGGCCTCCACGCGGCAGGGCAGCGCGCACTCGCCGAGAACGACCCGGCGCTCGTCAAGCCGCTGATCCACGCGATCCGGTGGGAGGCCGGGATCTGGTTCATCATCATCGGCCTGATCCTGCTCGCCGTCGGAGCGATCATCCTCGCCGGGGCGATCTGGCGCTCCGGCACGATCCAGCGCTGGGCCGGTGTCCCACTCGCGGCCGGGCTCGTGCTCTACATCCCACAATTCACCGCCCCGCAGACCGTGCGGATCGCCCACGGCCTGCTGATGCTCGTCGGCTGCTGCTGGCTCGGCTGGAACCTCACCCGCGCGGACGACGGGACGGCCCGATGAGCAAACGCGGATCGCTCAACCTGACCCTGCGCGCCCTGATGGAGGCCGGGATCGTCGCGGCGCTCGCCTACTGGGGCGCACACACCGCCACGGGCGCCGGGTCGAAGCTCCTCTACGGTGTCGCCGCGCCCGCAATCGCGTTCGGCTTCTGGGGCGCGATCGACTTCCACCAGGCGGGTCGCTACGCAGAACCGGCGCGCCTGATCCAGGAGATCACGATTTCCGGCATCGCAGCCGTCGCCTGGTACGCGGCCGGCCGTCACGGACTCGGTATCGCCCTCGCCGTCCTCTCGATCGTCTACCACACGCTCGTCTACGCCTCGGGCACACGACTGCTGAAGCCCGCACCCGAACCGCTCGCCTCCGTTCGGCCGCCGGATGCCCGGCAAGGCGAAACGCAAGACGCAACGTGACCGGATTGGTGGCGAGCCACGGCCAAATCTCCTCGGCTGACCGCAGGCGTCCAGAACATCGGGAGGCCGGCAACCCCGGGAACCGACGTTCGAGCCGGTTTGACCTCTTTTACACGGGGCTAACGCGCTAGTCCCAGGGCTCCGCCGGGGACCGCGATCAGGACGACTCGGGCGCACCGTCCGACGACGACGGCTGCCTCTAGTCCCTGCCGTCGTCCCGCTCTCAGCCCGACACCGGCGCGAACGGGCCGGCCTTGTAGACCTGACCCTCGAGCTCGCGCCCGAGGCGTGATTCGAGCCACTGCGCCACCTCGATCAGCCCACCGAGGTCGATCCCCGTCTCGACGCCTTCGCCGTGGAGGAGGTACACGAGATCCTCGGTCGCGATGTTTCCTGTCGCCCGCGGTGCGAACGGACAGCCGCCGATCCCCCCGACCGAGGCGTCGAACACGGTCGCCCCCGCCTCGAGCGCGGCGTACGCGTTCGCGAAGCCGATGTTGCGGGTGTTGTGGAGGTGGACGCCGACCGGGACGCCCGTCTGCGCGACCCGGCCGACGAGGTCGCGCACCTGACGCGGCACGCCGACGCCGACGGTATCCGCGACGGCGAGCTCGGCCGCTCCGGCGCGCGCGAGCCGTCCGGCGAGCTCCGCCACGCGGCCAGGGTCGACGGCGCCCTCGAAGGGACAGCCGAACGCCACGGCGATCGTGACGGTCGCGCGGATGCCGTCCGCGGTTGCACGCCCGAGGATCCGCTCGGCCTCCGCCAGGCTCTCCTCCACGGATGCGTTCGAGTTGCGGCGGTTGAACTCCTCCGTTGCCGCGAAGGCAAGGTGAACCTCGTCGAGCCCGCTCGCTCGAAGCCGGTCGTAGCCCTTTTCGTTCAGCGCGAGCCCGGCGTAGACGACTCCGGCGCGCCGCGCGATCGCCGCGACGACCTCCTCCGCCCCGGCCATCTGCGGCACCGCCTTCGGGCTGACGAAGCCGACGGCCTCGATGCGCGGAACGCCGGCGGCCGCGAGCATCTCGACGAGCTTCGCGCGTACGCCGGGTGCAAGCGTGATCGGCTGGTTCTGCAGCCCGTCCCGCGGCCCGACGTCGCAGATCGTGACGCGTCCCTCGGCCCGACGGTTCATACCGCACCATTCTCGCGCATCCGGTCGCGCTCCACGTCGGTGAGTCGTGGACACCTCTGCGCGCCGTCGGGCGCGCCGGGAGTCCGGCAAGCTGGACGCGGTCTGACAACCGCAAAGCGCCTCCTCAGTGTCACCCGAGCCCGGCTCGCCGAGGGGGCCGCCAGGCCGCTTTCATCGACTGTTCATCGCCCGCTCCTGCGGTTGTTACCCGGCCGAGCGATCATCGAGAGCGTGGCTTCGTTCGCCGACCTCGCACGGCCGTCAGCCCAGCGCCGCCGCCGGCCGCGCGTGCTCCTTGCTTCCGCACTGGCCGGCCTGGGAGGCCTCTCCTTCCTCGCGTCCACATGCGGCGGGGCCACGTGGAGCCGGGTGGTGCAGCTTCAATGCGCGGAAGTGACCACGAGCAGTGCCGGCGCCACCACGAAGGGCAAGTACGCCGCGTCCCTCGCCTACTCCCGCTGCATGCGCTCGCACGGGGTGCCGAACTTCCCCGACCCGAAGCAGGTTGCCGGTGGCGGAATCCAGATCTCGGGCTCCCAGTCGGGGCTGAATCCGGCTGCGCCTCGTTTCGTGTCCGCTCGACAGTCCTGCAGGCACTTGCTCCCAAACGGAGGCCAACCGACCCAGGCCGGGCAGCAGCGGGTGGTCGCCCGGATGCTCGAGAGCTCACGGTGCATGCGGGCGCATGGCATCTCGGGGTTCCCCGATCCCTCGCGTTCAGCTCCGTCCAAACGGACCGGCTACAGCGCCATCATGAGCAACGACGGCGTGTGGCTGGCGATCCCCGACTCGATCGACGTGCGGTCGCCGGCGTTCGACCGGGCAGCCGCCGCATGCGGCTTGGGGCAGTCCTAGCGATCATCGAGAGCGTGAACCCGTACACCGAACCAGCGCGCAGCCTCGACCGGCCGCGGAGACCGTCTGCCCCACGCTCGGATCGGCCTCGCGCACATCTTCTTGCCCCCGCGCTGGCCGCGCTGGCTGGCCTCTCCCTGCTGGCGACGGCATGCGGCGGCTCGCCAGGGAGCCACGTGGCGACGCTCGGCTCGACCACGACGCGGAACAGCAGCTCCTCCTCCAACCCCTCGGCAGCCTCGGCGCAGCCGCACGGAGCGCTCGCCTTCGCCCACTGCATGCGCTCCCATGGGGTGCCGAACTACCCCGACCCGAAGGGGAGCGGACTCGTCAAGGAGAGCCTGCAGCAACTCGGGGTCAGCAGCTCCCGGTTCCAGTCGGCCTCGAGTGGCTGCAAGCACCTGCTCCCGAACGGCGGCAGCGGGCCGAGCCCCGCCCAGGTGCAGCAGGTGCGAGCGCAGGCGCTGGAGTACTCCCGGTGCGTGCGCAGCCACGGCGTCCCGAACTTCCCCGATCCCGTCGCCGACGGCCGCATCCCCGACCCGGCCACCGCCGGCATCGATCAGGGCTCGCCGAAGTTCGAGTCCGCAAACCAGGCCTGCCGGACGTACCGGCCGCCCTACATGCCCTCGAATGCAGCCTACAACGCCTACGCCAGGACCCACGGGTGACGAGCTGCGCGCCGAGCTCCGATGGGCCGCGCCGGGCCGGCGTGGTTCAGGAGCACCCGATCCCGCCGACGCATTCCCGGATCCCGGTCGTTCCGGGCCTCGGCTACGAACCGGCCGCAAGGGTTCGTGCTCGAGCCGGGCCTTCTCGGCCCTCGCCGCCGGGTGCTCGGTGCAGTCTTCGAACGCGAGGCGTCCCGCCCCGAGGCGCTCGGGTCAGCCGCCCGGGGGCTCGCCGGCCTCTGCGTCGCCGGCGACCGGCCGGTGGACGGAGGCTGCGAGCGCCACCACGTCCTCGAAGCTCATCCTCCCGCCGGCGCCGGCCTCGGAGGCGAACGTGACCTCGTCGAGCGCCGCCCGGGTCGCGGGCAGGAAGCACTCGTAGAGCGGCCTTGCCTCGGGCGGGCGCGGAGTCCCCGCAGCGTCGGTGAGCGCGTCCGCCGCACCCCAGAGCCTCGCCGCCCGGCGGGGGCTCCCGGTGAGCTGGGCGAGAGCGGCGAAGCCGGCGACACAGGGGGCCGCGCGCTCCGGCAGGCCGAGCTCCTTCCACGTCGTCAGTGACCCGGCGAGCTCACTCCCGGCTCCGGCAGGATCGTTCTCGAGCAGGCGCACGATCCCGAGCTCGCACAGCGCCAGCGCCTCGATCTCGCGATGGCCGATCTCCCTGGCGAGGGGGAGCGCCTCGGCAAGCGCCGCGGCAGCGGTCCCGTAGTCCCGCTCGACGATCGCCAGCTCCGCCCGGCTCAACAGGGTCACCGCGATCCCGCGCTGCTCGCCGAGCGATCGCCGGAGCTCGAGGCTCTCGTCGATCAGGGGCCCGGCGCCGCTCGAGTCGCCCAGCAGGAGAAGCCTGCAGCCGAGGTTGTTGAGCACCATGGCCGTCAGCCACGGGTCGTCGCGGGCCCGGGCCCGGGTCAGGGCCTCCTCGTGCAGGGCGGTGGCGCGATCCAGCTCGCCGAGCTCGCCGACGACCGTGCCGAGGTGGGTGAGCGAGAAGATGAGCTCCCGCGTTGCCTGCGCCTCGCGTGCGAGCTCCACCGCCTCCTCGAGTGCTTCCTTCTCCCGGAGCGGGTCGGAGCGCATTCCGATCAGCCGCGAGTACCCGAACAGCGCCTTGGCACGGGCGGCGGCGGCCTTGCGCCCGCCGCGCCGAAGCGCCTCCGACATCAGGCGCTGGCCCTCGTCGATATGCCCGCGCGCCTCCCAGAACGGCTCCAGCGCCGCACTCAGGCGTAGGGCGATCTCGTCCTCGTGGTGCTCGAGCGCCCAGGCGAGAACGGCGCGGACGTTCGCGTGCTCGGCGTCGAGCACGCCGAGCCAGTGCTTCTGCTCGGAGCTCCAGAGCTCCGGCTCCGCCCGTTCGGCGAGCTCGAGGTAGTGGGAGGCCCAGCGGCTGCGGAGCTCGACGTCCGGCGAGCGCTCGAGCTGCTCGGCGGCATACTCACGGATCGTCTCGAGCATCCAGTAGCGGCCGCCGGTTCGGCGGAGCAGGCTCTTGTCGATCAGGGAGGCGAGCGTGTCGATGGCCGCGTCGCAGACGCTCTCGGCGGCCTCGAGGGTGCAGCCGCCGGCGAAGAGGGCAAAGCGGGCGAAGAGCGTCCGCTCCTCGGCGTCCAGCAGCTCGTACGACCATTCGATCGTCGCCCGCAGAGTCTGCTGGCGGGGGTCGACGTCGCGGGCGGCCCGGAGCAGGTCGAGCCGCCCGGCAAGCCGCGCGAGGATCTGGTCGGGGGAGAGGACGACCGTCCGGGCCGCGGCGAGCTCGATCGCCAGCGGCAGGTCGTCGAGGCGGGCGCAGAGCTGCTCCACCACGGCCGCAGGGCCCGGTTCCGACCCGACCGCCGCGGCTCTCGCCGCGAACAGCGTGACGCCGTCGGGCCGGTCGAGCGTCGGGACGGGGTAGACGTGCTCGCCGGCCAGCTGGAGCCGCTCCCGGCTCGTGACGACGATCGTCGGCCCCGGCACGGACGCGAGGTGCGCCACGGCGTCCGCACAACCCGGGAGCAGATGCTCGGCGTTGTCGAGGAGAAGCAGCGACCGCTTTCCGGTGAGTGCCGCCGCCAGCGTCCGTTCCAGCTCGACCCCCGGCTCCTCGCGCACGTCGACCGCCTGCGCGACGAGCGAGAGCACGAGACCCGCGTCGCGAACGGGCGCCAGGGGTACCCACCAGACCCCGTCCGGGAAGGAATCCGCGCTTTCCGCGACCGCCTGGAGCGCGAGCCGGGTCTTCCCCGTCCCCGCCGGGCCCGTCAGGGTGAGCAGGTGGACGCCCTCGCCGAGAAGCGTGCTCAGCTCCTGGAGCTCGCGCACCCGGCCGAGAAAGGCCGTGACGGCGACGGGCACGTTCGTCCGGTACAGGGTCTTCGGGGCGGGGAAGTCGCCCTCGCCGAGCTGGTAGAGCCGCTGCGGCCCGCTCATGTCCTTGAGCCGGTGCTCGCCCAGGTCGCGGACGACGAACGAGTCGTCGAGGAGGTCGCGGGTCGTCTGGCTGAGCAGCACCTGGCCGCTTCCGGCCGCGGCCATGATCCTCGCGGCCCTGTGAACGTCCAGGCCGACATACTTCGGAGGGTCGACGATCGGCTCGCCGGTGTGCACCCCGACGCGGATCCGGATCGGCCCCGGCTCGAGCGCCGTCAGCGCCTCGGCCACCGCCCTCGCCGCCTCGCCCGCGGTCACGAACGCGTAGAAGAAGGCGTCCCCCTCGTAGTCGACCTCGTACCCTCCGTGCCGGCCGAACGCCTCGCGCACCGCGCGCCGGTGCACGCCGAGCGCCTCGCGGTAGTCCTCCGGCCCGAGCTCCGACAGCAGCCTGGTCGATCCCACGATGTCCGTGAACACGAGCGTCACGGTCCCTGCAGGCTGAACGACGACTCCCATCAGGGGAACTATCCCGCAGCCGCCGCCGATCCGGCGGGCCGATGTCCGGGAGAGACCCGCCCGCACGCCGTCGACGGCGCCGGCCGGGCCGGGTGCCGGCGACGATCGGCGAGGATCGCCTCTTCCCGCGATCGACGAACCCGCCGGAGCGCCAGGGTCTGACCCCGCAACTGACCCCGCGACCACGGCGGGGGTCTGACCCCCGCAGTCATGCCGGGCCGCTTGTTAAGGGGTCTGACCCCTGAACGAGCTCCGCCGCGCGGTCCAGGTCGCGCTCAGGGTCGATTCGTCCGGCGGGTTGTGGCTGTAACCCCCCGTGACCGCGGTCACCGTGAAGCCCGCGTCGCGGAGGGCCGCACGGACGTCCGCATCCACGTGGAAGTACTGCCGGTGCTGCTCGCTGAAGGCGTCGCCGTTACCGGGGCGCCCGAGCTCGATTCTCGTGTCGCACGTGCGCGCGGCGGGATCGACGACGCTGCGGATCACGAAGTCGTTCCCGTCCGAATGGCCCGCCACGACGGGGTTGGAGATGGTGAAGTCCATCATCGCGTCGGTGTGCAGGTCGAAGACGAGCCACCCGGCCGGCCGAAGCCGGAGGGCGGTCGCGGCCAGCGTCGAGCGCAGCTCGTCCGGAGTGAGGTAGTTCAGCCCGTCGAACGTGGAGACCACAGCGTCGAAGACACCCTCGACAGCCAGGTCGGGGAGGCACATGCAGCTCAAGGGCGTGTCGGGGCCGAGCCGTTCGCGGGCGAGCGCCAGCATCGCCTCGGACGCGTCGATGCCGACGACGCGGTAGCCGCGGCCGATCAGTTCCCCTGCGAGCAGGCCGGTCCCGCAGCAGAGATCGAGCACGGACCGTACGCCTTCCGGGTCGGCGCCCCAGAGCCCGTCGAGGAACGAGGCCAGGTGGTCGTGGCGGCGGTCTACAACGATCTCGTCGTAGACCGCCGCCAGCTGCGAGTAGGCCTCGACCTGCCTCACCGCGACACGGACGGGCCGGTCAGATTCCGAGCGCCTTGGCCTTGGCGGCCGCGAACTCCTCGTCGGTGATCACGCCCTGGGCGTGAAGCTGCGCCAGTTCCTGGAGCTTCGAGCTCGTGTCGTCCACGGGCTCCGCGGGCGGCGGCGCCTCCTGCTGGTACTGCTGGGCGTCCTGCTGTTCGTACCTGGCGGCCTGGCGGCGCTGCACGCGACCAGACACGGCGGTAGCCGTCCCCGCCACGACGGCGGTGCGGGCGGCCATGCGTAAGAGTCCCATGTCGTTACCTCTCGATCTCGAAGTGGAAGGGGTCTAACTGGCGCCGAGCGCGGCCTGCACGACGTCGACAGGGATCCGGATGGAATCGATCACCACGGCGTCGGCAGCCTGGAGGGCGTCGACGAGCTTCCCGGCCCAGAGGTTCTCGAACGCGATCAGAAGCGTCGAGCTGTTGGGCTCGAGGTCGTCGCCGACCTCCTCGGCATCCTCGTCACCCAGCGCACCCGGCTCCGTGATGTCGATCGCGAGGAAGGCCGCGCCCTCCTCGTCGATGTCCTCCGCTGCAATCGTCGTCACCAGGCCGTCCGCGTCCTTCGTCACGAACAGCAGATCGAGCACTCGGATCGTGCCGTTGTCCACGAGCTCCGTGATCGCCGGGGCGATCCGGCCGCTGAACTTGTTGCCCGGAAAGCCAATGATGTATACGTCGACAGGACCGGCTGCCATGATCTCTCCTCGTTTGGGGGACGGCGCGCAGCTTGGGACGCCCAGGTAGGGATCCGACGGCCGTGAGCGCGCCGCGTTCGCCACGGAAGTATAGGCGCCGCTCCCTCGCACAGAGGAACGAACGGCTCCTCCGCGGGCTTCGCTCACGGCGGCGACATCCTCAGGCGAGCGGGCCGGTGAGGTAGCGCTGGATCGTCGGCCCCACCGCGGCGATGATCTGCTCGTCGCTTGCCGAGACGATCGGCTCGATCCCGATCACGAACCGCGTCATCCCGAGCCCGGCCAGCTGCGAGGCGACGAGCCCCGCCCGGAGCGGCGCCGTGTCGTCGGCGGCGTGGGCCTCGAGCCGCCGCACGAGCTCGCGCGTGAGCAGGTCGCGGAGCGCCTGCCTGGCCTGGTCGTGGGACACCGCGGAGCGCAGGAGCGCGGTGAACTGCTCGCGCACCTTCGGCTGCCGCCAGAGGAGGAGCACCCGCGCCACGAGCGCCCGTCCTTCGTCGCCGGGGTTCTCGACGAGGGCCTGGAACACCTCGTTCGGGTCGATCGGGAGCACGTGCGTCGCCCGAAGGAGCTCCGACTTGCTCGCGAAGAAACGGTAGATCAGCGCCGGGTCGACCCCGGCCCGGGCCGAGATCGCCCGGATGGTCGCCCGCTCGTAGCCGACCTCCGCGAACACCTGCCGGGCCGCGTCGAGAATCGCCGCCCGCGAGCTTTCCGATCCGGGGCGCCGGCCGGTCCGGCCACGCGTCGCTCCCGGAGACCGGGACTCTCCGTCCCGGCTCATGAGGCGGCGGAGGCCGGACCGCCGCGGCTGATCACGGTCATGGTCTCCTCGAGCGTCGCGCGCACCGTGCGGACGTCGGCGCTCACCTGCGCCCCGGCCAGCACCGACTGCACTGTCGCCGGGTCGGTGTCGGCGACTCGGACGCGGGTGCCCGAGAGCGAGACCGGCAGCCCGTGCGAATCGAGCGCGGCGAATGCGGCTCCCCAGCGCTCGGTTTCGACCTGCACCGCGGTCGTCTTGCCGATGATCTCGTCGAGGCCTCCCGCTGCGACGACCCGGCCGAGGTTCATCAGGACGAGCCGGTCGCACTGCTCGGCCTCCTGCATGTAGTGCGTGCTGACCAGGACGCCGACGCCCAGGTCGGCCTGCTCGTGGACCGTGTCCCAGAGGCGGGCGCGCGCGATCGGGTCGACGCCGGAGGTGGGCTCGTCGAGCACGAGCAGGTCGGGTTCGTGGGCGAGCGCGCAGGTGAAGGCGAGCTGGCGCTGGCGCCCGAGACCGGCGGCTCCGGTCAGGTCCGCGGCCCTCGGCCGCAGGACGGAGGGCAGGTCGGCGTCGCTGCCGTAGACGCTGTTCACGAAGGCGAGGTTCTCCTCGAGGGTCAGGTCGCCGTAGAGGCCGAGCCCCTGCGGCACGTAACCGAGCCGCCGGCGGGTCTCCCGAGAGGGCTCCTGCCCGAACAGCCGGACCGCGCCCGCGCTCGGGGCGAGAACGCCGAGCAGCATGCGGATCAGGGTGGTCTTGCCTGCCCCGTTCGCGCCGATCAGGCCGACGATCTCGCCGGCCTCCACGCGCAGGTCGACGGCCTCCACCGCGACGATGTCGGCGAAGCTGCGGGTGACGGCGTCGGCGCGGGCGAGCTCGCCGTCCAGGGCCCGGTGGCGCGGCCTCGGAAGCGGGAGGTGCTCGCCGGGCTCCCCCGGCTGGTCGCCTGCCTGCCGCCGCTGCAGGGCCGCGGCCACGACGGCATCCTCCATGTCCGGGGTGACGACCTCGTCGCCGGGGCGGGCCGGCCCCGGATGCCACTGCCGCAGCTGCTGCCCCCGGCGCCAGGATCGCGCCGGGTCGCCTGCCGCCGAGACCGCGGTCACGGTGCCCGGTGCCCCGACGACGACCTCGGCCGGGGTGCCCGACAGCAACGGGACGCCCGCGTCGAGCACGAGGACGTGATGCACGCGTTCGGCCTCGTCGAGGTAGGTGGTGCTGACGACGACTGCGGCTCCGTCGGCCGCGGCGGCGGAGACGAGCCGCCAGAGCTCGACGCGGCTGACCGGGTCGATCCCGGTCGACGGCTCGTCGAGGACGAGGAGGGCGGGCTCGTGGAGCATCGCCATGCAGAAGCCGAGCTTCTGGCGCATGCCGCCGGAGAGCTCGGAGGCAAGCCGCGAGCGGGCCCGGGCGAGCCCCGACGCCTCGAGGAGCCGGGCCCGGGTCGCCCGCTCGCGGTCGCGATCGAGGCGGTAGGCGCCCGCGACCACGTCGAGGTTCTCGTCGACGGTGAGCTGTGCCCAGGTGCCGGAGGCGGCCGCCTGGTACCCGATCTCGGCCACGCCGGGCCCGTGCACGCTGCCCGCGCCGGGCTCGACGCGGCGTGTGAGGACGCGCAACGCGGTGGTCTTGCCCGCGCCGTCTCCGCCGACCACGGCCACGACCTCGCCCGGCGTGACCGGAAGGGTCACGTTGTCGAGGACGGTCCGGCCGTCGAAGCGGACGCCGACGTCGCGGAGCCCCCAGGCTGCCGTCGACTCAGGCACCCGTGGCCGGCTCGGGGCTCGCGGACGGGAGACGGGCGCTGCGCGCGGGCGCGAGATCGCGCCGGAAACGCAGGACAGCGAGGGTGAAGATCCCGACGGCCATCACGGCGAGCACGGCCAGCGGTGGCCAGAGCGAGGAGAGCGGCGCCCCGCGAAGCATCACGCCTCGGCTGATCGCGGTGAAGTAGGTCAGCGGCAGGCAGTACCCGAGCCAGCGCACCGCCCACGGCATCGCGGCTAGGGGGAAGATCATCCCGGAGAGGAGCACCTGCGGCAGCAGCACGAGGATCGCGCCCTGGATCGCCTGCCCGGAGGTCCTGGAGAGCGTGGAGACGAGCATGCCCAGACCGAGCACGGCGAACAGGAAGAGCGCCGCGCCGGCCGCGTAGACGAGCACGCTGCCGTTGAACGGCACCCCGAACAATCCGACCCCGAGCAGCGTGACCAGGATCAGGTCGATCCCGGCGAGGACGAAGTACGGCGCGATCTTGCCGCCGATCACGTCCGTCGGCCTGAGCGGCATGACCGCCAGCTGCTCGAGCGTTCCGGCCTCGCGTTCACGGACGAGGCCGATGCTGGTGATCACCGTTCCGATGAAGGTCAGGATGAGCCCGATCACCGACGGCACCATGTACCACGACGTCTTCAGGTCGGGGTTGAAGAGGATCTTCGGGTCGGCGATCCCGGCTCTTGCCAGCACGCCGACCGCGGCCTGCGCGGCGAACAGGTCGGCGCCGTTCACCCAGGCTGTCGGCGGCGAGGTGCTGGTGTCGATGACGACCGTGGCGGCGCCGTCCCGCAGGTCGGCCTGCGCCCGGGCGCTGCCTGCGCCCGGATCCACCGAGACGACGTCGAAGGGAGCCGGCAGCCGCGTCGTGGCTGCCCCCGGACCGACGACCGCGGTGCGGAGCGTCGAGACGGAGAAGTTCGCCGCGTAGCCGAAGATCACGAGGAGCAGCACCGGCAGCACGACCAGCATCGCGAGCGTCCGGCGATCGCGCCGGAGCTCGCGGAACTCCTTCAGGATCATCGACTTCACGGTCCTCATTGTCTGCGCTTCGCCGCGTTATGTCAACAAACGTTGACTTCACGGCTTCGACCCGCCGCGGCGCGAGCAGGGCGGAGCTAGTGACCCGAGGGGTCGCGTCGAGCGTGGTGGGACGTCTCCGGGCGGAGCCGGATGGCCGGCAGGATCGGATACTCCCGCGTCCAGTAGTTGCCGTAGTTCCCCGGGCTCATGCACGTCTCGACGTTCCAGCAGCCTCCCCAGACGAGCAGGTCGTGGGGCGCGTAGGCAAACCACGCCGCCTGCTTGCCGGCGGCATCCTCGGCGCTGACGTTCGGGCTGTACGCCAGGATCTGGTAGTCGAGGTACCCGACGAGCCTTGCCGGGCCGCCGTAGGCCTGGGCTGCGGCGAGGGCAAAGCGCGCCCCGGCCCGATGGTCGGAATGGTCTCCGCTGCCGTCGACGGAGCCGACGTAGTCCTGGATGCCGATCGTGTCGGGTT
Organism: uncultured Actinomycetes bacterium; assembly: GCA_963796625.1. GTDB lineage: Bacteria > Actinomycetota > Thermoleophilia > Gaiellales > Gaiellaceae > PALSA-600. The sequence goes on from CAWCME010000002.1 coordinate 45,938, forward strand.
TCGAACGGACCATCAACCCGCGGAGGGCCTCGATGAGGCCCTGCCTGGGGTAGCTCGAGGGGCGGTAGCCCGCGCTCGCAGGGCTGACGCTCAGGCTGGTCAGCGTCGGGATGGTTCCCTCCCACAGCTGCTTCAGGCTGCCACGGCCGCCGAACCCGCTGCCGTCGAATCTTCCGTCGGGCAGTTGCAGGAACACGAGGCTCACCCGGCGGTTGCGCGTCAGGGTGTACAGCGGGGCCGGGTGGCCCGGAATCCCGGCATCGCGCAGGCGCCACCGGTCTGGCAGCCCGGCGAGGACGGCGAGGGCGGCGGCCAGACCGGCTTCGCGGTCCTGCCAGTAGGCCTGGCCGAGCCCCGCGTCGCCGGCGGTGAGGATGACCACGCGCACGCAGCGGCGCGCGTCGACGTCGTGGCCGATGTCGGGCAGCATGAAGAGCAGCGGGTCGTCTTCGTGGGCGGCGACGTAGAGGCTGCTTCCGCGGGCGCACGGGCCGGCCGCGGCGGCTCCGCCCCCGGCCGGGGCGAGCGTCAACGCGGCAACGCTCCCGGCGACCAGGAGCCAGTATGGGAAGGAGCGCATCGCTTCACGACTCCTCGTCGAGGCCATCCGGAACTCCCGGACAAGCCTAGCGCCAGCCGGTCGGCGCGGGTGGTCGTCGAGCCGGCGGGATGTGCGGCGGATGTGGAAGGCTTGGCGGCGGGTGAGGGGAGCGATCTTCTTGCGAACGGTCAACGAACACGGAGGAGCCAGATGGCACCCACTGATGATGCACCGGTCGATCTCTACATCGCGGTCTACGCCGACCCGGACGCGGCCCGGAACGACTGGGACGCGATCAAGGCACTGGCCGACGAGGGCGAGATCAAGATCGACGGCCTCGTTCTCCTGAGCCGCAAGTTCGACGGGGAGATCCACGTCGACGACGAGACGCACGCCACCCGCACCGGCCTCGGCTGGGGGGCGGTCGGCGGGCTCGTCGTCGGGCTGATCTTCCCGCCCTCGCTGCTCGCCGGCGCGGTCGTCGGCGCCGGCGTCGGCGCCGGGCTCGGCGGCCTGTACTCGCACGGGCGCAAGGAGGTGATCAAGGCGGACGTCGAGGAGGTGCTGCCGCTGAACTCCTCGGCGATCGTCGCGCTGTTCGAGGAGCAGTGGGCCGACGAGGTCGACAAGACGCTCGGAAGCGCGGACAAGGTCGAGAAGCGCGAGGTCGACCCGGAGAGCGCCAAGGAGGTCAAGGCCGCAGCCGCCGGCGACACCTCGTCCTGAACGGCGGGAGCGGCGGGCCGGGCGCGCCGACCCCGGCCCGCCCGACGGCGCCCGAAGCGGGGTGGCAAGCTGCGCGCATGGACGTCGTCTGCCTGGGGATCCTCGTGGCCGACGTGATCGTGCGGCCGGTCGACGCACTCCCCGAGCGGGGGACGCTCGGGCTCGTCGACGCGATCACGCTGCGGGGCGGCGGCTGCGCGCTGAACACCTCGACCGCCCTCGCCAGGCTCGGCCTGCGCGCCTCGGCGGTCGGGAAGGTCGGGGCGGACGTCTTCGGCGACTTCGTCGTCGGGCTCCTGGCCGAGCGCGGAGTCGAGGCGGGCGGGGTGCTGCGCGACCCCGGCGTGCCGACCTCGGCCAGCGCGGTGCTAGTCGACGGCGCGGGCGAGCGCACCTTCCTGCACGTCAAGGGGGCGAACGCCGCGATCGGCGCCGGCGAGCTCGGCGAGACGCCTTTCGCCGGCCGGGCCCTCCATGTCGCCGGCGCGCTCGTCCTCGACGCGCTCGACGGGGAGCCGACCGCCGCGCTCCTCGCGGAGGCGCGCCGGCGGGGGATCCACACCTCGCTCGACACCGTGTTCGACGCCGACGGGAACTGGGGGCTGGTGCTGCCCGCGCTGCCGCACTGCGACCTGATCACGCCGGGCCTCGCCGAGGCGCTCGCGATCTCGGGCGAGCAGCAGCCTGCACGGGCCGCGGCCCGGCTGCGCGAGCTCGGAGCGGGCACCGTCGCGATCACGCTCGGGCCCGCGGGCTGCTTCGTAGCCGGCGACGGCTTCGAGGGACAAGTTCCCGGGTACGCCGTCGCGACCGTCGACAGCACCGGCGCCGGCGACGCCTTCGCCGCCGGCTTCCTGTTCGCCAGGCTCGCCGGCCGGCCGCTCGAGCAGTGCGCGCGCATCGCGAACGCCGCGGGGGCGCTCGCGACGACCGCGGTCGGCGCCGCCGAGGGCGTTGCCGACCTTCCCCGCACACTCCGGCTCGCAGGACTCGAGGAGGTCAGATGAACCCACGCTTGAACCGCCTGTTCGCGGCGGACGGGAAGTGCTTCGACATCGCCGTCGACCACGGCTTCTTCGGCGAGGAGACGTTCCTGGCCGGGATCGAGGACCTGGAGTCCGCGATCGCGACGCTGGTCGCCGCCGGCCCCGACGCGATCCAGCTCTCACCCGGCCAGGCACCGCTGCTGCAGCGCCTGCCGCGCCCCAAGCCCGCCCTCGTCCTGCGCGTCGACGTCGGCAACGTCTACGGCGCCGAGCCGTCCCGCCACCTGTTCAACGAGCTGATCGCGGATGCCGCCGAGCAGGCCGTGCGCCTCGACGCCGCCTGCGTGTGCGCGAACCTGCTCGAGATCCCCGGCGAGCCGGAGGTCCACCATCAGTGCGTCCGGAACGTGACGGCGCTCCGCGCGGCCTGCACCCGCTATGCCCTGCCGCTGATGGTCGAGCCGCTCGTCTTCGAGCCGGGCGAGCGCGGCTACGGCGCCGACGGCGATCCGGCGAAGATCGTCCCGCTCGTCCGCCAGGCCGTCGAGCTCGGCGCCGACGTGATCAAGTGCGACCCGACCGACGAGGCCGCCGATTGGCCGCGCGTGATCGAGATCGCCGGCCGGGTACCGGTGCTGGCGCGCGGCGGGGGCCGCCTGCCCGAGGAGGAGCTGCTCCGGAAGACCGCCGAGCTGATGGCCGGCGGCGCCGCCGGCATCGTCTACGGGCGCAACGTGATCCAGCACGCCGACCCGTCCGGGATCACCCGCAGGCTGATGGCGATCGTCCATGGCTGAGCGGGTCGTGCGCGTCGGCGTCGTCGGCGGGGGCCTGATGGGCCGCGAGTTCGCGAGCGCGGCCGCCCGCTGGATCCACCTGGCCGACCTCGGCGTGCGCCCGGAGCTCGCGGCGGTCTGCGACACGAGCCCGGCGGTGCTCGCCTGGTACGAGCGCCTCGACCCGCCGCCCCGGCTCGTCGCCGACTACCGCGAGCTGCTCGCCGACCCGTCGATCGAGGTCGTGTACTGCGCCGTTCCCCACAACCTGCACGAGGAGGTCTGCGTCGCGACTCTCGCGGCGGGCAAGCACCTCCTCGGCGAGAAGCCGTTCGGGATCGACCTGGCGGCGAACGAGGCGATCGTCCGCGCCGCCGGCGAGCACCCGGAGCTCCTCGTCCGCTGCTCCTCGGAGCTGCCGTTCTACCCCGGCGGCCAGGAGGTCTGGCGCTTCATCGCCGGCCGCGGCTTCGGCCGCGTGCTCGAGGTCCGCTCCCTGTTCCTCCACTCGAGCGACCTCGATCCGGGAAAGCAGCTCAACTGGAAGCGCGTCGCCGCCTGGAACGGCGAGTACGGCTGCATGGGAGATCTCGGCATGCACGCGCTCCATCTGCCGCTCCGGGCCGGCTGGGCGCCGCTGAACGTCCGCGCGATCCTCTCGAACGTCGTCCGCGAGCGGCCGGGCCCGGACGGCAGGCTCCTGCCGTGCGACACCTGGGACAACGCCGTCATGCTCTGCGAGGCCGAGGACGCTGGCTCGACGTTCCCGCTGCGGATCGAGACCAAGCGGATCGCCCCCGGCGAGACGAACACGTGGGCGATCGAGATCGACGGCACCGAGGGCTCCATCGCCTACACGACCAAGCTGCCGAAGACGCTGCGCCGGATGGAGTACGTCCCGGGCGGGCCGCAGGAGTGGCGCGTCAGCGACCTCGGCTCCCAGTCGGCCTACCCGACGATCACCGGCGCGATCTTCGAGTCCGGCTTCTCCGACGCCGTCCAGCAGATGTGGGCCGCCTTCTGCGACGAGCTCGCCCACGGCCGCGACGGGATGCGCCAGCCCTTCTACTGCGCGACCCCCGGTGAGGCGGCGCTGACGCATCGCCTCTTCACGGCGGCAATCCGCTCGGACGCAGAGCGCTCGACGGTCGAGTTGTAGACACCCGCCGATCGCTCGAGAGAGCGATCCCTGGGCCCGGACGAGCAGCTCGCGACCGCTCGGTCGGGAACACGGTGACCTGCCAGTGCAGTCAGGAGTCGGCGAGCCGGTCGAGCAGCGGGATCGCCCGCGCGATCAGCTCCTGGTCGTCCGGGGTCAGACCCTCGGAGATGGCGGCGGCGAGCCAGCCGTCGCGGCGGGCCCGTTCCCGCTCGAGCGTCTCCCGGCCGAGCTCGCTCAGCTCGATCAGGGTCTGGCGGCCGTCGTCGGGGTCGAGGCGGCGCGTCACCAGGCCGTCGGCGGCGAGCTCGGCGATCGTCTGGGCCATCGACTGCGGCCGCACGCGCTCCGCCGTCGCGAGCGCGCTCGCCGTGCGGGCGCCCTCGCGGTCGAGCCGCCCGAGCACGGCTGCGTGCGAGATCGAGAAGGTGTGCTCGGCGCGCAGGCGGCGGACGAGGCGGCTGATCACCACGCGGAGCTCACCCGCGGTCCGCGCGACCTCGCTCTCGGACGACACGGGACGATGATAGTCGGCATCGCCGAGGTATGCAGGTAACCTGTTCAGGCTAACTGTTGATCGTTCCCGGCGAAAGACGGAGGCTCGGAGGGCAGTGGCGTACAAGTGGGTGGCGCTCTCGAACACGACGCTGGCGATGCTGCTGGCGACGATCGACGCCTCGATCATGCTGATCTCGATGCCGGACGTCTTCCGGGGCATCAAGCTGGATCCGCTGCTCCCCGGCAACAGCTTCTACCTGCTCTGGATGATCCTCGGCTACCTCGTCGTCACGAGCGTGCTGGTGGTCGGCTTCGGGCGCCTCGGCGACATGTACGGGCGCGTGCGGATGTACAACGGCGGCTTCGTCATCTACACGCTCGCCTCGCTGCTGCTGACCGTCGACTGGCTGACCGGCTCCGCCGGCGCCGACTACCTGATCGTCTTCCGGATCGTCCAGGGGATCGGCGCGGCGTTCCTGCTCGCGAACACGGCGGCGATCCTGACCGACGCGTTCCCGGCGAACCAGCGCGGGCTGGCGCTCGGGATCACGAACGTGGTCGGGATCAGCGGCATGTTCATCGGCCTCGTGCTCGGCGGCGTCCTGGCGCCGATCAACTGGCGCCTGATCTTCCTCGTCTCGGTGCCGTTCGGCCTCTTCGGGACCGTCTGGTCGTACCTGAAGCTCGAGGAGCGGGGCGTGCGCCGGCACGCCCGGATCGACTGGCTCGGCAACCTGACCTTCGCGCTCGGCCTCGTCCTCGTCATGATCGGGATCACCTACGGCATCCGTCCCTATGCCGGCCGGCCGACCGGCTGGACGAGCCCGTTCGTGATCGGGGCGCTGGTCGCGGGCGCGGCGCTGCTCGCCGCCTTCGTGCTCGTCGAGCGGCGCGTCGAGGACCCGATGTTCCGGCTGTCGCTGTTCCGGATCAGGGCCTACACCTTCGGCGTCTCGGCCAGCTTCCTCGCCGCCGTCGCCCGCGGTGGGTTGATGTTCATGCTGATCATCTGGCTCCAGGGCATCTGGCTCCCCCGCCACGGCTACGACTTCGCCTCGACCCCGCTCTGGGCCGGGATCTCGATGCTGCCGCTGACCCTCGGGTTCCTGCTCGCGGGCCCCGCGTCCGGCTTCCTCTCCGACCGCTACGGGGCCCGCCCGTTCGCGACCGGGGGGATGCTCGGGTCGGCGCTCGGCTTCGTCCTGCTCGAGCGGCTGCCGATCGACTTCGGCTACCCGGCCTTCGCGGCCGTCCTGCTCCTGATGGGGCTCTCGATGGGCGCCTTCGCCTCCCCGAACCGGGCGGCGGTGATGAACAGCCTGCCCGAGCAGCATCGCGGCGCCGGCGGGGGCATGAACCAGACCTTCCAGAACTCCGCCCAGGTGCTCTCGATCGGCATCTTCTTCACGCTGATGATCCTCGGCCTCTCCGGCTCGCTCTCGCGGGCGCTCACGGCGGGGCTCGTGGCCCACGGCGTCTCGCCCGCCGCGGCACACCACGCCGCCGCGCTCCCGCCCGTCTCGGTCCTGTTCGCGGCGTTCCTCGGCTACGACCCGGTCAAGGCGCTCGTCGGGCCGCATGCCCTGGCGCACCTGAGCGCCGCGAACAGCGCCGCGCTGACCGGCCGCGGCTTCTTCCCGGGGCTGATCAGCGCGCCCTTCCAGCGAGGGCTCCACGAGGCGTTCCTGTTCGCGATCGTCGCTTGCCTCGCGGCCGCCGCGGCGTCCTGGTCGCGCGGCACGCGCTACGTCCACGACGACGCCGGCGAGCTCGGCCCCCCGCCGCAGGCGGGCCGGGTCGCGAAGCCCCCGGTCGCCGAGACCCTGGTCCACGTCCGGGCCTCCGACTCCGACCGGCGCTAGGAAGGCGGCTCGGCCCGGCGCGCGGGCGTTTCTTCGCCTACCCTCTCGTGATGGCGTACGTGGCGGACGGAACCCGGTACGAGCGCATGCGCTACCGCCGCAGCGGGCGCAGCGGCCTCGAGCTGCCGGCGATCTCGCTCGGGCTCTGGCAGAACTTCGGCGGCGACCGCCCCTTCGAGGAGAGCAGGGCGATCCTCAGGCGCGCGTTCGACCTCGGCGTCACCCATTTCGACCTGGCCAACAACTACGGACCCCCCTACGGGTCGGCCGAGGAGACGTTCGGCAGGGCCCTGCGCAAGGACCTCGGGGCCTACCGCGACGAGCTCGTCGTCTCGACGAAGGCGGGCTACGACATGTGGCCGGGGCCCTACGGCGACCGGGGCTCCCGCAAGTACCTGCTCGCCTCGCTCGACCAGTCGCTCGCGCGCCTCGGGCTCGACTACGTCGACATCTTCTACTCGCACCGCTTCGACCCGGAGACACCGCTCGAGGAGACGATGGGGGCGCTCGACACGGCCGTGCGAAGCGGCAGGGCGCTCTACGCCGGCATCTCGTCGTACTCGGCCGAGCGCACGCGCGAGGCGGCTGCGATCCTGCGCTCGCTCGGGACGCCGCTCCTCATCCACCAGCCCTCCTACTCGCTCTTCAACCGCTGGATCGAGCCCAAGCTGCTCGGCACCCTCGGCGAGCTCGGGGTCGGCTGCATCGCCTTCTCGCCGCTCGCCCAGGGGCTCCTGACCGACCGCTACCTCGACGGGATCCCCGCGGGCTCCCGCGCGGCCTCGCCCGGCTCGTTCAGCAGGGGATTCCTGAGCGAGGAGACGATCGGGCACGTCCGGGCGCTCTCGGAGATCGCGGGCCGCCGCGGCCAGACGCTCGCGCAGATGGCGCTCGCCTGGACGCTGCGCGACCCGCGGGTCACCTCGACGCTCGTCGGGGTGAGCCGGATCGACCAGCTCGAGGCGAACATCGCCGCGCTCGACCGGCTCGAGCTCTCGCCCGAGGAGCTCGCCGAGATCGATCGGCATGCGACCGAGGCGGGCATCAACCTCTGGGCGGGTTCGAGCAGCTGAGCTCGCGGCGGGGCGTGAGCCCCGCCCGCCCGGTCTTCCGTGGCGCCGCCTCTACGCGGCGACGTGCTCGTGGTGCTCGGCGAGCTCTTCCTGCTCGACCTCCTCGTCGTCGTCCTCCTCCTCGGGCTCGCCTTCCAGGCGGCTTTCGCGCTCGGCCAGGAGCTCCCGCTCGGCCTGGAGCCAGTTCTCGACGTCGCTTCCTTCGCCGCCGGCCAGGTGGATCTCGTAGGCCCGCGCCTCGATCTCCTCGCGGGTCACCTCTCCGGCCGTGCCCTCGTCCTCGAGCTCGGCGGCGACCCTTGCCTTCTCCGTTTTCCCAGCCATCTCTCGACCTCCTGATCGGAGGCGGAGCACGCTCCGCCTCGCGTGTGTGGGGCGCCTCGCGGCACCGCTCTCCACGGTAGAGGGAGGCCCGCGCCGCGATGGGACGGGGCGGTGGCGTTGGGGTGACGATCCGGTGACGGGGCTCCGTCGAGGTGCGGGGGTCGTGACCAGCGGGTGGCAGTTCCGCGTCGGCCGGGACGCGAGCCGCGCCCGCGGCTAGCGTTCAGCTCGACCTCGTGCAGCCGTGCGCACACTCCGGGCGGACGGCCACGACCAACGACAGGGGGCGGAATGGCGACACGGGACGAGCCGGTCGGGGTGCGGAAGCAGATAGCGCTGATCGCACACGACAATCGCAAGGCCGATCTGCTCGCCTGGGCGAAGTTCAACCGCGGCACGCTCGCCCGGCACGACCTCTACGCGACCGGGACGACCGGGACGATGGTCGCAGAGGAGCTCGGGCTGCCGGTCCACCGGTTCCTGAGCGGGCCGCTCGGAGGCGACCAGCAGGTCGGCGCCGCGATCGCGGAGGGCCGGATCGACGCGGTGATCTTCTTCTGGGACCCGCTCGAGCCACATCCCCACGACGTCGACGTGAAGGCACTCCTGCGGATCGCCGTCGTCTACAACATCGCGATCGCTTGCAACCGGGCGACGGCCGACTTCGTCCTCTCGAGCCCGCTCATGGACCGGGAGTACTCGCCGAGCTTCACCGCCGAGGGCGACGAGCCCGACACCTCGCCCGTCCCGCCGCGGGCCGGCTGAGCTGCCCGCGTCCGACGCGGCTCACACGCCCGCGGCGTAGCCGTCGCCGCGGCCGTCGGAGCCGCCGATCAGGCCGTCGCCGAGCGTGAGGATCATCTGGCCGACGCCGAACCTGCCCGGAGCGACGTCGACCGCCGCGTCGTGACCGAGCTCCCGCAGCCCGGGCACCGCCGCCTCGAGGCCCGGCTCGACCAGCACGCGCCGCCCGCCGGTCACGCAGAAGCGGGGCGCGTCGAGGGCGCCCTGCGGGTCGAGCCCGCCGTCGACGACATGCCGGACGACCTGGACGTGCGCCTGCGCCTGCATCGGGCCGCCCATGATCCCGAACGGCCCCAGCAGCCCGCCGCCGGCGAGCAGGAGCCCCGGGATGATCGTGTGGAACGGGCGTCTCCCGGGCGCGAGGCAGTTGGGGTGTCCCGGCTCGTTCCGGAAGCACGCGGCTCGATTCTGGAGCACGACGCCGGTCCCTCCCGCGAGGACGCCCGAGCCGAACCCCTCGAACGTCGACTGGATCAGGGAGACCGCGTTGCGGTCGCCGTCGACGGCGCAGAGGTAGGTCGTGTCGGTCGAGGGCCAGACCTCGGTCTCGAGTACCGCATCCGGCGAGATCCGCGCGCGGAGCGCCTCGACGTCGGGCAGCTCGAGCGGATCGTCCGCGATCGTCCTCGCGGCCCAGTCGAGTGCGACCTTCACCGCCTCGATCTCGCCGTGCAGCCCTAGCTCGAGACCCTCGAGGATCCCGAGCGCGACGAGCGCCGCCGCGCCCTGCCCGCCCGGCGGGAGCTCGCAGACCTCGACGTCCCGGTAGGCGCGCCTCACCGGCTCGACCCAGTCCGAGCGGTGGCCCGCGAGGTCGGCCTCGGAGAGCCAGGTGTGCGCCGCGATCGCGGCCGCCACCGGCCCGCGGTAGAGCGCGTCGGGCCCCTCCTCGGCGATCCGCCGCAGGGTCGCCGCGAGCTCGGGGAGGCGATAGACGCTCCCGAGCGCCGGCGCCGGCGAGGGTGCGCGATCCGCCGCCCGCCGCCAGAGCTCGGCGACGCGCGCCGTCGCGACGACCCCCTCCTCGGCCGCGGCGGCCGCCGCGGCGACCGCGCCGGCGAGCGGGCGGGTGCCGAACCGGGCCGCCAGCTCCGACCAGGCGTGGACGGCGCCGGGCACGGTGACCGAGCGCGGCCCGTAGCGGTCGACCGGCCCGCCGTCGAGCTCGGCCGGGGCGCGGCCCGAGCCGTTCAGCCCGTAGAGCTTGCCGTGCCACCAGAGGAGCGCGAACGAGTCCCCGCCGATCCCGTTCAGCCCGGGCTCGCAGACGACGAGCATCGCGGCGGCGGCGAGCGCCGCGTCGACCGCGTTCCCGCCCGTCTCGAGCACGCGCAGCCCGGCCCTCGTCGCCAGCGGGTGGGAGGTCGCGATCATCCCCTCGGCGGCGACCGCCGGCATCCGGGCCCAGCCGCTCGACCGGCGGCCCGGCGAGAAGAGCGCGGCCGGGTCGAAGGTCGTCACGCAGCGCCTCCGGCGGCCGCGCGCTCCCGGGCCAGGCGCGCGTCGAGCAGCTTCGCGCACGCGTAGACGGTGGCCGTGTGGGGCACCTCGATCCCGAGCCGGCCGGCGAGCTCGACCACGGCCCCGGTCATCGAGTCGAGCTCGAGCGGCTTGCCCGCCTCGACGTCCTGGAGCATCGAGGTCCTGTGGTCGCCGACTGCGATCGCGGCCTCGAGCCGGCGCTCGATCGGCACCGGCAGCTCGACGCCGAGCCGGGCGCCGACCTCGGCGCATTCCTCGAGGATCGCCCGCAGCAGATCGACCATCTCGGGCAGGGCCCCGAGCCCGCCGAGGGTCGCGCCGGTCAGCGCCGTGACCGGGTTGAAGGCGGCGTTGCCGATCAGCTTGAGCCAGATCTGGTCGCGGATCCGCGCCTCGACCGGGCACCGGAGGCCGCCCGCGGCGAACGCAGCGGCGATCTCGGCGCAGCGGGGGCTCGCCGAGCCGTCAGGCTCGCCGATCGTGAACCGGGTTCCCTCGAGGTGGCGGACCACCCCGGGCGCGACGAGCTCGGTCGAGCAGTAGACGACGCAGCCGATCACCGCCTCGAACGGGATCGCGCGCCCGATCGCCCCGCCGGGGTCGACCGTCTCGAGCGTCTCGTCCTCGAGCGGGCCCGGGTGGTGGCGGAAGTACCACCAGGGAAGCCCGTTCTGCGCGGCGATCACCGCGGTGCCCGGGGTGAGCGCCGCGCCGATCCGCGCCGCGAGCCCGGGGAGGCTATGGGCCTTGAGGGCGACGAAGACGGCGTCGGCATCGCCGATCGCGTCGACGTCGTCGGTGGCCGGGGGATGCGCCGAGAAGTCGCCGCGCGGGCTGAGGACGCGGACGCCGCCTTCCTGCAGCGCGCGCAGGTGCTCGCCGCGGGCGATCAGCGTCACGTCGCTCCCGCCCCGCGCGAGCGCCGCGCCGACGTAGGCGCCGATCGCGCCCGCGCCCAGGATCGCGACCTTCAGCGCGGGCTCCCCGACAGCGACCGGCCGACCTGCTTGCGCTGGGCCTTCCCGGTCGGCGTTCGCGGGATCGCCTCCAGCACGTGCACGACCTCCGGCACCTTGAAGGCCGCCAGCCGCTCGCGGCAGTGTGCGATCAGCTCGCCCTCCTGCGCGGGCCCGGCCAGCACGACGGCGGCGCCGACCCGCTCCCCGTACTTCTCGTCGTCGATCCCGAAGCAGATCGCGTCGATCACGGCCGGGTGAGCCAGGAGCACGTCCTCGATCTCGTAGGGGGAGATGTTCTCGCCGCCGCGCAGGATCATCTCCTTCAGCCGGCCCTCGAGCCGGAGGTAGCCGTCGGCGTCGATCGAGCCGCGGTCGCCGGTCCGGAACCAGCCGTCGACGAACGCCTCGGCATTCGCCTGCGGGTCGTCCAGATAGCCGGCGGTGACCCCGGGGCCCCTGATCGCCACCTCGCCGGAGGCTCCCCGCTCGAGCTGCGCGCCCCCCTCGTCGAGGATCCTCAGCTCGACGCCGCTCGCGACTCCGACCGTCCCCGGCTTTCGCTCGGCCGGCGGGAGCGGGTTCGAGCTCATCTGGTGGCTCGCCTCGGTCATCCCGTAGGCCTCGACGACCGGCACCCCGATCGCCTGCTCGGCCCGCTGCATCAGGGCCGGGCTGAGCGCCGAGCTGCAGGAGCGGGCGAAGCGGAGGGTCGGCGGGGCGCCCTCGCCGTCGACGCGCTCGAGGATCATCTGGTGGAGGGTCGGGCCGGCCGAGAACCAGGTGACGCCGAAGCGGCGGAGCTGCGGCCAGAACGCGCGCGGGGCGAACCGCCGGGGCACGACGACCGTGCCGCCGCCCGCGAGCGCGCCGAATGTCGAGGCGACGAGGCCGTGCACGTGGAAGAGCGGCATCGCGCAGTAGGAGACGTCGCCGGGGCCGAGCCCGTAGAACCCGGCGATCGTGCGCGCCGAGGCGACCAGGTTACGCTGCGTGAGCGGCACCTGCTTCGGCCGGCTCGTCGTCCCGCTCGTGTGCAGCAGCAGCGCGACGTCGTCCGGGGCCGCCGGCTCGAACGGCGCCGCAGCGGTTACGGCCGCGCCGTCCTCGACGAGGACGGGGGCGCCGCCTCCGCCGGCGACGTCGACGATGCGCACGCCCGAGCGCGCCGTCTCGCGGGCGGCGGCGAGGCCGCCTGCCGGCAGGAGGAGCAGCTCGGGCCGGAGATCCTCGAGGTAGAAGCCGAGCTCGTCGCGGGTGTAGGCCGGGTTGAGCGGCGCCGCGGTCGCCCCGAGCCTGACGACCGCGAGCAGGAGGCGGAGGAAGTCGGGCCCGTCCGGGATCACCAGGCCGACCCGGCTGCCGCGAGTCGCCCCGAGCGCGGCGAGACCGGCGGCGAGCGCCGCAGTCTCCCGGCCGAGCTCCTCGTAGCTCGCCGTGGCGCCGTCCTCGGCGGTGACGAGCGCCGGCTGCCCGGGCGGGCCGCTCTCGAGGAGCCGCGTCAGGGTCTCCTCCTCCTGACGCTCGCTTGCCGTGCACATCGGGATTCGAACCTCCGCGGAGGTAGCCGGGACGAGCGCGAGTCTACGCCGCAACCGCCCTCCCGCCGCCCGGCGATATGGTGCAGCCGGGCTGCGCGCCAGGGGGCGCGCGGGCCGACGACGAGAGCCGCGGGCGCTCGAAGGAGGTGGACAGGCACTGTGAAGACCGACGACGTTCTCACCGGCGAGGCGATCGAGTTCGTGCGGCTGCTCCAGCGCGAGTTCGCGCCGGAGCGCGAGGAGCTGCTCGCCGCGCGCGAGGCGCGCGCAACGAGGCTGCTCGCGGGCGAGCTGCCCGCGTTCCTGCCCGAGACCCGGTCGGTGCGCGAGGGCGACTGGCGCGTCCGGCCGGCACCGCCCGACCTCGCCGACCGGCGGGTCGAGATCACCGGCCCGACCGACCGGAAGATGGTGATCAACGCGCTCAACTCGGGGGCCAGGGTGTTCATGAGCGACTTCGAGGACGCCAACTCGCCGACCTGGGAGAACATGGTCGACGGGCAGCGGAACCTGAGCGAGGCGATCGACCGCACGATCAGGCTCGAGACGCCGGAGAAGGTGTACGAGCTGAAGGACGAGGTCGCGACGCTGCTCGTGCGCCCCCGCGGCTGGCATCTCGTCGAGCGCCACTTCGAGCTCGACGGCGCGCCGGTCAGCGCATCGCTGTTCGACTTCGGCCTCTACTTCCTGCGCAACCACGAGCGGCTCGCGGCGGCGGGGACCGGGCCGTACTTCTACCTGCCGAAGCTCGAGTCGCACCGCGAGGCGCGCCTCTGGAACCGCGTCTTCGAGCGCGCCCAGGACGAGCTCGGCGTGCCGCGCGGCACGATCCGCGCGACGGTGCTCGTCGAGACCGTGCTGGCCGCGTTCGAGATGGACGAGATCCTCTACGAGCTCGGCCCGCACGCGACCGGCCTGAACGCGGGCCGCTGGGACTACCTGTTCAGCTTCATCAAGAAGCTCGGCCACCGGCCGGAGTTCGTCCTGCCGGACCGCAACTCGGTCGGGATGGGCGTGCCGTTCATGCGCGCCTACGCGGAGCTGCTCGTCAAGACGTGCCACCGCCGGGGAGCGCATGCGATCGGCGGCATGGCCGCGTTCATCCCCTCCCGGCGGGACCCCGAGGTGAACGCGGTCGCGCTGGCCCGGGTGCGCGAGGACAAGGAGCGCGAGGCCTCGCAGGGCTACGACGGCACGTGGGTCGCCCATCCCGACCTCGTCCCCGTCGCGCTCGAGGTCTTCGATCGCGCCCTCGGCGACCGCCCGAACCAGCTCGAGGTCCTGCGCGAGGAGCTCGACGTCTCGGCGGCGCAGCTGCTCGACGTCGCGGCGACGCGGGGCGAGATCACCGAGGACGGCCTCCGCAACGACGTGTCCGTCGGGATCCAGTACCTCGCCGCCTGGCTGCGCGGCTCGGGCGCGGTCGCCATCTTCAACCTGATGGAGGATGCGGCGACCTCCGAGATCTCGCGCTCGCAGGTCTGGCAGTGGCTCCACCACGGGAAATTCCGGCTCGAGGACGTGCGCCGGATCACCGACGAGGAGGTGGCGAAGCTCGGCGAGGGCTACGAGACCGCGCGCGGCCTCTTCGACACGATCGCGACCGGCGAGGCGTTCGTCGAGTTCCTGACGCTGCCCGCCTACGATGAGCTGATCGCCGAGGAGGGCCTGACGCGGTGAGCGGGCGGCCGGCGGGTTGAGCTCGATCGTCGTCACGAGGAGGATCCCCGAGCCGGGCCTCGACCTGCTCCGGGCGGCGGGGGAGGTGTGGGTCTCGCCGCACGACCGGCCGCTCGCGCCGGCGGAGCTCCACGCCGCGCTCGCCGGCGCGGCAGCCGCCGTCACGCCGCTCCACGATCGCATCGACGACGCCTTCCTGGCGGCGGCCGGCGACGGGCTGCGGGTGGTCGCGAACGTCGCGGTGGTCTACGACAACGTCGACCTGGCGGCCTGCGCGCGGCGCGGCGTCGTCGTGACGAACACGCCGGGTGTGCTGACGGACGCGACTGCCGACATCGCGCTGGCGCTGATCCTGATGGCGACGCGGCGGCTCGGCGAGGGCGAGCGGCTGGTCCGCACCGGGGTGCCGTGGGAGTGGAACATGTTCTTCCACCTCGGCACCGGGATCCAGGGGAAGACGCTCGGGATCGTCGGGCTCGGGCAGATCGGGCAGGCGACCGCCAGGCGCGCCCGGGCGCTCGGGATGGCGATCGTCTACAGCGGCCCGCGGCGGGCCGATCCGGCGGTCGAGGCGGGGCTCGGGGCCCGGTTCCTGCCCCTCGCCGAGCTGCTCGCGACGGCGGACGTCGTCTCGCTGCACTGCCCGCTGACGCCCGAGACTCGGGGTCTGGTCGACGCTGCCGCGCTCGCGTCGATGAAGCCGTCGGCGTTCCTCGTCAACACGACCCGCGGGCCCGTCGTGGACGAGGCCGCGCTCGTGGACGCCCTCCGGGACGGCGTCATCGCCGGCGCCGGGCTCGACGTGTTCGCCGAGGAGCCGCTGGTGCATCCCGGGCTGCTCGAGCTCGAGAACGTCGTGCTGCTCCCGCACCTCGGCTCGGCGACCGTTGAGACGCGCACCGCGATGGCCGTGCTCGCGGCGCAGAACGTGGTCGCGATGCTCCGCGGCGACCCGCCCCGGACACCGGTGCCGCTGCCGGCCGCGGTCGCGGGCACGACCGCGTGAGCGGCCTCGAGGCGGTCCGCTTCGAGGCGGTGACCGTGCGGCGCTCGTCGCACGGCGTTCAGCGGACGATCCTCGACCGGATCGACTGGACGGCCGCCGCCGGCGAGCACTGGGGGATCGTGGGGCCGAACGGGGCGGGGAAGACGACGCTGCTGCGGGTCGCCTCGGCGCAGATGCGGCCGAGCGGCGGCAGCGCCACCGTGCTCGGCAGGCGTCTCGGCAGGGTGCCGCTGCACGAGCTCAGGCAGCGGATCGGGCTCGTCGAGCCGGCTCTCGGCCGCCGCTTCTATCCCGAGCAGCGCGCGCTCGACGTCGTGCTCTCCGGCCTGACCGGCTCGATCCTCCTGGTCGCCGAGCTCGCGGGCGGCGAGGCGGAGCGGGCTCGGGGCCTGCTCGAGGCGGTCGGGGTCGGCTCGCTCGCGACGCGCACCTTCGCGAGCTGCTCCGAGGGCGAGCGCGCGCGGATCATGCTGGCGCGGGCGCTGATCGCGGACGCCCCGCTCCTCGCCCTCGACGAGCCGGCCGCCGGGCTCGACCTCGGCGGGCGCGAGCTCCTGCTCGAGGCGTTCGAGCGGACGGCCGGCGAGCGCCCCGGTCTGACGACGCTGACCGTCACCCACCACATCGAGGAGCTGCCGCCGAGCACGAGCCACGCGCTGCTGCTCCGCGAGGGGCGGGTGGTCGCCGCCGGCCCGCTCGCGGAGGCGCTGACCGACGCGACCCTCGGCGAGTGCTTCGGCCTGCCGCTGCGGGTCGAGCGGAGCGCCGGCCGCGTGTTCGTCCACGGCCGCTAGGAGCTCTCGCTAGCGCCCGCCCGGGGACCGCTGCGACCCGGCCGGGAGGGCCACGTAGGAGCCGCGGTAGAAGAGCAGCGGGCTCGCCCCCTCGGTCGTGCCGCCGCCGACGACCCGGCCGATCGCGATCGTGTGGTCGCCGCCGCGAAACTCCGACTCGAGCTCGCAGGCGAGCCAGGCCAGGCAGCCGTCTAGCACCGGCGCGCCGTGCTCGAGCCGGTAGCCGGTCTCGGCGAACTTCTCCTCGTGCGACGACTTCGTCGCGAAGAGCCGCGAGACGTCCTCCTGTTCCTCGGCGAGGATGTTGATGCCGAAGCGCTCCGCCTCGCGCACGACGTGCAGCGTCCGGGCGCTGAGGTCGAAGCAGACGAGGACGAGCGGCGGCTCGAGCGAGAGCGACGTGACGGCGTTCGCCGTCACCCCGGCCGGCCCCGAGGCCCCCTGGGCGGTGATCACGCTCACGCCGGTGCCCCAGAAGCCCATCAACCGCCGGAACTCCGCCCGCTCCACGCGCTGATCGTAGCGAGCGACCGGAGCCCCTCCCGGCGGATCGCAAGCGAGCCGCCGCCGGGCAAGGGGTCTGACCCCTCGGGGCGCGCGCAACTGGTCGGCCTAGGGGTCTGACCCCTTCACGAAGGGGTCAGACCCCTTCAGCCGGCGGGTCGACGCCGAGCGGGACGTGCCCGACCAGCTCGAGCCCGAAGCCCTCGAGGCCCGCGATCGGTCGCGGGTGGTCGGTGATGATGCGGATCGTGGTCAGCCCGAGATCGACCAGGATCTGCGCTCCGATCCCGTACTCGTCCATCGGCGAGGCCGGCTCGTCCCCGTGCAGGTGCCGGTTGAAGCGCCGGTCGCGGTCCGGGCCGACCAGGTAGAGGAGCACCCCGCGGCCCTCCTGCTCGATCAGCTCGAGCGAGCGGCGCACGTTCCGGCCGCAGCTGCACGAGCTCGTGCCGAACACGTCGCCGACGAGGCACTCGGCGTGCACGCGGACGAGAACCCCGTCGACCCCGTCGACCTCGCCCTTGACGAGGGCCACGTGGTGGGCGCCGGTCAGCTTCTCCCTGAAGCCGACCGCGGTGAACTCGCCGTGCCGCGTCGGGAGGCGCGCGCTCGTGAGCCGCTCGACGAGCTTCTCCGACAGCCGGCGCAGCGCGATCACGTCGCCGACCGTGATGTACGGGAAGCCGTTCGCCTCGGCGTAGGCGGCGAGCTCGGGCCCGTGCGCGACGCTCCCGTCGTCGTGCATCACGAGCGAGAGGACGGCCGCCGGGAGGCAGCCCGCCAGGTGCGCGAGGTCGATGGCGGCCTCGGTGCGGCCGGCGCGGCGCAGAACCCCTCCCGGCCGCGCCCGGAGCGGGAACACGTGCCCGCCCGCGGTGAAGTCGTCGCGGGTGCTCCCAGGGTCGATCGCGGCCTGGATCGCTCGCGCCCGATCCTGCGTCGACGCTCCCGAGCCGCTTGCCGACCGGTGCGCGATCGAGGCGGTCGGCTGCCACTCGTGGTCGCTCTCGACGAGCGTGCCGAGGCCGAGCTCGGCGCAGCGCTCGTCGGTCAGGCACAGGCGCACGACGCCGAGCGACCGGCTGGTCAGGAAGCCGATCGCATCCGGGGTGACGAACTGCGCCGCCAGCAGGACGTTCCCCTCTGCGTCGTCGAGGGTCGACTCCGCGAGGACGACGTAGCCGCCGTTCGCGAGCACCCTCGCCGCCTCGCTCGCGGCCTCGGGAGCAGCCTGCTCTGTGCGGCCCGGCAGGTCGCTCAGGATGCCCCCTCGGACGCGGGCCCGCTGACGCGCGCTTCCGCGATCGACGGCATGCGCCCGACTATAGTCGCGCCCCGTTTTCACCCAGATGAGGTGAGGCCGTGTCACCCGCCGCGGAGCGACGATCAGCCGGTGGGCGCCTCGACCGTGATCGCGGCTGCATACGCCGACGTCGAGCAGGCGGACTCCGCGCTGGAACGCGTCCGCGGGCTCGCCGGAGTGGAGGACGCCGCGGTCGTGACGAAGAACCTCGACGGCGGCGTCGACCTGCACCAGGGCCGCCAGGCGGCGGTCGGCGAGGCGGTCGTCGCGGGCGGCACGATCGGCCTCCTCGTCGGGCTTCTGGTCGGCGGGCCGATCGGCGGAGCCGTGGTCGGGCTCGCCGGCGGAGGCGGGATCGGGGCGGTGCGCGACGTGGGGATCCCCGACGAGCGCCTCCTGAGGTTCGGCCGCGAGCTCGGGCCGGGACGAGCGGCGGTGCTGGTGCTCGCCGCCGAGGCCGACGCGGTCCGGGAGCGGCTCGAGCCCTACGAGGGCGAGCTGGTCGTCTCGGCCCTGTAGCGGTGCCGGAAGAGCAGCCACGCCGCGAGGCCCACCGGGAGGGGCAGCCAGAACGAGACGAGCCGGTAGGCGAGCGTCGCCACGGCCGCGTCGGCCGCGTGCACCCCGGCCAGCACCAGCAAACCCGCGAGGCCCGCCTCGACGAAGCCGAGCCCGCCCGGGGTGAGCGGGATCATCCCGAGCAGGGCCGCCGAGGCGTAGGCGAGCAGCACGAGAGCCGAGCCCGGCATCGCGCCGAGCGCCTCGAGGACCGAGACGAGGACGAGGAAGTCGAACCCCCACTTGCCGAGCGCCGCGAGCAGCGCCAGCCAGGGATGGGCGGCGAAGGCGCTCCGCAGCCCGTCGCGCTGCTGCAGGAGCCGGGCGGGTAGCTCGGCGAAGCGGTCGTGCCGGCCGACCCGGGCGGCGGCGGCGCGCACCACGCGCCCGACGAGGAGCACTGGGCGATCCCAGACGAAGGCCGCGACGCCGGCTCCGGCGAGCAGCAGGAAGGCACCGCCGCCGAGATAGGCGACGTGCTGCAGCGTCCCGGGTACGGCGGCCCCGCCGACCGCCGCGACCAGCGCGAAGACCGGGAGGGCGAACGCAGCGCCGGTCGTGGCGACCATCGTCGCGGTCAGGCCGGAGGCGACGTTGCCAGGCGCGACCCCGGCGCGGACGAGCATCCCGTACTGGACGGCGCCCGCGGCGGCCGCCCCGCCGGGAACGATCGTGCCGGCGGCGTTGGCGGTGAGCTGCGAGGTCCCGACCGCGAACCAGCTCTGCGAGCGGAGGGCGATCCGCTGCAGCGTCCAGAGCGCCATGAAGCTGACGACCTCGAAGCCCGCGCCGGCCAGCAGCCAGAGCGGCGCGATCTTCGCCAGCTGGGGCCAGGACGAGAACACCTCGACGAGGCTCGGGAAGAGCAGGTAGATCGACACCGCGGCGACGACGAGCAGTACTCCGCGCGTCAGGATCCGGCGCCGCAGGCTCTTGCCGGGCCTGGCCGGCGCCTCGCCGGCGGCGGCGGCGAGGTCGTCGAGGGCGGTCGGCATCTCCCCTCCTTCGTCGGGGTCTCGCGACGATCCTAGTGGGGCAGGGTCCCCGACGGCCGGGTGCCAACCGGGCGGCCTGCGCCGGCCGTCATCCGGCGGCCCGGCGAAAATGGCCCGGTGAGCGCAACGCACCCCGTCCCGCGCGGGCCCGGGCCCGGCGGCGAGGGGATCGGGACGCTGCTGGACGGGCTCTCGCCTCCGCGCCGCCTCCGCCGCCTCGGCACCTCGGCCTGGCTGCTCGTCGGCATCGCCCTGATCCTCGGCTTCGCCTGCTGGGTGCTTGCGACCGCCTCGATCATCGTCGGTCCGCTGCTCGCTGGCGGCATCGTGGCGATCGTCGCCTCGCCGCTCGTCGCGCGCCTGAAGCGCCTCGGCCTCGCGCGCGGGCTGGGTGCCGCGATCGTCCTGGTCGTGCTGGTCGTGCTCGTCGTCGTGATCCTGATCGTCGTCCTCCGCAACGTCGTCGCGCAGGGGTCGGCGCTCTCGGACGACGCGAACGCCGCCGCCGGGCGGCTCCAGAGCTGGCTGCAGAGCGCCGGCGCCGGCGCCTCCGCGTCGAAGAGCATCGAGAGCGGCCTGGAGGCCGGGGTCCCGAAGCTGATCCACGGGCTCGCATCCGGCCTCGTGAAGGGGATCAAGAGCGTGTCGACGATCGCGCTCGGCGTCTCGTTCACGTTCCTGACCGTCTTCTTCCTGCTCAAGGACGGGCCGAAGCTTCGCGACCTCGTCGGCCGGCATCTCGGCGTCCCGGAGCCCACCGGCCGGATCGTCGTCCGCCGCCTGATCCGCTCGATCCGGGGCTACTTCCTCGGCGTCACGTTCGTCGCCGCCTTCAACGGCGTCCTCGTCGGCCTCGCTGCCTGGGCGCTCGGCGTGCCGCTCGCCGCGACGATCGGCGTCGTCACGTTCTCGCTCGCCTACATCCCGTTCATCGGCGCGTTCGTCGCGGGCGCATTCGCGGTCGTGATCGCCCTCGGCTCGAGCGGCACCGGCACGGCCGTCGTGATGCTCGTCGTCGTGATCCTCGCGAACGGGCTGCTCCAGAACATCTTCTCCCCGTTCGCGATGGGTGCCGCGCTCGACCTGAATCCGCTCCTCAGCCTGGTCGTCACGATCGGAGCCGGCGCCCTGTTCGGGATGTTCGGGCTCATCCTCGCGGCGCCGCTGACCTCGGCGGCGCTCCACGTGGGGCGGGATCTGCGGCGCGAGGACGAAGCCGCGGACCGGGGCGGGGAGGTGCCCGACCCGGCACCAGGCTAGGGTGCGCCGCCGGCCCTCCCGGGGCCGGCAGGTTCGCGAGCGGCGAGGAAGCCGGCGACGGCGGCTCCGACCGAGTCGGCGAACGTGAGCCGCTCGTCGACCCGGCCGAAGCGGGCGAGGTCGGCCCGCAGGTCGTGGGTCGCACGCGCGAAGACGATCCGCGTCGCCTGGGCGTCGAGCTCGTCGACGAGATCGCCGACGACGTCGGCGGCGGTCGTGTCGAGCCGCGGGATCGCGGAGGCGTCGAGGATCACCTCCGCGACCGGCGGGTCGGTGCCGGCGGTCAGCTTGCGGAGCTCGGCGCGCAGGTAGCTCGCGTTCGCGAAGAAGAGGTCGCCGCCGAAGCGGACGATCACGAGCCCGGGGAAGGTCTCGCAGTCCGGGTGGCGGGCCAGGTCGCGGAAGCGGATGTCCTCGTCGGCGTCGCCCCCGGCCGCCCGCCCGAGCACGGTGACCTTCGGCCGGTACAGCTTCGCGATCAGAGCGACCAGCGAGGCGACGACGGCGGTCGCGATCCCGCCGAGCGCGCCGAACACGAGCACGCCGAGCAGCGCGACGAGCGCGAGCAGGAAGTCCTCCGTCGGGTCGATCCGGTACAGGTGCCTGAGCCCGCGGACGTCGATCAGCCGGTAGGCCGAGCCGACGATGACGGCGGCGAGCGTCGCCTGGGGAAGCCCCCTGAAGAGCGGGGTGAGCCAGAGGATCGTCGCGATCAGCATGGCGAACATGAAGAGCCCGTACACGGGCGTCCGGACCCTGTTCTGCTCGGCTACGGCGCTCCGCGAGAGGCTGGCGTCCATCGGGAAGCCCTGGATCAGGCTGCCGAGCGCGTTCGCCCCGCCGAGGGCGATCAGCTCCTGATTCGGGTCGACCTCGTACCCATGGCGCCTGGCGATCGTCCGCGCCCCCCCGATCGACTCGGCGTACGAGATGAACGCGAGGGCGAGGCCGCCGCCGAAGACGAGGGTGAGGTTCGCGAGGCCGACGTGGGGGAGCGAGGGGGTGGGAAGCCCGGACGACGGAATGACGACGACTGCCACGCCCTTCGCGGCGAGGTCGAGGATCCTGCTCGCGGCGATGCTCGCGGCCAGGACGATCAGCGCGGCGGGCAGGACGGGCGCCACGCGCTGCAGGAGGAGCACCCCGGCGAGTCCCGCGAGCCCGACGGCGAGCGTCCGCCAGTGCGTGTCCGGGGTGTGCCGGAGCAGCAGCACGAGCTTGTGGAAGGTGTTGCCGCCCCCCGAGGGCACCCCGAGGAGCTTCGGCAGCTGCCCGACGATGATGTCGATCGCGATCCCCGAGACGAAGCCCACCAGGACCGGCCGCGAGATGAAGTCGGCGATGAAGCCGAGGCGCAGGAAGCCGGAGGCGATCAGGATCAGGCCGGAGCCGAGCGCGAGCCCCGCCAGCAGCCCCGGCACCTGGTCGGGCGCGACCGAGGCGGCGGCGACGAGGGACGCGGCGGTGATCGCGGGCGTCGTGCTGGGCCCGACGGACAGCTCCTTGCAGGTGCCGAGCACCGCGTAGGCGAGCACCGCCGCGCTCGCCGCGTAGAAGCCCGCCTGCGGAGGCGCGCCCGCGATCGACGCATACGCGATCGCCTGCGGCACCATCACCGCCCAGATGGCGATCGCGGCGAGGATGTCGAAGCGAAGCCAGGGCTTCTCGTAGCGGCGGAGCCAGCCGACGATCGGCAGGAAGCGGACTATCCCGGCACGGCCGTCGCGAAGGCGTTCCGGGTGCGCGGCTGCGCTCGGTCGCTAGCTACGGCATCGCCCGGTCTGCCACGACGCCGTAGCCGGCGGCGCCGTCGCCGGCGGGGAGGGCGATGAGTCCGCGACGCCGTAGGGGCGGCTGCGCCCGCCGAGGCCCTGCGGGTCGGCGTTGCCGGCGCGGTCGAGGTCGACAGAGCCGGCGAACGCCGCGGCGACGCTCGCGTCGAGCCGGCGCAGCTCCTCCTCGAGCGCCTGCCTGCGCTCGCCGGCGACCGAGCCCAGCACGTCCTCGAGCATCGCGCGCAGGCGCCGGTTGACCTGGATCGACCTGGCTCCGTACTCGCGGATCTCCGTCACGGCGAGGACGACGAGCTCCTCCCAGCTCCGGGTCGGGACGATCACGCGCAGCCGGGGGTCGACGTGCCGGCCCGGCTCGATCGCGACGTCGGCGTTGCCGATCATGCGCAGCGTCTCGCCGAGGTGGTCGATCACCTGGACGGCGGTGGTCGGGTCGTTGACGGCCGGCGAGAGCGCCAGGTTCGCGATGTCGACCATGATCCGGATCCCGAAGGCCGGATCCTGGTCGATCGTGCGCTCGTTGCCGAGCGCGACCATGCCGACGAGCCGCCGCTCGAGCGGCGCCGGCGAGTCGACCTCGCCGTAGACCTCGAAGAGCGGAGCGCCGGCCGACACGAAGTCGCCGACCGTGTGCAGGAGCACGATCAGGCAGTCGTTGGCGCGGGCGAGCTGCACGAGGCCGCGAGCGTCGAGCGCCTGCAGCGAGCCGGCCGTCACGCTCCTGACGACGAGGCTCGGAGTGTCGACCGTCTGGTAGGCGCCGACGACGAAGCTGGGCGCGTCCGGCGAGGAGGCGGCCCTCGCCACGTCTTCGGTCGCCAGGCGGACGCTCTTCGCGACGAGCGCCGCGACCGCGACGGGCCGGACGCGGTGGAGGGCCCGGTCGAGGAAGAGCAGGAACAGGAGCAGGCCGACGACGAGCGCGGCCGCGGCGAGGCTGATCCCCAGGTTCGGCACGAACGTGGCGTCGACGCGCCGGAGATTCTGGATCGCGAAGGTCAGCGTTCCGAGCAGGACCGCGAGCACGGCCTTGAGCATCCCGTCGCGGAACCAGAGCCGCATGTAGCGCGACGAGAGCGAGCTCTCGGCGATCTGGACGACGAGCACGCTGACCGTGACGACGAAGCCGGTCAGGGCGGCTGCTGCGCCGACGATCGCGGCGAGCAGCGTGGTCGCGGTCGAGGGCGTGTACTGCCAGGAGTGCGCGATCGTGAAGTGCTTCGAGATCAGGATCGCGATCGGGCCGGCGATCCCGCCCGCGAGCGCGCCCGCCAGCGGAACCGCCCACAGGCTTCCCTTCAGGTTCTGCCGGAGCCTGAAGAGGATGCCCCAGTTCAGCATCTCACGCCTCTTCGCTCACGCAAGGCCGGGATCGCCGCTGCCGGCGGCCGCTTCCGCGTCCCCCGCGGAGGCCGCGCCTTCCTCGGCCTCCTTCTTCGCCTTGCTCGCCGCCTTGCGCTCGGCCTCCTTCTCCTTGGCCTTCGCGTAGGAGCCCTCGACGAGGGCCCTGCCGCCGCTCCAGCCGAACGCCCAGGTCATCAGGACGATCGCATAGCCGATGTTCCAGGTGGTCGTGACGAGCTGCTGGGCGACCGAGTACGCCGTCGCGTTCGCGCTGCTCGTGATCCCGTTCAGCGACGCCACGCTGAACGCCTGGTTGACGCCTGCCCCGCCGGGCGTTACCGCGGTCACGTTCGCGATCGAGTTGCCGGCGACGACGCGCATCAGCGTGTGGAAGTCGACCGGAATCGAGTACGCGGCGAGGAAGACGGCGATCACGCACAGATTGGCGATCCAGGCGACGAGCTCGGGGAAGAAGACGCGCGAGAAGTAACGGCCGGGATGGGCGAGGATCTGCCCGCCCTCCTTCGCCTGCTCCCACCACTTGAGCACGCGGGGCCAGAGCATCCGCGCGACCATGACGATCAGGAGCGTCCCCCCGATCAGCAGGATCGCGATCGCCCAGGGATGGTCCTTGACGAACCCGAACCCGAGGTCGAACGAGCCGCCGACGGTCAGGAACAGGTAGATGTAGGGGAACGCGCCGACCACGACGAAGAAGATCTTCTGGACGCCGTAGACGGCGAGCGCGCCCGCGAACGTCAGCCCCGTGATGATCGCCGACAGCATCAGGAGCAGCATCAGCGTGCCGAGGTTGGCCGGCAGGATGCAGTTCAGCGCCACCGAGGCCGCATAGGCCGCGTAGATGTGGAGCCAGCGGACCCGCCCCGGAAAGGCGAAGGCGAGAATCGAGTAGTACGCGAAGGCGACCGACGTCGTCTGCAGCGTCTTGAAGGCGACCCCGGCGATGATGTACTCCGCCGAGATCGTCGTCAGGGTGTCCCAGAGCTCCTTGAACCAGCCCCTGATGTCCCAGCCGAGCAGGTTCGCGAGCGCCCCGATCAGGAGGATCACGAGCGCGAAGATCAGCCAGCGCCGCCAGTGGAAGCGCTTCGAGGCCGGGGCGGCGGCCGTCGCCTGCAGCGAGCTCATGCCGGAGCGTCCCCGTCTCCGGACACCGTCGCGAGGTCCTCCCGCCTGCTCACGACCGTCCAGCCTTGCCGTGCCCCCTCGACCGGCGCGAACGCCGAGACCGGCGTGCTCACGGAGCGGACGAACTCGAGGATCGCGGCCCCGGCGGGGCCGCCGTTCCAGGAGCTCAGATCGTCGGACATGGTGGTCGCCTCCTTGCTCGATCTCGCGGCGAGAGGGCAGGACGGCGGGACCGAGCCTGACCCGCCGCCCGCATCCTCTCAGTCGCGAGCGGGCGCCGCCACCACCTCCTTCTCAGGGCCGACCGTCCCCGACCGGTCGCGGCGCCCACGGGCGCAGCTGCGCCCCGCGGAGGTGCCGTGCGCCCGGCCCGGCCGCTCAGATCGCCGCCGGGCCCGTCGCGATCCCGGCACCGTGGCAGTGCTTCCACTTGGCGCCGCTGCCGCAGGTGCAGGGGGCGTTCCGGCCGCGCTTCGCGTCCTCGGCCGCGTAGAGCTGGACGATCTCCGAGGGAGCGCGGTCGCGGGCGAGCAGCTGGCCCATGATCCGCATCGGCCGGTCGACGTGGTGGAAGAAGTCCTTGAAGCCGGGGCAGAGGTAGTTGAGGCCGGGCTCGCCGTCGGGCGTCTCGACGAACCGGTCCTTGGGGCAGCCTCCGTGGCAGGCGAAGCGGACGTCGCACTCGAGGCAGAACGCCGGCAGGGTGTCGTGCTTGTCCTGGCCGAACTTCTGCTGCTGCGCCGAGCCGACGAGCTCGCTCAGCTCGTGCTCCCTGATGTTGCCGAGCTTGTACCGCGGCTCGACGAAGTGGTCGCAGGAGTAGAGGTCGCCCGTGTGCTCGAGGGCGAGCGCCAGGCCGCAGGTCTCCGAGTGGACGCAGAGCCCCGGCGGCTCGCCGACCCAGTTCGCGAGCGCGACGTCGAACATCTGCACGTACACCTCGCCGACGTCGCGGCGCACCCACTCCTCGAAGACGTCGATCAGGAAGCGGCCGTACTGCTCGCCCGTCACCGAGCGCCCCGTGACGACGTCGCCCTGCTGCACGTACAGCGGCCGGTCGCGCCAGGACGTCCAGGGGACGCTCCCGTCCGCGCCCGCCTCGGCGACGCGCTCGATGATCGGGATGAACTGGATGAAGCCGGCCCCGCACCCGTCGCGCAGGAAGCGGTAGACCTCGAGCGCCCGGCCTGCGTTCGCGGCGTGCACCGTCGTCAGCGCGTTCCACTCGACCCCGGCGGCCTTCAGGTGGTCGAGACCGCGCATCACCTGGTCGAACGAGCCCCTGCCGCCCTTGTTGACCCGGTAGGCGTCGTGGACGTCGCGCGGACCGTCGATCGAGATCCCGACCAGGAAGTCGTTCTCCCTGAAGAACGCCGCCCACTCCTCGTCGATCAGCGTCCCGTTCGTCTGGATCGTGTAGACGGCGCGCTGCCCCGGCAGCAGGTGCTTCCGGGCGAGCTCGACGGAGCGGCGGAAGAACTCGAGGCCCATCATCGTCGGCTCGCCGCCCTGCCAGGCGATCATCACCTCCGGCACGCTCGAGTGCGCCTCGATCAGCTGCCGGATGTAGGCCTCGAGCAGGTCGTCCGCCATCCGGAAACGCGAGCCCGGGTACAGCATCTCCTTCGAGAGGAAGAAGCAGTAGGCGCAGTCGAGGTTGCAGACGGCGCCGGTCGGCTTCGCGAGCAGGTGGAAGGCGGGCGGTGCTGCGGGGACGGTCAGGATCTCGGTCATCGCGACCCAGCCTCCCGGCCGGGCGCGGTCGCGCCCCCGGCGCGGAGCTTCGCCGGCGGCTTCTCCGAGCTCGTCTGCTGCGGGATCATGAAGAGAACGAGCGTAGCGCCTCCCGGGACGCCGGCGGCCGCCGCTGCCCGGGCCGGCAGGGCGCGGGCGCCGCCTTCCGGTTCGGCGGGTGAGCGGAAGTGCCCGCTCAGGCGATCGCGACGACGCCGCGGACGATCAGGTAGCAGCTCACGCCGGCGACGACGCCGACCGCAACGGTGCGGTTGTTCGCGCTCAGCCAGTCGCTGAAGCGGTGCGCCAGCACCGCCGTTCGCTCGGGGGCGAGGGCGAACCCGAGCAGGGGGATCTCGATCAACGAGTACTGGACGATGCAGAACGCGAAGATCGTGAGCACGGCTCCGGTACGAGAGAGGTTCAGCTCCGCGATGTCCTTGAGGGCGACGAGGTACCAGGCGCCGGGCATCAGGTTGAGGAGCAGGCCGGCCGTGAAGGCCACGCCCGCGCTCTGGCTTCGGTTCAGGAGGCGGGAGACCCGGCCCTCGCCGCCGTCGTGCTTTGCCGGTGGACGGCCGCGGAGGTACCCGGCGAAGACGAGCCCGAGGCAGCCGGCGACCAGGTAGACGATCGGGTCGGCCGGGGGATCGGAGCCGCTGACGAGCGAGGTTCCCTGCAGCGCCAGCACGATCGCCACGCCGACACCGACGCTGGCGATCAGCCCGCCCATCAGGAAGAAGCCCATCACCAGCGCGGGTCGCCGCGCGGCGAGCGCGACGACCACGACCAGCACGAGCGTCGGGTAGACGGCCGAGAGCAGTGCGAGGGCCAGCAGCTCCCACATCGACTAGCGGCCGCTTCCGGCCCGCACACGCGTCTTGCCCCGATCGGCCGATCGGGGCAAGACGCGCGGAAGGGGAGCGCTCACAACCCGCTGGTCACTTCGATCCGGCCGGCGGCGGCGGCGTCCGCGAGCGCCTTGTAGTCGCGCTCGTTCACGTCCGCGTAGGCGGCCGCGAAGTCGGCGATCGCCCGGTCGAAGACGTCGCTCTTGCCCAGGTACGAGGCGATCGCGACACGGTCGCCGGAACGCGCATGGGCGCGTGCGAGCGTCCAGCCGCAGGCATCCGCGTACACCTCGAGGCCGCGGGGGACGATCGCGTCGAGATCGACCGAGGTCTTCCAGTCCCAGAGCTGGCGGACGTAGAAGTCGCGCGTCTCGCCGTCGAGCGTCCTGGGATTGCGAATCCAGCCGAGGAAGATGTCGCTCGTCGCCTGCATCAGGCGCTGGCCCTCGACCACGCGCTGGCCGTGGTTCCCGAAGGCGCTGCCGCCGGCGTAGGCCTCGAGCACCGAGGGCTGTGCCTCCTTCACCTGGAGGAAGAGCGGGTCGGTGTCGTCGGCCCCGAGCAGGAGCATGATCCAGGCCCGCGTGCCGACGCTTCCGACGCCGACGACCTTGCGCGCGAGGTCCTCGTAGCGGAAGCTCTCGAGCAGGCTGCGGCGGTCGTCCTGCAGCGTCCGGCGGTAGAGCCGCAGCAGCTTCATGATCTCGTCGGCGACCTGATCGCCCGCTTCGAGCTCGGCGATCGGGACGATCAGCGGCGGATCGGAGACGATTCGGGGCCGCCCGTCGACCATCTGAGTGAGCTTCGCGAAGGCCTTCAGGCTGTCCTTGGTCTTCGACTTCTCGAGGGCGACCTCGACGGCCTTCGCCTGCTTGAGGTCGCGGCGCTCGCGGAGCGTCTGCAGCATCTCGCCGACGTCGAGCCGCGCGTACCAGACGGCGAGGTTTCCCATCGATGCGAACTCGCGCATCGCTTCCCGGTAGGCGGCGGTTACGCGGATGACGGCCACTCGCCGCTGGGCGTCGTTGAAACCGCGGTCGCGAGCGGCGATCTCGAAGCTCGTCGCCAGGCGTTTCACGTCCCACTCGAACGGGCCCGGGAGCGTCTCGTCGAAGTCGTTGAGGTCGAAGACGAGGGCGCGTTCCGGCGAGGCGAACCCGCCGAAGTTGGCGAGGTGGGCGTCACCGCAGAGCTGAACCTTGAGGCCCGCCCGCGGCGTCGGCCCGAGATCGTGGGCCATCAGCGCGGCCGCGCCGCGGTAGAAGGTGAAGGGGGAGACGAGCATCCGGCCGTAGCGGATCGGCACGAGCTCCGGAACGCGCGAGGACGCCTGGGCCTCGAGGATCTCGACCGGATCCCGCTCGGGAGCGGGATCGAGGCTCGCATGGCTGGCCCGGGGGGTCTCGGCCCGTGCGGCGCGCCCACGCGCGATCCGCTCGGTCTTCGTGAAGTGCGGTACCGCCTCGGGAGCCGACTCCTCCTCGTGCCCGGCCGGGGCCGCAGCCTCGGGGGCAGGAGCCGGGGCCTCGGGGGCAACCGGAGTCGCCGGAGCGTCCGGGCCCTCCACGTGCTCGCCGGTTGCGGTCTCGCTGCTCATCTCTCCTCCTTGTTGAAGCTCGTCGGTCGCGGCGGCCGCGCGCAGCCGACGTGGTCGACCGTCCCAGTCGACCGCCACAGGATAGGAGACCGGCCCCGGCCGGCATCGTCCAGACGGGGTGAGCCGGTCAGCCGCTCGAGAGCTTGGTGCAGGCCGGCGCGGTCTTGAACGCCTGCTGCAGCTCGCCCTTCGGGAGCTGCTGCAGCTCGGTGTAGGTGGTCTTGATCTGGTTCTGCGCGTCCAGGAGCGTGGTGCCGGCGACCGAGATCGCCGAGACGAGGCCGCTCGGGCCGGAGACTCCCGCGATCGCGGTCTTCACCGTGGCCAGGTCGTCGCCGAGCTTGGTCGCGAGGCTCGAGATGTCGTCGCTCGCCTGTTGGCCCGAGCTCGTGTCCGGCTTCCCGAGGCCCTTGACGTCGTTGACGAACGTGGTCGTGGCGGCGTCGGCCTGGCTGACGGCGCTCTTCAGGGCGTTCGCCGAGAGGTCCGACCTGACGCTCGTGACCGCAGCCGTGAGCGAGGTCTTGTAGGTGGTGATGCTCGTGCAGAGGCTGTCGGCCCAGGTGACGGCGGAGCTCTCGGTCGACGTTTCGGCCGCCTTGTGGCTGCCGCAGCCGGCCGCGAGCAGCGCCGCCGCCGCGACCGGCAACAGTGCTGCGGAGAGGGATCCGCGGATCGCCATCGAAGCCACCGTCGCACAGGTCGGCCGCCGCCGACTCACCCCGACAGGATGATCGGCCTCAGGCAACGGAGGGTCCCCGCGTTCATCCCCTCTGGGTGAGGCGCCGGAGGTGGTTCGAAGGGACATTTCAGCCCGAATCCAGGCCGGACCGAGAGGAGCGAGATGAGCGACGTGACCCCAGCGACAGTGAAGACGATGCCGGCCGACAGACCGGTGCGCGCGGCGATGAGCAGGCGCCGGCACTGGCTCGTGGTGGGGCTCGTCGTCCTCGCGACGGTGATCGGGTTCGGCTCGCTGCTGACGACGTGGGTCAACCGCCAGATGCTCGACGAGCAGTCGTGGAAGAAGACGAGCTCCAGGCTGATCAAGGATCCGAAGGTCCAGAGCGCCCTCTCCGTCTACCTCGTCGACCAGCTCTATGCGAACGTCGACGTGCAGAACGCCCTCGAGCAGCGGCTGCCGAAGGGGCTGAAGCAGTTCGCCGGCCCGGCCGCCGCGGCGCTGCAGCAGCCTGCGACGAAGGGCGTCGCCTTCCTGCTCGCCGAGCCGCGCATCCAGAATCTCTTCGTCAACGCGAGCGTTCTCGCCCAGCAGAAGGCGGTCAACGTCCTCGAGAGCAAGACCGGCTACGGAATCTCGACCGGGCACGGCGTCGTCACGCTCGACCTCGGAGAGCTGCTGAAGGAGATCGGCCTCGATCTCGGCCTGCCGGCCTCGGCGGTCGACAAGCTGCCCGCGGGCACGGGCGTCGTGACCGTGATGCGCTCGGACCAGCTCTCGCTCGCCCAGGACGGCGTTCGCGCCGTCCGCGTGTTGAGCGTCTGGCTGATCGTGCTCGTGTTCGCCCTCTACGCGCTCGCCGTCTACCTCGCTCACGGGAGGCGGCGCGAGACGCTGCGGATGATCGGCTGGGCCTTCGTGGTCGCCGGGCTCGTCGGGCTGGTCATCCAGCATCTCGGAGGCAACTACGCCGTCAACTCGCTGACGCCGTCGCCCTACCGGCCGGCCGGCGATCGCATCTGGGTGATCGCCACCTCGATCCTGCGCCAGATCTCCTGGGCCGTGATCCTGTACGGGATCGTCCTGGTCGTCGCGACGATGCTCGCGGGGCCGACCGCGGCGGCGACGGCGGTCCGCCGGACGATCGCACCGGTCGTGAACCACCGTCCGGGCATCACCTGGGGCACCGCGGCGGCCGTCTTCGTCCTGCTCGTCCTCTGGGGCGGGACCCACGCGCTCCGGACGCCGCTCGGGATCCTCTTCCTCGGCCTGCTGCTCGCCGCGGGGGTCGAGGCGCTCCGCCGGCAGACCCTGCAGGAGTTTCCGGATGCCGCCCCGCGGAACGAGCCGGGCGCGGTGGTGCCCTGACGGACGAGCCCGAGGAGCCGTCCGGCGGCGGGCGCCTGCGACGGCTCCAGGAGGCCAACCGGCGCCTCGACCGCTACCAGCAGCGGCACGCCTGGCTCGGCTTCCCCTTCGCCGTCCTCCAGAAGTACGGCGACGACCAGGCCGGCGAGCTGGCCGCCACGATCTCGTTCTACGGCTTCTTCTCGCTCTTCCCGCTGCTCCTCGTCGGGACGACGGTCGCCGGCTTCCTCTTCGCGAACGACCCCTCGCTCGAGCAGCAGGCGCTCGATACCGCGCTCGCCCAGTTCCCGGTCATCGGCGGTGAGCTGAAGGTCGGAACGCTGTCCGGCAACGGCACCGCCCTCGTGGTCGGGCTCGTGCTCGCCCTCCTCTCCGGGATGAGCGTCTTCCTGGCCGCCGGGCAGGCGATGGACCGCATTTGGGGCGTCCCGTTTCGCCGCCGGCCGAACCCGCTGACGGCCCGCGGCAAGGCGTTGCTGCTCGTGCTCGTCCTCGGCGCCGGCGTGCTCGCCGCCACGGCGCTCACGTTCGTCGGCACCTCGGGCTCGAGCTACCGGCTCGCCTGGAAGGCCGGCTCGGTCGTGCTCTCGACCGGCCTCGCCTTCGCCGTCTTCTGGGCCGCCTACCGCGTGCTCACGGTGGCGGACGTCGGGTGGACGGAGACCTGGATCGGCGCCGCGGTCGCCGCCGTCTCCTGGCAGCTCCTGCAGGCGGGCGGGAGCCTCTACGTCGAGCACGTCGTCAAGAACGGGAGCGCCGTCTACGGGACGTTCGCGTTCGTGATCGGACTGCTCTCCTGGATCTACCTGGCCTCGTCGATCGTCCTCCTCGCGGCGGAGGTCAACGTGGTCGCCGAGCGCCGGCTCTGGCCGCGCAGCTTCTCGGTCGTGCTCGAGGAGCCGGTGACGACCGGGGACGTGGAGGCGCTCTCCCAGCGGGCCGAGGTCGAGGAGCGGCGAAGCGACCAGCGGATCGCGACCGACTTCGAGCAGGAGGATCCCGGCAGCCGCTCCTGACCCGGCCCCGCCGCGCCGGGGGTTCATCCGGACTGGGTGATGCCGGGCACGCGGCGCGGCGCTGTAATCGCCGCGATGGCGAAGGCGCACACCACGGCCGCTCCCCGCCGCCAGGCCCGCAACGCCGAGCTCGCCTTCGAGATCGCGGTCGAGGCGTACATCTACCTCTACCCGCTCGTCCTGATGGACACCACCCGCCGCCAGATGACGAACGTCAAGCATCCGGGCGACCGGGTCGGGCGCGCGCCGATGAACACGCTCGCGCACATCCGCGAGTTCCCGCCGGCCGGCTTCCACGACGTCGCGCGGGCGAACTTCGACACGCTGTACTCGTTCGGTTGGGCCGACGTGCGCCAGGAGCCGATGATCGTCTCCGTCCCGGACGCCGGCGACCACTACTACTGGATGCCGATGTACGACATGTGGTCGGACATCTTCGCCTGCGTCGGCACGCGCACGACGGGGAACGACGCCGGGGAGTTCGGGATCGTGAGCAGGGACTGGGACCTCGACCTGCCGCGGGGGATCCGCCGCCTGGAGGCGCCGACGCCGTTCGTCTGGGTCTTCGCGCGCACGCAGTGCGCGGGCGCCCTAGACTTCGCCCACGCCAACGGGTTCCAGGACGGGATGCGGCTCTCGCCGCTCTCCCGCTGGGGCCAGGAGCCGGCTGCGGCGCCCGGGCGCATCGATCCCACGGTCGACGGCGAGACCCAGCCGCAGGAGCAGGTGAAGGCGATGTCCCCCGTCCAGTTCTTCGCCTACGCGTCCTGGCTGATGAAGCTCCACCCCCCGCATCTGCACGATCACCCGATCCTCGACCGGATGGAGCGGATCGGGTTGATCCTGGGCGAGGACTTCGACCTCGTCCGCGTGCCCCAGGTCGTCCGCAAGTCGCTCGAACCGGCGGTCGCCGAGGCGCGGCTCAGGCTCTGGGAGCGCTCGCGGCAGACCGGGTGGGAGCAGAACGGCTGGCAGATCAACGTCGAGACGATGGGCGCGTGGGGGACCGACTACCTGAAGCGCTCGACCGTCGACCGGATCGGGCTGAGCGCCATGCAGCCCGAGGACGCCATCTACCCGTACACGTTCGTCGATGGCGAGGGCGAGCCGCTGGCCGGGACGAGCCGCTACGTCCTCCACTTCGAGCGCGACGAGCTGCCGCCCGCACGGGCGTTCTGGTCGCTGACCCTCTACGACGGGGACGGCTTCGCCGTCCCGAACCCGCTCGAGCGCTACGCCCTGCGCGATCGGGACGGGCTCGTCTGGAACGACGACGGGTCGCTCGACCTCGTGATCCAGCACGACCCGCCGCGGCCCGAGCTCGCGCCGAACTGGCTGCCGGCGCCCGAGGCGCCGTTCAATCTCGCGCTGCGCGTCTTCTGGCCGAGGCAGTTCGCACTGGAGCGCGGCTGGGCTCCGCCGCCCGTGCAGCGGGTCGAGTAAGCAAGCCACCCGTCCGGGCGGGACGCCGGTCGCGGTCGGCGGTTCATCCCAAGCGGGCGATGTCGGCTCGCAGGCGGGCGGGCACTCTCGAGGGCAGGGGGATCGGGAAGCCGGTCTCTCGGCCCGGCGGCCGTGCCTGTCGGGGGTCAAACAACGATTCGAGGAGGAGACATGGCCGATCTGATCGCCATCGGGTACCCGGACGAGACGACCGCCGTCGAGGCCGCAGCCGAGGCGGAGAAGCTTGCGCAGGACCTGATCATCGAGCCGGATGCGATCGCGGCGATCGTGCGCGACAAGGAAGGCAAGCTGAAGGTGATCACCAACCACCACGAGGTTGCCGGCGGCGCGACCTGGGGGATGTTCTGGGGCCTGCTGTTCGGGCTGATCTTCTTCATCCCGTTCTTCGGGCTCGCGATCGGCGCCGGGCTCGGCGCGCTGATGGGGAAGATCTCGAAGTCCGGCATCGACGAGGAATTCGCAGCCCAGGTCCGCGACCTGGTCAAGCCGGGAACCTCGGCGTTGTTCCTGATCGTCGAGAAGGTGACCCCGGACAAGGCGGTCGCCGCCCTGAGCAAGTACGGCGGCACCGTCCTCAAGACCTCCCTCTCCGACGACGCCCAGAAGCAGCTGCAGGACGCGCTTCACGGCAGCGGAGACACCGAGCTCGCCGAGGCGGGCGTCTAGGGAACTGAGACAGCCGGGCGGAAGACGACGTCTTCCCGGGCGGGCGGCGATGATCTGGGGGCGCCGCTCGCGCCCGGTGTCGCAGCGCCGGTGGTGGGGGCCCGAGAGGGCCGCCCGCCGCCGGCGGTTTCGTCGTTCCGGGCCGGCTACTAGGGGCCGCGGACGACGGTGACGAGCTCGCCGAGCGCCCACTCGGCGACGAAGTCGTCCCGGCCCGCCACACGCAGCGTGACCCGCACGGTGGTGTCGGTGCGGTCGATCGCACGCACGACCTTCGCCTCGACCTGGCCGCCCTGGTCGGGCAGCGCGGCGAGCACGACGTCGCCGAGCTCCAGGCGCTGCACCTCGCAGTCGATCGCCACGACCCGAGTGTACGCGCCGCCGCCGGCCGGGAACGCCGGATCCGCGCGCGCTCTCCGGCAGCACGCGACCGTCATCCCGCTTGGGTGACGACGCGGGCGCCGGCTTCTCCTAGCGTGACGGCCGTCCCCGGCCCCGAGCAGCGAGCGCGAATGACCGACGTCCCGGACTCAGCACCGCCCGGATCTCCGCAGACGGGGAGCCCCCGCGTCCCGGCACGGGCTCGCCGCGCGGTCGAGCGCGGCACCGCGGTGGCCGAGCGGGGGCGGCTCTGGATCGAGAACCAGGATCCCGCCTCCCGGAAGGGCGCCACGATCGGCTGGGTGCGCCGCTACCAGGCCGCCGACGGCCAGCTCTACGCGGTGCTCCTGGCGGCCTACTTCTTCCTCACGCTCATCCCCGCGCTGCTCGTCGAGTCGAGCTACATCAACAACGATCCCTCCGCGTTCGCCGACCGCCTCCAGCACCGCCTCGGCCTCTCGGGCGACACCGCGGCCCTGCTCCACGGGGTGCTCGTCGGTGCGGGCGGGCACAAGCTCTCCTCGGCCCTGATCGCGCTCGTCAACCTGTTCTTCTTCGGGCTCGGTTTCGGGCGCGTGCTCCAGCTCGTCCACGCCCGCTCGTGGGGCCTGAACCTGCGCAAGAACGTCGTCGTCGACCAATCGGTGTACCTCGGGGTGCTCGTGGTGCTGATCGTCATGACCGCGCTCTACCTCGTCCAGCTGAAGGAGCTCAAGGGCCAGCCCGCCTGGATCGGCTGGCTGCTCGACGTCGGCTGGCTCGCCGTCCTGTTCGCGTTCTTCGTCTGGATGCCGCGGGAGCTGCTCCACCGGAGCGTCCCCAGGCGCGACATCGTGCCCGGCGCCGCCTTCACCATCCTCTGCCTGGTCGGCCTGCGGCTGATCTCGTCCCTGCTCCTCGCCCACTGGCTCAACTGGTACTCGAAGACCTACGGGGCGCTCGGGATCGTGATGGCGATCGTCTTCTGGCTGATCATCATCGGCACGGTCCTCGTGCTCGCCGCAGCTCTCTCTCCCGCCCTCGCCCACCGCCGCGACCTGAGAGAGGGCCGGGTCGCCCCGGCTGCCGGCGCCGGCGGGAGCTGAGGCGGTGACCCCTTCGGACAGCGAGCCGCGCCCGGCACGGAAACGGCTCGCCCAGGTGCCTCGCCCGAACCCGATGGAGCGGCGGATGTCGAAGTTCCTGCGCGAGCCCCCGTCCGTTCGCATCGCCGCCAGCGTGATCGTGACCGCGACGGCACTGGTCGTCGTCGCGAGCGGCATCCTGATCAGGCTGTTCGATCACCGCGAGTACTCGAACGTCTTCGTCGGGATGTGGTGGGCGATCCAGACCGTGACCACCGTCGGCTACGGCGACGTCACCCCGAAGGACGTCGGCGGCCGGATCGTCGCCTCCTTCGTGATGCTAGAGGGCATCGCCTTCGTCGCGATCATCACCGCGGCGATCACCTCGAGCTTCGTCGCGCGGGCCCAGGCCGAGCGGTCGGGTGCGGAGGATGAGGCAAGGGAGGGGGAGGAGAAGCGCATCGAGGAGCGGCTCGACGAGTTCGCGGAGCGCTTCGACCGGCTCGAGGCGATGCTGCGCGAGCTCGCCGGGAGCTGAGGGGCCGGATCGGGAAATTGCCGGGAATCGTCCGTTCTGGGTGAATTCGCCGCGGGACGCTGACGTAGGATCGGGGCAGATGAAGAAGCGGCTCGACACCGAGTTCATCGCCATTCCGATGGTGATCGTCCTGATCGGGGCCCTCTTCCTGCTCTT
Organism: uncultured Actinomycetes bacterium; assembly: GCA_963796625.1. Classification (GTDB taxonomy): domain Bacteria; phylum Actinomycetota; class Thermoleophilia; order Gaiellales; family Gaiellaceae; genus PALSA-600. The sequence continues at coordinate 82,569 of CAWCME010000002.1, forward strand.
CCGGGCCTCGATCTGGGGCCTCTGGGCATGGCTCCTCGCGGGGGTGCTGATCCTCGTCGCCCTCGGCCTGGCCGCGATGATCGCGGACCGGCGCTGGCGCCACCCGCCGGTCGACGACGTCCCGCACGTGGCCCGGATCCACGAGCCCGGGACCTTCAGCGTGCTCGTCGTCTCCGACACCGTCTGCGCTCCCGAGACGATCCGCGCCCACGTCACCGCACACGCGGCTGGGCGGACGACCCGGGTATTCGTCGTCGCGCCGGCGCTCGGCTCCCGGCTCGACCGCCTGACCGGCGACGAAGGCGCGCACACGCGGGCGGCGGAGCAGCTCGAGGCGACGCTCGCCGCGCTCGAAGGCGTCACCGACTCGGCCGCCGGCGAGGTCGGCTCGCACGACCCGATCCAGGCGATCGACGAGGCGCTGCGCAAGTTCCCGGCCGACGAGATCGTCCTCGCCGTCGATCCGGAGGGGGCGCGCAACTGGCTCGAGCACGACATCGTCGGGATCGCGCGGGAGCGGTACGACATCCCGGTCACGCCGATCGCGGTCGCCGCGTAGCGCCGGTCAGCCGGCGATCAGCGTCACCACGCGCCCGATCGCGAACCCGACTCCGGCGCTGACGCCGCCGACGACCATCACCTGGAGGCCGGAGCGGAGCAGGGAGAGCCGCGTCACCTGACCCTTGGCGACGCCGACCGCGAACAGCGCGAACAGCGTGCACGCGAGGCTGATCGCGAGCGCGACGTTCAGGGGGAAGAAGAAGTACGGCCACAGCGGCACGATCGCGGCGACCAGGTAGGTTCCGCCGACGACCACCGCGTCGCCGAGCGCCGCACCGCCGGAATCCGGCGAGAGGCCGAGCTCCTTCTGCACCTTGGTGCGGAGAAACACGTTCGGGTCGGAAGCGAGCCCGCGCGCGACCGCGACGGCCTGCTCGGGGGCGAGGCCCTCCCGCTCGAGGACGATCGCCAGCTCCGCGGTCTCGCGCTCGGGGTACTGCTCGATCTCCTGCCCTTCCGCGGCGATCTCGGAGCGGTACAGCTGCTCCTCCGCCTCGCTCGCGAGGTACGAGCCGCCGCCCATCGAGATCGCGCCGGCGACCGCCTCGGCGAGGCCGGCGACGATGATCAGCGAGCGGGCGGGGTTCGCGGCGGCCATGCCCGTGACGACGCCGAGCGGGACGAGCAGGCCGTCCTGGGCGCCGAGCACGAACTCGCGGATGCGCGAGAGTCGCCCGATCCGGGCCGCCTCGCCGACGGAGTGCTCGCGAATGTGCCGCTCGGCCTCGGCGCGCTCGTCGGCCGGGCCGAGCGGGCTGTCGGGCCCCGGCGGCATCAGGCGGTGACCGCCGGCCGGGGCTCGGGGGCCTCCTCCTGGAGCTGCCGCCGCCAGCCGCTCAGCAGCCCGTGCACGGCCTCGGCGCCGACGAGCGGCTCGTCGGGGAGCGGCAGCCGCGGCGGCACGAGCAGGAACGGCTGAGTCTGGGGCCCGCCGAGGCCGCCGTGGAACGAGATCAGCTCCTCGAAGGCGCAGCCCTCGTCCAGGGCGGGGTCGTAGAAGCTGTTGACCAGCACGTCGGCGACGTGCTCGAACCCGTCGCTGCGGAGCAGGTGGCCCGCCGCGCCGGGCGGGAAGGGCGCCAGCGGATCCTCGCCCTCGACCCGGCCCTCGGCCAGGAAGCTCGCCCCGTGCGCGCCGAGCACGACCGGGCCGTGGGCCTGCGAGTGGACGAGGGCGAAGCCGATGTGCGGGTGGGCCCTCAGCGCGGGCAGCAGGCCGGGATGGAGCTCCTCGATCTCCTCGAGCGTCAGCCGCCGCTTCTCCTCCATCAGGTAGACGAGCCCGAGGTTGCCCGAGCCGAGCACGACGACGGTCTCGCCGGTCGACGTCGCTCTTCGGCCGCTTGCGGGCGCGCTGTCCGGCCGGTCGCCTCGGCGAGGGCGTGGCCGACCATCGCGTCGGTCTCGTCGCCCTCGGCGGCCCGGGCGATGCTGCCGCCGGAGAGCGAGCGTCGGACGAGGTCGTCGAGCCCGTACCCGTTTCGCTGCCGGAACGTCGGGCCCTGCGTCTGGCCGTGGTCGGAGAGGACGACGAGCTCGTACGGGCGGGGCGCGTACCTGCGGGCGCGGGCGATGCGGCCGAACTGGCCGTCGAGCTTGCGGAGCGCCTCGAGCGTGTCGGCGCGCTCGAGGCCGGAGTGGTGGGCGACCTCGTCGTAGCTCGAGAAGGTCGCGTAGACGGCAGGCCGTCCCTTCATCATGTCGGTGAGGACGCCGTAGACGATCAGGTCGCGCACGACGACGCACATCGCCGCCCGCAGGAACGGGTAGAGGCCGCCGCGCCGGCCGCGCGGACGGACGTCTCGCCGCGCAGCGCGCAGCGCCGCCATCCATTCGAGCACGACCTCCCAGGCGAAGAGGACGAGCGTTCGCGTCACGTTGAAGCCGTTGGCGAAGAACGCGCGGTAGCCGGGGTTCGCCTGCTTCTCGGCTCCGACCTTGCTCACGGTCAGGAGAACGTGGTCGGCCTCGCCCGAGAGCAGGTTGCCGCGGCTCGCGCCGCCGTCGCGCAGGAGGCCCCGGCCCGTAGCATGGCGCCGCTCGATCTCCTCGCAGTCGTCGGGCGCCGAGCAGGTCATCAGGCGGCCGGTCTCCTTCTCGACCCAGCGGAAGGCGGGGATGTCGTCGTTCGCGCCGAGCAGGATCCCGGCCTGGCTGGCGCCCGTCTGCGAGGAGAGGTCGGTCTCCCACTCGATCAGCCGGTAGCCGTCCTCCTGCACCCAGCGGCAGAGCTCCGGGGCGTTGCCGTCGCGCATCGCGCGCCGGAGGACGGGCAGCGCGAGACCGTCGATCTCGAGGAAGACGATCCCGGGCACCTCGGTGCGCACCTGCTCGCCCGAGCGGCGCGCGATCCGCTGCACGACGCGGATCGCGTAGGTGTCGTCGTCGTTCGTCCCGAACGCGACGTCGAGGACGACCCCCGCGGCCGAGGCGACGAGCGCGGCGAGCAGGGCCCAGCCGAAGGAGTCGACCTCGAGCTTGCTGATCGCGACCCGTGACGCCGCCTCGAGCATGACCGCGTCGAGCACCAGCACGAGCACGAAGTCGAGCAGGACCATGTAGGGAAGCCGCAGCGCCGCCAGGAGCGGCGGCAGGACGGTGTTCAGGATCGCGATCACGAGAACCGCGAAGACCGCGCCGCCGAAGCCGTGGATCGAGACGCCGGGAACGACCGCCGCCGCGAACAGCAGTGCGCAGGCCGAGACGAGCCAGCTCGCGAGCAGGCGGAGGGGCCGGATGCGCGGCCGCTCCATCAGCGGGGGCTCCCCGCCCGGACAGCGCGGCGGCCGTGCGCGCTCCGGCGACGCGCAGGCTGCGACCCGGCCGTCGCTCGCATTCCCTACCCGTTTCCGCGGGCCCGCCGCCGGCCGTCGATCGGCGAGGCGACGGGCGCGGGGGTGGACGCGGTCGGCACGTGCCGCGCCGCGAACGCCGCTCCGGGCGCGGTGGGGACCATTCCGGGTGCGAGGCTCGTGCTCACCTGCCGCAAGGCTGCCGTGCCCGCCGGGCCGGAAGATCACCCCACCGGGACGATTCCATCAATCTCCCTCCGGGGCGCGTCCCGGGCCCGGGGCCTACCTCGTCACGCGCGCTGCCGGGCCGCGCGTGCCCGCGACGCCCTGGCCCGACGAGCCTGCGGCAGCCGGGGCGTGCTCCGGCGAGGGGTCCGGCGGAGCCGCGCCCGTGACCGCGAGCCCGAGCTCGGCCGCCCTGAGGATCGCCTCTGCCCTCGACGAGACCCCGAGCTTCCGGTAGACGGAGATCGCCTCGGTCTTGACGGTGTTCCGGGAGATGCTCAGCCGCTCGCCGATCGCGCGGAAGGTCAGGTGCGTCGGCAGGTACGGGAGCAGCCGGAGCTCCGCGGCCGTGAGGCTCGCCGGCGGGCTGCCGCTCTGCCCCCGGAGCTCGACCAGCTCGGCCCGGAGCTCGGCCGCCTGCGCGCCGAGCACGCCGAGCCCTGGCCGCCGCTCGAGGATCTCGTCCACCCCTGCCAGCGCCGCCTCGGCGGAGCCGGCGTCGGCGAGCGCGAGCCCGGCGCGGGCGAGCTCGAGCCGCACCTGAACCGAGAACCACGGCAGCCCGTAGCTGAGCTGCGGCAGCAAGTGCGCCGCGCCCGCGAGCTCGCGATGGGCTCGCTCCCAGTCCCCGAGCCGCAGGGCCGCCCGGGCTCCGGCGGCCCGGGCAAGCGCCGTGTGCGGCGCATCGCCCATCCCGGCCTCGTGCGCAGCTTCGAGCGCGAGCCAGGCGAGCTCGTTGGCGCTGTTCCAGCGCCCCTTCCCGGCGGCGATCAGGGAGCGCTCGGCGAGTGCCATCGTCGCCCCGTTCGGCAGCTCGCGCCGACGGGCCTCGTCCACGGCCTGCGTGAACGCGACGTCGGCGCCGTCGACGTCCCCGGAGAGGAGCCGCGCCGCGCCCAGCACGATCAGCCCGGTCGTCCGCCAGTGGCTCTCCGGAGCGAGCGTGTCGAGCGCGACCTCCGCATCGGCCAGCATCCTGGGCGCTCCGGCCGTGCACCTCGCGGCGCGGACGAGCGCGTTCCAGGCCTCCAGCGAGCCGCTGCCGTCGGGCATCGGCCCGGCGTAGCGGCTTCGCTCGGCCGCCTCGGCCCAGCGGGCGGAATCCTCGGGCCGGCCGCCGAGGGCGTGGAGGAGCGACGCGTAGACCGCGATGGCCGGGTGCCGCTCGAGGATCGGCGGCTGATCGAGCCGGTCGAGCCAGCGCTCCACGACAGCCGTCCGGCCCCGGCTGAAGAGCACATGGGCGTTCCGCTCGACGAGCTCCAGCACCTGCCCGGTCTCGCGCGCCCGATCGAGATGCTCGACCGCAGACTCGATGTCGCCCTGAGCCTCGAACCAGCCGGCCGCGCGGCGATGGAGAGCACGGATCTGCGCGCGCGGCTCCTTCTGCTCGAGCTCGCGGGCGAGCATCTCCCGGAACAGGTTGTGGAACCGGTACCACCTGCGCTCGCGATCGAGCGGGACGAGGAAGAGGTTCCAGCGCTCGATCGCCTCGAGCAGCTCGGAGGAGCCCTCCCGGTCGAGGGTCACGTCGCACAGCGGCCCGCACATCTGCGGCAGGACGGAGGAACGCCGCAGGAACGTGCGCTCCTCGGCCGAGAGGTGGGGCAGGAGATGCTTCCGGAAGTACGCGTCGAGGTCGCCCGTCCGGCGGGATCTCGGCGCGCGCACAGCTCCCACTCGTTCGCCCATCCTGGCGGAGAGCGTCGTCAGGTAGAGGCCGGCCGCCCACCCCTCCGTCTTCCGGTTCAGCGCTTCGACCTCGCTCCGCGAGAGGTTCGCCCCGGCCGCCTGGACGAGCATGCGCGCCTCCCGGTCGCTCAGCCGCAGGTCGGCCGAGTCGAGCTCGACGATGCGTCCCTGGACGCGCAGGCGGGCCACGGGGAGCGGGAGCAGCGACCGGCTTGCGAGCACGAGCTGCGACCCGGTCGGGAGAGCGTCGAGCAGCGCTCCGAGGGCGCGGAAGCACTCCGGGTTCGTCAGGAGCTGGACGTCGTCGAGCATCAGCACGAGCGGCGTGCCGACCGCCGCCAGCGATGTCGCAATGCTCGCGAGGACGGGCGCGGGCGCCCGCTGCGACCCGTGCACGGCCCGCGAGACGTCGACTCCGGCTCCGCCGAGCGCCGAGCGGATCCCGCTCAGGAAGGTGCCGAGGTCGTCGTCGGCATGGTCGACGGTGAGCCAGGCGCAGGCGCGGCCGTCCCGCTCGGCCCAGTCGGCGAGGAGCGTGGTCTTCCCGTAGCCGGCCGGGGCGACGATCGCGACGACCGGGACCGTGCGCGAGGCGCGCAGGCGGTTGACGAGCCCGGGCCGCGAGATCGTGCCGGGGCGCCTCGGCGGCGGCAGGGTCTTCGCGTTGCTCAGGCTCAGCGCCACCGCGCGGAGCCCGTCCGGTCGGAGCGCCCCTGCGATCTCCATCATCACGCGGCCGTCCCTAGTCCGCCGGCCCGGCCGCGGCCCCAAGAGCTCCGGGCTGGGTGGAGGCGCTCATCAGGCCGAGCCCGGACGCGGCGACGACCGCCTCGTCCCGGCACGTCACCCCGAGCTTGCGGTAGACGGAGATGGCCTGCGTCTTGACCGTGTTCCGCGAGATGCCCAGCTCGGTCGCGATCTCCTGGAAGGTCAGATGGGTCGTCAGCAACGGCAGCAGCCTCCGCTCGGCCTGGGTCAGGCTGGCGGCCCGACCGCCGCTCAGCCCGTCCACGGCGTCGAGCTGCTCCCTCAGCTCGCCGAGCTGGACGGCGACCACCCCGAGAGCGGGCCGGTGCAGCAGCAGGTCGGAGAGCTCGTCCAGGAGCAGGGCCGCAGCGGCGGGCTCCGAGCGGGCGAGCCGTATCCGGGCGAGCTCGAGCCTGACCTGCGCCGAGAGCCAGGGCAGCGCGTAGGTGACCTGCGGGAGCAGCCCCTGCGCCTCTTCGAGGGCCTCGGCGGCGCGCTGCAGGTCGCCGGTCCGCTGGGCGGCGCGGGCACCGGCGGCGTGGACGAGCGAGGCCATCACGTACCCCGCAAGCCCCGAGTCGACCACGATCGCCCGCGCTTCCCGGGCGAGAGCCGCCGCAGCGGGCCAGTGGCCGCGGGCGCCCGCGACCAGCGAGCGCCCGGCCAGCGCGAGGGCCGTGACGTCGGGCGCCGCCTCGGACGACGCCTCGACCGCCTGGTCGAAGAGCGTGTCGGCGGTCTCCGGGTCGCCGAGGAGCAGCTCGGCCACCGCGAGCAGGACGAGTGCGCTCGCGTGCCACGGCTCGCCCGGGACGGTCGCGCGTGCGGCCAGCCCCGCGTCGCCGCGCATCCGCTCGAGCCCGTCGCGGCAGAGACCCGCGCGCGTCACGAGGATCCACGGCGCCGGGGCGAGGTGAGCCTCGTCCAGCGCCCGGTCGGCGATATCCGCCAGCCGCTCGGCGGCCTCCGGATGGCCGCAGACCGCGTGCAGGCGCGCGCCCAGCATCGCCACCTCGGGGCGATCGTCGAGCGGCCTGCTCCGTTCGGCCCGCTCGAGCCAGCGCTCGAAGTCCGCCGTCTCGGCGGCGCCGAATGTCCGCGGCGCCCACGTCTCGAGCAGCGAGACGACGCGGTCGTGGTCGCCGCTCGCATGGGCGTATCTCACCGCGCCGGCCAGGCGTGCGTGTGCCTCGGACCATTTCGAGGCTCGATCCTGCAGGCTCTTGACGAGCTCCGGCTTCCTGCGCTCCAGCTCGGAGCTCAGCGTGTCGCGAAGCATCGGATGGAGCCGGTAGCAGCGCGGGGCGATCCCGCAGCCCGGATCGGGCTCCGAGCTCAGGAACAGGTTCGACCGCTCGAGCGAGGCGAGCATCTCCCTCGAGCCGGAGCGGCCGAGCGTGGCGTCGCAGAGCGGTGCGCACAGGTGATCGAGCACCGAGACGTGCCTGAGGAAGTCGGTCTCCGGCGCGGGCAGCCTCGAGAAGAGCTCGAGCGAGAAGTAGTCGCTGACGAACCGGTCGGCGCCGTCGAAGCGGAGGGCCGCGCCGCCGCCGTCGGTGCGCTGCCGCAGCATCGAGAGGGCGGCGAGCCGGAGGCCGGTCGGCCACCCCTGCGCGTGCCGGTTGAGCTCGGAGACCTCGCCCTCGGGCAGGACGACGCCCGCAGCTCTGAGCAGGGCGCCCGCCTCGCCGTCGGTCAGCCCGAGCTCGTCTGCGCCGAGCTCGAAGACGCCGCCGTGCGAGCGGAGCCACGGGACCGGGAGCAAGGGCTGCGTCCGTCCGGCGACCACGAGGCGGGAGCCGGGGCCGAGCCCGTCGACGACTGCGGTCAGGACTCCCCGGCACCGCGCTCTCGTCAGCAGGTCGGCCGAGTCGACGACGACGACCAGCTCGCCTTCCAGGGTCGAGAGAGCCGCCTTCAGGAGCGCGGTCGAGTCGGAGAGCGGCGCGCCCTCGACGAGGCTCTCGGAGAGCGCCGAGCAGCGCGCGCCTGCATGCTCGAGCGCCGCCGCCAGGCTCCCCAGCAGGCGGACCGGGTCGTTGTCGGCCTCGCCGGCCGTGACCCAGGCGAAGGGCCGGCGGTCGTGGCGTGCCCATTCGGCGAGCAGCGTCGTCTTGCCGTATCCGGCCGGCGCCGTGACGACGACGGTGGTGCCGTGCGAGGCGCCGAGCCGGTGCACGAGCGCCGGGCGGAGGACCGTTCCGGGCTCGAGGGCGGGCGGACCGGGGCGCCGGGCCGGCAGGGCGAAGGCCCCGGCGGCGGGGCGGGGGCGGGCTCGGAGCTCGACCACGGCCGGATCGCGGCCGTGCTGCCGCACCGCCGCCGCGTGACTCGTCGCCTTCGTTCGGTTCATTCGACTGCTTTCCGCTGGGGGGAACGGAGCCAGAGCCGCCTCTGGGCCAGACTTCGGGATCGTTATACGTGGACCACCACGGTACGCGTGGTTCCTGGAGATTGTCGATGCTTCCTCTCGAGCGGGACAGTAGTTTCCCGCAGAGTGGCTGCGGCATTCGCACCGCGATCGGTGCGAGAGGTCGAGGAGAAGACCCGTGAACCCGGCGGGTACTTCCGGGCCCGGGAGTACGATCGCCGCGTGGCCGACGATCCGACGGCGCGCAACCCGCCCGGCGAGGCCTCCGCGGCTGCGGCTCGCACCGGCCGGTCGGTCTGCCACGTCATCCACCACCGGGAGGTCGGCGAGGTGCAGTTCAGCCGGGAGACCGTCGCGGCGCTGCTCGCGGACGGGCGGTTCTTCTGGCTCGACCTCGACAAGCCTGCCGGCGCCGACTTCGAGATCCTGCGCGAGGTCTTCGGGTTCCACCCGCTCGCGGTCGAGGACTCCGAGCATTTCGACCAGCGCGCCAAGATCGACGAGTACGACGACTTCGTGTTCCTCGTCGTCTACGGCGCGGTCGAGGACGACGACCGGCTGGTCGAGGTGCACTGCTTCTACTCGGAGCGGTTCCTCGTCACCGTCCATCGCGACGACTGCCCGGCCTTCAGCCGAGCTCCGCGCCCGCTACGCGAAGCGGGACAAGCCGATCGAGGAGCCGTCGCTCCTGCTCTACCGGATCGTCGACGGCCTCGTCGACAGCTTCTTCCCGATCCTCGCCGAGTTCGACGATCGCATCGACGAGCTGGAGAACAGCATCTTCGTCAAGGCGGACGACTCCCAGCTGCAGGAGATCTTCCAGATGAAGCGGCTGCTCGTCGGGATGCGCAAGACCGTCACCCCGCAGCGCGACACGTTCGCCCGCGTGCTCGGCGGTGTCGCCGAGCTGCCGGGGCTGACCAGGGAGGACGAGCGCTACTTCCGCGACGTCTACGACCACCTGATCCGGATCAGCGACCTGATCGACAGCTACCGCGACCTGCTCACCGGCGCGATGGACGTCTACCTCTCGACCGTCTCCAACCGGCTCAACGCCGTCATGAAGCAGCTGACGATCATCGCCACGATCTTCCTGCCGCTCGGTTGGCTGACCGGCTTCTTCGGCCAGAACTTCGGCTACGAGGTCAGGCACATCACGGGCTGGGGCAGCTTCGTCGTGCTCGGCCTCGGCACCGAGCTCGTCGCGCTCGCCGCGCTGCTTGCCTTCTTCAGGCGGCGCGGGTGGTTCTGACCGCGGCCGCCCCGCCGTCGAGGCGGAACGGCGACGTCATCCACATCGGGCGATGCGCGGCGGGGCCGCGAGCGCAAAACTCGCTCCCATCGTGAAAGTGTTCCTTCCCGGCAAGTCGTCGCCGGCCGGAAACGGCGTCTCGGCGCTGCTCAGCTCGCGCGCCGGCGACTACGCCGTCTACCTGGCCCCCATCGTCGCGAGAGTCGGGGTGCGCAGGCTGCGCCGCTCGCTCGGACTGATTCCGGTCGTGACTCCGGCCTCACCGGCGGCGGTTCTCCGCCGGGCCCTCCGCAACGAGATCCGCCGCGCGATCGAGGAGCGCGACCAGGAGCTCGAGCGGGCCCGGGCCGCGCGCCGCGCGCGCCGCTCGCTCGTGCTCGCGGTGCTCGTCGTGGCAGCCTCCGGCGCGCCGCTCGCCCGCCGCTTCCGGCCCGGCGCCGACCCTGCTCCGGAGCCCGTCGAGCAGCCGGTCGCCCCGGCTCCGGCGGATCCCGTCGCCCCGGCGGATCCCGCCGCCCCGGCGGATACCGCCCCACCGGCAGAGAGCTGAGCCCACTCCCGGCGGTCGAGCTCCCGGCTGGAGCCGAGCCGGTAGGCGAGTGCACGATTCGGCCGCGGCCGAGTCTCAGAAGCTCCGGCCCGGCGGTCGCTCGAGTGCCTCGTCGACGTCGTAGCCGAGGACGAGGCCGAGTCTCGGCGCCGCGGAGACGACGCGGGCCGATCCGACCGTCGGCATGACGGCGACGAGCACGCCCACGACCTCCTCCTTCGTGGCGCCGGCCAGGAGGGCGGCCTCGACCGGCCGCAGGTAGGACGCCTCCGCGGCGTCCGTCGCGACAAGGGCGCCGATCCGGACGAGAGCGCGCGTCTTGCGATCGAGACCCGTCGCCGTCGCATCGGCGCCGCCGACCGTCTCCGCGATCGGTTCGTCGCGGATCGCGAGCCTGCGGAGGGTTTCCTCGTAGCCCACTTCCGCCTCCGATTGAATCGGTGCCGGCCCCGCCCTGCATCACCCGTTCGGCATGGGAAGGCGCCGGCTGCACCTGTCGCCGGCGGCCGGCGCCTCGAGCATCCCGCGGGGCGAGGGGACAGGGGCCCGGCGGGCCTGCAGGCGCCGCCGGGCCGAACACGAGCGCCGGGGGCGCCGCGATGCGGCCTGTGACGCCCCCGGCAGCTACTCCTGGACGGCTCCCGCTAGAACGTCCCGGATGCGTCCGCGGACCGCGGGCGGACGATCATGTAGGTGAGCACGCCGATCAGCGGCACGAAGATCAGGAAGATCGTCCAGGCGGCTTTCGCCAGGCCCGAGTGGTCGTCGCGGCGGAAGTTGTCGACCAGGACGAAGAGCACGAACGCGATCCACAGCAACCAGGCCATGAAGATGAGCATGGACCACATGATGTTGAGGAAGGGATAGGCATAGGCGACCAAGCTCATCGCGGTTCCCCCAGTCGTGAGTAGTAGTTGTCAGAGGTTGGCATTACAGGCGCTGAGGAAATCAGGCCCCGGTAGCGTTTCCATCGCCCGATCGGGATGAATCCCGCGTGCGGCCCGGATCCGCTCTTCAGGCCGTCGCCGGCGTTCCGCGGAGCTCGAATGCGAGCACGATCTCGGTGATGCCGTGGATGAGGGCGCTGAGGCCGATCCAGGCCAGGAGCAGGATCGTCTTGTGCCCGAAGTCGCCTGCCGCCCAGAACGCCAGCCCGATCTGCACGATTCCGGCGATCAGCCGCAGCCACCAGAACTCCAGGCGTCCGACGAGGGCCACGACGACGTCGAAGATGCCGCGCAGGAAGAGGTAGAACGCGAAGACGGCTGCGAGCGCGTTGAAGGTGCCGCCCGGGTTCACGAACGCGACGACCCCGACGATCGCGAACCCGAGCGCGAGCGCGAGGCGCCCGGCGAGCGCCCAGCCGTGCGAGACGGGGACGGCCACCAGCTCGCCGACGGCGGCGGCGAGGCAGAAGATCCCGACCAGGATCGCGATCGCGTTGACGCTCGCGTAGTGGAACCGGAAGAGGAGCAGCGAGAAGAGGATCCAGAGCGAGCCGGTGACGAGGAAGATCCACCAGTACTCGGACGCTTCGCGGGCGGCGCCCGCCGTGGATGTCGTTTTCATTCCCGGCTCCTCGTTTCGGTTGCGCCGGCGGCTCCAACCTGCGTTCGCCGGCCCAGGAACGGGATCATACGCATGGCCGCGGCCCGTTCTCGAGCCGGGCGGGCTCCCGGTACCGCCCCGGCGGGCGACAGTGCCGGGCGCATGGCCCCACGCTCCCGGAAGCCGCGCGCTCTGCTCGGCGATCTCCTCGTCGGTGACGATGCCCTGCTCGCTCAGGCCAGCGGGAAGACCGCCGTCTCGCCGGGGGCCAGGATCCGCACGTCGACCTCGGGGGACTGCGCCCGCACGAGGTCCTGGAACGTTCCGGGCGGGTCGCGCAGGAACGCCCGGCCGGACATCCCCAGCGGGTGGAGCGTCCCCCAGTGGATCGGGACGACCGCGCGGGGCCGGAGCAGGCGAACCGCCTCGAGGGCGCGTTCCGGGTCGAGATGACCCTCCCCGAGCTGGGGGCCCCAGCCCCAGATCGGCAGGAGGGCGACGTCGAGGGGCGCGGCCAGCCCCTCCAGCTCGGGGAACAGGTCGGTGTCCCCGGCGAAGTAGACGGTCCTGCTGCCGCGGAGGACGAAGCCGATCGCCGACCCGGGGCGGCCGTGGCGGGCGGGCGTGGCACGGACCTCGAGGCCGCCGATGGTGCGCTCGTCCCCTGCCTCGACCGGGTCGACGGCGCCGCGGTACCCGCGCCGGCGAAGCGACGCCGCGACCGCCCGGGGGGCCAGCAGCCGCAGCTCGCCGAGCCCGGCGAGCGAGCGGACGTCGAGGTGGTCCCGGTGTGCGTGCGAGACGAGCACCGCGTCGATCCGGCCGAGCTCGGCCGGACGGGGCGGCGGGCGCAGCGCCCGCAGATGCATGATCCGGCCGCGCAGGATCGGATCGGTCAGGATCCGCAGCCCGTCGATCTCGATCAGCACGGTCGCATGACCGACGTAGGTGATCCGCAGCGGTTCTCGGGACCCGTCTGTCACGCCCGCCTCCGTCGGGTCGCCGCCGCGTCGTTCGCCGCAGTGACACGCCCAAAGCGGAAATTCAAAATCGAGCTCCTTCCCCCGACCAGCGGCTGCAGGCTACCGACCACGATCATCCGGGGAAGGAGCTAGGGGACGATCGTGACGAGCGTGCCGATCGGCGTGTACGGCCAGATCTTCGCCGCGGTCGCGATCGGGGTCTCGACGCAGCCGACGCTCTGCGGGAAGCCGTAGGTGGCGCGGTCGAAGCCGTGGATCGCCTCGCCGCCGAAGAAGTAGCTGATCCAGGGGATCCCGGGGTCGACGTAGTGGCTGCCGTCGGGGTTCGTCCCGCGCATCGTCCCGACCGGGATGTGCAGGAAGACCGCGTGCGTCCCGTACGGGGTCGGGGCGGCGGGAACGCCGGTGTTGACCCGGGTCTGGAGGATCGTCTGCCCGTCGTTCCAGAGCACCAGGTTCTGCGGGACGCTGCGGTGGACGAGCACGTAGCTGTACGAGTGGGCCGGCGGCCGGTCGCTCAGGCTGGCGGCGATCAGCGCATGCCAGACGTGCGGGCCCGCGATCCCGTCGACGGTCAGCCCCTGGTCGTGCTCGAAGGCCATCACGGCGCCCTGCGTCATGCGCGTCCAGGAGCCGGGCTCCCAGAGGGCCTGGAGCTGCGCCGGGGTGTCCGGGTAGCGCCACGAGAACGAGCCGGCGGGCGGGCTGATCGCGGCCGCGGCCTGCGCCCAGGACGTCCTCGGCACGTCCCCGTGGGCGGGCTGCCACGAGAGCGGGAGGTAGCCGAGCTGGCTCAGGAGCTGCTGGAGGCGAAGCGTCGATCCGAGCGGGATCTGCCAGGACAGGCTCGAGAGGGCGCGGGCGCGGCCGGCGACGTCGACGTCGGTCGGCACGGGCATGGTCAGCGCGACGTGCGTGCCGATCCCGTAGCCCTCGCCGGCCGGGTGGAAGGTCAGCGTGTTGAGGCCGGTCTGGGTCCAGCTCCCGGGGGTCGGCGGATCGAGCTTCGGCCGGGCGGAGCCGAGCGTGGCCGCGATCGGCGCGGAGAAGGTGAGCGTGATCGGCGCGGTCGGCGTGATCGTCGCTCCCGGCGCCGGCCGCACGAGCGCCTGGAGGCGCGCCCCGGCCGGGAACCAGCTCAGCCGCACCGGTGCCGATGGCTGCTCCCAGGTGCGGGCGGCCGCGGTGACGTCCAGCGTGCCGAAGCGATTGGCGCCAGCTGCGAGCCAGCCGGTCTGCACGATCGACCGGGGCCGCCGGAAGGCCAGGCGCTGCCTCTTGCCTCCGGGCCGCCCGAACGTGACGACGCTGACCGGGGAGGCGAAGCGGATCTCGACGGGCCCGCCGGCCGGCGGGCGGAGGATGGTCGTGCCGATCCGGGTCGTGGGCGTGCGGATGTCCGCCTCGACCTGCCTCGTGCTGCCGACGAGCCACGACACCCAGCCCGCCCGGCCCACCGTCACGCGCAGGTGGACGGTCTCGCCGGCCGGGACGGCGCCGACCGGCCACACGCTGCCGTTGCGCACCGCGACCCGGACACGCCGCCCGCGCTCGTCGACGGCGGAGACCGCGACCACGTGCTCGCCGGCCGGGGCGAGCTTCAGCCGCGCGAGCGCCTCGGGATCGGCGCCGATCCGGGGTGCCGGCCAGATGACCGAGAGCACGATCGCCCCGGCGATCCCGGCCGCGATCAGCGTCGCGCCGAGCGCGAGCAGGGGACCGAGGCTCGATCCGGAGCCGCCGCCGGCGGCGCGACCGCCGCCCGCCCGGGTACGTTCGATCGGACACGTCGACCGTAAGGTTGCCAGCAGGAGGTGCCGTCGGCGGGTATACGGTGCTGCGGGATGACCGTGCTCAGCTCACACGTCGATCCCCGGTCAGACGAATTCCTGCGCCGCCGGGCCCACAACGAAGCCCTCCTGGCCGAGCTGCGCGAGCGGACGGCACGGGTCGCGGCGGGCGGCGGGGCGGGGGCGCTCGCGCGTCACCTCGAGCGCGGCAAGCTGCCTGCGCGGGAGCGGATCGACCGCCTGGTCGACCCGGGCGGCGCCTTCCTCGAGCTGAACGCGCTTGCCGCCTGGGACTGCTACGACGGGCAGGCGCCGTCCGCCGGGATCGTCACCGGGATCGGCGTCGTCGAGGGCAGGCAGTGCGTGATCGTCGCGAACGACGCGACGGTCAAGGGCGGCTCGTACTTCCCCCTGACGGTCAAGAAGCACCTGCGGGCGCAGGAGGTTGCCGAGCAGAACCGCCTGCCGTGCATCTACCTGGCCGACTCGGGCGGGGCCTACCTGCCGCTCCAGGACGAGGTGTTCCCGGACCGGGACCACTTCGGCCGGGTCTTCTACAACCAGGCCCGGATGTCGGCGCAGGGCATCCCCCAGATCGCCGTCGTGATGGGCTTCTGCACCGCCGGGGGCGCCTACGTGCCCGCGATGAGCGACGAGACCGTGATCGTCGCCGGCACCGGGACGATCTTCATCGGCGGCCCGGCGCTCGTGAAGGCGGCGACCGGCCAGGACGTGACCGCCGAGGAGCTCGGCGGGGCGGACCTGCACACGCGCCGCTCCGGCGTCGCCGACCACCGGGCCTCGTCCGACGAGCACGCGCTGGCGATCGCCCGGCGCATCGTGCGCGACCTGCAGCGCCCGAGACCGATCCCGCCGTGGGAGATCGCCGAGCCGGAGCCGCCGCTGCTCGACCCGGCGGAGCTCTACGGCCTGATCCCGGAGGATCACCGGACGCAGGTCGACCCGCGCGAGCTGATCGCCCGGATCGTCGACGGGTCGCGGCTCGACGAGTTCAAGGAGCTCCACGGCGAGACCCTCGTCTGCGGCTGGGCCCGGATCGAGGGCTATCCGGTCGGGATCCTCGCCAACAACGGCGTCCTCTTCGGGGAGACGGCGCGCAAGGGGGCGCATTTCATCGAGCTCGCCTGCATGCGGCGGGTGCCGCTCGTCTTCCTGCAGAACATCACCGGCTTCATGGTCGGCAAGGAGTACGAGGCCGACGGGATCGCCCGCGACGGGGCGAAGCTGGTGATGGCCGTCGCGTGCGCGGAGGTGCCGAAGTTCACCGTCGTCGTCGGCGGCTCGTTTGGGGCCGGCAACTACGGCATGTGCGGGCGCGCCTACGGCCCGCGGCAGCTCTGGATGTGGCCGAACTCGCGCATCTCGGTCATGGGCGGCGAGCAGGCGGCGAACGTGCTGACGACGGTCGGCGACGCCGACCCGGACGAGATCCGCGCCAAGTACGAGCGAGAGGGCAACCCGTACTACTCGACGGCGCGGCTGTGGGACGACGGCATCCTCGACCCGGTCGACACGCGCCGGGTGCTCGCGCTCGGCATCTCCGCGGCGCTCGAGGCTCCGATCCCCGAGACCCACTTCGGCATCTTCCGCATGTGAGCGGCCCCCCGGCGCCCGGCACGCTGCTCGTCGCCAACCGCGGCGAGATCGCCGTTCGCGTGTTCCGGACCTGCCGGTCGCTCGGCATCGCCACGGTCGCGGTGGCGGCGCCCGACGACGCGCACGCGCTCCACGCCCGCAGCGCCGACCGGACGGTCGCGATCGCCGACTACCTGAGCCCCGACGAGCACATCCGGGCCGCGCGGGAGGCCGGCGCCGACGCCGTCCACCCGGGCTACGGGTTCCTGTCCGAGGATCCGTCCTTCGCCGCGGCCGTCGAGGAGGCCGGCCTCGTCTGGATCGGGCCGCCGCCGGAGGCGCTGCGGGCGGGCGGGGACAAGCTGGCGGCGAAGCGGATCGCGCGGGAGGCAGGCGTGCCGGTGGTCGAGGCGGGCGATCCCGCCGAGCTCGGGTTCCCGCTGCTCGTGAAGGCCTCCGCGGGCGGCGGCGGGCGGGGCATGCGCATCGTCTGGACGGCCGCGGAGCTCGACGGGGCGCTCGAGGCGGCCCGGCGCGAGGCCGGCGCCGCCTTCGGGGAGGGCGAGGTCTTCTGCGAGCGCTATCTCGAGAACGGCCGGCACGTCGAGGTTCAGCTGCTCGCCGACGGGCACGGGAACGTCGTGTCGCTCGGCGAGCGCGACTGCTCGATCCAGCGCCGCTACCAGAAGCTGCTCGAGGAGTCGCCCTCGCCGGCGCTGAACGGCCCGCTGCGGCAGGCGCTCGGCGACGCCGCCGTCCGCTTCGCGCGCGCGATCGGCTACCGGAGCGCCGGGACGGCGGAGTTCATCGTCGCCGGCGGGGAGTTCTTCTTCCTCGAGCTGAACGCCCGGATCCAGGTCGAGCATCCGGTGACCGAGGCCGTCACCGGGCGCGACCTGGTCGCCGACCAGATCGCGATCGCCGCCGGCGGCGAGCTCGTGCCTCCGGCGGCGCCGCCGCACGGCCACGCGGTCGAGGTGCGGCTCTACGCGGAGGACCCGCGGACCTTCCTGCCGCAGACGGGGCGGGTCGACCTGCTCCGGCTGCCGGAGCGCGTCAGGGTCGACGCCGGCGTCGCGGAGGGGGACGAGATCGGGCCGCGCTACGATCCGCTGCTCGCGAAGCTGATCGCGCACGCGCCCACCCGTGACGAGGCGTTCGCGCGGCTGCGCGAGGCGCTCGCCGAGACGGAGGTTCGCGGCGTCGTCACCAACCTGCGCTTCCTGCGCTGGCTGACCGCGCATCCGGCGGTGCTGGCCGGCGAGGCGACCACGTCGTTCCTCGCGCGCTACCTGCCGCTCTCCCCGTCGCCGCCGCTCCCGCCGCGCCCCTGGCGCGGCCCCTTCCGGCTCAACCTGCCCGCGAAGCCGCTCTCGCTGCCCCCCGATCTCGACGATCCCTCCCACCGGCGCGGCGGCGGGATCGGGCCGAACGAGATCACGGCTCCGATGCCGGGGACGGTGATCCGCGTCTACGTGGCCGCCGGCGAGGAGGTCGCCGCCCGGGCTCCGCTCCTCGCGCTCGAGGCGATGAAGCTGGAGCTGCCGCTCGTCGCGCCCCTGGCCGGGCGGGTTCGCGCCGTCCACGTCGGCGAGGGCGACACCGTCGCTGCGGGCATGGTGCTCGTGGAGCTCGAGGAGTAGGCGGGGTGCGCGCGCTCCAGGTGCATCGCGACGGCCCGCTCGTCCGGATCACGCTCACCCGCGCCGAGAGGCGCAACGCCTTCGACGGCGAGCTGATCGCCGGGCTCACAGGCGCCTTCGACGGGGTCGGCGACGCGCGCGCGGTCGTGCTTTCGGGCGAGGGGCCGGCGTTCTCGGCCGGCGCCGACCTGGACTGGATGCGCGCCTCGCTCGAGCTGACGGCGGCCGAGAACCGGGCCGAGGCCGGCCGGCTGCGCGCCCTGCTCGACGCCGTCGACGGCTGTCCGGCGCCGGTCGTGGCTCGCGTGCAGGGCCACGCGCTCGGCGGCGCCTGCGGGCTGCTCGCCTGCTGTGACGTGGTCGTCGCCTCTCCCGCGGCCACGTTCGGCTTCACCGAGGTCAAGCTGGGGCTCGTCCCGGCGGTGATCTCGCCCTTCGTCGTCACGCGGATCGGGCCGGGCGCCGCCCGCCGGCTGTTCGTCACCGGGGAGCGATTCGACGCCGAGACGGCGCTGCGGATCGGGCTCGTCCACGAGCTCGCCGAGGATCTCGACGCCGCGGTCGACCGGGTGGTCGCCGAGCTCCTGTCCGCGGCCCCCGGGGCGGCGCGCGTCGCGAAGCGGATCGCCCGGGCGCCGCTTCAGGCCGAGGAGTCGGTCGAGCTGATCGCCCGGGCCCGCACCGGAGTCGAGGGCCAGGAGGGGCTGCGCGCCTTCGTCGAGAAGCGGCCGCCCGGCTGGGCCGGCGGCTGAGCGAGGGCGTTCGGGTACGGTTGGGGCGTGGTCTTCGATCTCCCCGAAGAGCACGAGGCGCTTCGCTCGACCGTCCGCGAGTTCGCCGAGCGAGAGGTGGCGCCCGGGGCGGGGGAGCGCGACCGGACCGCGGCCTTCCCGTACGAGATCGTCCGCCGGTTGGGCGAGCTCGGCTGGATGGGAATCCCGTTCCCGGAGGAGCTCGGCGGCTCGGGAGCCGACACGCTCGCGTACGTCCTGACGGTCGAGGAGCTCGCCCGGGTCGACTCGTCGGTCGCGATCACGCTCTGCGCCCACACCTCGCTCGGCACCCAGCCGATCTACCTCTACGGCAGCGAGGAGCAGAAGCGGGAATGGCTGCCGCGCCTGACCTCGGGCGAGGTGCTCGGCGCCTTCGGGCTGACCGAGGCGGAGGCCGGCTCCGACGCCGGAAACACGCGGACGCGCGCGCTGCTCGAGGGCGGCGAGTGGGTGATCGACGGCTCCAAGCAGTTCATCACGAACGCCGGCACCTCGATCTCCGGCCTCGTCGTGATCACGGCGCTCACCGGCGAGGCGGACGGCGAGCGGGAGATCTCGAACCTGATCGTCCCGAACGGGGCCCCGGGCTTCGAGGTCGGGGAGCCCTATCGCAAGATGGGCTGGCACGCCTCCGACACGCGGCCGCTCGCCTTCGCCGGGTGCCGCGTCCCGGAGGCGAACCTGCTCGGGCCGCGGGGCGCGGGCCTGAAGCAGTTCCTCGAGGTGCTCGACATCGGCCGGATCGGCGTCGCCGCGATGGGCGTCGGCCTGGCGCAGGGCGCCTTCGACGAGGCGCTCGCCTACGCGAAGGAGCGCCATGCCTTCGGCCGGCCGATCTCCCGCTTCCAGGCGATCCAGGGCAAGCTCGCCGACATGTCGATGGAGATCGAGGCGGCGCGGCTCCTGACCTACAAGGCGGCACGCCTGAAGGACGGCGGCCGTCCGTTCGCGCTCGCGGCGGCGCAGGCGAAGCTGAAGTCGGGGCTCGTCGCGCTCCAGGCGGCGAACGAGGCCGTCCAGATCCACGGCGGGTACGGCTACATCGAGGAGTACCCGGTCTGCCGCTTCTACCGCGACGCGAAGATCCTCACGATCGGCGAGGGCACCGACGAGATCCAGCGGCTCGTGATCGCCCGGGCGCTCGGGGTCTGACCCCCGGGCTCCGCCGGCCGGGGCGGCGCCGTGCGGGCGCTCCTCGCGCCGGCCGCCGGGTCATATCTATCATGGCATGATTGTTCTCTCGCGCGGACAGCGGCGCGCGGAGAATCGGGGGCGGCGGTCGCCCCCGTCCGACCGCGCCGCCGGGGATCGTCCGGGCGCGTCAACCCACGGGGGAAGGAGCTCTCATGAGATCGATCCGAATCGCCGCCACCTGCACGGCCCTGCTGGCCGCCCCGCTCGTCTGGGCCCTGCCGGGCACCGCCGCCGCCACCGCGAAGGTGACCAGGGTGACGGTGACGGCCGGCAAGCCCGGCGAGTTCAGCTTCACCCTCTCGCGGAAGAAGGTTCCGGTCGGCCCCGTCATGTTCGCGGTCGTCGACAAGGGCGCGCTGCCGCACATCTTCAAGATCTGCACGAAGGGCGGAACGGCCAACGCGTGCACCGGCAAGGCAACCCGTCTGCTGAAGCCGGGCCAGAAGGTGACCCTGGCCTACACGTTCCGGAAGAAGGGGACCTTCGAGTACCTCTGCTCCGTCCCCGGCCATGCGGCCGCCGGCATGAAGGGCGATCTCCGGGTGACCTGACCGGCCGGTGCGGCGGCGGCGGCGGTTGGAGCCGCGGGCACGTGTCCGGGCGGCAACGTACGATCGCGCACGTGGAGGGCGGCTCGGAGGCCGGGACGTCTCCGGCCCGGCTGCCGCGGCCGACCCCGGGGATGAAGGCTCGGGCGATGCCGGGGAGCCCCGGGCGGGCGAGGCGGCGTGCCCGCTTGGCCGCGCTGCTGCTCGTGCCGGCCGGCGTGGGTGCCTGTGGCGGCGGCGGCGCCGGCTCGACCCCGGCGGCTGCACCCGCCGGCCCGCCGCTGCTGCACTTCGCCGAGGCGGCGAAACGGCCGCTCGGCTACCTCGACCACGGCGTCGTGAGCCGCCGGGGCGCGATCGAGGTCCGGGACGTCTCGTACCTCAGCCGGGGCCGCCGCGTCGCCGGCTACCTGGTCGAGCGCTCCGGGGCCGGACGGCGGCCCGGCGTCGTCCTCGTCCACGGCTCGGGCGGCGACCGCAGCGAGCTCCTCGGCGACGCGGTCGCGCTCGCTTCCCGCGGGGTCGTCGCGCTCACGATCACGGAGCCGTCGTCGGCCAGCCCGCCGCCGCCGCCGACGAGCAACGCCGAGCTGCTCGCGCAGTCCCGCCTCACCGTCGTCGAGGACGTCGTCGCGGTGCGGCGGGCTGCGGACGTCCTGCAGGCGCTGCCGTCCGTCAACCCGCAGCGGATCGGCTACCTCGGCTGGAGCGCGGGCGCCAAGACGGGCGCGTTCGTCGCCGCATCCGACCGCCGCTTCGGAGCCCTCGTCCTGCTCTCGGGCGGCGCCGACACGCTCTCCCAGTTCGTGGCCGCCGCTCCGCGGGCCCTGCGGCCGAGCGTCCGGCGGGTGCTCGGGAGCGTCGATCCGCTCCGCTACCTGGCGCTGGCGAGGCCGGGGACGCTGCTCCTCGAGGACGGCACCCGCGACTCGGTCGTCCCGCGGCCCGCGCTCGAGAACTTCGCCCGGGCGGCGCCCCGGGACACGGTCGTCCGCTGGTATGCGGCCGACCACCCGCTGAACGAGGCCGCCTTCCGGGCAGCCTTCGCCTGGCTCGTCCGGAAGCTCCACTGAGGGCGGCTGCCGGTCAGCTCACGCGGCGCAGGGCGCGGGAGGGCGACGAGTCGATCCCGCAGGCGAGCTCGTAGGTGATCGTGCCCGCGACCGCGGCGTGCTCCTCGGCGAGCAGGCCGTCGCCGATCAGCGTCACCGGGGCGCCGGGCTCGGCCGGGCCGGCGAGCTCGACGGCGAAGGAGTCCATCGAGATCGTGCCGACGACCGGGCGGCGGGCGCCGTCGACGAGGACGGTCGTCCCGGTCAGGTCGCGGCGAAAGCCGTCCGCGTAGCCGACGGGGACGAGCCCGATCCAGGTCGGGCGCTCGGCGACGAAGCGCCGGCCGTAACCCGTGCTCTCGCCGGTCTCGAGCCGCTTCACCTGCGCGATCCGGCTTCGCCAGGCGAGGACCGGCGCGAGGCCGTCGAGGGCCGGGTCGGTGCCGAACGGGGAGAGGCCGTAGAGCGCGATCCCGGCCCGCCCGGCGTCGAACCGGGCCGCAGGGTGGCGCAGGATCCCGGCGCTGTTCGCCAGGTGGTGGGTCAGCGACGGGTGCTGCGCGGCGATCTCCGCGAAGCGGGCGGTCTGGAGCTCGGTGAAGGCGGGATCGGAATCCGCGGAGGCGAAGTGGCTCATCAGGCCGACCACGTCGGGGCTGACGGCGGCGATCTCGGCGAAGCCCCAGCGGCCCATGCCGGTGTCCACCTTGAGGTGGAGCGGGATCCCCTCGGGCAAGGGGCCCGAGGCGACGACGAGCTCGAGGCGCGCCTCCCGGGCGGCCGGCAGCTCGGCGGGGGAGGTGGGGCCGAGCACGACGATCCGCGCCGCCCGCAGCTCGGTTCGCAGCTCCAGAGCCTCGGCGACCGTTGCGACGCAGAGCGCGGCCGCCCCCTCCTCGAGCGCCGTCCCGGCGACGGTGAGCGCGCCGTGGCCGTAGCCGTCTGCTTTCACGACCGCCCAGAGCTCGGCGCCGGCGAGCGCCTCGCGGAGCCTGCGCACGTTGGAGCGCAGGGCGGCGCGGTCGATCGTGATCTCCGAGCGCGCCTCGATCGGCGCAGTGTAATCCGCTCCCACCCGGCTGCGGGCGCCGTTTCCGGCGCTCGGCCCGGTACCCCGCCGGCCCGCCTCCGTCACGGTTTCGACACGGTGTCCGACACCGGGACATGGCTCGCACAGCCGGGTGGAAAAGCGCACAACGAAGCCGTTTGCAGCTGTCGGGCCGCTGCCGCCGGCCCTCGAACGGCCAGCGTCCGACACCGGGGCTTGGCCCGAGCGGACACGGCCGGTGTCCGACACCGGGGCATGGCCCAAGGGGACAGTGGGGGTTCGGGCCTGGCCGGTGTGGCTAGGCGGCCTGCTCGAGCTCGGGCGAGTACGTGCCGGAGCGGGCCGCACCGTTCATCCGCGCCCGGTGGAGGTAGGCTGCCTGCGCGGCCGGGACGTTGGCGGGGTTGCCGCGCCAGGCCGCCTGAGGGGCTGCCTGGAGGGCGCGGCCGTACGAGAACGAGAGCTCCCAGGGCTTCGGGCCGGGCGCTCCGTTGATCGCGTTCAGGCGCAGGGTCGAGTCCTCGTCGGTCTGTCCGCCGGAGAGGAAGACGATGCCCGGCACGGCCGCAGGCACCTCGTTGCGCAGGCACCTGAGCGTCGCCTCGGCGACCTCCCCGGCGCCCGCCTGCCGTGGGCACTCGTAGCCGGCCAGGACCATGTTCGGCTTCAGCAGCATCCCCTCGAGCTCGACCCGCTGCTCGGCCAGCTCCGCGAAGACGGCCCGCTGGGTGCGCGCCGTGACCTCGTACGAGCGCTCGATCGTATGGTCGCCGTCCATCAGCACCTCCGGCTCGACGATCGGCACGAGCCCCGCCTCCTGGGCGAGCGCCGCATAGCGGGCGAGCGCGTGGGCGTTGACGCGCAGGCAGCCGTCGGTCGGGGCCCCCGCGCCGATCGCGATCACCGCCCGCCACTTGGCGAAGCGCGCGCCGAGCCCGCGGTACTCCTCGAACCGCTCCCGCAGCCCGTCGAGGCCCTCGGTCACCCTTTCCCCCGGGAAGAGCGCGAGCTGCTTCGCCCCCCGGTCGACCTTGATCCCCGGGATGACGCCCTGGCGCTCGAGCAGCTCTGGAAACGGCGTCCCGTCGGCAGCCCGCTGGCGGATCGTCTCGTCGAAGAGGATCACCCCGCTGATGTGCTCGGCCGCTCCCCCGGTGGTGAAGAGCAGCTCCCGGTAGGCGCGCCGGTTCTCCTCGGTCGACTCGACGCCGATCGGGTCGAAGCGCTTCCGGATCGTCCCCTCGCTCTCGTCGGCGGCAAGGATGCCCTTGCCCGAGGCGACGAGAGCTCGTGCCGTTGTCCGGAGATCGTCCATCGAGACTCCTGCCGAGGCTAGCTGAACCTCCGCCGGCTGCGCCGGCGGTGCCCGCTCTGCACCGGGCGCCGCGCTCGGGGTCGTCTCGATGCGGCGCCCCGGACCGCTCCGGGGCCGGGCTACGGGACGATCGCGACCGCGCCCCGGACGTCGCCGGCGCGCAGCTTCGCGAGCGCGTCGTTCGCCCGTTCGAGCGGGAAGGGCTCGACCTCGGTCCTGATCGGCACCCGCGGCGCGAGGGCGAGCAGCTCCTCGCCGTCCCGCCGGGTCAGGTTCGCGACCGAGCGGACGATCCGCTCGCCCCAGAGGATCTCGTAGGGGAACGCGGGGATGTCCGACATGTGGATCCCGGCGCAGACGACCGAGCCGCCCTTCGCGACCGCGCGCAGGGCGGCGGGGACGAGCTCGCCGGCGGGCGCGAAGACGATCGCCGCGTCGAGCTCCTCGGGCGGCGCCCCCGCCCCGGCCCACTCGGCCCCGAGCGAGCGGGCGAACGACTGCGCCGCCTCGTCGCCCTCGCGGGTGAAGGCGAAGACGCGGCGGCCCTCCCAGCGGGCGACCTGGGCGACGATGTGGGCCGAGGCGCCGAACCCGTAGAGCCCGAGCCGCTCGGCGTCCCCGGCGAACCGGAGCGAGCGGTAGCCGATCAGGCCCGCGCAGAGGAGCGGCGCCGCGGCGAGGTCGTCGAAGCCGGCCGGGATCGGGAAGCAGAAGCGCTCGTCGGCGACGGCCCATTCGGCGTAGCCGCCGTCGAGGTCGTAGCCGGTGAAGCGGGCGCGGTCGCAGAGGTTCTCGCGCCCGCTCGTGCAGTAGCGGCAGGCGCCGCAGGTCCAGCCGAGCCAGGGGACGCCGAGCCGGCGTCCGTCCCCGGCCTCGCCCACGATCTGGTGCCCCGGGATCAGCGGCAGCTTCGGGTGGGTGAGCTCGCCGTCGACCACGTGGAGGTCGGTGCGGCAGACCCCGCAGGCGCGCACGCGGAGCAGCACCTGTCCCGGCCCGGGCTCCGGTCGCTCGAGCTCGGCCGCCCGGAGCGGGGTGCGGGCCCGCTCGAGCACCATCGCTCTCATTCGCGCGAGCCGGCCGCGCGGCGGGCCGCGGTAACGACGTTGCGAAGCAGGACCGCGGTCGTCACCGGCCCGACGCCGCCCGGCACGGGCGTCACCCCGGCCGCGACGGGCTCGACGGCGGCGGTGTCGACGTCGCCGACGAGCCCGCCGTCGTCGGTCGCGTTCGTGCCCACGTCGATCACGATCGCGCCTTCCTTGACGTGGTCGCCGCCGAGCAGCTGCGGCCGGCCGACCGCCGCGATCAGGACGTCGGCTCGGCTCGTCACGGCCGCGAGGTCGCGGGTTCTGGAATGGCAGACGGTGACGGTCGCGTGCTCGGCGAGCAGGAGCAGGGCGAGCGGCTTGCCGACGACGATCGAGCGGCCGACGACGACCGCCTCGAGGCCGTTCAGCGCCGCCCCCACGTGCTCGAGGATCTCCATCACCGCCTGGGCGGTCGCAGGGGCGAACGCGGGGAGCCCCGCCGCGAGGCGGCCGAGGCTGAGCGGGCCGGCGCCGTCGACGTCCTTCCCGGGGGCGATGTGCTCGCCGGCCTCGGCGAGCGTGAGCCCGCCGGGGAGCGGCGTCAGGCAGATGATCCCGTGCACGTCGTCGCGCGCCGAGAGCCCGCGGAGCGCCCCGGCGACGTCGGGCGAGCCGCCCTCGAGCAGCAGCTCGTCCAGCGGGATCCCGACCTGCCCGGCCGCCTTGGCGATCGACCGGACATACCAGGCGGTGGCGGGATCGTCGGTCGCGACCACCGCCGCGAGCCTCGGCACGATCCCGCGCGCGCTCAGCTCGGCGACGTCGGCCGCCGTCTGCTCGCGGATCGAGGCGGCGAGGGGGCGGCCGTCGATCAGGGTCATCGGGCAAGCCGGTCGAGCACAGCGGCGACGACCGCGTCGGCCCGCGCAAGGTCCCGCTCGATCTGCGCCACCGCCTCGCCCAGGGCCTCCGTCAGCCCGGGGTCGGCGATCGAGGCGCTGTTGATCTCGATGTTCACGAGCGCGGTCTGGAGCGCGGCGCGCGCGGAGGCCGCGCCGGCGGCGACGTCCGAGACGACGTTGACGTTGCTGCCGGGGACGATCGACGCCGCGAGGTCGAGGATCTCGGCAGCGGCGACCGCGGTGCGTCGCGGCACGTCCGCAGCCCCGGCGAGCGCGACCTGGACGGCCCGGCCGCGCTCGGCCGCCTCGGCGTCGGTCCCCTTCGGCAGCCTGTAGGCGTCGATCACCGCGGTGAAGGCCGCGGCGTCCTCCGCGGCGAGGGCGAGCGACTCCGCCCGCAGCGCGCGGGCCCGCTCCCGTGCGGAGGTCATCGCCGCCTCGTGCTCTGCGTAGGCGGGCTTGCCGATCGTCAGGTTGCACACCATCTCGACCAGGGCCGCGGCCATCGCCGCCTCGAGCGCGGCGGCTGCGCCCCCGCCCGGGGCGGGGGCCGACGAGGCGAGCTCCTCCAGCCAGCCGCCCAGCGTCTCCTCTTCCACGGTCGTCCTCCCTTCGCCTGATCGCCGCCACCCAGACTACGGATTTCTCCGCACGGGCAGACGGTGGGTTCGCGGATGCTGCCCGCTCCCAGGTGAGAGAGTCTGCCCCCATGGATACCACAACCGCCTTCGAGCTCCGGTCGGCGACGGAGCTCGCCGCATCCCTCGGCCTCGAGCCTCACGAGGTCCAGTCGTACGGACACAGCGCCGCCAAGATCGAGCTGAGCGCGATCGACCGCCTCTCGACCGTGCCGGACGGGCAGATCGTCTCCGTCACGGCGATGACGCCGACCAAGTTCGGCGAGGGAAAGACCACCACCGCGATCTCGCTCGTCCAGGGGCTCGGCCTGAGCGGCGAGAGCCCGATCCTCTGCCTCCGCGAGCCGTCGCTCGGCCCAGTGTTCGGGATCAAGGGCGGCGGCACCGGCGGCGGCCGGGCCCAGGTCGTGCCGATGGAGCAGATCAACCTCCATTTCACGGGCGACATCCACGCGATCGGGGCCGCCAACAACCTGCTCGCGGCGATGATCGACGCGCACCTGATGCAGGAGAACGTCCTCGGCCTCGACCCGCACTCGGTCAGCTGGCGCCGCTGCCTCGACATGGACGACCGCGTGCTGCGGCAGGTCGTCGTCGGGCTCGGCCCGCGCGTGAACGGCAACCCGCGCGAGACCGGCTTCGACATCACGGCCGCCTCCGAGGTGATGGCGATCGTCGCCGTCGCCCGCGATCTCGGCGACCTGCGCGAGCGGATCGGCGCGATCACCGTCGGGCGGACGTTCGACGGCGCGCCCGTGACCGCGGAGCAGATCGGGGCCGCCGGCTCGATGACCGTCCTGCTCAAGGACGCGCTGAAGCCGAACCTCGTCCAGACGGCCGAGGGGCAGCCTGCGCTCGTCCACTGCGGGCCCTTCGCGAACATCGCGCACGGGAACAACTCGATCGTCGCCGACCTGCTCGCGCGCAAGCTGGGCGACTGGGTCGTCACCGAGAGCGGCTTCGGCGCCGACATGGGCTTCGAGAAGTTCGTCGACATCGTCTGCCGCAAGACGGGCATCGCGCCGAGCGCCGTCGTCCTCGTCGCCACCATCCAGGCGCTGAAGCACCACGGCGGCGGGGTCGAGGGCGGGCTCGGAGCGCTCGAGCGCGGGGTCGACAACCTGCGCGCGAACCTGAGCATCATCCGGGCCTTCGGGCTGCCGTGCGTGATCGCCGTCAATCGCTTCCCGGGCGACTCGGCCTCCGACATCGACGCCGCCCGGCGCCTCGCCGGCGAGCTCGAGGTGGCCGGCGTCGCCGTCAACTCCGGCTTCGAGGAGGGCGGTCGCGGGGGCCTCGAGCTGGCAGAGGCGGTCATGGCCACCTGCTCGCAGTCGACGCCCCGGGCACCGTCCTTCCTCTACGCGCTCGACGACCCGATCGAGACGAAGATCGAGTCGATCGCGACCCGGGCCTATGGCGCCGCCGGCATCGACCTCTCTCCCGTCGCCCGCGCGCAGGCCGCCGCGTTCGAGCAGGCCGGCCTCGGGCAGCTGCCGATCTGCATGGCCAAGACGCACCTCTCGCTCTCGCACGACCCGGCGCTCTCCGGGGCGCCCACCGGCTTCACGTTGCCGGTGCGCGAGCTGAAGGCCTACACGGGCGCCGGCTGGATCGTCGCCCTCTGCGGCGACATGCAGACGATGCCGGGCCTGCCGGCGGACTCGGCCGCCAAGCGGATCGACATCGACGGCGGCGGGGCGACGGTCGGCCTGCGCTGAGCGGCCCCCGGCTCGCCGCGGGGCCGTGCCGGCGTCTAGGCCACGGGCCCCCTGGAGCCCGGGAAGGCCCGCGCGGAGAGCACCTGCGAGAGATGCTCGTCGAGGATCGTCGCGTCGGCCTCCCCGGTGGCCTCGTCGGGCGGGAGCGAGGCGAGCACGGTCAGCTGCGCCTCCGTCCTGCCGCTGCCGAGGTCGACCGTGTCGAGGATGAGCCGAACCGGCTTCCCCTTCACCTCGACCTGGTAGACGACGCGGTAGGCCTGCGCGAACTGCGCGAGCTTCGGGAAGGGCAGCTGCTCGACCGAGATGACCTCGACCTTGCGCGCGAGGGTCTTCCGGAGGCAGGGGATCAGCGCGGGAACGAACACCCGCTTCGCGTCGAGCGTCACCATCCGGGGCGTTGCGAGCAGGCCCACCTCGCTCTCGACCATGATCCCCGGGGCCGTGTACCGGCTCTTCGCATCGGCGGTCTGGACGAGATCGGAGCTGCGCGGGCGGTAGCCGGCACACGAGAGCGACGAATTGTCGGGCTTGACGCTGCCGCCCTTCCAGGTCACGGTGGACGGGAGGTCCGAGCGCTTCAGCAGGGCGTTCCGGGCCGTCGCCTGGTCGGCGGCGTCGGGCTTCTGCCGGTACGCGAGCGCGGCCGGCGTGCAGACGAGGGCCGCCGCCACGAGGACGGCGAGGCTCCGGCGGCCGCTGGCGAGCGATCGTCCCATGCTTCAGGTGTCGGCCCGGCCGTGTGCCCGAGGCATCCCTCGACCGAGGGAGGCGCCGGCGTCCGGAGGGGCGCCGGCGCCGCGGCGCCAGACGACGAGGGCGAACCCGAGCGCCTCCCCGTCGGTCGCGCCGAGGTACCGGCGCCGGCGCGCCAGCTCGGCGCGGGCGTGGAGCAGCTCGATCCCCTCCTCGTCCGGGTGGTCGTGCGAGTAGCGGTCGGCGTTGAAGGCGTACGCCCATTCGTAGCGCTCCCAGTCCGCGCGGCCGCTGGTGGCGCCGTAGACGGGCTCGAGCCGGTGCTGCTCGCCGGCGCGCAGGAGCCCGGCGTAGTCCGGGAGGTCGCCGGGGCCGGCGCCGAGCGCCTCGAGCTGCTCCGGCCCCGGCGGCCGGGCCCAGTAGCCCTCTCCGACGACGACGTAGCCGGAGGGGCGCACGAGCTCGCCGAGACGTTCCAGCGTCGCCGCGTACCCGCCGAGGGCGTGCGACGAGCCCACGCAGGCGGCGAGGGCGAAGCTGCCCGGCGGAGCCTCGAAGTCCTTCGCGTCCAGGACCTCGAAGGTGGCGCGGCCGTCGCCCCCGCGGGGAAGGCGCTCCTCGGCCTGCCTGCGGGCCGCGGCGATCAGCTCCTCGCTCACGTCGATCCCGGTCCCGGTCGCCCCGGTGCGCTCGGCGAGGCGGAGCAGCAGCTCCCCCCGGCCGCAGCCGAGGTCGAGGGCGCCGTCGGCGGGCCCGAGCGGGAGGAGGTCGATCAGCCGGTCGATCGCCTCCTCGGCGATCGGGTTGTGGAACGGCATGGCGCCGTGGGCGATCGCGCTTGCGCGGGCGGCGGTGATCACGTCGTGCCTCGACGGCGATCGTAGCGTGGCGCTCAGGCCGCGGGCGCCTGCGGCTCGCCGCGGACGCCGGCCATCATCAGGCCGAGCGCCTCGCGGGTGCTCGTGCGCGGGTCGGCCTCGGCGATGATCCGGCCCTCGTACATGACGAGGATGCGGTCGGAGATCGAGAGCACCTCGTCGAGGTCCTCGGAGATGACCAGGATCGCGGTGCCCCGGTCGCGCTGCGGCTGGAGCCGATCGTGGATGTAGCGGGCGGCGCCGACGTCGACGCCGCGGATCGGCTGGGCGACGAGCAGCACGTCGCGGCTCGCTCGAGAGCTCGCGCGCCAGGATCAGCTTCTGGATGTTGCCGCCCGAGAGGTTGTGGGCCGGCGTGTCGAGGTCGGGCGTCTTGACGTCGAAGGCCTCGACGAGCTCGTCGCAGTGGCGGCGGATCGCGCCGGGTGCGCAGGAAGCCGAAGCGGGAGTAGGCGGGGGCGGCGTTGTCGATCAGGAGCAGGTTCTCCGCGACGCGTGAAGCCGGGGACGACGCCGTCGCGCATCCGCTCCTCGGGGACGAAGCCGAGCCCGGCCGCGCCGGATCTCGGCGGGATGGCGCCCGGCGAGCTCGGCGCCGCTCGAGCCGGATCGAGCCGGCGGTCGGCGTCCGCAGGCCGGCGATCGCCTCGGCGAGCTCGCGCTGGCCGTTCCCCGAGACGCCGGCGATCGCGACGATCTCGCCCGCGTGCACCTCGAGGTCGAGCCCGCGCACGGCCTCGCGTGCCGCGGTCGCCCATCACGTGCAGGCCGCGCGACCGCGAGCCGCGCCTCGCGCGACCGACGGTCGCCGGCGGCGAGCTCCTCGGAGGCGAGCGCGTGCCCGACCATCATCTCGGCGAGCGCGTGCGGAGTCACGTCCGTCGGGAGGACGGTCCCGATCTTCCGCCCGGCGCGCAGCACGGTGATCCGGTCGGAGAGCTCGAGCACCTCGCGGATCTTGTGCGAGATGAAGACGAGGCCGCGGCCGTCGGCGACCATCTGCCGGAGCACGGCGAACAGGTCGTCGACCTCCTGCGGCGTCAGCACGGCGGTCGGCTCGTCGAGGATCAGCAGCGAGACGTCCGGTAGAGCGCCTTGATGATCTCGACCCGCTGCCGCTCGCCGACCGAGAGCTGCCAGATGACCGCGTCGGGGTCGACCTCGAGCCCGTAGCGCTCCGAGAGCTCGCGGATCCGTTCGGAGACGGCGCCCAGGTCGGTCAGCGGCCCGCGCGAGGAGCGGCAGGCCGAGCGCGACGTTCTCGGCGACGGTGAGCGTGTTCACCAGCATGAAGTGCTGGTGGATCATCCCGATCCCGTGCGCGATCGCGTCGGCGGGCGAGGCGATCGTGACCGGCTCGCCGTCGAGCAGGATCTCGCCCTCGTCCGGCCGGTAGAAGCCGTAGAGCACGCGCATCAGCGTGCTCTTGCCGGCTCCGTTCTCGCCGAAGAGGGTGTGGACCTCGCCCGGCGCGGACGTCGAAGTCGACGCGGTCGTCGGCGACCACTCCGGGGAACCGCTTCGTGATCCCGCGCATCTCCAGCAGCGGAGCGGCGGGCTGCGGAGCGGCGCCCGGAGTGGTCGCCTCGATCGGGCTAGGCGCACTCAACGGTTCGCTCTCACGCTCACGCGGGCACCTTGACCGAGCCGTTCTCGATCCCGGCGATCACCTTCTGCCGTCGCCGTCTTGACCGACGGCGGCGAGCTTGTAGCCCGGGTTGTAGCTGGATCTTCTCGCCGCCGTTCGCGAGCGTGATCGCGTACGACGACGCCGCCGAGCTTGCCCGGCCTGCACGCCGGTCAGGATCTTGGTCAGGATGCCCGTCCAGTCGTAGACCTGGGAGGACACGACCTGCTTCGGGGCGAGCGATGCCTGCGACCACTGCGTCCCGAACCAGGCGACGTTCTTGGCCTTGGCGACGGTGATCGCGCCGACGACCGACTGCGAGCTGCCGGTGAGCACGTCCGCCTTCTGGGCGAGGTACTCGGTCGCCTGCTTGGACATCAGGCTCGGGTCGCTGAACGAGCCGGTGTAGCTGACCTTGACCTGCGCCTCCGGGTTCGCGGCCAGCGCTCCGGCCTTGAACCCGTCGACGTACAGCTTCGCGTCACCGGTCGCGATCGGCCCGATCTCGCCGAGCACCTTGCGTCTTGCTGATCAGCGAGCCATGATAGCCCTGGACGTACCCGCCCTGGTTCGACGCGGCCGAGTAGGCGTAGACGTTCGGCAGGCCGAACGTCGAGCTGGCCGTCCCCCACGCGAACGACGACCTTCGG
Organism: uncultured Actinomycetes bacterium; assembly: GCA_963796625.1. GTDB lineage: Bacteria > Actinomycetota > Thermoleophilia > Gaiellales > Gaiellaceae > PALSA-600. Next base: position 114,392 of record CAWCME010000002.1, read on the forward strand.
GAACTGCGGGCGCGAGCTGCTGGATCGTGCCCCCGTACTGCGAGCCGTGGGCGATGATCAGGTTGTAGCCCTCGGCCGCGTACTGGCGCATGATGTTGGCGGCATCGGCGACCACGAACTGGTTCTCCGAGACGGAGAGCTTGAAGTCGTACTTGGCCTGCAGCGTCTTGAGCGCGGCGTACATCGACTGCGTGAACGCGAGGTCGTTGTGGGCGCTCGGCGCGATCAGCGCGACCTTGAGCTGCGGGTGTGCCCGTGGTCGTGCCCGCGGCCGCGCCGGCGAGCGAGCCGGCCGCGAGCAGCAGCGCTGCGACGGCTGCCGGATAGAGCAGCAGCCGCCGGGACAGGAACGTGTGCATCGTCGTCCTCCTTCGTGTCGACCCACGCGCTCTCGGCTGATGTGCCTCGAATGCTGAACCGCCGGCGCGGCGAGCGGCAATCGGGGTGTTTCCTGATCGGCGCCGGCGGGAATCCCGCAGGTCGGCTGCCGCTCAGGCGCCGCGCTCGTAGGGCTTGCCGAGCGCGGCCGGCTGCCGGAAGCGCCGCGCCATCGTCAGCAGCGCGAGCACGGTGATCACCGCCGGCGCGGTCGCGGCCAGGTCGGAGACGCTGAGCGGGATGATCCCGAGCCCCTTCCACGAGAGGATCACCGCCTCGGTGAGCCCGTAGAGGAGCGCCCCGAGCATCACGCCCAGCGGCCGCCAGGCGCCGAAGTAGACGAGCGCGACGGCGATGAAGCCCGCGCTCTGGGTCAGGTTCTCCTGGAAGATCCCGGTCTCGATCAGCAGCGTCGCGCCGGCGAGGCCGGCGAGCGTGCTGCCGATGATCACGGTCGAGTAGCGGATGCAGCGTCACGCTGACGCCGAGGCTGTCGGCCGCGGCCGGGTTCTCGCCGGCCGCCTTGATGTTCAGCCCGAACGTCGTCCGGTTGAGGACGAACGTGACGACCGGGACGAGCAGGAAGGCGAGGTAGACGAGCACGCTCTGGTCGAAGAACATCCCGCCGACGGTCGGGATCCGGTCGAGCAGCGGGATCTCGACCGTCGAGCAGCTGGTTGATCGGCAGCGGCGTGCCCGACGAGCTTCAGGAAGAGCAGGTCGCTGAAGCCCGAGCGCGAACAGGTAGACGCCGATGCCGCTGATCCCCTGCTCGGCCTTGAGCGTGACGCTGATGACCGCCGTCACGAGCCCGAGCAGCGCGCCGACCCCCATGCCGACGAGCGACCGCGAGCACGAGGTTGCCGGTCTGCAGCGCCGTGTAGTAGCGCGCCGAAGGCGCCGAGCAGCATGATCCCGTCGACGCCGAGGTTGATCACGCCGCTGCGCTGGCCCGATCGTCTCGCCGAGCGCGGCGAGCAGGAACGGCGCCGCGAGCTGGATCCCGGACGCGACCGTCGCGGTCAGGATCGCCGAGGTGAAGAACTGGTTCACGTGGCCGCCCCGGCCGCCGGCGCCGACCGGCTCCGGCTTGAGCCGCGTCGCGAGCCGCCGGCGCTCGGCGCGCCTCGAGCGTCCGCGCGCGCCGGCGGACGTACTCGAGCGAGACGACGAAGACGACGACGAGCCCGTTCAGCGCGACGATCAGGTCGGACGGGCACGTTGGTGACGACCTGCATCGAGGTGCCGCCGACGAGCAGGCCCGGCGAAGACGAAGGAGGAGAGGATCGTCCAGAGCGGGTTGAGGCCGCCGAAGAGCGCGACGACGATGCCGTTGAAGCCGGCCGAGCCGGTGAAGCCGGTCAGGCTCCCGTCGGTGACCATCCGGTGCGAGATGCTCCCGAAGACGAGCATCGAGCCGGCGAGGCCGCACATCGCGCCGCTCAGGGTCATCGCCAGCGTGATCGTCCGCTTCACCGGCATCCCCGCGTAGGTGGACGCCTCGCGCGAGAGCCCGACCGCCCGGATGCGGAAGCCGAAGCTCGTGCGCCAGAGCAGGAAGTAGGCGGCGACCGCCATCAGCGACCGCGACGAGCACGCCGAGGTGGAGCTGCGTGCCCGGGACGAGGATCGGCAGCCACGAGCTCTTCGGGAGGAGCTGGGTCTGCGGGATCAGCCCGCCGACCGAGCCCGTCAGCGACCTGTCGACCATCGGGCCGGCGAGCAGGTAGTTCATCAGCTGGACGGCGACGAGGTTCAGCATGATCGTGCTCAGGATCTCGTTGACGTTGAAGTAGGCCTTGAAGACGCCCGGGATCGCCCCCCAGCCGGCGCCGCCGGCGGCGCCGGCGAGCAGGACGAGCGGGATCGAGGACCGGCGCGGGGAGCCCCGGGACGCTGAGCGCGACCGCGGTGCCCGCGAGCCCGCCCATCGCGATCTGGCCCTCGCCGCCGATGTTGAAGACGTTCGCGCGGAAGGCGATGCAGATGCCGACGCCGACGAGCAGGAGCGGCACGGCCTTGACCGCGGTGCTGCCGAGCGCGTAGCGGCTGCCGAAGGCGCCGGAGAGCAGCGCCCGGTAGCCCGTGACCGGGTCGGCGCCGAGGGCGGCCATCATCAGCGCCCCGACGAGCAGCGCGGCGATCGCCGCCGAGGGCATCGCGAACCAGCTGAGCAGGAAGCGGCGCCAGGCGAACGGGGGCTGCTCGGGCTTCGCGGCGTGGTCGCTCATCGGATGAGCCGAGCGTCGCGGAGGGCGCGCGGCGAAGCATCGGGGCATGTCCCGATCGCGAAGTGCGGAGATCTACGGACGGGCGCTCAGTCGAAGCCCGGAAGTCGCCGCGCCGGTGCGTTCCCAGAATGGCCTCGAGGCAACCGCGACCGACTCCTGGAGGCTCACGTGCAAACGGAACAGTTCGGGCTCGAGCATCACGTGGTGGACGACGACATCCTCGAGAGAACGATCGGTCGCTTCCGCGACGAAGGGATCGTGCTGCCGACCTTCGCCCAGCTCGCCGACCCGGGCCTGATCCCCGGCGAGATCCGCGAGACGCTGGCCGGAGTCGGGCCCGACGAGGCCCATCCGCTGAACCTGTTCCGGGTCAACTGGTACAACGACGCGAGCCGCACCGGCGCCGTCGAGGTGCCCGAGCACCTCGTCCTGCCGCCCGAGCTGACGGGTGTCGAGGCGACGATCGTCGTCGCTCTCGGCGATCGCTTCCCGCTGATCGGAGCGCACAAGGTGCTGGCCGCCTACGGCTGCCTCGCGCCGCGGGTGATCACCGGCCGCTTCGACCCGACCTATCACCGGGCGGTGTGGCCGTCGACGGGGAACTACTGCCGCGGCGGCGTCGCGATCTCGCGCCTGATGGACTGCCGCGGCGTGGCCGTGCTCCCGGAGGGCATGAGCCGGGAGCGCTTCGCGTGGCTCGAGCGCTGGGTGGTCGATCCCGCGGACATCATCCGCACCGTCGGCACGGAGAGCAACGTCAAGGAGATCTACGACAAGTGCAACGAGCTCGCCGCCGATCCCGAGAACTTCATCTTCAACCAGTTCTCCGAGTTCGGGAACCACATCGCCCACTACGCCGCCACCGGGGCCGCGCTCGAGCAGGTGTTCGAGTCGCTGCAGGCGGGGCGGCCCGAGCTCCGCCTGCGGGCGTTCGTCTCCGCCACCGGCTCGGCCGGGACGATCGGGGCCGGCGACTACCTGAAGGAGCGGTTCGGCTCGCTGGTCGTCGCCTGCGAGGCGCTCGAGTGCCCGACGATGCTCCTGAACGGCTTCGGCGAGCACAACATCCAGGGGATCGGCGACAAGCACATCCCGCTGATCCACAACGTGCTCAACACCGATCTCGTGGTCGCGATCTCCGATCACGCGACCGACTGCCTCGGCCTCGTCTTCGGCACCGAGATTGGCTGCGCCTACCTCGCCGGCCGGCGCTCCGTCCCCGTGCCCTTGGTCGATGCCCTCGACTCGCTCGGCCTTTCGAGCATCTGCAACGTCCTCGGCGCGGTCAAGACCGCCAGGTACCTCGACCTCGGGCCCGACGACGTGATCGTCACCGTCGCCACCGACGGCGCGGGGCTGTACGCAACCGAGCGCGAGCTCGCCCTGCGGAAGTACTTCCCGGACGGGTTCGACGACGTCGGCGCCGGCGAGGCGTTCGGGCAGTACATGCTCGGCGCCGGGACCGACAACCTCGCGGAGCTGACCCGCCCCGAGCGGGAACGGATCTTCAACCTCGGCTACTACACCTGGGTCGAGCAGCAGGGAGTCCCGTTCGAGGACTTCCAGGCGCGCCGGAGCCAGGCGTTCTGGACGGAGATCCGCAAGGTCGTCGCCGACTGGGACGGCCTGATCGACGAATTCAACGCCCGGGCAGGCGTGCTGGAGCGGGTGTGAGCCTGCCGGTGAGTCGCCTCGTCTGCAGCGGGTGCGGAGCCGAGCCGCAGCTCGACGATCCCTACCCGTTCCGCTGCCCGAACGCGGGCTCCGGCGACGGGGTCGACCACGTCCTTCGCCACCGGCTCGACGCCTCGGCCGTGCCGTTCCCGTCGAGCTCGTCTCTCCTCGAGAGCCCGTTCGTGCGCTACCGCGAGCTGCTGCATCCCTACCACGCCGCGATCGCGGGAGGCATGCCGGACGCCGCCTACTGCGAGCTCGTGCGCGACCTCGACGCGCGGGTCGCCGCCGTCGACGGACACGGCTTCGCGGCCACCCCGCTCGTCCGCTCCGCCGCCCTCGGGGAGGCGCTCGGTCTCGGCGACCGCGGCGGGGTCTGGGTCAAGGACGAGACCGGGAACGTCTCCGGCTCGCACAAGGCCCGGCACCTCTTCGCCGTCCTGCTCCAGCTCGAGCTCGCCGAGGCGCTCGGGTGGGTCGATCCGGCGGCCCGTCCCGACCTCGCGATCGCGAGCTGCGGAAACGCCGCGCTCGCCGCCGCCGTGCTCGCCGCGGCCGGCCGGCGCGTCCTCCACGTCTTCGTCCCTCCCGACGCCGACCCGGCGGTCGTCGCGCGCCTCGAGCAGCTCGGCGCGCTGATCGAGGTCTGCAAGCGCCGCGAGGGCGAGCCGGGCGATCCCACCTACCTCCGCCTGCTCGAGGCGCTCGCCGGCGGCGCGCTCCCGTTCACCTGCCAGGGAAACCTGAACGGCCTCGCTGTCGAGGGCGGGCTGACGCTCGGGTACGAGATCGTCTCCGAGCTCGCGGCCGACGGCGTCGAGCTCGACCGGCTGGTCGTCCAGGTCGGCGGCGGCGCGCTCGCGAGCGCCTGCTACGAGGCGCTCGAGGACGCCTGCTCGCTCGGCGTGCTCGAGTCGCTGCCGCGGCTCGACACCGTCCAGACCGACGGCGCGTGGCCGCTGCGGCGCGCCTTCGAGGAGCTCGTCGCCGGCGTCGACGACGGCGACCCCTACGGCGCAGTCCACTACGCCTCCCGCCACCGCGACGAGTTCATGTGGCCGTGGGAGAGCGAGCCGCACAGCATCGCCCACGGCATCCTCGACGACGAGACCTACGACTGGCTCGCGGTGGTCGAGGGAATGCTGGTCAGCGGCGGCGCCGCGCTCGTCGTCGGCGAGAAGACCCTCGCCGAGGCGAACGCGCTCGGCCGGGAGACGACCGGCATCGACGTCGACCCGACCGGCACCGCCGGCCTCGCCGGCCTGCTCGCCCTGCGCACCGCCGGCAAGCTCGCCGACGACGAGCGCGTGGCAGTGCTGTTCACGGGCGCGACCCGTGCCGCCCCATCACCAGACGAGGAAAGGAACGACGATGAGAAGCTTCGCCGGCAGGGACATCCTGTCGCTCAAGGACTTTGAGCGGGCCGAGTTCGAGCGCGTGTTCGAGGTGTGCGACGAGCTCGCGCCGTTCGCCCGGAACCGGCAGAACACGGACCTGCTCGCGAGCAAGTCGCTGCTGACGGCCTTCTACCAGCCGAGCACCCGCACGCGGATGGCGACCGAGGCCGCGATGCACCGCCTCGGCGGGCACGTCCTCGGGTTCTCGGACGCGAAGATGACCCGCGCTGGCGACTTCTACCAGGAGTCGATCAAGGACACGGTGCACATGCTCGAGTACTACGCCGACGTCATCGCGATGCGGCACTTCCAGCAGGGCGCGCCGGCCGAGGCGGCCCGCTGGTCGTCGGTGCCGATCATCAACTGCGGCGACGGCTGGGGCGAGCACCCGACCCAGGTCCTGACCGACCTCTACACGACCAAGCAGCAGCTCGGCACGCTCGACGGCCTCAGCTTCCTGCTCGTCGGCGACATGCGGATGCGGACGATGCACTCGATCCTCTACGCGTTCTCGCAGTACGACGTCCAGGCGTACGTCGTCGGCCCGCCCGAGATGTCGCTGCTGCCGGAGTTCAAGGCGGAGCTCGACGAGCTGAACGTCCGCTACACCGAGGCCCCCTCCGTCGCCGACGTGATCGCCGACGTCGACGTGATCTACATGGAGCCGGTCGTCCAGCCCGACTACACGAAGTCCCGCGACGAGCGCGGCGAGACCGTGGGGCTCACCCCCGAGGCCTACCGGGTCACGCGGGAGCTGCTGCGCGACCGGGCCCGGCCGGGCTCGATCGTCCTCCACAGCCTGCCCAGGATGGACGAGCTTCCGTCCGACGTCGACTCGACGCGGCACCAGCGTTACTGGATCGAGGCCTTCAACGGCGTCGTGACGCGCATGTCGCTGCTCGCGCTCGTACTGGGGGCGATGGAATGACCACCTCGGAGCTCTCGGCCGCCGTCGGGAGCGGCGTCGTCGAGTTCACGCTCAACGGCGAGCCGGTCTCGGTGTCCGCCGATCCCGGCACGAGCATGCTCGAGCTCCTGCGCGGGCAGTTCGGGCTCACGTCGGTCAAGGACGGCTGCGCGCCCGAGGGCTCCTGCGGTGCCTGCACGATCCTCGTCGACGGCCACGCCCAGGTGTGCTGCGCGCAGAAGGTCGCGCACTTCGCGGGCAAGCACATCGTCACCCACGAGGGCCTCGGCGAGGACGAGCGCCGGCGGTTCGCCGACTGCTTCGCCGCCGCGGGCGCCTCCCAGTGCGGCTACTGCTCGCCCGGGATCGTGCTGAAGGTCGAGGGGCTGCTCGCCAAGCACCCCGAGCCGACCCGGGAGGAGATCGCCCACGCGCTGCTCGGGAACCTCTGCCGCTGCACCGGGTATGCGAAGGTGATCGACGCGATCGAGCTGATCGCGGCCGCCCGGCAAGGGGCACCTCTGCCCGTCGTGGACCGGAGCGGGCTCGTCGGCTCGCGCTCGGCTCGCTACCAGGGCGCCGAGCTGGCCCTGGGCGACAAGGAGTTCATCGGCGACATGGTCGTCCCCGGGATGCTCCACGGCGCGATCCGCTTCTCCGACCATCCGCGGGCGCGGGTCGTCCGCATCGACACCTCCCGCGCCGGCGAGCATCCCGGCGTCGTCGCCGTCGTGACCGCTGCGGACGTCGCAGGTGACCGGACGCAGGGGTCGATCGTCCGCGACTGGCCCCAGCTCGTCGCGGAGGGCGAGACCACCGCGTATGTCGGCGACGCGATCGCCGCCGTCGCGGCCGAGACGCGCCAGGCGGCGCGCGAGGCCGCCGCCCTGATCGAGGTCGAGTACGAGGTGCTCGAGCCGGTGACCTCCCCGTTCGAGGCCCTCGAGGGAAGCGCGCCGGCGCTCCACGAGGGCGGGAACGTCCTCTCCGTCTCGCGCGTGAACCGCGGCGACGTCGATCTCGCCCTGTCCCGGGCGGCCCACGTCGTGCGCCGGAGCTTCCGGACGCAGTTCATCGAGCACGCCTTCCTCGAGCCGGAGTCGTCGCTCGCCGTGCCCGAGCCCGAAGGGCGGCTGCGGGTGTACTCGCAGGGTCAGGGAGCCTGGGACGACCGTCGCCAGATCGCGTCGTTCCTCGGGCTTCCCGAGCAGGACGTCCGCGTCACCCAGGTCGCAACCGGCGGTGCCTTCGGCGCCAAGGAGGACGTCGGCATCAACTGCCAGAGCGCCCTGCTCGCGCTCGCCGCCGGACGGCCGGTGCTGGTCACGCTCACCCGCAAGGAGAGCCTCCGCTTCCATTCAAAGCGCCATGCGATGTGGCTCGACTACACGGTGGGTTGCGACGACGAGGGCCACCTGCTCGCGGTGCGGGCGAGGATCGTCGGCGACACGGGTGCCTATGCGAGCGTCGGCGACAAGGTGCTCGAGCGCGCGGCAGGCCATGCCTGCGGCGCCTACAAGGTCGATTCCGTCGACGTCGAGGCGACCGCCGTCTACACGAACAACCCGCCCTGCGGCGCGATGCGCGGCTTCGGCGTCAACCAGTCGAACTTCGCGATCGAGGGCGTCCTCGACGAGCTCGCCGAGCTGGTCGGGGTCGACGGCTGGGAGATCCGCTGGCGCAACGCGCTCGATACGGGCGACCGCTTCGGGACCGGTCAGAAGCTGGGCCCGGGCGTCGGCCTGAAGAAGTCGCTGCTCGCCGTGCGCGACGCCTACCGGGGCGCGCGCTTCGCGGGGATCGCCTGCGCCGTCAAGAACACCGGCACCGGGAACGGGATGGTCGAGTATGGCCGGGCGATCCTGCGGCCGGAGGCCGACGGGACGGTGACGCTCTACCACTCCTGGACGGAGATGGGGCAGGGCGTGAACACCGTCCTCCGCCAGATCGCCTCGACCGAGCTCGGCCTCCCGCCGGAGAGGATCCGCGTCGTCGTCGACACCGAGCGCGACCTGGAGACCGGCCAGACGACCGCCTCCCGCGCGACCGTGCTCGGCGGCAACGCCGTGATCGACGCCGCGCGGCAGCTCGCCGCCGCGTGCGCCGGCCGGCCGCCGGCCGCCCTGGCGGGCACCGAGTTCCGCGGCGAGTTCGTCGTCGACTGGACGACGAAGCTCGGCCCGGACGTGCCCGACCCGGTCACGCACTTCGCCTACTCGTGGGGCACGCAGGTCGCGATCCTCGACGACGAGGGCCGCCTCGCGAAGATCGTCGCGGCGCACGACGTCGGCAAGGCCCTCAATCCGCTGCTCGCCGAGGGCCAGGTCGAGGGCGGCGTCCACATGGGCCTCGGGCAGGCGCTCTCGGAGGAGTTCGTGGTCGAGGGCGGCCGGCCGGTCACCGAGACGTTGAAGTCGCTGCACATCATCCCGCCGACCGGGATGCCGGAGGTCGAGGTGATCCTGATCGAGGAGCCGCAGCCCGAGGGCCCCTACGGCGCCAAGGGCATCGGCGAGGCCGCGCTCGTCCCGACGGCGGCGGCGGTCGCCGGGGCGCTCTACGCGTTCGACGGCATCCGCCGCCGGCGGCTGCCGATGAAGGACTCGCCGGCCGCGCTCGCGGCGGTGCCGCACCTCGCCGACCACCCGCACTCGAAGCCCGCCGGGCCGTGATCCTCGCCGGCGCCACCGTCGTCACGTCGCTCGACCCGGTCCGGGTGGTGGCGGGCGACGTGCGCGTCGAGGCCGGCCGGATCGTCTCGGTCGGCGGCTCGGCTCTCGGAGCCGGCGCGCGGCGCGACTGCTCGGGCTGCCTCGTCGTCCCCGGCAACGTCTGCGCCCACACGCACCTCTACTCGGCGCTCGCGCGCGGGATGCCCTTCGAGCTCGACCCCCCCGAGAACTTCGTCGAGATCCTGCAGCGGGTCTGGTGGCGCCTCGACCGCGCGCTCGACGAGGATGCCGTTCGCGCCTCGGCCCTCGTCGGCGGCCTGGAGGCGCTGCTCTGCGGAACGACGACGCTCGTCGACCACCACGCCTCGCCGAACGCGATCGACGGCTCGCTCGACGTGGTCGGGGACGCGCTCGGCGAGCTCGGCGTCCGCTCCGTGCTCTGCTACGAGACGAGCGACCGCGACGGGCTCGACCTCGCCGCGGCCGGCCTCGCCGAGAACCGGCGCTTCCTCGAGCGTGTCCAGCGCGGCGGGCTCCCGCTCGCGCGGGGGATGGTCGGGGCGCACGCGTCGTTCACGCTCTCCGACGAGACGCTCGCCGGGTGCGTGGAGGCGGCCGGCGAGTTCGCGGTCGGCCTGCACGTGCACGCGGCCGAGGACGGTGCGGACGAGCGCGACGCGGTCGCGAGGTGCGGGCTCCGCGTCGCCGGCCGCCTCGCCCGGGCCGGGGCGCTCGACGAGCGCACGCTCCTTGCCCACGGCGTCCACCTCGACGACGGCGAGATCGCCCTCGCCCGGGCCGCGAACGTCTCGTTCGTGCACAACGCGCGCTCGAACATGAACAACTCGATCGGGCGCGCGCGGATCGGCGCGCTCGGCGAGCGCGTGGCCCTCGGCAGCGACGGGATCGGCTCGGACATGTTCGAGGAGTCGCACGCGGCGTTCTTCCGGCTCAAGGAGGACGACCTCGGCGCCGGAGCGGGCTGGCCGCTCGCGCCGCTCGCCGAGGGGGCGCGGCTCGCGGGCCGCGCGTTCGGCGAGCCGCTGCTCGGGACGCTCGAGCCCGGCGCTCCCGCCGACCTGGCCGTCCTCGACTACGCGGCGCCGGCGCCGCTCAGCGCGGGCAGCTTCGCCGGGCACTGGATCTTCGGGCTCTCCGCGCGCACCGTCCGGGACGTGATGGTGGCGGGCGAGTGGGTCGTGGTCGATCGGCGCCTGACGCGCCTCGACCAGCAGGAGCTCGCGGCCGGGGCGCTCGACCAGGCTGAGCGCCTCTGGCTGCGGCTCGACGAGATCGAACCGCACCGGTTCGAGCCGAAGGGAGGTTGACCATGGTCACGAGCGAGGGGCGCGTCGGGCTCTACCTGCAGGACAAGCACCCGATCCGCGACGGGATGGAGTACGTGAAGCTCGCCGAGGAGCGCGGGTTCGAGGCCGTCTGGCAGGCCGAGAGCAGGCTCGTCCGCGAGGCGACGGTGCCGATGGCCGCCTATGCCGCGGTCACGTCGACGATCGGGGTGGGCTCGGGCGTCGTCAACAACTGGACCCGCAACGTCGGCCTGCTGGCGGCCACGTTCTCGACCCTCGACGACCTCGCGCCCGGCCGCGTCAAGCTCGGGATCGGCGCCTGGTGGGACCCGCTGGCCGCCAAGGTCGGCATCCACCGCCACCGGACGCTCGAGGCGATGCGCGAGACGGTCGAGGTGACGAGGCGGCTGCTCGCGATGGAGCGGGTCACCTTCCACGGCGAGTTCGTGAACGTCGACGACGTCGAGATCGACATCGTCCACGGCGACCGCTCGCCCAAGCAGGTGCCGATCTACATCGGCGCGACCGCGATGAAGATGATGGCGCTCGCCGGCGAGATCGGCGACGGCGTCCTGCTCAACTACCTGGTCGGGCCGGACTACAACCGGACGGCGATGGCCGCGCTCGCCGAGGGCGCCGCGCGGGCCGGCCGGACGGTCGACGAGATCGACCGCCCGCAGCTCGTCGTCTGCTCGCTCGACGAGGACCGCTCGCTCGCGCTCGACCGGGCGCGCGAGCTCGTCACCCAGTACCTCGGCCAGCAGCCGCACATCATGAAGGCGAGCGGGGTCGACCCCTCGCTGCTCGAGGAGATCGGCGCCGTGCTCACGTGGCCGGCGAGCGAGGAGCAGATCCGGAGCGCGATGCACCTCGTTCCCGACGAGGTCGTCCAGCTGATCACGGCCTCCGGGACGCCCGACGAGTGCCGCGCCAAGGTGCGCGAGTACGTCGAGAGCGGCTGCACCTGCCCGATCCTGTACCCGCTCGGCGACGACGTGCCGGCGATGATCGACGCCTTCGCGGGCGGAGCGTTCTGATGGAGGCGCTCGTCCCGGGGTCGCTCCCGGAGGCGCTCGAGCTCCGGGCGGCCCACCCCGAGGCGATCCCGGTGGCGGGCGGGACCGACCTGATGGTCGAGCTGAACTTCGGCCGCCTGCGCCCGCCGGCGCTGCTCGACCTCTCGGGCCTCGAGGAGCTCCACGGCTGGCACCGCAGGAACGGGTCGTTCTTCGTGGGTGCCGGGATGACGTTCGCCCGGATCGTGCGTGAGCTGCCCGGGCTGACCGCCCTGGTCGAGGCCTCGCGCACCGTCGGCTCGGCGCAGATCCGGGCCCGGGCGACGATCGGCGGCAACCTCGCCACCGCCTCGCCGGCCGGCGACAGCATCCCGGTCCTCGCGGCGTACGACGGCCGGGTCACGGTCGCCTCGACGCAGGGGACGCGGACGATCGCCCTGGCGGACTTCCTGCTCGGACCGAAGCGAACCGACCTCGGCCCGGACGAGCTGATCGTGGGCGTCGAGTTCGCGGCCCCGGCCGGCCCCGGCGCCTTCGCCAAGGTGGGGCCGCGCAACGCGATGGTGATCGCCGTCGCGGGCGTCTGCCTGCAGCTCGACGAGCGCAGCCGCGCGGTGCGGGTGGCCCTCGGCTCGGTCGGGCCGACCGTCCTGCGCGCTCCCGAGGCCGAGGCCTACGCGGCCGCCGTCGTCGCCTGGGACGACCTCGCCGCCCGGCCCACGCTCGGCGAGCTCGAGGAGTTCGGCCGGCTCGCCGCGGCCGCCGCCGCGCCGATCGACGACCTGCGCGGGTCTGCCGCCTACCGGCGGCACGTCGTCGAGCACCTCGTCCCGCCGGGCGCTCGCCTGGACGATCGACGATCGGGGGGCAGCCCGATGAGGCTCGGCTTCGAGGTGAACGGCCTGCGGCGCGAGCTCGACGTCGGACCCGGAGCGAGCCTGCTGACCGTGCTCCGCGACGAGCTCGGCCTCACCGGCGCGAAGAACGCCTGCGAGCAGGGCGAATGCGGCTCCTGCTCGGTGTGGCTCGACGGCGAGGTCGTCTGCGCCTGCCTCGTCCCCGCGCTCCAGCTCGAGGGGCGGACGGTCTCGACGGTCGAGTCCCTCGCGGCAGACGGCGGCCTCCATCCGCTGCAGGAGGCCTTCATCGAGGCCGGCGCCGTCCAGTGCGGCTTCTGCACGCCCGGCATGCTCGTCTCCGCCGCCGATCTGCTCGAGCGCGATCCCTCGCCCGACGACGACGCGATCGCCGAGGCGCTCGCCGGCAACCTCTGCCGCTGCACCGGCTACCAGAAGATCCGCGAGGCGGTCCGGCTGGCCTCCGGGGCGCCGTCGTGAGCGGCCGCCGCGTGATCTCGCACGGCACCGTGGGCGAGAGCGCCGCGCGGATCGACGGCGTCCCCAAGGTGACCGGCGCGTTCGCCTACGGCAGCGACCTGACCGCCGAGGGCATGCTCTGGGGCGCCACGCTCCGCAGCCCGCACGCGTCGGCGCGGATCGTCTCGGTCGAAACGACCGCGGCCCGGCGCCTGCCGGGGGTCGCCGCCGTCGTGCTCGCCGCGGACGTCCCGGGCCGAAGGACGTTCGGCCTCGAGATCTCCGACCAGCCGGTGCTCGCCGGCGACGTCGTCCGCTACGAAGGCGAGCCCGTCGCGCTCGTCGCGGCCGAGACGCGCGAGCAGGCCCACGAGGCCCTGCGGCTGATCGCGGTCGTGTACGAGCCGCTGCCGGTCGTCTCCGACATGGAGCAGGCGCTCCGGCCCGGCTCGCCGCAGGTCCACGATCACGGCAACGTCCTCCGCCACGTCCACATCGCCCACGGCGAGCTTGCGCTCGCCGACGCGGAGGTGTGGGTCGAGGGCTACTACGAGACGGCGATGCAGGACCAGGCGGCGCTCGGTCCCGAGGCCGGCCTCGCGATCCCCGCCGCCGACGGCGGCGTCGACCTGTTCGTCTCGACGCAGTGGCTGCACATGGACCGGGCGCAGATCGCGCCGTGCCTGGGCCTCCCCGAGGAGCTCGTGCGGATCACGCTGGCGGGCACCGGCGGCTCGTTCGGCTCGCGCGAGGACATCCACATGCAGATCCACTCCTGCCTGCTGGCCCTGCGCACCGGCCGGCCCGTGAAGATGTCGTACGGCCGCGAGGAGTCGTTCCACGGCCACGTCCACCGCCACCCGTCGCGCACCTGGATCCGCTACGGGGCGACGAGCGACGGCCGCCTCGTCGCCGCCGACGTCCGCCTGCTGCTCGACGGCGGCGCCTACGCGTCGTCGTCGCCTCCGGTGCTCGCGAACGCGGCGACCTTCGCGGCGGGCCCGTACGAGGTGCCGAACGTTCGCGTCGAGGCCACGGTCGTCTACACGAACAACCCGCCGTGCGGCGCCATGCGCGGCTTCGGGGCGCCGCAGGCGTGCTTCGCCTACGAGTCGGCGATCGACCTGCTGGCCGAGAAGCTAGGGGTCGACCCGGTCGAGCTGCGGCTGCGCAACGCGCTGCAACCCGGATCGGTGCTTCCGACGGGCCAGGTGCTCGGCGAGAGCAGCCCCGTGCGCGAGGTGATCGCGCGCTGTGCCTCGATTCCGCTCCCTCCGCCCGAGCCGGCCCGGGGCCGCAGCCGGAACGCCTATCCCGGCGGAACCGGGAACGTGAGTCGCGGCGAGTCGCTGCGGCGGGGCGTCGGCTTCGCGGTCGGCTTCAAGAACATCGCCTACAGCGAGGGGTTCGACGACGCGGCCGAGGCGACGGTGACGCTCGACGAGGGCCCGGACGGCCCCGTCGCCGGCATCCACACCGCGGCGGTCGACTTCGGCCAGGGCCTCACGACGGTGCTGACCCAGATCGTCCGCAGCGAGCTCGGGGTCGAGCACGTGGTCGTCCATCCGGCCGACACGAGCGCGGGCTCGGCCGGCTCCACCTCCGCCTCGCGGCAGACGATGATGACCGGAGGCGCGGTGCTCGCCGCCTGCCGGCTCGTCCGGGAGGAGCTCCGCGCACGCGGCGGCGACCTCTCGGGAAGCTCGATCTCCTGCACCGCCGAGTACCACCACCGGCCGACCGAGCGCTTCGACGACGAGGGGCAGGGCGACATCCACGCCGCGTTCTCCTTCGTCGCCGAGCGGGCGGTCGTCGAGGTCGACGAGGAGCTCGGGCTCGTTCGCGTCGTCCAGCTGGCGGCCGCGCAGGACATCGGCCGGATCATGAACCCGCAGGGCGCCGAGGGCCAGGTCGAGGGCGCGACCGCGATGGGGCTCGGGCTCGCGCTGATGGAGCAGGTGCAGGTCGACCACGGAATCGTCCGCAACGCGTCCTTCACCGACTACCTGATCCCGACCATGCTCGACGTGCCCCACGTCGTGACCGAGTTCGTCGAGGTTCCCGAGCCCGGAGCGCCCTACGGGGCGAAGGGGATCGGCGAGCTCGGGCTGGTCGCGGCCACACCCGCCGTCGTCGCGGCTCTGCGCGCGGCCACCGGCAGGCGCCTGAACCGGGTGCCCGTCTCCCCCGACGAGCTCGTCGGCCTTCGCCCGCCCGTCGCGACCTCGGGGCCGGCGCCCGTGCCCGGCGTCCCGACCCAACTGCCAATCCCCGAGTACCTGGGCATGGGGCTCGGACAACAGGAACTCATGAAAGGAAGAGAGCGATGAACACGACTGCGAGGATCGACAGAAGGACGCTCATCGGCCGCGACTACATCGAGACCCTCGACTGGTCGGTGCCGGAGATCGACGAGGCGATCGAGGTCGCGCTGGAGCTGAAGGCGGCCTACCGGGAAGGCCGCCCGCACAGGCTGCTGCCCGACAAAACGCTGTTCATGCTCTTCCTCGACAAGTCGACGCGGACCCGGAACGCCTTCGAGTCGGGGATGACCCAGCTCGGCGGGCACGCGATCTACCTCGACTCCGAGAAGACCCAGGTGGCCCACGGCGAGAGCCCGAAGGACATGGGGATCATCCTCTCGAGCTACGGCCACGGGCTGGCGATCCGTCACGACCTGGCCCCCTACGAGGGCAACGCCTGGATGAAGGAGATCGCGCGCTGGGCCGAGATCCCGCTGATCAACCTCCAGTGCGACGTCGACCACCCGACCCAGACCCTGGCCGACCTGATGACGCTGCGCGAGACGCGCGGCAACGACCTGCGCGGACTGCGCGTCGCGGTGTCGTGGGCCTACGCCCCCTCCTATGCGAAGCCGATGTCGGTGCCGCAGGGCCTCGCGACGCTGCTGCCGCGCTTCGGCATGGACGTCGTCGTCGCCCACCCGCCCGGCTTCGAGCTGATGCCGGAGGTGGTCGAGCGGGCCGGGGCGGCGGCCGAGGACGGCGGCGGCTCGGTCACCTACGTGACCGACATGGACGAGGCGTTCGCCGGGGCCGACGTCGTCTACCCGAAGTCGTGGGGGAGCCTGCTCTCCTTCAGCGACGGCCCGGCCGGGCTGGCCCAGGCCAACGAGCACCGGGACTGGATCTGCGACAGCAGGCGGATGGCGCTCGCCAGGCCCGACGCGCTCTACATGCACTGCCTGCCGGCCGATCGCGGCAACGAGGTCACCGACGAGGTGATCGACGGTCCGCAGTCGGTCGTCTACCCGGAGGCCGAGAACCGGATGCACACCGGCAAGGCGCTGATGGCCCTGACGATGGGCGGCTACCGCGAGTAGCCCGCTGCGGCGCGGGCGGCGTCGAACGGGCGCCGCCCGGCCGCTACCGCCGGGCCGGGGGGTGCAGGAGGCGAAGGAGCTCGGCGACCGACCAGGCCTGGAAGGGGCAGCCGGTGGCCGCGTGCGGGGGGGCCCCGTCGGCGGTCTCGGAGACCGAGCCGAGGCCCCACTCGCCGAGATGCCCGACCAGCCCCTCGAGCAGGTCGTCGGCCGGCTCGCCCAGCCTCTCCGCGGCGTCGACGAAGGGGCCGATCAGCCACGGCCACACCGTCCCCTGGTGGTAGGCGCCGTCGCGCTCGGCGGGCGTGCCGCGGTGCCGGGGGCGGAAGCGCGGGTCGGTGGGTGAGAGGGAGCGGAGCCCGAGCGGCGTGAGCAGCTCACGGCGGCAGCTCGCGACCGCGGCCCGCGCCGCCGGGGTGTCCGCCGCGAGCGGCGCGTGGGGGAGCGAGACTGCGAGCAGCTGGTTCGGCCTCACCGAGGCGTCGTCGCCCTCCGGTCCGTCGACGACGTCGAACAGGCCCTGCCCGTCGGGGCGCACGAAGCGGGCCGCGAACGAGGCCCGCGCCTGCGCCTCGAGCGCCTTGCAGCGGTCGGCGAACGCGCCCCGCCCGGCGAGCGAGCGCGCGATCGCGAGCGCCTCGATCCAGAGCGCATTCACCTCGACGGGCTTGCCCGCGCGCGCGGTCACCGGCACCCCGTCGATCCGGGCGTCCATCCACGTCAGCGCCCAGCCCGCGGCGCCCTGGCGCAGCAGGCCGTCGGCGGGGTCGACGCCGATCCCGAAGCGCGTCCCGGCCAGGTGGTGCTCGACGATGTCGCGGACGACAGGCGCGAGCTCGCCGCCGAGGTCGTCGCCGGCGCAGACGGCCAGGTGCCGGCCGATCGCGTGGACGAACCAGAGGGTCCCGTCGGCCGTGTTGTACTCGAGCGCGCCCGTGTCCGCCGTGTTCGCGAGCATCCCCTCCGAGACCGTCGCCGCAAGGCGGCGCAGCGCCTCCCGCCCCTCGTCGGCGCGGTTGCTGGCGAGGAACAGGCCCTCGTAGGAGGTGAGCGAGTCCCGCGACCACTCCCCGAACCAGGGGTAGCCGGCCACGACGGCGGGCCCGCCCGTGCTCTCGATCACGAACTGGTCGGCGGCGAGCACGAGCTGGGAGGCGGCCGGGGTCGCCGCCCCGGCCGCTCGCACGAGCCTGCGGGCGCGCGTCCGCGCGGCGGAGACGAGCGAGCTCGCCGGCGGGAGCTTCCGCTCGAACGGGGCCGCCGACGCGGTGACCTCGAGCGTCCCGCCGGCCTCGAGCTCGGCTGCGAACACCCCGGCCGCCCAGACGTCCTCGACGTCGCCGAGGCCGCGGGCGGCCTCCTCGTGCGCGCGCACCCCCCGGTACCAGCCCCCGCCGGGCGTCCAGCCCGGGCCGGCGAGCCGGTAGGCGCTCTCGAAGACGAACCCGTCGGCCGTCTGGGCGATCTCGGGCGCGCCGTTCGCAAACCGCTCGCCGTGGACGCTGCGCCACGTGCAGAGCGGCGTCAGCTCGAGCCGCACGGGCCCGTCGGAGCGGACGAGCCGGTGGACGACCCCGACCGCCGGGCGCCCGTGGCCCATCGCGAGCTCGCGCTCGAGCACGATCCCGCCGACCTGCCAGCGCCAGCGCGGGACGCCCAGGTCGAGCTCGAACGAGGCGAGCAGCTCGTGGCCCGCGGGGTCGACCGTCCCGCCGGCCCACTCGTCGCTCGCGAGCCGGACGCGCTCGTCGCCGAGGATCAGCACCGGGTCGAGCGCGACGAGGCCTAGCATCCGTGCGCCCGGGCCGTCCACGGCGACCGCGAGCAGGCCGTGGTAGCGGCGGGTCCGCAGCCCCGGCAGCGTCCCCATCGCGTAGCCGCCGAGCCCGTCGGTCACGAGCCATTCGCGCCTCGCCGCCTCGTCGAGGGTCGCGCAGGCCCCGGGGCCGAGCCGGATCGTCACTCCGGCCGCGGGCGCTTCATCAGCAGGTCGACGATGGTGAGCGACTGCTCGGCGTCCTTGCAGCGGATCATGTCCGCCACGATCCCCGTCCAGCCAGTCTGGTGCGTGGCGCCGAGCCCGGCCCCGTTGTCGCCGTGGAAGTACTCGTTGAAGAAGATGTTGTCCTTCCAGTTCGGATCGCTCTGCAGCCGCTCGACCCAGCCGTAGGAGGGCCGCCTGCCGTCGGGGCCGGGCAGGAAGATCGAGATCAGGCGGTTCCGGAGGTCGTCCGTGACGGCCTCGAGGTTCTTCCGCTCCCCGGAGCCGGTCGGGTACTCGATCGTGAAGTCCTCGCCGAAGAAGCGGGCGTAGCGATGGATCGCGCTGACGACGAGGTAGTTGATCGGGAACCAGATCGGCCCGCGCCAGTTCGAGTTGCCTCCGAACATCCCGGTCGTCGACTCGGCGGGCTCGTAGTCGACGGTCGCCTTCATCCCGTCGAAGTCGAGCTCGTACGGATGCTCGAGATGCCGGCGCGAGACCGCCCGGAGGCCGTACGGCGAGAGGAACTCCGACTCGTCGAAGAGCCTCTCGAGCACCCGCAGGACGCGGTCGACCGAGACGACCCCGAGCAGCAGCTTGCGCTCGCCGGGCTTGCCCCGCACGTGGTGGCTGTCGGCCTCGAGGTTGACCCGGCGGCGCTCGAGCAGGTCGGAGAAGCGCTTCCCGACCGTCTGCGCGCGCTCGATCACCTCCTGATCGACGACGATGACCGCGAGCAGCGGCAGGATGCCGACGATCGACGAGACCTTGACCGGCAGTACCGTCCCGTCCGGGAGGCGGAGCTGGTCGTAGTAGAAGCCGTCGGTCTCGTCCCAGAGCCCCTGCGAGGCGAGCGCGTCCGAGATGAGCGAGAAGTGCTCCAGGAACTTCAGCACCAGGTCGGTCGCCGGCCGGCTGCCGGTCCGGTTCAGGATCGAGGCGATCGCGGCCATGCTGAGCGCGTAGAACCCCATCCAGCCGGTCGCGTCGGACTGCTCGAGGACGTGCCCTGCCGGGAGGTGGGAGCGGTCGATCGGGCCGATGTTGTCGAGCCCGAGGAAGCCGCCCTCGAAGACGTTCGACCCGTCGGCGTCCTCGACGTTGACCCACCAGGTGAAGTTGACGAGGAGCTTGTCGAAGACGCGGCTCAGGAAGTCGAGGTCACGGCCGCCGTCGATCGCGAAGACCTCGAGCGCAGCCCAGGCCTGGACCGGCGGGTTGATGTCGTCGAACGACCACTCGTAGGCGGGCAGGGCGCCGTTCGGGTGCTGGAACCACTCCCGGCAGAGCAGCGTCAGCTGGTACTTCGCGAACGCCGGGTCGACGTTCGCGAGCGCCACGCAGTGGAACGCGAGGTCCCAGGCCGCAAACCAGGGGTACTCCCACTTGTCGGGCATCGACATGATGTCGAAGGCGTCGAAGTTGCGCCAGCGCGCGTTCCGGCCGCCGAGGCGAGACGCCGGCGGCGTCGGCTGCGTCGGGTCGCCGTCGAGCCAACGGGCGACGTCGTAGTAGTAGAGCTGCTTG
Organism: uncultured Actinomycetes bacterium; assembly: GCA_963796625.1. Lineage (GTDB taxonomy): Bacteria > Actinomycetota > Thermoleophilia > Gaiellales > Gaiellaceae > PALSA-600. The sequence goes on from CAWCME010000002.1 coordinate 134,144, forward strand.
CTCCAGAGCATCCCGGCGAGGGCCTGCCGCATCACCTCGGCCTCGGCGGCGGAGGCGTTCCCCGGCGTCAGGTCGGCGTAGAACTCGTCGGCCTCCGCCCGGCGCGCCTCGGCGATCCCGTCGAAGTCCGGCCAGGCCGGCGCGGGCGCCGCGGTCCGCGGGCGCAGGCGCAGCCGCAGCTCGACGGTGGCTCCCGGCTCGACCGTCGGCCGGTACCAGAAGGAGGCCTTCGTGCCGGCCAGGCCCGGGTTGACCGTCGCCGCGCCCGAGACGACGTGGTCGTTGATCCCGTCCTTCGGGAACGGGACCGGGGAGGGCGACCCGAAGAGCCTGCCGTCGTTCGTCTCGTTGTCGCAGAAGAGGATCGCCGGCGCCGCGCCGTCGGGCCCCGCGTCGGCGAGGAGCTCGAGCGGGCCGAGGAACGGGTGCTCGGTGACGATGCTCGCGCTCGGGCCCGCCGCGAGCTCGGGCCGCTCGCCGTCGACCTCCCACGCCCAGGTGTTCCGGTACCAGGCGGTCGGGAGCACGTGCAGCGTCTCGCTCTCCGGGCCGGCGTTCGTGATGCGGATCCGCATCAGCAGGTCGGTCGGCTCGCCCTTCGCGTAGTCGACCTCGACGATCCAGTAGCGGTCGTCGTTGAACGCGCCGGTGTCGAGCAGCTCGTACTCCGGGTCGAGCTTCCCGCGCCGGCTGTTCTCCTCGAGCAGCCCGGCGTAGGGGAACTCCCGCTGCGGGTAGTGGTAGCGCCAGCGGTTCCAGGCGTGGCTCGGGAGCGCGTCCAGGTACCACCAGTACTCCTTGGCGTCCTCGCCGTGGTTGCCCTCGTTGCCGGTGAGGCCGAAGATCCGCTCCTTGAGGATCGGGTCGCGGCCGTTCCAGAGCGCGAGCCCGAGGCAGAGGCGCTGCTCGACGTCCGAGAAGCCCGCGAGCCCGTCCTCGCCCCAGCGGTAGGCGCGCGAGCGCGCGTGGTCGTGGGGCAGGTACTCCCAGGCGGTGCCGCCGGGGCTGTAGTCCTCGCGCACCGTCCCCCACTGGCGCTCGCTCACGTAGGGCCCCCAGAGGTACCAGTCGCCCGCCTGGCGGAGCCCATTCTCGAGCTGCCCGAAGCTCGCGATCCGGTCGCGCTCCGCTGCCATCAGCCCGCCAGCCGCTCGAGCAGGTGGTCGCCGACCCGGAGGGCGTTCGCCATCGCCGTCAGCGCCGGGTTGACCGCGCCGATGCTCGGGAAGAAGCTCGTGTCGACGACGTAGAGGTTGTCGAGCTCGTGCGCCCTGCAGTCGACGTCGAGCACCGAGGTCGCCGGGTCGCTGCCGAAGCGGCACGTCCCCGCCTGGTGGGCGACGCCGCCGATCCCGATCTCGTTCTTCAGGTAGAGGGCGCGCGGCAGCAGGTGGTCGGGGTGCAGGCCGAGCCGCCCGAGCATCGACTTGAGCTGGTCGTAGAGCCGCTGCTTGGGGACAGCGTTCGTCGGCGTGTAGGAGAGGCGCACCGTGCCGTTTCGCTCGAGCGTGACCCGGTTGTCGGGGCGGGGCAGGTCCTCGGTCGAGAGCCAGAAGTCGACCGCGTGCCGGGCCACCTGCTCGAGCGTGAACCCGGGGGCGAGCGCCGTCTCGACGGGCTTCTCGCCCTCGTACATGTGGGCGTCGGACTTGCCGACCATCTGGATGTTCCCGAGCGGGTAGTCGAAGCCGTCGGTCCCGAAGTAGAAGTCGTTCAGCCCGAGCGTCTTCTGGAACCGGGTCGGGTTCTCCTCGTGGGAGATCGCGAGCACCGCCGCGCTCGCGTGGAACATGTAGTTGCGCCCGACCTGGTCGGAGCCGTTGGCGAGGCCGTTTGGGTGCCGGTCGGTCGCCGAGGCGAGCAGCAGCTTGGCCGAGTTGGCGGCCCCGGCGGAGACGACGACGATCGAGCCCTGGTAGGTCTCGGTCTCGCCCTCTCGCTCGACGACGACGCCCGTGACCGCGGTGCCCGCCTCGTTCGTCACGAGCCGGACGGCCCGGGCGTTCGTCAGCAGGGTGACGTTCGGGTGCTCGAGGGCCGGGCGGACGCCGAGCACCTCGGCGTCGGACTTCGCCTGGACGAGGCAGGGGAACCCGTCGCAGGTCGCGCAGCGGATGCACGCGCTTCGCTGCGGCTCCTGCTCGTTCAGCAGCACCCCGCACGGCGCGTGGAAGGGGTGGTAGCCGGCCCGCTCGAGGTCGTCGGCGAGCTGCTGGATGCGCGGCTCGTGCGAGACGGCCGGGAAGGCGTACTGGGCGCTCGCCGGCGGGTCGGTGGGGTCCTCGCCGTGATTGCCGTGCACGCAGTAGAGGTGCTCGGCCTGGGTGTAGAACGGCTCGAGCTCGTCGTAGGCGATCGGCCACGACGGCGACAGCCCGTCGTGGTGCCGGAGCTCGCCGAAGTCCTCTGCGCGGAGCCGGTAGAGGGCGGCGCCGTACAGCTTCGTCGCCCCGCCGACGAAGTAGTGGACGCCCGGCTGGAACGCCTTGCCGTCCCGGTCGAGCCAGGTCTCCGCCGGGACGTAGCGGTTCTGGACGAACACCTGCTCGGAGTCCCAGTTCTCGGGCTCGCGGGGCAGCCAGCCGCCGCGCTCGAGGATCAGGATGCTCTTGCCGGAGGGGGCGAGCCGCCGGGCGAGCGTCCCCCCGCCGGCGCCGCTCCCGACGACGATCACGTCGTAGGTCATGTCGCGATCCAGGGGCCGTACCAGCGGCCGTGCCCGGCGACGAGGCTGCCGGCGGCCTCCGGGCCCCACGACCCCGGCGCGTAGGGCTGGACCGGGGGCGGCGCGTCGAGCAGCGGCTGCATGATCCGCCACGTCTGCTCGACGCCGTCCTGCCGGGTGAACCGCGTCTCGTCGCCGGTCATCGCCGCGTGCAGGAGCACCTCGTACGGCGTCGGGCCCTCGCCGCCCTCCGAGGCGAACTCGACGTCGAAGTTGATCGTCCCGGCGCTCGCCCGGTCGGCCCGGTGGGCCTCGAGATGGAGCCGCACCCCGGTCGAGGGGTCGAGCTTGACGACGAGCTGGTTCGGCTCCGGCGCCGTGTCGTCCCACACCTTGAACCCGAGGCGCGGCGGGTGCTTGAAGACGAGCCGGAGCTCGGTCTGGGTCACGGGCAGGCGCTTCCCGGTGCGGATGAAGAACGGTACCCCCGCCCAGCGCCAGTTCTCGATGTCGAGCCTGAGCGCGGCGTAGGTCTCGGTCGTCGAGCCGTCGGCGACGCCGTCGATCTCCAGGTAGCCGTCGTACTGGCCGCGCACGTAGTGGGCCGGGTCGGCCGGGCGCACCGCCCGGAAGAGCCCGACCTGGGCGTCCTTCAGCGTGTGCGGGTCGCCGCCCGAGGGGGCCTCCATCGCGGCCGCGGCGACCACCTGCATCAGGTGGTTGACGACGACGTCGCGCAACGCGCCGACCGGGTCGTAGAAGTGGCCGCGGTCCTCGACGCCGAAGTCCTCGGCCATCGTGATCTGGACGCTCTCGAGGTAGTTGCGGTTCCAGACCGGCTCGAGTAGGGCGTTCGCGAAGCGGAGGTAGAGGATCTCGACGAGCCCCATCTTCCCGAGGTAGTGGTCGATCCGGTAGAGCTGCGACTCGTCGATGTACCGGTGGAGCTCGGCGGCGAGCGCGATCGCCGAGGCCTGGTCGTGGCCGAACGGCTTCTCGACGATGACGCGCGCGCCCTCGGTGAGGCCGGCGTCGTGGAGCCCCTGGACGACCCGGCCGAACAGGAACGGCGGGATCTCGAGGTAGAAGACCGGCAGGTGGTGGCCGCCGACCGCAGCCTTGACCCGCTCGTAGGTGGCCGCCTCCGAGAAGTCGCCCGAGAGGTACGAGAGGCGCGCCGCGAAGCGGTCGAACACCGCCTCGTCGAGCGGCTCGCCGGTCGCGACGATCGACTCCCGGGCACGTTCGCGAAGCTGGTCGACCGTCCAGTCGTCCGCGGCGACCCCCAGGATCGGGCAGTCGAGCAGGCCCCGGCGCTCGAGCCGGTAGAGCGACCGGAAGGTCATCACCCTGGCGAGGTCGCCGCTGATCCCGAACACGACCAGGATGTCGGCCGGCCGGCCGGAGCCCTGGTCGATCTCTGCTGTCGTCACCGCATCTCCTTCGCTCGGGGGAATATCCGCACCGGCATCCCGGCCGGGCATCGTGCGGATGGGATGAATCGGGCCCGCCGGTCGCCGCTGCCGCCCGCCCTCACTCGTCGCCCCAGTCGATCCGGGCTGCGTCGCTGCGGTCGAGCACCTGCGGGCCGCGCGACTCCGAGAAGTAGTCCCAGGCCCACTCGATGAAGGCGTGGGTGCGGTTGCGCACGCCCGAGAGCAGCGTCAGGTGGACGCCGAGCCAGGCGGCGAAGGCGATCGAGCCCTCGAGCTCGTGGTGTCCCGAGCCGACCTCGGCCACGGCGGCTCCGCGGCCGATCATCGCCATTACGCCCTTGTCGCGGTACTCGAACGGCTTGCGCTCCGTGCCGGCGATCTCGTCGCGGATGTTCCTCGCCGCCCAGCGCCCCGCCTGCTGGGCGACCGAGCCGAGCTGGGGGTAAACCTTCCCGTCGGCGGCCGGGATGTTGGCGAAGTCTCCGATGGCGTAGACGGCGGGGTAGCCGGCGACCGTCAGGTCCGGCGCGACGTCGATCCTGCCGCCCCGCCCCTGCGGGAGGCCCGCCCTGCCCGCCAGCGCGGCCGCCTCGAGCCCGCCGCCCCAGACGACGCAGCGGCTCTCGATCGTCGAGCCGTCCGAGAGCGTCACGTGGCCCGGGCCGACCTCGGTCACGCCGGTGCCGAGCCTCAGCTCGACGCCGTCGCCTGTCAGCACCTTCGCCGCGTACTCGTGGGCACGCTCGGAGAACGGGCCGAGCACCGCGTCCCCGTGATCGACGAGCCAGACCCGCGCGGTGCCGGGGTCGAAGGCCGGATACTCGGCGGCCATCGTCGTGCGGATCATCTCGGCGAGGGCCCCGGCCACCTCGGTCCCGGTCGCCCCGGCCCCGACGATCACGAAGTCGAGCGCTCCCCGGTCGAGCAGGCTCGGGTCGCGGTCGGCCTCCTCGTAGAGCGCCAGGATCCGGGAGCGCAGGCGCTGCGCGTCGTCGAGCGAGTAGAGCGGGAAGGAATGGTCGGCGGCGCCGGGCGTGCCGAAGAAGGCCGGCCGGGAGCCGGCCGCGAGCACGAGGTAGTCGCCCCGGTAGCTCTCGCCGGTCTCCGTCGTCATGGTGCGGCTCTCGGGGTCGACGGCGACCGCCTCGCCGAGCTTTACCTCGAGCCGGTCGCTGCCGGTCGCGAACGTGCGCAGCGAGACGGCGATGTCGCTCGAGGCGAGCTGTGAGGTGGCGACCTGGTAGAGGAGCGGCTGGAACTGGTGGTAGTTGTTGCGGTCGACGAGCGTGACGTGCACGCCGTCGCCCGCGGCGAGCTCCCGCGCGCACGCCACGCCGGCGAAGCCGCCGCCGACGATCACGACCGATCTGGTTTCCCCGTCGGTTCCCATCGTTCCCTTCTCTAGGTGCCGGGCAGGGCTGAGCCTAGCGCCGCCGGCGCCCGTTCACGGCCGCGCATGTTGACGCGGCGTGAACATCCGGTGAGCGTCCGGGGCTACGCCGGCTGCAGCGGCTTCGGGCTCGGGTTCAGGCTGATCGTCGTTCCCGCGGTGCCCGCGAGGATCGCTGCCGCGTCCTCGAGCGCCCCGATCGCAGCCGCTCCGCCGGTCGCCTCGACGAACCGGCAGGCCGCCTCGACCTTCGGCCCCATCGAGCCCGACGCGAACGTACGGCTCCGGAGCTCCTCGGGCGTGGCGTGCCTGATCGGATGGGCGTCCGGGCTGCCCCAGTCGGCGACCACCGCGTCGACGTCGGTGAGCATCAGCAGGACGTCGGCCGCGAGGCTGCGCGCGAGCAGCTCGGCCGCGAGATCCTTGTCGATCACCGCCTCGACACCGCGCAGGGCTCCCTGCTCGTCGATCACGACCGGGATCCCGCCGCCGCCCGAGCAGACCACGAGGGCGCCCGCGTCGACGAGCAGCCGGATCGCGGCCAGCTCGACGATCCTCAGCGGCTGGGGGGAGGCGACCACGCGGCGGAAGTGCTCGTTGTCGGGAGCGATCGACCAGTCGAACTCGGCGGCGAGCTTGCGGGCCTGCTCCTCGGAGTAGATCGCGCCGATCGGCTTGCTCGGATGCCGGAAGGCGGGATCGGCGGCGTCGACCACGACCTGCGTCAGCACCGTGACCACGTTCCGCTCCGGCAGCAGGTTCTCGAGCTCCTGCTCGAGCACGTACCCGATCATCCCCTCGCTCTCGGCCCCGAGGACGTCGAGCGGGTAGGGGGCGACGTCGGTGTAGGCGGAGGCCTGGAGGGCGAGCAGGCCGACCTGCGGCCCGTTGCCGTGGGTGACGATCACCTCGTTGTCCCTGGCCACCTCGGCGATCGCGGCCATGGCGACCTTCGCGTGTCCGCGCTGGACGGCGGCCGTCGGCGGCTCGCCTCGCTGGAGGAGCGCGTTCCCGCCGAGGGCGACGACGATCTTCTTCTGCTTCTGCTGCGAGCCGTTCCGGTTCATGGTGCTCCGTTCGTGTCGGGGGTGGGTGGGTGCGCTGCGCCGGCGCCGGGCTTCTGTCCGGCCATCCGGAGGCCGATCGCGGCGACGCTCTCGCCGCGCTCGACCCCGGAGAGCTCGCCTTCGTACATGACCAGGATGCGGTCGTTGAGCGCGAGGATCTCGTCGAGGTCCTCGCTGACGAGCAGGACGCCGGCGCCCTTCCCGGCCGCCTCGAGCAGCAGGGAATGGACGGTCTGGACCGCGGCGACGTCGAGGCCGCGGGTGGGCGAGGCGGCGATCAGCACCTTGACGCGGTCGGAGAACTCGCGTGCGAGAACGACCTTCTGCAGGTTGCCGCCGGAGAGGGTGTCGGCCTCGGCCTCCGGGCCGGGAGCCTTGATCTCGTAGTCGCGGATCGCGGTGACCGCCTCCTCGCGCATGCGCCCGAGCCGCAGGAACGGCCCGAGCGAGCGCTTGCGGTAGTTGCGGAGCTGCAGGTTCATCGCGATCGAGAGGCTGGGCGCGACGCCGGTGCCGAGCCGGTCCTCGGGGATGAAGCCGACTCCCGCCTCGAAGGCGGAGCGGGCATCGCCGTTCTGCAGCGCCTCGCCGGCGACCGAGATCGAGCCGCGCGTGTGCTCGCGCAGGCCCGAGATCGCCTCGCTCAGCTCGCGCTGCCCGTTGCCGGAGACACCGGCGATCGCGACGATCTCGCCCGGCCCGACCGAGAGCGAGGCGCCGCGGACGGCGGGGCGGCCGCGGTCGCCCTGAACCCAGAGGCCCTCGACCTCGAGCACGGGAGCGGAGCCGTCCCCGCGTCCGGCGTGCGTGCGCCTGATCGTCTCGACGTCGTGGCCGACCATCAGCGAGGCGAGCGACTCGGGCGAGGCGCCCGCCGTCGCGACGGTCGCGATCAGGCGCCCGGCGCGGAGGATGGTGACCCGGTCGGAGACGGCCATCACCTCGTGCAGCTTGTGTGAGATGAAGATCACGGTCCGGCCCTCGCCGGCCATCCGGCGGAGCGTCACGAACAGGGTCTCGGCCTCCTCCGGGGTGAGCACCGCGGTCGGCTCGTCGAGGATCAGGATCCGCGCCTCCTGGTAGAGCGCCTTCAGGATCTCCACCCGCTGCTGCTCGCCGACCGACAGCTGCCAGATGTGGGCGTTCGGCTCCACCGGCAGCCCGTAGCGCTCGCCCAGCTCGCGCACCTGGCCCTCGACCGCGCCGGGATTGACGAGCAGGTGTCGCCCGACGCCGCGGTTGTCGCCGAGCAGGATGTTCTCGGCGACGGTGAAGCGCTCGACGAGCCGGAATTGCTGGTGGACCATGCAGACGCCGGCGTCGATCGCCTGGCGGGGAGAGCTGAACTGCACCGGCTTCCCGTAGAGCCGGATCTCGCCCGCGTCGGCGCGATAGAGGCCGGTGAGGATGTGCGAGAGCGTCGTCTTGCCGGCGCCGTTCTCGCCGAGCAGCGCGTGCACCTCGCCGGCAGCCGCCTCGAAGTCGACCCGGTCGTTCGCGAGCACGCCCGGGAACCGCTTCGTGATCCCTCGCAGCGAGAGTGCGGGCGCCGAGCGGGCTGCGTCGGCGGCGACGGGAGCGAGCTGGATGGGCGCTGACATGTCGCTCATGCTGGATCTGGTCCTGCCATGAGCGTGCGCCAAGCGGCCTGCCAGGGCATCGGGAGATTGCCGCAACCGGCTCTCGGAAAACCCGCCGCCCACTTCCCCCAGCCGGATCGCTCATGGTCGAGGCCCGCGTCCCGGATCGGAAAGGCACCGTGAAATTCGAGCCATCATCCAGGCCGACGAGCCGCCCCGCGGTCCCCGGGCTGGGAAGATGGCTAGCGCTCTTCGCGCGTGTAGGCGAGCCCGAGTGCGGCCGGGGCGCCGAGGCGCCGTTTCGCGTTGCTCGCGGAGACGACGACCAGCACGACGATCGTCGCGACGTACGGGAGGGCGTTCGTCCAGAGGACGGTGGGGCCGAGGCTGATCTGGCGGGCCTGCAGCTCGGGTGCGAGCGCCTGCAGGGCGCCGAAGAAGTACGCGCCGACGAGGCAGAGCTCCGGGCGCCAGAAGGCGAAGATGACGAGGGCGATCGCGATCCAGCCCGCCCCGCCGGTGATCCCGCCGACCCACTGCGGGGTGATCGCCAGCGTGAACGTCGCGCCCGCGACGCCGGCCAGGGCGCCGCCCGCGATCGTGTGCGCGTAGCGGTAGGCGGCGACGTTGATCCCCATCGCGTCGGCGGCGGCGGGCGACTCACCGACGGCTCGCACGTTGAGCCCGAAGCGGGTGCGGTTCAGGTAGAAGATCATCGCGATCACGAGCGCCCACGAGGCGTAGACGAGGACGTCCTGCCCGAAGACGATCGGCCCGACGATCGGCCAGCGCTGCATGCTCGCCGGGAAGAGCGGGTTGAAGGTGTGGAGCGCGGGCTGGTCGGCCAGGTTGAGGTTGTTGCCGAGGTAGGACGAGAGCCCGACCGCCCCCGCGAAGATCGTCAGCGCGAGCCCCGAGACGATCTGGCTCGCACGCAGGGTGATCACGAGGAACGCGTGGATCGACGCCATCAGCCCCCCGGCGAGCGCCGCTACCCCGACCGCGGCGGCAAGCGCGACCGTCGACTGCGTGTGGAGGCGCTGGACGGTCCAGAAGCCCATCACGGCCCCGACGAGCATCATCCCCTCGACCCCGAGGTTGAGCACCCCCGAGCGCTCGGCGAGCAGCTCGCCGAGGGCCCCGTAGAGGAGCGGCGTCCCGTAGGTCACGCCCGAGGCGATCACGACCACGAGCAGCGCGTTGTTCACGCGGCCTCCGGCGCGGCCGAGCCGGCTTTGCGGGAGCGGGAGAGGCGCAGGCGGTAGCGCACGAGCACCTCGCCGCCGAGCGCCGAGAAGAGGATGATCCCCTCGATCACGCCGACGAGCCCGGCGGGGAAGCTCGGGCCCTGCAACGTGTTCCCCGCGTTCTCGAGCCCCCCGAGCAGGAACGCGATCACCAGGACCGCGAAGGGGTTGTAGCGGGCGAGGGCCGCCACGACGATCCCGGTGTAGCCGTAGCCGAGCTTCTGGAGCCCGTTCGGGTCGCCGTCGAGCGAGTGGCTGAAGTCGCCGACCTGGCTCGCCCCGCCGATCCCCGCGATCCCGCCCGAGATCGCCATCACCGCCAGGATCTTGCGCCGGATCCGCACGCCGCCGTAGCGGGCGGCCCGCTCGGAGTCGCTCAGCACCTGCACCTCGAACCCGAATCGGGTGCGCTGGTAGAGGACCCAGAGCACGACGGCGGTCAGGATCGCGAGCAGGAGGCCGAGCGGGATCGGGACGCCGCCCTGGACGTCGATCGTCCAGGTCGGCCAGATCGCCGAGGACGGCAGGCTCTTCCCCGTCGGGAAGACGGTCGCGTTGAAGCCCTTCGTCTGGCGCCAGTAGGACTGGCTGTCGAAGATCAGGTACGTCAGCAGGTAGCCGGCGACGTAGTTCAGCATCAGCGAGGTGATGATCTCGTTCGTCTTGAAGAACGCCCGCAGGACGCCAGGGATCGAGGCCCAGAGCGCGCCGCCGATGCAGCCGCAGAGCACCATCATCGCGATCACGAACGGCGAGGAGTCGCCGGGGCCGCCGAAGTAGAGGCCGGCGGCGGCGCCGGTGATCGCGCCGAGGTAGAGCTGCCCCTCGGCGCCGATGTTGAAGAGCCGCATCCGGAAGGCGGCCGCCGCGGCGAGGCCCGTGAACATCAGCGGGGTGGCCGTGATCATCGTCTGGGCGAGCGACCCGGGCTCGATGAACGCGGCCTCGAAGAGCTTCCGGTACTCGGTGAGCGGGTTGTGCCCCGTCACGAGCAGGACGATTCCGGCGACGAGGAACGCGAAGACGAGCGAGCCGGCCGGCACGGCGACCTTGAGCCAGCGGGGCTGGTTCAGGCGCCGTTCGATGCGGAGCTGCATCGGGTCCCTCCGGCCTCGGCGTGAATTGCCGCTGCCGCCCCCGGCGGGGCGGCAGCGGGTGGTTCGTCGATCTTCGGCCGATCTCCCATTTCAGAGGTGTCGGCGCGCGCCGTTAGCCTTTGGGGCTGCCGATGATGCCTTTGGCGAGCCAGTTGACCGAGTAGAGCTGTTTGACGGTCAGGCTTTTGCCTTTGGGGACGACGAGTTTGCCGGTCTGGTCGTAGATCGGGCCTGTGAACTCGTAGTAGGTGCCGTTCTCGATCTGCTTTTTCTTGGTTGCGATCAGCGCCTTGGTCTTGGCTGTGACGCCGGGGCCGTAGGGGGCGAGGCCGGTGAAGCCGTCCTTGATCGAGCCGTAGTAGAAGGTCGGTTTCCAGGTGCCGGCCATCGCGGCCTTGACGCGCTTGAGGTAGTAGGGGCCCCAGTTGTAGACCGACGCGGTCAGCCACGACTTGGGCGCGAAGCTGGACGAGTTCGAGTCGTAGCCGACCCAGGGGATCCCCTTCGACTCGGCGTACTGGCCGGTCGCGGGCGAGTCGACGTTCTGGCCGAGCACGTCGGCGCCGGCCGAGACGAGGCTCTGCGCGGCCTTCTTCTCCTTGGCCGGGTCATACCAGGAGTTCGTCCAGACCAGCCTGACCGTCGCGCCCGGATGGGTCAGCTGCGCGCCGAGCGCGAACGCGTCGGCGTGACGGAGCACCTCCGGGATCGGGTAGGCGACGACATAGCCGATGTTGCCCGACTTCGAGGCCGCCCCCGCCGCCATCCCCGACAGGAACACCGAGTCCTCGGCCGCCCCGAAATACTCGGCCAGGTTCGGCGCCAGATCCGTCCCCGTCGCCTGCTCGAACAACACATTCGGGTACTTCGCCACAAACGCCTTGTCCAGATACCCATACGAGGTCGCGAAGATCATCTTGTACCCCTGCGCAACCAGACCCGCGACCGTCTGCGCGAACTGCGACCCGACCGCGATGTTCTCCTTGTAGGTCGTCTGAACCCTGCTCCCCAGCATCTTCTGCACATACAACCGCCCCGCCTCATGCGCCTGCGACCAACCACCATCGTTATGCGGCCCCACATAGATCCAGGCCACCTTGAACGGCGTCGCACCCTGCTTCGCCGAGCCGGCGGAGGCCCCGACGAGCGCGAAGGCGACCACGAGCGCCAGCAGTCCTGCCGCAAACACTGATTTCCGCCTGATCATCCCAGTTCCTCTCGCCACGGCCGGACTCTAACGCCCAGCCTGGGTTCGTTCGTGATCAACAGGGTGTCCCGGCCGGGCGGGGCTGCGCATCCGGGAGTCCACGATCGGGCGGCGCGGGAAACTACCCTGTCAGCGGCTCCCCGAACCGCGCGCGCTCGACGAACCGCCCCGACCCGGGTGCCGCGAGCAGCTCGCCGCCCTCGACGATCACCTCGCCGCGGCGCACGACGATCCGGGGCGCGCCCGTGATCCGCATGCCCTCGTAGGGCGTGTAGTCGGCGCGGGAGTGGTGGGTGGAGGCGGAGAGCGTCCGCTCCTCGTGCGGGTCGAAGACGACCAGGTCGGCGTCGGAGCCGACCGCGATCGTCCCCTTCCGCGGGTAGAGGCCGAAGAGCCTCGCCGGGGTCGTCGCGAGCAGGTCGACCATCCGGTTGAGGGTGATCCGGCCCGGCAGGACGCCGAAGGTGTGAATCAGCTCGAGGCGGGTCTCGATCCCGGGCGCGCCGTTCGGGATCTTCGAGAAGTCGTCGCGGCCGAGCGTCTTCTGGCCCTCGAAGAAGAACGAGCAGTGGTCGGTCGAGATCGCCGAGATCGTTCCCCGGGCGCAGGCAGTCCAGAGGAGCTCCTGGTTCTCCCTCGCCCGGGGCGGCGGGGTGAAGACGTACTTGGCGGCCTCGAACCCGTCGCGCTCGAGGTAAGACGAGTCGATCAGGAAGTACTGCGGGCACGTCTCCCCCCAGACGGCCCAGCCCTGCTCGCGCGCTGCCCGGATCGGCTCGAGCGCCTCGCGGCAGGAGACGTGGACGACATAGAGCGGGCAACCGGCCAGGTGGGCGAGCTGGATCGCGCGGTTGACCGCCTCGCCCTCGGTTGCGGGCGGGCGGGTGATCCCGTGCCAGCGGGGCGAGAGCCGGCCCTCCGCCCGAGCCTCCTGCACGAGCACGTCGATCACGTCGCCGTTCTCGGCGTGCACCATCGCGAGCGCTCCGGTCGCCGCGGCGATCCGCATCGCGCGGAAGAGGACGTCGTCGCCGACCTGGAGCGAGGCCTTGTAGGCGAGGTAGAGCTTGTAGGAGGTCACGCCGTGGTCGGGGAGCGCGGCGAGCTCGTCGAGCACGGCGGGCCCGGAGAGGTCGGTGACGGCCATGTGGAAGCCGTTGTCGATCAGCGAGCGCCCCTCGCGCTTGCCGTGCCACTCCGCGAGGGCCTCGCCGAGGCTCGAGCCCCGGGTCTGGGTCGCGAAGTCGATGTGGCAGGTCGTTCCCCCGAACGCGGCCGCGGTGTGGCCCGAGAGGAAGTCGTCGGCGGTGACGATCTCGCCGAGCGGCATGTCGAGGTGGGTGTGGACGTCGACGCAGCCGGGCAGGACGTAGGCGCCGGCGGCGTCGATCACCCGGTCTGCGTGGACGCCGAGCGAGCCGCCGATCAGCGAGATCCGCTCGCCCTCGACGAGCACGTCGGCGACGTAGTCGTCGGCGGCGGTGACGATGCGGCCGTTTCGGATCAGGAGCGACATCGAGCGAACGATCGCGGCTTCCGGCCGGGCCGGCGACGGGGATTTCCCGCACCGGCCCGTCCGGGAAAGTGCTGACGCTGCGGGCCGGGGCCGTGTGCCATCATCGCGCCGTGCGTCCGACCGACCTGCCGAGGCGCCTCGCCGTCGCCCGCGGCGACGAGCCCGCCGACACCGTCATCCGCGGCGGCAGCGTCCTGAACGTGTTCACGCGCGACTGGATCGAGGCCGACGTCGCGATCGTCGACGGGGCCGTCGCCGGGCTCGGGGCGTACGAGGGGCGCGAGACGATCGACGCCGCGGGCCGCTTCCTCGTGCCGGGGTTCGTCGACCCGCACCTCCACATCGAGTCGTCCAAGCTGCTCCCGGACGAGTTCGCGCGGCTCGTGCTCCCGCTCGGCACGACCGCGGTCGTCGCCGACCCCCACGAGATCGCGAACGTGCTCGGCACCGACGGCGTCCACTGGCTCCTCGACGAGGCCGAGGGCCTGCCGCTCGAGATCTACTTCATGGCCTCGTCGTGCGTCCCGGCTTCGTCGTTCGAGTCGCCCCGGCGCGAGCTGACGATCGGCGACCTCGAAGGGCTGCTGCGGCGCTCGCGCGTGCTCGGGGTGGCCGAGATGATGAACTTCCCGGGCGTCGTCGCGGGCTCCGACAAGGAGCTCGCCAAGGTGCGGCTCGCCCGCCACGTCGACGGCCATGCCCCCGGACTGGGGGGCAAGCCGCTGAACGCATACGCGGCGGCGGGGATCGAGTCGGACCACGAGGCTGCGACCGCCGAGGAGGGGCGCGAGCGGCTCCGGGCCGGGATGTGGCTGCTGATCCGCGAGGCCTCGAGCGCCCGCAACCTGAACGCGCTGCTGCCGCTCGCGCTCGAGTACGGGCCGCACCGGATGGCCTTCTGCACCGACGATCGCGAGCCCGAGCACATCGCCGACGACGGGCATGTCAACGCGATCGTGCGCGAGGCGGTCGGGCTCGGGCTCAGCCCGGAGGACGCGGTCGTGATGGCCTCGCTCAACCCGGCCGTCTACCACCGGCTCTCGCATCTCGGCGCGATCGCGCCCGGCTACCAGGCCGACATCCTCGTTCTCGGCGACCTCGAGTCGTTCGTCCCCGAGCGCGTGCTGAAGCGCGGGCGGCCGGTCGAGGAGATCCCGCCGGTGACGGTTCCCGACTGGGTGAAGCGGTCGGTGCACGTCGCGCGGATCGCGCCCGAGGACCTGGCCGTCCCCTGGGCCGGCGGCCCGGCGCGGGTGATCGGGCTCGTCCCCGACCAGATCATCACCGCGTCGCTCGTCGACGAGCTCGCGGTGCTGGACGGGCACGCGGTCGCCGATCCGAGCCGCGACCTCGCGAAGGTCGTCGTCTTCGAGCGGCATCTCGAGACGGGCCGGGTCGGCCGCGGCTTCGTGCGCGGCTTCGGGCTCGAGCGCGGCGCGATCGGGTCGACCGTCGCCCACGACGGCCACAACCTGATCGTCGTCGGGGTCGATGACGAGGCGATGCTCCGGGCGGCCCGGCGCCTGCGCGAGCTCGGCGGCGGCCTCGTCGTCGCCGGCCCGGACGGCGTGCTCGCCGAGTTGGCGCTGCCGGTCGCGGGCCTCCTCTCCGACCGGCCCCTGGCCGAGGTGCTCGAGTCGAGCCGCGAGATCGGCACGGCCGTGCAGTCCCTCGGGGTGACCTTCCCGCAGCCGATCCAGATGCTCGCCTTCCTGTCGCTGTCGGTGATCCCGTCGCTGAAGATCACCGACCGCGGCCTCGTCGACGTCGACCGGTTCGAGCTCGTGCCACTCTCGGCCGGAGCCGGCCCGGCCGGGGCCCCGCTCGAGGCCTGAGGGCCCGCCGGGCTCGGGCTGCGCCGGCACGGCTCCCGCGAGCGCGGGAGCCCGCGCTCCCGGGCGGCTCAGGGAGCGAGCTCGACCTCGATCTCCTCGAGGACGACCGACTGCGCGTCCGGGTCGGTCGGGTCGGCGCCGAGCTCGGCGGCGACCTCGGCGCCCTCGGCGACGGTGCCGCGGGCCGCGTCGTCGAAGTGCTCGCGGAAGTGCTCCGGGGTGAAGTGCGAGAGGGCGCCGAGGCGCACCCGGATCCGGACGACGCGCCCGGTGCCCTCGGACCGCGCGGTCGCCTCGATCTTCCGGATCAGGTCGTCCATCAGGTGCTTTTCGTGCACGCCTCCACCTCCTCCGCGACCTGCCTGGCCACCTCGGCGACCGCAGCCGCCACGGCGGGGGTGAGCGTGTCGCCGGGGGCGAAGCTCTCGCCCTCGATCCCGAACACGACCAGCGCCGGGGGAAGCTGTCCGAGCGCCCGGCCGAGCTCGACCGCCTCGGCCAGGCCGAGGTGGTGCGTCGAGGTCCGGAACAGCTCCGCGGGGAGCGGCTGCGAGCCCGCGTCGAGCCGGTGGATCGTACCGGCCCGGGCCCCCGAGGAGACCGCGTCGACGAGCCAGAGCGCGTCGGCGCCCTCGAAGGCTCCGAGCAGGGAGGTCGGCTCGCCCGCCTCCTCCAGCACCTCGACACCGCCCGGCAGCGTGCCCGAGAGCGCGTGGGCGGCGTGCAGCCCGGCGGCGTCGTCGCTCCGCCACGGGTTCCCGACGCCGATGACCTTCAGGATCGCTCGACCTCGAGCTTCAGGAAGTGCGTCGCGCAGGAGATGCACGGGTCGTAGTTGCGGATCGCCTGCTCGCAGAGCAGCCCGAGCTGCTCGTCGGAGAGGTCGAGCGAGCGCTCGACGACCCCGCGGAGGTCCTCCTCGATCGTCCGCTGGTTCTGCGAGGTGGGGGGGACGATCTTGGCGTCGAGGATCGTGCCCTCGTCGTCGATCCGGTAGCGGTGGTAGCAGACGCCGCGCGGCGCCTCGCTCGCCCCGTACCCGACGCCGGCGCGCGGCACCACCTCCACGGCGGGCGCGTCCGGCTCCTCGTACTCGGCGATCAGGCGGAGCGCCTCGTCGGCCGCGTAGACGAGCTCGACCGCGCGGATGACGATGCTCTTGAACGGGTTCCGCTCCGAGGCGTCGATCCCGGCCTCCGCAGCCGACTCCCGCGCGAGTGGCGAGAGGCGGTCGAACGCGAGCGCGAAGCGCGCCATCGGCCCGCAGAGATACGAGCCGCGCTCGATCACGCGCGAGTGGAGGGCGTTCGACCACTCGACGTGCTCCTCGACGAAGTGCTCGTCGTACTCGCAGACGGGAATGTCCAGCCCGCGGTTGGAGACGACCCGACCCAGGTCGATCGGGTACAGGTCCGGGTCGGCCAGGGCGACGAGCTCGTAGTCCTGCTCGAAGTCCGGGAAGTGGAAGGTCGAGACGAGCCTCACCGTCGCGAGCGCGATCTCGCGGGCGCGCTCGAGCGGATCGACGAGCGGAGCCAGCTCGCCCGGGGTCGGAGCGCGGTAGAAGCCGCCGACCCGGACGTTGATCGGGTGCACCTCGCGACCGCCGATCACGGTCATCAGGCGGTTGCCGGTCTTCTTCAGCTCGAGCGCCTGCTGGACGACCTCCGGCATGTCCCTGGCGAGCTCGATCGCGCTCGGGTAGCCGAGGAAGTCCGGCGCATGGAGCATGAAGACGTGCAGCGCGTGGCTCTCGAGCCACTCGCCGCAGTAGAGGAGCCGCCGGAGCGCGCGGACCTGGCCGCCGACCTCGACGCCGCAGGCGTCCTCCATCGCGAGCACCGAGCTCGTCTGGTAGGCGACCGGGCAGATGCCGCAGATCCGGGCCGTGATGTCGGGCGCCTCGGTGAAGCCCCGGCCGCGCAGGAACGCCTCGAAGAAGCGCGGCGGCTCGTAGATCTTCAGCTTCACGTCGGTGACGCGGTCGCCCTCGATCTTCACGTGCATCGCGCCCTCGCCCTCGACGCGGGCGAGGTAGTCGGTCTTGATCGTCTTCGTCCGGTGCTCAGTCACCCTTGCGGGCCTCCTCGAAGGGTTGGACGTTGAAGGTGCGGTAGACCCGGTCGACATCGCGCTCGCTCAGCCCGAGGACGCGAAGCTCCCGGGTCAGGGAGGCCGTGTTCGGGGTCTCCTTGGGCCCGAAGCAGCCGTAGCAGCCGCGATTGTAGGCGGGGCAGATCGCGCCGCAGCCAGCATGTGTCACCGGGCCGAGGCACGGCGTCCCGTGGGCGACCATCACGCAGACGGTGCCCCGCCGCTTGCACTCGGTGCAGACGCTCGTCGAGGCGATGTTCGGGCGGCGGCCGGCGAGGTGGGCGGCGATCAGCTCGAGCAGCTGGCGCTTGTCGATCGGGCAGCCGCGCAGCTCGAAGTCGACCGGGACGTGCGCCGAGATCGCGGTCGAGGTCTCGAGCGTGGAGACGTACTCGGGCGAGGCGTAGACGGCCGAGATGAACTCCTGCACGTCGGCGAAGTTCTTCAGCGCCTGGATGCCGCCCGCCGTCGCGCAGGCGCCGATCGTGACCAGGCGGCGCGACTGGCGGCGCACCTCCTTGATCCGCTCGGCGTCCTCGGCGGTCGTCACCGAGCCCTCGACGATCGAGAGGTCGTACGGGCCCTTCACAGTCGCGCTCGAGGCCTCGAGGAAGTAGGCGATCTCGACCCCCTCGGCGAGGGCGAGCAGCTCGTCCTCGCAGTCGAGCAGCGAGAGCTGGCAGCCGTCGCAGGAGGAGAACTTCCAGACCGCGAGCTTGGGCCTGCCGGCCTTCACAGCTCCCTCACCGCCGTCAGCCGCTCCGCGACGTCGAACGTGTAGACGGGGCCGTCGCGGCAGATCAACGTCGGGCCGAGCTGGCAGTGGCCGCAGTGCCCGACGGCGCAGCGCATGTTCCGCTCCATCGAGACGTGGATCTGCCCCGCCGGGACGCCGTGCTCGATCAGGGCGAGACCGGTGTAGTGCATCATCACCTCCGGGCCGCAGAGGAAGCAGATCGCCGAGTCCGGGTCGAAGCGGGCGCTGCCGAGGAGCTTCGCCGCGACGCCGACCTTGCCGCGCCACTCGGTCCCCGCGGCGTCGACCGTGACGTCGACCTGGAGCCCGTCCCGGCGCCAGCGGTCGAGCTCGCGGGTGAAGAGGAGGTCGGCGGGCGTCCGGCTGCCGTAGAGGACCGCGACCTCGCCGAGCTCGCGGCGCCGGTCGATTGCCGCGTACACGGCCCCGCGCAGCGGCGCGAGGCCGATGCCGCCGGCGACGATCACGAGGTCGTTCCCGACCGCCTCCTCGAGCGGCCAGGCGTTGCCGAACGGGCCGCGAACGCCGAGCATCTGCCCCGGGCGGGTCGCGCAGATCGCCTCGCTGACCGCACCCACCGCGCGCACCGTGTGCACGAGCGCCCCGCCGCTGCGGCCCGAGATCGAGATCGGCACCTCGCCGACGCCGAAGGCGTAGAGCATCGTGAACTGGCCGGGTAGCGCCTCGAGCAGCTCGCCGTCCACCGGCTCGAGCTCGAGCGTCCAGGTGTCGTGCGTCTCGCGGTGGCGGCGCACGACCCGGAACGGCCGCGGGGTCATCGCCCCGGCGCGGGTCGGGGTCTCAGCGGCTGCCGTCACCGTAGACGTCCAGCAGCCGGAGGCGTGTCCACTGGAGGCGCTCCATCAGCACCTGCGCGAACCTCGACATCAGCTCGAACCCGAGCTCCGGGTCGTCGAGGCACTTGCCGCGCAGGCAGGCGCCGTCGAATGCGGTCGCCCGCACGACCGAGAGGGCGCGGGCGTCGAAGTGCCAGCGATACGGCGGGAAGAGCCAGGACCAGCCGACCACGTCGCCGGCTTCGACCGTCTCGATCGTGATCGCGCCGCGGGCCGGGACGAAGGTCTCGATCGCCACGCCGCCGTGGCGGATCAGCAGGAACGTGTCCGCGGGGTCCCCCTCGCGGAAGAGGACCTGCCCGTCGGTGAAGTGGACGTTGCCGGCGCAGCCGGCCAGGAGCTCGAGCTGCTGCTCGGAGAGCCCGTGGAACAGCGGGACGTCCCGCAGGATCAGGTCAAGCGTGCGCATCGACTGCTCCTCTCGTCTCGCGGATCGCAGTCAGCTCCTCGGTGACGTCGATCCCCGGCGGGCACCACGTGATGCACCTGCCGCAGCCGACGCAGCCGGAGCTGCCGAACTGGTCGTGCCAGGTCCCGAACTTGTGGGTCAGCCACTGGCGGTAGCGGGCGCGGTCGCTCGGCCGGATGCTGCCGCCGTGGATGTAGGCGTGGTCGACCGAGAAGCAGCTGTCCCAGGCCCGCGAGCGCTCCGCTGCGCCCTCGATCAGGTCGGTCGAGTCCTCGACGGTCGAGCAGAAGCACGTGGGGCAGACGAGCGTGCAGTTGCCGCAGGTCAGGCAGCGTTTCGCGACGTCGTTCCAGCGCGGATGCTCGAGGGTGTCCGCGAGCAGGCTGCGCAGATCGGTCGTGTCGAGCTCGCGGCCCATCCTGTCCGCCGCGCCGTCGACGGCGGCCTGCGCGGCGGCGAAGTCGCCGGCCTCCGCGCCGCGTCGCGGCAGCTCGGCGAGCAGCTCCGCGCCCCGCTCGGTGCCGGCCTCGACGAGCAGGCGGTGCTCGCCGTCGAGGATCTCGGTCAGCGCCAGGTCGTACCCGGCCTCGACCCTGGGGCCCGTCCCCATCGAGACGCAGAAGCAGGTCCCGCCGGGCTCGAAGCAGTTGACCGCGACGACGAACGCGTCCTCGCGGCGCGCCTCGTAGTCGTGGTCGACGAAGCGGCCCTCGAGGAAGACGCGGTCCTGGATCGCGATCGCGTGCAGCTCGCAGGAGCGCACGCCGAAGAGCGCGAGGCGCGGCAGCTCGGCCGGCTCCTCCTCGATCTCGAGCACGTCGTCGCGCCGGCGGGCCCGCCAGAGGCGGATCCGCGGCGGGAAGAGGAACTGCTTCCAGGAGTGCGGGCCGACCGCGTAGCCGAAGCGGGCCTCGTCCTCGCGCCGGGCCAAGCGGTAGCGCCCGGCTTCCTGCTCGTCGCCCCAGCCGATCGGCAGCTCGGCTGCCGAGTGGAGGTCGTCGTAGACGATTGCCCCCTCGCGCAGCCTGGGCCCGAGGACGCGGTAGCCGCGCTCGCGCAGCACGCCGACGAGCGCCTCGAGCGCCTCGGGCTCGATCACGCCTGCTCTGTCGCCTTCCATGCGTGCCTCCTCGGCGAGGGTCACCCCGACACTACACCGGCGCGGTTCCGGGCCTGCGTCGTGGAATTCACGGATCTGCCCGGGGCAAAGGCGACGTAAGCTACGTGGTCGTGAGGGCCGCGCCATGTGCCTAGGCATTCCCGCTCAGATCGTCGAGCAGGTCGACCCCGAGGCCGGTCTCGCCAAGGCCGAGATCTCGGGCGTTCGCCGCAACGTCTCGATCGCTCTCTGCCCCGAGGCCGGCGTCGGCGACTGGGTGCTCGTGCACGTCGGGTTCGCGCTCTCGAAGATCGACGAGGAGGAGGCGCGCCGGACGCTCGAGCTGCTCGAGCAGATGGGCGAGGCCTACGAGCAGGAGCTCCGCGAGCTGCGCGAGAGC
Organism: uncultured Actinomycetes bacterium; assembly: GCA_963796625.1. GTDB lineage: Bacteria > Actinomycetota > Thermoleophilia > Gaiellales > Gaiellaceae > PALSA-600. The sequence goes on from CAWCME010000002.1 coordinate 154,800, forward strand.
GCCGCGGAATGAGCACCGACCCGGAGCGCTGCCTCACCTGCAGCGACGCGGCCGAGGTCGCGACCGTGGTCGCCGTCGGCGACGCCGACGCGACGGTCGAGCTCTCCGGGCGCCTCGAGCACGTCGCGGTCGAGCTGGTCGCCCCGGTGGCCGTCGGCGACCGCCTGCTCTGCCACGCGGGAATCGCGCTCGAGAGGCTCGCATGAGGTACGTGACCGAGTACCGGAGCGGCGAGCTCGCGCAGGCCCTCGCCCGCGAGATCGCGGGCCTCGTCGAGCCGGGCCGCGAGGTGAAGCTGATGGAGGTCTGCGGCGGTCACACGCATGCGATCTACAAGCACGGGGTCGAGGACCTCGTGCCGCCCGAGGTCGACTTCGTTCACGGCCCGGGCTGCCCCGTCTGCGTGATCCCGATGGGCCGGGTCGACGACGCGATCGCGCTCGCCGAGCGCCCCGAGGTCGTCTTCACGACGTTCGGCGACATGATGCGCGTCCCCGGAGGCCGCGGCTCGCTGCTCGAGGCGAAGGCACGCGGCGCGGACGTCCGGATGGTCTACTCCCCGCTCGACGCGCTCGAGCTCGCCAGGCGCACGCCCGACCGGCAGGTCGTCTTCTTCGGGATCGGCTTCGAGACGACGGCGCCCGCGACCGCGATCACGCTCCTGCGTGCGCGCGCGGAGGGGATCCGGAACTTCGCCGTGTTCTGCAACCACGTCACGATCGCGCCGCCGCTGCGGGCGATCCTCGACTCGCCCGGGCTGCGCCTCGACGGGTTCATCGCCCCCGGGCATGTCTCGGCCGTGATCGGGACGCGCGTCTACGACTTCATCGTCTCCGAGTACGCGAAGCCCGTCGTCGTCACCGCGTTCGAGCCGCTCGACATCCTGCAGGCCGTGGCGATGCTCCTGCGCCAGCTTCGGGAGGGGCGCTGCGAGGTCGAGAACCAGTACACCCGCGTCGTCCGACGCGACGGCAACCCGCGGGCGCTGGCCGCGCTCGAGGAGACGATGGAGCTGCGCGAGACGTTCGAGTGGCGCGGCCTCGGCTGGATCGAGCTGAGCGCGCTGAAGCTGCGGCCCGAGCTCGCCGACTGGGACGCGGAGCGTCGGTTCGAGCTTCCCGGGGCGCGGATCGCCGACCCGAAGGCCTGCCAGTGCGGCGAGGTGCTGATCGGCGCGATCAAGCCGTGGGAGTGCCGGGTCTTCGGGACGGCCTGCACCCCGGAGCGGCCGATCGGCACCTGCATGGTCTCGAGCGAGGGCGCCTGCGCGGCCTACTACAACTACGGGCGGCTCGCCCGGCGGCGCGACCGCGTGCCCGTGTGACGCCGACGCGACGGCCGAGGCTCCGCGACGAGATCGTCACGCTCGCCCACGGCGCGGGCGGAAAGGCCACGCGCGCGCTCGTCGAGGGGCTCTTCCTGGACGAGCTCGGGACCCCGCTGCTCGAGCAGCTCGGCGACTCGGCGCTCTTCGAGCTGAACGGGACCCGCCTCGCGTTCACGACCGACTCCTACGTCGTGACGCCGATCTTCTTCCCGGGCGGCTCGATCGGGGAGCTCGCCGTCAACGGCACCGTCAACGACCTCGCGGTTGCCGGCGCGCGTCCGCTCTACCTCTCGGCCGGGTTCGTGATCGAGGAGGGGCTTCCGGTCGCCGATCTCCGCCGCGTCGCGGCCGCGATGGGACGGGCGGCGTCGGCGGCCGGCGTGACGATCGCGGCCGGCGACACGAAGGTCGTCGAGCGGGGCAAGGCCGACGGGCTGTACGTGACCACGGCGGGGGTCGGCGAGGTCGCCGCGGACGTCGCGCTCGGGCCGGACCGGGTGCGCCCCGGCGACCGCGTGCTCGTCTCCGGCACGCTCGGCGACCACGGGATGGCGGTGATGATCGCGCGGGGCGGCCTCGAGCTCGAGGTCGACCTCGAGAGCGACACGGCGCCCGTGCACGAGCTGGCCGCAGCGCTCCTGCGGCTCGGCCCCTCCGTCCGCTGGATGCGCGACCCGACCCGCGGCGGGCTCGCCTCGGCCCTCAACGAGCTCGCCGGCCAGGCAGGCGTCGCCGTGCAGCTCTCGGAGGAGGCGCTGCCGGTGCGGCCGTCCGTCACCGGCGCCTGCGAGATCCTCGGCATCGACCCGATGTACGTCGCGAGCGAGGGCAGGCTGGTCGCGGTCGTCGCGGCGGCGGCGGCCGGGGCAGCCCTCGCCGGCCTCCGTGCCCATTCGCTCGGCGCGGACGCCGCGGACGTCGGCGAGATCCTCGCCGAGCCGCCGGGGCTCGTGCTGCTCGAGACCGCGTTCGGCGGCAGCCGGATCGTCGACGTGCTGGTCGGCGACCCGCTTCCGCGCATCTGCTGAACCTTTGCGGAGTTCCCCGGCGCCGGCTACGTGGCAACACGGATGCGGCGCCGGCCGGGGCGAGCGACGATGGACGGGCTGAAAGGAGGTGCCGCGTGGCAATGATCCAGTCTCTGCTGCCCGAGTTCGACGCGATGGAGAGGCGCTTTCGCCGCCTCTGGGAAGGCGTGCCGTTCGTCCCGGCTTTCATGCCGGGCGTGATGCCCGCCGCCGACGTGTACGAGACGCCGGCCGAGTACGTCGTCGAGCTCGACGTGCCGGGCTACGAGGAGAAGGATCTCGGAATCGAGATCTCGGACCACACCCTCGTGGTCACGGGCAAGCTCGCGGAGATCGTCGAGGAGAAGGAGAAGACGTTCCGGTTGCACGAGCGGTTCGAGCGCACCTTCGAGCGCACGTTCGTCCTGCCGCTCGAGGTCGACAGCGAGCTGCTCGCCGCGACCGTGGAGAAGGGCGTCCTGAAGATCCACGCTCCGAAGGCGAAGACCGTGGAGCCGCGCAGGGTCGCGATCACGAAGACGTGATCGCGCAGTCCGGCGGGGCGACGCTTTCCCCCTGATCCCGTCGCCCCGCCCGGTTTCTTCCCGGCAGCCGCAGGCCGGCCTCATGAGCCGGCCGGGCGGCTGAACGGCGAGGCCGGGGCCGGGCGGCTCGGGCCACGGAAGGACGAGAAGACAAGACGGCCGCGGAGCGGCCGCAAGTGCGGCTCCCGCAGCGACCGGTCTATGTCACAGGTTGCAAGAGCCGCACTTAGACCATCGGCACCTGGCGCAGGAGCCGGGGCTCGATCCGGTCGAGGATCTCGTCGAGGCTCTCGCCGGTGGCCGTGATGCCGTGGTTCTTGAGCCCGATCACCGCGTGATCCGGGTCGGGCTCGCGGGCGATCAGCGCGGCCACGCTCGAGGCGAGCTCGGCGGTGCCGCAGGGGAAGTTGATCTCGGTCGCGGGAATCCCGTCCATCCAGGCATGGACGTGCAGGATCGCGCCGACTCCGGGATGCTCCCGGTAGATCGTCCAGTGCTCGATCGCGTCGACCGAGACGCGCCTCGGGACGGTGTCGGGCGGGACGCTCAGGATCATCCGCTCGTGCTCGGCGTCGAAGTCGGCGACGAGCAGGATGTCGCGCCCGGGCTCCGAGAGCATGCTCTTGTCGACGCCGCTCGCGCTCATCCAGAACCGCTGCCGGTCGAGGCGGGCCGAGAGGTTCCCGTACGAGAGGCCGCCGATTCCGTACAGCCGGTTGATGTGGCGCAGGTCGCGCTCGTCGAGGAGCTCCTCGATCGGGAACGGGGCCGGCAGGAGCCCGAGCCGGTCGAGCCGCCGGCCGGCGGCTGCGATCCCGGCGGTGAGGGCATCGCCCTCCCAGAGCTCCGGCTCGAGGTCGCGCCGGAACTCGTTCTCGATCACGAGCCGGGCCCGCGCGAGCGGCGCGAGCCGCTCGACCACGGCCGCGGCAAGCGTGGCGTCGCCGTCGGCCTGCACGAGGTAGTGGCCCCGCTCCATGGTCGTGAAGTAGACGCCCCGCGAGGGGACGTAGCAGAGGACGATGTTGGCGAGCGCCCGCACGAGCAGCGGGTAGGTCTCGCGCAGCGTGTCTGCCGGCTCCTCGGGCAGGACGGCCAGCGCGGCGACGAACGTGCCGCGCGACTTGCGCCGGAACGGGCGCGGCCGGGCCGGGTCGATGACGTTCAGGACGAGGTCGGCGTCGGCCGCCGTGCCCGCGGGGTCGAACCCGGCCGCCGTGAGGGCCTCCGAGAGCCGCTCGAGGAACGGCACGGGCACCGTCCCGGTCTGGCCCGTCACCGCGAAGGCGGTTCCCGCGCTCGGCAGCATCCGGGCGGCGATCTCGGGCAACGTGGTCGAGTCCGTCATCATCCCTCCTGGGTCTCGCAGACGTCGGCGATCATCGACTCGGCCAGTCGGACGATATCCCTCGTCCTCAGCCTGACCGAGGTGTCGTGGTCGCCCGCGTCGAGCACGATCGACTCGCGGGCGGCGAGGCGGCGGTCGACGATCGTGCGGTCGCCGGTCGGGCCGCCGAAGGGGGGCACGGCTCCGAGCTCGAACATGGGATAGGCGCCCGCGAGCTCCGCCTCGGTCGCGAGGCGGACGTCCCTTCCCGCGCCGAGCAGGGCGCGCACCTTGTGCAGGTCGAGCCGTTCGGCTGCCGGCAGCGAGACGCGGACGAAGCCGTGGTCGGTGGCGAGGACGATCGTCTTCGCGACCTCGGCCAGGCCGACCTCGAGCGCCTCCTGGCGCGCGGTCGCCGTGCGGCGGTGGGGAATCAGCTCGTAGTCGACCCGTTCGCGGATCAACTCGCGTGTGAACTCGGCGGCGCTCACGACTCCTCCTCTCGACTGGTCGGTCCCGGATGGATCGTGGCGTCGCTCGACGGGTAGAAGATCGTCTCGCGTCCGTCGTCCCAGCGGACACGGAAATGCGGGTGGTCGGGCTCGCCGAGCACCTCGACGATCTCTCCCAGCCGCCTCGACTCGTGAACGCTGTGCCCGCCGACCTCGACCACGTCTCCACTGCGTGCGAGGTATGTCTGCCGATCGCTCATCAGCTCGATCCTCCTTTCCGGCGTGCCTCAATCGTCCCGGGAAGCGCGGCGGGCTGCATCCGAGCATGCCCTGATCCGGTCCGCGGACTTTCCCCCTTCCGGGGCTCCGCTCCGGGGGCTCCGCTCCGGGGGCTCCGCTCCGGGGGCCGGGGCCCCCGGCTCGCTCAGTGCGGCGCCGCGCCCTCGGCGCTGTCGAGCAGACCGTTGCGGATCGCGTACTGCACCAGCTCGGCCCGGTTTGCGACCCGGAGCTTCTGCATCACGTGCGCGCGATGGGTCTCGGCCGTCCTGACCGAGATGTAGAGGCGCTTGGCGATCTCGCGGTTCGAATGGCCGAGCGCCAGCAGCGCCAGCACCTCGCGCTCGCGGTCTGAGAGCGGGTTCTGCTCCTCGCGGCGCTGGGCGTCCGCCTCCGCTGCGATCAGGCGCGCCCCGAGCTCCGGGTGGACGTAACGGCCCCCGCGCGCGACCTCGCGGATTGCGGCGACGAGCTCCGAGCCCGCCGCCTCCTTGAGCACGTAGCCGCTCGCTCCGGCAGCGAAGGCCTCGCGGACGTAGCGGGGGTCGTCCTGCATCGAGAGCACGAGGATCCTGACCTCGGGATGCTCCTTGAGCAGCTTCGGCACCCCCTCGATCCCGCTCTCGCCCGGCATCGTCACGTCCGTGAGGATCACGTCCGGATTGGTCGTTCGGCCCTCGAAGATCGCCTCGCGCACGCTGCCCGCCTCGCCGGCGACCTCGAGGTCCTCCTCCGCGTCGATCAGCATCCGCAGGCCCGAGCGGACGACCGCATGGTCGTCGACGATCAGGACGCGAATCACGCCGGGACCGGGTCGATGGCAGCGGTCATCCTGCGCGGGATCTTGCCACGTCGAGCGGCGGGCGGCCGCCGGCCGCGATCGGGGAAACCCCGCAGCCGCGGCAGTCCTTTCCCGGATGCGCCCCGACCGAAGCGGCGGGGACAATCTCCCGGCCGTGGTCGACGACTGCGAGGCTCCCGTGCACGACCCATCGCCGCGGCCGCACCCCGGCCGGCCCGTCGCGGGCCCCTCGCCTCCGGCAGGGCCGGTCGCGGCATGAACCCGACCGTCTCGCTCGGGCGGATCGCCGGGATCAGGATCGGCCTCAACTGGAGCTGGGCGATCGTGCTCGCCCTGATCGTCTGGTCGCTCGCGGACGCCGTCTTCCCCGCGCAGGACCCGGGCCTCTCCCGCGCTGCCTACGCAGGGATGGCGGTGGCCGCGGCGCTGCTCTTCTTCGTGTCGCTGCTCCTGCACGAGTTCGGGCATGCGCTGCAGGCCAGGCGCGAGGGGCTCGAGATCGAGGGGATCACCCTCTGGCTCTTCGGGGGCGTCGCGCAGTTCAAGGGCGAGTTTCCGAGTGCCCGTGCCGAGCTGAGGATCGCGCTCGCCGGGCCCGCCGTGACGCTCGCGATCGGATCGGTGCTGATCGCGCTCGCCGCCCTCGCACACCTTCCCTCCGGGGTCGACGGAGTGGTCTTCTGGCTCGGCTACATCAACTTCTTCCTGCTCGCGTTCAACCTGCTCCCCGCGCTGCCGCTCGACGGCGGGCGGGTTCTCCGGGCGCTGATCTGGGCGCGCAGGCGCGACTTCGGCTCGGCCACCCGGACCGCCGCCGAGGTGAGCCGGGCACTCGCGCTCGTGCTGATCGGGGGCGGGCTCCTGCTGCTCTTCACCGAGGGCACCTTCTCCGGGGCCTGGCTCGCGTTCATCGGCTGGTTCGTGCTCCAGGCCGCCGGCTCGGAGGCGCGCTACCCGCTGATTCGCGAGGCACTCGCCGGGCTGGCCGTCCGCAACCTGATGGCCCCCGACCCGCTCACCGCCGAGGCCGGGCAGACGCTGGCCGAGTTCATGGAGCAGGTCCCAGCCACGGCGCACTTCACCGCGTACCCGGTGCTCGACGGCGAGCGGGTCGTGGGCATGCTCCCCTTCCGGCGGGTGGTGGACATCCCCCCCGGCGAGTGGAGCGCCCGCCTCGTCGCCGACTCGCTCGTGCCGCTGGCCGAGGTGCCGCTGCTCCATCCCGACGAGTCGGCGCTCGACGCGTTCGCGGAGCTGAGCGCGCCGGGGCTCCATCGCGGGCTCGTCCTCCGGGACGGGCGGCTCGTCGGGCTGCTCTCGATCACCGATTTCGCGCGCGTGCTCGGGCTCGCCGGCCGGCCCTGAGCCGGGGAGTGGCGATCCGGGCGGCCGTGAGCGGCGGAAGCCGGCCGGGGCGCCGGTCCGCCGGAGGGCGAAGAGCGCGCTCCCGGACACGGCCGGGAGACGATGCGGCTCGCTTCTGGGAGCGACAACACTTAGGATCGCTTTTCGTCTCCAGAATAGTGCGGGACCGGGCTCCTCTCAGACCGAACGATTCCCGTCCCGCCCGCAAGCGAGGTACCCAATACGACAGGGCCGAGAACACAGCCCTCATCACCAGAAAGGAAACAAAGGATGACAACGAGGAAACTGGCGGCGTGCTTCCTCCTGGCTACGGGAATGCTCATGCTGAGCGCGGCGGCTGCGAACGCGCGCCCGGTCAGCTCGAGCCGCGTGTCGGGCCTGCCGAACACGTGCAGCAAGCCGTACGGAAGTGGGCAGTACGTCATCGCGAGCGACCTCCCGCTGCAGGGTGCTCTGCGGCCGCTCTCGACTCAGATCGTGGATGCGATCCAGCTCGAGCTCAAGCAGATGAACTTCAAGATCGGCAGCCGCACCGTGCAGTACGTGAGCTGTGACGACTCGACTGCCGCGAAGGGCTCGTGGGATCCGCAGACCTGCACGAACAACGCGAACAGCTACAAGACCGTGTCCAACCTGCTCGGCGTGATCGGCACCTTCAACTCCGGCTGTGCGGAGATCGAGGCTCCGATTCTCAACCGCGCCCCGGGCGGTGGCATCGCGATGGTCAGCCCCGCCAACACCTACGTCGGGCTGACGAAGCCGACCGGCGTGGCCGGCGAGCCCCAGAAGTACTTCCCGACCGGGAAGCGGAACTACGCCCGCGTCGCCGTGCCCGACAACTTCCAGGGTGCCGCCGACGCGACGTTCCTGAAGACCAAGCACATCAAGAGCGTGTACATCCTGAACGACGGCGAGGCCTACGGCGTCGGGATCGCGAACAACTTCGCGAACGCAGCGAAGGCGCTCGGCATCAAAGTGCTCGGAGACGACAAGTGGGATGCCAGCCAGCCCAACTACCAGTCGCTGTTCCAGGGCATCGCGAGCAAGAACCCGCAGGCGGTCTTCCTCGGCGGGATCGTCTCCAACAACGGCGGCCAGCTGATCAAGGACAAGGTCTCCGTGCTCGGCAACAACTCGAAGGTCCTGCTCCTCGGCCCTGACGGGTTCAACGACTCCGCCACGGCTGCCGACGCCGGGACGGCTGCGAACGGGATGTACGTCACGATCGGCGGCCAGGACCCGAACAAGCTCACGAACGCGTCCGGGAAGGCCTTCGCCGCTGCCTTCAAGAAGGCCTACCACGTCAAGCAGCTCGAGGCGTACACCGCCTACGGCGCGCAGGCCTTCCTCGTGCTCGCAAACGCGATCGCGAAGAGCAACGGCACCAACCCGTCGATCACGCAGCATCTGTACAGCCAGAGCTTCCCGATGGGCATCATCGGCTCGTTCAAGATCGACTCGAGCGGCGACCCGTCTCTGGGCGGCGTCACCGTCGACGTGATCAAGAAGGGCAACATCACCCCGTTGGTCGTCATCAATCCGCCGGCCTCCCTCGCGGTGAAGGCGCTCGGCTAGCGTGCGGAAGCTCGACAAGACGGTCTAGGAAGACAAGCGGAGCGATGGGATGAGTGCGGGGACGGCCACCGGAGCACGTGAACGGGGGCCCGTCCTCGCGCTTCTCCCACGCCTCCGCACGCACATCGCGCACGCGATCGGCGTGGCGCTGCTCGTCGTCGTGATCGCCTGGGCGGTCGTGAACGCCGTCATGGACTGGCGCCAGTTCACGATCGTCTTCCTCAACGGCCTGACGAACGGCTCGATCTACGCCCTCGTCGCGATCGGCTACACGCTCGTCTACGGCATCCTCGAGCTGATCAACTTCGCCCACGGCGACGTGTTCACCTGGGGCGCGATGATCACCTACACCATCGCCGTCAGCTGGCTCGGTCTGAACGGGACCCAGAGCGGGTTCGCGCTCTGGGGCTCGCTGATCCTGGCGCTCGTCTGCGCCTCCGCGTTCTGCGCGACCCTGAACATGGGCGTCGAACGGGTCGCCTACCGGCGCCTGCGCAACGCGCCGCGGCTCGCACCGCTGATCACCGCGATCGGCATGTCCTTCGTGCTGTCGAACGCAGTCGCGGTCTTCTACGGGTTCAACTACGTCAGCACCGAGCCGCTGCTCCCGCACGGGGCCGGTGTTCTCGGTCGGCAACCAGGCGTACGGCTGGGACAAGCTGATCGTGCTCGGTACCACCATTCCCGTCCTGATCGCGCTCAGCCTCGTCGTCAAGCGCACCCGGTAGGGAAAGGCGATGCGCGCGACCGCGCAGAACCGCGACGCCGCGCGCCTGATGGGCATCGACGTCGACCGCGCGATCTCCTTCGCGTTCGGCCTCGGAGGCGCGCTCGCCGGCGTCGGCGGCTTCATCTACTTCGTCTACTTCACCCAGGCGCGCTTCGACCTCGGCTTCCGCATCGGCCTCTTCGCCTTCACCGCGGCCGTGCTCGGCGGCATCGGGAACATCGCCGGTGCGGCACTCGGCGGCTACATCATCGGCTTCATCGAGAACTTCAACAGCGGGCTCACCTGGCACGCGCCCGGGCCGAACTGGACGGAGTCGCTCGTCTTCATCCTGCTGATCCTGATCCTCGTCTTCCGCCCGACCGGCCTGCTCGGCGAGTCGCTCTCGACCCGCTCGTGACCAGGTACCGGAGACAGTGGCTCGTGGCGGTCGTCGTCGGGACGCTGCTGGTCCTCTACCCGGTCTTCTACCACCACTTCCTCTCGAACACGCTCACGAACTGGCTGCCGAACATGTCGACGGCGTTCGTGATCGCCGCGTTCACCGTGATGGGCCTCGGGCTCAACTTCGTGGTCGGCTACGCCGGTCTGCTCGACCTCGGCTACGTCGCCTTCTTCGCGGCCGGCTCCTACGTCGCGGGCTGGTTCGCCTCGGAGCAGTTCGCAGGGAGCAACAGCCATCCGTTCTCGCTGATCCTCGGCGGCACCGTCAGCAAGGGAACGCCGGGGATCCACATCACGCCGTGGCTCGTGATCGTGCTCGCTGCGGTCTTCTCCGCCATGCTCGGCGTCCTGATCGGGATCCCGACCCTCCGCCTGCGCGGCGACTACCTCGCGATCGTCACGCTCGGGTTCGGGGAGATCATCCCCCAGTTCGTCCGCAACGGCGACAACCTCGCCGGGTTCAACCTCACGAACGGCTCGTTCGGGCTCAACGGCATCGACGGGATGGGCTTCGGAAACAGCCTCCACAAGGCCCTTCCCTTCCTGCCGGCCAACTTCCTCAACGAGGCGGACTCGACCTGGTACTACTGGACGGCGCTCCTCCTGGTCGGGATCGCGATCGGAGCGTCGCTGCTCCTGCGCGACTCGCCGGCTCGGCCGGGCGTGGGTCGCGATCCGCGAGGACGAGGACGCCGCCGCGGCGATGGGCGTTCCGCTGATGCGCATCAAGACGCTCGCCTACCTGATCGGGGCGTTCTTCGGCGGCGCCGCCGGGTGCCTGATCACGCTGCAGGCGGGCTCGACCTCGCCCCAGGCCTTCAGCCTGCAGGTCTCGATCTTCGTCCTCTGCATGGTCATCCTCGGCGGGATGGGCAACGTCTGGGGCGTCGCCCTCGGCGGCGCCGTCCTCGCCTACGTCAACTACCAGGGGCTGTATCGCCGCCGGGAACACGTTCAACAACACCTTCGGCACGAACGTCCAGATCCCGGAGTACTCCTACGGGATCTACGGCGTCGCGATCGTCTGCTTCATGCTGCTGCGGCCCGAGGGGCTGCTCCCGAGCGCCCGCCGCCGCGCGGAGCTGCACGAGGACGATCCCGACGACGCAGGACGAGCTCGCGGAGACAGCACCGGCATGAGCGTGGAGCCGGTACCCACCGCGGTCGGGAGCGCCGAGCCGGCGCCCGCCGATCCGATGGTCGACGTCCGTAGCCTGCGCAAGGAGTTCGGCGGCCTCGTCGCGGTCGCCGACGTCGACTTCGTCGTCGCCCGCGGGTCGATCGCGAGCCTGATCGGCCCGAACGGCGCCGGCAAGACGACGCTCTTCAACATGATCACCGGCGCCTACACGCCGACCGAGCGGCGAGATCATCTTCGACGGCCAGGACGTCGCCGGGCTCCGCAGCACAGGATCACCGCGCTCGGGATCGGCCGCACCTTCCAGAACATCCGGCTCTTCGCGACCATGACGACGCTCGAGAACGTGCTCGTCGGAATGCACTGCCGCCTGCGCAGCGGCGTCCTGCGGAGCGTCGTCCGCACGCCGGCTGCAGCGGCGCGAGGAGGCGCAGGCGCGCGACCGTGCCCGCGAGCTGCTCGCGTACTGCGGGCTGTCGCCGCGGCTCGAGGACCAGTACGCGCATCACCTGGCCTACGGCGACCAGCGGCGCCTCGAGGTCGCCCGGGCGCTCGCCACGGAACCGAAGCTGCTGCTCCTCGACGAGCCGACCGCCGGGATGAACCCGCAGGAGACGCGGGCGTTCATCGACTTCGTGCGCAAGGCGCGCGACGAGCTCGGGCTGACCGTGCTCCTGATCGAGCACGACATGAAGGTGATCCTCGAGGTCTCCGAGCGGGTGACGGTGCTCGACTACGGCCAGAAGATCGCGGAGGGCGGGCCCTCCGACGTGGTCGCCGACGAGCGCGTCCGCGAGGCCTACCTCGGGAAGCAGGGCGGGCGGATGAGCGCGCCTGCCGCCGCGGCGCCGTCGGCCGCTCCCATGCTCGAGCTCGACGACGTGCACGTCTACTACGGCTCGATCCACGCCCTCAAGGGGGTCTCGCTCCGCGTCGAGGCCGGCCGGATCGTCACGCTCCTCGGCGCGAACGGAGCGGGCAAGTCGACGACGCTGCGGACGATCTCGGGGCTGCAGCGGCCGCGCAAGGGAGGCGATCCGCTTCGAGGGCGTCGACATCACCCGGAGCAGCGCGCAGACGATCGTCAAGCGGGGCATCGCCCAATCGCCCGAGGGCCGGCAGCTCTTCGCCCGGATGACCGTGCTCGAGAACCTCGAGATGGGCGCCTTCCAGCGCACTGACAGGGACGGTGTCGCGGCCGACCTGGAGCGCATCTACCAGCTCTTTCCGCGCCTCGCCGAGCGGCGGACACAGAAGGCGGGCACGCTCTCCGGCGGCGAGCAGCAGATGTGCGCGATCGGGCGCGCGCTGCTCGCGCGGCCCCGCCTGCTGCTCCTCGACGAGCCGTCGATGGGACTCGCCCCGGTGCTCGTGGAGCGGATCTTCGAGGTGATCGTCGACATCAACAAGCAGGGCACGACGATCCTGCTCGTCGAGCAGAACGCCTCGATGGCGCTCGAGATCGCCCATCACGGCTACGTGCTGGAGACCGGCAGCATCGCCCTCGAGGACGATGCGGCGGCGCTGCGCGCGAACGAGCGCGTCCGCGCCTCGTACCTCGGCGAGGCATGACCGGCCGCGGGGCGCTGCCTCGCCTCGCCGCGGCCCCGCTGGTCACCTGGAGCCGCGTGCGCTCCCGCCCGGGCAGGACGCTGCTCGTCAGCGCCGGGGTGGCGGTCGCGGTCGCGTTCCTGGTCGGCGCCGCCGGGGGCAGCGTCCTCTCCGAGGAGCTCGCCCTCCGGCACGCGGTCAGCTCGCTTCCGCCCGCCGACCGGGTGGTCAGGGTGTCGTGGTCCGGCCAGGTGAGCACGAGCGGCTACCCGGCGCTCGACCGAACCGCCCGGCGTGCGCTCGGCGCCCTGACGGGCGAGCCCGTCGCCGCGTCGGTCGAGCTGGCCGACGTGCGCTTCGGCGCCGGGCTCGTCAAGCTCGGGGCGGCCGAGACGCTCCGCGGCGTCGTCCAGCTCAGCTCGGGCAGGTTCCCCCGCGGCTGCAACAATGCGCGCTGCGAGGTCGTGGAGGTCGCCGGAGCCCCCGTCGGCCGGATCGACGAGTACGGAGTCCACCTCGTTGTCGTGGGCCGCGGCACGCTGACCTCGCTCGTCACCTTCGGCGCGGAGGGCCTCCAGACCCAGCCGGCCACGGGAGGCCAGCGGCCGGAGCCCGTCCTGCTCACGACCGGCGTCCGGGGGCTCGTCGGGCTGACGCCGCTCACGCAGTTCAACCGGGACTACTCCTGGAGCGCGCCGCTCCGGCCGGGGGCGATCCACGGCTGGAACGTCGACTCGCTGCTCCGGCGCGAGGGCCGTGTCCAGGCGATGCTCGCCGGCGCGAGCGGCCTCTACTCGCTCACCGCCCCCGACGACGCCCTGACCGCCGCGAAGAGCCAGAGCGTGACTGCCTCGCGGCGGGTCCTGCTGGTCGGCTCCTCGGCGGCGCTGCTCCTGCTCGCGTTCGCGGGCATCACCGCCGCGGCGCTCCGGCGCGACGCGCGGACCGAGCTCCGGCGGCTCGCGCAGCGCGGCGCGAGCCGCGGCCAGCAGCTGGCGTTCCTGCTCTCCGAGTCGGTCGCCGCGGTCGTCCCGGGCGCGCTCGCGGGCGTGGCGGTCGCCGCGCTCGTGGTGGCGGCGATCGCGCGGCAGGTGGGCGTGCCGGCGGGCGCGGCCCTCAGGCACGGCCTGCTGACGCCGACCGCGGTCGCGCTCGCCGCGCTCGGAGCCGTCGGCGGCGTGGTCGCCGTGATGTTCGCCCTGCGTGCGCCCGAGCGCCGTGCGGGCGCGGGAGTGCGCCCGATCGAGATGGCTGCCGCGGGCGCCGCCGTGGCGCTGGCGCTCCTGATCGTCCGCGGGCAGGGGCAGGCGGGGTCGCTCGGGAGCGGACCGGCGGTCGCGCTCGCCGCGACGCCGCTGCTCGCGAGCTTCGCCTTCTGCGTCCTGCTCGCCCGGCTGCTCGAGCCCGCGATTCGCATCGCCGTGCGCGCCGCCCGGGCGGGCCCGTCCACGTTGCTGCTCGCGCTGCTCACCGTGCAGCGCTCGCCGGCCCGGACGGCGGGGATCGTCGGCTTCCTCGCCGTCTCGGCCGGGCTCGCGATGTTCGCGCTCTCGTACCGCTCGACCCTCGACGTCTCGAGTGCGGAGCGCGCCGCCTACCAGGTGCCGCTCGACTACACGCTCGGCGTCGGGCCGTCGCTCGTGGCGCCGGCAGACGTGGCCTCGCTTTCCCGCTACCGCGGGCTCGCTCCCGGGGTCGGAGCCTGGCCCGTCCTCCGCCAGACGGCCGAGGTCGCGGGAACGGGGACGACGCCCGCGACGCCGACGGTGCTCGGGGTGCCCTCCGGCGCGCTGCCGCTGCTGCACGGGTGGCGCGCCGACTTCTCCTCCGCCGGCCCGGCGACGCTCGCCCGCCTCCTCCGGCCCACGGCTCCGGTCGCGCTCGCGGGCGCCCGGATCCCGCGGGCGGCGACCCGGCTCGAGCTTCCGCTGCGCCTGACGGGCGCCGCGGTCCAGCCGGTGCTGGTCGTGCTCACTCCGGCCGGGGAGGCCGACCAGCTCCTCCCGCCGGTCGCGACGTCGCGCACGCGCCTGCTTCGCGTCGCCGTGCCCCCCGCCGACCGCGGCGGGCGGATCATCGCCCTCCAGCTCGACCTGCCCTCGGCCGTCCAGCGGTCTGCCGCCCACCAGGTGGCAGAGGGGCACAACGAGGTGGCGGGCTTCGCCGGCACGCTGCGGCTCGGCCCGCTGGCCGCGCTCACGACCGGGGGCCGCATCCCCGTCTCGTCGTTCGGCGGCTGGGGCGGGCACGGCGGCGTCGCCGCCGCTCCGGCGCCGGGCGGCGTCCGGCTGAGCTTCCTGATCGACACCTCCGAGACGGCGATGCTGCGTCCGCGGCAGCCGTTCGACACCCGCCCGCTGCCGGTCGTCGCGAGCCCCGACGTCGCCGCGGGTGCCGGGCCGGGCGGGACGCTCGAGCTCGACTTCGGCGACCAGATCGTCAGGGCGCGGCTCGTCGCGGTGGCGCATCGCTTCCCGACGACGCAGGACTCCGGCGAGAGCTTCGTCGTCGCCGACGAGGCGTCTCTCGCCTCGGCGCTCGGCGCGAACGACCTCCCGACCGCGATCCCCGACGAGCTCTGGCTCTCGACGCCGCCCGCGTCCTCGGCCCGGGTCGGGTCGCTGCTCGCCCGAACGCCCTTCGCGACGCTCGCGGTCTCCTCGCGCGCGGACCTCGCGGCGGCGCTCCGCGAGGAGCCGCTGGCACGCGGGATCGTCGTCTCGCTCGCGGCGGCGGCGGCGGCGGCGGTCGTGCTCGCGCTCACCGGCCTCGCGCTCGTCACGATCGGCTTCGTGCGCGACGAGGGCGACACGCTCTTCGACCTCGAGACGCAGGGCGTCGGGCCGCGGGCGCTGCGGGCCACCGTTCGCTGGCGGGCGCTCGGCGTCGCCGCCCTGGGGCTCGCGGCGGGGGTCGTCCTCGGAGCGGTGATGGTCGGCGTCACCGAGCGACTGCTCGCGCTCGACGCCACGCTTGCGCTCCCGGACCCGCCCCTCCGGCGCGTGATCCCGTGGCTGACGATCGCCGGATCGGCCCTGGCCTTCGCGCTCGTCGCAGCCGCGCTGATCGAGCTCGTGCTGCGGTTCGAGCACCGCAGCCGGACGGCGGGCCGGGGCCTCACCGGCGAGAGCTGGACGGCATGACCGGCCCGGCGATCGAGCTGCGGGACGTCTTCCGCATCCATGCGACGACCGGGCAGGGCGCGGTCGCGCTCCAGGGCCTGACCCTCGAGGTGAGTCGCGGGGAGCGCTGCGTCGTGCTCGGGCCGAGCGGCTCCGGCAAGAGCACGCTCCTGCGCATCGCGGCCGGCTTCGACCGGCCGTCGGCAGGGGTGGCGCGAACTCTCGGCGTCGACCTCGCCCGGCTCTCGGCGCGCCGGCTGGCGGCTTTCCGCGCCGCGCGGCTCGGCTTCCTCGACCAGCACTACGCCCGCTCGCTCTCTCCCTCCCTCACGTGCGCCGGGAACGTCGAGCTGCCGCTCCGCCTCGCGGGCGTCGCGGCCCGCGAGCGGCGGCGGCGTGCACTCGAGCTGCTCGCGCGCGTCGGGCTCGAGGATCGCGCCGCCGACGCCCCCGGCGTCCTCTCCGGCGGCGAGCAGCAGCGGATCGCGGTCTGCGCGGCGCTCTCGCATCGCCCGGCGATCCTGTTCGCGGACGAGCCGGCCGGCGAGCTCGACAGCGCCACGGCCGCGTCGGTGTACGAGCTGCTGGCCGACCTGGCCGCCCGCGAAGGCGCCACCCTCGTCGTCGTGAGCCACGACGACCGCGCGGCGGAGCTCGCAGACCGCGTCGTCTACGTGCGCGACGGGCGCATCAGCGCGGAGGCGGGCCGGGGCGGCCGCCCGCGCCTGGTCGTCGGCCGCGGCGGGTGGGTGCAGCTGCCCGCGGACGCCCGTAGGCAGGTCGGGATCGGCGGCCACGTCGACTTCCTCGTGCGCGAGCAGGAGCTCGGGCTGGTCGGGGAGGGGCTGCCCGCGGAAGCCGCGCCGCCCGAGCCGGGCGAGCGCGCCGGCGGCGGGATCGCCGTCGAGGTCAGGGACGTCCACAAGAGCTACGGCGTCGCGGGGCGGACCCGCCGCGTGCTGGCGGGGTTCGAGGCGCGCTTCGCACGCGGGATGCTCGTGGCGCTCGAGGGACGCTCGGGATCCGGCAAGACGACGCTGCTGCACCTGCTCGCGGGCCTCGAGCGCCCCGACGCCGGCTCGATCGAGGTGGCGGGCCGTGACCTGACGGCGCTCGACCGCGAGGAGCTCGCGGCGCACCGCCGCGACCACATCGGCTGGGTCGGCCAGGAGCCCGGCCTGATCCCCTTCGCGACCGCGCTCGAGAACGCGACGCTCGCGCTCGAGATCCGCGACCGCGCGCGGCGTCCGGAGCACGCGCCCGAGGTGCGGGCGTGGCTCGAGCGCCTTGGCCTGGCCGACTGCGCCGACCGCATCGCCGACCGGCTCTCGGCCGGCGAGCGCCAGCGGGTCGCGATCGCGCGGGCCCTCGCCCGCGGACCGGACGTGCTGCTGCTCGACGAGCCGACCGCCCGCCTCGACGAGGCGAGCGCCGCGCTCGTCGCCGACCTGCTGATCGCCGCCGCGCGCACCTCGAATGCCGTCGTCGTCTGCGCGACCCACGACCGCGCCGTCGCCGGGCGAGCGGACACGGTCATGGCGATCGGCCTCCGTTAGCCCGGCCTGCGAGGAGGAACGGGCCTCGACGCCTTCCTCCTGCTGCGCTCGCTCCTCGTCCGACGCCAGGCACCTCGGGCCGGGCGGGCTCGTATACCTGCCGAGGCGGGCGCCGCTCGGACCCGCCGTCGGCCTGCTCGCCGCCGCCGTGGCCCCTGCTCGCGACGTTCACGCTGAACGTGCCGCTGATCGCCGCGTACACGGTCGCGCGCCACGAGCGCCCGCGGGACTGACCCGCGCGGGCCCGGCAGGGACCGCCTCGGAGCCGGGAGTCGGAATCGTTGTCTTCGGGTTACGAACCGGCGATGGGCTGCAGGAGCCCCCGCCGAAGGGGAAAACTGGTGGGTGATGGCGACGAAGCTCTCCCCGCTCCTCTGCGAGCTGCACGCGCATACGACGTGGAGCGACGGCCTGCTCTCCCCGCGCGAGCTCTGCGATCTCTACGGCCGCGCCGGGTTCGACGTGCTCGCGATCACCGACCACACGACTCGGGCCGGCGACGTGCAGGAGGCGGCCTTCCCCGCCTACCTCGACGAGCTGGCGGCCGAGGGGGGGCGCGCGCGCCGGCTGTACGACCTGCTGGTCGTCCCGGGGCTCGAGCTGACGCTGGAGGATCCCGATCCCCTGCTCGCCGGCCACGCGGTCGCCGTCGGGCTGCGGAGGTTCGTCGGCGTCGCCGGCGGGCTGGAAGAGGCCCTGCGGGCGGCCCGAACGGAGGGCGCGGCGCTCCTCGCCGCTCATCCGTACCCGCCGGACGAGGCGGCGACCGCGTCGCGGCAGACCGCCGCGTTCGCCGCCGATCCCGAGCGCTGGGCGACGCTCGTCGACCGCTTCGAGCTCTTCAATCGCGAGACCCTCTTCGCGTGGGTCGCCGACGCCGGGCTGCCTGCCGTCGCCTGCGGCGACTTCCACGCGCCGGAGCATCTCGCGGGCTGGAAGACGCTGCTCCCGTGCCCGAAGAACGAGCGCGCCGTCGTCGAGTACCTCCGGTCGCCGCGACCGGCGTTCCTCGTCCGGCTCGAGCCCCATCCGGAGCAGGTCCGGCGGGCGGCGTAGAGACCCCCTCGGACCCGTTGCGGGGGCCGCCGGAGACCAGGTCGTGGAACGACTGGTACCGGTTTGCGCGGGATGCGCTCGACTTCCGTCACGACGAGAGCGTCGAGTACGCGAACCGGCGCTTCGTCGAGGAGGAGAACCGCAAGCTGCTCCGGCGCCGCGATCCGCCCCGTCACGCCTGAGCGGCGGGCCGGAAGCGGGTCCGGTCGGCGTCCTGCCCGATATGGTGGGCGGTCGTCAAGAGTCCAGGTCCAGGTGGCATCGCCCAGTGCTGTTGCTTGGTGCGGGACTGCTCTGGTGGGCGTCGGGCTCTGCGGCGACGGTCGCCGCTGTCAGTCTGACGATGCGGGGGTTGGTTACCCCATTACCCTTGTTTCGTCGCCGGCGTGCGCTTGTCCAGGAACGGGCATGGCCTTTGCGGGTTGCTCTTAGCCGGTTCGCGCGTGTCGGCCGCAGTTGGTGCGGCACCCGCCGGAGCAGGCGGGTGTGTGCCGTGTCCAGTCGGCGGTGGCGGCGGCCCAGAGGAAGCAGGCGAGTTCGCGTGCGACCGCGATGGTGTTCACGTTGCCGGGTTTGCCTCGGGCGCGGAGACGTTCGTGCTGCCGGTGGAGGCGGTGCTGGGCGCGCCAGGCGATCTGGAGCACGTGGGCGGGTTGGTCTTGTTGGCGGTTACGGAGGGTGACGCCGATCGCGGCTGGCGGAGGTAGTGCCGGGCGGCCTCGACTGGGAGGCGGCGTGCGTAGCCGGGGCCGGTCTTGGTGATCGCGCCCTGGCGGCGGCTCTCGTCGGACGGGTCGGGCGAGAGGACGAGCCCGAGCCAGGAGGCGTGTTGCGTGGGCCGTTGGAAGCGGTCGAAGTCGCCGATCTCGAGCCAGAGCGCGAACGCGGTCCGAGTGTCGATGCCGCGGAAGCAGCCCAGCCGGGCGACGGTCGGCCGCCACTCTCCCCCCTGGGCGAGCGCGAGAGCCGCTCGACGAGCGATTTCTTCCGAGCGGCCAGCTCGTCGAGCGCCGCGAGCGTATCCAAGTATGCGAGCTCGGTCGCCGATGCGTTTTCAGAGGGAAGCTAGGGTCTAGGGATCGGAGGCGTGCCGCGCCATCGGATCCGGTTGCGGATAGCTCGGGAGCCTTCAACGACCATGCCGACTGCGAGCTCGCGTCCTCGAGCCCACCAGGGACGCGGCCGGCGCGCCCGTGTCGAGCTTCGCCCGCAGCCGGTCGAGAAGCGCCGCGGTTCCGGTCGCATGGCGGACGGCAAGGGCGTGCCGGACGAGCCGGTCCCAGTTGACTGCGTCGCTCCGGACGAGCAACCAACAATCGGCGAGCGGGACAAGGCCGGGGTAGGAGACAGACGCTCCGGAGATCGCCGCCGCGCCCTCGCGACACCGGCTGCCCCAGAAAATGCCCGTGGGCTCAAGATTGTTCTATGAGCTCCTCTCGCGACCCCGATGCCCCGGGGCTCGGACACCGGTGGGTCGCCCGCGGGCCGCTTCGGTTCGATCGGGCCCGGCGAACCGCCCGGGCGCCCACGGCTACCCAGGCTCGACCGCTCGAGGCTGCTCCCGTCAGACTGGAGGAGAAGATGACGCGCCCGCGCCTCACCCGGACACTCTCGAAGCGCGAGTGGTGGCGGCTCGCCGGCTTCGGGGCGGCCGTGGCGGCGTTGCACGTCGTCGGCTGGGGGCTCTTCGTCTACTACTCGGGCCGCTACCCCGCGATGGCCGGGCTCGGCGTGCTCGCGTACTCGTTCGGCCTGCGGCACGCCTTCGACGCCGATCACATCGCGGCGATCGACAACACGACGCGGAAGCTGCTCCAGCAGGGGAAGCGCCCGCTCGGGGTCGGGTTCTTCTTCTCGCTCGGCCACTCGACGATCGTCTTCGGGCTGGCGGCCGGACTGGCGGTCGCAGCACGCGGCCTCAAGTCCGAGCTCCCGGGGCTGCAGAGCTACGGAGGCACGATCGGCGCCGGAGTCTCCGGGACGTTCCTCTGGATCATCGGCGTGCTGAACCTGCTCGTGCTGCTCGACATCGTCCGGATCTACCGGGAGCTGATTCGCGGCCGGTACGACCGGGAGCGGCTGGAGGAGCGGTTGCTCGACCGCGGCTTCATGAACAGGTTCTTCCTCGGGCGCTTCTTCGGGCTGATCTCCAAGTCGTGGCAGATGTACCCGCTCGGGGTGCTGTTCGGGCTCGGGTTCGACACCGCGACCGAGGTCGCGCTGCTCGCGCTGGCCGCCGGGGTGGCGAGCCACGCCGTCCCGTTCGTCGCAGTGCTCTCCCTGCCGGTGCTCTTCGCGGCGGGGATGTCTTTGATGGACACGGCCGACGGGGCGTTCATGAGCCAGGCCTACGGGTGGGCGTTCTCGAGCCCGATCCGCAAGGTCTACTACAACATCACCGTCACCTCGCTCTCGGTCACGGTCGCCCTCGCGGTCGGGTCGATCGAGCTGCTGCAGGTGCTCGCGTCCCGGTTGGGCCTCGACTCGGGCTTCTGGGGCTGGCTGAACGCGCTCGACTTCGAGAGCCTCGGCTACGGGATCGTCGGCCTCTTCGTCGTCACCTGGGCCGGCTCGGCCTTGATCTGGAAGCTCCGCCGCATCGAGGAGCGCTGGGGCGGCGCGCAGCAGTAGCGGCGGGGGGCCCGACGGCCGGGCGGGGCGGCGGCCCTACTAGCTCGATGTCGTCATCGCGACCGCGTTCCGGCGCGAGACCCCGGCCGCGACGAGGAAGGCCCGCATCTTCGGGTTCAGCTTCGTGATCGTGGTGCTCGCCTCCGTCGAGCTGCGCGAGAAGAG
Source organism: uncultured Actinomycetes bacterium (assembly GCA_963796625.1). Classification (GTDB taxonomy): domain Bacteria; phylum Actinomycetota; class Thermoleophilia; order Gaiellales; family Gaiellaceae; genus PALSA-600. Next base: position 175,869 of record CAWCME010000002.1, read on the forward strand.
CGTCGCGACGAGCGCCGGGTCGATTCCGAGCACCCGCTTGACGTCGGCCGGGGTCGAGGTCTTGCTCAGCATCACCTGGGCGGCCCGGCAGAGGTCGATCTTCTTGCCGTGGTTGTCGAACGTCAGGATCAGGCCGAAGCTCTCCCCCGTGGCGGCGAGCCACTGCCGGAAGAGCGGCGAGTCGGGATGCATCGCGACGACCGTGTCGCGGAGGTCGGTCAGCTGGGGCCGGTACTCGTTCACGACCTGGGCGAGCAGCGCCGGCAGCAGCGCGAACACGGCCGCGAAGGCGTCCTTGGGATGCTTCTTCAGGTAGGCGCAGCTGTTCAGCGACTTCGTCGAGTTGCCGCCGCTCGTCCGGGCGGCGATGGCGCGGAAGGTCGCCACCTTGGCGTCGAGCCGGGCGGCGAGCGCCCGGTCGTGGGCGTCGGGCTTCGCCGCCGCCGCGAGCGCCGCCCCGAACCCGAGCGAGAGCACGAGCGCCCCCAGCACGCAGGCAACCGCTGCGCGGAGCCTCCGGCGCGCGGGAGCGACGCCGGCGCCGGGCTGCTTCCGGGCGGCGCGGGCGGCGAGACGCCGCCGGGAGCGGGCCGTGAGCGAGGACGGGTCCACTACGCGGCGGGCGGGGTCGCGGTGGTGGTGCCGGGCTCGAGCGGGGCCGTGCCGCTCCCCTGGATCAGCGTCTGGCAGACCTCGTAGGCGTTCCGGATCGCGTCGCCGTGCCCGTGGCGGAAGCTGCCGGGCGAGAGGCCGGCGGTCGCGCTGCGGATGCAGCTCTCGAACGCCACCTGTCCCGGGCCGTCGCCGCCGAACCTGCCCGTTCCGGTCCCCGGCGGGCGGGCGGGTGCGCAGGCCTGCGGTCCGCGGGGCGCGACCGGGCCTCCGGCCGTCGGCGCGGCGGCGCTCGTCGCCGCCGGGCAGGGGGACCCGGCGGAGGAGCCGGAGCGCTGCGTGACGACGAACGCCGCTCCGGCGATCACGGCGACCGCCGGGACGAGCGTTCCGAACACCACCTTCCAGATCGAGATCGGCCTCGGCGGCTTCGGCGGCGGCTTCGGCCACCATTCCGGATCGGAGAACTGGGAGGCCATGCCTCGATTGTGTCAAGTCCGGAGGCCGAACGGGAACGGCGCACCGTCCCCGGACGCGGCGGAGGTCGGAGCGCGCGCGGGACGGATGGTCGCCGGCCGGCCGCCGCCGCTCAGGCGGGAGCGAGCACGACCAGGCGCTCCTCGGTCAGCTCGCGGACGGCCCAGGCCGGGCCTTCCTTCGTGTTCCCCGACTCCTTGACGCCGCCGTAGGGCATCTGGTCGGCGCGGAAAGTGGGTGCCTGGTTGACCACGACCCCGCCGAACTCGAGCTCCCGCGCAGCGCGCAGCGCAGTGGCGAGGCTCGGGGTGAAGATCCCGGCCTGGAGGCCGTAGCGCGTGGCGTTCGCGCGCTCGATCGCCTCGGCGATCGAGGCGACCGGCGAGATCGTGCACACCGGCCCGAACACCTCGTCGCACTCGACCTGCGCGTCCCGGGCGGGCCGGGCGATCAGCGTCGGCCGGATCAGCCCGTCGCCGGTCGTCTCGCCTCCCGTCAGCACCTCGCCGCCGGAGCGGCGGATCCAGTCGAGGATCCGGTCGCGGTCGGAGGCGCTGATCACGGGGCCGACATCGGTCTCCGGATCGGCCGGATCGCCGACCCGGAGCGCCTCGACCCGCTCGACCAGGAGCGGAACGAGCTCGTCCCAGACCGGCTCGAGCGCGTATACGCGCTGGATCGAGATGCAGCTCTGGCCGGCGAACGAGAAGGCGTTCGCGGCGACCGCCGCCGCGACCGCGTCGAGGTCGGCGCCCTCGTCGACGATCAACGGCGTCGCGTTCCCGAGCTCGAGGTTCACCCGCTTGCGCGCCGCCCGGGCGGCGATCCCCCAGCCCACCTCGGCCGACCCGGTGAACGTGACGAGCTTCACGCGCTCGTCGCCGACGAGCACGTCGCCGATCTCGGCCGACGGCCCGGCGACCACGTTCAGCCAGCCGGCCGGCAACCCGGCCTCGAGCTCGAGCTCGGCGAGGAACAGCGCCGAGAGCGGCGTCGTCGTGGCCGGCTTGAGCACGACCGGGCAGCCCGCGGCGAGCGCCGGCGCGATCTTGTGCGCGACCAGGTTGAGCGGGAAGTTGAACGGGCTGATCGCCGCCACGACCCCGATCGGGACCCGGATCGTGAAGGCGAGCTTGCCCTCGCCCGCCGCCGAGGCGTCCATCGGCACCATCTCGCCCGCGAGCCTCCGCGCCTCGACCGCCGCGAAGCGGTAGGTCGAGACGGCGCGCTCGGCCTCGACCCGGGCCGTCTTGAGCGGCTTGCCGGCCTCGGCGCAGATCAGGGCCGCCGCCTCGTCGCGCCGCGCCTCGAGCAGGCGGGCGCACTCGTCGAGGATCGCCGCACGCCGGTGGGCGGGAAGCGGCTCGTCCAGCGCCGCCGCGGCGGCGTCGAGCGCCCGCCGGGTCTCGGCGGCACCGCCTCTCGCGACCCGGCCGACGCGCTCGCCCGAGTACGGGGAGAGGACGTCGATCCACTCGCCGGTGGTCACGCGCTCGCTCCCGACGAGGAGGGCCCGGTCGCCGAAGGAGGCCATCGCGTGGACGCTACCTACCGGGGGGCGACGACGGCCCGCAACGCCTGCCGGACCGACTTCGTCGCGGCCAGGACCGCCGTCGGCTCGTAGCCGCAGTGAGCCATGCAATTGTCGCAACGGGGGTCGTTCCCGCGCCCGTACTTCGACCAGTCCGTCGTCTCGATCAGCTCCCTGTAGCTCTCCGCGTAGCCGTCGGCCATCAGGTAGCAGGGGCGCTGCCAGCCGAACAGCGAGTAGCTCGGGATCCCCCACGGGGTGCACTGGAAGTCGACCCGGCCCTCGAGGAAGTCGAGGAAGAGAGGCGTGTGGTTCAGCCGCCAGCCCTTCCGCCGCCCGTTCGCGAAGGCCTCGCCGAAGAGTCGCCGGGCCTGTGCGACGCCGGGGAAGTGCTCCTGGTCGGGCGCCTTCTCGTAGGCGTAGGCGGGCGAGAGCATCATCTGGTCGACCTTCAGCTCGTCGTTCAGGAAGTCGAGGACGTCGCGAACCGTCTTCGGGGTGTCCGTCGTCAGGAAGGTCGTGTTCGTGTTCACGCGGAAGCCTCGCCGCTGCGCCTCGCGGATCGCGTCGACCGCCTTGTCGAAGGTGCCCTCCCGCTCGACGAAGCGGTCGTGGCGCTCGCGCATCCCGTCGAGGTGGACGACCCACGCGAAGTACGGCGACGGCTCGAACAGGTCGAGCTTCTTCTTCATCAGGATGCCGTTGGTGCAGAGGTAGACGAACTTCTTCCGCGCGATCAGCTCCTTCGCGATCACGTCGACCTCGGGATGGACGAGCGGCTCGCCGCCCGCGATCGAGACCATCGGCGCGCCGCTCTCCTCGATCGCCGCGAGCGCCTGCTCGACTGGCATCCGCTTCTTCAGGATGTGCTCCGGGTACTGGATCTTCCCGCAGAACGAGCAGGCCAGGTTGCACTGGAAGAGCGGCTCGAGCTCGACGAGCAGCGGGAACTTGTCGTTTCTCTTCAGCCGCTGCCGCATCAGGTAGCGGGCGACCGTCAGGCTCTGGCGAAGCGGGACGCTCATCGCCTCGCGAGCCCTCCGCCGAGCAGCATCCGGCCCCGCTCGAGGTTGGCGACGGCGTGCCGTTCGGTGACGGTCTGCTTGGGCACGTGAGCTGGTGCTTCCCGGTCGGCGAGTGCCTGCTCGACGATATCGATCGCAGGCTCGGCGGCGCTGCACGAGCCACCGGGCGCCTCGACGGGGAGCAGCTCCGGGGGGAGCGCGGCAGCCCACTCCGAGAGCGCCCCGCCGACCCGACGGAGGCTGCGGAGCGCCTGCGGGCCGGCGATCAAGAGGCGCGGGTCGGCGAGGCGGCGCCCGGCGACGTCGGCCACGACGCGGGCGACGGCGAGCGGCCGCCCGGCCGCCCCGGCGGCGAGCCAGACGGACTCCATGTCGACCGCGAGCGCCTCCCCGCGCCGGAGGTCGCGCTCGCCCGGGCCGAGGATCCGCTCGCTCGAGAGCAGCGCCCCCGTGTGGACGCGCAGGCCCCGGCGGCGGAGCGCGCACGCCAGCAGCGGGCCGGCGGGGAGCGCGATCCGCTCGCCGTCGGCTCCGGCGAGCTCGACGGCGCAGACGACATCCCCGGCCGCGAGCTCGGGCGCGATGCCGGCGCAGAGGCCGGCGACGGCGAGCGCAGGCGCCGGGTCGGCGAGCGCCCGCGCGGCCGCGATGCGGGCGCGCGCCGGCCCCATGCCGGTGCGCAGGACGCGCGAGCCCGGGGGCACCCCGAGCGCCAGCTGCTCGATCCGCAGCGGTACGAGGACGAGCAGAGAGCTCACCGCCCGGCTCCTCCGAGGACGCGGCCGAGCGCCATCACGGGGAAGACGTCCCGGTAGAGGTGGTAGTTGAGGTAGAAGTCGCGCGGGAAGCCCGTGCCGGTGAAGAACGGCTCGTCCCAGCCGCCGTCCGGCCGCTGGGTCTCGACGAGCCACTGGACGGCGGCCGCCGCGGCCCGGCCGCCGCCCTCGCCGGCCGCGTGCAGCCCGATGAGCGCCCAGGCCGTCTGCGAGGCCGTGGAGACGCCGCGCCCGCTCCAGGAGAGGTCGCGGTAGGAGCGGAGATCCTCGCCGAAGCCACCGTCGGGATTCTGCACGCTCTCGAGCCAGCCGACGGCGGCCCGGACACTCGGATGGTCGTTCAGGCCGCAGGCGGCGAGGGCGGGGAGGACGGCGCCGGTCCCGTAGACGTAGTTGGCCCCCCAGCGGCCGAACCACGAGCCGTCCCGCTCCTGCTGGCGCAGCAGCCAGTCGAGCCCGAGCGCGGCCGGCCGCTCCACGGCCCGGCCCTCGTGGGCGAGCAGTCTCGAGCACGTGCGCGGTGACGTCGGAGCTCGGCGGGTCGGTGACCGCGCCGAAGTCGCAGAACGCGAGCTTCGCGCAGAGGCGGCTCGTGTTGTCGACGTCGAAGGCGCCCCAGCCGCCGGAGCGGCTCTGCATCCCGAGCATCCAGGCGATGCCCCGGCTCGCCGCCCCCGTGCCGTCGCGGCCGGAGCGGCGGAGCGCGAGCACGACGACGGCGGTGTCGTCCACGTCGGGGTAGTTGTCGTTCGCGAACTCGAACGGGAAGCCGCCCGGCTCCGAGCTTCGGCCGGCGAACTGCCCAGTCGCCCCTGCGTCGAGATCTCCTGCGCCGCCAGCCAGTCGGCGGCGCGCGCGATCGCCGGATCCTCCGGCGGGACGCCCGCGTCGAGCAGCGCCAGGACGGCCAGCGCGGTGTCCCAGACCGGCGACTGGCAGGCCTCGACCCGGCGGCCCTGGTCGTCGTCGATCGTGAAGCCGTCGAGCCCGGCCAGCGCCCGCGCGACCACCGGGTGGTCGAGCTCGTAGCCGAGCGCGCGCAGCGCGACGATCGACCAGACCCACGGCGGCTGGATCCCGCCCCACGACCCGTCGCGCTCCTGCCGCTCGACGATCCAGCGCTCGGCGGTGCGCAGCGCACGCCGGCGCACGGGGCCGACGGGGTGGCGCCCGTAGACGTGGGCGAGCCGGTCGAGCGCCACGAAGACCCGTCCCCAGAAGTCGTTCGGGGCGGCGGGCGGGCGGTTGCCGGTGCGCAGCTCGTCGATCCCGAATCCGACCCGCGCCGACGGGCGCACGGCGGTCACGACCGAGAGCGCGACGATCGTCTGGCGCGCCCAGCAGCCGAAGGAGTAGACCGAGAGCGGCGCCCAGGGTGGGAAGAGGATCTGCTCGGGCGGCAGCGTCGGCACCTCGCTCCACGACCAGAGCGAGAGCAGCGAGAGCCACATGCGGGTGAAGACGCGGCTGGCCTCGACTCCGCCCGCCGCGCGGACGAAGGCCGCCGCGCGGGCCATGTGCGTCGGCCTCGGGCGGGTCGCCGGCGATGCGCAGGGCGACGTAGGCCTCGACCGAGGTGGAGAGGTCGCCCGGGCCGCCGTGGTAGGTGGCCCACGAGCCGTCCGGCCGCTGGCGGCTGCGGATCCAGGTGGCGGTCCTGCCCGTCTCGGCGGGGCCGGCGATCCCGAGGAAGTGGCGCAGGAAGACGTCCTCGGCGTCGATCGTCACGTTGGTCTCGAGCTCGCCCTTCCACCAGCCGTCCGGGTGCTGGAGCGCGAGCAGGTGGGCGGTCGCGCGCGAGAGCGCCGCGTGGGCGGCGTCGATCGCGCGGTCGGCCGTGACCGTCATCGCGACTGCCCTCGCAGCGCGGCCGGTGCCGGCGCCGGCTGAGCTCCTCGCAGCGAGCCCGGCTCCGCGAGCGCCGCCGCCGCGGCGGCGAGTCCGCTGCGGACCGCGCCCTCCATGGTCGGCGGCCAGCCGGTGTCCGTCCAGGCGCCGGCAAGGAAGAGGCCGGGAACCGCGGTGCGGGCGCCGGGACGGAGCCTGCGGGTGCCGGGAGCGATCCGGAACGTCGCGCGGGGCTCGTGGGTGACCGCGAAGTCGAGCACGGCGGCGCCGCGCGCCCCGGGAAGCAGCCGCTCGATCGCCGGCAGGTAGCGCGCGCGGAGGTCGGCGACCGAGGCGCCGATCTCCTCGACCGCGTGCGAGAGGGAGACCGCGACGAGCTGTCCCCGGTCCGCGCCCGCCGCCTCGGTGCGGTCGAAGAGCCACTGCAGCGGCGAGTCGAGCGCCGCCGCGAGCGGCTCCGCGAGGACCCGGCGGTCGTAGTGCACGTGCAGGTTGACGATCGGGCTCGTCCCGAGGCCCGCCAGGGCAGGCGGTCTCGACCGCCTCGCGCGGGACCAGCGCCGCGACGGCCTCGTGCGGCACGGCGACGATCACGGCGTCGGCCTCGTCCGTCCCGTCCTCGAGCAGGAGCCGGAGGTCCGGGGCGATCGAGCGTACCGGGGTGCCGGTGAGGATCCGGCCGCCCAGCCGTTCGAGGGCCGCCGCCGCGGGCTCGGCGTGCAGGCGCCGGAAGGGCACCGCGGGAACCCCGATGTCGCAGCCGTCCGCGCGAGTCGAGCAGCCCGGTCCGGAAGACCTTGACGGCGGCGGCGAGCGAGGCCTCGCCGGCCGGGAGGTTCAGCGTCGGCAGCGCGATCAGGTTCCAGAGCGCGGCGATCGCGTTCGCCGACTGGCCGTGCTCGCTCGAGCCAGCCGCCGAACGTGCGCTCGTCGAGCGCAGGGTCGTCCGGGTCGAGCCTGCCGAGCGCGGTCGCGGCCCGAACCGCCGCGAGCCGCTCGCGCGGCCCCGAGCGGCGCGTAGCGCGAGAAGCGTGGCCGCCAGGTGGAAGCGGGGCCGGGAGCGCGGTCCGCGAGAGCAGCGCCGGACGCTTCCCCTCGCGGAGCACCGGCACGTGCAGCCGCCGCTGGAGCGGCAGGAGCCGATCGACCCCGAGCCGGCGCAGGAAGCCGAGGTAGGCGGTGCAGCAGCGCAGCGCGACGTGCTGGCCGTTGTCGAGCCAGAGCCCGTTCCGCTCGAAGGAGAAGGTCGCGCCGCCGAGCCGGGAGCGCGCCTCGTAGAGCGTCACGGACGCGCCCGCGTCGGCGCATTCGACCGCCGCGGCGAGCCCGGCGAGCCCGCCGCCGACAACCGCGATCTTCCTCATGCACCCGCTCCCGCGAGGCTGCGCGCGAGGACGAGCCCCTTCTCCCACGGGCGCAGCGACAGGCGCCCGCGGAGCACGAGCGACGGCTCCGCGGCGATGCGCTCGAGCAGCCGGCGGTACTTGCCGGCCATCGCCAGCACGCACGCTGCGCTGCGGCGGTCGATCAGCGGCACCAGCTCGAGCCCGTGCCGGAGCCGGCCGAGGCCGCGCTCCGCCTCGAAGGCGATCACGAGCTCGAGCGGGCCGTCGAAGGCGCCGTCGCCTGCCTCGCAGCCGAACCGCTCCAGGTCCTCGCGCGGCAGGTAGACGCGCCCGTTGGCGGCGTCCTCGCCGACGTCGCGCAGGATGTTCCCGATCTGGAGCGCGATGCCGAGCTCGTCGGCGAGGCCGGTCGCCGTCTCGCGGTCCGAGCAGTCGAAGACGCCGAGCGCGAGCCTGCCGATCGAGCCGGCGACGCAGCGGCAGTAGCGCTCGAGCTCGTCGAAGGTCGCGTACTCGGTCGCCGCGCACGTCCTGCTCGGCGCCGTCGACCAGCTCGCCGAATGCCTCGAGCGGGATCGGGAAGCGCCCGGCCGCGTCGGCGACCGCCACCAGCACCGGGTCGTCGCTCTCCTCGATCGCCCCGAGCCGGTCGCGGGTCAGGCCGAGCTCGGCCAGCTTCTCCTCCGGCGGCGCGGCGCCGTCGGCGATGTCGTCGATCCGCCGGGCGAGCGCGTAGACGGCGAACAGCGCCGCGCGCCGGTCGGGCGGCAGCAGGCGCATCCCCGTGTAGAAGCTCGAGCCCGGCCGCCCGGGCGACCCGCCGGCAGTGCTCGTAGGCCGGCGCGACGGCGAGCGCGCTCACGATCCCCTCCCGTAGGCCAGCACGGTGGCGCGCAGGCGCCGCAGCCTGCCCGCCGTCGGCGGGCCCGAGAGGACGTCGTAGCCCGCCGCGTCGATCGCGTCGAGAGCCGCCCGTCCGCCGCCGACGTAGCCGGCGACCGCGAGCCGCGCCCGCCCGCGCAGGCGGCCGACGAGCGGAGCGCCCCCGTCGAGGAGCGCCCGCGCTCGCGCCACCTCGAAGGCGATCAGCTCGCGCAGGGGCCGGCGTTGTCGTCGGCCGCGCCGAGGTCGGCGGCCGCGACGCCGAAGCGCGCCAGATCCTCTGCGGGCAGGTAGACGCGCCCGGCGGCGTGGTCCTCGGCGACGTCCTGCCAGTGCTCGGCGAGCTGGAGCGCGGTGCAGACCCGGTCGGAGAGCGCGATCCGGTCGGGCGTCGCGGCGCCGAACACGTGCAGCACGAGCTCGCCGACCGGGTTCGCCGAGAGGTCGCAGTAGCCGAGCAGCTCCTCGTAGGTCAGGTAGGCGACCGTCTCCTGGTCGCGCCGGTTCGCCTCGAGCAGGCGCAGGAACGGCCCGCGCGGAAGCTCGAGCGCGTGCACGGTCGGCGCGAGGCGGCGCAGCACCGGGTGCTCCGGCTTCCCGCCGCCGTCGAAGATCCGGAGCAGGTCGGCCTCGAAGCGATCGAGCAGGGCCGGGCGGTCGCCGGGCGCGTCGTCTCCGATCTGGTCGACGAGCCGCGCGTAGCCGTAGATCGCGAGCAGGTGGGCGCGCGTCTGCCGGCCGAGGATCAGCGAGGCGACCGAGAAGTTCTCGCCCGCAGCCCGGGCGAGGACCTCGCGCTCGCCCGGAAGCTGCTCGACCGCCAGCTGCTCGTCCGTCGCGCTCAGCTTGCCCATCGCTGCCGGGGCCATGCCGCCATTCTGTCGGTTACGGCGCGACCGCGGCAAGCGTGCCGCCGGATCGGCAGCGCAGGTGAAGCAACACAGTCGGCTAACCCAAGCTCAACGTTGCTGCCCGTAGCCTGCTGTCCCCGTGAGGAAGCTCCGGTTTGCAGGCGTCGGAGTGCTCGCCCTGGTCGCGGCCTGGGGCTCGCTCGAGCTCGTGCCAGCGGCCGGTCGGCAGCTCGTTCCCGCCGCTCGGGCGGCGACGGAAGCGGGCATCCACAAGATCAAGCACGTCGTGATCATCATGCAGGAGAACCGCTCGTTCGACTCGTTCTTCGGGACGTTCCCCGGCGCGGACGGGATCCCGATGCGCAACGGCGTGCCGACGGTCTGCGTGCCGGACCCGTACGCGCACCACTGCGTGCAGGCCGTACCACACCTCGGCCGACCTCAACGCTCGGCGGGCCCGCACGACCACGTCGACGCGATCAGGGACATCGACGGCGGCAAGATGGACGGCTTCATCAGGCCGGCCCACAAGGGGCGCAAGCTCGCCTGCGCCGCCCACGTCGACGCGCCCGACCTGCTCGCTCGCCCCGGACCGACGCCGCAGTCGGTGATGGGCTACCACGACGCGCGCGAGATCCCGAACTACTGGGCCTGGGCGAAGGCCTTCGTGCTCCAGGACCACATGTTCGAGTCGGACACCTCGTGGAGCCTGCCGGCGCACCTCTACCTGGTCTCCGGCTGGTCGGCGCAGCTGCTCGAAGAAGGGCGACCCGATGAGCTGCCGTCCCGCCGATCCAGGCGCCCGGGTCGCCGCCCGGCGAGCCCGCAGAACCCGACCGGCAGCGATCCCCGACTACGCGTGGACCGATCTCACCTATCTCCTGCACAGGCACCACGTGAGCTGGGGCTACTACGTCTTCAACGGCACGCAGCCGGACTGCGGCGACAACGCGATGTTCTGCAAGGCGGTGCCGCAGAACGCGAAGACGCCCGGGATCTGGAACCCGATGCCGTACTTCGACACCGTCCGGGATGACCATCAGCTCGGGAACATCCGCCGCTCCGCGACTTCCTCGCGCAGGCGAAGGCCGGGACGCTGCCGTCGGTCTCCTGGATCACGCCGACGCAGAAGGTGAGCGACCACCCGCCGGCGCTGATCAGCAACGGGCAGACCTACGTCACCGGGCTGATCGACCGGATCATGCGCAGCCCCGACTGGGGCTCGACCGCGATCTTCCTCGCCTGGGACGACTGGGGCGGCTTCTACGACCACGTGCGCCCGCCGACCGTCGACGCCCAGGGCTACGGCCTGCGCGTGCCGGCGCTCCTGATCAGCCCCTACGCGCGGCAGGGCTACATCGACCACCAGACGCTCAGCTTCGACGCCTACCTGAAGTTCATCGAGGACGACTTCCTCGGCGGCGCCCGGATCGACCCGAAGACCGACGGCCGCCCCGACCCCCGCCCCGACGTGCGCGAGAACGCGAAGATCCTCGGCAACCTCCTCTCGGAGTTCGACTTCACCCAGGCCCCGCGGAAGCCGATGATCCTCCCGCTGCATCCCCCGTACAGCTGAGGCGGTGCCCTGCCGTTGGCGGCCGGACGGTGTGAGACGTCGCCCGCACTGGCCGAACGATGTCGGAAGCGGGGAAACCGGAGGTTCCCCCACGCTCTCAGCCGGTGTTGCGCAGCGCCGCTGCGATTCCGGCGATCGAGCGGCCGAGCGGCAGGCGAGCCGTCTCGTCCCCGCTGCGGTAACGGCGGAGCAGCTCGACCTGGATCGCGTTCATCGGGTCGACGTAGGGGTTCCGGATCCCGATCGAGCGGCGGACGACCGGGGAGCGCTCGAGCAGGCGCTTCTCGCCGACGATCGCGAGCACGGCGGCGACCGTGCGCTCGTGCTCGGCGGAGATCTCGCCGAAGAAGCGTTCGGGCTCGAGCTCCTCCGGCACCAGCTCGAGGTACTCGCGCGCCACCTCGAGGCTCGACTTCGCGAGGGTCATCTCGAGGTTGCCGACGAGTGAGGTGAAGAACGGCAGCTCGCGGTAGAGCCGGGCGAGCGCCGGCAGGTCGGCGCCCGCGAAGGCGCTGCCGCAGCCGTACCAGGCGGGGAGCAGCGTGCGGTTCTGCGTCCAGCCGAAGACCCAGGGGATGGCGCGCAGCGAGCCGAGGTAGTCGGCGCCGGCCGGCCGCAGCGACGGGCGTGAGCCGATCTCGAGCAGGGCGAGCTCGTCGACGGGCGTGAACGCGCGGAAGAAGTCGACGAAGCCCGGGCTGTCCCAGACGAGCGACCGGTACGCCGCCTCGGCGCGCCCGGCGAGCTCGTCGAGCAGCCCGCGCTCGGCCGTGTCGGGGGTGCGGCCCGAGATCTCCGGGAACGCGCTCAGGATCGTGCCCGCGAGCGCCGCCTCGAGGTTCCGGTAGGCGAGGCCCGGCAGGCCGTACTTGAAGGAGATCGTCTCCCCCTGCTCGGTCAGCTTGAGGCGGCCGGGCGGGTGGCCGGGCGCCTGGGCGAGGATCGCGGCATGGGTCGGGCCGCCGCCGCGGCCGGCGCTGCCGCCGCGGCCGTGGAAGATCGTCAGCTCGATCCCGGCCTCCGCGGCCACCCGGGCGAGCGCTTCCTGTGCCCGGTAGATCGCCCACTGGCCGGCCAGGTACCCGCCGTCCTTCCCCGAGTCGGAGTAGCCCACCATCACCTCGAGCCGGTCGCCCCGCTCGGCGACGCGGGCGGCGTACCGCTCGTCGGCCAGGAGCGTCCTGACCGTCTCGGGCGCCTGCCCGAGATCGGTGACCGTCTCGAACAGCGGCACGACCGCCACCGGCTCGTCGCTCAGGTCGAGCACGGCGAGGACGTCCTCGGCGCTCTCGGTCGCCGAGACGATCACCGTGTCGAGCGCCGCGGCGCCGTGGCGGGCCCGCGCCGCCTTCACGGCGTCGAAGACCTCGCGGGCCCGCTCGCCCGGCTCCCGCACCTCGCTTGCGTGCAGCCTGACGTCGAGCTTCGCGAGCTGGAAGCCGAAGATCTCGACCCGCCGCTCGAGCGCCGCGAGGCGGCCGTCGGCGACCCGCGCGCCGCCGTGGGCCTCGAGGCTCCGCCGGATCACCGCCAGGTCGGCGAGCAGGTCGGCCGGCGTCGCGTAGCCGCCGGCGCCGAGCCGCCACCAGATGAGCGCGAGCTTCCGCCGGTAGGACTCGCCGGCATGCACCGGGCCGAGCTCGCCCGCGCGCCCGGGGTAGTCGAGCTCGTCGCGGGCGATCGACTCCAGCAGCTCGGCGGAGACCGGGACGAGCGACCGGCTCGAGGAGATCACGATCCAGAGCTCGCGGACGTCCGCCCGGTAGCGGGCGATCGCCGCCTCGCGGCCGCGCTCGAGCGCCAGCGCGATCGTCTCCCCGCCCACGGCGGGGTTCCCGTCGAGGTCGCCGCCGATCCAGGTGCCGAACGAGAGCGGCGGCGGCGCGCCCGGCACCCGGCTCCGGTAGTCCCGGAGCAGGCGTTCGGCCGCGTCGAACAGGCTCTCCTCGAAGAACCAGTGGCCATGCCTGATCTCGTCGACGACCCGGGGGCGCTCTCCGCGCACCTCGTCGGTCTGCCAGAGGATCGTGATCTCCTCGGCGAGTCGGGCCTCGAGCTCGGCGCGCTCGGCGCCCGTCAGGTCGGGGTCGTCGTGGCGGGTCAGCAGCTCGGCGATCCGGACGTGGCTGCGGAGCAGGGTGCGGCGCGTGGCCTCGGTCGGGTGCGCGGTCAGCACGAGCTCGAGCGAGACCCCGTGGAGCCGCCGGGCGAGCTCGTCGCCGGGAAGCGCCGCCAGGCGGCCGAACGCCTCGTCGAGCGATTCCCGCGGCGACCTGGACTCCTGGGCGTAGGCCCGCCTCCGCCGCAGCCGGTGATGCTGCTCGGCGGTGTTCGCGAGCTGGAAGTAGAGGGCGAAGGCCCGCAGCATGGCCGCCTGCTCGTCGGGTGCGAGCGCCCGCACCGCTTCCCGAACCGCGCTCGGGTCGCCGACCTCGCGTGCATGGCGCGCCCGCGCGCGGATGCGTTCCTCGGCGGCGAGGAACGCCTCGCCCTCCTGCTCGACGAGCACGCGGCCGAGCAGCGATCCGAGCAGCCGGACGTCGCGGCGCAGCGGGCCGAAGGGCTCTTCCTCTCGTGCCGGGCTTCTCATGCGACTGCATCTTCGCCGCTGGAGTCGCTCATCGTGTTCTAAGCGAGCTGTGCTTGGCTTTGGCGAGCGCCGCCGGGCGCCGCTCCCGATGACCGACTCCATCTCCCACCCGCCTGCCGTCCTCGGCGTCGGCGACGAGCGCGCATCGGCGCGGCGGCGGCGCGAGCGCAGCCGGCGGGCCGTCGCCGTCGGGCTCTCGATCTTCCTGATCGGGAACGTCGTCGCGATCTTCGTCATCGTCGGCGGCGGCGGCGGCGACGGGGTCGGGTACGACTGGAGCAGCTTCACCAACTTCCTGCTCGGGATGGGGAGGCTGACCGCCTTCCTGGCGGGGTACCTGGCGCTGATCGAGGTCGTCCTGCTCGCCCGGGTGCCGCTGATCGAGCGGCTCGTCGGCTTCGACCGGCTGACGATCTGGCATCGCTGGAACGGCCACGCCGTGATCGACCTCGTGCTCGCCCACGTCGTCTTCTCGGTCTGGGGCTACTCGCGGGAGGACAAGCACGGCTGGTTCGCCGAGTACTGGAACTGGCTGACGCTGCCGCAGCCGAAGGCGACGGGGTCGGCGGGAACCTCGTCGGGCTCGCTCGGGTCGGCGGCGGCCGGGATCGGCAGCTCGGCGATCGGCGGCAGCTCGGGGATCGGCGGCAAGGGCGGATCGGGGCTCGGGATCAGCAGCTCGGCTGCGACCTCGCCGTATCCCGGGATCATCACCGCGACGATCGGCACGGCGCTGCTCCTCGCCGTCTTCGTCACCTCGCTCGTCGTCGTCCGGCGCAGGCTGTCGTACGAGTGGTGGTATGCGGTTCACTTCACGGCGTACGCCGGCATCGCGCTCGCGTGGTTCCACCAGATCCCGGACGGCAACGAGCTCGTGATCGACAGGGTCGCCGCCGACTACTGGCGCAGCCTGTACGCGCTCGCGCTCGTCCTCGTCCTCGTCTTCCGGCTCGCCGTCCCGATCGTGAACACGTACCGGTTCGGCCTGAGGGTGACGGAGGTGACCCACGAGGGGCCGGGGGTCGTCTCGCTGCGGATGTCCGGCCGCGGCCTCGACCGGCTCGGGGCGCAGCGCCGGCCAGTTCTTCTTCTGGCGCTTCTTCACCAGGGGCTTCTGGTACACGCAGCACCCGTTCTCGCTCTCGGAGGCGCCCCACGGCGACTCGTTCCGGATCACCGTCAAGAACCTCGGCGACCACACCGCGAGGTTCGGCGAGATCCCGGTCGGCACCCGCGTGTTCGCGGAAGGGCCGTTCGGCGTCTTCACCGACGAGAGCAGCAGCGGCGACAAGGCGCTCCTGATCGCCGGGCGGGATCGGGATCACCCCGGTGCGGGCGCTGCTCGAGCAGATGGACGGCGACCTGGTCGCGCTCTACCGCGTCGTCTCCGCGGACGACATCGTCTTCTCGGCCGAGCTCGACCGGATCGCCGAGACCCGTGGCGCGAAGGTGCGCTACGTCGTCGGCGACCATGCGAGCGCCGAGGGGCGCGACCTGCTCTCGCCGCGGCACCTGAAGGAGCTCGTGCCCGACATCGCCGAGCGCGACGTCTACGTCTGCGGGCCCGTTGCGATGATCGACAGCATCGTCCCCAACCTGCGGCGGGCGAACGTCTCGCGGGCCCACCTCCACGTCGAGCGTTTCGCCCTTTGACCGTCGGGGCGCCCGAGCCGGGCCTCAGGCGCGTCGAGCAGATCATGGGCATGCCGATCGTCGTCGACGTCCGCGACGAGGGCGCCGAGCGGCTCGTCGAGGAGCTGTTCGACTGGTTCCGCGCGGTCGACGCCCTCTTCAGCACCTACCGGGCCGACAGCGAGATCAGCCGCCTCAACCGCGGCGAGCTCGCGGTGCGCGACTGCGATCCGGACGTTCGCTGGGTGCTGGCGCGCTGCGACGAGCTGCGCGAGGAGACCGAGGGCTACTTCGATGCCCGCTACGCGGGGCTCGGCACGCGTCGACCCGTCGGGGCTCGTGAAGGGGTGGTCGGTCGACCGGGGCGGCGCGCTGCTCGAGGCCGGCGGCATCCGCAACTTCTCGATCAACGCGGGCGGCGACATCCTGCTGCGCGGGAGGGCGGTGCCGGAGCCCTGCTGGCGGACCGGGATCGAGCATCCGCTGCTGCCGGACCGGGTCGCCGCGGTCGTCGAGTCGAACGACCTCGCGCTGGCGACCTCGGGCGCCTACATCCGGGGCGAGCACGTGATCGACCCGCACGGCGCCCGGCCGCCGGCGGGCGTCCTCTCGGTGACGATCGCCGGCGGGGATCTCGGCACCGCCGACGCCTACGCGACCGCCGCGTTCGCGATGGGCGACCGGGCGGCGGCGTGGACGGCGACGCTGCGTCCGTTCGAGGCCTTCCTGATCCTCGCCGACGAAACCGCGCTCTCGACGCCGGGCTTCCCGGTCGTCGTTCCCGCAGGAGGCTCGCCCGGCGCTGGCCGTTAGGACGTGCGCCGCAGGCTCTTGGCGCGGTACATCGCCCGGTCGGCCGCCGCCAGCAGGTCCTCCTCGTCCTCTTCCCGCATCTCGTCGATCGCGATCACGCCGATGCTGGCCGTGACGTCGACCGTCACGTCCCCTGCGGTCACGATCATGGCGCGCAGCGCATCCTCCGTCTCGGCCGCGATCTCGCTCGCCTGGCGGGGAGTGACGTTGAGCACGAGCGCCGCGAACTCGTCGCCGCCGAGCCGGCCGATGACGTCGGTCGCACGCAGCCGCCGGCGCAGCACGTCGGCCGTCGTCCGCAGTACCTGGTCGCCGGCCGGGTGGCCTGCGGTGTCGTTGACCTGCTTGAAGTTGTCGAGGTCGAGCAGCAGCAGGGCGCCGTACTCGCCCCGGCGCTCCATCCGTCGCAGCTCACGGTGGAGGCCGTCCATGAAGCCGCGCCGGTTGAGGAGCCCGGTCAGCGCGTCGTGATCGGCGAGCCGCCGCAGCTCCCGCTCCGTCTGCTTGCGGTCGCCGATGTCCTCGACCTGGACGACGTAGTAGAGCGGCTCGCCGTTCGCGCCCCGGACGAGCGTGGTGCTTGCGGCGACCCAGAGCGGCGTCCCGTCCGCCTGCAGGTAGCGCGTCTCGCCGCGTGTCTCGTCGGCCTCGTCGACCTGCACGGTCGCGTCGCCCGGAACCGTCAGGTCGGCGAGGTTGAGCGTCAGCAGCTCCTCCTCGGCGTAGCCGAGCAGGCGGCAGAAGGCCGCGTTGACCTGGAGCCACTCGCCCTCGGGGTTGACGAGGCCCATTCCGATCGGCGCGTTGTCGAACGCGGCCCGGAAGCGGTCGCTCGCGGCGACCACCGCCTCCTCCGCCTCCCGCCGCGCCGTCATGTCGAGGCAGGTGCCGACCCAGCCCAGCACCTCCTCGCCGCCTGACCGGAGGGCGGTCGCGTGGCTCTCGATCCAGGAGACGGCCCCGTCGCCGCGCAGGAAGCGGTACTCGCAGACCGAATCGAGCCCGGCACGGGCGGCCTCCTCCCAGGCTGCCCTGGCCCGGTCGGCGTCGTCCGGGTGGAGAGCGGCCGCCCAGCCGTCGCCGAGGGCCTGTTCCGGTGTCAGCCCGGTGAGCTCGCACCAGCGCTGGTTCACGTACTCGTAGGTGCCGTCGCTGCGGGCCACGAAGATCCCGACCGGCGTCTGCGCGGTCAGCACCCGGAAGACGTCCTCGGACGAGGTGAGCGCCTCGACGCCCGAGAAGGCAAGCGCCGCGCGCACGTGGAAGACGGGGTTCGCGCTCATCGCGGGACCGGGCTTGCAGCCCGCTCTCGAAGGAGCGCCTCCACTGCCTCGGGGGTTGCCTGCGCCGCCGGTGCGACCGGCGGCGCGGGAAGCAGGCGCACTCTCAGCGTCGGCTGCACGAGGATGTTTTCGGCAGCGGCGGCCCGAAGCTGAAGGGCAAGGCGGCTCGCCCGCGCGCGAGCAGGCGCCGGGCGTCTACGTTTGCGACGGACCTGTCCAGCGAGCGAAAGCGAGGTTCGGCGGTGCCCGACTACCGGTACCTGATCGTCGGCGGCGGGATGACGGCGGATGCAGCCTGCAGGGGGATTCGCGACCACGACGGGGAGGGCTCGATCGGCCTCGTCGGCGAGGAGTCGGACCCACCATACAGCCGGCCGCCGCTCTCGAAGGCGCTCTGGCAGGGGAAGGACGAGTCGACGATCTGGCGCGGCACGGCCGAGCTCGGCGTCGACCTCCACCTCGGCCGTCGCGCCGTCGCCCTCGACCTCGGGGCGCGCAGCGTCACCGACGACCGGGGCGAGACGTACGGCTACGAGCGGCTCGTGCTCGCGACGGGGGGCCGGCCGCGCCGCCTTCCCGGCGACGTCGGCGGCGAGATCGTCTACTTCCGCGGGCTCGGCGACTACCGCCGCCTCCGCCGGCTCGCCGACGGCGGGGCGCGCTTCGTCGTCCTCGGCGGCGGGTTCATCGGCTCCGAGCTCGCCGCGGCGCTGCGAGGGGCCGGCCGGGAGGTGACGCTGGCGTTCCCGGAGCAGGGGATCGGCGCACGGCTCTTCCCGGCCGACCTGGCCGACTCGGTGACCGAGCTCTATCGCGGCCACGGCGTCGAGGTGCTCCCCGGCGAGCTCGTGGAAGGAGTCGCGCGGGACGGAGATCGGCTCGTCGTCCGGCTCGCGAGCGGGCGGGAGCTCGACGCCGGCGCAGTCGTCGCCGGTCTCGGGATCGAGCCGGCCACCGAGCTGGCGGCGGCGGCGGGGCTCCCGGTGTCCGACGGGATCGTCGTCGACGAGTACGGGCGGGCGGGGGAGAGCGGCGACGTGTACGCCGCCGGCGACGTGGCGCGGTTTCCGGCGGCGCTGCTCGGAACCGACCTGCGGGTGGAGCACGAGGACCAGGCGAACAGCCACGGCCGCGCCGTCGGCGCGAACATGGCCGGGGCCGGCCGGCCCTACCTGCACCTGCCGTTCTTCTACTCGGACCTCTTCGAGCTCGGCTACGAGGCGGTGGGGGAGGTCGACTCACGCCGCGAGACGGTCGCCGAGTGGGTCGAGCCCTTCCGGACGGGAGTCGTCGCCTACCTCGACGCCGAGCGGCGGCCGAGGGGCGTCCTGCTCTGCGATGTGTGGGGCAAGGTCGAGGCGGCGACGGAGCTGATCGCGGCCGCCGAGCCGCTCGGCGAGGAGGCGTTGCAGGCACTGCTCTGAGCCCGTACGCAGCGATCAGCGGGAGCGCCGGCGCTCATTCGCCGAACCTCTCCTTCGCGGACTCGACCGCGTTCTCGGCATGGTCGGCGAGCAGCCCGCCGAGCGAGCGGAAGAGGCCGCCGCGCGAGTAGCGCCTGTGCTCGAGCGGAGTCGGGCCCGTCGAGGGGGCGGGCTCGCAGGCGCCGGCGGCCGGCGTGAACGGCTCGAGGCGGTAGTCGGGGACCTCCGTGCCGCAGGAGGTGCAGAACGTCGGCGGCAGCCCGGGATCGAGCGGCTCCTCCGGGAGCGCGACGTTTGCGCCACAGCCGGGGCAGAAGCCGGTTACCCGGGGTGATTGGCCGTCTGCGCTCATCGAGGGCGTCTCCTTCGTTCGGCTTCGCGCGGTACCCGATCCCCGCTCGAAACGTAGCACCGGGCCGGAGACGGGAGGGCGGCCGACCACGTACTCTAAGCCCATGAACCCGGGCCTGCGTTCGCTCCACCTGAACGCCTTCCGCGACGAGGGCGTCTTCTGCGGGGCGCTCGCCGTCAGGATCCGCGACGAGGTCGCGGCCGCCCCCGAGCCCGCCGGCGAGCGGGTGCAGGTCAGGCGCGAGCAGAAGGCTACGATCACCGCCCGCGTCTAGACCGTATGCAGGGGCCGTTCGACGATCTGGAGCTCGACCGGCTGCGCGCACGGCGGAGCGCGAAGTGGGTCAAGTACCCGCCGGACGTGCTCCC
The DNA here is from genome assembly GCA_963796625.1 of uncultured Actinomycetes bacterium. Lineage (GTDB taxonomy): Bacteria > Actinomycetota > Thermoleophilia > Gaiellales > Gaiellaceae > PALSA-600. The sequence continues at coordinate 195,255 of CAWCME010000002.1, forward strand.
GGCCTGGGTGGCCGAGCTGGACTTCCCGCTCGCCCCGCCGGTCCGGGAGGTGCTGCTGGCCGCGGTCGAGCGCGACGACACGGGCTACGCCGCCGTCGGCCTGCTGCCGGGGGCCTTCGCGGGCTTCGCCTCGGCCCGCTTCGGCTGGCAGGTCGACCCGGCCCGCGTCTGGCTCGTCGCCGACGTGATGTCCGGCGTCGCCGAGCTCCTGCTCGCGCTCACCGATCCCGGCGATGCAGTGGTCGTGAACCCGCCCATCTACCCGCCCTTCGTCAGTGTCACCCGCGAGATCCGTCGCGCCGTCGTCGAGGCCCCGCTCGCGCGCTCGGCCGCGGGGTGGGAGCTCGACCTGGACGCCCTCGAGCGCGCTTTCGCCGCCGGTGCGCGCGCCTACCTCCTCTGCCAGCCGCACAACCCGACCGGACGGTCGTTCACGCCGGCCGAACTCGCGGGCATCGCCGAGCTCGCGGCCCGCTTCGGCGTGATCGTGATCTCGGACGAGATCCATGCCCCGATGACGCTGCCGGGGGCGACGCATACCCCGTACCTGTCGCTCGGCGGCGAGGCGGTCGAGCGCGGGGTCGCAATTGCGGGCGCGTCGAAGGCGTGGAACCTCGCCGGGCTGAAGTGCGCCGTCGTCGTGACGGCCTCGGCCCGGATGCAGGACGAGCTGACCGACCGGCTTGCCAAGCACATCTCCTACCACGCCGGCCACCTCGGCGTGCTCGCCTCGATCGCCGCCTTCGAGAGCGGGGGCCCGTGGCTCGACGCGCTCGTCGCCCAGCTCGATCGGAACCGGGGGCTGCTGGCGGAGCTGCTCGAGGCGCACCTGCCGACGGTGGGCTACGTCCCGCCGCAGGCCGGCTATCTCGCCTGGCTCGATTGCCGGGCGCTCGAGCTCGGCGACGACCCCTCGGAGGCATTCCTCGAGCGCGGCCGCGTCGCCCTCAGCCCGGGTCCGAGCTTCGGCGAGCAGGGCCGCGGTTTCGCCCGCCTCAACTTCGGCACCTCGGCGGAGCTGCTCGAGGAGGCGGTGCGCCGGATGGCGACCGCCGTCGCCGCCGAGGCCTGAGCCTCCCGGCTCAGGCCCGCCGATTGTTCCCGAGCAGAGAGACCACTGCGCCGGCGAACAGGATCCCTGCGGCGACGTAGAGCCCGGAGTGAAGGGCGTGCCCGAACGCTGTCTCCGACGCGTCGAGGATCTTCCCGAGCACGCTCGGGTGCGCTGCGACGACGGGATTCGTGGCGATCGCGAGTGCCGCGTTCGCCGGCAGGCCGCCGTGCGTCACCGCGTGAACGACGATCGCCTGCAGGTCGGCCGGGACGCCGAGGCCCGCCAGCTTCGAGGTGAGCTCGCCGACGAGGCGGGCGTTGATGACCGCCCCGAGAATCGCGACGGCGAGAACGCCGCCGAGCTCGCGGCTCGTGTTCACCGTCGAGGCGGCCATGCCCGATCGCTCCGCCGGGACGATCGACAGCACCGCGGCGGTGACCGCGACGAGCGCAAGCCCGAGCCCGAAGCCCACGAGGGCGAGCGCCGCGGCCAGCTCGCCGAGTGGCGGGTGCGGCCTGAGCAGCGCCTCGACCGCGAACATCCCGCCGCCGGCGAAGAGGCACCCGGCGACCATGGGCGCGCGCGGGCCCCGCGCGGCCGTCCAGGCTCCGGCGGCCCAGCCGGCGACGACCATCGCCAGGGCCATCGCGAGGAACTGCTGCGCGATCTTCCAGCCCGAGAAGTGAGCCACGACCTGGAGGTAGAGCGCGGTGAAGAAGAAGACCGCGAACAGGCCGAAGCTGGTCGCGAAGGCCACCGCGGTCGCGCTGCTGAAGGCCGGGATGCGGAAGAACTCCAGCCGCAGGACGGGATCCGGGCTACGGCGCTCGATCAGGATGAACGCAGCCGTCGACCCGGCTGCGATCGCGAACAGGAGGTCGATCCACCAGGTACCGAAGCCGGCGCTCTCGCCCTCGATCACCGCGAACGTGAGCGCGCCGACGGCGATCGCGCCCGTGATGAGGCCGGGAACGTCGAGCGTCCGGCCTTCCGGGTCGGAGCTCTCGGGGAGCGTCGCGGCCGCGGCCGCAAGCGCGGCCAGGCCGAAGGCGACGTTGAACCAGAAGATCCCCTGCCAGCCCCATTCGGCGACGAGCGCGCCCCCGAGCACCGGGCCGGCCGCCATCGAGATCCCGGAGACCGACGTCCAGACTCCGAGCGCGCGGGCCCGCCGCCGCTCGTCCGGATAGATCTGGCGGATCAGCGAGAGCGTGCCGGGCTCGCACGCGGCGGCGCCGACCCCCATCACGACCCTGCCGACGATCAAGGTGCTCGAGCTGTCGGCGAGCGCTCCGACGAGCGAGCCGGCGCAGAAGACGGCCACCCCGCCGAGCAGCACCTTCTTGCGGCCGAGCAGGTCGCCGAGCGTCCCGCCGATCAGCATCAGCCCGGCGAAGGCGAGCATGTAGCCGTCGACGATCCACTGCAGGCTCGAGACGCCGGCGGCCAGCGAGGTCTGCATGTCGGCGAGGGCGACGCCGACGATCGTGTTGTCGAGGAAGGTCAGGAACAGCACCGCGCAGAGGGCGGCCAGGGCGAAACGAGGCGCTGACGGCGGACCGCGGCGGGCCACGGGGGTGACCATAGACAACCCGGCGGGGCGCTAGCTGATCGGGGCCGTCGCGGCGGTGAGCGCCGCCTGCGCGACCCCGGCGGCCCTGGCCGTCACGTTCGCGATCAGGGTGTGCCCGGTGTCGGCAGCGGTGACGAGATAGGAAGCCCTGGCCGCTCCCGCGATCGGCGTGCAGATCCGCCCGTTCCGGTTGCAGCGCAGCCAGGCATAGGCATACCCGGTCGGCGTCGGCGACCAGAAGCCGTTGACGACGCTCAGCGTGCTGCCCGCTCGCGCGGTGCCGGTGATCGTCGGCAGCGCCGTCGGCAGCAGGGTTGCGTCGGCCGCCGCCACCGGACCAACCAGGCTCGCGTATGCCACGGTCGTGCCGGTCGAGTCCGTCGCCCTGAGCGTGAGCGCGATCGTCTCCCCGACGTCCTTCACCCCGGGGGTGTAGATCGACTGGGTGGCGCCCCGGATCGACGAGCAGTGCGAGCCGGCCGCGTCGCACCGGGACCACGCGAACGCGAACGAGATCGAGCCGACCCCGCGCCAGATCCCGGTCGCCGCGGTCAGCTGCCGGCTCTCGACGGCCAGGCCGGCGACCATCGGGCCGGCGATCGCCGACGGGCCGACGACCGAGCCGTCCACGACGGCCGGCGTCGAGCTGCTGAAGGCGTTCTGGATCGTCGTGCCGTTCGTTCCCTGCACGACGGCGAGCAGTGCGTGGCCGAGATCGGATGCCGCGATCGTGTAGCTGCTGCCGTTCGCGTTCGGGATCGCCGCGCAGGCGCGGCCGTGGGCGTTGCAGCGATCCCAGCCGTAGGTGATCTTCCCCGGCACCGGGCTCCACGTGCCGGTGCTGACCTGGAGCGTCCTGCCGATCACGGGCTGCCCGCTGACCTCGGGCTGGGCGGTCGACTCGAGCAGCGGCCGGCTCGGCGCGATCGGGCCGACCAGGCTCGAGTACGCTATCGCCGTCCCGGTCGAGTCGGTCGCCGACACCGCGAGCCCGACCGTCTTGCCCACGTCCCTCCCGACGAGCGCGTAGCTCGGCGAGGTCGCGCCCTGTATCGAGAGGCAGCGGCCGCCCGCCGCGTTGCAGCGGTACCACTGGAAGTGGTAGGTGATGCCGCCGAATCCGGCCCACGTCCCGCTCAGCCCGGTGAGGCGCTTGCCCGCGGCGGCGGCGCCGATCACGGTCGGGCCGGAGGTGACCGCGGGCCCGCCCGCGATCACCGCGCTCGCGCCGCCTGCGAGGAGCGACGTCGCGGCGAACGCCGCGAGAGTCGCCCGGGCGAGTCTACGTGCCACCCCCCAAGGATACGGTTCGCAGAGGGCCCAGCTCGTCGTCGGCGGGCGGAGCGAACCGTCCGAAGCGGGCGGCGACCGCCGCCGTGACGAGCGGCTCGCCGGGATGCGGCCGCCCGCGCGGGTAGCGCCGGGGCGTGACCGCCGGCTCGTGGACGAGGCAGAGCGATCCCAGGGTCAGGGTGGTGCAGCCGGGATGGTCACAGATCTGGAGCATCGTCCCTCCTGGTCCTCGAGTCGTGTTCGGGGGTCACACGTTCCGGGAGTCTGGATCCCCGACCTTAGAGCAACTCGAGAACTCCTGCGGCGCGGTCTGCTCTACGATCGCCGCAGATGCGAGCCAGGGCAGGCGGCGGCGACATGCTCGTTCGTGCGATCGCTGTCGAGCGGATCGTGCGCGGACTGCTCCTGCTCGCGGCGGGCGTCTACCTCGTCGGGCATACGGGCACCGACTTCGGCTCGCTCGCGAACCGGATCGCGCGCGGCATCGAGCTCGATCCGCGCCGGTCGTTCGTCCGGCACCTGATCGCCCGGCTCGGCAGGCTCCGCAGCCACGAGGTGCTCGTGTTCGGGATCGGCGCCCTCGGCTACGGCGTCCTCGAGCTCGTCGAGGGCACGGGCCTCTGGCTGCGCAAGCGCTGGGCCGAGTGGCTGACCGTGATCGCGACGGCGCTTCTGGTGCCGTTCGAGCTCTACGAGCTGATCCACAAGCCCTCGTGGCTGAAGGCCGCCGGGCTCGCGGTCAACGTGCTGATCGTCGTGTACCTCTACCGCGTCGTCCGGCGCAAGAGCCGCGCACCCGGGTGAAGGAATTCCTCGCTCGCTGCGGCATTTCGCTGCGGCGACCCCTTGGCGGAGCCGCGGCGGCACACTAGTGTCCCCCTTGCACCGAGCACGGAGCGCGAGTAGGTCGAAGTCGCTTCTGAGGGCTCTACGCGGAAGGCCGCAAGGCCGGAGGGCGGAAGGTCAGTGGAGGCGGTGGACGGAAGCGCAACCGGCTCGGTGAACCCTTTTAACGTTTCACCTACGCGCTCAGGGCCGCCTCTAGCTCGTTCCGGTGAGCGAGATCGTGCTCGCCAGGTCCTTGCCCGTGCAGCCCCGGGCGACGACGCCGCCCCCGCGGCGGGCGAGCGACGAGCAGACGCCGGCGATCGGCGCCCGAGCCGGACGCGGAAAGACGCGGAACGTGCTCGTAACGGCGATCGTGCAGCGACCGCCCCGGTCGACGAGGCGGAAGTCGTACACCGCGCTCGTGTCGACGCCGAAGATCGACAGCCGGTAGCCGGCCGCACGGCAGTGCGCCCGGTAGGCGTCGAGCAGGCACTCGGGACCGCCGACCGCGCCGTGACCCAGCCCCGCCGGGCCGCCCCTGTAGGTGCCGCAGCTCGGCGCGCCGGCCGGAGAAGAGAGCGCGGAGCCGGCGGCCGCGGCAGGGGCGGCGAGGGCGAGGGCGAGGATCAGGCCCAGGCTGCGCATGACGACAAGTACGCCGCCGCTGCCGCCCGCGTCACAAAGCGGACCGCTCATGGGGGTCTCATCTCTCCCGGGCACGATCTCGTCGTTCATGGCAGAGACCCAGTCGCCTCGAGAGACGACGATTCTGCGAGACCGAGGGCTCGAGCGGCTCCGGCGGCTCACCCGGGCGGCATCTGCCCTCGCCGTTGCGGGCGCAGGCGCCCTGGCGGCAGTCGCGGCGGCGTCGAACCACGGACATCGCACGGCGGGCGTGGCGCGGACCGCTCCCTCCGCGGTCCGTCGCTCCGCGCCGGTCTCCGCTCCGGTCTCGGTACCTGCCCCGGCTGCGACCGTCCCGGTCGAACGAGGCGACGCGGCCCCGTCGCCTGCTCCGGCCCCCTCGCCCGCTCCGGTCGCTCCGGCCTCGCCGCCGACCGTGTCGCCTTCTCCCCCGGTCGTCGTCTCGGGCGGGTCGTGACCGCGCCGTCGCGGCTCTCGCTGCACGCGCTCGGAACTCTCGCCGTGCTCGCGACCACCGATCCGCACGCCCTGCCGCCCGCCCGCCGGATCATGGTCCGCGCCCTGCGGCGACTCGACCTGGCCTGCAGCCGCTTCCGCCGAGACTCCGAGCTCGTGGCGCTCAACCAGGCGGCCGGCGGCCGGCCGGCTCCGGTCGGCGAGGTTCTCTGGGAGGCACTCGAGGCGGCGCTGCACGCAGCGAGGATCACGGGCGGCCTGGTCGACCCGACGGTCGGCCGGGCGCTGCGGGCCGTCGGCTACGACCGCACCTTCGTGCAGGTGAGGCTTCGGGAAGGCCGGTTCGTCCCGTCCTTCGAGCCCGGTGGGCGCTGGCGGGAGCTCGAGCTAGACGCTCGCCGCCGGACGGTGCGGGTGCCGGCGGGAGTCGAGCTCGACCTCGGCGCGACGGCGAAGGCGCACGCCGCCGATCGGATCGCGAGGGAGGCCTTCGAGAGCACGGGCGCCGGCGTCATCGTCTCGCTCGGCGGCGACGTCGCGGTTGCGGGCCGCCCTCCCGAGGGCGGCTGGGGAGTTCGGATCGGCGACGACTCCGGCGCAGCTCTCGGCGAGGCCGGCCCGGTCGTCACGGTCTCTCACGGCGGGCTCGCCTCGTCGGGGACGCGGGTTCGCAGGTGGCGCGGGGACGGCGGCGAGCTGCACCATGTCATCGACCCGCTGACCGGCCGCCCGGCGCGAACCCCCTGGAGCACCGTCACCGTCGCCGCTGCGAGCTGCCTCGACGCCAACGCCGCCACCACGGCCGCGATCGTGCTCGGCGAGCGCGCCCCGGCATGGCTTGCCGAGCGGTCCCTGCCCGCTCGGCTCGCCCGGAGCGGCGCCCCGGCCCTCTGCGTCGGCGGCTGGCCCGCGGAGGAAGCGGCGGCGTGATCGCGGCCGCCTCCTCGCCGAGCCCGCTCTGGTACCTGACCAGGGGCTCGGGAATCGTCACCCTGGTGCTGCTGACGCTCGCGATCTGCCTCGGCGTCGCGACGTCCGTCCGCTGGCGGACGCGTGGGCTGCCACGGTTCGTCGTCGCCGGGCTGCACCGCAACCTGACGCTGCTCGCGGTCGCGTTCCTCGCGATCCACGTCGTGACGACCGTCGCCGACAGCTTCACCCCGATCGGGCTGAAGGACGCCTTCATCCCCTTCGTCTCCGCCTACCGGCCGCTGTGGCTCGGGCTCGGGGCCCTCGCGTGCGACCTCCTGATCGCGCTCGTCGTCACGAGCCTCCTGCGCGCGCGGTTCGGGTTCCGCCTCTGGCGGGCGGTGCACTGGCTCGCCTACGCGGCCTGGCCGATCGCGCTCCTGCACGCACTCGGAACCGGCAGCGACGCGCGCTTCGGCTGGCTGGCGGCGATCGGCGGCGCATGCCTGGTCGCGGTCGGGCTCGCCCTGGTCGTCCGGGCCTTCGCCGCCGGCTGGCGGCCGAGGGACATCGCCGCGGTGGCGTCGGCCCTGGTCGCGGCTCTCGGCGTCGGGCTCTGGTACCAGTCGGGGCCGGCAAGACCGGGCTGGGCCGCCCGGGCAGGGACGCCGCGCACGATCCTCTCGGTCGCATCCGTGCCTCCTGCGCCCGCCCGCTCTGCCGCCGCCGCGCCGCCCGCCCTGCCGAGGGAGTTCTCCGGGCGGCTCACCGGCAGCGTCAGCCAGTCGGCTCCGGACGGCAACGGTCTCGTCACCGTCGACATCGACGCCCGCCTGAACGGGCGGGTGAAGGGCGTGCTGCGGCTCGCGCTGAAGGGGATCCCGACCGACGACGGCGGCGTCTCGATGACCGCCAGCGGCGTCGCGTTCCAGGCGGCCGGGTCGACCCCGGTCTACGAGGGCAGCATCGTCGCTCTCGACGGGAGCAGCGTCGCCGCCGACCTGAACACGCCGTCCGGCGGAGCGCTCCGGCTCGCGATCGTCTTCCGGATCGATCCGGCGAGCGGCGCGGTCGGCGGCTCGCTCAGGGGCACGCTCGCGTGAGCTCGGCCGCGGCCGCACGCTCCGAGCCCGCCTCCGGCCGCCTGCCGCGGCTCCTGACGGGGATCCACGCCGGGCGCCCGATCTCGCTCGGCGAGCATCTGGCGATCCACGGGCCGCTCCCCCTGCCCTCGACGCGGGATGCGGCCCGGCTGTTCGACCTCGTCGAGGCGAGCGGCCTGCGCGGGCGCGGAGGCTCGGGGTTCCCGACGGCGCTCAAGCTCCGCGCGGTCGCGGCCCGCGGCCGGCGCCCCGCAGTCGTCGTCAACGCGACCGAGGGCGAGCCCGTGAGCGGGAAGGACCGCGTGCTGATGCGGCACGCGCCACAGCTCGTCCTCGACGGAGCGTCGCTCGCGGCGGCGGCCCTCGGGGCCCGCCGGGTCGTCGTGGCCCTCTCCGCGGGTGGGCGCGAGGAGCGTGCCGCCCTTGCCGAGGCAATCGCGGCACGGGGGCGATCGTCGCGCGGCGACCGGGTTCCCTTCGAGCTCGCAGCGGTTCCGCCGGGCTTCGTCTCCGGTGAGGAGACCGCGGTCGTCCGCTTCCTGAACGGTGGCCCGGCGCTGCCGACGACGAAGCCGCCGCTCCCCTTCGAGCGCGGTCTCGACGGCGCCCCGACGCTCGTCCAGAACGCGGAGACGCTCGCGCAGCTGGCGCTGATCGCGCGCTTCGGCCCGGACTGGTTCCGCGAGCTCGGCACGCCGGCGGAGCCGGGCTCGCTGCTCGTGACCGTGTCCGGGGCGGTCGAGCGCCCCGGCGTCCACGAAGTGGCGTTCGGAACGCCGCTGCGGGACCTGATCGCGCGCTCGGGCGGCTTCAGCGAGCGTCCGCGCGCGCTGCTGATCGGCGGCTACTTCGGCACCTGGGTTCCCGTTTCGGCGGCAGAGTCGCTCTCGCTGGCGGAGGCCGACCTCTCGCGGCACGGCGCTGCCCTCGGGGCGGGAGCGATCGTCGTCCTGCCCGCCTCGGCCTGCGGCCTCCTCGAGACGGCCCGGGTCGCCCGTTACCTCGCGGGCGAGAGCGCCGGGCAGTGCGGGCCGTGCGTGCACGGGCTGGCCGCGATCGCCGACTCGCTCGCCCTGCTCGTCGAGCCCGAGCGGGTCGACGACCGGCGCACCCTCGAGCGACGGCTCGCGCAGGTGCGCCGGCGCGGGGCCTGCAGGCATCCGGACGGCGCCGTGCGCTTCGTCGCCTCGGGGCTCTCCGTGTTCGCCGAGGAGCTCGAGCAGCATCTGCGCGGCCGGCACTGCGGGCGCGCCGCGCCCCGCGTGCTGCCGGTACCGGAGCGGAGGCGGTCGTAGCCGCCGCCGTCCTGATCGTCGACCCGATCGCCTGCGAGGGGCACGGGCTCTGCGCCGAGCTCTTCCCCGAGCGGGTGACGCTCGACGAGTGGGGCTTCCCGATCGTCGACGCCGAGCCGATCCCGCGGCCGCTCGAGGCACATGCGCGGCGGGCCGTGGCGGCCTGCCCGATGGTCGCGCTCAGGCTCGAGCGCGTGGCGGCGAAGCGCGCCGAGCCCGCTAGCGGCGGACGCCGAAGTCGATCGTGATCACGGTGACGCCCAGCCCTGCGTAGGTGCCCGGTGCGTCGCTGGCACTGATCGCTGCGATCCCGACCTGGCGCCAGGCCGGGTCGAGGATGTTCGCGCGGTGCACCGGGCTTCTCATCCAGGCCTTCATCCCTGCCTTGGCGTCGACCGGTCCGGAAGACCAGAAGAGATTCTCGCCGACCGACCAGTAGTGGAACGAGGTGGCGGGGTAGTAGCTCCGGATGCGCTTCCAGAACGGCAAGCCGTTCGACGAGTTGTGCGCGAAGTAACCCTTCGCGACCATGTCGCGAGAGTGCTCGGCGGCCGCCTCGCCCAGCCCGGCGCTGAGCGTGAGCGGCACGAGCCCGTGGGCGACCCGGATCCGGTTCAGCCGGGTGAGCACGCCCGAGTCGAGCGTCGCGACCTTCTGGCTCGTGCCGGTTGCAACCGCCGCCGCCGCCGCCGGTAGGAATGCCCCCAGGGTCGCGAGCGCGGCGAGGAGGCCGAGCAGGGACAGAGCGCGGCGCGCCATGGGACGGAGATCGGCGTGCCACTGGGTGGGAACATCGCTCGAACGGGTGACCGGCGCCCCGGAGCACCGGCGGCCCGACGCGGCCCGCCGGGACCGGCGCGTTTTGCAAAACAGGGGAGATGTGAGATGCTGGCGCGGATCGGGGGGCTCGGAGAAAGGAGGGCGATCGTGCGTCGGTCGGCGAGGAGGAATTCCCTTCGCGCCTCCGTCGTGCTCGCGGCGCTCGGCGTGGTGTCCCTCGTCGCGGGCTTCGGAGGAACGTCACACCAGGCTCAGACCTACAGCGTCAGCATCGACGGCACCGCGAAGGGCGCGAACGAGTCGTTCATCGCGTACTTCCCGAACGTGGTCAAGGTCCACCCGGGCGACAGCGTCGTCTTCACCTGGAACGGCCCCGGCGAGCCGCACACGGTCACCTTCGGCTCGCTCGTCGACACGACCCTGAACGCGTTCGACAAGCTGACCCCGGCGCAGCAGCAGAACCCGCCGAAGTCCGTGATCGCCCTCGACGCCAAGATCCCCCAGCTGCTCCCGCAGGGGCCGGGCGACGCGATCCAGGACGCCGCGAACCCCTGCTTCGTCGCGAGCGGCGTCCCGCCGGCCACGGGCTCCTGCCCGCAGGGCGACGGCACGCAGCCCGCCTTCGACGGCACCCAGGCCTACTACAACAGCGGCTGGGGCGACGTGCACCAGAAGTTCAGGCTCCAGGTCGCGAGCGGGACGGCGCCCGGCACCTACCGGTTCATGTGCCTGCTCCACCGCGAGGGCATGACGGGAAAACTGACGGTCGTCTCGCCGAGCACGCCGGTTCCGAGCCCCACAGCGCAGGCTGCGGCCGGGAAGAAGGCGCTGGCCGCGGTTCAGGCGAAGCTCGCAGGCCCGCTGAAGGCGCTGCGCCAGGGGAAGCCGCCGATCCCGGTCGCGCTCCCGGGGGCGAATGTCGTCCTGGCCGGCTCGGGGTCGCCCGACCCGTCGGTCGTCGGCGGGATCTCCGAGTTCGGCCCGCACACGGTCAAGATCCCGGTCGGCGGCACGGTGACCTGGTGGATCATCGGCCCGCACTCGATCAGCTTCGACACGAACAGGACGAACGACGACATCCGTGCCACCGCGCCCGACGGGACCGTCCACCTGAACCCGAAGGCGGTCGTCCCGGTCGGCGGGCCGGGTGAGCCGAGGACGCCGCCCAGGGGCGGCTCGCCGACGAAGCCGAAGTTCGTCGTGGTCGCCTCGCAGTCCTGGAACGGCCGGGGGCACCACAGCTCCGGCCTGTTCGTGAACTCGTTCGGGCCGCCCGTGATCGAGGGCTACGAGCTCACGTTCACCAGGGCCGGCACGTACAAGTACCTTTGCACCGTGCACGACAACATGAAGGGGACCGTCGTCGTCGGTGGCGGCTGAGCGGCGCCGTGACGCCCGGAGTGCCGTGGGCGTGAAACGGGAGGCTTGCGGCGGCCGGCGCCTCGGCAGAGGCGCCGCCGTCGCGCTCGCGCTCGTGGCTGCCGTGCTGCTCACGGGCTGCGGCGGCGGGCACCGGGCGCCGGCCGCCGCGGCGCCGGCCGCCGGCGGGAGCGGGCCCTCGAGCGGTCTCGACGGCCTGATCCCCAAGCCGCTCCCGCGGAAGCCCTCCTTCACGCTGGTCGACACCTCCGGCAGGCCCTACCGCTTCGCCTCCGCGACCCGCGGCAAGCTGACCTATCTCTACTTCGGCTACACGCACTGCCCGGACGCCTGCCCGGCGACGATGAGCGACCTCTCGTATGCGCTGCGCCTCCAGCCGGCAGCGCTGCGCAAGCGGATCCAGGTCGTCTTCGTGACGGTCGACCCGCGCCGGGACACCGGCCCGGCGATTCGCCGCTGGCTCGACCACTACAGCCGCTCCTTCGTCGGGCTGAGGGGGAGCCTGCCGCAGATCGCGGCGGTCGAGCGGGCGGCCGGCGTGCCCCCGGCGCCCGAGTCGGCCGCCTCGCCGAGCAAGGGCTACCAGGTCGAGCACAGCAGCATCCTCTTCGCCTACAGCCCGGACGGTCGGGCCCACGTCGTCTACGCGCAGGGGTTCAAGCCGACCCAGTACGCCCACGACATGCCGCTTCTCCTGCAGTTCACCTAAGAGCTCGAACCGCAACGAGCGCCGTCCCCGGCGCCCTCGGATCGTGCTCCGGCCTGCGCACGGACGCTTCGCGCCCGCGCAGGCCTCCGGCGACCTGGATTCCGCTGGACTACGCGGAATCCAGGGCTGCGCGGGTGAGCCGGCCGACCCTCGGACAGGCAACCAGCCTGGCCTTCGAGCCGGCCGACTCACCCGCTTGCTCCGAGAACCCCGGGAAGTGGCGCTCATTTCGGTTCGAGCTCTCTAAGAGCTCGGCGGCTCAGCGGGGCCGGCCGCCGCCCGGCCTGATCCCGACCCGGGCCGAGATCTCCCGCGCGGTTGCCTGCAGCGCGGGGGCGAGCTTGACCGCGAGATCCTCCATCGAGACGAGCGAGCGGTGGACGGCGAGGTTGATCGCGGCGACGACCTCACCCTCCGAGCCCCGCACCGGGACGGCGATCGAGCGCAGGCCGTAGGCGAGCTCCTCGTTGTTGATCGCGAGCCCGTGGGCGCGGACGCGCTCCAGCTCCTGCAGCAGGGCGGTGCGCGTCGTCAGGGTGTTCGGCCCGCGCTTGGCGAGCTCCATCTGGGCGAGGCGCGCCTTCTGCTCGTCGCCGGGAAGGTCGGCGAGGAGCACCTTCCCCATCGAGGTGCAGTAGGCGGGGAGGCGGGCGCCGACGTGGAGGTTGAGGTCGATCTCCCGCTGGCCCCGGCTGCTGCTCCGGCAGCGCTCGACGTAGACGATGTCGATGCCGTCGAGCACCGCCATGTTCACCGTGTGCCCGGTGCGGTCGCTCAGCGCCTGCAGGTGGGGCGCCGCGATCTCGCGCAGCTCCATCGAGTTGATCGCCGAGAAGCCGAGGTCGAGGACGCGCGGGCCGAGCCGGTACTTCCGCGTCGCCCGGTCCTGCTCGAGGTAGCCGAGCGAGGCGAGGGTCGCGATGTAGCGGTGGGCGCTGCTGCGGCTCGAGCCCGACCTCGCGCGAGAGCTCGCTGACTCCGAGCAGCGGACGGGCGGAGCTGAACGAGGAGAGGATCGCGAGCCCCCGCTCGAGCGACTGCGAGAAGCTCCCGTCACGGCTCGTCCTGGCGTTTGTCGTGGTCATGTTCTGATAGTTGGAACGCTGTCTTGACAAGTGGGACACAAGGAGCGTAGCGTCGGGGCGCTTCCGGCATCGCCACCGAGGGAGGATTGCATGGCCGACGAATCACGCATGTCGAGACGAGAGCTGATCAAGCGCGCCGGTCTCGGCGCCGGAGGGCTCGCGATCTCGGGCGCTGCGGTACCGAACGTGCTGGCCGCGAGGCGCATCGCCAGGGCGGACACGAACATCAAGATCGGCTTCGTCAGCCCGCTGACGGGGCCCGCGGCCGGTTTCGGCGAGCCCGACCCCTACGTGCTCGGCCTCGCCAACAAGGCGCTCGCCAAGGGCCTGACGATCGGCGGGAATCGACTACACGGTGCAGGTGATCGACAAGGACGCGCAGTCGACGCCGAGCGTGCGCCGCCCAGGCCGCGAACGACCTGATCCACAGCGACGGCGTCGACCTGATGCTGACCACCTCGACGCCGGAGGTCGTGAACCCCGTCTCCGACGCCGCCGAGGCCGCCGGCGTGCCCTGCATCTCGACCGTCGTCCCGTGGGAGGCCTGGTACTTCGGCCGCGGCGCCAAGCCCGGCAAGCCCTCGCCGTTCCAGTTACACCTACCACTTCTGCTTCGGCGTCGCAGAACTTCTTCGACACCTACACGCACCTCTGGCCGCAGGTGCCGACGAACAAGATGGTCGGCGTGATGTGGCCGAACGACGCCGACGGCAACGCGATCCGCGCCTCGCTCGGGCCCGCTGCTCGAGAAGGCCGGCTACACGATCGTCGATCCCGGCGCCTACACGGACGGGACGAACGACTACTCGGCCCAGATCGCCAAGTTCAAGTCGGCCGGACATGCCAGATCTTCAACACCTTCCCGATCCCGCCCGACTTCGCCACCTTCTGGCGGCAGGCCGCCCAGCAGGGCTACACCAAGCAGATCAAGATCGCCCAGATTGCGAAAACGGGACTGTTCGCCTCGCAGGTCGCCGCGGTCGGCTCGCTCGGGTACAACCTCGCGAGCGGCGCCTACTGGGGGCCGACCTGGCCCTACCACTCCTCGCTGACCGGGATCTCCATCGAAAGCGCTCGGCGCCGGCTACACGGCGAAGACCGGCAAGCAGTGGAACCAGCAGACCGGGGCGAGCCTCGCGCTCTTCGACGTCGGCGGCGGCGGCGCTCAAGGCGAGCGGCAACCCGAAGGACAAGACCGCGGTCGCGAACGCCGTGAAGACGCTCAAGGTCGAGACGCCGCTCGGGCGTCCTCCACTGGGGCAAGGGCCCGGTGCCGAACGTCGTCCAGACCCCGATCCCCGGCGGGCAGTGGATCAAGGCGACCAAGGGCCCCGTTCAAGTTCGAGTGGGTCTTCTGCGAGCACTCCGACGACCACAACGTCCCGATCCAGGCAAGCTGCAGCCCGTACGCTAGATTCAGGTCATCGTGGGGTCGGCATGGACACACCGATCCTCGCCGCCGCCGGGATCCGCAAGCGCTTCGGCGCGCTCGCCGTGCTCGACGGCGTGGATTTCGCGGTCGGGGCCGGCGATGCGGTCGGCATCGTCGGCCCCAACGGCGCCGGCAAGACGACGCTGCTGAACGTCCTCGCCGGCGCGCTCCGGCCCTCGGAGGGCTCGGTCGCGTTTGCCGGGCGCGGACGTCACGCGGTGCGGGCGTCGAGCAGGCGCTGCCGGCTCGGGATCGGCCGCGCCCACCAGGTGCCGCGGCCGTTCGGCGACATGACCGTGTTCGAGAACGTGCTTCGTCGGGCGCGGCGACCGGCGGCGGCCTGCGCGGCAAGCACGCCTACGACGCGCTGCATCGAGGTGCTCGAGCTCTGCGGCCTCGACCGGGCTCGCCAACCGGCGCGGCCGAGAGCCTCGGCCTGCTCGACCGCAAGCGGCTCGAGCTGGCGCGGGCGCTCGCGACCGGCCCGGTGGTGCTGCTGCTCGACGAGATCGGCGCCGGCCTGACCGATGCCGAGGCCGACGAGCTCGTCGCGACGATCCGCGAGGTGCACGGCCGCGGGCGTCGCGATCGTCTGGATCGAGCACATCGTCCACGTCCTCGTCCAGGTGGTCGACCGGCTCGTCTGCCTCGACGCGGGCCGCGTGATCGCCGACGGCGAGCCGGAAGCGGTGATGAGCGACGCGGCCGTCGTCGACGCCTACCTCGGGAGGCGTCGTCGCGTGACGCCTCCTCTCGCTCGAGGGGATCGACGCGCGCCACGGGCTGCTGCCCGCGGTGCGCGAGGTCTCGCTCGAGGTCGCCGAGGGCGAGACGGTCGCGCTCGTCGGCGCGAACGGCGCCGGCAAGACGACGCTCCTGCGGACGATCGCGGGAGCCCACCGGCCGGCCGCGGGACGCGTCGCTCTTCGACGGCGCCGACATCACGCGCGTGCGCGCTCACGACCGCGTGCGGATGGGGATCGCGCTCGTCCCGGAGGGCCGGCGGCTGTTCCCGAACCTGACGGTCGAGGAGAACCTGCTCGTCGCCGAGCAGCCGAAGCCGCCCCGGGCGCTGGACGGTCGAGACCGGTGCTCGAGGCGTTCCCGCTGCTGCAGCCGCTGCGGCAGCGGCGGGCGGCGACCCTGTCGGGCGGCGAGCAGCAGGCGACCGCGATCGGGCGCGCGCTGATGACGAACCCGCGCCTGCTGCTGCTCGACGAGGTCTCGCTCGGCCTCGCGCCGGTCGCCGTCGAAGCCGTCTACCGCTCGCTCGAGACCGTGATCGGCGAAGGGGCGACGGTCGTGCTCGTCGAGCAGGACCTCGACGCGCGCGACGGCGCGTCGCCGACGCGCGTCGTCTGCATGCTCGAGGGCCGGCTCGTGCTCGAGGGCGCCGGCGGCGAGCTGACGCGCGAGCAGATCACCGAGGCCTACTTCGGGCTGCGCCGCGGGAGGGCGGCGGGTTGACCTGGGTGAACGCCGTCGTCCAGGGCGTCCTGCTCGGCGGCTTCTACGCGCTGCTCGCCTGCGGGCTCGCGCTGATGTTCGGCGTGATGCGGATCATCAACCTCGCCCACGGCGACCTCGCGGTGCTCGGCGCCTACCTGATCCTGGTCGTGCTCGACCACTGGAACGCCTCGCCGTTCCTCGCGCTCGTGCCCGTGCTGCCGGTGATGCTGATCGTCGGCTACGTGCTCCAGCGCACGATGCTCGAGCGCAGCCTCCGCTCGGGCCTGCTCGTGCCGCTGCTGACGACGTTCGGGCTCTCGATCGTGATCCAGAACCTGCTGCTCGAGGGCTTCTCGCCCGACGTGCGCTCGCTCGGCGGCAGACGCCGGGTCGGTCGCGACCGCGAGCTGGCAGATCACGAACCAGATCTCGATCTCGGCGCTCGGCGCGCTCACGCTCGGCGTCGGCGATCGCGATCCTCGGCGGGCTGCAGCTGTTCCTCTCAGCGACCCAGGCCGGACGCCAGATGCGGGCGACGGCGCAGGACCCGGACACGGCCGAGCTCGTCGGCATCGACTCGCGGGCGGTGTACGCGCGGGCGACCGCGATCGCGGTCGCGATCGCGGCCGTCGCCGGGATGTTCCTCGGCGATCCGCTCGACCTTCGACCCGTTCACGGGGCCGACCCAGCTGATCTTCGCCTTCGAGGCGGTCGTGATCGGCGGCTTCGGCTCGCTCTGGGGCACGCTCGCCGGCGGGATCGTGCTCGGCGTCGCCCAGACGATCGGCGCGCAGATCAACCCGCAGTACTCGGTGCTCGGCGGGCCACCTCGTCTTCCTCGCCGTGCTCGCCTCGCCGCGGGGCGGCCTCTTCCGCGTCAGGGGCGCGACCGTATGACGGGCCTCGTCGTCCAGCGCTGGAACCGGCTCTCGGCCGGGTTCACGGGCTCCTTCGGTGCGCTCGTCGTGGCGCTGGTCTTCGTCCCGGTCGTCGCTGAGCTCGAACGCGACCCAGAAGCTGACGACGCTGCTGATCCTCGTCCTGCTCGCCGCGATGTGGAACGCGCTCGCCGGCTACGGCGGCCTCGTCTCGGTCGGGCAGCAGGCGTTCATCGGGCTCGGCGCGTACGGCACCGTCTGGCTCGTCAACCACAACATGAACCCCTACCGCGCGATGATCGTCGCGGCGCTCTTCTGCGGCGCGATCTCGATCCCGCTCTCGTTCCTCGTCCTGCGGTTCCGCGGGGCGCAGTTCGCGATCGGGATGTGGGTCGTCGCCGAGGTCGCGGCGATCCTGGTCTCGCTCGACCAGTCGCTCGGCGCCGGCACCGGCACGTCGCTGATCGCCCTCAACTACTACACGCCGAGCCAGCGGCAGGAGTACACCTACTGGCTGACGCTCGGGATGACCGCGTTCTTCCTCGGGCTCCTGTTCGTGCTCCTGCGCAGCCGCCTCGGCGCCTCGCTGCAGGCGATCCGCGACGACGAGGAGGCGGCCGCCTCGCTCGGGGTGCGCGTCGTCGCCGGGAAGCGGATCCTGTTCGTCCTCGCCGCCGCCGGCTGCGGCGGCGCGGGCGCGATGACGCTCGCCAACACGCTCTTCATCGAGCCGACGTCGATCTTCGGCGTCAAGTGGACGGCGTACATGATCTTCATGGTGCTCGTCGGCGGGCTCGGCACCTTCGAGGGGCCGATCATCGGGGCGATCGTGCTCTTCCTGATCCAGAACCACTACGGCAACAACGGCGTCTGGTACCTCGTCGGCCTCGGCGCGACGGCGATCCTGTTCGCGCTGCTGCTGCCGCGCGGCCTCTGGGGAACGGTGCGCGATCGCTACGGCATCCGGCTGCTCCCGGTCGGGTACAGGCTGCACCGGCTCGACCGGGCGGCGGCGAAGGGGGCCGAGTGAACGTGCCGGGGGTTCCCCGTCGAGCGGCCGGCGGCCTTCCACCAGGTCGACCGGATCGACCGGGCGGCGCGGGGCGCGAGTGCGGGCAGACGAGCGGGGCCGTCCCGAAGACGGCGCGAGCGAGCGAGAGGAGCGAGGAATGAGCGCGGTGAGCGAACTCAGGCAGTTCATCGGCGGAGACCGGGTCGAGAGCGCCGAGGGCGGCTCGTTCGAGGACCTCGACCCGTTCAGCGGCGAGGTCGTCGCGCGAGTCTCCGCCGGCACGCGGGCCGACGCGGCGCGGGCGGTCGCGGCGGCCGCGGCGGCGGCGCCGGGCTGGGCGGGGACGGTGCCCGCCGAGCGCCAGCGCGTCTTCCTGGCCGCCGCCGACATCCTCGAGCGGCGCCGGGACGAGGTCGTCTCGTGGCTTGCCCGCGAGACCGGCTGCACCTTCGGCTTCGGGATGTTCCAGATGGGGTTCGTCCCCGGCCTGTTCCGGCAGGCGGCGGCGCTCGCCTACGCGCCGCTCGGCCAGGTGATCCCGTCCGACCACCCCGGGACGCTCGCGATGGGAATCCGCCGGCCGGTCGGGGTCGTCGGCGCGATCGCGCCCTGGAACGCGGCGCTGATCCTGTCTGCGCGCTCGATCGCGGCGCCGCTCGCGCTCGGGAACACGGTCGTCCTCAAGCCGTCGGAGTGGTCGCCCTACTCGGGCGGTCTGATCTGGGGCGAGATCTTCGCCGAGGCGGGGCTGCCGGCAGGGGCGCTGAACATCGTCACCCACGCCCCCGGCGAGGCCGGCCCGATCGGCGACGAGCTGGTCGAGAACCCGGCCGTGCGGCGGATCAACTTCACCGGCTCGACCGCGACCGGGCGCCGGCTCGCCGAGGCCGCGGGCCGGAACCTCAAGCGCGTGCTGCTCGAGCTCGGCGGCTCGAACCCGCTCGTCGTGCTCGCCGACGCCGACCTCGACTACGCCGTCTCCGCCTCGGCCTTCGGCGCCTACCTGCACCAGGGCCAGATCTGCATGTCGGCTCGCCGGATCATCGTCGAGCGGCCGATCGCCGACGAGTTCACCGCCCGGCTGGCGGCGAAGACGGGCGGGCTCAAGGCCGGCGACCCGAAGGAGCCGGACACGATCATCGGGCCGCTGATCACCGGCGACGCGCTGCAGCTCGTCAAGCAGCGGGTCGACGACGCCGTCGCCGCCGGCGCGACCGTGCTCGCGGGCGGGGAGGCGGACGGCCCCTGCTTCCAGGCGACGCTCATCGCCGACGTCCCCGCCGACTCCGACCTCGCCCGGCTCGAGACGTTCGGGCCGGTCGCGGCGATCGAGGTCGTCGACAGCGCCGAGGAGGCCGTCGAGCGCGCGAACGCGACCGCTACGGTCTCAGCGCCGGGATCATCACCTCGAACCCGGACCGCGGGTTCGCCCTCGCCCAGCAGATCGACGCGGGGATCGTCCACGTCAACGACCAGTCGGTCGGCGACGAGCCGCAGATGCCGTTCGGCGGGGTCAAGGACTCCGGCTTCGGCCGCTTCGGCGGACAGGCCGTCGTCGACGAGTTCACCGAGCTGCGCTGGGTCACCGTCCAGAGCGGCACCCATCCGTTCCCCTTCTAGGCATGGCAGAGATCGTCACCCTCAACGAGGCAGTCGGCGAGCTCGTCCAGGACGGGCAGACCGTCGCGCTCGAGGGGTTCACGCACCTGATCCCGCACGCTGCCGGGCACGAGATCGTGCGGCTCGGGCGCCGCGAGCTGACGCTCGTGCGGATGACGCCCGACGTGATCTACGACCAGCTGATCGGCGCCGGCTGCGCGCGGAAGCTGATCTTCTCCTGGGGCGGCAATCCCGGCGTCGGCTCGCTGCACCGGTTCCGCGACGCGGTCGAGAACGGCTGGCCGGCGCCGCTCGAGCTCGAGGAGCACTCGCACGCCGGCATGGCGACCGCCTACGCGGCCGGAGCCGCGAACCTGCCGTTCGGCGTCCTGCGCGGCTATCGCGGCACCGACCTCGAGGGGCGGACGCGAGTCGCCTCGATCGAGTGCCCGTTCACCGGCGAGCTGCTCTCGGCGGTGCCCGCGCTGCGGCCCGACGTCGGGATCGTCCACGCGCAGCAGGCCGACAGGAGCGGCAACGTCCAGATCTGGGGGATCGCCGGCGTCCAGAAGGAGACCGTGCTCGCCGCGCGGCGCTCGCTCGTCACCGTCGAGGAGATCGTCCGCGAGCTCGAGCCGCGCCCCGGTGCGATCGTGCTTCCCTCGTGGGCGATCACCGCCGTCGCGCTCGCCCCCGGGGGCGCGCATCCCTCGTACGCCCACGGCTACTACGACCGCGACAACGCCTTCTACGTCGAGTGGGACGCGATCAGCCGCGACCGCGAGCTGTTCGCCGCGTGGCTGAAGCGGCACGTGCTCGACACCGCCGGCATCGAGGAGTACCGGCGGAGCCTGGACGAGGTGAGAGCGTTCGCGTGACCGGCGCGGGGTACAACGCCGACGAGATGATGGCCGTCGCCGCCGCCCGGCGGCTGCGCGACGGGATGGCCTGCTTCGTCGGGATCGGCCTGCCGAGCCGGGCCGCGAACCTCGCCCGGACGACGCACGCGCCCCGCTGCGTCCTGATCTACGAGAGCGGCACGATCGGCGCGAAGCCCGAGCGGCTGCCGCTCTCGATCGGGGACGGCGAGCTGGCGGAGACGGCCGACGCGGTCGTGTCCGTCCCCGAGATCTTCGCCTACTGGCTGCAGGGTGGGCGGATCGACGTCGGCTTTCTCGGCGCCGCCCAGATCGACCGGTTCGCGAACCTGAACAGCACGGTCATCGGCGACTATGACCGGCCCAGGGTGCGGCTGCCCGGCGGGGGCGGGGCGCCCGAGATCGCGGCATCGTGCCGGGAGACCTTCGTGCTGCTCCGTCAGTCGTCGCGGAGCTTCGTCGAGCGGCTCGACTTCCGCTCGACGGTCGGCTTCGGCGACGGCCCGGGCGAGCGGGAGCGCCTCGGCTTCACGGGCAGGGGGGTCACGTCCGTGATCACCGACCTCGGCGTGCTGGAGCCGGATCCGGAGAGCTGCGAGCTGACGCTGACCGCCGTGCACCCGGGAGTCACCGCCCGCGAGGCCCGCGAGGCGACCGGCTGGGACCTGCGCGTCTCGGAGCGCCTCGTCACGAGCGACCCGCCCTCGGGGCCCGAGCTGGCGGCGCTGCGCGCGCTGAAGACGGCGGGCGGGGAGAATGGCGCGTGATGGAGCGCAGGCTGGTCGAGGTCGAGGACGGCCAGGCGGACGGGGTCGACCCGCCCTACCTGTTCGAGGACTACGTCGGCACGCGCCTGCGGGCCCCGAAGCGGCCGCTGCTCCTGCTGCCCCACACGCTCTCGGAGCTGACGGCTCCCGTCTACGGCCACGACTCGATCGGCGAGCTCGACCACGACCTGACCCGCCGCCACCAGGCGCTGCCGCAGGGCCAGCGGATCGTCGTCGGCGGGCGGGTGCTCGAGGAGGACGGGCGCCCGGTCCGGGACGCGCTGGTCGAGATCTGGCAGGCGAACGCGGCGGGGCGGTACCGCCACGACGTCGACCGCCACGACGCTCCGCTCGACCCGAACTTCGACGGCGCCGGCCGGTGCCTGACCGACGCCGAGGGGCGGTACCGCTTCGTGACGATCAAGCCGGGCTCCTACCCGTGGCTGAACCACCCGAACGCCTGGCGTCCGGCCCACATCCACTTCTCGCTCTTCGGCCGCGCGTTCTTGCAGCGGCTCGTGACCCAGATGTACTTCCCGGACGACCCGCTCTTCGCCTACGACCCGATCTTCGGCTCGATCCGCGACCCGAAGGCGCGCGCGCGCCTGATCTCGACCTTCGACCTCGAGACGACGGTGCCGGAGTGGGCGCTCGGCTTCCGGTTCGACATCGTGCTCCGCGGCGCGGAGGCGACGCCGCTCGACGATGACTGAGCCTCGCCTGGGCCGGACGCCCTCCCAGACCGTCGGGCCGTACCTGCACATCGGCCTGGTCGGCGACGCGATCGGGCCGGAGCTGGTCGCGCCGGAGAGCCCCGGGGCGCTGCGCGTGCACGGCCTGCTGCTCGACGGGGCAGGGGAGCCGGTGCCGGACGGGCTGGTCGAGGTGTGGCAGGCGGGGCCTGACGGGCGCTACGGCCGCGGGGGCTTCGTGGGGTTCGGCCGCAGCGACACCCGCGACGGCGGGCGGTTCGGGCTCGTCACCGTCAAGCCCGGACCGGTGCCGTGGCCGGAGGGCGGGCTGCAGGCGCCGCACCTCGAGCTCGGGATCTTCGCCCGCGGCCTGCTCAAGCGGCTCGTGACGCGAATGTACTTCCCCGACGAGCTCGAGGCGAACGCCGGCGACCCGGTGCTCGGCCGGATCGATCCGGCCGGGCGGGAGACGCTGATCGCCGTTCCCGAGCCGGACGGCTCGCTCCGGTTCGACATCCGGCTCCAGGGCGACGGCGAGACCGTCTTCTTCGCGCTGTGACCTTCGACGCCGTCCTCGTTCCCGCCGGCCTCCGGGCGGCGGTCTCCGACCGGGCCTGGCTCGAGGCGATGCTCGACGCCGAGCGGGCGCTCGCGAACGCCGAGGCGATCGCGGGGGTGATCCCGGCGCACGTGGCCGGGCCGATCGCCGATGCCTGCCGGGCCGAGCTCTTCGACGCCGGCGAGGTCGCGGCGGCGGGGCGGTGGGCGGGAAACCCGGCCGAGCCGCTCGTGCGCGCGCTGCGCGAGCGGTCGGCGGCGAGGCCGCGGCCTTCGTCCACTACGGCGCAACGAGCCAGGACATCGTCGACTCCGCTGCGATGCTCGTCGCCTCGCGGGCGCTCGGGCTGATCGTCGAGGAGCTCGACGGGGTTGCCGCCGCCTGCGCGCGGCTCGCCGAGGAGCACCGCCTGACGCCGATGGCCAGCGCGGACGCTCCTCCAGCAGGCGGTCCCGACGACGTTCGGCGCCAAGGCCGCCGGCTGGCTCGTCGCGGCCGTTACGGCGCGAGACCGGCTCGCCGCGCTCAGGGAGGGCGGGCTCGCGGTCCAGCTCGGCGGCGCCGCGGGGACGCTCTCGGCGCTCGGAGCCGACGGGCCCGCGGTCGTCTCGCAGTACGCGGCCGAGCTCGAGCTGCCGGAGCCGCCGATCCCTTGGCACACCGACCGGACCCGGATCGCCGAGCTCGGCGGCGCGCTCGCCGTGGCGGCCGGCGTGGCGGCGAAGATCGGACTCGACGTTGCGCTGCTCGAGCAGACCGAGGTCGGCGAGGTCTCCGAGCCCGCCGGCGGGGGCGGCTCGTCGACGATGCCGCACAAGCGAAACCCCGTCGGCTCGGCGATCGCAGGCGCCTGCGCGCGTCAGGCCCGCGCCGCCGCCGCGACGCTGACGGAGAGCCTCGTCCAGGAGCACGAGCGCGCGGTCGGCGCCTGGCAGGCGGAGTGGAGCGCGCTCAGCTCGGGGCTCGCCTCGGCCGGCGGCGCGGCGGCGGCGATCCGCGGCGTGCTGGAGGGGCTCGCGGTCGATCCGGCGCGGATGCGCGCCAATCTCGATCTGACCGGCGGCGCCGTGCTCAGCGAGCGCTTCGCGTTCCTGCTCGGCAGGGAGGAGGCCGCGCGGCTGCTCGTGCAGGCCGCCGGGAACGGGCGGACGCTCGCGGAGGAGCTGGGGGCCGCTCCTCCGGCCGGCCTCGACGCCGGCGAGCTCGCGCGGGCCCTCGACCCGGCCGGCGGGCTCGGCGCCGCCGGCGCCCTGGTCGACCGTGCGCTGGCCTTCTACCGGGAGGATCGATGAGCGACGAGCAGCACGAGCGAGGGATGAAGGTGCGCCGCGAGGTGCTCGGCGACGAGCACGTCGACGGGGCCGTCGCCCGCACGACCGAGTTCACCGCCGACTTCCAGGATCTGATCACGCGCTACGCGTGGGGCGAGATCTGGTCGCGGCCCGGGCTCGACCGGAAGCTGCGCAGCGCGATCACGCTGACGGCCCTGGTCGCGCTCGGCCGCGACGACGAGCTGGCGCTGCACGTCCGCGCCGCGCTCCGGAACGGCCTGACGCCGGACGAGATCAAGGAGGTGCTCCTCCAGTGCGCGGTCTACTGCGGCGTCCCGGCCGCGAACTCGGCGTTCGCGATCGCCGAGCAGGTGCTGGAGGAGGGATGAGCCGCGCCGTCGTCGTCTCGGCCGTCCGGACGCCCGTCGGGCGCTACGGCGGGTCGCTCGCGGCCGTCCGGCCGGACGACCTCGCGGCGATCGCGATCGGGGCGGCGGTCGAGCGCTCCGGGGCCGACCCAGGGGAGATCGAGGACGTCTGGTTCGGGTGTGCCAACCAGGCCGGCGAGGACAACCGCAACGTCGCCCGGATGGCCGCGCTGCTCGCCGGGCTGCCCGAGTCGGTCGCCGGCGTGACCGTGAACCGGCTCTGCGCGTCGGGGCTTGCCGCGGTCGTCGGCGCCTGCCATGCGGTCGTCGCCGGGGACGGCGACCTGTTCGTCGCGGGCGGCGTCGAGTCGATGACCCGGGCGCCGCTCGTGACGGCGAAGCCGGAGCGGGCCTATGCACGCGGCGACGCGACGCTCTACGACACGACGCTCGGCTGGCGCTTCCCGAACCCGCGGCTCGAGGAGCTATTCCCGCTCGAGTCGATGGGCGAGACGGGCGAGAACGTCGCCGAGCGCTGGCACGTCTCGCGCGAGGACCAGGACGCCTTCGCGCTCGAGTCGCAGCAGCCGCTGGGCGGCGGCCCAGGACGCGGGGCGCTTCGCCTACGAGCTCGTCCCGGTGGGCGATCTCGACCGTGACGAGCATCCGCGGCCGGACACGAGCGCGGAGAAGCTCGCCGCGCTGAAGCCGGCCTTCCGCCCCGGCGGGACGGTGACCGCCGGGAACGCCAGCGGGATCAACGACGGCGCTGCCGCGGTCGTGATCGCGAGCGAGGAGCGTGCCCGCTCCCTCGGCGCGGAGCCGCTCGGGGTGTTCTGCGGGAGCGCGGTTGCCGGGGTCGATCCGCGGGTGATGGGGATCGGCCCGGTTCCCGCCGTGCGCAGGCTGCTCGAGCGGACGGGCGTGGGCGCCGGCGACCTCGACCTCGTCGAGCTGAACGAGGCCTTCGCCTCCCAGAGCGTCGCGGTGATCAGGGAGCTCGGGCTCGACCCGGCGAAGGTGAACGTGAACGGCGGCGCGATCGCGATCGGCCACCCGCTCGGGATGAGCGGCGCGCGGCTCGTCGTCTCCCTCCTCCACGAGCTGCGCCGCCGCGGCGGTCGCCTACGGGCTCGCGACGCTGTGCGTCGGCGTCGGGCAGGGCCAGGCGGCGCTGTTCGAGCGGCCCGGGGCCTGAGTGCGCACCCAGGTCGGGATCGTCGGCGCGGGCCCGGCCGGGCTGACGCTCGGCCGCCTGCTCGAGCAGGCCGGGATCGAGTCGGTCGTGCTCGAGAGCCGAAGCCGCGAGTACGTCGAGCAGCGGATCCGCGCCGGCGTGCTCGAGCAGGGGACGGCCGACCTGCTGGCACGACGCCGGGGTGGGCGAGCGGATGCGGCGCGAGGGGATCGTCCACCACGGGATCGAGCTGCAGTTCGAGGGCGAGCGCCATCGGATCCCGCTCAGCGAGCTCGCGGGCGGCCGCTCGATCGTCATCTACGGCCAGACCGAGGTGGTCAAGGACCTGATCGCCGCGCGGCTCGCGACCGGGTCGCCGCTCCTGTTCGAGGTCGGCGACGTCGGCGTCCGGGAGCTCGAGAGCGACCGGCCGGTGATCGACTTCCACCACGGCGGCGCCGAGCACCGGCTCGAGTGCGACGTCGTCGCGGGCTGCGACGGCTTCCACGGCGTCTGCCGGCAGGCGGTTCCCGCCGGGATCCTGCGGACGTTCGAGCGCGACTATCCGTTCGGCTGGCTCGGGATCCTCGCGGCGGTCGCGCCCTCGAACGACGAGCTCGTCTACGCCCACAGCGACCGCGGCTTCGCGCTGCTCAGCCTGCGCTCGCCGCAGCTCTCGCGCCTCTACGTGCAGTGCCGCCCCGACGAGGAGATCGGCGAGTGGCCCGACGACCGGATCTGGGCGGAGC
Organism: uncultured Actinomycetes bacterium; assembly: GCA_963796625.1. Lineage (GTDB taxonomy): Bacteria > Actinomycetota > Thermoleophilia > Gaiellales > Gaiellaceae > PALSA-600. The sequence goes on from CAWCME010000002.1 coordinate 221,196, forward strand.
TCCAGGCGCGGCTCGGGATCGAGGGCTGGACGCTGCGCGAGGGCCCGGTGCTCGAGAAGGGGGTGACCGGGATGCGGAGCTTCGTGGCCGAGCCGATGCAGCACGGGCGCCTCTTCCTCGCGGGCGACGCCGCCCACATCGTGCCGCCGACCGGCGCGAAGGGGCTCAACCTCGCGCTCGCGGACGTCGGGGTCCTGGCAGAGGCGCTCGTCGACTGGTACGCGCGGGGCGACCGTCGCGGCCTCGACGCCTACTCGGCCGCCTGCCTGCGCCGGGTCTGGCGCGCCGAGCACTTCTCCTGGTGGATGACCTCGATGCTGCATCGCGACGAGGAGGCAGGCGACTTCGGGCGGGCGCTGCAGCTCTCCCAGCTCCGCTACCTCACCACCTCGACCGCCGCCGCGACCATGCTCGCCGAGAACTACGTGGGCCTCGATCGCGTCTAGGCTCGCCGCCCGAGCCGTGTCCGACAGCCGGAGCGCGGGCGCGCCGCCCCTACTGGGGGGTGATCACGTTCAGCTTCTGCAGGTTCCCCGGCGACCCGCTGTAGTAGCCGGGGCCGTCGGGACCGCTCTGGTCGAAGGCGCTGTAGGGGGCCTCGAATTGCTCCCCGGTCGCCGTGTTCTGGACGAGGTCGTTGCCGTTCAGGGCGTAGTCGAAGCCCTGCACCTGCTGGCCGAAGCTCTCGAGCTGCTGCTGCACCTGGCGCAGCTCCGCGTCGTCCTGGGCGAAGTCGTGCTGGATGCCGTTGGTGACGAGGATCAGCGCCCCGCGCAGCGAGTTCCAGAGGTTCGTCGTCGCGATCGCCAGCCGGACGGCGCCCGAGCTGATGCCGGCGCCGGAGGTGCTGACGACCGTTGCGATCACGTGGACGTGCTCGAGGCCGTGGGAGCCGTTGAGCGTGCCGAGGAACTCGACCCGCTCGACCTGGCTCGTCCCGCCGGCGGCGGTGGTCGTGTTCGGGAGCGAGACGGTGCCGATCACGGATCCGATCGTGATCCCGACCTTGGCCAGCGTGTACCTGAGCATCGACTGGTCGTCGGTCACGCCTTCGCTCGAGGTCAGGGCCCGCCAGAAGATGTAGTTCGCGGATGCGTCGGGGCCCTGGCTGACGAACAGGTTGTCCGTGCCCTCGCTGACCGTCCAGCCGGGCGGTATCGGGTAGGTGAAGGCCGCGTCCTTGACGATCCGGAAGAGCGTTCCCGGCTGCGGGCCGTAGCACGCCCCGACCGCCGCGAGCTTCGAGCGCTCGGCGGCGAGCCTGGCCGTCCGCGCCCAGTACCCGGAGAACACCGCGAGCTGCGATCCGTGCGCCGTCGCCTCGGGAAGCAGGAAGACGCTCGCGACGCCGGAGATCGGCGAGTTGCCGGCATGACCGCTGACGGTCGCCTGCGGCAGGCCGCCCTTCGTGCCCGTGATCTTGAACACCAGCCGGTTTCCGTCCGACCTGGCGATCTTCGAGAGCTCGGACGCCGTTGCGGCGAAGAGGCGCGCGGGGGTCAGGGTCCTCGTCAGGATCGCCGGCGAGACGATCGCCTCGATCGTGGCTCCCGGGTCCTGGTAGACGGCGATGATCCCGCCGAGGGTGGCGAGGTTCCAGCCTGCCGGAACGCCGATGTGGAAGCCGTCGTAGCGGTCGTGGAGAACCGGTCCGCTGCACCCGGCGGCGGAGGCGGCGGGGCTCGTCAGCGCAGGCGCGGCTCCCGTCCCCGCCGCGAGGAGCGCGATGGCCGCACAGATCCCGATGTGAAGCAAGCGCCGCAGGGCCCGAGCCTATCGCGTGCGGACGGCCGCTTACAAGCGGCCGCCCGGTTCCCGCGGTCAGCCGACGGGGACCGGAAGCCCGAGCAGGCCGGGGAGCGTGTGCGCCCAGGCGCGGATTGCCTCCCGGTCGAGCAGGCCGAGCGCCGGGGTGGACCGCCCGGGAGCGGGCTGTTCGTCCCGGGGCGCCGCGCTGAAGACCTCGACGGCCAGAGGGTAGAGCCAGGGCATGTGCGTGAGGGCGTGCTCGAGGTGCGCGCGCGAAGCGGCGCGCCCCTGCTCGTCGAGCGGCCGGGGCTCGACCCCGAACACCGCGACCGGCAGGGCCTGCTGGAGCTGCGGCTCGATCCACACGAGCTTGGGTGGGTGGAGCTCGGAGTCCCTGCCGCGCGGCGTGCCGAGCACCAGGGCGGCGTAGTGGCTCAGGCTGGTGACGCAATCGTCGTCGACGACGTCGGCTGCGAGCGAGCAGTCGGCGAGCCCTGCGGCGATCGCCTCGGCGACGGCCTTCGCCCGGTCGTCCCCGGAGGGAAAGGCAACCAGCACCTTGCTGTCCGTCTCGGCCTCCTTCGGGTTGTGCCTGAAGCTAAGACCGACCGGCGGCGCACGTCATCGGTAAGTGCCCGCTCGCCGTTGCGGAAAACCTCGCAGCCGGCAGGCGCTGACCGACCGTCGGTCGTACGGGCTCGGCCGGCGGGAGGCGTCTCAGCGGGCCTTCGGGTCGAGCCGGTCGAGCGCCTGCATGTCGCCCTGATCGAGCTCGAAGTCGAAGATCTGCGCGTTCGAGTGGATGCGCTCCCGGCGGGACGACTTCGGGATCACGACCGCGCCGTGCTGGACGGCCCAGCGGAGCATCACCTGCGCCGGGGTCCGATCGAGCCGCGCCGCGATCCCGGCGATCACCGGGTTGCCGACTCCGCGGCCGCGGGCCAGCGGGCTGTAGGCCTCGAGCACGACCCCCTCGCGTTCGCAGCGCTCGAGGATCGCGGGACGGAAATGAAGCGGGCTGAACCTCACCTGGTCGACGGCGGGAGGGATCGCCGCCCCCGCGACCGTGCGCGCGAGCAGGCCCGCGCCGTAGTTGCTGACGCCGATCGCGCGGGCGAGGCCCTGCTTGCGCAGCGCCTCGAAGTCCTTCCAGGCCCGCGCTGCCCGCAGAGCCGCCGGCCAGTGGATCAGGTAGAGGTCGACGAAGTCGAGCTTCAGCCGCTCGAGGCTGCGCGCCAGCTCGCGTGCCGGCGAGCGGAGCACGGGCAGCCACTTGGTGGTCACGAATACCTGCTCGCGCGGGAGCCCGCTCCGCGCCAGCGCGGCCCCGACGCCCTGCTCGTTGCGGTAGTAGGTCGCGGTGTCGACGTGGCGGTAGCCCGCCTCGAGCGCCCACTCGACTGCCTGCTCGGTCTCTCGCCCGGCGGGGATCTGCCACACGCCCAGGCCGAGCACCGGCATCAGCACCCCGTCGCCGAGGTCCCTCGCCGGGCCGCCTGCGGGCTCCAGCGCCGCCATCTCAGCCGCCGTCGGCGAAGGTCTGGAGGGCCGTCACGACGGTGCCGAGGCGCCGGCCGCGCGGAGTGAGCCGGTACTCGACCCGCGGCGGGCGAGCGTCGATCACGTCCCGCTCGAGCACGCCGGCCCGCTCGAGCTCGGCGAGCCGGCTCGCGAGCGTCGCGGGCGGCACGCTTCCCAGCATCTGGAGGAACTCGTTGAAGCGCACCGCGCCCTCGTGCGAGGCGACGAGGATCGACACCGTCCAGCGGCGCTCGAGGAGGTCCGCCGCGCGGCGGACCTCCTCGGGAAGCGGGCTGCAGCTACGACAGCGCATGCGCGTCGCGGGCGGTCGGCTGCTGCTCCAGCGCGAGCGCGAGCACCTCGTCGAGGCTCATCACCGGGTGGAACGACATCTCGCGCCGGACGTCCTCGGGGACGTCGTCGAGATCGGCGCGGTTTCGCTCCGGGATGATCACGTCGGTCAGCCCGGCCGCGTGGGCGGCGAGCACCTTCTGCTTCAGCCCGCCGATCGGGAGCACGCGGCCCTGCAGCGTGACCTCGCCGGTCATGCCGACCGTGTGCTTCACGGGCCTACCGGTCAGGAGCGAGGCCAGTGCCGTCGTCATCGTGATCCCGGCGCTCGGGCCGTCCTTCGGGATCGCGCCCGCCGGCACGTGCAGGTGGAAGCTCGCGTTGTCGAACGCCTCCTCCTCGAGGCCGAGCTCGCCGGCGTGCGAGTGGACGTAGGAGAGCGCGATCCGCGCCGACTCCTTCATCACGTCTCCCAGCTGCCCGGTGAGGACGAGCCCCTCGCTGCCCTGCATGCGGGTCGCCTCGACGAAGAGGACGTCCCCGCCGGTGCCCGTGACCGCGAGGCCGGTCGCGACGCCCGCGACCGCGGTGCGCTCGGCGGCCTCCTGGAAGAACCTCTGCCGCCCGAGCGCGTCGCGCACCGCCGCCTCGTCGAGCTCGAGCGGAGCCTCGGCGGCGCCGGTGGCGAGCTTCGTCGCGGTCTTCCGCAGCAGCTTGCCGAGCTCGCGCTCGAGCTGCCGGACGCCCGCCTCGCGCGTGTACTGCGAGACGACCAGCTCCAGCGTCGCCTCGTCGACCGAGACCTCCTCCTCGAGCAGGCCGGCGCGGTCGCGCTGGCGCGGCCAGAGGTAGCCGCGGGCGATCGCGACCTTCTCGTCGGTCGTGTACCCGTCGAAGCGGATCACCTCCATCCGGTCGAGCAGCGGCCCCGGGATCGTCTCCGCCACGTTGGCGGTGGCGAGGAAGACGACCTCGGAGAGGTCGAGCTCGACGTCGAGGTAGTGGTCGCGGAACGAGTGGTTCTGGGCCGGGTCGAGCACCTCGAGCAGGGCCGCGGAGGGGTCGCCGCGCCAGTCGGCGCCGACCTTGTCGACCTCGTCGAGCAGGATGACGGGGTTCATCGTCCCGGCGTCGCGCAGGGCGCGGACGAGCCGGCCCGGCAGCGCGCCGATGTAGGTGCGGCGGTGGCCGCGGATCTCGGCCTCGTCGCGGATGCCGCCGAGCGACATGCGGACGAACTCGCGGTTCAGGGCCCGGGCGATCGACTCGCCGACCGACGTCTTGCCGGTCCCGGGCGGGCCGATCAGGGTCAGGATCGCCCCGGAGCGCTTGTCCTCGGCGATGCCGCGCTCCTGCCGGAGCTTGCGCACGGCCAGGTACTCGACGATCCGGTCCTTCACGTCCTCGAGCCCGGCGTGGTCGGCGTCGAGCACCTCGCGGGCGTTCACGGGGTCGAGCCGCTCCTCGGAGCGCTTGCCCCACGGGATCGCGAGCAGCCAGTCGAGGTAGTTGCGGATCATCGAGGACTCGCCGTTCTGGTCGCCGATCCGCTCGAGCCGGGCGGCCTCGCGCTCGGCCTGCTCGCGCACCTTCTCGGGCAGCTCGGACTCGGCGATCTTCTGCCGGTAGTCCTCGGAGGCCGAGCCGTCGTCCTCGCCGAGCTCCTTGCGGATCGACTCGAGCTGCTTGCGCAGCACGTACTCGCGCTGTTGCTTCGCCGCGCCCTCCTCGACGTCGTCGCGGATGCGGCGGCGCACCTGGAGCTCGGCCAGCCGCTCGCGCTGCAGGCGAAGCGCGATCGTCAGCCGCTCGACCGGGTCGAGCGCCTCGAGCAGCTCGATCTTCTGGTCGAAGCTCGTCTCGGGAGCGTAGGCGGCCGTGTCGGCCAGCGTGCCGGTCTCGCGGATCGCGCGCACGAAGGCCGAGATGCGGCCGTCGTCCCCGCGCAGCTCGAGGATCTCCTCGACCGTCGCGCGGTACTCGCGCTCGAGCTCGCGGGTCTTGATGCCGGGCGGCTCCTCGTCGGGGCGCTCCACGACCTCGACCCGCAGCTGACCCTGCGGATCGGTGTGGGCGGCGCCGAGCTCGGCGCGGTGTAGGCCGGCCAGGCTGACGGCGCGGCCGCCGCCGGGCAGGCGGACACGCTCGCCGACCTCGGCGACCGTCCCCACCCTGGCGTACTCGCCGTCGTGACGCGGGACGAGCAGCACGCGCTCCTCGTCGCCGACGTCGACGGAGATCGTGACGTTCATATTCGGGAAGACGACCAGGTCGTCGAGCGGTACAAGCAGCAATGAGCTCACAGAATCACCTTTCACGGGGTTGCTACGTACTCCATAGTAGCTTCAACTACTGAAGTGAGAGCGATATTCCCGTGCCTCCTGCGGTGCCCGCGCGGCGGGGAGGGAGAGGCGACGTCGAAGCCGGGTCAGCCGCGCGCGAGCAGGGCGAGCGCCGAGCGGGCGAGCACGGCCGTGCCGGTGCGAAGCGCAGCCTCGTCGACGGTGAACTGCGGGTGGTGGTGCGGGTAGGTGGAGCCGGCGCGCTCGCTGCGGGCCCCGACGAGCGCGTAGGCCCCCGGCGCCCGCTCGAGGTAGGCCGAGAAGTCGTCGCCGCCCATGATCGGCGGGATCTCGACGACGCCGTCCGCGCCGAGGACGGCCCTCGCCTCGCGCGCCACGAGGGCGGCGACCTCCGGGTCGTTGGCGACGGCCGCGTATCCCTCGATCCAGCGGAACTCGCAGCCCGCCCCGAATGCCGCCGTGACCGAGCGCGCGATCTGCTCGATCGACGCGTGAACCGAGGCGCGGAGCCGCGGCACGAACGTCCGGGCCGTTCCCCCGAGCTCGACGGACTCCGGGATGATGTTGTTGGCCGACCCGCCCGCGATCCGGGTCACCGAGACGACCACGCTCTCGAGCGGATCGGTCTGCCGTGAGACGATCTGCTGCAGCGCGGTGACGAGGTGCGCGGCGACGGCGATCGGGTCGATCGTCTCGTGCGGCAGCGCTCCGTGGCCGCCGCGCCCCTGGACGGTGATCTCGAACATGTCGGCGGCGGCGAGCTCGGGCCCGGGCAGGACGGCGAGCAGGCCCGTGTCGAGGTTCGAGATCAGGTGACACCCGACGACGGCATCGACCCCGTCCATCGCTCCCGCGGCGACGAGCTCCTGCGCGCCGCCCGGCGGGAGCTCCTCGGCGTGCTGGAAGATGAAGCGGATCTCGCCCGCGAGACGGTCGCGCCGGGCAGCGAGCAGGCGGGCCGCCCCGAGGAGCATCGCGGTGTGCCCGTCGTGCCCGCAGGCGTGCATGACTCCCTCGCGCGTCGAGGCGAACTCGAAGGTGTTCTGCTCGACGATCGGCAGCGCGTCCATGTCGGCGCGCAGCGCGACGACCGGCCCCGGGCGCGCGCCGCGCAGCCTGGCGAGCACGCTCGTCGCGGTCGGCCGGCCGATCTCGAGCCCTTCCCACTCCGCGAGCGTCGCGGCCACGAACGCGGAGGTCTCGTGCTCGTGGAACGAGAGCTCGGGATGCGCGTGCAGGTGGCGCCGCCAGGCGACGAGCTGCGGCGCCAGCTCGTCGAGCTCGGCGTCGAGCGGGAACAGGCCCTCGGCTGTCGTATCGAGAGGGGTCATCGCCCTATTCTGAACGGTGCGAGCTCGGGCCGCTCCTCGTCGTGCAGCACGAGCGGTGCGAGGGCCGCGCCCGTGGCCGGCGCGAGCGTGATTCCGAGCATCCCGTGCCCGGTCGCGACGAAGAGGCCCTCCTGGCCCGGGGCGCGGCCGATCAGCGGCAGGCTGTCGGCGGGAAGCGGCCGGAGCCCCGCCCACTCGAGCTCGGGCCTGACGGGCCGCCAGTCCTTCAGGTATGCGTCGGCCGAGCGGGCGACCGCCGCGAGCCGCCGAGGGTCGATCCGGAGGTCGATCCCTGCGAGCTCGAGCGTCCCCGCCAGGCGGACGCCTCCATCGAACGGGCTGCAGCCGACCTTGGCCTCGGCGAGGTAGAGCGGATGGATCGGCCGCGTGCCCTCGCCGGCCGCGGTGATGCTGTAGCCCTTCGCGGCCTCCTGGCGTACCGGGACGCCGAGCGGAGCGAGGACCCGCTTCGTCCACGCGCCGGCGGCGACCACCACCCGGTCGGCCTCGACCGGGCCGGCGGCAGTCCCGAGGCGCCAGCCGCCGCGGCCGCGCGCGAGCGTGTGCACCTCGGTCTGCTCCCGGATCTCGCCCCCGGCGGCTGCGAGCGCCTCCTTCAGCCCGCGGGTCACGGTCTCGGGCCGGACGTGGCGCTCGAGGTCGGCGTGGAGGGCGCCCGTGACGCCGTGCCCGACCGCCGGGTCGAGCGCCCGCGCCTCGGCTGCGCCGAGCTGCCTGACGGCTCCGGGGTAGCCCTCGCGCTGCAGCTCCCGGATGACCTCGAGCTCCTCGTGCAGCGCCTGCTCGGTCAGGAAGAGAACAGCAGGCCGTCGGCGTGCGACTCGAACTCGACGCCGTCGGCGCGAAGCTCGTCGTAGAGCTCGAGGGTGCGCGCGTTGAGCGCGAGCAGCGCCCGCATCCCGGCGACGTACTGCCGCCGGCCCGCGCTGCGCCAGAAGCGCCAGAGCCAGCCGGCAAAGGCGGGATCGAGCCGGGGGCGCAGGAGGAGCGGGCTGTCGGGCTTGACCATCCAGCGCAGCGCCTGGGCCGTCACCCCGGGGGCCGGGATCGGGTTCGAGAGCCCGGGCGTGATCCAGCCCGCGTTGCCGAGCGAGGCCGCCTCTCCGCAGCGGTCGCGCTCCAGGACGACGACCGAGGCGCCCTCGCGGCGCAGGTACCAGCCGCAGGCGAGGCCGATCACGCCGCCGCCGACGATCGCGACCCTCACGGCAGCGCCTCGCCGAGGAAGCGGAGCCAGTTCCCGGAGAGGACTCGCTCGAGGCGATCGCCCACGTGGCCCCGGCGCACCGGGGCCTCGACGAGCCGCGGGTAGTCCTCGGGCCCGGCGAGCCCGCAGACGTGGTCGACGTGATCGATCAGCCAGATGGCGCCGCTGGGAGACATGCTGACGACCGACGAGGCGGAGATCGCCCCTGGCGCACGATATCCACAGTCGCGCCAGAGCCGGGAAGCGATGTCCAGCGCTCGCCGGCGGCTACGGGGCCCGCGCCTGGGCCGCGCGGGGAGCGGGCCGGCACGCGCTGAGCGGGCGCGCCGACCGGGAGAAGACCTGCCGGCGGCCCGCCGCTGCGTGTCTTTCGACCGCCGGCCTGGAATCGGGTGGCCGGCAGGCGTATGATCGCGCCGTCCTGCGAACCCGAACGAAGGGTGGCCTGATGTCTGGAGCGCGTGCATACGTTGCGTCGGGAGTTGCGGCGGCGGTGCTCGCCGCCGGATGGGCGGTCGGCGCGGTCGCCGCCGGGGCGGTGCCGAACCCTTGCACGATCGTGTCGGTCTCCGCGGTCTCGTCGGCGGCGGGGCTGAAGGGTGTCGTGCTCCACGGCAGCCGCAGCACGCGCCCCGACGGAGCCGTCAAGCAGAGCATCTGCACCTTCAAGCACGGCCCGGCGACCCTCGAGATCTACATCGCCCCGCATCAGCCCTCGGGCGGGTCGGGCGGTCCGCCCGGGATGGTGCTCACGAGGCCGGCGGGCCTCGGGAGCGGTGCAAGCTTCGCCTACGACCTGAACCCGAAGTTCCAGTTCGCGAACGTCTCGTTCACGAAGTCCGGCTTCGACGCCGGCGTCTGGGACAACGGCAAGTACCCGAGCGGGGACGTGCTCGCCCTCGCCCGTCTCGTCTACAAGGCGCTCGGGTGAGCGCCGCTGCCGCTCAGGAAGCGGTCGCCCGCGCTCGGCGCCCGTAGCGCCGCTCGAACCACTCGACGCGGCTGCCGGCGGCGGCCGCTCTCGTCTTGCCCGTGTAGGCCGGGTGACAGGCAGAGCACACCTCGAGCACGAGATCCCCGGCGGTCGATCGCGTCTCGAACCGCGTCCCGCACGACGAGCAGACGACGCTCGCCGGGCGCACCTGCGGGTGAATAGCCGACTTCATCGTTCACCTTCCTCAGTTTTACTTGATCGAACGATGAAACGCCGGCACGGCGCGGTTATTCCCGGCCGGCCTTGCCGGTGTTCCCGTCGATCAACCGCCGGGGAGCTGCGCGCGCACCATCCAGAGGTTCTTCTCGAGCTCGCGGGCGACCTCGATCAGCACGTCCTGGGAGGGCAGGTCGAGCTCGCCGAGGCGCTCCATCCGGCCGCGCACGCGCTCGACGACGTCGGCCAGGCGCTGGGACAGCTCCCGCACGACGGCGTGATCCGGGATCGGGCCGGGCCCGATCGGCGCCAGGTCGCTGCCGGCGGCGACTGCTCCGGTCTGGCCGTCCGGGGCGAAGCCGATCGCGACCGCGCGCTCGGCGACCGTGTCGGACAGGTCCCGCCAGGAGTCGATCAGCTCGTCGAGTTGAAGGTGCAGGGAGCGGAAGAAGGGGCCTGCGACGTTCCAGTGGAGCTGCTTCCCGATCAGGGAGAGATCGATCAGCTCGACCAGCGTCGCCTGGAGCTGATGGCCGACCTCCTCGCGCTCGTGGGTGCCGAGGGGCGGCAGATGGGTGCCGCTCGCTGCTGTGGACATGGACTCCTCCTTCTCCTGCCGTTGACCCTCGCATCCTTGCAAAACGCGGGTCGGTCGCCGAGGGCCGGCCGCGGGCCGCCGTCTCGACCCGTCGAGGCGTGGTGCCGGACGCCGGGACAGGGCGGGCCGGGACAGCCGCCCGAGCCTGCAACGAAGCCGTTTCGGCCGCCGAGCGGGCGCGCGGGGGGCGGCCCGGCGGCGGGTGTCGGACACCGGACATGTCCTCCGGGGCCTTGGCCCTGCGGGACTCGACCTTTCGAGCGGGGTCAGTCCCCGCCCTGCGGCGCCGGCGAGTGGGTCTCCCGCGGCTCGTAGGTGCTGGAGGAGCGGCGCCGGCCCTTCGTCACGATCGCGCGGGCGAAGCTCCGCTGTGCCTGCTCGTCGACGTAGGTGACGATCGGGCCGTGGACGAGCAGCCCCTTGGCCGCCCGCTCGCGGATCAGGGTCGGCAGGAAGTCGTCGGCGAGCCACTCGCGGCCGACCGCGACCGCGCAGTGGGCGGTGACCCGGTAGAGGTCGTCGTCGAGCTTCTCGGTGTCGACCAGCTCGGGGCGCTGGACGAAGCGCGTCATGCCGACCGGGACGATCGTGGCGATGTGCTCGACGAGGGCGCGGCCGCCCTCGAGGCTGCTCGTGAAGAAGTCGACCTCGACGTCCCGGTAGCCGCGCGGGATCACCCGCAGCGCATTCACCTGGGAGCTCGGAACGTGCAGGATCTCGCCGGTGATGCTACGGATCGTCAACGACCGCAGCGACACCTCCTCGACGACTCCCTGCACGTGGAACTGGTCGATCGCGACCGTGTCGCCGATCCGGAACCAGCCCTCGAAGAACATCAGCAGCCCGGCGATCACGTCCATCAGGAACCGCTGCGCGGCGAACCCGATCACGATCGCGAGGAACGACGCCCCGACGATCGTCTGCAGGCGGTGGGCCCCGGCGAGCGTTGCGATCGAGAGCACGAAGGCGAACGCGAACACGAGGTAGCGGATCGTCGTCTGGATCAGCGCGATCGCCGTCTCGCGCTGCCGGATCCCCGCGATCACGCCCGTGTCCGACACGGCCGCCGAGGACCGGCGCCGCTCGTTCCGGTCGACGATGCGCGTGGCGATCCAGGCGGCGAGCCGGCTCAGGATCAGGGCGACGACGAACAGCCCCACGACCACGATCAGCTCGGCCGGCAGCCGGCCGCCTGGGATGTGCTTGTCGATCAGTTCGACGAGGGCATTCACTCCGACGTCTCCCGTCAGTCACGGTCGCCTGCCGGCGCCGCTCGCGCAGCGCCGGCCCGCGTCAACCGTAAACGATGTGCGCGGCCCTAGCGGCGCCGGCGGCGCCGGCGCGCGGCGGGCTGCCCGGAGCGGGCGGGCCCCGCACCGGGCCGGGACCGCGTCATCCCGGAGCCGTCGAACGCGTCGGTGTGGCCGAGGCGGACGGCGAGCTGGCCGACCTCGTGCTGCTGCTCGGGAAGCACGAGCGTGACGCCCGTGCCGCTGCGGCCGGCACGTCCCGTGCGGCCGACGCGGTGCACGTAGTCGTCGGCCGCCCTGGGCGGATCGAAGTTGATCACGTGGGTGATGTCGTCGACGTCGAGGCCGCGCGCGGCGACGTCGGTCGCGACGAGCGTCGAGACGCGGCCGGACTGGAACTGCGACAGCGCGCGCTCACGTGCGTTCTGCGACATGTTGCCGTGCATGGCCGCAGCGGGGACGTCGTGGTGGCGGGCGAGCTTGCGGGCGAGCTTGTCGGCGCCGTGCTTGGTACGCACGAAGACGAGCGCGAGGCCGCGCTCGCGGTTCAGCTCCTCGACCAGACGCTCGAGCTTGTCCTCGCCCGTGACGGGCAGGAAGGTGTGCTCGATCGTCCCGGCGAGCGCCGACTTCGGCGCCTCGGCCTGGAAGCGGCGCGGGTCGGTCGTGTAGACGCGGGCGAGCTCGGCGACGGCGCTGCCGATCGTGGCCGAGAAGAGCATCGTCTGGCGCTTCGCCGGAACGTCGCGCAGGATCCGGTCGACCTGCGGGCGGAAGCCCATGTCGAGCATCCGGTCGGCCTCGTCGAGCACCAGCACGCGGACGCCGCCGAGGGAGAGCGCGCGCCGGGCGAGCAGGTCGTTCAGGCGGCCGGGCGTCGCCACGACGATGTGGGCGCTGCGGGCCCGCTTGATCTGGGCCTGGATCGGCGTCCCGCCGTAGACGGCGGCGATCCGCAGGCCGCGGAGGGCGGCGAGCGGCTCGAGCTCCTCGACGACCTGCGAGGCGAGCTCGCGGGTCGGCACGAGGATCAGCGCCGAGGGGCCGCCCTGGGCGGCGACCGACCGCTCGATCAGCGGCAGGCCGAAAGCGAGTGTCTTGCCGGAGCCCGTGGGCGCCTCGGCGAGGATGTCGCCTCCGGCGAGGGCGTCCGGCAAGACGAGCGCCTGGACTGCGAAGGGCGCATGGATGTTTCGGTCGGCGAGCGCCTTGACGAGCGGCGCGCTGACGCCGAGCGCGGAAAAGGACGTGGTCATTCGGTGTTCGACTCCTTGTTCGGGTGTGCGGGAACGCACTCGTTTCGAGGATGCAAGAGACTCGAAACGCCTGGAAAGGAGGAACGAGAAGCTGAATCCCAACGGCACCAGGTCGATGCCGACGTGGCCACGGTAGCACAGACCCCGGCGTGTGTCGCCCGGCCGGGCGACGGCCTGAAAGAGGCCGGGTGCTATCGTATTGGGCACACGAGCGAGTATCGGTTGCGCCATCTGCGCCTCTTCTGCCCGTTCTCAACTGGTAGGAGGCATTTCGTTATGGCAACCGGAACCGTCAAGTGGTTCAACGACGCGAAGGGGTACGGCTTCATCACCCCGGACGTGGGCGGCAAGGATCTGTTCGTCCATCACAGCTCGATCTCCGGCGACGGCTTCAAGTCGCTCCCCGAGGGCGCGAAGGTCGATTTCCAGAGCGCCGAGGGCGCCAAGGGGCCGGAGGCGCAGAACGTCCAGGTTCTCGCCTAGCAGTCGGGGCTCGCATGGCCGAGAAGGAAGAGAAGATCGAGTTCGAGGGCGAGGTGCTCGAGGCCTTCCGCGCGGGCCAGTACCGCATCGGGCTCGACAACGGGCACGAGACCCTGGGGTACACCTCGGGGAAGATGCGCCGCTACCGGATTCGCATCAATCCGGGTGACCGGGTCAAGGTGGAGCTCTCGCCGTACGACCTCGAGCGCGGCCGCATCGTCTACCGCAACAGGTAACGGGCGCGCTCGGCGGCCCGGCCGGCGAACCTCGCCCGGTCGGGCTGCTAGGCCCGCGCGGCCTCGAGCGTCCGCTGGCGGAGGACGGCGGGAAGGCCCGCGGCGTCGAGCACGAGCGCGGCGCGGTGGAGGGCGAGCGTCGACTCGGCGCCCTCGTTGTCATTCGTCGTCTCCTCGCCGAGGCCGTCGCAGCAGCCGCCGGTGGCGAAGTCGTAGAGCGGCCGCTCGAGGCGGTTGCGCCCGAGAAACCAGTCGAACGCCCGCTGGGCGCGCAGCCCGTGCTCGGGATCGCCGGTGACCGCGTAGGCCGCCAGCTCGGCCTCGACGAAGGCCGACGCGTCGAGCGGCTGCTCGTCGCCGCTGCCTTCGACCGGCTCGCCGCGGCCGCGGCCGAGGTGGCCGGTCATCCGCAGCGTCCCTGCGGCAAGCCCCGACTCGTCGCCGAGCCAGCGGAGCGCGATCAGCCCGGTCTCGGTCAGCTCCTCGCGGCCGAGCGCGGCGCCGCCGACGATCAGGGCATTCGCGAGCCGGGCATTGTCGTAGGCGAGGCGGTCCTCGAACCACAGCCAGCCCGCCGACGCGCAGGCGTCGTAGGCGTCGGCGAGCCTGCCCACCGAGCGCTCGAGCAGCCGCCTGGCGTGGGGCTCGAGCCGATCGGGGTCGAGCCGGGCGAGCCCGAGCGTGGCGTAGGCGCCCGTGCGGAGCGAGGCGCCGGCGGGCAGCGTTCCGATCACCGCATCGAGCAGCCGCGCGGTGGGGCCGACCACGGCCGGCACCCAGGCGGTCGAGAGGATCTCGCCGAGCGCCCACACGGTCCGGCCGACGTGGTCGCCCAGGTGGGGCTCGTCCAGCCACTGCCGGTCGTAGGCCATGAAGTTCCGCATGCCTGCCGGCGGGCCGGTCGCATCCTGGAGGAAGGCGATCGAGCGGTGCACGATCGACGTCCAGAGCTGCTCGTCGCCGCGCCGGGCGAGCTCGAGGGCGACGACGGCGAGCCGGGCAACGTCGTCGACGCAGTAGCCGCTCGACCGGTTCGGGATGACGCCGTTCGCGTGCTGCACGATCCCGGCGTCGTCGACGAGCGTGCGCAGGTGGTCGGTCCGGATGTTGACGAGCTGCGGGTCGACGGCGCCGGCCGTCCGCCGTCTCGGGGCCCGCTCGACGGCCTCGCGTAGGACCGCCGCGGTTGCCTGGGCGACCGAGGGCCACGCGAGGTCGCCGCCGATCCGCCGTGCCTCCGCCCTGGCCGCCTCGAGCCGCTCCGGCTCCTCGACGAACCGGCAGACGGCCTCGGCCAGCGCGGCCGGGTCGGCGAACGGGACGAGCTCGCCGGCGCCCGAGGCGAGCAGGTCCTGCGCGTACCAGTACGGGGTTGAGACGGCGGCGCAGCCGGCGGCGATGCCGAAGCTGAGGGCGCCCGACGAGATCTGCTCCTGCTCGCGGTACGGCGTCACGAACAGGTCGGTCTCGGCGAGCAGGTCGGCGATCTCGTCGACCGGGAGGTAGCGGTCGTCGAACTCGACGTGGTCGGCGATCTCGAGGTCGACGACGGCGCGCTCGAGGCTCAGCCGGTACCGTTCCCCCTCCCGCCGCGCCACGTCGGGGTGCGTCCGGCCGGCGATCACGTACACGACCTCGGGATGGCGCTTGACGATCTCGGGCAGCGCCGCGACCGCGGTCTCGATCCCCTTCCCCGCCGAGAGCAGGCCGAAGGTGGAGAGCTGGAAGCGGTCGCCCGGCTCGCGGGCACCGGCCCGCTCGGAGGCGCGGCGTGCAAGCACGGCGGGCGCCCCGTGCGGAACGACCCGCACCTTCTCCGCCGCGCAGGTCTCGTTCTCGACCAGCAGGCGCCGCGCCGTCTCGGTCATCACGACGACCAGCTCGGCCCGGCCGCAGAGCGCTGCCAGCACCTGCCCCTGGTGGCGGGAGGGCCGGGAGAGCACCGTATGCAGGGTGACGACCAGCGGCTGGGCCAGGTCCTGGGCGAGCGAGAGGACGTAGTCGCCGTCCTCGCCGCCGAAGATCCCGTACTCGTGCTGCAGCAGCACGACGTCGACGTCCAGCCGGTCGAGGATCCTCGCCGCCCGCACGTAGTCGCCGCGAACGCCCTGGGTCACGGTCGCCACCAGTCCCGGCCGCTGCGGGCGCGAGGGCTCGTTCACGACCACGACCCGCTCCACCCGCTCGATGCCCTCGACGCCGAGCAGCGAGGCACGCACGTCCGCGGCGAACGCCCCGATGCCGCAGGCACGGGGCGGGTAGGTCGAGACGATCGCGGCGCGCACCGCCTTCGGCTCGCCCGGCCGGCCGGGCGCAGAGCGTGAGGGTGTCATCGCGGGCGGGACGTCAATCCGGGGTCACCGGGAGCACCGCCACCGCCACTGCCAGCGGCCACCCAGCGTCCACCTGCTCCCCGGTCGCGCGATCACCTCGGGGGCCGTCGTGGTCCGCTCCGGGCCCGCTCGACCCGGGCCCGTCGCCTACGAGGGTCAGCCGCCTCCCGGGCCAGGGCTCGGGCAGGCCGCCGTCGAGGCTCGAGAGACCGGGGTCGGCGGCCTCGCCGTCCCGCTCCGGCGGCGGAACGAGACGGAGATGCCGGCTGCAGCGCGGCTCGGGCCAGCGCGGATCGAATGGTCCTCGTCTGCGTGAGGGGTCGACCATCTCAGACGCCTTCGAAGCGAACGACGGGATACATCAGGTGGTTCCTCTCCTCGACTGCGGTGACGGCAGCGAAAGGCCCGTCCGGTGAACTCGGGCGGTTCACGTACGTCGTAGAGGCGGCTCACGACCTCGACGGCTCGCGCGCACCCTCGCACGCCCCATCAGGGTAGCTGCGCCCGGGCCCCGGCAGCGGAATATCGGCCGTGTCTTCCCGGGTTGCTACGGTGCAGCAGGAAGCGCTGATCGTCGAGCGTCGAAACGCACGTCCGCCCGTATTCGCTTCGGTCGGAGTTACACCTCGACCGGGAGTGACGGATGTTCGAGCACCTGGATCCACATTGAGCGCGCGGGCGCCGGACGTGCAGAAGGTCGTCTTCGCGAGCGGCGGCGAGTTCATCCGCGACACCAGGCGCGAGGTGGCCCAGTACCTCGCCGACGAGCGGACGCGCCGGCAGGGCGCCCGCCGGCTCTACGCGAAGATGCCGATCGCGCTCGGGCTCACCGTCGCCTCGTGGGCTCTGCTCGTCACGCGCCCCGGAGGGCTCGTCGTGATCGTGCCGAGCCTCGCCGGGCTCGTCGTCGGCGCGATCCTGACCGCCTTCTGCGTCCAGCACGACGCAAATCACGGCGCGTACTTCCGCAGCAGGCGCTTCAACCACCTGCTCGGCTGGTCGGGCGACGCGCTGCTCGGCTTCAGCAGCTACGCCTGGCGGGTCAAGCACAACGTCGCCCACCACACCTACACGAACGTCGAGGAGTACGACGCCGACGTGACCCAGGCCCCGTTCGCGAAGTTCACGCCGACCCAGCCGGCGCGCCCCTGGTACCGCTACCAGCACCTCTACGTCTGGCCCCTCTACACGCTGATGGGCGTTCGCTGGCAGCTGTTCGGAGACCTGGCCGCGTTCTCCCGCGGCCGGATCGGTCGGAGCGCCCTGCGGCCCCCGCGGGGCTGGGACCTGGTCGGGCTCTTCGCCGGGAAGGCGATCTTCGTCGCCTGGGTGCTCGTCGTGCCGCTCCTCTTCTACCCGTGGTGGGTCGTCCTCGCCGCCTACCTCGTCTTCTCGATGGTCACGAGCTTCGTGATGGCGACGACGTTCCAGCTCGCTCACTGCGTCGAGGAGGCGTCGTTCGCCTCGCAGGAGGAGCTGGCCGCCGACCGGCACGTCTGGGCGGTGCACGAGGTCGAGACCACCGTCGACTTCTGCCCGCGCAACCACGTCCTCACCTGGCTGCTCGGCGGGCTCAACTTCCAGATCGAGCACCACCTCTTTCCCAACGTCCCCCACACGCACTACCCGGCGATCGCCCGGATCGTCCGCCGGAACTGCGATCGGTACGGCATCCGCTACACCTCGCAGCCGTCGCTCAGGGTTGCGCTCCGCTCGCACTTCCGGCACCTGCGCACGATGGGCCGGCTCGGCCTGCCCGTTCCGATCGAGATGGGCTAGCTCCTTCCCCCGGACCGGGGTGGCCGCTAGCTCGTGCCGGCTGCGGGGGGAGGTGGCTCGATTTCGGGGTTGCGCGCCGCGAAGCGGCCCGAGTGGGGCCTCCGACTCGCAGCGGTTTTCCGGTGCGCCGTCACGAGAGGCCGCACTGCTACCAGCTCTTGAGGCGCCGCTCGTGCGTGCGGGCGCGGAGGCGGATGCGCGCGTCGACTGCCACGCAGCCGTCGGGGCCCGCGAGCACCGGGTTGAGATCGAGCTCGGCCACGTCCGGAAGCTCGTCGGCGAGCCTCCCGAGCCGGAGCAGGAGATCGACGAGCGCGGCGGGATCGGCCGCCGGGGCTCCTCTGAAGCCGGCGACGAGCCGGCCGGCCTTGCCGCCGTGGACGAGCTCGTCCGCTTCGAAGGCGGTCAGGGGCGCGAGCCGGAAGCCGGCCTCGCCGATCAGCTCCGCGTTGGCGCCGCCCGGCCCGAAGGCGACGAGCGGGCCGAAGACCGGGTCCTGGACGACCCCTGCGAGGAGCTCCGAGCCGGCGCGCAGGAAGGGCTGCACGATCACGGGCGCCCCGATCCGGGCGACCGCCTCGCGCACCTGGGCCTCGTCGCGCAGGTCGAGGGCGACCCCGCCGACCTCGGTCTTGTGCGCGCCCGGCGCGGCGGTCTTGATCACTGCCGGGAAGCCGAGCTCGCGGGCCGCCGCGACCGCCTCGTCGCCGTCGGCCGCGAGACGTTCCCCGACGAGCGGGATCCCGTAGGCCTCGAGCAGGGTGCGCACGCGCTCCGGCGGCAGCCAGCCGTCGGCGGACTCCCGCAGAGCCGACTTGACGAGTCGTCGCGCCGCCCCGGCCTGGATTCCTTCCAGCGTGGGGACATCGCCGCGTGGCCGGCAGAGCCATTCCGCGCGCTCGCAGGCGAAGGCGAGCGCCCGGGCCGCGGATTCGGGATAGGGCAGAGCCACCGCCGGCGAGTCGCTCCCACGCAGGACGGCCGGCGTCCCCTCGGCGCTGACGACGACGGCCACGACCGGCTTCGTCCGCTCGAGGGGGGCGAGCGCGCGCCGGATCGCCGCGCCGACCTCGGCGGCCCCGGCGACGACGGGCGGCACGAAGATCACGATCAGCGCGTCGATGTTCGGGTCGGCGAGCACGTGCGGGACGACCGCCTCGTAGGTCTTCGGCGTCGCCGAGCCGAGCAGGTCGACGGGATTCGTCAGGCTCGCCTCGCCGGGGACCGAGGCGACGAGCTTCGACTTCGTCTCCGCGGCGAGCTCCGGGAGCTCGAGCCCGGCGGTCTCGCAGGCGTCGGCGCAGAGGATCCCGAGCCCGCCGGCGTTCGTGATCACGCCGACGCGCCGTCCCTGCGGAAGCGGCTGGCTCGAGAGGAGCGCCGCGGTGTCGACGAGCTCCTCGAGCGTCCGCGCCCTCAGCACGCCGGCCTGGCGGAAGATCGCGTCGACCGCGGTGTCCGAGCTCGCGAGCGCCGCGGTGTGGGAGCTCGCCGCCCGCGAGCCGGCGCGGGTCGAGCCGGCCTTCAGCGCCAGGATCGGCTTGCGCAGCGCCACCCGGCGGGCGATGCGGGCGAACGAGCGCGGGTTCCCGAACGACTCGAGGTAGAGCAGCGCGAGGTCGGTTCCCTCGTCGTCCTCCCACCACTCGAGCAGGTCGTTGGAGGAGACGTCGGCCTTGTTGCCGATCGAGACGAACGACGAGAAGCCGAGCGAGCGCTCGGCCGCCTTCTCGAGCAGCGCCAGCCCGAGCGCCCCGCTCTGGGAGGAGAAGCCGATCCGCCCGGCCGGCAGCGCGCGCGGCGCGAAGGTGGCGTTGAGCCCGAGCTCCGGCACGGCGATCCCGAGGCAGTTCGGCCCGACGAGCCGGGCGCCGTGCGCGCGGACGAGCGCGAGCAGGCGCTCCTGGCGGGCGCGGCCGTCGGCGCCCATCTCGGCGAACCCGGCCGAGATGACGCAGAGCGCGCGCACGCCGTGCCGCAGCGCGGTCGAGGCGGCCTCGAGGACCTGCTCGCCGGGCAGGCAGATCACGGCCAGGTCGATCGCGTCGGGGATCTCCGCGATCGAGCGGTACGCGCGGACGCCCGCGACGGGCTCGCCCTTCAGGTTGACGGGGTAGGTGGAGCCGGCGAAGTCGGCCGAGAGGATGTTGCGGAAGAGCTCGCCGCCGATCGAGCCGCGCCGGCGCGAGGCGCCGATCACGGCGACCGCGGACGGCTCGAAGAACGGGCGCAGGGAGGCGACGACCGAGCTGTGGTCGCGCTCCTCGACCCGCGCCTCGAAGGCGCCGGTCGGAGCGATCGGGAAGCGAACCTCGATCTCGCCGCTCTCCAGCTCGCGGACGAGCTCGAACCCGGCGTCGCCGAACACCCTCAGGGCCGCGGCATTGGACGAGATCACCTCGGCGACGAACTGCGAGATGCCGGCCTCGCGCGCACGGCCGGCGAGCTGCTCGAGCAGGCGCGTGCCGATGCCGCGTCCCTGCTCGGCGTCGGCGACGGCGAACGCCATCTCGGCCGTGTCCGTCCCGTCGACCCGCGCGTAGCTCGCGACTGCGACGATGTGCTCCTCGTCGTCCCCGTCGGCCAGCCCGCCGACGAGCGCGCCCCGGTCGGTCCAGTCAGGGTGCAGGAACGGCTCGACGAGCTCGCGGTCGACCCTGCGATAGCCATGGAAGCGGAGGTAGAGGCTCTCGCCCGAGAGCCCGGCGAAGAAGGCGACCAGCGCCTCGGCCTCGGCGTCGGTGGGAGGACGGAACCGCAGCGTGCCGCCGTCCCTGAGGATGACGTCGACTGCTCCGACCGCAGGCTCCGAGAGACCGCCGGCCGCCGAGCTGGTACTCATGATCCGACCTTTCGTTGGGTTCACGGCCGAGTCTCTCGGCCCGAAGGGTAACGGGCATCGGCACGCCCACGGACGCGGGTTGCGGGATTCCACGGACGCCGGGCCGGCGCTCCTGGTTGCCGGGGCCGGCGCCGGGCGTCGCTCGCGCCCGGGCTCAGCCGGGCGCCGCGGGCTCTGCCGCTGCCCGCTCCCACGGGGACGGCCTGCCCGAGCCGGGCAGGCAGCAGCCGGGCGGACAGACGTCGGGGCTCGGGCCGAAGCGGCCGGCGGCCCGCCGCTTCGCCGTCCCGTCGAGCCGTTCCTGGACCAGCTCGCGGATCATCGCCACGTAGGCGGGGTGGGTGCCGGCCGTGCCCGCCCGGACGACCTCGAGGCCGATCTCGCGGCCGACCTCGACGGCCTCGACGTCGAGGTCGTACAGCACCTCGACGTGATCGGAGACGAAGCCGACCGGCGAGACGACGGCGTGGGTCGCACCGCCCGCGCGGAGCTCGCGCAGGCGGTCGCCGACGTCGGGCTCGAGCCACGGCACCCGGGGCGGGCCGCTGCGGCTCTGGTAGGCGATCGAATACGAGCGCCCGCCCACCGCCTCCGCGACGAGCCGGGACGTCTCGGCGAGCTGGTCGGCGTAGCGGCACTGCTCCGCCATCGCAGCCGGGATGCTGTGCGCCGTGAAGACGAGCGGGGTCGCCGCCCGGCGCTCCGCAGGCACCAGGGCGAGAGCGTCCCGCACGCGGTCGGCGTTGGCCTCGACGAAGCCCGGGTGGTTGTAGAAGGTGCGGAGCTTCAGCACCTCCGGGGCGTCGGGCCCGACGGCGGCCTGCGCCTCGTAGATGTTCTCGCGGTACTGGCGGCAGCCCGAGTAGGAGCTGAAGGCCGAGGTGAAGAACGCGAGCGCGCGCCGGCTGCCGCCGTCGCGCATCTCCGCCAGCGTGTCGGCGAGGTAGGGGCTCCAGTTGCGGTTCCCGAGGTAGACCGGCAGGTCGATCCCGTGCGCGGCGAGCTCGGCCGCGAGAGCCGCGGCGAGGTCGCGGTTCTGCCGGTTGAGCGGGCTGACGCCGCCGAACAGCTCGTAGTGGCGCCCGACCTCGACGAGCCGCTCGCGGGGGATGTTGCGCCCGCGGGTCACGTTCTCGAGAAACGGGACGACGTCGTCGTGCCCTTCGGGGCCGCCGAAGGAGACGACGATCAGCGCGTCGTAGGCGCGATCCTCGAGCCTCGCGTCGGCCCCGTCGGCCGGCTGCTTGCGGGTCGCGACGGGGGGCATCGATTCACCCTAGCCAAGCGGCGCGCGGCGGCCGACCGTTCGCCCGCGCTCGTGCGCGCTCATCCGGCTCTCATCGGCCGGGCGCACGATCGCTCGCGGTGAGCAGGCACTGATGAGGATCGGCGTTCGCAGGCGTGCCCCGGCGGTCTGCGCGGTGCTCGCGGTCGCCGCGCTGCCGGCCGCTCCGGCGCCGGCCGCGCTCGCCGGGGCCCGCGCCGCTCCGAGCTCCTCGTTCGTCGGCTCGGCCACCTCCGGGGGCAGCCCGAGCTCGTCGTTCACGGGCACCGGGACGACGTCAGGCGGCTCGGAGGGCGGCGACGGCGGTTTCGGGTCCGACGACTCGGGCCAGCCCGGGCGCGGAGAAGACGGCGGCGGGCTCGGCGCCGCAGCGTTCGGCCGGGGCGCCTCAGCCGGGCTGAGCGTGACGGCTGTCCGCCGGCTGCAGGCAGAGCTCGCGCGGCTCGGGTACTTCCACCACGTCGTCACCGGCTACTACGGTCCGGTCACGACCTCCGCAGTCAGGCGGTTCCAGCGCTCGGCCGGCCTGAGGGCGGACGGGATCTGGGGCCCGCTGAGCCAGGCGGCCCTGATCCGGAGGCTCTCCGGCGGATAGCGCGCCGGCCGCGGTCTCGTTCTCAGCCGAGCTCCCGCGGGACGACGTAGGCGGCGAGCACCGCCTCGCCCGCGGCGAGTCGGCGCCAGGACGTGCCGGGAAGCTCGAGGGTCGCGAGCGCGGCCGTCGGGAACTTCTCGGCGAGCCGGTCGAGCTCGCCGCCCGGGGAGGCGAGGAGGAGCGCGAGCTCCTCGAGGCCCGGGTTGTGGCCGATCAGCAGGACCGACGCCGTCGTGTCGGGCACCTCGTGCAGGCGAGCGAGCAGTCGCGGCGCCGGGGCCGTGTAGAGCTCGTCCTCGACGCTCACCGTCGCGCCGGCGGCGAGCGCGGGCCGGAGCAGCTCGAGCGTCTCCAGGGTGCGTACCGCCGAGGAGCAGAGGACGAGCTCGGGCTCGATCCCGGCCCGGCGCGCGTACGCGGCGATGCGGGCGCCGTCCCGGCGCCCTCTCCGGGAGAGGGGCCGCGCGTGATCTGCAAGCGCCGGGTCCGACCAGCTGGACTTCGCATGGCGGAGGAGGTGGAGGGTGTGCATCGCTCTGTCTTCGGCCTACGGTCGGGAGCGTAAGCCCTGGCTGAGCGAACGTATGTTCGTATAGAGTGGGCGCGTGCAGCTCGCGATCGACTCGCTCGACCGGCTGGTCGAGCTCGTGGAGGAGCGGGGCGGGCGGGTAGCGGCGGGCGAGGCGGCCCGGCACCTGTTCGCCGTTCGCCAGGCTCCGGCGGGCCTCGCCCGCTCGCTGCTCGGCCCGCTCGTCGACGGCGATGCCCGGCTCGCCTGGCGCGGAGCGCACATCGCGCTCGTCGAGCACGTCTCGCCGCTGCTCGAGGAGGCGTCGTTCGTGGTCTTCGACCTGGAGACGACCGGGCTCGCGGTGGCCTCGTCGCGGATCTGCGAGATCGGGGCGGTCAGGATCCGGGCGCTCGAGCTCGGGGAGACGTTCGAGACGCTGGTCGCGCCCGGGATTCCGCTGCCGGCGCCCGTCGGTCGGCTCACCGGGCTCTCCGACGAGACGCTGCGGCGCGCGCCCCGGGTCGCCGCGGCGCTGCGCCGGTTCTCCTCCTTCGCCGGCGACGCCGTGCTCGTCGCGCACAATGCGCGCTTCGACGTCGGGTTCGTCAACCGCGAGCTTGAGCGGCTGACCGGGAAGCGGCTCTCGGCGACGGTGATCGACACCGTCCCGCTGGCGCGAAACCTGGTCGGCCGGCGGGCCCGCCGGCTGAACCTGGCCTCGCTCGCCTTCTTCTTCGGCGTCTCGGTGGAGCCGTGCCATCGCGCGCTGCCCGATGCCGCGGCGACCGCCGAGGTGTTCCTGCGCCTGGTCGGCCTCGCGCAGGAGCGCGGCGCGACGACGGTCGCGGAGCTCGAGGAGCTCGCCGCGCCGAGGCCGCGGCGCATCCACGGCAAGCGACGCCTCGTGCACGGCGCCCCGACCCGGCCGGGCGTCTACCTGTTCCGGGACCGGTTCGACCAGGTCCTGTACGTCGGCAAGGCCCGCGACCTGCGCGCCCGGCTGCGGTCGTACTTCCAGACCGACCGGCAGCGCCCCTCGGTCGAGGCCGCGCTCGGCGCGGTCGAGCGGGTCGAGTGGAGGGTGCTCGGCTCGGAGCTCGCGGCCGCCCTCGAGGAGGTGAGGCTGATCCGCGAGCTCCGGCCGCCGGCGAACGCCCGCAAGCCGCAGCCCGAGCGCTACGTCTACCTCCGCCGCCGCGGCGAGGAGGTCGTCGTCTCGCGCCTGCCCTCGGCCTACGGCCCGCTGCGCAGGCGCTCGCACGCCGAGCGGGCGGCCCGCGCTCTGGCCGGTTGCGCCCCCGAGGAGTTCGAGCGCCTGCCGGCGGGTGGGCCGGTGCCGCGGCTGCAGGCCAGGCTGGCCGAGCTCGCCGACTCCCTGCGCTACGAGGAGGCGGCCCGGCTGCGCGACCGGATCGCCTCCCTCGAGCGTGTCTGCGAAGAGCTTCGACGGCTCGACCGGCTCCGCTGCCTCGAGGCGTGCCTCGTCGTTCCCGCCCTCGAGGCCGGCTGGTCCGACGCCTTCTTCGTCTGCGCCGGCAGGATCGTCACGCGCCGGAAGCTCCTGCCCGGCCTCGCGGGCCGCGCCGAGATCGAGGCCGGGCTCGCCCTTGCGGCCGCGGCGGCCCGGAACGGGCCCTCGTACGCTCCCGACCACCTCGACGAGCTGCTCGTGATCGGCTCGTTCGTCCACCGGCCTCCGCCCGAGCTGCGGGTCCTTCCGCTCGACCGGGCCCGGATCGCCGCCCGCTGACGGCCGGCGCTCCCGCTCAGCCGCCGGCGCGCGCTGCGGTCGCGGCCGCGACGGCGGCCTGGCCGTAGCTGATCCCGCCGTCGTTCGGCGGCACGAGCCGGTGGGTGAGCACGCGGAACCCGAGCCGCTCGAGGCGCCGGCGCGTCGCCGCGGCGAGGCGCAGGTTCTGGAAGCTGCCGCCGCTGAGCACGACCGTCCCTGCCTCGCCCGTCTCCGCGCAGGCCTCGGCCGAGCCCGCGGCGACCGTCTCGTGGAAGGCGGCGGCGATCTCGGCCCGCGGCCGGCCGGCCGCCAGGTCGTCGTGGACGGAGGCGATCAGCCCGGCCCCGTCGCCGAAGCGCCAGGGATACGGGCCGGCGTCCACGTCGCCGGCGAGCAGCTCGAGCTCGATCGCCGCCTGGCCCTCGAAGGTGACCGTCTCGCGGAGGCCGAGCAGCGCGGCGGCGGCGTCGAACAGGCGGCCCATCCCGGAGGAGAGCGGTGCGTTCACCTGCAGGCTCGCGCGCACGAGCGGCCAGCGCTCGAAGGGCACGGGCCGGCCCGCGAGCTCGAGGTGGACGGCGGCGGAGCGCCAGGGCTCGCGGATCGCAGCCTCGCCTCCGGGGAGCGGCACGGGCTCGAGCTGGGCGAGCCGCTCGAACCCGGTCAGGTCGCAGCGGAGCAGCTCGCCGCCCCAGAGCGTCCCGTCGGTGCCGTAGCCCGTGCCGTCGAAGACGAGTGCCAGCGCCGGGCCCCGCTCGCCGTGCTCGGCGAGGCAGGCGGCCGCGTGGGCGTGGTGGTGCTGGACGCCGACCGGATTCGCGTCCTGCTCGAGCGCCCACTTCGTCGCCAGGTACTCGGGGTGGAGGTCGTGCGCGATCGTCTCGGCCTCGACCCCGAGCATCGCCAGGTAGAGCTCGATGTCGGTCCGGAACGCCCGGTAGGCGGCCTCGGTGTCGAGGTCGCCGAGGTGCGGCGAGAGGAACGCGTCGCGGCCGCGCGCGAGGCAGAACGTGCTCTTCAGCTCGGCGCCGACCGCGAGCAGCGGGCGCGCGGCGGCGACCGGAAGCGCGATCGCCTCCGGGGCGAAGCCGCGCGAGCGGCGGATCGGGTACGCGGCGCGCACGACGGAGTCCTCGCAGCGGCGGTGGATCGGCCGGTCGTGCCCCAGGAACGCGTCGGCGATCCCGGCGAGCCGCTCGCGGGCCTCGCCGTCCTCGAACGCGATCGGCTCGTCGGAGCGGTTCCCGCTCGTCAGCACGAGCGCGCCGCCGAAGTCCGAGAGCAGCAGCTGGTGCAGCGGGGTGTAGGGGAGGAGCACCCCGAGCCAGGGGCTTCCCGGCGCCACGGAGGGGGCGACCGGCGCGCCTTCCCGGCGGCGGAGCAGCACGATCGGCCGCCGCCGCGACCGGAGCAGCGCGGCCTCGGTCTCGTCGGCCTCGGCCAGGAGCTCGGGCTCCGTCGACATGACGGCGAACGGCTTGTCCTCGCGGTGCTTGCGGGCGCGC
This sequence comes from uncultured Actinomycetes bacterium, assembly GCA_963796625.1. GTDB lineage: Bacteria > Actinomycetota > Thermoleophilia > Gaiellales > Gaiellaceae > PALSA-600. Next base: position 247,174 of record CAWCME010000002.1, read on the forward strand.
AGGCGCGCGACGGCGTCCTCGTCGACCGCCGCGCAGGCGAGATGCCAGCCGCCGAGCCCCTTCACGGCGAGGATCGAGCCGCCGCGGAGGAGGCCGACCGCCTCCTCGAGCGGCAGCGACAGCGACGGCCCGCAGACCGGGCAGCAGACCGGCTCGGCATGGAAGCGGCGGTCTCCCGGATCCTCGTACTCCCGGCGGCAGTCGGGGCAGAGCGGGAACCCGGCCATCGTCGTGTTCGGCCGGTCGTACGGCACCGAGCGGACGATCGTGAAGCGGGGCCCGCACTGCGTGCAGTTGACGAAGGGGTAGCGGTAGCGCCGGTCGCCCGGGTCGTAGAGCTCGCGCAGGCAGTCGCCGCAGGTGGCGACGTCGGGCGGGATCAGGGCGGTGCGGCCCGCCGCGGTGCTCGCCGCGATCGTGAAGCCCCGGTCGCCGGAGGGAGGAAGCGACTCGATCTCGATCCCGTCCACCCGCGCGAGCGCGGGCGCGTCGAGGCGGAGCCGGGCCGCGAACGCGTCGAGCGCCTCCGGCGGGCCCTCCGCCTCGATCAGGACGCCCCGGCCGTCGTTGAGGACGAATCCGGCGAGCCCGTGCCGTCCGGCGAGCCCGAAGACGAACGGGCGGAAGCCCACGCCCTGCACGATCCCGCCGACCCGGAACCGGCGTCGCTCCATCCGCCCATTGTGGCGCGAGCGGGGAGGGCGGACGGCGGAGACCGCGGCGGGCTCGCCTCCGCGGGCTAGTACGTCTTGCGTTATTACGTACTACGTAGTAAGATCGCGGCATGCCCGATCGGGGACAGAGCGCACGTCGCGGATCCGGCCGCCGCGAGAACGATCCGTCGGTGCTGATCCTGACGAGCCTCGCTTCCGGGCCCAAGCACGGGTACGCGCTCCTGCTCGACATCGAGGGATTCGCGGGCGTCCGGCTCGGGCCGGGCACGCTGTACGGGGCGATCGGCCGCCTCGACGAGCGCGGCCTGATCGAGGCGGTCGGGTCCCGGGGGCGCGCCCGGCCCTACCGGTTGACCGCCGACGGCGCCGCCGCGCTCGAGGCGACGCTCGCAGAGCTCCGCTCGATCGTCGACGAGGGCACCGCCAGGCTGGGCGCCGCGCTGCGGCCGGCGGCCGGCACCGGCCGGGGCGCCGCGTGAGGCTCCTCCGGATCTATCCCCGGGCCTGGCGCGAGCGGTACGGCGAGGAGCTGGCGGCCCTGGTCGACGAGCTCGGCGGCGGCGCGCGGATGTCGTGGCGCCTCCGTCTCGACGTCGGGCGCGCGGGCCTCGTCGAGCGCTTCCGTGCGCTCGGCCTGAACGGCCTGCCGCCGCGCGAGCGGGCGCGCGAGGGCTCGCTGCTCGTCCTCTACGCCTGGATGCTGTTCGTGCTCGGGGGCTTCGGCGTGCAGAAGGCATCGGAGCACTGGCAGGCCGTGACGCCGGCGGCGAAGCAGGGGCTGCCCTCGGCCGCGTTCGACGTGCTGGTCGCCGCCGCCGGCGCCGGCTCGCTGCTGGTGCTGGCCGGAGTGGCGGCGGCGCTCCCGCCCCTCGTCGCGCTGATCCGCGGCGGCGGCTGGGCCGAGATCCGCCGTCCGGTCCTGCGGGCCGTCGCGTTGACCGTGCTGACGGTCGCGGCCGCCGCGGCGCTCGGACTCTGGGCACACTCGCTCACCCCCGCCCAGCGGAACGGCGGCGATGTCGCCTACAGTGGCGCGTTCGTCGCCTGGGCGCTGCTCGGCGCCGCCTGCCTGCTCGCGTGGGCGGCCGCGGCGGCGGCGACGGCACGGCGCCTGGCGCTGCCCGCGGGCACGCTCAGGCTCGAGGTGTGGCTCGGCGCCGCGGTCAGCGGGGCGATGGCGGCGATGACGGCCGCGACCGCGGTCTGGTGGGGATCGCTCGCCGGCGCGGCGCCGTGGTTCTTCGCCGGCCGCCCGGTCGGCGCGAGCGCCTCGGCGCTCTCCCCGAACCTGATCGTCGCCGCCGGCCTGATGGTCGCCGCCACCCTGCTCGCGCTGGCGGGGTCGGCCCGGGCGGTCGGCGCGCTCGCCGGGATCGCCGAGCGGCCCTGAGCGGTCGCTCGAAGGCCGGGGAAGCTAGAGCTCGGCCAGGCGGCGGGTCAGGAAGCGCCGCTCGGGCTCGGAGCGCGCCAGCTCGAGTGCCCGCTCGTAGGCCGCTCGCGCGTCGTCGCGGCGGTCCAGCCGGCGCAGGAAGTCCGCACGAGCGGCGTGGAGGTACTGGTATCCGTCGAGCGCGAGCCCGTCGACGGCGCGCAAGCCGGCCTCGGGCCCCTCGGCCTCCGCGAGCGCCACGGCCCGGTTCAGCTCGACAACCGGAGAGCCCGTCAGCCGGCCGAGCCGGCCGTAGAGCTCGGCGATCTGCGACCAGTCGCACGGCTCGGCGGCATGCAGGGACGCGATCGTCGCCTGCAGCGCGTACGGGCCCTCGCCTCCGAGCGGCGCGGGCGAGCGCGCGCGACCGGCCTCGACCTGAACCAGGTTCCAGAGCGTGCGATCCTGGTCGGCGAGCAGCACGATCTCCCCGTCGCGAACGCGCGCGGCCCGGCGGGAGTCGTTCAGCAGCATCAGGGCGAGCAGGCCGTGGGCCTCCGGCTCGTCGGGCATCAGCTCGGCCAGCTCCGTGCCGAGGCGGATCGCCTCCGTCGCGAGCTCGCCGCGCCCGTCGTAGCCCTCGTTGAAGATCAGGTAGACGACGGCGAGCGCCGCTCCGATCCGGTCGGGCAGCAGATGCGCGGGCGGGACGCGGAACGGGATCCCGGCCTCGGCGATCTTGCGCTTCGCCCGCACGAGTCGCTGGGCCATGGTCGCCTCGGGGACGAGGAACGCACGCGCGATCTCTCCGGTCGTCAGGCCGCCGACGGCGCGCAGCGTCAGCGCCACCTGCGCCTCGATCGCGAGCGCCGGGTGGCAGCACGTGAAGATCAGCTCGAGCCGCTCGTCGCGGAAGGCGGTCTCGTCCAGCTCGTCCAGCTCGTCGGGCACGGCGTCGGGCACCTCCAGCAGCTTCGTCTTGGCCGCGAGCGTGCGCTCGCGGCGGATGCGGTCGATCGCGTGGTTGCGCGCGGTGACGATCAGCCACGCCGCCGGGTTGGCCGGCGTCCCCTCCCGCGGCCAGCGCTCCGAGGCGATCGCGAACGCCTCCTGGACGGCCTCCTCGGCGCGATCGAAGTCGCCGAGGAAGCCGACCAGCGCGGCGAGGACGCGGCTCCACTGCTCGCGGAAGAGCTGCTCTACCAGCTCGTCACCATCGGGCGCACCTCGATCGAGCCCCCCAGGCGAGCCGCCGGGATGCGGGCCGCGAGCTCGATCGCCGCGTCGAGGTCGTCGGTCTCGTAGAAGCAGTAGCCGCCGATCGCCTCCTTGGTCTCGGCGAAGGGGCCGTCGGTGACGAGCGTGCGGCCGTCCTCGACGCGCACGGTCGTCGCCGAGTCCGGTGGCGCCATCCACTCGCCCGGGGTGAAGCCCGGGGTCTCCTGGAGGGCGGCGTAGCCGGCCGCCACCTGGTCCTGCTCCTCCTTGGACATCGTCTCCATGGCCGCGAGGGCGGCGCCCTGGTAGATGAGGATCATGTACTTCATCGGGTTCTCCTTCCGCGATTCTCGAGTATGGACGCTGGGAGGACGAACGCCCGGCCGCCGGATCGACACTCGCCGCCGTATATGCGTTGACAGGCATATACGCGGCTGCTTGGCTTTGCCGGTGCCGACTGTCTTCGAGGTGGTGGGCGAGCCGGCCCGTCGCGAGCTGCTCGACCTGCTGCTGCGCGGGCCGCGCTCCGTCGGCGAGCTCGTCGAGCTGACCGGTCTCTCCCAGCCGAACACCTCCCGCCACCTGAGGATCCTCCGCGAAGCGGGGCTCGTCGAGTCGCGGGCCGCCGGGCAGCAGAGGCTGTATGCGCTGCGCGCCGGGGGGTTCGCGGCGCTCGCGCGCTGGCTGACCCCGTACGTCGTCCTCTGGCAGGGCGGCCCGGAGGCGCTCGACCGTCACCTCGACCCGGGCGGGTGAGCCGGCGGCCGTAAATAGCTCTGGGACAGAGGTATACTTTTGCCCGTGGCGGCTGTCGGCTTGCCGGATCTTCGCGGGGGCTCGGCCGGGCCGGGCGAGCTCTCGCTGCTTGCCGGCGAGCTGCTCGCGACGATGGCATCGATCCGCAGGAGCGGCCGGCTCCTCGCGCGGCGTCCCGTCGAGCTCTCGGCCCTCACCGCCTCCCAGGTCGACCTGGTGCGGCTGGTGCGCCGGAGCCCGGGCGTGTCGGTGGCGCGGGCGGCCGAGGCGCTGCGCCTCGCGCCCAACACCGTGAGCACGCTCGTCGGCCAGCTGACCGACGCCGGATTGATCGTTCGCACCGTCGACGTCCGGGATCGCCGCGTCGCCCGGCTCGAGCTGACCGAGGACATGAAGGTCAAGGTGGGCGCCTTCCGCGACCGGCGGATCGCGGCGCTCTCGACTGCGATGGGGCAGCTCTCGCCGGCCGACCGGCGGGCGCTCGCCGCCGCGGTCGCGGTGCTGGGGCGGCTCGCCGCCTGCCTCCCCGACCAGGAGGGCCTCGGTGACTGACGGCCTCGGCGTGACGTCGCCGCCTGCTGCCGGCGGCCCGCCGCGGCCGGGCTCGGAGGCCGTGCCGGCGCTTCTCTGCGAGCGCCTCCGGCACCGGTTCGGCGCCACGGTGGCCGTCGACGGGATCGACCTGCGGATCGAGCAGGGCGAGGTGTTCGGCCTGCTCGGCCCGAACGGGGCCGGGAAGACCACCGCCATCCGCGCGATCAACACGCTGCTCCCCGTCCAGGAGGGCCGCGTCGAGGTGCTCGGCTTCGACGTTCGCCGCTCGCCGATGGCGGTGCGGCGGCGGCTCGGCTATGTCCCCCAGCAGCTCTCGATCGAGGCCGCCCTGACCGGTCGCGAGAACGTCACCTGGTTTGCCCGCCTCTACGACATGCCGCGCGCCGAGCGCAAGGAGCGGGTCGCGGCGGCGCTCGCGGCGATGGGCCTCGCCGAGGTCGCCGACCGGCTCGCCGGCACCTATTCGGGCGGCATGATCCGCCGGCTCGAGCTCGCGCAGGCACTCGTCAACCGGCCGCAGCTCCTCGTCCTCGACGAGCCGACGGTGGGCCTCGACCCGGTGGCGCGCGACGGCGTCTGGCGACGCGTCGCCGAGATGCAGGAGGCGACGGGCATGACGGTCCTGCTGACGACCCACTACATGGAGGAGGCCGACGCCCTCTGCGACCGGGTCGCGCTCATGCACCTGGGGCGGATCCGGGCCGGGGGAACGCCTTTCGATCTGAAGGCCGAGCTCGGCCCGGGGACGACGCTCGACGACGTGTTCCGCCACCACACCGGCGACAGCCTCCAGGGCGGGGCCGAGTCGACGCGGGGCATCCGCGACACGCGCTCGACCCGCCGCACCGCAGGTCGAGTTGGCTAGCGTCGCCGCGGCCGATCCGAGCGTCTGGCGCCAGTTCCCGAGCCGGGTGCTCACCTTCTGCCTCGTCGAGCTGCAGAAGCTCCGCCACGACCGGACCGAGATCCTCACCCGGGCGGTCCAGCCGGCCCTCTGGCTCGTCATCTTCGGCGAGACCTTCAGCCGCCTGCACGCGATCCCGAGCGGCGGCGTCTCGTACCTGGACTTCCTGGCGCCCGGGATCATCGCCCAGGCGGGCCTCTTCGTCGCGATCTTCTACGGCATCCAGATCATCTGGGAGCGCGACGCGGGCGTGCTCAACAAGCTGCTCGTCACCCCGACCCCGCGCTCGGCGCTGATTCTCGGCAAGTCGTTCGCGGCGGGAATCCGCTCGATGACGCAGGTCGTCGTCGTGCTCGTGCTCTCGGCGATCCTCGGCGTCGCGCTGACGACGAACCCGCTCAGGATCCTCGGCTCGTTCGCGATCGTGATGCTGGGCTCCGCCTTCTTCGCCTGCCTCTCGATGTCGATCGCCGGGGTCGTCCTCAAGCGAGACCGGCTGATGGGCATCGGGCAGATGATCACGATGCCGCTGTTCTTCGCCTCGAGCGCGCTCTACCCGATCGCGATCATGCCGCCGTGGCTGCAGGCGCTGAGCCGGGTGAACCCGCTCACCTACGAGGTCGACGCCCTCCGCGGGCTGCTGATCTACACGCCCGACCACCTGGCGCGGGATTTCGGCGTCCTGACCGTCGCCGTGATCGTCGGCGTCGCCGCCGCCTCGTCTCTCGTCGGCCGCCTCGCCCGCTGACCCCGCCGCCGCCGGGGCTCGGCCCTATGCGGGCCGGGTCGGAACCTGCTCGCGCTCCCCGCGAAACGCCCTGACCTCGGCCCGGGCACGGCGCCATTCCGCGGCGAGGCGCAGCATCCGGGCGGGAAGCCCCGCTCGCTGCGTCGCTCGGACCGGGCTCCCGTCCTTCCCCCCGGGCCGCGAGCCGGCGTAGGGAGCGATCTCCCCGGAGGCCGGGCGGATCCGCTGGCGCACGAAGAAGAGCCGCTCGCCCGGGCCGAGCCCCTCGAAGAGGTAGTCGGGCACGCGGATGCCTCGCCGGCGCAGCGCCGACTGCGTGCACAGGGCAGGTGCGAGCCGAATCTCCTCGAGCCGGGCCCGCCCGGACGGAAGCATCGTCAGGCCCTGGCGGAAGGCGGTCCCGCCTCCGGTCCGCTCCGCGCAGGCGGCCGCGTCGACCCAGACTGCGCGCTCGAAGCGATCGAGGGCCCGCTCGAGGTCGGCCAGCGGATGGGTCACCCGTCGCCCCGTGTTGCGAGGCGTGCAGGGCGATGACGAAGGCCGTCCCAGCGAGGTCGGGCACGGGGATCGCGGTGCCGTCGAGGTCGAGGGTCTCGCGGTGGGCGGCAAGCGCCTCCCAGAGCACCCGAGCCGGCTTCCGCACGCCCCAGAGCGAGAGGTGGTGATCGACCTGGGCGGCGGCCCCCGGCCGGGGCCGGACGGACGGGCTCGATTCCGGGGGCTCGGCCATCGGCGGATCGTAGTCCGAATGAGGAGCGCGGCTCGCCGGGCGCGTCGCGCCTGATCTCGGCCGGCTCCGGCGCCCTCCTGCAGTCAGTAGCTGAAGACCGTCGTGTCGCTCCCGGCCCACTCCCACATCGGCGTCGCGCCGGCGATCCTCGAGTTCGCCACCTTCTCGGCCGCGCCGAGGTCGCGCGCGTCGACGCAGATCGGGCAGAGCCAGAGCTCGCCGCCGCCCTCGGCGAACTGCTCGAAGAGCCGCTCGAGCGGCGGGCAGTCCTTGCACGCGACGCCCACCGCCTCGCCGGGCAGCCCGAGCCGGACGGCGTCCTTGGTCGCCCAGATCACGACCCGCTTGCCCTGGCCGACCGCCGCGGTGGCGACGAGGAACGCGACCAGGACCCGCTCGGGGTCCTCGAGCCCCGTCGCGAGATTGACGAGCACCTTGCCGTTCGCAGCGCCTTCCACCCTCCGCTCCTCTCCCAGCACGATCCGGTCGCGCTGCTGTCGTTCAGGCCCCTCGGCGACGCCAGTATCCCCGAGCGGACGCCTTCGCGTGGGCGAGCGGGCCCGAATCGCCCGCGCCACGTGTCCGCGGGCCGATTGTTTAGGGGTCTGACCCCTGAACCTGGCTCGGGCTCACGGTCGGGCCGTCTGTTAGGGGGTCTGACCCCTTGGGGCCCGCCGCGCTCGACCGCTACTGCGACCGGCACCGAGGGTCGGGGCCGTCGCGCTCATCCGCCCGCCGGTACTGGGGCGGTTCGGGCGCGGCCGCGCCTGGGGTGCAGCTCTCGCGGCTCGAGGCGTACCATCCGCTCACCAGCGGACGCAACCGACGCCTACCAGGAGGTGCCTTGACGTGAGTGACTCTGCGGACAATCGCCGTTCGGCCGCGCGCAGCGGCGAACTGACTCGCCGCGACCTCCTGCGCGCAGGCGCCGCGGGTGCGGTGCTGCTCGGAAGCGGAGGCCTGCTCGGGGCCGGGCCCGCGAAGGCGGCCGCGCGCGCCATCGCCGCCGCGCCCAAGCGGGGCGGCACGCTCCGCATCGGGATCGCCGGCGGCTCGCCGACCGACGACTTCGACATGGCGCACGTCAACGGCCCCTCGGAGACCATCCGCGACCAGGCCTTCTACGAGACGGTGACCTACCTCGACAACCGCTTCCATCTCGACGACCACTTCCTCTGCCAGGAGTGCCATCCGAACGCGACCGCCGACATGTGGACCGTCCGGCTCAAGTCCGGCGTCGAGTTCCACAACGGCAAGACGCTGAGCGCCGACGACCTCCTCTTCTCGATCACGCGGCTGCTCAACCCGAAGTCCGGGGCGACGGCGGCCGGCCAGCTCACCGGCATCGACCTCAAGCGGACGAAGAAGCTCGACAAGCTGACCGTCCAGTTCGCGCTCAAGCGCCCCTACTCGTTCTTCGACTACCTGCTGAGCGACATCGTGTACGTCGTCCCGGTCGGCTACGACCCGAAGAAGCCGGTCAGCACCGGGCCGTGGACGTTCAGCAGCTTCGAGCCGGCGCGCCAGACGGTGCTAGAGCGGTTCGCCAACTACCACGGGACGCCCGCCTACGCGGACGAGCTGATGCTGGTCGAGCTGCCCGACGACACCGCGCGGGTGAACGCGCTCCTCACGGGCCAGGTCGACGCGATCAACGAGGTCCCCTACGCCCAGGTCGCGCAGCTCCAGGGGCAGTCGGGACTCGTCGTCGCGGACTCGCAGACCGGCGCCTGGAACCCGATCACGATGCGCGTCGACGTCGCGCCCTTCAACGACGTCCGCGTGCGCCAGGCGATCCGCCTCGCGATGGACCGCAAGCAGGCGATTGCGAACGCCCTCTACGGCCACGGCGTCCCGGCCGCCGACACCTACGGGCGCTTCGACCCCTCGTTCGACAGCCACCTGAAGCGTGACCAGGACATCGCCCAGGCGAAGTCCCTGCTCAAGCAGGCGGGCAAGTCGGGGCTCAACCTCCAACTCGTCACCTCGCCGATCGCGGCCGGGATCGTCGAGGCCTCCCAGATCCTGGCCCAGAACGCGAAGGCGGCGGGGATCAACATCTCCGTGCGCCAGGTCGACCCGGGCACCTACTTCTCCAACTACGGCAAGTGGCCGTTCGCGATCGACTTCTGGGTCGGGCTGCCCTACCTCGTGATCGCCTCGATCGCCGACGGGCCGGGCGCCAACGTCGTCAACACCACGCACTTCGACGACCCGGAGTTCAACTCCCTCTTCAACCAGGCCTCGAAGCAGCTCAACCTGGCGAAGCGGACCGAGATCATCCACCAGATGCAGAAGATCCAGTACGAGCGCGGCGGCTACATCATCTGGTCGTTCCAGAACGGCGTCGACGCGTACTCGACCAAGCTGGGAGGCATCCAGCCGGTGGACGAGACCGGGTGGGGCCTCGGCCGCTGCCAGCTCAACAAGCTCTACTTCCGCTAGCCAGACGTTCCGAGGTCGGCGGAACGCATGACCACGGACGACCAGACCGCGTCGATCCCGGCGATGCTCGTCGAGCCCCTGCCCACCGCGGCCCCCGGGGGACGGGGGCCGCGCCGGCATGCGACCGCGCGCTGGGTGCTCCGGCGGGTGCTGTTCAGCATCTTCGTCCTCTTCGGCGTCTCGATCCTCGTCTTCGCCGCCACCCAGGCGCTCCCCGGCGACCCGGCGGTGGAGATCCTCGGCCACGGCGCCCAGCCGGCGCAGCTCGCCGCGCTCCGCCGCCAGCTCGGCCTCGACCGTCCCCTCCTCAGCCAGTACGGCCACTGGCTCGGGGGATTCCTGTCGGGGTCGCTCGGCGAGTCGCTGACGACGAACCAGCCGGTCGGCTCGCTCCTGCTCGACCGGGGGCTGGCGTCGCTGACGATCGTGCTCTCGTCGGCGCTGATCGCGATCCCGCTCGCGCTGGTGGTCGGGACGGTCGGTGCGGTGAGGCGGGACCGGCCGTCGGATCACGCGACGCAGGTGACCCTGCTCGTCCTGACGGCGCTGCCCGAGTTCGTGATCGGGCTCGCCCTGCTGATCCTCTTCTCGACCTCCGTGCTCAAGCTCCTCCCGGCGGTCGCGCTCGTCCCCTCCGGCGAGTCCGCCTACCGGTACCCGCGGGAGCTCGTGCTGCCGGTGCTCACCCTCGTCCTCGCCGTCGTCCCGTACCTGGCGCGGCTGCAGCGCGCGGCGATGATCGACGTGCTCGAGTCGGAGTACGTCCAGATGGCCCGCCTGAAGGGACTGCCGGAGCGGGTCGTGATCAGGCGGCACGCGCTCCGCAACTCGGTCGTGCCGATCGTCCAGGGCTCGGCCCTGGCCCTGATCTACCTGACGGGAGGCATCGTCACGATCGAGTACCTGTTCGCCTACCCGGGTCTCGGCACGGCCCTGACGACGGCAGTCGAGGGACGCGACATACCCGTGATCCAGGCGGTCGTCCTGCTGATGGCGTCGGTGTACGTGATCGTCAACCTCGTCGCCGACCTCCTGACCGTCTTCCTCGTCCCGCGTCTGCGGACGCAGCGGGCATGAGCTCCGCCGCCGTCCCGGTCGCGCGGCTCCGCGACGTCGGCCGCGGCGCCCTCGTCCGGACGATGGTCGACTCCCTCCGCTTCGGGCGCACCCGGCTCGGTCTCGCGCTCGTGGTGCTCGTCGTGCTGCTCGCGCTGGTCGGGCCGCTCGCGGCGCCGTACTCGCCCGACGCCCTCGTCGGCATCCCGGCGCAGCCGCCGTCGGGGACGTTCCTGCTCGGGACCGACTACCTGGGCCACGACGTCCTCTCGCGCGTTCTCTGGGGAGGGCGGAGCGTCGTCTGGATGGCGTTCGCCGCCGCGACGCTCGGCGTCGGGCTCGGGGCGGCGCTCGGCCTCGTCGCGGCCTACAGCCGCTCGGGCCTCGACGACGTGCTGATGCGCGGCATGGACGTGATCCTCGCCTTCCCGCAGATCGTCTTCGTGCTCCTGTTCGTGTCGCTGCTCGGCGCGCAGCTCTGGCTGATCGTCCTCCTCGTCGCGCTCTCGTGGGTGCCCCAGGTCGCCAGGGTCGCGCGAGGCATCACCTCGGAGGTCGTCCAGCGCGAGTACGTCGAGTCGGCGGAGCTGATCGGCCTGCCCCGCCGCCGCATCCTCGCCCGGGAGATCCTGCCCAACGTCACGACCCCGCTGATGGTCGAATACGGGCTCCGCCTGACCTGGTCGATCGCCCTGATCGCCGCCGTCAGCTTCCTCGGCTTCGGGATCCAGCCGCCGAACGCGGACTGGGGCCTGATGATCAACGAGAACCGCCAGATCCTGACGACGCAGCCGTGGGCCGTCGCGGTGCCGGCTCTCTGCATCGCGCTGTTCGCGATCGGGGTGAACTTCATGACCGAGGGGTTCGCGCGGTCGATCGCGGGCGTCGACCGGCGCGAGCGGGCACGGTGAACGTCCTCGAGGTGTCCGGCCTGCGGGTCGAGCTGGCTCCGGGCGGGCAGGAGATCGTCGCCGGCGTCTCGTTCTCGGTCGAGCGGGGCGAGGTCGTCGGGCTCGTCGGCGAGTCCGGGTCCGGCAAGACGACGGTCGCGCTCGCGCTGCTCGGCCACTCAAAGCGCGGGACGCGCATCACCGCCGGTTCGGTGCGGGTCGGCGGCGAGGAGCTGCTGACCCTCGACAGGGCGCAGCTACGCGATGCTCGCGGCAGGCTCGTCTCCTACGTGCCGCAGGACCCCGCCGCCGCGCTCAACCCGGCGCTGACGGTCGAGACACAGCTCGCCGAGGTGATCGCGTCGCACCGGCGTCAGGCGACTCCGGCCGAGACGCGCACCCGGATCGGCGAGACGCTGGAGGAGGTGCGCCTCCCCGGCGATCGCACCTTCCTGCGCCGCTATCCGCACCAGCTCTCCGGAGGCCAGCAGCAGCGCGTCTGCATCGCGATGGCGTTTCTCCTCCGTCCGCAGGCGATCGTCCTGGACGAGCCGACGACCGGCCTCGACGTCACCACGCAGGCACACGTCCTCGAGACCGTCCGCGCCCTCTGCCGGGAGCACGAGGTCGGAGCGATCTACGTCAGCCACGACCTGGCCGCGGTCGGGAACCTGGCCCGGCGCGTGCTCGTCATGTACGCCGGCAGGCTCGTCGAGACCGGGCCGACCGAGCGGCTGTTCGTCAGGCCCGGGCATCCCTACACGCGCAAGCTGATCGCGTCGATCCCCGACATCTCCGGGAAGCGCAGGCTCGAGCCGATCCCCGGGCACGTCGCGGCTCCCGGTCGCCGGCCGCCGGGCTGCGTCTTCGCGCCGCGCTGCCCCGAGGTACGACCTGCGTGCGGCGAGGGCGAGCCGCCGATCGTCGAGCTCGAGCCCGGTCATCGGGTGTCCTGTTTCCGCGCCCTCGAGCTCGACCGGCCGTCGATCAGGCTCGTCCTGCACGAGGAGGCGCCCGCGCGCGGGGCCCCGGACGCGCTCCTCGAGGTGCGCGCTCTCGAGGCCCACCACGGCGAGAGTCAGATTCTCCACGGCGTCTCGCTGGAGCTTCGACCTCGGGAATGCCTGGCGCTCGTCGGCGAGTCGGGCTCCGGGAAGACCACCCTGGCCCGGGCGATCATGGGGCTCCACCCGCCGCGGGCGGGCGAGATCCGCTTCAGGGGCGAGCCGCTGCCCGGGCGGGCCCGAGACAGGAACGCCGAGGTCCGACGCCGGCTCCAGTACATCTTCCAGAGCCCGTACAACTCGCTCAATCCACGTCACACGGTCGGCGAGATCGTCCGCGTTCCGCTCGACCACTTCTTCCACGCCTCGAGGCGAGAGACGACCGAGCGGGTGAGCGCCGCGCTCGAACGCGTCGCGCTCCCGCCGGGTGTCGCCTCCGCCTATCCGGACGAGCTCTCGGGCGGCGAGCGCCAGCGCGTCGCGATCGCGCGGGCCCTCGCGTGCGAGCCCGACGTGCTGATCTGCGACGAGATCACCTCGGCGCTCGACGTCTCGGTGCAGGCCGCGATCGTCGTCCTCCTGGACGAGCTCAGGCAGCGCGAGCACCTCGCGCTTCTCTTCGTCACGCACAACCTCGCGCTCGTCCGGACGATCGCCGACCGGGTGATGGTGCTCGAGCACGGGACGGTGGTCGAGACCGGAACCTCGGACCAGGTGATCGGGAAGCCGGAGCACCACTACACGCGCAACCTGGTCGCCGACACCCCGACGCTCGCGCCGTACGTCGCGGACGATCCCGCCGTCGAATCGACGGTCGGCGGGCCGCCGGGTTGACGCTTCGATCCTCGCTGCCGCCGCCCGTGGTGACACGTCGTATGCCGGCAGCACCTCGCCGGGGATCGTCGAGACGGTCACCAGGGCGAACGCCGCCGTGGCGTTCGTGCTGTCGCCGAACCCGCCGCAGAACGGCAGGCTCGAGACGGTGACGGTGACCGTTACGGCCGCGGCTCCTGCGAGCGGCACGCCGATCGGGAAGGTGACTCTGGTGTTCGCCTACTCGACGCACTCCCCGTTCACCTTCCCGCCGATCGCGCCCAAGAACGGCTCGGGAGCGACGCGCTACGTCGTGACGCTCGGCGGCCTCCAGACGGTGACGGCGAACCACGGCGGCGACCCGAGCTTCCAGCCTGCGACGGTGAGCGTGGCGGGCTGAGAGCCGGGCGAGGGCCCGGGCCGCCCCGGCACTGGCCGCGCGGTCGCGGCTCGAGTAGGAGCGAGCCTCGTCAGCAGGCTCTTCCGGCGTGGCGTGCCGGGTCCCAGCGACCGGGCGGGCGCGGTCGGCGAAGCGGAGGTGTCGGATGTTCGCGGCCAGGCCCGGCCGTCGCTCGAGCTCGAAGCCCCGTCGCTCATCGGGGCCGTCTGCCGGCGCCCGGCTCTGGCGCTCGGCTCGTTCGCGCTCCTCGCCTTCCTGCTCACGGCGGCCGGTGCGACCGGCTCGAGGGCGCCGTTCGACCCGAAGGGCGTCTGGATCTGCTGCGGTCCGGTCGTGGTCGGACACAACTTCGTCGTCACGGCCGGAACGAGCACCGGCTTCTCGGGGATCGACGAGCTGCCGGACGGCAGCAGCTTCGGGTCGATCAAGGGCAGCCTGAGCGGGGCGAAGGTGACCATCGTCGCGAAGACGGTGTCCGGCGCCTTCAAGGGGACGGTTCAGACCTACACCGGCACGCTCTCCCGGGACGGGAACCGCATGTCGGGGCGCTGGACCTATCACGACGCGACGCACTCCGAGAGCCCCGGAGACAAGTGGTCGGCCGTCCGCGGCACCGCCGCGACCTGCGTCAAGGACTACGGCGGCATCGGCTGCCTGGCCCTCGTCGCGCCCGCCACGTGCGTGAAGGACTACAACGCGGCCGCCTGCGTCAAGGCCCGCCCCCACCGGGATTAGCCGGTAGCGGCGCAAGAACTGATCCTCCGCCTCCTACTAGTGCGTCATGGGCCAAGCGGTATTAGCTGCGGGCGAGCTCCTAGCCCAGCGCATGTACCCATTGTCGACGCTCGCGAGCGTTCCGCAGGCTCGGCTCCGCCACGGTCGCCGGGCGGGAATCTTCTGGCACTCGTCCGCCGGGCGCCGCGACCGGAGCTCTCGGCGGCCAGGCAGGGGTCAGGCGGTCGGAAGCCAGCCGTCGCGGTAGCGCGCCGGCACCGCGCCGGGGAAGCGGGCGTAGGCGATCTGTGGGTCTGCCGTCTCCGCCTCGACGCCCGCGTCGTGGCGGAGCGCGAGCTCGTCGACGGTGTAGGCGCCCCAGTCCGGGCCGCCCATGTGTGTGCGGGAGCCGATCCCGACGAGGGCGCACGGGCCCGCTCCGGCTCCGACGATCACGTGCCTCGTCCCGGGCGGGCAATGCACGAAGTCCCACGGCCCGAGGGGTCGCTCCTGACCCTCGACGAGCAGGAGTGCCTCGCCGGAGAGGACCAGGAAGCCCTCCTGGTCGGCCTCCCAGTGGTACATCCCGATCGGCTCGCCGGGCCCGAGAACGAACAGGTTGACGCCGAGCTGCGGAAAGAGCTCGACCTCGGCCTCGGTGGAGCCCGTGAGCGAGAGGACCTGACCGCGCCCCTCGCGGTGACGCCAGCGTGCCTCGCGCGCGTTGAGCACGAACCAGCCGGCGCCGCCGGGCACGAGCCCCTCGTCGGTCTGCTCGAGCGGAGCCTCCGGAGTCACGAGGCGATCATAGTGCGGCCTCAGGCCGTCTCGATGCCGGCGCAGCGAGCTCAGGCGCTCCGGCGGCCGGCGCGCAGCGACTCGATCTGCCGCAGGAACCGGGTTGCGCCCACCGCGGCGAAGAACGCCTCGGCGGCGGCGGCCCACGGCTCGGAGCCCCGGCGTTGCGCGAGCGCGAGCCGGACGATCGCCGCGTCCGTCCGGGCGCCGATCGTGTCGAGGATCGCGAGCGCCTCCTCGGGGCGTTCGATCGAGAGCAGCCGGTTCGCCTCGTGCCACGTGGAGACGCGGTTCAGCCCGGCCGTCACGTCGATGCTCGTCAGCAGGCTGAGCAGGCCCGGGTAGGCGGAGCTGGACTCGGTCGCGGTCGCCGCGGCAAGCCTCGCCGCGAGTGCCGTCGCGTCCGCGGTGCGTCCGTCGAGGACGTAGGCGACACCCAGGAATTCGATTCCGTCGCGTCCGGCCTGCGGGTCGCCCGCCGCGCTCTCGACCGCCAGCCGCTCGAGCTCGTCGAGCGCCGCCGGCTCGCCGCGTGCAAACGCCATCACGGCGCGCACCCTCGCGCCCTGCGCATCGAGGTAGGACGTCTTCGTCCCGGTGACGCGCCCGTACTCCTCCATCAGGTCCGCCGCCACGTCCCAGTTCCCGAGGGTGAGGGCCATCGACGCCCCGTTCGAGGTCTGCCACGAGGATGCGACCGGCAGCGAGAACCGCGCCAATCGCTCGCTCGCGCGCTCCCAGGCCTCCCAGCTGAGATCCAGCCGGCCGGCCATCCAGAGAAGGTGCGAGATGTTGTTCAGGGCGCGGGTCAGTGCGCGCGGCTCGTTCAGCCGGTCGGCCTCGTCGGCGGCCTCCTCCAGCATCGGGATGCCGCGGTCGTCGCCGAGGCTCCCGAGCGTGGTCGCGAACGTGACGCGCGCGTTCACCGCGGGGCCGGGCTGGTCGTGCAGCGTGTTGTGCGCGATCGCCTCCTCCGCCGCGGCGAGCGCCTCCTCCGGGCGGCCCGCCGTCATCAGGCCGCGCGCCTGCTCCTCGAGCGCCTCCCCGAGCACGGGCCCGTCGCCGGCCAGCCGCGCCTGAGCGACCGCCTCGGCGATCGCCTCCTGCGCCCCCGGCGGATCGCCTGTGATCCAGAGGCAGCGCGCGAGCGCGACCGCCGCCCGCGCCACTCCGAGCCGGTTGCCTGTCGCCGCGTAGAGCGTCCTCGCCCGCTCCGCCTCGGCGAGGCCGGAACCGTCGGAGTCGGCGAGAGCGAACGCCACGCGAAGCACCAGGTCGGGGTCGTCGGGCGCCAGCCCCAGCGCGCGGCGGTAGAGGACGACCCCGTCGCCGAGCGCTCCGAGCGAGCAGGCGCGGTCCCCCGCGGCCGTCAGGGCGGCGCGGGCCGGGTCACGGAGCGGGGCCGGGTCGCCGCCTGCCGCCTCGGTGAGCTCGAGCGCCTGGAGGTAGTGGTGCGCGACGAGGTCGGCGCGCGTTGCCGCGGTCGCCGCGATCCACCCCGCGGCCCGACGGTGCTTGTCGGCACGGGCCGCGCGCGGGATCTGCCCGTACGCGACGTCGCGGACGAGCGCATGGCGGAACGCGAACTCCGTCTCCCCGGCTACGGTCGAGGCGCGCGCGCGGCGCAGGACCTCGCGGCGGGTGAGCGAGACCAGGGCCTCGTCGGACACGGCGCCGCCGACGGCCTCGACTCCTCCCCGCCAGAACACCTTCCCGAGCACGGAGGCGTCCTGGAGCAGCGACTTCTCGCCCGGCGGCAGGACGTCGAGCCGGGCCGCGATCACCCCCTGGACGGTGGGCGGCACGTCGCCCGCCCTTCCCGTCTCCGCGATCATCCGTGCGAACTCCTCCGCATAGAGGGGGTTGCCGCCCGCCTGCGCGAGCAGCGTCTGCTGCACGTCGGCGTCGACCACGGGGCTCCCGAGCACCTGGGCGAGCAGCTCGGCGGTCGCCGCGTCGTCGAGGGGCGCCAGCGAGATCGTCTGCGAGTTGAGGCGACCGCCGCCCCACAGCGGCCGCCGGTCGAGCAGCTCGGGCCGCGCGGTGCAGAGGACGAGCAGCGGCGAGTCGGTCGACCAGTCGGCGAGGTGCTCGACGAAGTCGAGCGTGCCGTCGTCTGCCCAGTGGAGGTCCTCGAGCACGAGCACGAGGGGGCGGTCCTCGGCGAGCAGCTCGAAGAAGCGCTGCCAGGCACCGAACGCCTCGTCGCGGGTCAGCCCCTCGCCGCTCCCGAGGAGCGGCTCGAGCGAGCGGAGCAGCCAGCTCCGCTCTCCCTCGTCGTCCGAGCGCGCCGCCAGCGCCGCGGCAAGCCGGGCGCGCGCTGCGGCCGCGTCGTCTGTCTCCAGGGCGCCCACCTCCGCGCGCAGCACGTCCGCGAGCACGTCGAACGCGCCGCCGCCGTACGCGAGCGCCCGGCCCTGCCGCCAGCTCGCGACGAGGCCGGGCCGCTCGTCGAGCTCCCGGTAGAGCTCCCAGACGAGCCGGCTCTTCCCCATCCCGGGCGCGCCGACCAGCGTCACGAGCTGGAGGGACCGCTCGCGTCCCGCGCGCTCGAGGGCGTCGACGAGCAGCCGGCGCTCGGTTTCGCGCCCGACGAGGCGCGCCCCGCCGTGCTGGGAGACGTCGACGCCGTGCCGTGCCCGCGGACGGAGCGCCTCGGCGCAGGCGACCGGGGCCGCCTTGCCCTTCGCCTCGACCGCCGGGGCATCCCGGTACTCGATCGCCCGCTCGGTTGCCTGCCTCGTCGCCCCGCCGACGAGCACGCCGTTCACGGGGGCGGCCGACTGCAGCCGCGCGGCGGTGTTGACGACGTCTCCCGCCACCATCGACTCGCCGGCCTCCGGCCGGGCCGAGAGCAGCACGAGCGCCTCGCCGGTGTTGACGGCGATCCGCACGTCGAGGCCCTCCTCGACGAAGGCGTCCCGGACGGCGAGGGCTCCGCGCACCGCGCGCTCCGCGTCGTCCTCGTGGGCGGCCGGCGCGCCGAAGACGGCCATCACGGCGTCGCCGATGAACTTCTCCACCTTGCCGCCGAAGCGCTCGAGCTCGGCGCGAGCCCGGGCGTGGTAGGGGGCGAGCAGCGCCCGCACGTCCTCGGGGTCGGCTGCCTCGGAGCGCGACGTGTGGCCGACGAGATCGACGAAGACGACGCTGATGACCTTCCGCTCCTCGCGCTCCGCCGGTCCCGGCGCGAGCGGCGCGCCGCAGAACGCGCAGAAGCGGGCCCCGATCGAAGCCTCCCGTCCGCAGCTCGGGCAGTCCGCCATCCGCCGAGGGTACTCGCGCCGGCGCGGGCGTACAAACGAACGGCCCGCTGCCTCGGGCCGGCCCGTCTCTCGACAGCGAATAGCGTGTGCGCTCGCAACGGCCGGAGATCCGGCCGTCCCGGAGTCCGACGAGGGAAGGAGAGGCTCGCTGTGAGCAGCAACGTGTTGGGGACCGGCACCGCCGACGATCCGTGGCGGCTGACGACACCGCCCGGAAAGGGCGAGTATCAGATGTGGAAGGACGCCGGGGCGGCCCCGCCTGCCCTCGTCTGCCAGGTGGGCGGCACGCAGCTGCGCTACCACCTGCGCGCGATCGAGGACCTGCACGAGATGCTGCAGGCGCACGGCGGCTGGGTGCCGCTCGGCGGCGCCGACGAGCAGAAGCCGGCGGCAGCCGGGACCGTCGAGGCGTGGGGTCGATCACCCGACAATCCGGTCGGCGGCTGGTACGGCCTCAAGAAGGGGCTGCGGGGCCGATTCGGCGTCTACCTGCCCCCGCTGCTCGAGGCGCTCGGCCTGGCCGAGGTCACCCACGAGGCGAGGAACAACCGGATGCGGGCCCTCTGACGGGGGCGTCTGCGCCCGACCGGCGGCCGGGGCCGGTCAGGTGCGGGCCGCGAGCGCGCGCACCCTCGCAGCGGCCTCGGCGAGGCGCGCAGGGTCGACCCGGCCTGCCTCGACGGCGGCCACGATCGCCTCCGCGAACCCGAGCGCCGGCGCGCCGCCCGGGAGCAGGAGCAGGTCGGCTCCGGCCTGCAATGCGGCCTCGAGCGTGGGGACGACACCCCGGCCGGCCTCGATCCCGCGCATGTCGAGGTCGTCGGTGAGGACGACGCCCGCGAAGCCGAGCTCCTCGCGGAGCAGCGCGACCGCGGCGGGCGAGATCGACGCCGCGACCGCGGGGTCGACCGACTCGGCCACGGCCGCGCCGAGCATGACCACCTCGACGCCGGCCTCGATCGCCGCGCGAAACGGGAGCAGGTCGGCCTCGAAGAGGGCGCCGTCCGACCGGACGTGGACCTCGCCCAGGTGCGGGTCGCCCGGCGATCGCCCCTCGCCCGGGAAGTGCTTGGCCGTCGCCGCGACGCCGGCCGCCCGCGCGCCGCGCACGAAGGCGGCCCCGACCCGCGCGACCTCGGCCGGCCCGCCGAGCACGACGCGTCCGGCGAGCTGCGGCGCCGGCTCGCGGTAGACGTCCAGGATCGGGGCGAGGAAGAGCGTCACGCCGAGCCGCGATGCCTCCGCCGCCACGGCCTCGACCGCGGCCTCGATCTCGGGCCCCGTGAGCGCTGCGAGCGCGGCGTGGCCGGGAAGCGGCGGCACGAGCCGGTGAAGGCGCTGGATCCCCGGCAGCTCCTGGTCGACCGCCACGATCGCGCGGCCCCCGGCGGCGGCGTGGACGGCGGAGGTGAGCGCGTGGAGCCACCCGGCCGTCTCGTCCCGCATCCGCTCGAGTGACATCGCGCGCGCGACGTACTCGAGCCGCGTCTCGCCGAGCAGCACCGCGCATCCGCCCTGCGCCAGGAAGCGCTCGGTGCCCGCGTCGAGCGCGCTTCCGGGCAGGACGGCGAGGATGACGGCGTGCGCGTCGGCGCGGAGGGCGTCGGGAGCCACCGGCCTATCGTGCCCGCCGCCGGCCCGCGCCGTCCGGGCAACCGGAGTGCCCGACGCTCCGGGCGCGGGTGGGCTTCGGATCCGGCCGCAACCCGGGCGGCGCGGTCTGCGGGGCGGGCGACCGCCGCGCGTCTCGCGCTACGGCCGGCGATCCGCCTCGCCGAGCAGGAAGACCGCGTGGCGAGGCGCCTCTGCGATGAACAGCTCGACCGGGTCGCCGGCTCCGGCAGCGAAGAACGTGGCGGTCACGCGATTCTGGCGGAGGTAGTCGCGGAGGACCGGCCCGGCCTCGGTGTCGCCGACCTGGGTCACGCGGCAGCGCTCGCTCTTGCCGGCCCGGCTGAGCTCGACCCACCCGGCCGCCCTGGCGTTCTTCACCCAGTTCCGCTCACCGTTCGGGGCGACGAGCCAGCGCGTCTCGCCCTCGACGACGAGCTTCACCGGCGTCGAATAGCGCCTGCCGCTCGTGCGTCCCTCGACCGTCAGCAGGTAGACGTGCCGCCCGGCCAGGCCGGCGCGAACGAGCGGCGTGACGGCGGCGTTCAGCAGGCGCCGCGCCCTGCTTCGCTCGGAGCCCGCCATCGCCCGGGGAGCCTAGCGGCGTGCCTCCGAGACCGTCCCGGATCCGCCCGAGAGGCTTCGTGGAGGTCGTGTCCGGCGCCGGGTGCGGCCGGCGCGGCGCCGGCGACCTTCCTCGGCCGCAGGCCTAGATCCGGCGAGGAAACGGGCGTCCCCGGAGGCGCGCTACAGTCCGGCCCGGGAGCGGTAGCGGGTATGGCACGATCGGAGTGGCCATGTGGACTCGAGGGATCGCCGGTGTCGCGGCTTGCCTGGTCGGGGCGGTGTGGATCGCTCAGGGAACGGACGTGCTGCACGGATCCGGCATGAGCGGCCACGGGCAGTGGGCGGTGATCGGCGGCGTCCTGGTCGTGGCCGGCCTGGCGCTCCTCGCCTGGGCCTGGCGGATTCGCAGGAGTCGGGTCACGCCGACCGTCTGACCCCGGCCGCCGGGCCGTCCTGCCTGCCGGCCGGGCCCCCGCCTGCGGGCGGCAGACGGGCCGGCTCGTCGATCCCGTGGTCTACCGTGCCTGCATGCGAGTCGAGGTCTGGTCGGATGTCGTGTGCCCGTGGTGCTATCTGGGCAAGCGCCGACTCGAGTCGGCGCTCGGGCGCTTCGAGCACCGGGCCGAGGTGGATCTCGTCTGGCGAAGCTTCGAGCTCGACCCCGACGCGCCTCGCCGCCGTGAGCTCTCGGCTGCCGAGCATCTCGCCCGCAAGTACGGGATGGGACCAGAGCAGGTGGCGGCATCGTGGGCGCGGCTGACCGCGCTCGCCGAGTCGGAGGGGCTCGAGTACCACCTCGACCGGACCCAGGGCGGCTCGTCCTTCGATGCCCACCGGCTGATCCACCTCGGAGCCGAGCACGGCCTGCAGGACGAGGTGAAGGAGCGGTTCCTCCGCGCCTACTTCAGCGAGGGCCTGCCGATCGGCGAGCCGGAGGTGCTCGCCGGGCTCGCGGTCGAGGCCGGGCTTCCGGCGGGTGAGGTCGCCGAGGTGCTCGCGACCGACCGCTTCGCGGCCGAGGTACGCGGAGACGAGGAGCGCGCGCGCCTCCTCGGCATCGACGGCGTGCCGTTCTTCGCGATCGACGAGCGCTACGGCGTCTCGGGCGCCCAGAGCGCCGATCTCCTGCTCGAGGTGCTGGCCGCCGCCCGGGCCGAGCACGCGCCGGCCTCGCGCTGAGCGCCGCGAGTGGGTGCTCGGCGCCGTCCGCCGCACCTCTGGGCGGGCGAAGCCGGGAGCGGGCGACGTCGAGGCCCGGGCCCGCGCCGGACTTCGGCCGGGTCAGCTCACGACTGCATGCTGCGTGGCCCAGAGCGCCGCGGCGGCCCGGGTCGACACGCCGATCTTCGTGTAGATGTGCTGGATGTGGTGGTCGGCGGTCTTCGCCGAGATGAAGAGCCGCTCGGCGATCTGCCGCGTCGTGAGCCCGAGCGCCGCGAGGCGCAGCACCTCGACCTCGCGGCGGGACAGTCCACCGGGGTTCTGCCGGCGCTTGCCCACGTTCGTGCGCGGCGCGCCGTGCCCGGCGGCTACGAGCACTGCGCGGCTCGCCCTGGGCTCGATCCCGCCGTCCGACTCGAGCCGCCGGAGCTCGACGGCCGCCTCCTCGGGCGAATGGGCGAGACGGTCGGCCCGCTCCGTGGTCATCCCGACATAGACCTCGGTCGCGGCGAGGACGCACGCGCCCAGGTCGCCGGTGTCCGCGCGCACGCGCCTGTGGTACCCGGACCCGTCGCACCTCTCGTGGTGGGTGGAGGCGACCGGGTTGAGCGCGGCGAGAGCGGGGGAGCGTCGCAGCATCTGCTCGGTCAGCATCGGGTGGAGCTCGACCCGGTCGAACTCGGTCCGCGTGAGCGTGCCCGGCTTGTCCCAGATCGAGTTCGGGACGGCCGTGGTGCCGAAGTCGTGCACGAGCGCGGCCCGGCGAAGCCGGGTGACCTCGCCGTCGTCGAGCCCGAGCACGCGCGCGGAGTCGGTGGCGAGGGCCGCGCAGCGGCGGCTGTGCCCGACCATGTACGGCGACTTGAGGTCGATGAAGTCGGCGGCGACCGCGAGTGCGTCGTCGATCGCGTCTCCTGCGAGCAGGCGGTGCGGCTCGGGCTCGAGCGCGAGGACGGCATCCCAGGGCTCGGTCTTGCGGAGCCGCTCGAACCAGTCGAGCCCGTGCTCGACGAACAGGTCGGCGAGCGCGGGGTCGTAGGTGCGGTCGCGGCGGTCGCGGGCCGCGTCGATCGCGTTCCCGGGTGAGAAGATGCGGCCGATCGCCTCCATGTCGTGGCTGACGTGCACCACGCGCATCGGCAGCGGGATCGCCTCGCCGCCCGCGTGCCTGGGGAAGCCCTTGCCGTTCCAGCGCTCGAACGTGAAGGCGAGCGCCTCGCGGACGCCCGGGCCGAAGTCGAGCCGCCGGACGAGCATGTCCGCCACCTCGCACCCGGAGGTGAAGTTGTGGACGGCCCACTCGTGGGCCGTTTCCTGCAGCATCCGCACGATCTCGTCGCGCTCGTCGTCGGAGCGGCCGGCCGTGGCGAACGCGACCACGTCGCGCATCACCTCGGCGGGGTCGCCGGCGTCGTGCACGAGCGTCTGGGCGCGGATCGCGATCTCGTCGCCGAACACGGTCGCGACCTCGTGGGCGTGCCCGGTGCAGCCGACGTAGCGCAGGAGCGCGACCCAGTACGCGTCCTCGCGCACCTCTCGGTCGAACCCCGCCGCCTCGCACATCCACGAGGCGAGGAGGCACGAGCGCAGCTGCGACTCGAGCGGCTGCCCGAAGGCGTTGTCCTGCGCGAGCGCGAGCGTGGCGACGAACTCGCTCAGGCGAAGCGGTGCCTGAGAAATGGGGAGTCCTCCCGATGTATCCGCGGAGCGGCCACTCTACGCTCTATCCCACGTCAGGGCGTTGCCGCGGATCGAACACCGAAGGCCGGCTCGCTCATTCTCCAGGGAGGCAAGCATGACGGCAGCAACACGCCGTCGGTGACCCCGTCAAGGTCGGAGTCATCGCGGACCAGACCGGCCCGCTCTCGTTCGTCGGAGCGCGCCAACACCAACGTCGCCCGGATGGTCGTCGGCGACATCAACGCCAAGGGCGGCCTGCTCGGCCGCCACGTCGAGCTGATCGTCGAGGACGGCGGCACCGACGACGAGCTGGCCGCCGCCGCGGCGAGGAAGCTCGTCGAGGAGGACCAGGTCGACGTCGTCTTCGGAGGGATCTACAGCTCGACGCGGCAGGCGATCAAGGGCCCGGCCGTCGTCGAGGGCAAGACCCTCTACATCTACCCCGAGCAGTACGAGGGCCAGGAGTCCGACCCGCTGATCTTCTGCACCGGCCCGGTGCCGGCACAGCAGGTCGACCCGTTCATCCCGTGGCTGATGGGCGAGACCGGCGCGAGGACGTTCTACCTTCCCTCGGCCGACTACATCTGGCCGCACGTCCTGAACGAGCGCGTCCGCGAGGTCGTGACCGCCAACGGCGGCACGATCGTCGGCGAGGAGTACCTTCCCGCTCGACCACATGGACTACCGGGCGACCGTCGACCGGATCGCCGCGAGCGGAGCCGAGGTCGTGTTCAACACGATCGTCCCGCCCGGAGTGACGCCGTTCGTCGAGCTCCTGCACGACTCGGGCTTCTCGAGCCGGGGCGGGCACCTCGTCTGCACCTACTTCGACGAGAACTTCCTGAACATGGTCCCGGCGGCCCACGTCGAGCGGCTCTACAGCTGCCTCGACTACTACCAGTCCGTCGAGGACCCGTTCAGCCGGGAGCTGCTCGCGCAGTACGACGCCCTCTACCCGGGCGAGGCGAAGTTCACGGGCGGCAGCGGCTGCTCGGGCCTCTACCGCGGGATCCGGCTTTGGGCGGCCGCGGTCGCCGAGGCCGGCACGCTCGAGCAGGCGCAGGTGATCGCGGCCCTCGACCACGCAGCGATCGCCGAGGGCCCGGGTGGGCCGGCGGCGATGGTGCCGGGCCAGCACCACGCGCGTCTCCGGATGTACATCGCGCAGGCCCGGAACGGCCGGTTCGAGATCGTCGAGACCCTCGGCGCGATCGATCCGCAGGAGCGACCCGTCGAGCTGCCGGCCCTCGTGGGCTGAGCAGGCGGCGGCGTCCAATCGCACACACACGACGAAGGGAGAACGAGGTGCTACTCGCCACCACGCAGATCGAGGACTTCGACCGCTTCATGGAGGTCTTCACCACCAAGGGCGCCGAGAAGCGCAAGGAGCACGGTTCGAAGGGAGCGCTCATCTTCCGCGACCCGGCCGAGGCCGATCGCGTCTGGGTCATGTTCGACTGGGACGCCGACGGCTGGCAGAGCTTCGTCTCCGACCCGGCCGTGCCGCCGATCATCCAGGAAGCCGGCCACAAGGGCAAGCCGCAGGCGGCAGCCTTCGCCGGCGAGTGCTTCGCCTGAACAGTTCGTTCCGGACAGGAGGGCCCCCGCCTTCGGGGGGGCTCTCCGGCCCGGACAGCTCGATCGGTGCGGCCTGTTTCCCGGCCGACATGTGGCGGGTCGTGCTGCGGTACCGTGCGCGGGATGCGCGAGATCCGGCCCGGCCTGTGGCACTGGACGGGGATCCACCCGTCGATCGGCATAGTGGTGAGCGGCTACCGCCTGGCCGTCGAGGGGGTGCTGCTCGATCCCGTGCTCCCCGACGAGGGCGCCGGCGCGTTCGGCGACCCGCCGCCGGCCGACGTCCTGCTGACCAACCGTCATCACTGGCGCGGCTGCACGGAGCTGATCGCCGCGTTCGGGGTGACGGTGCACGCGCCGCGTTCGGGCCTGCACGAGTTCGGCCTCGACCGCCCGGTCACGCCCTACGATCCGGGGGACGAGCTGCCCGGCGGGGCCGTGGCCTGCGAGGTCGGTCACCTGTGTCCCGACGAGATGGCGCTCTGGTTCCCCGCCTACGGCGCCCTGGCGATCGCCGACGGCGTCATCCGCCATCCGCCCGGCGGCCCGCTGGCCTTCGTCCCGGACACCTTCATGGGAGACGATCCCGAGCCGGTGAAGGCTGCCCTGCGCGATCGCTACGGCGAGCTGGCGCGCGAGCTGCGCCCCGAGGTTCTGCTGTTCGCGCACGGCGAGCCGATCGTCGGCGGCGGCGGCGCGGAGCTGGAGCGGTTCGCGCGGGAGGGTGGGTCGGCGGAGTTCTGAGCTCCGTCGACCTGTGATCCAGGCGCTTGCCCAGGCCGTGCCTGCATGAGAGTGCGCGCCGACTCGACAGCCCGGTTGTGTGGGTGAGCCGTGGCCGCTACCGGCATGGTTGAGCTACCTCGGCGCGGTCGCCTCGTATCGCGAGGAGGGCCGAGAGCCGCCAAATGGCGGCGGACATGCAGAGCAGGTCACGAACGGATGCGGAATCCAGCGCCCGTCAGGCGCTGTTCGGAACGCCGTGATCAGAGCGCTTGCGGCCGTGGATCGGCCGCTTCGGGATCGCGGAGATCCACTCCGCCGCTCAGGAACTCGCCGGAACGTCAGACAGGCCCCGTCGTGGGTCTGCGCTCGGCGGGAGCTGGCCAGACGGGCGCGCTGACGACGCCGGGGAGGGCTTTTTCGTAGAGTTGCGCGAGGCGGTCGAGCTCCCGGGGTGTGAGTCGTCCGAGGAAGGCCTCGCGCACCGTTGAGTGGTGGATGGTTTGTGCGCGGCGCAGCGCCTGGAGCCCGGGTTTGGTCAGCGCGGCGAGGGCGGCGCGCCCGTCCGTGGCGTCAGGGACGCGGCGGACGAGGCCGCGTTCCTCGAGGCGTGACACCACGCGGGTGATTCCGCTCGGAGTGAGCATTCGCCGAGCGCCCAGGTCGCTCATGCGGAGTCGGAATTGAGGGGCGGTGACGAGCGTGATCAGGATGCCGTAGTCGGCGAGAGACAGGTCGCCTTGCTGCTGGAGGCGGCGGTCGATCTCGCGCATCGTGGTCTCGTGCAGGCGGAGGAGCCCGCGCCAGGCGTGGAATTCCTCGTCCGTGAAAGCGTCGGGTTCGGGGAGGTCGTCGAGCCAGCGTTCGGGGTCGTCCCTATTACTTGACACTATGAAGTAAATCTCCTAGGATTTTGTTTGCGTGTGTGAAGTATATCGGCCCAGAGAGGAGACTTGAACATGACGACGCTCCCATACACGGTTCTCGCCCCGAAGGAGGGGCTTCGGCTCCAGTCCGGCCCTGGACGTGACCTCATCTTCAAGGTCACCGGCGAGGACACCGGTGGTGCCTTCGACTACTTCGTCGTCGAGGTTGCACCGAACGGGGGCCCGCCGCTGCACGTCCACCACAAGCAGGAGGAGACGATCCACGTACTGAAGGGCCGGTACAAGATCCAGATCGGCGAGGACAGCTTCACCTGCGAGGAAGGAGGCTTCGCCTATCTCCCCTCGAAGGTGCCCCACGCCTTCCTCAATCTGACCGACGAGCCCGGTGAGGTGATCGTGGTCTATACCCCCGGCGGCGGCCACAAGTTCTACGAAGACCTCGGCCCCGCGACTAGGAGTGGGACAGCCGACCGGGCGGCCATCGCAGCGATCTTCGAGAAGCACGGCATGACACTGCTCGGGCCGCCGCTCAGCCCCGACTGAGAGCCGCACCCGACGTTCGTTCCGTCCCCGGGAGGCGCGGCTCGCCCGGCCTCCCCGGGGCCCAGGGCACGAGTGGTCGTCCTTTGCGACCGTTGCTGTCGCGTGATGCGATGATCACCTGGAGCGTCGGTACGCGTCGACGGGAAAACGGGAAAGAGGAGTCGGTCATGAGCAAGCCCTTCAAGGGAGTCATCAATCTGGACATCAGGGATTCGACGCCTGACTGGGAGCCCTACGAGCAGCCGAAGGCTCCCGAGGGTGCGCCGAACGTGGTGTTCGTGGTGTGGGACGACACGGGCTTCGGCGCGTTGTCGCCGTTCGGTGGTCCGATCGAGATGCCGACGTTGCAGCGGCTGGCGGATGGTGGCCTGAAGTACACGCAGTTCCATACGACGGCGATCTGCTCTCCGACGCGGGCTTCCATGCTGACCGGCCGCAACCACACGACGGTGGGGATGGCATGCATCGCCGAGGCGACGACCGGCTTTCCCGGCTCGAACGGTCACATCCCGTTCGAGACGGCGACGATCGCGGAGGTGCTGGCGGAGCGGGGCTACAACACCTACATGTGCGGCAAGTGGCATTGCGTGCCCGAGGACGAGACGAACATGGCCTCGTCGAAGCGCAACTGGCCCACCGGCCGTGGCTTCGAGCGCTACTACGGGTTCCTCGGTGGCGAGACGAACGACTGGTACCCGGATCTCGTCCAGGATCAGCAGTTCGTGGAGCAGCCGGCCGAGCCGCCCAGGGACGGCAAGGAGTGGGCCGAAGGGCTGGGAGACAAGTACCACCTCTCGAAGGACCTCGTCGACCGGGCGATCTCGATGATCGCCGACGCGAAGCAGGTGGCGCCCGAGCGGCCGTTCTTCCTCTACTTCTGCCCGGGCGCGAACCATGCGCCGCATCATTCGCCGAAGGAGTGGGCGGACAGGTACAAGGGCGTCTTCGACCAGGGGTACGAGAAGATCCGCGAGGACATCCTGGCGAAGCAGAAGACGCTGGGGATCGTGCCGGAGAACACGGAGCTGTCGCCGATCAACCCGTTCGAAGGGGTGACGAACGCCGACGGCAAGCCGTACCCGCCGCTCGATCAGGTGCGGCCCTGGGAGTCGCTGTCCGACGACGAGAAGACGCTGATGATCCGGATGGCCGAGGTGTACGCGGGCTACTCGAGCTACACGGACCACCAGTTGGGCCGGCTGATCGACTATCTGGAGCAGACCGGCGAGCTCGAGAACACGCTGATCGTCTGGATCTCCGACAACGGCGCCTCGGGCGAGGGCGGCCCGAACGGGTCGGTGAACGAGAACAAGTTCTTCAACGGCGTCATGGACGACATGGCCGAGAACCTGAAGTACCTCGACGTGCTCGGCTCGCCCGAGACCTACAACCACTACTCGACCGGCTGGGCGATGGCATTCAACACCCCGTGCAAGCTGTTCAAGCGCCACACCTGGGAAGGCGGCGTCGCCGACCCGATGGTCGTGCACTGGCCCAAGGGGATCACGGCCAGGGGCGAGATCCGCGACCAGTACACGCACTGCTCGGACATCGTCCCGACCGTGTACGAGTGCCTCGGGCTCGAGCCTCCCGAGGAGGTCAAGGGCTACACGCAATGGCCGCTCGAGGGCACGAGCTTCCGCTACAGCTTCGAGGACGGCAAGGCAGAGACGCAGAAGCAAAGCCAGTTCTACGTCATGCTCGGTACCCGCGCGATCTGGCGGGGCGGCTGGAAGGCGGAGGCGATCCACCCCGGCGCCCCGTCCGACTGGAGCCACTTCGCCGACGACAAGTGGGCGCTCTACAACGTGCAGGAAGACCGCTCCGAATGCCACGACCTCGCCGATCAGCAGCCGGGCCTCCTGGAGGAGCTGAAGGCGCTCTGGCACGTCCAGGCCGGCCAGTACCTCGGCCTCCCCCTGGAGGACAGAACCGCCCTCGAGGTGCTGACGACCCCGCGGCCGCAGATGAGCCCGCCGCGCGACCGCTACGTCTACTACCCGAACACGCTCGAGGTGCCCGAAGCCGTGGCGGTCAACGTGCGCGGCCGCTCGTTCAAGATCGCAGCCGAGGTCGACATCGCCGCGCCGGGAGCGGGCGGAGTCGTCTTCGCCCACGGCCACCACTTCGGCGGCCACGCCCTGTACCTCAAAGACAGCACGCTCAACTACGTCTACAACTACCTCGGCGAGGCCGAGCAGGTCGTCACATCCGATCAGCCGGTGCCGACCGGCAAGCACGTGATCGGAGTCGAGTTCAGCAAGGAGTCCCAGACCCCGCAGGCCACGCTCGGATCGCTGACGCTGTTCATCGACGACAAGCAGGTCGGAGAGCTCGCGAACGTCAGGATCCAGAACGGCAAGTTCGCCCTCTGCGGCGAAGGCCTGAACATCGGCCGCGACGGCGGCGCCCCTGTCACCGCCGACTACCCCGGCGACCGACCCTGGGCGCTCGCCGACGCCACCATCACACAGGTGATCGTCGACGTCTCGGGCGAGCCGTACCTCGATCTCGAGAAGGAGGCGATCGGGATGATGAAGCGCGACTGATCAGTCGGTCGAGACGCCTCGAGCGAAGTTCTGCGCGAGCCGGGCACCTCATGGGCCTGTCCTAGATTCCCGCTGCGTCGAGCGAGTGGATCCGTTCGCGGGTGCGATCCGCGCAGGGTCGGCAGCCCTTCTGCTCCCAGACTGCGAGGGCGCGGTGCAGGGCTCCGCGCGCGTCGTCGATCCTGCCGGCGCGTTCGAGCACGGTGCGGAGGTCCGCGTGGGCCCAGCCCCAGAACCAGGGCGAGTCCGTCCCGGTTTCAGCCGCCTCTACCGCCAGCCGGGCGCGAGCCTCCGCCAGTTCGGCCTCACCGCGACCGGCGAGCAGGAGCGCCTCCACGGACAGACCGGCCACACGCATCGCAGCGCGGGGTGGGACCGCCTGCGCCTCGCGAAGTAGCGCGTCCGCGTCCGCATCGCGCCCCAAATAGCACAGGTCGCGGGCGAGCAACGCTCTGAACACGCACCAATACTCACCAAGAGGGCCCAGGCCGGGCACGGTCGACTCCCGATCCGAAGGCACCGCCGTGGGTGAGCAGGACGCCGGCCTCAGGTTCTCATCGAGTCGGGATTGTTTCGAAGCGTTGCCGTCCGCGTAGCCGGTAGACGTGAAAGTCCTCGTCAAGCGTGAGGATCCGTCGATCAGCTCGCTCCTCGGCGAACGCTACGAGAGTTGCGTCTGCCAGATCCATCGGTCGGTCGGTGTACTGATCCATCAGCCGTGCGGTGCGATCGATCGCGGACTGCGAGAGGTCGGCGACGACAAGTCGGCCTGTCCGGACAAGCTGCCAGAGTGCGCGCTGGCCGCGAATCCCGCCGGCTCTGGCAAGCAGGTACATCGCCTCGGTGAATGCCGGCCAGGTCGTGACCAACGGCAGGGTGAGTCGATCGAGAGCCTCGAGGCAGGCCGCGTGATCGGGTTCGTCGGCGTCGATGATCGCGATCAGCGGGCCGGCGTCGGTCAGGGTCACCGTCGGGATCGGTCTTCGACCAAGGTTTCCGTGAACGCCTCTCCTGTGCGCCGAGCCCGTCCGCCGTTTCCGTGAATGACGCCGGCGACGTCGGTGAAGCGTTCGCCGGGATGCGCCGCCAGGGGCTCCTCGGCGCGCTCTGCGGCTGCGTGGCGGATGAACTCGGACACCGACTCACCCTTGATAGCGGCAGCACGTTGAACCTGTTGATCGAGCTCGGAATCCAGGCGGAAACTTCTCATGCGACCACACAAGTGGTGAGCGTTGTCACACACTCTCGCTGTCAGAGCACCGTCGTCGTCCATCCTGGACGCCGAGCGCGGCCGGTGCCTACGCATCGACGCTCTACTCACCAATTTCGGAGGACGGTGCCCCGGAAGCCGCGCACGCGAGGTGGGGAAGAGGACAAGAAAGGCCCGCTGATGCAGGCCGTTTGTGAATGGAGCTAGGCGGGCTCGAACCGCCGACCTCCTGGGTGCGATCCAGGCGCTCTCCCAACTGAGCTATAGCCCCGTGCGAGGCGAAGTGTAGCGCCCTGGGAGGTGTGAACAGGGCAGCCGACGGCAGGGCGGGACCGGTGCGGCATCCGAGGCCGGCGCCTGCCGAGCGGGCTTCAGGGCCGCGCCGGCCCGCGAAAGTGGGGGATGACCTCGCGCCCCACGAGCGCGATCGCCTCGGCGGGATCGGGGCCGAGGGGGCCGCCGAGGTTGACCTGGGTGATGCCGGCCTCGGCGAGCCTTTCGATGCCTGCGATCGCGTCTCGGGGGGTGCCGACGATGGCGAGCCGGAGCATCTCGTCGGTCACCCTCGCGGCGGCGCCGCGCAGGTCGCCCGCATCGACCAGCTTCTTGAGCGGCTCCATGTCGGCCGGGCCGAGCCCGATCGTCGCGAGCGCGGGCTCCTCGAGGTGCGGTCCGAAGTAGGCGACCATCGGCCGCAGCGCTTCGGCCGCGGCGCTCGGCGTCTCGGAGACCGAGAGCCACGCGCACCCCGCGATGTCGACCTCGCCCGGGTCCCGCCCGGCCTGCCGGGCGCCCGCGAGGATGTGCTCGACCATGTAGCCGGCCGACTCGGGCGGCGTGATCATCGGCAGGCTGCCGTCGCCGATCTCGCCGCTCAGCTCGAGGTAGCCGGGGCCGTACGCCGCGACGTAGATCGGGGGGTCGGGGCGCAGCGGGTCGAAGCGCAGGTAGCAGGCGTCGGACCAGTCGTAGGGCCCGCTGACGCCGCCCGCGACCTCGCCCCTGAGCAGCCGGCGGGTCAGCTCGACCGCGCTTCGGGTGCGCTCGACCCGGTCCGATGCGTCGTGCCCGGTCCATCCGACCATCTCGTCGGTGTGCACGCCGATCCCGATCGCCGCGCGGCCGTTCGTGAGCAGGTCGAGCGTGGCGAGATAGGCCGCGATCTCGGAGGGGTCGGTTGTGTAGGGGTTGGTTCCGATGCTCGCGACCGTGATCCGCTCGGTGCGTGCCGCGACCGCGGCCGTGAGCGCCCAGGTCTGGTACATGAACGGGTCGTGGGGGAACCACACCTGGTCGAAGCCCGCCCGCTCCGCGAGCACCGCCAGCTCGACGAGCCTGCGCGGATCGCCCACCCACTGGATCAGCCGCAGGCCGAATCTCATCCTGCGAGCTCCGCCGTCAGCTCATCGACGGTGCAGAGGCGGCCGAAGCGATGGGCGATCGTCGTCGCGACGACGGCCTTCGCCTGCGCGGCCGGAATGGCGCCGAAGCCGAGGTCGGGAAGGTCCCCCATCTCGACGCCGTCCGAGACGTAGACGGCGTCGTAGCCGAGCTGGAAGGCGTCGCGGACGGTGGTGTCGCAGCAGACGTGGGCGGCGACGCCGCAGACGTAGAGTCGGCCGATCCCCCGGCTTCGCAGCAGAAGGTCGAGGTCGGTGCCGTGGAAGGCGCTGAAGCGGCGCTTCGTCACGTAGAGGTCGTCCTCGCGCGGCTCGAGCTCCTCGACCACGCGGACCCCGTCGGTGCCCTCGCGGAGGACGACCCCCTCGCGAACGGGCTCGAACCGCTCGAGGCCGCCAAGGTCGCCGCCGTCGGCGCGCAGCGCCTGGGCGGCGAAGATCACCGGCGCCCGCGCCGTCCTGGCCGCCCGCAGGAGCGGCGCCAGTCTCCGCGCCAGCGCGGCCGCGCCCGGCACGGCCAGCGAGCCGTGGACGAAGTCCCACTGCATGTCGACGACGAGGAGCGCCTGGCGCTCGGGCGCGACCCTCATGCCAGCCACTCGTCGAGGTCGAGCGCGTCGCCGGGCGGAATCCGGCGTTCGAACGCGGCCCACTCGCCGACGGGGATCGTCGCGTCGAGGATCGCGCGCGAGTCGTGCACCCCGTGGGGGTCGCGCGGGAAGGCGGGAGCGTCGGCGATCACGCGCAGCGCCCGCGCCGGGTTCGTGCGGGTCGTGACCGCCCACCAGACGTCGTCCATGTCGTGGACGTCGACGTCGTGGTCGACGACGAGGCAGTACTTGAGCCACTGGTAGGCCCCGAGCGCCGCGAGGGCGACGTTCTTCGCCTCGCCGGGATAGCGCTGCCTGATCGCGATCGTGCAGCCGAGGATCGTCGGCCCGAGCCGCAGGTCGACGAGCTCGGCGCCGGTGCGCTCGACCGCCGTCGCGATGCCGCTCTCCCGGCTCAGCCCGAGCAGGAGCACGTCCTCGCGCGAGCCGGCGACCATCGTCTGGTAGATCGGCTCCGAGCGGTGAGTGATCGCGGTCACCCGGAAGCGGTGGTTCGCCATCTCGGGGACGTAGAACTGCAGGAAGTCGCCGAACGGGCCCTCCGGCTCGCGGACTCCCGCCGGGACGTAGCCCTCGATCACCAGCTCGGCGTCGGCCGGGACGTCGAGATCGACGGTGACGCCGCGCACCATCCGGAGCGGCTCGCCGCGCAGCCCGCCCGCGAGCGCGAATTCGTCCTCGCCGGCGGGGAGGCTCGTGGCCGCCGCGATCATGTCCACGGGGTGGGCGCCGATCGCGACCGCCGCGGGGAGGTCGCGGCCGGCCGCTTCGGCCTTCGCCTGGATCGTCCCGAGCTGCTGCGGCGGCATCATCCTGATCCCGGCCTCCTGCGAGCCCACCAGCATCATCCTGTTCACCGAGACGTTGCGGCGACCGCTCTCGGGATCCTCGGCGATCACCATCCCGGCGGTCACGTACGGGCCCGCGTCCTTCGCCGAATGCGTGACGAGCGGCAGCAGGCGCAGGTCGGCGGCCTCGCCGCGCTCGACGACCTCCTGTACCGGCCCCTGCTCGACCCGGACCGGCGCGACCCGATGCTCGAGCGCCTCGGCGAACCGGCGGCGAAGCTGCTCGGGCTCGCAGCCGAGCGCGAGCGAGAGCATCTCGCGCGTCCCGAGCAGGTTGTAGACGAGCGAGCCGACCGAGCCTCGAACGCTCGTGAACAGCCCGGCGAGGCCCCGGAGCTCGAGCTCGCGCATGAGCCTCGCCGCCTCCGTCGCCGGGTCGACCGGCCGGGCGATCCGGGCGAGCAGGCCCCGCTCGTCGAGCAGCCCCAGGAACGAGCGCACGTCTGCCGCCACCGCCTAAGCATCGCAGATGCAGCTGGCAAAACGATCGCGCAGAGTCTAGGATCATGGTGTGATGGGGTTGCGGCATCCCGGCTCGGCGAGAGCGCTCGGCGGAGCCGCTCTGCTGGCGGTCTGCATCGCCGCGGTTGCCGCCGCGCCGGCGAGCCCGGCCCCGGCGGCTGCTCCGAAGCTGACGAACTGCGGCGGGACGAT
The DNA here is from genome assembly GCA_963796625.1 of uncultured Actinomycetes bacterium. Lineage (GTDB taxonomy): Bacteria > Actinomycetota > Thermoleophilia > Gaiellales > Gaiellaceae > PALSA-600. Next base: position 281,536 of record CAWCME010000002.1, read on the forward strand.
CGGGCTGATCGCCCCGATCACCGGCCCGGCGGCGGTCGTCGGCGAGGAGATCAGGAACTGGTCGCTGCTCGCGATCGCGAACTGGAACAAGCAGCACCACACGCAGTTCACGCTCTTCGAAGGCGACGACCAGCTGAGCGCCGCGGAGGCCTCGACGGTGGCCCAGCAGTTCGCCTCGAACCAGTCGATCGTCGCCACGATCGGGCCTGCGGCGAGCCAGAACGTGACGGCGGCCGGCCCGATCCTGAACCGGGCCCACCTCGCGATGGTCTCGCCCTCGGCCACGGCGACGAGCCTGACCACGACCGCCAGGCTGCCCGACTTCGTGCGGGTGGTCGCGCGCGACGACGCGCAGGGGCCGACTGCGGCCAACTTCATCGCGAGCAGGCTGCACGCCAAGCACGTGATGATCGTCGACGACCAGTCGAGTTTCAGCGTCGGCCTCGCCGACAGCGCGGGCGCGGTACTCAAGAAGGCCGGGGTGACGGTCGACCGCGAGTCCGTCGACCAGAAGGCGACCGACTACTCGGCGCTCGTCGTCAAGGCGCGCTCAGACGACCTCGTCTTCCTCACCTGGCAGCTTCCGGCCAACATCAAGCTCTTCGTGCAGCAGCTCCAGGCGCAGGGCTCGAAGGTGCCCACGTTCGCCACCACCTTCGACGGCGGCACGAACTACGTCTCGAGCTTCTCGATCAACGCCCACACCTACGCGCCCGACGCCGCCCTCGTCCATCAGTACGAGGCCCAGTACGGAACGAACTACACGGGTCAGTTCGGCCCGCCCTCCTACGTGGCGGCGCAGGTGATCATGACCGCGATCGACAGCCTCTGCCAGGCGCACAAGCCCATCTCCCGAGTGAGCGTGCTCGCGGCGATCAAGAAGGTGAAGATCGCCCACTCGATCCTCGGCCGCCCGATCGCCTTCGACCGGCGCGGCGATCTGGTGGGCGGGCGGTTCTACATCTACCGGCTCGCCGGCACGACCTACAAGATCGTCACGTAGCCGCGACCTGCTCCGCCGGCTCGGCGAGCGCGCTGCGCACGGCGGGGGCGACCTCGGTGCCGAAGAGCTCGATCGCGCGGACGAGGTCGCGATGGGGGAGGGTGCCGACGCTCAGCTGGAGCAGGAAGCGCTCGTGACCGAAGATCTCGTGCTGGAAGAGGATCTTCTCGGTCACCTCGGCCGGGCTGCCGACGAAGAACGCGCCGTGCAGCGTGCGGCCCGCCTCGAAGTCCTGGCGGGTGAACGGCGACCAGCCCCGCTCGCGGCCGATCTTGTTCATCTGGGTCGCCGTCGGCGGGTAGGCGAGGTCGGCGGCGCGCTGGGAGGTCTCGGCCACGAAGCCGTGCGAGTTGATGCTCAGCGGGATCGTCGCCGGGTCGAAGCCCGCCCGTCTCGCTCCCTCGCGGTGGAGCTCGGCGAAGGGCGCGAACCGCTCCGGGCGGCCGCCGATGATCGCGAGGGCCATCGGCAGGCCGAGCGCGCCTGCACGAACGGCCGACTCGGGCGCGCCGCCGACCGCGACCCAGATCGGCAGGCGCTCCTGCAGCGGCCGCGGGTAGACGCCGAGCGCCTCGAGCGGCGCGCGGTGCCTGCCGCTCCAGGTGACGAGCTCGCTCTCGCGGAGAGCGATCAGGAGCTGGAGCTTCTCCTCGAACAGCTCGTCGTAGTCGTTCAGGTCGTAGCCGAAGAGCGGGAACGACTCGATGAACGAGCCGCGGCCGGCCATGATCTCGGCCCGGCCGCCGGAGAGCAGGTCGAGCGTCGCGAAGTCCTGGAAGACGCGCACCGGGTCGTCCGAGCTGATCACGCTGACGGCGCTCGTCAGCCGGATCCGGCTCGTGCGCTCGGCGCCGGCGGCGAGCACGACCGCCGGCGAGGAGACGGCGAAGTCGGGGCGATGGTGCTCGCCGACGCCGAAGACGTCGAGCCCGACCTCGTCCGCGAGCTCCATCTCCTCGATCAGGTTGCGCAGGCGCTCCGCTGGCGCGATCGTGTGCCCGGCGGGATCCGGAGTCAGCTCCGCGAAGGTGTAGATCCCGAGCTCCACCCGCCCAGTGTACCCCAGGTACTTGCGTCAGCAAGTTTATTCAGCCGGCGAAGAGCGTCAGCTCGGGCTCGCGCTCGCCGCGCAGGACGGCGAGGTCGACCTCGGCGCAGCGGATCCCGCGCGCCTCCGCGAGCGTCACCGCCTGCGGCTTGAACTGCTGGGCGGCGAGGATCCCCTCGCAGCCCTCCCGCGCCGGGTCGAGCCGGATGCGCTCGAGGTAGCGGGCGAGCTGCTCGACCGCGTCGATCGTCCCGACGCGCTTGATCTCGACCGCCACCCAGCCGCCGTCCTCGTCGCGGCACATCAGGTCGACCGGGCCGATGTCGGTCGGCCACTCGCGCCGGTCGAGCCGCAGGCCGGCGGCCAGAACCTCCGGCTGCGCCGCGAGCTCCTCCTGCAGGTCGCGCTCGACGCCGTCCTTCTCGAGCCCCGCCGCCTCTCCCATCTCGTGCTCGACGTCCGAGATCACCTCGAGCAGCCTGATCTCGAGCCGGTCCTCGCTCCGGCCTGCCCGCTTGCGCACGACGAGCACGTCCCCGCCGTCCTCGACCACCGTCGGCGGCGTCATCCAGTTCAGCGGCTTGTACCCGCCGGCGTCGGCGTGGACGAGCACCGAGCCGTCGGCCTTGACCATCAGCAGGCGCGTCGACTCCGGCAGGTGGGCCGTCAGCCGGCCCGTGTAGGTGACCTCGCAGCGGGCGACGATCAGGCGCACCCCGGCACCGTACTGTCTCTTCCGGACGGGTCCGGACTGTCTCTTTCGGACGGGGCCGGAACGGGCCGGCTTCAGCGGCGCTCGACGGCGGAGCCGCCGACGATCGCGTCGGTGCCGTCGTCGTAGCGGATCCAGGCCTTGCCCTTGCCGTCGTAGTCGGGGCTCCAGACGATCAGCGTCGCCGGCCGCCCGCGGGCGGTGACCCGCTCCGTGCCCTCTGGCTCGACCCCTCGCCAGACGCGGACGAACGGGTTCTCCTCCCATTCGCGCCCGATCGTCGTCTCGTCGGTATGGCCGGGGAGCAGGCGCCACTCGTGCGGCATCGCCATGTAGACGTCCATCACGGCGCTGCGGATCTGCTCGAAGTCGCCGCCGCCGACCGCGTCCTTGAAGAGCGTGTCGCCCGAGAAGACGAGCGCCTCGCCGGACCCGTCCGAGATCACGAAGCAGACCATGTCGTCGGAGTGCCCGGGGGTCGGGATCGCCTCGACGGCGAGGCCGCCGGCGGTCAGCGGGCCGGTGACGACGGGCAGGCCGAGCTCGGCCTCGTGCTCGACGTGGTCGGCGTGGGAGTGCGTGCGCAGGACGTGCGTCGGCGTCACGCCGTGCTCGCGGGCGAACGCCAGCAGCGGCTCGAGCGGCGCGCCCGAGTCGACGAAGACCGCGGCGCCGCCCGGCTCGTCGGCGACGAGGTAGGCGTTCGAGAGATAGCGGGGGTCGAGGCTGCGCGCGACGAGCACGGGACGAACGCTACCTTCGGGCGCCGACGGGCGAGACGTGTTCCCGAGCCGGAGCGAGGCCGATAGGCTAATCGTCGTCACTACGCAATCCGGGAGGGCACATGCCAGGCCTGTTTGGGCGCACGATGACGATCATCAAGGCCAAGTTCTCGAAGCTGCTCGACCGCGCCGAGAACCCGGCCGAGACGCTCGACTACTCCTACGAGGAGCAGCTGCGCCAGCTCCAGAACGTCAAGCGCGGGATCGCCGACGTCGCGACCGCGAAGAAGCGGCTCGAGCTCCAGTACACGTCGATGGAGCAGCAGGTCGCCAAGCTCGACGACCAGGCCAAACAGGCGCTCAAGGCCAACCGCGAGGATCTCGCCCGGGAGGCGCTGACCCGCAAGGCGGCGATCCAGGCCCAGCTCGACGGGCTGATGGCGCAGGGGCAGGCGCTCGAGGCCCAGCAGCAGAAGCTCGTCGAGGGCGAGCGGGCGCTGGCGGCCAAGGTCGAGGCGTTCCGGACGCAGAAGGAAGTGATCAAGGCGCAGTACTCCGCCGCCGAGGCGCAGGTGCGGATCGGCGAGGCCGCGACCGGGATCAGCAACCAGATGGGCGACGTCGGGCTCGCGGTCGAGCGCGCGAAGGACAAGACGCTCCAGCTCCAGGCGCGCGCCGACGCGGTCAACGAGCTGACCGAGGCCGGCACGCTCCAGGACTTCAGCGCCCACGGCGACGACATCGACCGGCAGCTCTCGCAGATCCAGCAGAGCGGCCAGGTCGACCAGGAGCTCGCGAAGCTGAAGGCCGAGCTCGGCGCGGGCGACGCGGCCAAGCAGCTCGAGCCCGCCGACGAGCCGCCCGCTGCCGACGCAGCGCCCGCCGAGCCCGAGGCGGAGCCGGCGCCGAGCGAGCCCGCGGCGTCCTAGCCGCGTCGTTCTGCGCGCCTAGAGGGGCGCGTCGAACAGGCCCATCCAGCGCGTCAGATCCTGCTCGACGGGCAGCTCCTGCTCCAGCTTGGCCTTCAGCTCGAGCTCGGTCGCGTTGTCGCGGTTCTGGCCCTCGCCGGTCGGGATGAAGGGCCAGAAGGCGCCCCGCTTGAAGCCGTAGATCCAGTAGACCGGGTGTTGCCCGCCGTCGAAGCGGAACGGCGCCGCCAGGAGCTGCGCGCCGAAGCCTTGGGCGGTCAGCTCGGAGGCGACCGCGTGCACGGCCGTCACCTGGTCCTCGAGGTCGGGGTCGTGGATGACGAGCCACTCGTAGCCGTAGGTGTCGGTCTTGCGCTCCACCTCCGAGCCGGCCGACAGGGCCGCGGCCTTGATCAGCTGGTCGACGTCGTTGTCGATGCGGGTGAAGTCGCCAGACGAGAGCGGCTTGTAGGTGACCGCCGCCTTGCCGGCCGTCTTCAGCCCGAGCTCGGTCTCGAGCGTCACGCTCGCCGTGGCCAGCGCGAAGAGACGGTCGTCTCTCGGCTCCGAGAGCTTCTTCTTCCCGGAGATGATGTCCCGCAGGCCCACGGCGCGGATTGTGCCGGAAGCCGGCGGCGCGGCCGGTCAGGAGACCGGGCGGCCCATCTCGCGCGCGATCGCGGCGAGGGCCGCGAGGCGCTTCTCGATCGGCGGGTGATCCATGAACAGCTCGCTCGTGAAGGCCTTCGCCCGCGCCGGGATGATGAAGTACGCGTTCATGCCCTCGACCTGGCGCAGGTCCTGGTTCGGGATCATCGTCATCTGCGAGGAGATCTTCTGGAGCGCGCTCATCAGGTACTCGGGCGCGCCCGTGATCAGCGCCGAGCCGCGGTCGGCGGCGTACTCGCGGTAGCGCGAGATGGTGCGGATCAGGACGAAGCTGATCGCGTAGACGACGATCGAGACGGCGAGCACGATCAGCCAGACGGGCAGGCCGTTGTTGTTGTTGTTCCCGCCGCGGTTGCCGCCGTAGCCGCCGCCGAACATGCCGGCGTAGAGACCGAAGCGCGTCAGCAGCGCCGCGAGCATGGCGAAGAAGCTCGCCAGGGTCATGATCAGCACGTCCCGGTTGGCGATGTGCGAGAGCTCGTGGGCGAGCACGCCCTCGACCTCCTTCGGCTCGAGCCGGTTCCAGAGGCCGGTGGTCACGCAGACCGCGGCGTGCTTGGGCGAGCGGCCGGTCGCGAACGCGTTCGGAACCGGGGTGTCCATGATCGCGATCTTCGGCTTCGGCAGATCGGCCATCGCGCACAGCCGCTCGACCATGTCGTGCAGAGCGGGTGCCTCCTCGCGGGTCACGACCTTGGCGCCCGACGCGGCGAGCGCGAGCTTGTCGGAGGTGTAGTACTGGAAGACCGCGAGGCCGACGACGATCAGGAGCATCGGCGCGAGCCCGACGTTCAGCACGCTGAAGAGGACGACCGCGAAGATCACGTAGAGCAGCCCGAGCAGGGCCGTCGTGAACACCATCCGCAGGGTCAGCCCGGCATCGCGGCCGTAGGAGCGACGTTTCATGGCCCCATCGTACCCCCGGACGCGGGCATGCCAGGCCCGGCTTAACCGTTCTCTTAGCATGGGTCTCCCCGGGGTCGCCGGAACCCTCCGGCTAGACTGCCGCCGTGCGCCGCCTCCTGTCGCTTGCCGCGCTCGCGGTGCTCGCCGTCGGCTGCTCCTCCGGCGTTCCGGGGGGCGGAAAGGGAGTGACCACGCCGACGCCGCAGACGGTGATCGGCACGCTGCCGAACACGACGCCGGTCGGGAACGCGGCGGCCGGCAAGGCGGTGTTCGCCTCGGCGGGCTGTGTCGCTTGCCACACCTTCACGCCCGCCGGGTCGAAGGGGACGGTCGGGCCCGACCTCGACAAGCTCGCCGAGTACGCGAAGCAGGCCAACCAGGGCACGCTCGCCCAGTTCGTCTACTCCTCGATCGTCGATCCCGGCGGGTACATCGCCCCCGGCTACCCGAACGCGATGCCGGGCACCTTCGCCCAGTCGCTGACGGCCCAGCAGAAAGCCGACCTCGTCGCCTTCCTGACGAAGAGCTCCTGAGCGCCCTTCCCGACCTGCCGCCGGGCTTCCCGCACGAGGTGAAGGTCGTCGCGACCGACCTCGACCGGACGCTCATCTCCGACGACTACGTCCTGCGCCCGCGGACGGTCGCGGCTCTTCGAGGCGCGCAGGAGGCCGGGCTGAGGGTGATCGTCGTCACCGGGCGGATGGCCCAGTCGGCGCGCCGCGTGCTCGAGCCCGCCGGCCTCGGCGAGCCGCTCGTCTGCTACCAGGGAGCGGTCGTCGCGGCAGCCGACGGGAGGTGGCTCCTGCACGCGCCGATCGAGCTCGAGCTCGCGCTCGACGTGATCGCGGCCGTCGAGTCGGAGGGCTTCGGGCTCAACGTCTACGTCGACGACGAGCTGTACGTCTCGCGCGTGACGCCCGAGGCCGAGCGGTACGCGAGCTTCCAGGGCATCCGGCTCCACACGGTCGGCCCGCTCTCCGGCTGGCTGGTGAAGCCGCCGACGAAGCTCGTCTGCATCGGCGACCCGGGCGAGCTCGACGCGCTCGCCGTGCGCATGCGCGAGCTCTTCGCCGGCCGGCTCTGGGTGACGAAGTCGCTGCCGTTCTTCCTCGAGTTCGCGGCAGCCGGGGTGTCGAAGGGGTCGGGGCTCGACTTCCTGGCGGAGCTGCTCGGCTTCTCCCGGGCGGAGACGGTCGCCTTCGGCGACGCCGAGAACGACGTCGAGCTGCTGGAGTGGGCCGGGTTCGGGGTCGCGGTCGAGAACGCCGACGAGCGCGTCAAGGCTCTGGCGGACTGGGTCTCCCCGGCGGCGGCGGAGGAGGGTGTGGCCCAGGTGATCGAGGCGCTCGTACACTCAAGGACATGATCGACCTCCGGGCGGCCCGCGCCGACCCTGACGGGTTCCGCGCCGCGCTCGCCCGCAAGGGCGCCGCGGAGCGCTTCGACGAGCTGCTCGCCGCCGACGAGCGCTGGCGCGCGCTCCTGCCGGGGGTCGAGGAGCTGCGCGGGCGCCAGAAGCTGAAGGGCAGGCCCACCCCGGAGCAGCTCGAGGAGCTTAGCCGGGTCAAGGACGAGCTCCGCGCGGCCGAGGACGAGCTCGCGGCGGCCGAGAGCGAGCGCGACGCGCTGCTCGCCCGGGTGCCGAACCCGCCCGACCCCTCCTCGCCAGACGGCGACAGCGACGAGGACGCCGAGGAGCTGCGCCGGGTCGGCGACCCGAAGCCCGGCGGCCCCGAGCACACCGAGGTCGGCCGCTTCGAGATGGAGCGCGCCGCGCGCCTCTCGGGCTCACGGTTCGGCTACATCGCCGGCGACTCGGCGCTCGTCGCGATGGCGCTCTACCGCTTCGCCCTCGACCGCGCCGCCGCATACGGGCACACGCCGCTGATCCCGCCGGTGCTCGTGCGCGAGGAGGCGATGTACGGGACAGGGTTCTTCCCGACCGAGAAGTCGAACATCTACGCGCTCGAGGCCGACGGCCTCTACCTGACGGGGACCTCCGAGGTCGCCCTGGCCGGTTTCCACATGGACGAGATCCTCGACGAGGTTCCGCTGCGCTACTCGGCCTTCTCGACCTGCTTCCGGCGCGAGTCGGGCGCGGCCGGGAAGGACACGCGCGGGATGTTCCGCGTCCACCAGTTCAACAAGGTCGAGCTGTTCGTCTTCTGCGAGCCCGGCAGCTCGGGCGAGGAGCACGACCGGCTGCTCTCGATCGAGGAGGAGCTCGTGCAGGCGCTCGAGCTGCCCTACCGCGTCGTCAACGTCGCGGCGGGCGATCTCGGCGACCCCGCCGCGAAGAAGTACGACATCGAGGCGTGGTTCCCGTCGCAGCAGCGCTACCGCGAGATCACCTCGACCTCGAACACGACCGACTTCCAGGCCCGCCGGCTCGGCATCCGCTACCGGCCCGACGACCGGCGCACCGAGACGCCGCACACGCTCAACGGCACCGCGGTCACCGACCGCTGGCTGCTCGCGCTGCTAGAGAACTTCGCCGGCGAGGTTCCCGACGTCCTGCGGGGCTATGGCGCCCCGCCCCGGGTAGCGGGCTAGAAGCGCGGCGCCTCCCGCCGCGCGAGCCTTCGCCGCGGGCCTCCGCCGGGGCTTCTGTTAGAAGAGGCCGACGGCGGGGTGCCGGAGCGGTCGAACGGGGCGGTCTTGAAAACCGTTGGGCGTGCAAGCGTCCCCTGGGTTCGAATCCCAGCCCCGCCGCTCGAGGAGACGAGCAAGACCAGGCCCGGACCGTCAGGGCGAGCAGCCGCCGCAGGCCCCGCGCGGCGGCGTCGCGGCGGCGAGCCCTGAGCCGGGAGTACCGTGTCGAGACGATGCGTCGAGCCGTTCTCTTCTTGCTCCTCGTCTCGGCGGTCGGGGCCGGGCTGGCCCGGGCCGGGCTGCCTCGTCAGCCGGTCCCGGTCCCGGTCGAGACGCGGATCGCAAAGCGCGCCGGCCTCGAGAGCTACACGCCGGCACGGATGATCGCGAACTGGCGCTACCAGGGCTGGCAGTACGTTCCTGGCGAGCTGCGCGTCTGGTTCGGCAACCGCTCGCACTGGCAGATCACCTTCGACGCGACCCCGCAGCGAACGAGCAGCTGCGCGACCGGCGCGCAGAGGACGTTCCAGCTCGACGGGGTCAAGGTCTACTGGTCGCAGGTGACCGATCCGAGCGTCGAGTACGTCCAGCAGGCCTGGCGCTGCGTGAGGCATCCGTCCGGCGTCTGGATTCGGCTCTCGGCGACCAGTACACGCCCGCCGAGCAAGCTCGCCGCGACCGGGGTCGGCCAGGTCGCCGCCTTCGGACGCCTGATCCGGCGCTGATCCCGCGGCTCGAGGCCTCGTTTTTGCGCTGACGCTGCCGCGGTGGCCCGCGGTGCCGGTGAGCATGCCGTCGAGGCGGTCCCCGTGTCGAAGGGGGAGATCGGAGAACCGGCACTATCCGGAGCTCTCGACGGCGATCGCCCCGGCGGGAGGGACCGCCACACCGTCCCGGCGCCCCTGTACGCTCGCAGCCTGTTCAATTTGCGTCGGACCCGTCGCTCTGCGCACTGTGTCCGGTTTGCGGTTGGGGTCGGGATCGTGGTCGCAGGTTGCGGCGGCGGGTTGGAACTGGCTGCCGCCGCAGCGTCCACCGCCGGGACGCCCGGTTCGACGGCCACGGTCTACGTTGCGAACTTCGGCTCTTCGAGTGTGACGCCGGTCGGCGTCCCGACCGGAATCGCGTCGCGGCCGATCAGCATGCACGGCTTGGCTCCGGTCGCGCTCGCGGCGGCTCCCGACGGCCGCACGGTGTATGTCGTCGGGGTGGGCAGCGACGAGGACGGCTCTCCGGGGAGCGTGATCGCTATCAACACCCGTACGCGCGATCTGGCGAATCCGATGACGGTCGGCTCGTCGCCGCAAGCGATCCTGATCACGCCGGACGGGAAGACCGCGTATGTGCTCGGCGGCATCGACGCAGCGACAACTCCGTCGACGACCCCGGTGACCGTCACACCGATCGAGACCGCGACCGGTATCGGGGAGAAGGCGATCAAGGTCGGGACGCTCCCGCGCGAGATGGTCATGTCCCCGAACGGGAAGCTGATCTACGTCCTCGACGGCAGCCCGAGCGGCGACGGCAAGGGAACGGAGATCACCCCCGTCCAGACGGCGACGAACCGTGTCGGGCGGCCGATCGAAGTCGCGGCCGAGGCGGTCGCGTTCGCACCGGACAGCGCAACCGCCTACGCAACCAGCTCGCTGCTCGGCGTCGTGCCCATCGACACCGCCACGGGCCGGCCGGGGAAGCCGGTCCGCAAGCTGCCCGCCGTTCCGATCGACATCGCCGTTTCGCCGGACGGAAAGCACGTCGAGGTGCTCGGGACCCCGGATCCCGGCCTCGAGGCCGGCTCCCCCGAGGGAAACAACTGGACGCTCACATCGATCGATGTCGCCGGCGACAAGGTCGGCGCGGTGGCCAGGCTCGGCGCGAACATCGGGGCAAGCAGTGGAATCGTCGCGGTCGCCCCCAACGGCGAAGTCGCCTACGTGCTGGTGGAAAACCCGGCGGCGGCGGGGAGCATCGTGATCCCGGTGAACCTGAGCACGGACACCGTCGGGAAGGCGATCCCGGTGGGTGCAAACGCCGTCGCGATGGCGATCGCATCCTCCGGAGCGGCGATCTATGTCCTGGACGGCGGGTCGTATCGCGGGGTCGGTGCGCCGAACAGAACCACGGGCAGGCTCGTCCAGATCTCCACCGCCAGCAACGCCGTGAGCAGGTCGACACCGGTCGGCCTTGCCTCGCTCGCGTTCGCGGTCGCCCCGACCGTCCCGGCAGTCGCTCCGGCGAGCGGCGCGGCGGGCGTGAAGAGCCTCATCGTGACGGACACCGTCAAGGGGCAGCTCGTGGCCGCGTTCGCTCCCGTGCATCAGGTAGCGGTCGGCGAGGTCGCGGGAACCGATCCCGGCTCCGTCTTCTACGCCTACGACGAGGCGACCGGAACCTACTGGGCGGCGGCGTTCTTCTTCCCCGCCGCGAGCGACACGCCATCCGTCAAGGAGACGTTCCAGGACGCCGGCTCGAACGGGATCTTCTCTCGAGCCGCCAACGGCAGGTGGAGGTTCCGGGGCGCGGGCGCGCCGCTCCTCTGCGTCGAAGAGCACGTCGTCCCGAAAGCCGTCCTCGCGGCATGGGGGATCCCGCGGAGCTCACCTGCCTGCCCGGGACGGTGACAGCGACCTCCGTCCCGACGGGCGCGGCGACCTCTTCCCGTTTGCAGGCTTCGGGAGCCCGCAGCGATCGAGCATGACCCGGAGGGAGCCGTGGCCAGGCCGGGTCGAGCGCCCCGGCATCGGCAGCGGCGGTGACGAGGGTCGACACGCGCGTACGGCGCAACTCGAGGTGTGACCCGGGGCTTTCGGGATGCGAGCCGGGGGTCGCGGGGCGGCGGGGGCTCGCGTCACCAGCGGTGATGGACGTGCGGCGCGATCCGCTCGCGATAGATCGCCTCGATCGCCCGCATCGTCTCCTCGGGCAGCGCCGGAAGGTCCGACGCGGCGGCATTCGCGCCGGCCTGCTCCGCCGTCTTCGCGCCGGGGATGACGGTCGAGACGGCTTCGAAGTCGAGGATCCAGCGCAGCGTGAGCTGGGTCAGCGTTGCACCTGCGGGGACGAGCGCCCGCAACTGCTCGACGACCTCGAGCCCGAGCTCGAAGTCGACGCCTGCGAAGGTCTCGCCCACGTCGAACGACTCGCCGTGACGGTTGAAGGCCCGGTGGTCGTCCGGGCCGAAGCTCGAGTTGCGGTCGAACTTCCCGGTCAGGAGGCCCGAGGCGAGCGGGACGCGAACGATGACGCCCACGTCCCGCAGCCTCGCCTGCTCGAAGAAGAGCTCGGCCGGCCGCTGCCGGAAGATGTTGAAGATGATCTGGACGGTCGAGACGCCCGGGTACTCGATCGCCTTCAGCGCCTCCTCGACCTTCTCGACGCTGACCCCGTAGGCGCGCGTCAGGCCCTCCTCCGCCAGCCGGTCACACGCCTCGAAGACCGCGGGCGTGTAGTAGGCATCCCACGGCGGGCAGTGCAGCTGCACCAGGTCGACCGCGTCGACGCCGAGGTTCTCGCGCGAGCGCTCGAGCCACCGGCGCAGGTTCTCGTAGGAGTACTGCCCGACCTCCTGCGGCCCGCGACGGCCGAACTTCGTGGCGACGACGAGCTTCTCGCCGCGCTCGGGGAGGAGCGTCGCGATCAGCCGCTCGGAACGGCCGTCGCCGTACACGTCCGCGGTGTCGAAGAACGTCACGCCGGCCTCGACCGCCGCCTCCATCGCCTCGAGCGACCGCCGGTCGTCGGTCGCTCCCCAGCTGCCCCCGATCGCCCAGGCGCCGAAGCCGATCTCCGACACCTCGTAGCCCGTCTTCCCAAGCCGCCTCGAACGCACACCCGTAAACGTAGCGGCGGCGCGGGCCGGGCGGCCGCGGCGCGGAGGTCGCGCCGTACGCGAGCGGCTCGCGGCGGCTCCGGCTAAACGGTGACCGAGGTCTGCCCGGGCGAGGTGACCGTGACCACGCCGCCCCATGCGCACTGGCACTGCGAGGCGTTGTCGAGCGCCGGGACGCCGCCGATCTTGACCTTCAGCGACCCCGGCGTCCACGGCGTCAGCACCGGCATGCAGGGCTGGGGCGTCAGGACGCCCATCGCGGCGCTCGTCGCGGCCGCGACCGCGGGGTTCGAGGGTGTGATGCACATGATGAACGGCGGGATGTTCGCCGGCGTGACGTCGGTCACGACGCCGGCCGGAGTCGATCCCAGCACGGTCACGCCCGTCGCCGCGAACGTCGACGGGCCCGTGCCGAACGAGCACAGGAGCTCGGCTCCCGTGCAGACCAGCAAGCCCATCTCGACCTCCTTCGATCGTTCGGCCGGAGCTTACCTCCACTCGCGAAACGGCGAGGCGCGCGCGGGCGCTTCGCCACCTAGGCTCGGCTTCGACCCCGCCGTTTGCGGGGCGCGCGCGTCCGCCCCGGGCGCGAACATCGAGGCGACAGACCCGTCGCACGCCGCGACGCGTGCCGCTCGGGCTTCGGGCTCGAGGTCGCCCCGGAGGCCGCCGCGGCGCTCGATCGGGCAACGGGCGGCTGGACGGCCGCGACCGCCCTTGCCGCTGCCAGAGCCGCACGCACCGGCGAGGGCATCGAGACGGTCGCCGCCGCCGCCGCCGCCGCCCGAGGGCCCGACCAGCTGGGCCGGCGCCGTCGCCATGATCCCACGAGGCGAGCGCGGCGCTCGCGGCACGGGCCTTCGAGGAGGCCGCGCGCCTCGGGCAGCCGCCCCTTCCCCTGATCCGGGAGCGGGCGATCACCGAGCAGCTCCTCGGCCTCGCCGCCGGGACGGGCCAGCCCGCCGCCCTCGCGCTCGAGGCGACCGTCCTCCCGGTGCTGCTGGCGCTGCTCGGACGCTTCGAGCTGACGGTGGGCGGGCGGGTCGTTCCGGTCGCCCCCGGCCAGGGCGCGCAGCTCCTGAAGCTCGTCGCCGTCTCCGGCGGACGGGTCCACGTCGACCGCGCGATCGAGACGATCTGGCCCGAAGTGGACCCGGAGGCCGGCCGCAACCGCCTGCGAACGATGCTGAACCGCCTCCGCTCGACCAGCGGCGAGCTCGTCGCCCGGGAGGCCGACCTGCTTGTCCTCGACCCTTCCGTGCGCGTCGACGTCGACGAGTTCCTCGCCGAGGCGCGCCGGGCGAAGGCGCTCGCGGCCGCAGACCCGGCGCTGGCAGCGGCCGTCGCGCGAGGGGCGATCGTCCGCTACCGGGGCGAGCTGCTCCCGGACGACCGGTACGAGGATTGGGCCGACGAGCCGCGTGAGAGCGCCCGCCGCGCGATGCTCGATCTGCTCGACCTGTGCGCCGCGGACGCCGACCGGCGCGGTGACCTCGACGGCGTGCGTCGGATCGTCGAGCAGACGATCGAGCTCGCACCTCACGACGACGTCCGCTACCTGCGGGCGGCCGCCGCGCTCCTCGAGCAGGGGCGCCGCGGCGAGGCCCTCGCCGTCGTGGAGCGGGCACGGAGCGCCTTCGCCGAGATCGGGCTCGACGCGCCCGGGCCGTTGCGCGAGCTCGAGCGGACGATCATGAGCTGACGCGGCGGGCGACCGGGCTCACGGGTCGGGCCGGGGCGGGAGCAGCGCGAGCGCTCCCCGCCGCCGCCCGCTGGGGCGGGCGTAGGCAGGCGGCCTCGAGCGCGGGACGGCCGGCATCTCCCGCGCGGGCTTCGGCTCGCCCGGCGCGGGCGGCGTCTCTGCCGCAGGCGGAGCCGGTTCCGCCGCCGGCGGCCTGCTGCCTGGGGTTCGATCCCCGCCTCACCTCATGCCTCCGAGCTCCGGTCGTTTGCCCCGCTCCCGGCGGGCCCGAGCGAAAGAATGCGGAGCGGGCGTCACACGGACGTCACAGCCGTCGCACGCAGCGAGTACTGTGTGGCGCGATGCCGCGCTACCGCCTCATCTTCCCGGCTCCAGCCGACGAGTCGATCGAGAGCACGGAGACCGCGGAGATCGAGACCGATCAGTTCTACGAGGTCGGCGCCGAGCTCGAGTACGGCGGCAGGCGCTGGTGCGTGAGCCAGGCTCCGATCGAGCAGCCGATGCTCGGCGAGACGGCCGACCTGATGGTCTGGCCGGCCGAGTAACGCAAGCGCGGCAGGTCTCCCGAGCAGCGATCGACCGCCGCCACGGCCCGGAAGCGACACGTCTTGACAGGTGACTGTTTGGTCACCTATTATCGCCCCGGGATGGACGGTGTGTTCAGGGCACTTGCCGATCCGACTCGCCGCGGACTGCTCGACGAGCTGTTCAGGGAGGACGGCCAGACGCTGCATGCGCTCGAGCTGCGCCTCCCGATGACCCGGTTCGGCGTCATGAAGCATCTGCGGGTGCTCGAGGAGGCGAACCTCGTCGTCACCCGGCGGCGGGGGCGCGAGAAGCTCCACTTCCTGAACCCCGTCCCGATCCGGCTCGTCCACAACCGCTGGGTGAGCAAGTACGCAGAGCCCTGGACGGCGGCGCTGACCGGGCTCAAGCGCGACCTCGAGGAGGGTGAGATGGAGAAGGTGTTCGAGATCTACATCAAGGTGACGCAGGAGCGCCTCTGGGAGGCGATCACGGACGGCACCACGATCCAGCGGTGCCTCCTCGGCGTGGACGCCGGCCCGGACCTGATGCCGAGATCCTCGGCCGAGGTGGTCGAGGTCGACCCGCCGCGCCGGCTCGTCCAGCGCATGACGGCGCAGTGGAGCCTCGAGGTGGAGCGGGAAGGCCCGTCGCGGATCACCTGGGAGATCGAGCCGGTGGGCGACTCCTGCCGCGTGACGGTCGTCCACGACGAGCTTCGCGAGGGCGCCAACGACGAGCTCTACGGCGGCTGGCCGATGATCCTCTCGGCGCTGAAGACGCTGCTCGAGACCGGCGAGTCGCTGACGACGCCCGCGACCCTGCGCTTCGCGGCGGCAGCCGGCGGCCCGGTTGCGTGAGGGAAGATAAGGAACACCGAGCCGGTGGCGCTTTCATCCGCCGTCTCCACTGGCCGATCGTCCTGGGCCTTGCGGCCTTCCGCGTCCGGTCTGTTGGGGGCGGCCTCGACTTACTCGCGCTCCGTGCTCGGTGAGAGCCGCAGGCTACGCCTTCGCCGGCCCTCCGCACAAGGTCTCCCGACGAGCAAAACCGTGCTACCAGCGTGAATTTTTCGCCGGGCGCTAGGCCTTCGGCGTCGGATCCGGAGCGCCGGCGACGAGGTCGACGACCCGGATCCGGAGACGCTCGAGTTGAGAGCCCTCGTGCGGGTGGAAGCGAGCGCGCGCCCCGGCGAGCTTGGCGCTGCCCTCGGGGTAGAAGAGCTGCGCCCAGATCGACCCGGGGCGGGCGAGCCGGACGGCGGTCATGACGCCCACCGGCGGCAGGAAGATGCTGACGAGGCCGAGCGTCAGCTTCCCCTTCAGGCACGTGATCACCGAGAGGACGATGCTGACTGCGATCACCGCGAACCCGATCGTGCGGGGGATCACGGTCTGGTCGTGGATCCCGAACGGCATGATCCCCACGAGCAGCAGCGCGCCGAGCAGGAGCCACATGATGCTCGCGTCGATCGAGCGGCGGCCCTCCTCGGTCCAGTAGACGTCCTTCAGGTGGAAGGTGAGCGCGAACTCGTCGAGGAGAAACGCGCTCCCGACGCCGAAGACCGCGGCGAGGATCTCACGCCCGGTGTCGCTCAGCCTGAGCGCGGTCTGGAGCATCCCGCTCGCCAGGACCAGCACCACCCCGGGGACGAGGTGATGGACGTGCACGTCGCCGATGCGCCCGGCCCGCCAGCCGTACCGCCGCTGGAGCCGCGTGTACAGCCGGACGAGCGCGAAGGTCGCGAGCGAGGCGCCGAGCAGCAGGATCAGCGCCCGGCGATCGGCGAGCCCGTAGCGGTGGATCTCGACAGGATCGGTCAGGGCGCTCTTCAGGTGGTGGAGATGCAAAGCGCATCCATGGTACGGGGGGCAGCCGACCACGTAGGCCGGGATGCGTTGTGGCTCTGTTAGGAAGGCGGCCGCAAGCTGCGCCTCGCGCTCCGGGCGCCCGGTACTGTCTGACGGTGGCGCTCGCCGGACGGACGCTCGCTTCGCCGTCGTCGAGCGGGCCCCGGCCGTCGAGGCGGCTGAGCGCCGCGCTGGTTGCGCTGGTGCTGGCGCTGGCGGCAATTGCGATCATGAACCAGGCGGGCGGCCTGACCCGGGTCGACCAGTTCGCGCTCGACCACCTGATGCCGTGGCTCGATGCGAGGCAGAAGAAGATCAACCAGTCGAGCGGGTTCTACGTGCCGTTCAACTCGCACTCGAACTGGTGGTCGAGGCTCCTCGACCTCTGGACCTATCCGTGCTCGGTGCTGCTCTCCGCGCTCGTCGTCGGCGGGGTCGGCGCCTACCTCTGGCGCTGCGGTCGGCGGGCGGCCGCACTCGTGCCGGCCGCCGCCTGGGTGATCGGGAACGGCATCGAGGTGATCGGGAAAGGAACGATAACACGACCCGCGCTCTACGGTGCCGCCGGCGGCGTGCGGCTGCACGTGGTGAACTTCGACGACTCGTTCCCGAGCGGTCACATGATCCGCGGCACGATCGTCGCCGCCGCCGTCGTCCTCGTCTGGAGGCGGTCGGCGTGGTGGGTTGCGCTCTGGCTGCTGTTCGTCGGGCCCGCGCTCGTGGTCGCGGCGGCTCATACGCCGACCGACGTGGTCGGCGGGGCGCTCGTCGGGGCGATCCTGGTCCTGGCCGGCCGCGAGACGATCCGCTGGCTCGAGCAGCCGAAGGCAGCGGGCCCCGGCACGATGCGATCATCGGGTCGTGGACCCGATCCAGGAGTTGCTGGCACGGCTCGAGGGGGGTGAGCTCGGCGACCCGCTGCCGGTCGTCGCCTACCTCGCCGGTCAGGGCGTCGAGCTGCCCGCGGACGAGCTGAACGCCGCCCGGCGCCGCGCCCTGCTGCTCGTCGCGGCGGGCGGCGGCCTGCGGCGCGAGCTCGGGATCGACGACCGCGCGGTCAAGTCGCTCGCCGTCGACCTCTACTCTGACGGGAGGCGCGACCGGCTCGCCGCCGGCCTCGACGGCCTCGCCCGGACGGCGCGAGCCCTGCCCCGGGTCCGCGACGCGGTGCTGTTCCTGGCCGGCGACCTCGACCTTGCCTGGCGGATGTTCGCGCTCGGGCTCCTGGCCGAGGAGCTCGGGGCGTAGATCCGACCGTAGAACCTCAGGTGAGTGATGCCGTCCGAGCGATTTCATCTCCAGCCCGGGGCACGGGCGGCCGATCTGCCGGGTATGAGGCGGTTCGTCAATCTCCTCTGTCTCCTTGCCGCTGTGCTCGCCTCGAGCGCCCAGGCCTCGCAGGTGATCAGCACAAGCACCGTCACGGGGCTCAGGCTCTCGGTGAACGCCAAGGGCGAGGCGCTCCTCACCTACCGGACGGGCGGCAAGGTGGTGCACGTGCTCGCCTGGGGAGCCGAGAACGCGATCAAGCCGACGCCGGGCCGCAAGCAGGTCGCCTTCAAGCTCGACTACTCCGGCGGCTACTCGAAGTACTTCCTGCACAACGCCGCCGCGCAGAAGCTCGTCAAGGAGTTCAGGAAGATCAAGGGGACGCCCGGCTATCTCGCCAATCCGATCGTCAAGAAGCTCCAGCGCCTGCAGCGGGCGGCGGACTTCTACTGGAAGTCGGGCTTCCATGGCAGCTGCGCCCCGTACGACGGCCCCCAGCTCGCCTGGGGGGTCGTCGCGTGCAAGGCAACCGACGGAAGCTACTGGGCGGTCCAGGAGTGGCAGCGCAAGCTTCCCGACTACGGGCTGCCGGCGACCGGGCTCGACGCGGCGCTCGAGGTGCACCTCTCGCACTGGACCGGCGCCCTACCGGTGCTGACGATCAACACCGACTGGTCGTGGCACAAGTGGAACCATCTCTACGGCACCTTCACCTACGACGGCGCGCCGGTGTTCGGCTTCGGGTCGACGACGAGCGGGCAGCCGCTCGACAGCTTCGGGCGCAACCTCTACCTCGACACCTTCGACTCCGCCTACGGGGTGGGCTGGTACCGGGAGAACAGCTTCCTCACCCACAAGGGCGACGGCGTGTTCTGCTACAGCATCAACCCGCACGGAGCCCGCCCCGCGGGAACCGGGACCGAGTACCGCGCGACGATCATGGGCCCGGGAGTGACCCCCGACGTGATGTGGACGGGCCCGGCTCCCGGCGCCTACGACAAGGCGACCGACGCCGAGCGCAACATCGCGATCGCCGGCCTCCACGACGCCCTCTGCCGGCCGAACTGAGCAGCGGCGCAGCCGCTGCTCAGTTCTGTCCGCCGCAGGCGGACCAGGGGAGGGGGTGCGGGGGAACCGGGAGGTTCTCCCGTTGAAGCTCGGCTACCTGCGGCGCAGCCGCTGCTCGGTTCTGTCCGCCGCAGGCGGACCAGGGGAGGGGGTGCGGGGGAACCGGGAGGTTCTCCCGTTGAAGCTCGGCTACCTGCGGCGCAGCCGCTGCTCGGTTCTGTCCGCCGCAGGCCGACCAGGGGAGGGGGCCGGTGCTCGTCTAACGTTGTCCGGTGGGCGGCGGCGAGGAGAGCGGCGGGGGTGGGCAGCGTGCGCTCTTCCGGCGCTGGCCGGCGGGGGTCGCCGTGGTCGTCGCCGAGTCGGGCGGCCGGCGGGCGGGCCTGACGGTCTCCTCGCTCCTCTCGCTCTCGCTCGAGCCGCGGCTCGTCGGGATCTCGATCGCCCGTTCGGCCACCCTCTTCGAGGTGCTGCAGGAGGCGGGGGAGTGGGCCGTCTCGATCCTCGCGGCGGGCCAGGACGGCCTCGCTCAGCACTTCGCCCGCGGCGTCCCGCCGCTCGTGCTCTGGGACGGGATCCCCGTGCGGGACGGCGCTCCGCGGCTGCTCGCCGGTGCCGTCGGATGGATCGTCGCGCGTACGGTCGACGAGGTCGTCACCGGCGACCACAGCCTCTTCGTCGGCGAGGTGACGATGCTCGAGCCCGGGCCGGGGCGGGGCTCGCTCGTCCATCTCGACCGGAGGTATCTGGCGCTGTGATCGAGGCCGTCGTGTTCGACCTCGACGGGGTCCTGATCGACTCCGAGCAGGTGTGGGACGGGGTCCGCGAGGAGCTCGCCGCGGAGCGGGGCGGCCGCTGGCATCCCGGGGCGCAGCGCGACATGATGGGGATGAGCTCGCCCGAGTGGTCGCGCTACATGCACGACCGCATCGGCCTTGCCGAGCCCGCGGAGGAGATCAACCGGATCGTGGTCGACCGGATGATCGAGAAGTACGCCGGCGGGCCGCCCTGGTTCCCGGGTGCGCTCGCGGCCGTCGAGCGCGTCGCCGCCCGTTACCGGATCGGGCTCGCGTCCTCGTCGAACCGGGTGCTGATCGACGCGGTGCTCGAGGCGGGCGGGATCGCCGGGCTCTTCCGCGCCACCGTCTCGTCCGAGGAGGTCGGGCGGGGGAAGCCCGCCCCGGACGTGTACCTCGAGGCTGCCCGCCGCCTCGAAGCCGACCCGGCTGTGTGCGCCGCGGTCGAGGACTCCCACAACGGCATCCGCTCCGCGAAGGCCGCGGGGATGGCCTGTGTCGCGATCCCGAACAGCCGTTTCCCGCCGGGCGAGGCGGTGGCGGAGGCGGATCGCATCCTCTCCTCGATCGCAGCGCTCGTCCCGGCGACGTTCGCAGGCCTGCCCGCGTCGTCTACCCTCCTGCCGTGAACGTCGAGGCGATCGTCATCGGTCCCTCCGACGCGCTCGGCGAGGTCGAGTCGGCGAGCGCGGTCGCCGGCTGCGGCCTCGAGGGCGACCGGCACTTCCTGCGCGAGCAGCGGCCGGGCGGCGCGCTGACCCTGATCGAGGCCGAGGTGCTCGAGCAGGTCGGGCTGACGGCCGCCGGGTCGCGCCGGCAGGTCGTCGTCCGCGGCGTCTCGCTGAACGATCTGGTCGGCCGCCGGTTCCGGGTCGGCGAGGTCGAATGCCTCGGGGTCGAGCTCTGCGAGCCCTGCCGGCACCTGCAGTCGCTCACCCGCCCGGGGATCATCGCCGAGCTCCTCCATCGCGGCGGCCTGAACGCCGACGTGCTCAGCTCGGGGACGATCGCCGTCGGCGACCCGGTCGTCGTCGCGTAGCGGCCGGCCGCCACGCCCGGCGGCAGCGGGCCGCTCCGATCAGGACAGCACGGTGGCGCGGGCGACAGTCATGGTGCGCGAGGCCTGCGCGCTCACGTTCGCCTGGATCAGCTCGGCGGCGATCGTGACCGCCACCTCCTCGGGCGTCCGGGCGCCGATCTGGATCCCGATCGGCGCATGGAGCCGGGCCAGGTCGGCCTCGCCGAAGCCCGCCTCGCGCAGCTTCCCGTTGCGCTCGAAGCGGGTCGTCTCGCTCCCCATCGCGCCGATGAAGCCTGCGTCCGAGGCGAGCGCGAGCTCGAGCGCGGGGAGGTCGAGCTTCCGGTCGTGGGTCATCACGCAGATCGCCGTCCGGGCGTCGATCGGGGCGTGGGCCAGGAACCCGTCGGGCCAGTCGTCCGAGAGCGCGTCCGCGGTCGGGAATCGCTCGCGCGTCAGGAAGGCCCTGCGCGGGTCGCAGACGGTGACGCGGTAGCCGAGCGACTTGCCGAGCGGGACGAGCGCCGCGACGTGGTCGCTCGCACCGAAGAGGTAGAGGTCGGGGCGCGGCAGGTACGGCTCGACGAAGAGCTTCTCGCCCGCCGGCGTCTCGACGATCCCGCACTCGCCGAGCTCGAGCAGCGGCCGGGCAGCGGTCGCGAGCGGGTCGTCGTCCCCGTCGCCGCCGTCGGCCGCGACGATCGCCTGCCGGCCGAAGTCGGCCTCGTCGAGTGAGAGCGTGACGGCGATCGCCCGATCGGCCCGCAGCGCCGCGGCGACCGGAGCGACGAGGGCCGGGTCGAGGCGGTAGACGGCGACCGCGATCCGGCCGCCGCAGATCAGGCCGGAGTCGAAGCCCTCCTCCTCGCCGAGCCCGTAGTGGACGAGCCGGCCGCGCGAGCCGGCCAGGACGGCGCGTGCCTCCTGGATCACGGACGGCTCGACGCAGCCGCCGGTGACGCCGCCGGCGACCTCGCCGGTGCCGGAGACCGCGAGCGTGGCGCCCGGGTTGCGCGGCGCCGAGCCGATTCGCTCCACGACCGACCCGAGGGCGACCGCCGCACCCGCGTCCGTCCACCGCTCCAGGGTCTCGATGATGTCTTTCATCGGAAAGGCGCCTCGACGAACCGTCTCGATCGACGATGCCGCCCCCGGACGATAGCGGCGCGCCGCCGGGGGCCGAGCGGCCTCCGAGGCCCCGAAACGATCCCCGGTGTAACCGCGCGCGGGCCGTGAGGCGTCTAAGGAGCCGTGCAAGGTCAAGCCGCGACCCTCCGTCTGGCCGTCCTGCCGCGCGCGGGGCTGCTCGCGGATCTGCTCCTCGTCGCGGGCGGCGCAGGTTTCGTCGCGATCTGCGCCCAGGTCTCGTTCCACCTCGGCTTCACGCCCGTGCCGATCACCGGTCAGACGTTCGCGGTCCTGCTGGTCGGCGCCGCGCTCGGGTCGGTGCGGGGCATGGCGAGCCTGACGCTGTACCTGCTCGTCGGGCTGGCCGGGGCGCCGGTCTACTCGGAGCACCAGCACGGCTGGGAGGTGGTCAGCGGATCGAGCGGCGGCTACCTGGTCGGCTTCGTCGCCGCGGCGGCGCTGACCGGCTGGCTGGCGGAGCGAGGCTGGGACCGCCGCTTCTCCTCGTCGGTCTCGGCGATGCTGACCGGGAGCGTCGTCATCTACGCGTTCGGGCTCGCCTGGCTGCACCACTGGCTCGGCGCACACGACCTCGGCGCCGGCTGGGGGACGGCGCTGCAGGACGGGCTCTACCCGTTCGTCCCGGGCGACCTCGTCAAGCTGTACCTGGCGGCCGCGGCCCTTCCGGCCGCCTGGACGCTCGTGCGCCGGCTGAAGTCGTAGCGGCCGCCTTCGGGACCTCGGCTCACTCGGGCGGCGGCCGCAGCACCGCGAACTGGTCGGTGATCTCGAGCGTGTGGGCGCGGAAGCCGAACAGCGCCGCCGGGCGCCCACCCGCCGGCCCGGGCTCGCGCCGCGTCCCGGTCGCGACGAGCAGGTGCCGGCGAAGCAGGACCCGCTGGAGGTTCGTCGCCGAGACGTCGTGGCCGAGCGCGGCGCGGTAGAGGCCGCGGAGCTCGGAGATCGTGAAGGCGGCGGGGGCGAGCGCGAAGCCGATGTTCGTGTACGAGAGCTTGGCGCGGAGCCGGTCGCGGCCGGCGAGCACGATCGGCTCGTGGTCGAAGGCGAGCGGCGGCAGCCGGTCGACCGGCCGCCAGCGCGTGTCCGGCGGCAGGGCCGGGTCGAGATCGGCCGGCACGAGGCCCAGGAAGGCGGTTGCGAGCTCGCGGCGAAGCGG
This sequence comes from uncultured Actinomycetes bacterium, assembly GCA_963796625.1. GTDB lineage: Bacteria > Actinomycetota > Thermoleophilia > Gaiellales > Gaiellaceae > PALSA-600. The sequence goes on from CAWCME010000002.1 coordinate 304,456, forward strand.
GTTCCGGTCCGGATCGCTCCGGGTCTGGAGCTGCTCGAGGTGGGCGAGCTCGCGCACGTCGACCTTGGCCGCGAGATGGCGCCGGATCGACTGCTCGAGCGTCTCGTCGGGCGCGAGCTCGCCGCTCGGCAGCGACCACGACCCGGCGAAGGGCTCGAGCGCGCGCTCCCAGAGGAGCACCTGGAGCGCCTCCTCGCGGACCTGGAAGACGACCGCGACGACGGCGTGGGCCTGGCCTGCTGTTTTCGCCCTGGGATCGGAAACCATGTACACTCTGGGACAGGTTATCGACTTTGAGGAGAAAACCTCTGCCGATGAGCATTCGCGCCGAGCGTAGACGGTTTGACCTGATCGTGGTCGGCGGCGGCGTCGCAGGCCTCTTCGCGGCGCTCACCGCCGCCGAGCACGGCGACGTGCTCGTCCTCGCCAAGGCGCCGGTCGCGGCATCGAACAGCTGGCACGCCCAGGGCGGCATCGCGGCCGCGCTCGCCGAGGGCGACGCGCCGGAGCTCCACGCCGCCGACACCCACCGGGCCGGCCGCGGCCTCTGCCGCGCGAGCGCCGTCCGCGTCTTGACCGGCGAGGCGCCGGCCCGCATCGCCGACCTGGAGGCGCTCGGGGTCGAGTTCGACGAGGGCTTCGGCCGCGAGGGCGGCCACTCGCGGCGCCGGGTCGTCCACGCGGGGGGCGCCGAGACCGGCAAGGCGATCTCCGCCGTGCTCGCGGCGCGCGTGCGGGAGCATCCCCGGATCGAGATCGCCGAAGGCGAGCGCGTGCTCGACCTCCGGCTGGGCGAGGGAGGCTGCGCCGGGGTCGTCACCGACCGCCGCCCGCTCGAGGCGGGCGCGACCCTGCTGGCAACCGGCGGGTACGCGGCGCTCTGGGAGCGCACGACGAACCCGCCCGGCGCGCTCGGGGAGGGGCTGGTGCTCGCCTACCGTGCCGGCGCCGCGCTCGCCGACCTCGAGTTCGTCCAGTTCCACCCGACGGCGCTCCTCGACGACGGGTTCCTGCTCTCCGAGGCGCTTCGCGGCGAGGGGGCGCTGCTCCTCGACGGCGACGGCGACCGCTTCACCGACGAGCTCGCACCGCGCGACGTCGTCGCCCGCGCGATCGCCGAGCGGGGTCAGGCCGGGCTCGACCTGCGCCCGATCGAGCGCGGGCGGTTCCCCGGCCTGATGGCGACGCTCGAGCGGGCCGGCTACGACCCGGCGAGCGAGCCGATCCCCGTCTCGCCGGCGGCGCACTACACGGTCGGCGGCATCGTCACCGACCTCGACGGCGCCACCACCCTCCCGGGCCTGTACGCCGCCGGCGAGTGCGCGGCGACCGGCGTCCACGGCGCCAACCGGCTCGCGTCGAACTCGCTGCTCGAGTGCCTCGTCTTCGGGCGGCGCTCCGCGCACGCCGCCCTCGCCGCCCCGGTCACGACACCGGGCACCTTCGAGCCGCTCGGCGAGCGGGAGGCTCCCGTCGGCGCCGAGCTCCGCAGGGCGCTCTGGCGCGACGCGGGCGTGATCCGGAGCGCCGAGGGCCTCGAGCGGCTCCGCTCGTCGCCCGCCCTGCTCGTGCGGCTCGTTGCCGAGAGCGCGCTCGCGCGCCGGGAGAGCCGCGGCGGCCACTTCCGTTCGGACTTCCCGACCCAGGACGAGGCCTTCGACGGCCACGTCGTCCTCCGCAGGGGCTCCGAGCCGGTGCTCGAGCAATGGAGCTGACGGCCGGCACGGTCGAGCTCGTCGTGCGGGCGGCGCTCGCGGAGGACGTCGGCGACGGCGACCTGACGACCGAGGGCGTCGTTCCCGCGACGGCCCGCTGCACAGCCGAGCTCGTGCTCAACGAGCCCGGCGTCGTCTGCGGGATTCCCGTCGCGCGCACCGTCTTCGCGGCGCTCGATCCCGGCGTGACGGTCGTCGCGCTCTCGGGGGAGGGCTCCCGGGTCACCGGCACGCCGGCTCCGGTCGCCCGGATCGAGGGGCCGGCGCGAGCCGTGCTGACCGGCGAGCGGACGGCGCTCAACCTCGTCGGCCGCCTCTGCGGGATCGCGACCCTGACCGCACGCTACGTCGAGCTCGTCGCGGGCACCGGCACGACCATCCTGGACACGCGGAAGACGACGCCGGGCCTGCGGGCGCTCGAGCGGTATGCGGTGCGTTGCGGCGGCGGAACGAACCACCGCGCGGGGCTCTACGACGCGATCCTGGTCAAGGAGAACCACCTGCGCCTGGCCGGCGGGGTCGGGGCCGCGGTGGCGGCGCTCGGAGCCCGCAACGGCGTCCCGGTCGAGGTCGAGGCGGAGTCCCTCGACGACGTCGCCGCCGCGCTCGAGGCGGGGGTCGACCGGATCCTGCTCGACAACATGACCCCGCCCGAGGTCGGCCGGGCCGTCGAGCTCGTCGCCGGCCGCGCCAGGCTGGAAGCCTCGGGAGGGATCTCGCCGGCGACCGTCCGCGCCTACGCCGAGACGGGCGTCGACTTCATCTCGGTCGGCGCGCTGACCCACTCGGCGCGCGCGCTCGACGTCTCCCTGGAGATCGAATGACAGCCGTTGCCTCCAGGTCTCTCCACGACGAGGTCCGGGCGCTCGCCCGGGAGCGCGACGCGGTCATCCTGGCCCACAACTACCAGCTCCCCGAGGTCCAGGACGTGGCCGACTACGTCGGCGACTCGCTCGGGCTCTCGCGGCAGGCGGCGGCCACCGACGCGTCGGTGATCCTCTTCTGCGGCGTCCACTTCATGGCCGAGACGGCGGCGATCCTCAGCCCCGAGAAGACCGTCCTGATCCCCGACCGCAAGGCCGGCTGCTCGCTCGCCGCCTCGATCGACGCCGCGCAGCTCAGGGAGTGGAAGGCGCAGCATCCGGGGGCGGTGGTCGTCTCGTACGTGAACACGACCGCCGAGGTGAAGGCCGAGAGCGACTACTGCTGCACCTCCGGCAACGCCAGGGCCGTGATCGAGGCGATCCCCCCCGACCGCGAGATCCTCTTCCTGCCCGACCTCTACCTCGGCCTCTGGCTCGAGCGGGTGACGGGCCGCAAGCTGAAGATCTGGCTCGGCGAGTGCCACGTGCACGCCGGGATCCGCCCCGCCGACATCGAGCGCTGGGAGCGCGAGGCGCCCGATGCCGAGCTGCTCGTCCATCCGGAGTGCGGCTGCGCGAGCCAGGCGATGGCCTTCGCGAGCGACCGCACCCACATCCTCTCGACCGAGGGGATGGTCGACTTCGCCCGCCGCTCGCCGAAGCGGCGGTTCGTGATCGCCACCGAGACGGGGATCCTCCATCGCCTCGAGCGCGAGGTGCCGGAGAAGCGGTTCGAGGCGGCGCAGGAGGCGGCGGTGTGCCGCTTCATGAAGATGATCACGCTCGAGAAGGCGCGCAACTCGCTGCGCGACCTCGAGCACGTCGTCACCGTCGAGGCGGACACCGCCGCCCGGGCCCGCGGTGCGATCGACCGGATGATCGCGCTCGGCTGACCGGCCGCACGCGCCGGCGCGCCGCCCGGCCCCCGGAGCCTTCCCGGCGTTGCGATGATGGGTGGGTGCTCCTGCAGGCAGATGATGCGAAGGCGTCCGGGGGACTGATCGCCCGCGTCCTCTCCGGCGCCGGCGGCCGGTCGAGGGCGGTCGCCGGGATCGCGGCGAGCGTGGCCGCGGTGGCGGTCGTGACGGCCGTGATCGACCTGCTCCGGCACTGGATCCCGGTGCTGAGCCTCGGCGTGCTCTACATGTTCGCGGTGCTCCCGATCGCCGTCTTCTGGGGGCTCGCCTATGCCGTCGCGGTGTCGGTCGGGAGCATGCTCGCCTTCAACTTCTTCTTCCTCCAGCCCCTGCACACGCTGACGCTCGCCGACTCGCGCAACTGGTTCGCGCTGTTCGTCTTCGTCGTCACCTCGGTCGTCGTCTCCGGGCTCGCGACGCGGTCGCGGCGGCGGGCACGCGAGGCGTCGCTCCTGACCGAGATCGCGACCTCGCTGCTCGAGCACGGCACGGTCGGCGACGAGCTCGAGCGGATCTCCGCCGAGGCGGCCCGGGCGCTCCAGGTCGAGCGCGCGCGGATCACGCTCGGCCCGGCGGCGGCCGGCGGGTACGAGCTGACCGCGGGCGGGCGGCAGGTGGGCGCGATCCGGCTCGAGGGTCGCCAGAGCGGCGACCCGAGCGCCCGCCGCCGGCTCCTGCCGGCGCTCGCGTCGCTGCTCGGCGTCGCGATCGACCGCGAGCGTCTCGCCCGCGAGGCGCTCGAGGCGGAGGCGCTGCGCCACGCGGATGCGCTCAAGACGGCGCTGCTGCGGGCGGTCAGCCACGATCTGCGGACGCCGTTGATGGCGATCTCCACCTCGGCGGGGGCGCTCGCGCGCCACGATCTAGTGATCGACGACGCCGACCGCGCCGAGCTGCTCGCGACGATCCTGGCTGCGTCCGACCGGCTCGACCACCTCGTCGGCAACCTGCTCGACCTGTCGCGCCTGCAGGCCGGCGCCGCCCCGCCCGAGCAGGAGCGGCTCGAGCTCGAGGAGCTCGTCGTGGGCGCCCTCGACGAGCTCGGCGAGGAGGGGAACCGGATCGAGGTGACGTTCAGCGACGAGTTGCCGGAGGTGCGCGTCGATCCCCACCAGATCCGGCGCGTTCTGGTCAACCTGCTCGAGAACGCGCTCAAGTACTCGCCGTCCGAGGAGGCTGTGCGGGTTCAGGTCGCCGCGACCGGGTCGGAGGCTGTCGTGCGGGTGATCGACCACGGGCCGGGGGTGCCGCCCGACGAGCGCGAGCGGATCTTCGAGCCGTTCCACCGGGGGTCGGGCCGTGGCGAGGCCGCCGGCGCCGGCCTTGGCCTCGCGATCGCCCGCGGCTTCGCCGAGGCCAACGGCGGCCGGATCTGGGTCGAGTCGCGCTCCGGCCAGGGCGCAACCTTCGTCCTGGCCCTGCCCGCGGTTCGGGTCGAGGTGCCGGCATGAGGCGCTCGTCACACTTCCGTGACGATGACTGGCACCGGACGTGTCTGGAAAGACATGCACTCTGAGCAGGGATTTCGCCGGGTGGAGGCGCGTCCAGCCGATCTCCGTGACACTTCTGTGACGGTGACTGGCACCGGCCGTGTCCGGTTCGGCCAGGGCGGACGGGGACGGTGAACGCCGCCGGGCCGCGTGTGCTCGTCGTCGACGACGAGCAGCAGATCCTGCGCGCGCTGCGCACGAGCCTCCGCGGCGCGGGCTACGACGTCGAGACCGCCGAGACGGCCGAGGGCGCGCTCGCGGCGGCTGCGATGCGCCCGCCCGAGGCGGTGATCCTCGACCTCGTCCTTCCCGACGGCTCCGGAATCGACGTCTGCCGCGAGCTGCGGAAGTGGAGCTCGGCGCCGGTGATCCTGCTGTCCGCCGTCGGCGAGGAACGCGAGAAGGTGGCCGCCCTCGACGCCGGCGCCGACGACTACGTGACGAAGCCGGTCGGGATCGACGAGCTGCTCGCCCGCCTGCGCGCGGTGCTCCGCCGAACGGCGTCGTCGAGCGAGCCCGTGATCGAGCTCGGCGAGCTCGTGGTCGACCTCGAGAAGCGCGCGGTGACGATCTCCGGTGAGCCGATCCACCTCACCCCGCACGAGTTCGAGCTGCTGCGGGTCCTCGCCGTCAACGAGGGCAAGCTGATGACGCACCGCACGCTCCTGAGGGAGGTCTGGGGGCCGGCGTACGGCGACGAGTCGAATCTCCTGCACGTAAACGTGTCGCAGCTACGTCGCAAGATCGAGCCGGATCGTGCGCGTCCTCGCTACCTGCTGACCGAGCCCGGGGCCGGCTACCGGCTCGTCGATCCGACCGCGCGAGCCTGACCTCCGACGCTCAACGGCCTCAGGGTTTCTTCAGGCCGGGCGATCCGATCTTCACGCTTCCTTCAGCCCGGGGCTCCTACCGTGCGAACGATGAGGAGTTTCTCGGATCTCTCGCTTCCGGCGCTCGGGCACCGAGGCGTCGAGGGCCCGGCGTCGCCGTATCAAGCGCTGCTTCCTCGGCTCTGCGTCGCGTTCCTCGTCGCCGCCGTCGGACTCGGCGTCGGAATCGGCTGGCCGTGGATCGCCGCGGTTTCCGGCTCCCTCGTCGCCGTCGGGGTGCTGCAGTGGGCCCGGGCGGCGGTCGAGCTCGGCCGGCGGCGCCGTGCGGCTGACGAATGGCTGCTCCGGGGAGCCGCTGCGCGCCCGTCGTCCGCGCTGCTCAGCTGGCGGGCGCGCGAGCTGACCTCGCCGCGTCTGCGCTCCACACTGGCGCGAAGCCTGCGCGGGATCGAGCGCGAGCTCCGTGGCACCGGCCTGCCCGGCCCGATTCCGCTGAACAGGCGCGCCCTCCGCCTCCACGTCGTGCTCGTCCGGGCCCTGGAGGATCGCCTCGACGATTCGGCGCGGCCCGTCTCCGTGCGCGGGATGCTGCTCGTCGACAGACTGCTGACCGAGCCGGGAAGCCCGCTCTACTCAGGCGTCCCGGACGATGTGCTCGCCCAGGCTCTGAGCGAGACGCTAGCGGCCATCGATCCCTTGCCCGTCGCTGCGGCCGCTTGAGTCGATCTCGCCGATGACCGAGCCTGCGACCGCCGAGCCTCCCTCCCCGATCCCGGTGCGAGCACGGCTGCGATCGGCCGGGACCGGGGCAGGCCGCCCCGGTGGTCACGCACGCGAGACCGAGTTCGAGGCTCCACGGCCGTTGCGAACGACGGCGCTCGTGCTGGCACCTCTGGTGCTGCCGGCCGCCCTCTGGGCCTTCGGTGTCCTCTCCCGCCCCGTAGCACTCGGCCTCGGCGCGTCGGTCGTGGTCTTGGCTCTCGTACAGGGCTGCCGCGGCGGCTACGACCTGCGCAGGAGCCGCCGCCTCGGAGACGCGCTGCTTCATGCCCATCCCGATCGTCCTCTCTCCGCGCTCGCTGCCTGGAGGTCGGCCGAGCTGACCTCGCCACGCAACCGCCGTGAGCTCGCGCGTCGCGTTCGTCGGCTGAGGCGCGAGACGGAGACGTGCCTGAGCCTCGGCTCCCCGCGAGTCGACGGCGCCGTGCTCGAGACGAGCCTCGTCCTCCTGCGGCGATTGGAGCGCCGCCTCGAGCTCAGCCCCGGGCCCGTGTCGCCGCGCGGGATGCTCGAGGTCGAGGCGCTCGCCGCGGGCGAGCTCGGCCCACTCTCCTGCCCGGAGCGCGCCGGCAGCCTACCCACGGCGCTCGTCAGGGCCCTCGCCGCTCTCGAACTCCCCGCGCTGATGCTGGGCCCGATCGTCGAAGGGCTCATGAGCTGATCGCCGGAGCGACCGCGAACCGCTCTGCGACCGCGAGCTCGAGCTGGATCGCAAGCAGCGCGTCGTAGCGGCGGCGGACATCGTCACGATCGGCTTCCTCGGGCACCGACTCGACGCTCGCCCTTTCGATCATCGCGGCCTGGTCGAGCAGGACGCGATGCTGCTCGAGGGTCACGGTCTGCAGCATGATCTTGGCGAGCACGTCGAGTTGCCGGATCATCGCCGCCGGCATTCCACAGCTCGCCTGGCGGATCTTCTCGTACGCTTGCTCGACCAGCGGTCGTAGCTCACCTGCTCGGTGATCACGCGGACGTAGCCTTGCCGGTCGCGGAGAGTGCGAGCCGGCCGCCACCGGGTCGCGACCTTGCGCAGGCTGTCGCCGAGCAGTCGATGCAGGTCAGCGCGGAGAACGTGTCGTTGACCGCCGGCGAGAGCGCCCGGATCGCGATCTCCACGAGCCCAGACAGGCAGCTGCGGGCACCGTAGTGCGCCGGAGCCGGAGCCGGAGCGAAGAGACGGTTGAGCTCCACGTGAGTTCTCGGGCAGGGCCAGATACCGCCGACCAGGCTTCCCGGCTCACCGCGCCGGATCGTACCGCGATCCGGGTACCTCTTCGAGCCGCCGGATCGACTCCTCAGAGTTTCTTCAGGGTGGTCGCGGGGATCTTCAGGCCGCCTTCAGTCGCCGCCTCCTATCGTGGCCGCCATGCAGGTATTCGAGTGGCGGGTGCGGACTCGCCGGAGCGACTCTTGATGTACGACCTGGCCGCAATCGGCATTGCCGCCGCCTGCTTCGCGTTCGTGTACCTGATCCTCTGGGTGCTGGAGCGCGTCTGATGGACGCGGCGAACGTCTTCGGGCTCGTCGTCTCCCTGCTCGTGCTCGCCTACCTCGTCTACGCGCTCTTCCGGGGCGAGAGGTTCTAGCGTGAGCGGGCAGGGAATCGCCCAGATCGCCTTCTACTCGGTCGCGCTCGTCGCGCTCGGGTACCCGCTCGGGATCTGGATGGCGCGGATCTACACGGTTCCGCGCGTCGCCGGGCGCTTCTTCGCCTTGCTCGAGCGCGGCTTCTGCCGCGTCGTCCGAACCGACCCCGACCGGGAGCAGGACTGGAAGAGCTACGGCACCACCGTGCTCGTCTTCAGCATCCTCTTCTGGGCGCTTCTCTATGCGATCCAACGGCTTCAGGGCCACCTTTTCCTGAACCCCGATCACATGAAGGGCGTGCCGTCGCACCTCTCGCTGAACACGGCCGCGAGCTTCATCACGAACACCAACTGGCAGTTCTACGGCGGCGAGTACACGATGTCGTACCTGACCCAGATGGCCGGTCTCGCGGTGCAGAACTTCGTCTCTGCGGCAGTCGGGATCGCAGTGCTCGCGGCGGTGATCCGCGGCCTCGCGCGGCGTTCCTCGGCGACGATCGGCAACTTCTGGGTCGACCTCTACCGGACGCTCGTCTACCTCCTGCTGCCGCTCGCGATCATCGTCACGGTGCTCCTGGTCTGGCAGGGAGTGCCGCAGACGCTGCAGGCCCACGCGACCGCGACCACGCTCCAGGGCGCCCACCAGACGATCGCGCGCGGCCCCGTTGCCTCGCAGATCGCGATCAAGCAGCTGGGGACGAACGGCGGCGGCTTCTACAACTCGAACTCCGCCGTCCCCTTCGAGAACCCGACCGGCCTCTCGAACTTCATCGAGATGCTCGCGATCCTGCTGATCCCGGCCGCCGAGGTGTTCATGTTCGGCCGGATGGTCCTCGCGCGACGGCACGCGTGGGCGGTGTTCGCCGCCATGTTCGTCGTCTTCCTGATCGGCATCGGCGTCAACCTCCCGGCCGAGCAGCACGGCTCCGCGGTGCTGCGCAACTCGGGTGTCAACATCGCGATGAGCAGTCAGCAGAGCGGCGGCAACATGTCCGACAAGGAGATCCGCTTCGGCCAGGCGGCGACCACCAACTGGGCCGTCGCGACGAGCGATGCCTCGAACGGCTCGGTCAACGGCGGCTTCGACGCGATGACGCCCGCGGGCGGAGCTGTGCCCCTCGTCAACCTGTTCCTCGGCGAGGTGATCTTCGGCGGGGTCGGCTCCGGCCTCTACGGGATGTTCTTCTACATCGTCCTGGCCGTGTTCGTCGCCGGGCTGATGGTCGGGCGGACGCCGGAATGGCTGGGCAAGAAGATCGACGCGCGCGAGATCAAGTTCGCGGCGGTCGGCGCCCTCTTCGTGCCGACCATGGTCCTGACGCTCGCTGCTGTGTCGATCGTGACGAAGCTCGGGCTCGCCTCGATCTTCAACCCCGGCGTGCACGGGTTCACCGAGACGCTGTATGCGTACGACTCACAGTCGAACAACAACGGCAGCGCCTTTGCGGGCTTCGGGCTGACCAACTTCAGCGCCGACCTGGGGGCGGTCGCGATGCTGTGCGGCCGCTTCGTGCCCATGTTCGCCGCGCTCGCGCTCGGCGGAGCGCTCGCGAAGAAGAAGATCGTGCCCGCCTCGGCCGGGACCTTCCGCACCGACGGACCGACGTTCGTCGTGCTGCTCGTCGGCGTGATTGCGCTCACCGCCGGCCTGATGATCTTCCCCGCCCTCACTCTCGGCCCGATCGTCGAAGGACTGATGCACTGATGAAGAACGTCCTCAGCTCCGCGATCGCGATCGTCGTCATCACCGCGTTCTTCGGCTTCGCCTATCCGCTCGTGATGACGGGGTTCGCACAGGTCGCCTTCAAGAGCCAGGCCGACGGCAGCCTGATCACCGTCAACGGCAAGGTCGTCGGCTCGAAGCTCGCCGCGCAGTCGTTCACGGGCGCCAGGTACTTCCACGAGCGCCCCTCGGCCACCTCCCCCGCCTACAACGCGGGCGCGACCACCTTTGCCAACCTCGGCCCGACGAACTCGCAGCTCGCGACGAACGTCCAGGCTACGGCCAAAGCGATCCTGACGCTCGAGGGGCCGTACAACCCGGGCCTGACGATCCACGACATCCCGGTCGACGCGGTCACGACCTCGGGCTCCGGCATCGACCCGGAGATCTCGCTCGCCTACGCCCAGCTCCAGTCGGCGCGGATCGCGGCCGTCCGCCACCTGCCGCTCGCGACCGTGAAGCAGCTGATCTCGAAGTACACGATCGGGCGCTCGTGGGGCTTCTTCGGCGAGCCGGGCGTGAACGTGCTCGAGATCAACCTCGCACTGGACAAGGAGACAAGCGGGTAATGGCGCGCAAGTCCACAAGCATCTTCGCTCCCGACATCGTCGCCGGGGCGGTCCGGGACTCGTTCCCGAAGCTCGATCCGCGGCTCCAGCTCAAGAACCCGGTCATGTTCATCGTCGAGCTCGGCAGCGTGATCACGACGGGAATCTTCGTCCTCGACCTCGTTCGCGGGCATACCGGGTCGCTCTGGTTCGTCGGCGTGATCGCCTTCTGGCTCTGGCTGACGGTGCTGTTCGCGAACTTCGCGGAGGCGGTCGCCGAGGGCCGCGGTAAGGCGCAGGCGAACGCGCTCCGTGCGACCCGCACGACCACGACCGCCCACAGGCGGCTCGAGAGCGGCGCGACGGAGGAGGTTCCGGCACCGGAGCTCCAGCGCGGCGACATCGTCGTCGTCACCGCCGGCGAGGTCATCCCGGCCGACGGCGAGATCGTCGAAGGCGTCGGCTCGGTCGACGAGTCGGCGATCACCGGCGAGTCGGCACCGGTGATCCGTGAGGCCGGCGGCGACCGCTCGGCGGTCACCGGCGGCACGCGGCTCCTGTCCGACCAGCTCGTGATCCAGGTGACCCAGGAGCCCGGCAGGTCGTTCCTCGACCGGATGATCGCGCTCGTCGAGGGCGCCGAGCGCCGCAAGACGCCGAACGAGATCGCCCTCAACATCCTGCTCGCGGGCCTGACCATCACCTTCCTGGCCGCCGTCGTGACCCTGAAGCCCTACGCGATCTACGCGGGGACGCCGCTCTCCCAGACCGTCCTGATCGCGCTGCTCGTCGCGTTGATCCCGACCACGATCGGCGCGCTCCTCTCGGCGATCGGGATCGCCGGGATGGACCGGCTCGTCCAGCGCAACGTGCTCGCGATGTCCGGCCGCGCCGTGGAGGCCTCGGGCGACGTCGACGTCCTCCTGCTCGACAAGACGGGAACGATCACGCTCGGTAACCGCCAGGCCGCCGAGTTCGTTCCGGTGGACGGCGTCCCCGTCGCCGAGCTCGCGGAGGTCGCCCAGCTCTCCTCGCTCGCCGACGAGACGCCCGAGGGCCGCTCGATCGTCGTCCTCGCCAAGGAGCAGTACGGCCTGCGCGGCCGCGAGCTCTCGGATCACGAGGCGACGTTCATCCCGTTCTCGGCCACGACCCGGATGAGCGGCGTCGACTTCGACGGCAGGCAGTACCGCAAGGGCGCCGCCGACGCAGTCAAGCGCTGGGTCGAGGAGCAGGGCGGGAAGATCCCGCCGCGGCTCGACGAGGAGGTCGAGAAGATCGCCCGGGCCGGCGGCACCCCGCTCGTGGTCTCGCAGGACAACTTCGTCCTCGGCGTGATCCACCTGAAGGACATCGTCAAGGGCGGCATGCGGGAGCGGTTCGACGAGCTGCGCAAGATGGGCATCCGCACGGTGATGATCACCGGCGACAACCGCGTCACCGCCGCGGTGATCGCCGAGGAGGCCGGCGTCGACGACTTCCTGGCGGAGGCGACGCCCGAGGCGAAGCTGGCCCTGATCAAGGACGAGCAGGCGAAGGGCCGCATGGTCGCGATGACCGGTGACGGCACGAACGACGCGCCGGCGCTCGCGCAGGCCGACGTCGGCGTCGCGATGAACACCGGCACCTCCGCCGCCAAGGAGGCCGGCAACATGGTCGACCTCGACTCGAACCCGACCAAGCTGATCGAGATCTGCGAGGTCGGCAAGCAGCTGCTGATCACGCGCGGCTCGCTCACCACCTTCTCGATCGCGAACGACGTCGCCAAGTACTTCGCGATCCTGCCCGCGATGTTCGCGTTCACCTACGCCGCCAAGCCGGGCGAGCGCGGGCCGCTGAACTCGCTCAACATCATGCACCTCGGCACGCCTCAGAGCGCGATCATCTCTGCGATCATCTTCAACGCGCTGATCATCCCGGCCCTGATCCCGCTTGCGCTGAAGGGCGTTCGCTACCGGGCGATCGGCGCGACGGCGCTGCTGAGGCGCAACCTGCTCATCTACGGGCTCGGCGGCATGATCCTGCCGTTCGTGGGGATCAAGCTGATCGACCTGCTCGTGCACAACGTCTTCGGGGCCTGAGCGGACGCGGTGCGCGGCCGGTACCGGATCCTGCTCGGAATGGCCGCAGGAGTCGGCAAGACCTACCGGATGCTCCAGGAGGGCCGGCAGGCGCAGCAGGAGGGCGTCGACGTCGTGATCGGCTACCTCGAGCCCCACGACCGGCCGGAGACGGCCGCGCTCGCCGAGGGGATCGAGGCCGTGCGGCACCTGCGCAGCACGCACGGGGGGCTCGAGCTGAGCGAGATGGACGTCGACGGGGTGATCGCCCGCGGGCCGGAGCTCGCCCTCGTCGACGAGCTCGCCCATACGAACGTCCCGGAGGCCCGTAACCGCAAGCGCTACGAGGACATCGACGAGATCCTGGAGGCGGGCATCGACGTCACCTCGACGGTCAACATCCAGCACCTCGAGAGCCTCAACGACGACGTCTTCGAGCTGACCGGCGTCCGGGTGCGCGAGACCTTCCCGGACCGGATCCTCGACGAGGCCGACGAGGTCGTCCTGGTCGACCTGGCCCCGGAGGCGCTCCAGGAGCGCGTTCGCGCCGGCAAGGTCTACGCGCCCGACCGGGTCGAGGCCGCCCTCGGCAACTTCTTCCGGGTCGAGAACCTGGCCGCGCTCCGCGAGCTCGTGCTCCGCGAGCTCGCCGAGGACGTCGAGGCGCGCCGGGGCACCACGGTGCTCGATCCGCTCAGCCAGCAGGCGGTCGCCGAGCGGATCCTCGTGCTGGTGACACCCGAGGCGCGCTCGCAGCGAATCCTCCGCCGCGCGTTCCGCTCCGGCCAGCGGCTCGGATCGGACATCGACGCGCTCTGGGTGCGGAGGCCCGGGCAGCGAGCTGAGCGAGGCCGAGACCGTCGCGCTGGCGGCGCTGCGCCGGCTGGCGAGCATCCTCGGCGCGCACTTCATCGAGCTGGAGTCGGACGACCTGACCGGGGCCGTGAAGTCCGTGGTCGACGAGCGCGGCTCGACCTACGTCTTCGTCGGCACGCCGGACGAGTCGCGCCGGAAGGAGATCCTGCACGGCTCGCTCGTCGCCAGGCTCGTTCGCGGGCTGCCCGGCGTCGACATCCGCGTCGTCGCCGACCGCGCCCTGCGCGAGGTGCAGCGGCCGTGAGCGTCGCGCTGGTCGCCGTCGCCGTCGCTGTCGCCGCCGTGGCGGCGGCTCTCGGCGCGGTCGAGTGGCGCCGGCGCCGGCGGGGAGCCGGCGGCCGCCGGCGGGTGGCCCGCATCCTCGTCCCGTTCACCGGCGGCGCGCTCGACCAGACGGTGCTCGACGCGGCGATCCGGATCGCGCGCGCCGAGGAGGCGAAGCTCGTTCCCGCCTACCTGATCGTGATCCCGCTCGAGCAGCCGGAGGATTCGCCGGCCCGGCAGCAGGTGACGATCGCGATGCCCCTGCTCGAGGCGGTCGAGCACGCGGCGCTGCGCGCCGGCGTCCCGGTCGACGCCAGGGTCGAGAGCGGACGCACCCCGATCCACGCGCTGCAGCGGCTCTGGGAGATCGAGCGCTTCGACCGGATCGTCGTTCCCGCACCGGTCGGGCGGAAGCACGGCTTCACGCCGAAGGACCTGACCTGGATGCTCACCCACGCGCCGAGCGAGACGCTGATCCTCCGGCCGGACCCCGCGAAGCTCGCGGCCAACGGCGGAGCCGCGCGTGCGATAACCTGAACGCCCTCCGGGCCCCGACTGTCCCCGGGGCCAGCTACCTTTTCGTCACAGCCGGGCCCGAGCCCGGGAATTCTCAGACGCCTCACAGGCTCGTGTGCTTTCGTGCTTCGTGAGACGTACCATCGAGCGGGAGGCTTTCATGGCTGACGAGCAGCGTCACACGTCCGAGGAGCAGGAACATCTGACGAAGCTCGAGGAGGCGCTCTTCGAGATCCGGCGGGTGATCGCAGGCCAGGAGTCGATGCTGGAGCGGATGCTCATCTGCCTGCTCGCCGGCGGCCATCTCCTGATCGAAGGGGTCCCGGGGCTCGCGAAGACACTCGCGATCAAGTCGACCGCATCCGTCCTCGGCGGGACGTTCTCGCGCATCCAGTTCACCCCGGACCTCGTTCCGAGCGACCTTGTCGGGACCCGGGTCTTCCGCCCCGACAAGCACGACTTCGACACGGAGCTCGGGCCCGTCTTCTGCAACTTCCTGCTCGCGGACGAGATCAACCGCGCCCCGGCCAAGGTGCAGTCGGCGCTGCTCGAGGTGATGCAGGAGCGTCAGGTGACGATCGGCCACACGACGCACAAGGTCCCCGACCCGTTCCTCGTCCTCGCGACGCAGAACCCGATCGAGTCCGAGGGCACCTACCCGCTGCCCGAGGCGCAGGTCGACCGCTTCATGCTCAAGGTGCTCGTCGACTATCCGGCGCACGACGAGGAGCTGACCGTCGTCATGCGGTCGCTCGAGCCGACGCCGGCGCTCCCGCAGGTGCTCTCGCTCGACCACCTGAGGGCGCTGCAGGCGATGGTCGGCCGAGGTCTTCGTCGACCCGGCGCTCGTCAGCTGGGTGGTCGACCTCGCAACGGCGACCCGGAAGCCGGCGGAGGCCGGCCTCGACGCGATCGCGCCGTACATCTCGTACGGCGCCAGCCCGCGCGGCCCGATCAGCGTCGTCGCGGCGGCGCGCGCCCTGGCCGTCCTGCGCGGCCGGGACTACGTCCTTCCCTCCGACGTCGAGACGGTCGTCCGCGACGCCTTCCGCCACCGGCTCGTCCTCTCCTACCAGGCGCTTGCGGAGGAGGTCTCCGCAGATCAGGTGCTCGACGAGGTGCTCGCCGCCGTCGCTGCGCCGCAGATCGACCTCGGGCGCACCGCTCCCGCCGCCGCGTGAAGGGACTTGTCGCCGCAGTCGGCCGAGAGCGAACGGCCGAGCGTCCCGGCCCGGGACCGATCAGCGCGGAGAGCCTCGAGGCGCTCGAGCTCGCGATCGGCCGGCGCGTGGACGGCCTGCTGGCCGGCGACTACCGATCTGCGTTCGCCGGGGTCGGGACCGAGCTCTACCAGGTGCGTCCCTACGAGGCCGGCGACGACGTCCGTCGCATCGACTGGAACGTCACCGCCCGGACGGGCAACGACTCACGTGCGCGTCGAGCTCGCCGAGCGGGTGCTCGTCACCTGGCTCGTCTTCGACGCGTCGGCGTCGATGATGTTCGGCACCGCGGACCGGCGCAAGGCCGACGTCGCCGAGGGTGTCGCACTCGCGATCGGGCACACGGCGACCCGGCGCGGGAACCGGCTCGGGCTGGTCGCCTTCGGCGCCACCGACCCGCGCTGGCGACGGCCCCGGCAGGGTCGCCGCGGCCTGCTGCTCACCCTCGCCGCCCTCCGCGACGACCCGGCCGGAAGCGGCGGGCTGGCCGAGGCGCTCGCCCTCCTCGACGGGCTCGCGCTCCAGCGGTCGCTGGTCGTGGTGGTCTCCGACTTCCGCGGGCCGATCGACTGGCGCCACGCCTTGCTGCGCGTCGCCGGCAGGCATCCGACCCTCGCGGTGGAGATCCGCGACCCGCGCGAGCAGGAGCTGGCCGACGTCGGCGAGCTGCGCCTCGTCGACCCCGAGACGGGGCGGCAGATGCGGGTCGACACGAGCGACCGCGGCCTGCGCGAGCGGTTCGCGGCCGCCGCCGCCGAAGAGCGAACCGGCCTCGTCCGGCTGCTCGCCTCGGCCGGCGTCCGGCACACGGCGCTCTCGACGGAGGGCGACTGGCTGCGCGAGCTGGCCGGCTTCCTGAAGCGAAGCGACCTCTGAGCGCACGATGACCTTCAAGTCCCCCGAACTGCTGCTCGTCCTCCTCGTCGTGCCGCTGGCGGTGCTCGCGTACCTGCAGCTCGACCGGCGCCGCGTCCGGCAGGCTGCGCGCTGGTCCTCGCCCACCCTTCTGGCCAACATGGTCGTCGGCACGCCGGGCCGGCGCCGCTTCATCCCGGCGGCGCTCTTCCTCGTCGCCCTGATGCTGCTGCTCGTCGGCTTCGCGCGCCCGGAGACGAAGTTCGACCAGGCAAAGGACGGCGCCACGGTCGTGCTGATGGTCGACGTCTCCGGCTCGATGGCCGCGAACGACGTCAGGCCGACCCGCCTGCTCGCCGCGGACGCGGCGCTGACGCAGTTCGTGAACGCCCTGCCCTCGAAGTACCGGGTGGCGCTGATCACCTTCAGCCTCGACAGCACCGTCAAGGTCACGCCCACCTACGACCACGCCATGCTGATCCGGGGGCTGCCGGTGAAGACGCAGCTCGAGGGCACCGCTCTCGGCAACGCGCTCGCCGAGGCGGTGCAGCTGGCCCAGAAGGCCGTCGGGCCGAGCACGCCCGGCTCGCCGCACCCGCCCGCGACGATCCTGCTCGTCTCCGACGGCGGCGACAACGCGAGCAAGGTGACGCCCCTGCAGGGGGCCAGGCTGGCCCGCAAGGCGGGGATCCCCGTCTCGACCGTGGCGATCGGCACCCTGCGCGGCCAGGTGCACCAGCTGATCCCCCTCGGCCCCGGGAAGAAGACGTTCCCGCTCGTCCAGCCCGCCCCGGTCGACCCCGCCACGCTCAAGGTGGTCGCCTCGACGAGCGGCGGGGCGTTCTTCAGCGCGGCCTCCCCGACCGAGCTGAGCCAGGTGTACAAGACGCTCGGCTCGCATCTCGTCTACGAGAAGAAGTTCCGGGAGATCACGATCGGGCTGGTCGCGGCCGCGTTCGTGCTGATCCTCGTCGGCGCCGTCCTCTCGGGCCTCTGGTTCAGGAGGCTCGTGTGACCGCCCGGCGGATCGCGCTCGCCGCGGTCGTGGCCGCCCTTGCGGTTGCGGCGCTCCCGCCCGGCTCCGGCGCCGCCAAGGAGTGCAGCGGGGTCCCGCGCTGCATCAGCGTCGAGGGCCCCTGGGTCGCGGTCGCGGCGACCGGGGAGTCCGACTTCCTGCTCCGCTGCCCGCAGGGGAAGGGCGTCGTGGCCGGGACGGACGCCCTCGCCTCCTCGCAGGACATCCACGCCACCTTCGACGCCACCCTCGGCAGCCCGGTCGCCTACGGCAGGTCGACCGGCAACTCCACGTTCTTCCGCGCGGTCTCCGGGCACCACCGTGCGGGATCGTTCAAGCCCTTCATCGGCTGCATCCCGACCCCGAAGAGCACGAGGAACACGCTCGCCGCCCAGGTGACTCCTTCCGGTCCTCCACTCGACCTCCGGGCGCGGCTCTTCAACCTGAGGCCGGGTGTCGAGCGCACGGTGTCGGTCTCCTGCGGCAGGGGTGAGGTCCTGACCGACAGCTGGAGCGCGAAGGCATTCTCGTCGCCCAAGCCGCCGGCGCCGGGCCTGGCCGCGGCGATCGAGCTCCACGCGGTGGTCAAGGGCCGGGAGGCGCAGCTCGCGATCAAGACGAGCGAGGCCCTGCCGGCGACGGCCCACGCCGAGGTGCAGCTCGGCGTGAGGTGCGCGACGGCATGACCTTCGTCTCGCCGCTCTTCCTGCTCGCGCTGCTCGCCGTTCCGCTCGTGCTCGTGTTCGCGATCGTGGTCGATCGCCGTCGCGCGCGCTTTCCGGTTGCCTACACCAACCTCGACCTGCTCGCGAGCGTCGCTCGCAAGCGCCGGCGGCCCTGGCGGCGCTGGGTGCCGCTCGCGTTCCTGCTCCTGGCGCTCGCCTGCGCGGCGAGCGCGCTCGCCCGCCCGCGCGTCCACCTCTCGGAGCCCGACCAGAGGGCGACGATCGTGCTGCTCGTCGACGTCTCGGGCTCGATGCGGGCGAACGACGTCGAGCCGACGCGACTCGACGCGGCGGTGGCGGCGATGCGGACCTTCATCGACAAGCTCCCGTCGCAGGTCAAGGTCGGGCTCGTTGCCTTCAGCACCGAGGCGCAGCCTCTGATCACGCCGACGACGAACCGGGATCTCGTCCGGCAGGCGGTCGGCTACCTCGAGCCGGAGGCCGGAACCGCGATCGGCGACGGGCTCCAGACGGCGGTGAAGATGGTCGAAACCTCGCTGCAGAAGAGCGGGTTCGTCCGCAAGCCGGGGCAGCCCGTTCCCGGCGCGATCGTCCTGCTCTCGGACGGAGCCCAGAACCGCGGCGTGCTGGCACCGCTCCAGGCGGCCCACAACGCGAAGGTGGCCGGGATCCGCGTCTATCCGGTCTCGCTCGGGACGCCGAACGGCAAGGTGACCTTCGGGTTCGGCGCCTACACGAGCTCCGTGCCGGTTCCGCCGGATCCCGTCACGATGCAGCAGATCGCCGCCGCGACCGGCGGCCGCGCCTACACGGCGCAGACCGCGACGAGCGCCGTCGACATCTACCGCACGCTCGGCTCCAGCATCGGTCGCGTCCGCAAGCTCGTCGAGGTGACCTCCTGGTTCGCGGTTGCCGCGGCGTTGCTGCTGCTGGCCTCGGTCGTCTCGGGCCGCCTGCTCGACGGCCGCATCCCGTAGCGGCTCCGGGCCTGCGTATCGTTCCGGGATGAGCGTCACTCCGCCGCGGGTGCTGCATCTCTCGCTCGTCGCCGGCGGAGAGCTCTGGAGCGAGGCCGGCGGGCGGCTCGGCCGTGTCGACGACCTGATCGTCCGGCTCGGCGAGGACGAGTACCCACCCGTGACCGGTCTGCTCGCGACGGTTGCCGGCCGTCAGGTGTTCGTTCCCGCCGACCACGTCGCCCGGATCGACCAGGGCCGGACGGCGCTCCGTGACGTCGTGCTCGACCTGCGCCCATTCGAGCGCCGCCCGCAGGAGGTGCTGCTGAAGAAGGACGTGCTCGACCGGCAGCTGATCAACATCGACGGAGCGCGCCTCGTACGCTCGAACGAGATCGAGCTCGCCCGCCTCGACGGGTGGTACCGCGTCGTCGGCGTCGACATCGGGCTGCGCGGGTTCGCGCGCCGGCTGCTGCCGCGCGCGCTCGCCAGGGGCGTCGGCGAGAGCAGCTTCCTCGACTGGACGAGCGTCGAGCCGTTCACCGGCCACGTTCCGACCGTGCGGCTGCGGGTCCCGCATCCGCGGCTCGCCAAGCTCCACCCGGCCCAGCTCGCCGACCTCGTCGAGGCCGCGTCCCACCACGAGGGCGAGGAGATCATCGAGGCGGTCGGCCTCGACCCCGAGCTCGAAGCCGACGTGTTCGAGGAGCTGGAGGCGGGCCACCGGCTCGAGTTCCTCGAGGAACGATCCGACGAGCAGGTGGCTGAGGTGATGGCCCGCATGGAGACCGACGACGCGGCCGATCTCTTCGCCGCGCTGCCGGAGGAGCGGCGCGACCATGTGATCGAGCTGCTGCCGGCAGTGCAGCGGCGCCGGCTGCGCGCCCTGCTCGGCTACGACCCGGCGACCGCCGGCGGGCTGATGAGCCCCGACTTCGTCTGCGTCTACGGCCACGCGAGCCGCGACGAGACGCTCGAGCGGGTGCGGGCCTCGACCCACTCGAGCGACGCGCTCGCCTGGATCTTCGTCATGAACGCACGCAAGCGGCTGCTCGGGGCGATCGCGCTGGCCGACCTGGTCCGCGCCGACCCCGACGCGTCCATCGGCGAGATCGCCGAGCTGCCCCAGCGGGTCCGGGCGGACGCCGATCTCGAGGAGGTGGCCCGCCTGATGACGGACTACGACCTGACCTCCGTCGCCGTCACCGACGACGAGGAGCGGATGCTCGGCGTGATCACCGTCGACGACGTCCTCGAGCTCCTCGTGCCGAGGGGCTGGCGCCGGCGATTCGGCGTGCTCGGCGACGACTACTAGGTCTCGACGGTGGCGAGCCGAGCGTCGACCGGCCTGCATCCAGTTCGTCGGCACGTCCGGATGCGTTCCCACCGGTCGGGGCGCCGATCCCGGACGGCCGCGAGCCGAGCTTCCGGCTCGATCCGGCGATCGCTAACCGAACCACAACGCACGAGTCCCCGGCCGTGGGCGTACCATCACGGGCGGTGACTGCGATGCTCCACCCGGCCGACCTCGATGGTGCGCTCAGTACGTGCAGCCACGGGGCTCCTGCGCGACCGGATCCTTGTCCGGCGCGCGCGACTGCGGCCGCGTAGCCGGCACGCCACCCGCCTGCTTCTCCTGCTCGGGGTCCTCGGCCCGGGGCTGATCGCGGCCAACGCCGGGAACGACGCCGGCGGGATCGCGACCTACGCCTCGGTGGGGGCGAAGTACGGCTACGACCTGCTCTGGATGATGGTGCTGATCACCGTCTCGCTGATCGTCGTCCAGGAGATGGCGGCACGGATGGGAGCCGTCACTGGCAAGGGGCTCGCCGAGCTGATTCGCGAGCAGTACGGCGTCCGCTGGTCGTCCCTCTCCACCGCCTCCGTGCTGTTCGCGAACGTCGGGATCTGCATCAGCGAGTTCGTCGGGATCGGGGCTGCGCTCTCCCTCGCGCACGTCCCGAAGGACGTCTCGGTGCCGGTGGCGGCGGTGGTCGTCTGGCTGCTGCTCGTGCGGGGCTCGTACAGGGCCGCCGAGCGCGTCTTCGTGCTGATGGCGATCCCGTTCTTCGCCTATCCGGCCGCCGCGTTCCTCGCCCATCCGGCCTGGCTGAAGGTCGGCCAGGCGATCGCCGTGCCGCACGTCCAGCTGAGCTCCGGCTACCTGTACCTGTTCGTCGCGACCGCGGGCACGACGATCACGCCGTTCATGCAGCTCTACCTCCAATCGGCCGTCGTCGAGCGCGGGATCGGGCCGGACGAGCTCGGCGGCGAGCGCGCCGAGGTCGTGGTGGGCTCGATCTTCGCGAACCTCGTCGCCTGTTTCGTCATCATCGCGACCGGCGCCACGCTCTACGTCCACGGGCAGCGCAACGTGGGCAGCGCCGCGGACGCCGCCCGGGCGCTCGCGCCGTTCGCCGGACGCTACGCGGAGGCGCTGTTCGCCGTCGGCCTGCTCGGGGCGAGCCTGCTCGCGGCCGCGATCCTGCCGGTGACCGCGGCGTACGTCGTCGCCGAGACGTTCGGTTTCGAGAAGGGGATCAGCCGCAACCCGCGCGAGGCGCCGGTGTTCGTCGGCGTCGTCACGACCCTGATCCTGATCGGGGCTACCGTCGCGCTTCTCCCGGGCGTGCCGGTGATCGGCCTGCTCGTCGCCGTCCAGGTCGTGAACGGCGTGCTGCTGCCGGTCACGCTCTTCTTCGTCTGGCGCCTCGCTTCGAACCGGGAGCTGATGGGCAGGTATGCGAACGGCCGCGTCTTCGGGCTGCTCGCGGCCGCGACCGTGCTCGCGACCTCGATGCTGTCGATCCTGCTCCTCGCGGTGACGATCTTCGGCTAGAGGTCGAGGTTCAGCCCGCGCAGGGCGAGGAAGACCGCCTCGCTGAAGGTCGGGTACGGCTGGATGACGTCGAGCAGCACCTCGATCGGAGTCTCGGCGCGGATCGCGAGCGTCAGCTGCTGCAGCCACTCGCCGGCCTCGGGGCCGACGGCGACCGCGCCCGTGACGACGCGCCGCTCGGGGTCGGCCGCGATCTTGACGAAGCCGGGGCGCTTGGGCCGCTCGTAGGTCGAAAGCCGGGGGGTCGAGGTCAGCGGCCAGGTCGAGGTCGTCCCGGCGAGCGAGCCGACCGTCGCCACCTGGGGATCGGTGAAGATCGTGGCGGGGATCGCTCGATGGTCGGCGCGGGCCTTCCGGCCGGCGATGTCGTAGGCGGCGATCCGGGCGTGGTACTTGCCGACGTGCGTGAACTGGGCGATCCCGGTCACGTCGCCGATCGCCCAGACGTTCTCGCCGGCGTGGAGGCGCTCGTCGACCTCGATCCCGCGCCGGCCGATCGTGAGGCCGAGCGGCTCGAGGCCGCCGGTGTTCGGGCGCCGCCCGGTCGCGAGCAGCAGCCGCTCGAACGCCACCCGCCTGCCGGAACCGAGGACGAGAGTGTCTCCGCCCTCGAAGGACTCGGCGGCCGCGCCGAGCACGATCTCGACGCCGTCCTCGCGGAGTGCCTCCTCGACGAGCGCGCCCGCCTCGGCGTCGATGCGGGGCAGGAGCCGGTCGTCGGCCTGGACGAGCGTCACCCGCGAGCCGACGCGGGCGAAGAACTGCGCCAGCTCGCAGCCCACCGGCCCGCCTCCGAGCACGAGCAGCGAGCGCGGCACCTGCAGCGTCTCGGTGGCCTCGACGTTCGTCCAGTAGTCGACGGCGTCGAGCCCCGGGATCGGCGGGATCGCAGCCGAGGAGCCGGTCGCGATCACGAGCCGGTCGTAGGGCAGCTCCCGCCCGTCGACGAGGAGGGCTCCGGGGTGGGCGACCACGGCGTCGCCCCGCACGAGCTCGCACCGCTGCGAGGCGAGCCACTCGGCCTGCGAGGAGTCGTCGCGCTCGGCGACCACGTCGCGCCAGGCGAAGACCGCACCTGGTTCGATCTCCCCGCCGGCGAGGCCGGGCGCTCTCCGGACGGCCGCGAGCAGCTCCGGCGAGCGCAGCATCGTCTTCGTCGGCATGCAGGCCCAGTACGAGCACTCGCCGCCGACGAGGCGCCGCTCGGCGACCGTCAGCTCGACCTCGGGATCGAGCCGGCGGAGGGCGCCGACGAAATGCTCGCCGGACGACCCTCCACCGAGAACGACGACCCGCACGACGCTAGGCCAGGCCGTTGGCCTTCAGGAACGCCTTGGCGACGGCGGCCGGCGTCTTCTGGTCGACCTCCACCGCCTTGTTCATCGCCAGGATCGCCGGCAGGGTCAGCTTCGCCGAGACGGCGTTGACCGCCGCCGAGAAGCTCGAGCCGGCGGAGCCCACGACCGAGGTGGCGACGATCGGGGCCACGTTCTGGAACCCGGTCACATGCTTCGGGTCGGTCAGCACCGTGTACTTCGAGGGGGCGCTGAGCGGCGGGTCGGTCGAGAAGACGTCCGCTGCCAGCACCGTCCCCGAATCGAGCGCCTGGTAGGCCGAGACGCTCCCCAGGGACGTGAACGACGCGTTCTTGAGCCCGTACTGCTTCGTGTAGCCGACGAAGCACGTGTTCCGTGTCTGGCACTCCGGGAACCCGCCGAACTTGAAGCTGCCGACCTTCGCCAGGTCGGAGATCGTGTGGAGGTGGTACTTCTTCGCGGTCGCGTTCGTCACCGCGACCACGTCGGTGTCGTAGAACGGCGTGGCCTTCAGCACCGTGAAGCCCTTGGCCCCCTCGAGCTTCTTCGCCAGCGCGTACGTCGCCGAAGCGGTCTTCGGCGAGTTCGTGTGGTGGAAGACGTCCTGCACGATCACGCCGGTGTACTCGGGGTAGAAGTTGATCTTCCCGCTCGTGAGGGCCGTCTGGATCAGCTCCGAGGAGCCGAAGCTGCCCTTGTCGCTGACGTGGAAGCCCTTGGCCTCGAGAGCCTGCGTGTAGAGCTGGCCGAGGATGTACTCCTCGGGGAAGTTCTTCGTGCCGATCACGATGGTCGGCCCGGATCGCGTCGCCGGCCGGGCCGTGCCGGCGAGGAGGCCGAGGACGATCGCGACCCCCAACGAAACCGCGAACGCCGCCCTGGCGGCTCTTCTCGTGTGCTTCCTGATCACAACGTCTCCTTCCCGTAGTCGCCCGCACCCGGGACCATAACCGTGCGCCTCCCGCGCGGGACCATTGCCTTCTGTAACGCCGCTCGTCCGTCGAGGCTTCCGCCGATCGGGACGTTCATCCGTAAGAGGTGAGGCGCGTCCCGTGCCGGACGGCGAACCTCGGAGGCACGGCCGCGGCGAGTCGGCGGCAGACACGAGAGACGGAGGTCGAGATGCTCGTCGCTTCGAGTGGCTGGTGGTTCGGTGGGATCCTCTTCTTCATCCTCTGGGTGGCGATCGCCTTCTGGCCGGCCCGGGTCGCAGGTCGCAAGGGGCACAGCTTCTTCCTGTACTTCGTCTTCAGCCTCGTCTTCTTCCCGCTCGCGCTGCTCGTCGCCTACATGGTCAAGGATCGGACCGTCCGGGCGTGACCCGGAGGTCGGGGGCCCGGACGACTCACCCGGGTCGGGGAGTCAGCCGGAGCTCTCTGGATCCGGCGCCGCCCGCGCGGTCCTCAGGCCTGCCGGGACGAGCGCCTTCTGCAACGCCAGCAGCACGAGCCAGACTCCCGCGGACAGGGCCATGACGCAGAGCGCGGCTCCGAGGACGCCCTCGAGCCGGTAGCTCGCCTGGTTCACGAGCACGTCGCCGAGGCCGCCGCCGCCGGCGATTCCCGCGATCGTCGCGGTTGCGATCACCGTGACGGCGGCGATCGTGATCCCGGTCATGATCAGCGGCGACCCGATCGGGATCTCGACGCGGAGCAGGATCTGGCGGTTGCTCATCCCCATCCCGCGCGCCGACTCGGTGATCTCCCGGTCGACGCCGTCGATCCCGAGGTAGGCGTTCGTCAGGATCGGGCCGGTCGCGAGCACGGCGAGCGCGACCATGTTGTTGACGAAGCCGATTCCGAGCACGGTCAGGAAGATGCCGATCAGGACGAGGCTCGGCAGGGCGCGGCCCACGATCGAGGTGCCGATCGCGAACCCCGAGCCCCGGTGCAGGTGCCCGAGCAGGATGCCGGCCGGGAGCGCGACGAGCATCGCGAGGCCGAGCGCGGCGCCCGACAGCTCGAGCTGCTCGACGGCCTTGCCGACGAGGAAGCCTGCGTGGTGGCCGATGAAGTGGAACGCGTCCACGAACGTGCCGGGCTGGAACTGGTCGCCGAGGATCATCTCGCCTTCGCCCACGGCGCGAGTACCCGCCGGAGCCCGACCAGTGCTGCGTCGCAACCGAGCGCGAGCCCGATCGCGAGGGCGCCCGCGGCGTAGATCTCCGTCTTGAACGGATGCGGCTCGGCGAGCGCGAACAGGATCGGGTAGCCGAGGCCCTTCGGCAGCAGGAACGCGGCGATCGTCGCGATCGAGATCGTCGAGACGACGGCGATCCGGAGGCCCCCGACGATCGTCGGCACCGCGAGCGGCAGCTCGACGCGCGTCAGGAGCTGACGGCGGGTCAGCCCCATTCCGCGGGCGGCCTCGAGCACCTCCGGCGGCGCCGATCGCAGCCCGAGGACGATGGTCGGGAACAGGATCACGAGCGTGTAGGCGACGAGGGCGACCTCGATCGTCGTGGTCGTGATTCCCGTGAGCGGGACGAGCAGCTGGAAGAGCGCCAGGCTCGGAATCGTGTAGAGGAGGGCGGAGAAGATGCTGACCGGGTGTTCGAAAATGCGGTAGCGGTGTGCGAGCACCGCCAGCACGAAGGCGATCGCGAAGCCGATCCCGACCGCGATCGCGGTCAGCTCGAGGTGCTGGACGAGCGCCGGGGCGAGCGTGTCGTGCCAGTGCTGCCGGACCCAGCTGACGCAGAAGGTGCGGTTCTCGACGACGCAGGCCGGCGCGCCGCCGAAGTTCGGGATCACCGGGCCCGCCGCGATCATGCCCGCAGCACCTCGCTGGCGCGGGCGAGCGGGAGCAGGCCCGCCGGGGCGCCGTCGTCGCCGCTGACGAGGATGCTGTCGGTGCCCGTCTCGAGCATCAGGGAGACCGCGTTGCGGGCGGTCGTCGCACCCGAGATCGTCACCAGCCCGTCGAGCGCCGCGGGGAGAGGGTCGAGCGCCAGCTCGCCGACCCGTCGCAGCGCGAGCCGCCGGAGCGCACGATCCTCGCCGATGAACCGGGCGACGAAGTCGTCGGCCGGCCGGGCCAGGATCGCGTCGGGGGTGTCGTACTGGACGAGCACGCCGCCCTGACGCAGGATCGCGATCCGGTCGCCCATCTTGATCGCCTCGTCGATGTCGTGGGTGACGAAGATCACCGTCCTCGCGACCTCGCGGTGCAGCCGCTTCAGCTCGTCCTGGAGGCGGGCGCGCGTGATCGGGTCGAGCGCTCCGAACGGCTCGTCCATCAGGAGCAGCGGCGGGTCGGCGGCCAGGGCCCGGGCGAGGCCGACGCGCTGGCGCTGGCCGCCCGAGAGCTGCGAGGGGTACCGCCGTGCGTCGCCTTGCTCGAGCCCGACGAGCTCGAGCAGCTCGGCGATCCGGGCTCTCTGCCGGGCGCGGTCCCAGCCGAGCAGCCGCGGCACCGTGGCGATGTTGTCGCCGACGGTCATGTGCGGGAAGAGCCCCGCCTGCTGGATCACGTAGCCGATCCCGCGCCGCAGCTCGACGGCGGGCAGGCTCCCGATGCTGCGCCCGTCGATCAGGATCTCGCCGTCGTCGAACGGGATCAGCCGGTTGACGAGCTTGAGCGCCGTCGTCTTGCCGCCGCCCGACGGGCCGACGAGCACGCAGAAGGTCCCGGCCGGAATGGTCAGCGAGAGCTCCTCGAGCGCCGCGCCGTCACGGCCGGCGTAGCGCTTGGTGACGCGGTCGAAGACGATCTCGGCGGCGGTGCTCACCGCCGCGGCTCGCCGGGGCCGAGGTGGCGGATGAGGCTCATCGGCCTGTCCCCTGTCGGGCCGGCTCGAAGGCGCGAGGCCGGGCCGCCGTCGCCTTCCTGATCCCCGCCAGGCCGATGGCGCCGCCGGTCGCCATCAGGCCGGCTGCGATCGCCATCCCGGTCCGGTAGCCGGCGAGCTCGAGCTGGTCGGCGGCGCCCGCGATTGCCGCACCGACGACGGCGATCCCGAGCAGTCCGGCGACCCGGGCGGTCGCGTTGTTGACGCCCGAGGCGATCCCGGCGTTGCCGCTCCCCGCGTCCTCGAGCACCGTGGCGGTCAGCGGGGCGACGATCAGCGACAGTCCGAGCGCGAAGAGCAGAAGCGCCGGCAGCATCGAGGTCCAGTAGTCGAATCCGGGGGAGAGCGATCGCAGCCAGATGAGGGAGGCGGCGCTCAGGATCGGGCCGCACCCCATGAAGAGGCGCGGCCCGAACCGCATCGAGAGCCGGCCGGCCCGGCGCGAAAGGAAGAACATCACCGCGGTGACCGGTACGGTGGCGAGGCCGCTCTCGAACGGCGTGTACCCGCAGACCTGCTGCAGGAAGAGCGTGACGACGAAGCTCTGGACGGCGAGAGCCCCGTAGACGGTCAGCGTCTCCAGGTTCGCGAAGGCGAAGTTCCGCCGCCGGAAGAGCCCGAGGGGGAGCATCGGCTCGCTCGTTCTGCTCTCCCAGAAGAGGAAGATCCCGAACAGCGCGATCCCGCCGAGCAGCGTCGCGAGGATCAGCGGATCGTCGAACCCGCGGGTCGGCGCCTCGATCAGCGCGAAGACGGGGCCGGCGAGCCCGAGCACGCAGAGGAAGGCGCCGACGATGTCGACGCGGGCGCGATCGTCACGCTGCGGGCGCTTCCCGAGCGCGACCAGCACGAGCACGACCGTGACGACCGCCAGCGGCGGGTTGATCAGGAAGATTGCGCGCCAGGAGGCAACCGAGATGAGCCAGCCGCCGACGAGCGGGCCGATCAGGAACGCGATCCCGGTCCAGGCCGTCCAGCTCCCGATCGCCGCGCCGCGCTCCTCGCCGCTGAAGACGGCGGTGATCGTCGCGAGCGCGGCGGGCGTCAGCAGGGCGCCCGCTACGCCCTGGAGGCCGCGGGCGAGGATCAACGACGTCCCGCTCCAGGCGAGCGCGCAGAGCAGCGACGTGACGCCGAACGCGACCACGCCGATCGTGAACACCCGCCGCTCGCCGAAGATGTCGCCGAGCGAGCCGCCGACGAGGATCAGCGACCCCAGGGTGAGCAGGTACGCGTCCACGACCCACTGCTGGAGGGCGAGCCCGCCGCCGAGGTCGCGCTCCATCGAGGGCAGCGCGACGGTCACGACCGTCGAGTCGACGAAGACGATCGTCGACCCGAGGATGCAGGCGACGAGGGTCAACCGCTTGCGCATCCCTTCGCTCAGATGTCCGATACTAGTGGCCGTCTCCACACTGCCCGCGACGCGGGCCCCGCTGAACGAGGAGGAGGTAGGCATGCCGGGTTACACGATCAAGCAACTCGACGAGGTCGAGGACGTCCTCGGGAACTACCCGGGCGAGATGCGGATGCTCACCTACATGCTGGACACCGAACAGGTCGCCCTCACCTACAGGCGGATGCCGCAGCACACGGGCGGGAAGGGCTCGTACGGGCACGCGCACAGGACGCAGGAGGAGATCTACTTCGTCATCTCGGGCACGCTCGAGTTCAAGCTCGACGACGAGGTCGTC
Organism: uncultured Actinomycetes bacterium; assembly: GCA_963796625.1. Classification (GTDB taxonomy): domain Bacteria; phylum Actinomycetota; class Thermoleophilia; order Gaiellales; family Gaiellaceae; genus PALSA-600. Next base: position 332,995 of record CAWCME010000002.1, read on the forward strand.
GTCGCGGGGCCGGGGACGGCGATCAGGGTCGCGCCCGAGGTGGTCAGGTCGGTCTGGAACGACCAGCCCGAGGACGCGCAGATCGTGATCGTCTCCACCCGGACCGAGGATCCGCGGGCAGACACGGTGCAGGTCGAGGACTTCTGGCCGGGCTGACGGCCTCCGCAGGCGCCCCGGCGGGGGTCCCGCCCGGGCCCCCCGGGGGGCGGCGCTCAGCGGCGGCCGTGCGTCGCCTCGAGCCGGTCGCGGCCCTTTGCGGTGACGTGGAACTCGGCTGCGTGTGCGAGGTCGTCGCCGAGCGGGTCGTGTCTGGCAGGAGTCCAGTCGGCGAGACCGCGGTCCCGCAGCGCGGCCATGCGCGCGATGAACGGCTCGAGGTCGGTGGGGTCGGCGAGGCCCGCTTCGACCGCCTCGCGGAGGAGCCGCGGGCCGCTGTTCAGGCTGTGGCAGCGCTGCCGGTCACGGCGGAGGGCGGCGAGGAACTCGAGCGCCTCGTGGTCGCTCAGGATCGGGTCCCCGCGGTGCGCCTCGCGCCCATGCCGCGTCGCATAGCCGACCGAAACCTGCTCGACAGCCATCCGAACCTCCCGGGGTCAAGGATAGCCGGGATCGAGGCGCGGCGTATCCGGGATTTCCCCCAGAATCTCGCGCCGAGCGCGAAGTTTCGAGCGCTGCCGGCTCGAGCTTCGCCCGGGGAGCTCGCGGGCACGGCCGCGGGAGCAGCCCGTCGCGGTCGGGGCTGCCCCCGCGGCTCCGTCGCGTGCCGCGCCGGTCGCTCGAAGGCCGCAAGGCCTCGGGCGCTAGCCGGGCGTCTCGTCGCCGGGCCTGGGCTTGCGGGCCCGACCCGGCTTCGGGCTCGCGGCCGCTTTTGCCGCCGGGGCGCGGCGCCGCTTCGGAGCGGCGGCGGCCGGCCGGGCGAGCAGCTCCTGCTCGGCGCGGAGCCAGTTCTCCTCGTCGGTGCCGCAGTCGGTCGATTCGAAGATCTCGTAGGCCCTGCGCGCGATCTCCTCGTCTGTCAGCTCAAGTGGCATGATCGCCATGACTTCCTCGTCTCCTGATCGTTGGCAGATTCTCGACTCGCTGCCGGCCACGCAGCGATCGCGCGGTCACGGCCCGGGTCTGCGTGCTGCGAATCGGCCCGCTTGTGAGGCGAGCCGGGTCGGTGTCGGGCCCCCTCGCCCGGCGGAGCCCGCGGAGGCTTCCCGTTCGCCACCGTGACGGTGGTGCCGGCGTCGACGCCGGACCCGTGGACTCTAGCGGCGCCCCTGGACGGCTGCGGCAGCGGGGTGCGCCGGTGCGGCCGGAACCGGCCGTCTTCTGCCTTGTCGGTCAGCGATCGGCTGCGAGCGCGACGAGCGAGACGGCCTCGACAGGCGAGAGCCGGTCGGTGTTCACGACGAGGTCGTACTGCGTCGCGAGCTCGCTCCTGGCGCCGTAGAACCGCTTCAGGTAGTCGGCCCGGGCCGTGTCGGACTGCTCGATCGCCCGTGCGGCGTCCTTCTCGCCGAGCTCCCGCTCGGCGGCGACGCGCTCCTGGCGGACCGGGGGCGAGGCGGTCACGAGCACGCGCAGGACGTCCGCTTGCGAGGCGAGCGCGTGCGAGGCGGCGTGGGCCACGATCACCACGTTGCCGCGTCCGGCGGCCTCCTCGATCGCCGTCCGGATCAGGTCGCGCAGATCCGAGCCGGCCGGCTCGTCGAGCGCGGCGATGCCGAAGCCGCCGCCGGCGTAGGCGAAGGCACTCGGGTCGGCGCCCGACCCGAGCCCCTGGATGGCGCGCTCCATGAACGACCGGCGTCTCTCGACATCGGCCACCACCTCGGGCTCCACCCCGGCGCCGGCCGCGGCCTGGAGGATGATCTCCTCGTCCACGAGCGCAAACCCGAGCTTGTCGGCGACCCCGTGCGCGACCTCGCGCATCTGGGCCCCGTCCGGCCCTGACACGCACACGACCCGGCAGACCATGGCGGGGACGCTACGGCAGCTTCCGGATGCCGTCAAGCGGTGCCGGGCGCTGCGGCCCCGAACGACCCGGGAGGCTTCCCGGGCGCGAGCGGGAGCCCGCACCCGGGAAGTCCCCCGGGAGGTGTGCGGCGGATCAGACGAGCGCCTTCAGGAAGACGCCGACTTCCTCGGCGGGGAACGTCTCGGTGTGGACGACCTCGAGCAGGCCGATCTTCGCGAGGACGCGGAACGCCGTCTCGGTGTCGGGATACTTGACGAGCGCGAAGAAGTCCCACGGGCCCATGATGGCGTATGTCTTCTCGAGCACGCCGTGCTCCTCCTCGATGATCGCCTTGATCTTCTCGAGGTACTCGGGGCCCTTGGCCAGGTTCTCCATGCCCTCCGGCGTGAGCTTCATCAGCGCAACATAAGTCAGCATCTCTGTCTCATCTCCTGGGTGGTTGTTGCCTACAGCTCACGATGCTCGCAGGCCGATCCGCGTCCGGCATCGGGGGAAACGGGCAGGATCGCGGCTGAAACTACGGGATCTTCCGCCTGACGGCCCCTCTTCGTGCCCGGCCGGGGAGCTCGGGGCCCGCGTCCCGAGAAGCTCCCGGCTGGTGCGCTAGTGCGTGAGCTGGCCGCCGGCGAGGATCAGCTTCCACGTCTTCGGCGGCTTGCCCGAGAGCTTCGTCGCAACCTGCACCTTGATCTTGCCGTGGGAGCTCGCGGGCAGATGTGGCCGGAAGACGATGGCGGTCGGCCCGACCCCGAGGTGGTAGGGGTTCGACAACGTCCCTGTGACGACCGACCCGCCCGCGACCACGAAGGCCGAGCCGCCGATGTCGAAGCTCCCGACCGCCCGGATCGTGCCTCCGCGGTCGAGCGTGAACGTCCCGCCGGCGGCGAACGCGCCCCCGGCGTCGACCTCGACGATTCCGCGGTCGTCGAAGGCCGGTTTCGTGCCTCCGAGCGACAAGCCCGGTGCGCGTGAGAGCACACGGCCCTGGTTGACGAAGCCCGCGACCTGGATCTGCTGCGAGAAGCCCTTCGCGAGATCGGAGAACGTGCCGGTGTTGACGAAGGGGGCGCTGTCGACGAAGGTCGCGTTGTCGGCGGCGGCCGTCCACCCGATCGCGCCGGCGTTGCCCGCGCCGCGTGTCGCGGTGACGCTGGCCGTCAGGTCGAGTGACCAGCCCTTCGGGACGACGCCCGAGAGCGTAGTCGGGACCTCGACGTCGATCGTCCCCCTCGAGCTCGCCGGCAGGCCCTTGCCGAAGGCGATCGCAGTCGGGGCGACTCCGAGCCGGTAGGGGCTGACGAGGACTCCGGAGGCGACGGTGCCTCCCTCGACCTCGAAGGTCGAGCCGGCGATATCGAGCGCTCCCGCGGCGCGGAGCGTCCCGCCCGTGTCCAGGATGAACGTGCCGGCGAGGTCGAAGCTGTCGTTCGCGTCGACCTCGACGAGGCCGCGGTCGTCGAAGGTCGGTGAGGGCGTCCCGCCGATCTGGAGCCCGGTCGACTCGGACCGGACGGTGCCGGTGTTCACGAACTCGGCCGCGGCGATCTGCTGGCTGAAGCCGTTCGACTCGTCGACGAACGTCCCCGAGTTGGCGAAGGTGCCGCTGTCGGCCAGGGTCGAGTCGTCGGTGTTCCACGTGAACGTCCCGGCGTTTCCGGATCCGGGCGCCGCCGTCAGCGCCGCGCCGCTCAGCTCCTCGACGCTCCAGCCTGCCGGGATCGTCCCCGAGAGGCTGCAGGTGCCGATGAACTTGTTGTTGTCTCCGCCGAGCACCAGCGATCCCCTCGTTCCCGCCCCCATCGGCTGGGAGACGTTCAGCGGCCCGTACGCCGGGAGGTCGCTCATGCAGTTGATCGTGCCGCCGCCCGAAGCGGCTCCGGCGGCCGGCGCGCCCACCGGGAGCACGACCAGTGCGGCCGCGCAGGCGAGCGAGGCCGCCCTCGCGCCTCCGGCGAAATGCGTTCTTGCAGACATGGTCCTACCTTTCCCAGGCCTTGCGCCCGCAGCAGAGACGGTCGGTGGACTTCACACGAACCATTCGAGCGGACGAGCGTCACGGGAACGTTACGCAGGCTCGAAGCATCCGCCCGGCCGTGAGGACCCGCCTGCGCCGTGCAAGCCGTGGACGCCCCGGCCGGGCTACGCGGTCAGTCGCCGAGCGGGCCGGCGGCCGCGGGCCCGCCGAGCCGGGGGCGAAGGCCCGACCGCTCGCCCGGCCTGGGCTCCTGCGACTCCGGCTCCTGCGTGACCCTGCCGCGGATCCTCAGCTCGTCCGCGTCCTCCTCGGCTCGTGCCTCGAGGGTGATGCGGCGGGTGAGGACGTTCGCCCGCTCCTGCAGGCGGTGCGCCTCGACGACGTCCATCGCCCGCAGGGCAGCGGCGCTTCGCTCGTAGGCGCCGCCCGTGCTGAAGAGGTGCGTGAGCTTGAGGACGAGCGCGACGAGGTCGATCGCGACGAGGAAGGCGAGGAAGAACTCGACGTACTTCCGGACCGGCGGGTTCGCCTTCTCGACCTGCTCGAGCGCGGCCTGGCGGGCGAGGAAGTCGCGGTCGGCCCTGATCGCGGCGACCCGGTTTGCGACCTGGCCGGTCTCGGCTGCCTGCCAGAGCGCGATCTTGCGCCGGTCTGCGGCGATCGTCGCGGTGAACTGCGGGCGCGCGCTCTTCAGCGCCGCGGCGGCCGTGGCCGCCCGGCTGGCGTCGCGCTTGCAGTAGGGGCCGCAGCCGACCTTGTGGGTCTGCGAGCAGCTCGCCTCGCCGGCTTCGCACTGGGAGAGGAACCGGCTGTTCGTGACCTGCCGCTGCAGGGTCGCCTGCCGGCGCTGCACCGCCGCGATCTCCTTCTGCGCGGTCGAGATCTTGGCGTCGTACAGACGGGTGATCTCGTTCGTCGCCTGGTGGATGCGCGCCGTGGTCGTCTTGCTGAGCTGGTCGTTGATCGACCCGCTGTAGATCACCTGGCTCATCGGCAGCCCGACGACGAGCGCGATCGCGAGCGAGAGCGCGAGCCGCGGAACCGTGATCGCGAGGTTCCAGGCCCAGCTCGTGCCGAAGCTCTTCAGGACGAGCCGCTCGATCAGGCAGTAGAGGACGGCCCAGAGCGGCAGGACCCAGAGGACGCTCGTGATCGGCGTGCTCCACCACTGGCTTGCCGCCACGGTCATGGCGAACCCGCTGACGGCCGCCATCCCGGCGACCCACATGCCGAGCCCGTTCAGGAAGCTGACCTCGCTCGGCACCGTGGCGAGGACGAGGCCGTCGCCGCCGGCAAGCCAGGCCCAGCCGGTACGGGCGCGCCGTCTCGGGCCGGTCCCGGCGATCCCGGCCTCCACCGGCGCGTCTCCCTTCCCGGTCCAGGCGGCGCTCACTGAAGGGAGCAGACGCCGGATTCGCCGGCGAGTTGGCTCCCGGGGGCGTTTTCTAGGGAACTTCTAAGGAACGGTCGAGCCGGCGCGACCCCTGACGTGCGGCGTGCGCGGCTCGACGGCGGTCAGGCCCGGGGGGCTCCGCGGCGCCTGCCGGCCCCGTTCCGCCTATCCTCCGCTCATGCCCGGCGTCGATGGTTCCGCGCTTCGCGTCTGTGTGGCCGGGGTCACCGGCTGGACGGGCCGCCCGGTCGCCGACGCGGTCGAGGCGGCGCCGGATCTCGAGCTTGCGGCAGGCGTCTCGCGTTCGGATCCTGCGAGCTTCTCCTCGGTCGCCGAGGCGCTCGACGCCGTGCCGGTGGACGTGCTCGTCGACTACACGCATCCGACCGTCGTCAGAGCGAACGCACTGGCTGCGATCGAGCGGGGCGTCGGCGTCGTCGTCGGCTCGAGCGGTCTGTCCGGGGAGGACTTCGCCGAGATCGATGCACGGGCCCGGGCGAGGGGCGTGGGCGTGATCGCGGCCGGCAACTTCTCGCTGACGGCCGCGCTTCTCCTGCGGTTCGCCGCCGACGCCGCGCGCCACGTCGAGGCGTGGGAGGTGATCGACTACGCGAGCGCCGCGAAGCCGGACGCGCCGAGCGGAACCTCGCGCGAGCTGGCCGAACGCCTCGCAGGCGTCCGCTCGCCCGTGGTTCGCGTCCCCCTGGATCAGGTGCTCGGCGAGCGAGAGGCGCGGGGAGCGACCGTCGCGGGGACGCACGTTCACTCGGTCAGGCTGCCGAGCTTCAGCGTCTCGACAGAGGTCGTCTTCGCCGCCGACGACGAGCGGCTCTCGATCCGCCACGACGCCGGTTCCAGCGCGGTGCCCTACGTCGCGGGAACGCTCCTCGCGATCCGGGCCGTGCCGGAGCGAGTCGGGCTCACGCGCGGCCTCGATCAGCTGTTGAGCTGAGCTCCATGCTGCCGGAGCGCGCCGAAGCGGTCGTGATCGGGGGCGGTGTCATGGGAGCTGCCGCGCTCCACTACCTGATCGAGCTCGGCTGCACGCGGCCGCTGCTGCTCGAGCGCGACACGCTCGCCTCCGGCTCGACCGGCCACTGCGCGGGCGGCGTCCGCACCCTCTTCTCGGACGAGTTGAACGTGCGCATCGGGCTCGAGTCGATCCGCCGGCTCGAGCGATTCGCCGACGAGCTCGGGCAGGAGCTCGACCTGCGCCTTCACGGGTATCTCTTCCTGCTCGACGACCACGCGGACCTCGCGCGTTTCGAGGACGAGCTCGCGCTTCAGGCCGTGCACGGCATCGGAACGCGGATGCAGAGCCCAGCCGAGGCCGGGGCGATCGTCCCCCAGCTCGCCACCGAGGCGTTGGTGGGCGCGGTCTTCAACCCGGTCGCCGGGACGGTGACGCCCGACCTCGTCGTCCAGGGCTATGTGCGCCGCGCCGGCGAGCGCGGTGCGCGGATCGAGCAGTCGTGCCCCGTGACCCGCATCCTGGTCGACCGGGGGCGAGTGACCGGCGTCGAGACGGCGCAGGGCCGGGTCGCGACCGACCGCGTCGTGCTCACCGCGGGTGTCTGGTCGCGCGGGCTCGCGGCGAGCGCCGGGTTCGATCTGCCCGTCGAGGCCGAGCGCCGCTACATGTTCTTCACGGAGGACGCGCCCGGGTTCCCGGCCGAGCTGCCGCTCACGATCGACTTCGGCAGCGGCTTCTACTTCCACCGGGAGGGCGGCGGGCTCGTGTTCGGCGGTCGCGAGCAATCGCTCGAGGAGATCGCGCCGGTCGCGGTCCGCCGGCTACCGGTGCTCGGAGATCTCGGCGTCCGCTCGAGCTGGTGGGGGCTCTACGAGATGAGCCCGGACCACAACGCGCTGGTCGGGGCGGCCGCCGACCCGGCCGGGCTCGTCTATGCGACCGGGTTCTCGGGGCACGGCTTCCAGCAGGGCCCGGTGGTCGGCGAGCACCTCGCCCGGCTCGTCCTCGGGCTCGAGCCGGCATTCGACCTCTCCCGGCTCGCCGTCGAGCGGTTCGCCGCCGGCGCGGCGCGCGTCGAGCGGAACGTCGTCTGAGCGGGATCCTCGGGGGTGCAGAGCGTCACGCCGGCGCAGGCAGGGGAGACTCTCGAGCTTCACGTCGCGACTTTCGAGGAACCCGATGCCCGAGCCTGACCCGAGCCTCGCGCACGTGACACCTCACCGATCCGGTTTGCGGCCCACGAGGACGACACGGTTGCCGTACGCGTGAAGGCACATCGCGTCGAGCCCGGCGTTCCGAAGCCAGCCGAGCTGGTCGTGCACGTCTGCCGGTCGGTCGCCGCCGCGAGCGAGCTGCCCCGCGTACTCCACGTACGTTGCAGGCGTCAGCGGGTCGATCCGCCGCCAGATCGCCGCCCAGTCGCAAAACAGCGACTCGGGAACTGCCACCCGGTCGACGATCACGATCAGCGCGCCCGGCTCGAGGGCAGCCGCTGACCAGGCTATGGCCCTCTCCTTGCCTGCGTCCGCTAGATGATGGAGCGTCTGCACCGAGAAGGCAGCGGCGTACCGTCCGGGGGGAGGCACGAGGTCGATTATGTCGGCGAGGTCGTGCTGGACGAGGCGCACACGCGGCCCGAAGCGGTCAAGACGCTCCCGCGCAAGCTCCGACATCGCTGCTGAGAAGTCGGCGCGAGGTACCGCTGCTCGGATGATGTTCGAGGTCGCGACGTCAGGCACGAGCCCGGGCCCGAAGACGAGTCTATGCCCGGACGTATCTGATGTGAGTCACCCCGGGCGCCTCGACCGACTCGACCTGCTCGAGCGTCACACCTCCGATGTTTTCGAACAGCCGGGCGCCCCCTCCGAGCAGGATCGGAACGATCGAGACGACGATCTCGTCGAGCAGGCCCGCCGCCAGGTACTGCTGGGCGACGAACGCGCCGCCCCCGAGCGAGACCTCCTTCTCTCCGGCTGCGGCCTGCGCCCGTTCGAGCGCCGACTCGATCCCGTCCGACACGAAGTAGAACGTCGTTCCGCCCTGCAGCTCCAGCGGCTCGCGCGGGTGGTTCGTGAGGACGAAGACGGGATGGTGGAAGGGCGGATTGTCTCCCCACCAGCCCTTCCATGACTCGTCCCACGGTCCCGGGCCGCCGCCGAACATGTTCCGGCCCATGATGGTCGCGCCGGCGCCGGCCAGGATGTCCTCGGCGAACGGCGTGCTCGCGTTCACCTCGCCGCCCTCCTCGCCGTGGCGCTCGCGGAACGCCTCGAGCGGGAGCAGCCAGCCGTGAAGCAACTCGCCGCCGACCCCGAGCGGATGGGCCGGCGACTGGTCCGGGCCGGCGACGAAGCCGTCGAGCGACATGGTGATGTTCAACTTCAGCTTGCTCATTCGATCCTCCCCCTGTCGAGACGATCCGGTCTCGCGGCCGTGAGATGACAGGAGACAGCCTATGAGAACCCCTTCGGTCCCGAGGCCGGCGATTCGTCCAGCAAACCCGCCCGGCCGGTGGCGCAGGCGTGCTCGGATGGGCTGGCCGGCTCGCCGGGCCGGCGCCTTGTTCACGGTGCCTTCGTCGGCTCGCTCGTGCAGCCGTTGGGCTCACCCCCGACGCCCGGGGGCGCGCCGTTTAGAGACGTTTCAGACGGCTCTGCTTTCCTGATCGAGTGAACCGCCGACGCCTTGCCCGCCGCGGTGCTCTGCTCGCCACGGGGCCGGCGAGCCTCGCTCTCCTTTCCGCCGGCTGCGGCGGCGGCCCGAAGACACCGTCTGTCGCGAGCCTCGCAACGACACCCTCGAGCAGCGGCGCGAGCAGCAGCTCGACCTTGTTGTTTCCGCCGGGCGCCGGCGGGTTCGGGGGGAGCATGTCGACGGAGGTGGGGACGGGCGCGGCCGGGGTCAGGTACACAGCCTGCATGCGCTCCCACGGGGCCCCGGACTTCCCCGACCCCGACGCTACGGGAACGCTCACCATCACCATCTCGCCGTCGCTCCCCGGCCTCGCCGCTGTTCCAGAAGGCGGAGGTCGACTGTCAGCATCTGCTCCCGGCCCGCAAGGGTCCAAGCCAGGCGCAGCAACGGAAGATAAAACAGGGCCTGCTCGCCTTCGCAGCCTGCATGCGCTCACACGGGGTGCCCGGCTACCAGGACCCGAAGTTCGGGCCGGGCGGGATGGTCAGCCACGGGTACAGCCGGAGCAGCGGGATCGATCCGAGCTCGCCGATCTTCCTGGCGGCACAGAAGACCTGCAGCGGGGGCAGGCCGGGCGCCATCGGCGGCTGAGCGGCGGCCGCCAACTCTCGGACCGCCGGCACGGGCGAGAATCAGCCCGCCGGGAGCGCCGGATCGCGGAAGAACGCGATCCTGTTCCCGTCGTCGTCACTGATCACCAGGCGCAGCGGAGCATCGCCGCCGGACTCCCACGTGAACGCGAGCCCGTCGGCCCGGAGGCGGTCCGCGAGGCGGTCGAGGTCATCCACGGCAAGGGTCAGCAGGCCGCTTCCCGCCCGCTCGACATCGCCGACGACGTACACGGAGCTGCTGCCGGTCAACCGCCAGACCGCCTCGCCGTCGTGTGGGAGCATGTCCGGGGCGCGACCGAACAGAAGGACATACCACCCATGGGCCGCGTCGAAATCCGAGACGGCGATTCCTGCGAACACGTGCGTGAGCTCCACCATCGGAGTCTTACTGGATCGCTGTCGCCGACTCGAGGGCCGCTTTCCCGCTCGATCCGGCTCCTCGATTCCGACAGGCTGCGATCAGGAGCTCGAATCGAAATGAGGGAGCACTCGGGGCCGATGGCCTGACGAGTAGACGGCGTTTCGGACGATCAGGCCGTCTCGACAGTTGATCACGTCGATCCCGTCCCATTCGAGGTGGCGCCCGTCCGCAGCTGTCGCCCGAGCCGTCCATTCCGCCACTCCCGTATCGAATGCGAGATAGAGCGCGTGCTCCTCGAAGCTGAGATCGGGCCAGCGCTCGTGAATTCCGGCAACGTGCGCCCGAAACGCCGCTGCACCCTCCACGCGTTCACCGGCGGTCAGGTTGTCGAAGACGATGTCGTCGGTCACGACGGCCATGATCGCGTCCACGTCGTGGCCGAACCAGCCCGCCCGGTAGCGCTCGACGAGAAGCCTGACATTGGTGTCGGCCATGGCCGGGCCGATTTTGCATGCTCCGGCTGATCGAGTCCACTCTCCCGGCTCGCGAAAGCAGCTTCTCCCGCCACTCAGATGAGCACCTTCACGGGCTTGCCCGGCTGCTGTCCTCGCTGTCGACGACCAGGCCGAGGTCGTGCAGCTCGCGCTGCGACTTGCCGGCGAGCTTGCGGCCGAGCATCGGCCGGCCGTCGTCGTGCACGTAGACGCCCTTCGGCTCGGTCGCGAGCGGCTCTTCCCAGGCCCGGTAGAGGGCGACCATCCGGACGGTGAAGCCGACGACGAACGAGATCCCGGCCGCGGCCCAGGGCCCCATGCCGGCCTGGGTGCAGAGGATCCAGACCAGCGCGGTCAGAGCGGCGATTGCGACGAACCACTCGCCGCGGATGAACTGCTTCGGCGGCACCCCGCTGGTGATGTCGATGTAGTAGCGGCCCGCAGTCGGTCCGACCACGCCCAGCAAGAGGCAGCCGATCACCGGCAGGCCGAACCTGACGCCGGTGTAGGCGCCCATGATCGCGTACCAGGGCAGCGAGAAGGAGGTCATGAACTGGAACAGCCCCTCGCGGAACAGCTGGCCGCCGGCGTAGGCGAGGAGGTAGCCGATCGCACCGGCGATCAGCGCGACCATGATGTAGGCGGGGTTCGTCAGCGCCGAGGGGATCTGGGCGACGAGCACGTCGCGTGTGATCCCGCCGCCGAGCCCGCCGAGCAGCGCCATCAGCAGGATTCCGACCACCGTGAACTGCTTGTAGTGATCGGGCCGCCGCGCGAGCAACGCCCCGTTCAACGCATTGGTCGACGCTGCGATCAGGTCGATCGCCGTGTAGCTGCCGTGAAACTTGAAGCCGCCCCAGTGGACGGTGGTCGCGAGCAGTGTGAGGGTGTTCACCGGGTCTCCTTCGGCTTCGGCGGGCTGTTGAAGAGCTTCTCGGCAGTCATGGGCTCAGACCTCCGGGATCGCGCCTCGCTGCGCGGGGTTGAAGCGCAGGTCGAGCCTCTCCGTGCCCGGTCTCGACAGCGCGCCGAGCGTTTGCTGACGTCGCTCTTGGCAAACGCCGCAACACCCTCGACCGGGCTCACGACCCGTCGCTCACCGCCGCTGCCTGCCTCGACGATGAGCTCTGCCCGAAGCGCGTTCCCACCCGCAACGGTGCCCTTGTCGGCGTCTTCTCCGGTGCCCATCCCCGGATAGTGAACGCACCACCTGCCGGAGCGGCGGCTGACGACGGCACGTTTGTCCCGAGCGCGGTAGTTGAGGCCCGCGCGGGGCCGGTCGGAAGCGGCGATGTAGCTGATCCCGGCGCGGGCCTGGTCGAGGGTCTCGTTCTCATGCCCGAGTATCGTTTGTTACGAGAGCCTTCGCAGCGGGCGGTGCACCCGGGCGCCCTCACTAGACGCCCGACGTGACGAGGCTCGCCATCGCCGGCCGCGCTTCGTTCGCATGGCGCACGGCTGCTACGAGATGCTCTGACGTAATCACCTTCGCGCAGCCGAGGCTCTCGCGCCTATGAGGTGATGTCGAGGTATTTCCGTAGGGCCTTGCGGATAACGGACGACGTGGTTTCGTGGTCGCGCCGAGCTCGCTGAGAGAGTGCCTCGCGGAGTTCTGGGTCGAGCCGAACCGATTCCACGGCTGCTGCGGCCGACCCGATCGGCGGGCGCCCGCCGCGGCGACGCAACGTCTCGTCGACGTCATAGCCCTTCTCGGCCTTCTCAGCCAACGTCGCAACGAGCTCGTCGGTGATTGGTCTTCCTTTCGCCGTCTTTCCGAACGTTTCCTTGGCCATCGTCATCCTTCCGGCAGCAGTCGCTGGTACTTCGGTCGCATCCGCATGGCATGGATTGCCAGCTCGGAGCCGTCGTCCCGTACGATCGTCACGACCTCGAGCAGTTCGGCGCTACGAGACGGCCCGAGATAGAGCCGCGTATCGTCGTCCTGGTCGTCGATTGCCGTGGCATGTGCTGCAGCGTGCTTGATGTCCGCGTCGACGATTCCATGCTTCCGCGCGGATGGGTGGACATCCACAACGGAATCGTACTACGAAACCCTCGGCTCGCAAGCCGCTGCAAGCCCGCCTCGATCGCAGTACCCCCAAAACCCTCAACCAGCCTCAGGTATCAGTTCCCGCGCGCTGGCCCAAGGAAGTGCTCCGTAGCCTGAGGCTTGCCCTCATGAGGATTTGTGCTGCGATGCGCCGTTGGCGCCTCTCGCCGCAATCTCGGTGTCCAAACGCATCGGAACTCGGTCTACGATGATTAGTAGGACTTTGTTAGCTGGTTGAAGGGTCCGCTTCGTCCTCGGCGAACGGTGTCCGCGTCAGCGGTCATCGTTAGAGGAGGAGCCGGATGGAAGCTGTATTCGCATTGGATCTGCCGGCGGTCGAGGTGCGTGACCGACTCGGTGGCTTCGTGGACGAGGTCGCTGGGCGGCTGCAGCTTCAGCGCCAGCGTGAGAACGCGCTTCTGTATGTGCGCGGGTTGATCGAGTCTGGTGGCCGCAAGAGTCTGCAGCCGACGCTGTTTCGGCTTGAGGAGTCGCCGGCTCGGTACGAGTCGATGCAGCAGTTTTTGGCTGACTCGCCCTGGGATCCGACGCTGCTGGTGCGGGCGAGCGCTGAGTTGGTCGCGCCTCAGATCGGCGTCACGGCCTGGGTTGTCGATGACACCGGGATCGTCAAGGACGGCAAGCATTCGCCCGGGGTCAAGCGGCAGTACTCGGGCACGCTCGGCAAGATCGGGAACTGCCAGATCACGGTCAGCGTGCACGCGGTTGGCGCGCGCGGAACGCTCCCGCTCGGCTGGCGCCTCTATCTGCCCGAGGAGTGGTGCGACGATCTCGAGCGTCGGCGCAAAGCGAAGATCCCCGACCAGGTTGGCTTCCAGACCAAGCCGGAACTCGCCAGCGAGGTCTGCAAAGCCGCAGCCGGCTGGCAGATCCCGGCTGCGCCGATCCTGGCCGACTGCGCCTACGGCGACGACACCCGCTTCCGGATCAACCTGCACGAACAGGCGCTTGAGTACGTCGTCGCAGTCTCGGCAAAAGTCAGCGTCTACGGACCCGAGACGACCTTTACCGTGCCCGAGCGGATCGACAAGCGTGGCCCGAGCCCGTCGGTCGCGCGGCCCGACCGCAAACCCGAATCGGTGCGCGCGCTCGCGGCGCGGCTGCCCGGGAGCGCGTGGCGAACGCTGCCCTGCCGCACCAGCCCAGCTGGCGAGGATCTCTGCGGCCGCTTCGCGTTCGTCCGCGTCGTCGCGACCAACCCGGTACGGAACAAGAACCTGCCGCCGCGCGAGGAGTGGCTGATCATCGAGTGGCCCGAGAGCGAGCAGGCGCCGTCCGACTACTGGCTCTCCAACCTCCCGGCCGACAGCGTCCCGGAGCGGCTCGCCCGGCTCGCGCGGCTGCGTTGGACGATCGAGCTCGACTACCGCCAACTCAAAGGCGAGCTCGGGCTCGACCACTACGAGGGACGCAGCTATCTCGGTTTCCATCACCACACAGCGCTTGTCACCTGCGCCCACGCCTTCCTGACGCTCGAACGGCTTGACCCAAAAGCCCCGCAGCCGGCCTGACGCTGCCGCAAACGGTGCTGCTCCTCCAGCCCGTCCTGCGTTGCTGGGCCGGACGATGCCGAACCTGCCGACAACCCGTCGACCTCACGCAACTCTCGCTCCCTCACCGGCGTGAGTAACAAAGTCCTATTAGGCCTGTGTCGAATGGTTCGCGATCGCGCCGGCCCTTCCTGGATTTCGACGCGTTTGCTTTGTATGCCGCGATGGATGCGCGACGGGCCGCGGATGGTCTGAGCTGGCAGGGTGTCGCGGACGCGATCTGGTCGCTGTCATCCGAGTTGAACAGCGAACGTGACGCCCGTGGGCTCCAGAATCACCCAATCGTCCCCGCCACCCTGCGAGGGATCGCCAAGCGCGGGGACACCAGCTGCCAACATGCATTGTTCATCCTGCGCCGGCTGCAGCGGACACCCGAGAGCTTCCTGGAGGACGCCGGCCTGGAAGCCGGGCGCGCGCTGCCTGCGTGCGACCCGATCGCCGCCCGCGCTGGGACCTGCGGGCGCTGTATGAAGCGATGAACGCCCAGCGGGGCGTCCGTGGCTTGACCTGGACGGTCACGGCTGAGGCGCTTGGCTGCACACCCAGCCAGGTCACACGCTTGAAGAACGCGAAGTTCGCGACCGGCATGAAGCTCGCGATGAGGATCACGCAATGGGTCGAGCGGCCCGCAGCTGACTTCATCTACGCGGCGCGGTGGTGAGCTGTCGCAGGAGTCTCTTCGAATCGGCAGCACACGACGCACCCTCGGCGCTGCGCTCCAGCAAAGCCAGTCCGTAGACGAGCGCCTCGGGCGTTATCGGCGCACTCTCATATGCACACGCAAAGCGTCGTTACGCTTGAACTCGTGGAAGAGCAGGTCGTGCCGGTGTTGCGCGTCGAAGACGCCGCTCTCGCGGTTGCATGGTACGAGCGCCTTGGGTTCCAGAAGGAATGGGAGCATCAGTTCCAGCCGGGGTTCCCGTGGTTTGTATCGATCGCTCGTGGCCCTATCCGTCTCTTCCTGTCCGAGCACACCGGCGACGCACGACCGGACACGCTGATCCACCTCTACGTCGACGACATCGACGTCGTTTCAGCCGAGTTCGGCGTTCCGGTTGACGAGGACGGGCTGGCCGGGCGTCAATGCAACCTGAGCGACCTCGACGGGAACAGGCTGCGGATCGCCACGCCGCGCAGCTGACGTCGACGGCTTCAACGGCGTCCCGCACCCTTGCACCGACTTGATACTCCTGGGTCCCTAGTCTCGACCAGTCTCAGGTAGGCAGCGCCGCACGCTCGCCCAGCCGAGAGTTGCCCGCCGGAGGCTGCGATTTGTGTTTCGCGTCGTGCCCGAGACTGGCGGTGGCGCCGTAACGCTCTCGGGACGGCCTGAGTCTAGATTGCTGGGATCAAGGTCGACTCGAACCTCGTGGGTATTCAGGACGTGACATCACCACGGTGGTCGCGTCGCGTTTCGCAACGGGTTGCGTTCCTGCTGGGATTCGCGGCGCTCGCGCTCACCCTTGCCGCGATCCCGCTCGTCGTCCTCAGCGGCGGGCAGTCGTCCGGGCTTCCGGTCGTGCCGTTCGCGGTGGTGGGATGGGTGGTTGCCCGGCGGCAGCCACGCAATCCGATCGGCTGGATCTTGCTCGTGCTGTCGCTTGTCTTCATGCTCGCGTCTGACGCTGGCCAGTACGCGGTGATGGCATACCACCAGGGTTACCACCTTCCTGTGGCGCGGGCGGCGGCGTTCGTTGCGGGCTGGTGGGTCTGGATCGCGGTGCTTCTGCCGCTGCCGATCGGTCTGTTTCCCGATGGGCGCGTGTCGGGGCGCTGGCGGTATGTGTTGTGGGCCTACGGCGCCGTCTGTTTCGGCCTGATCGCGGTGTTGACCTGGCGCGATGCGACTGGAATCGGCGCGAGCCGGATCCGGGTCGATTCGACGGGTGAACTGCTGTCGGTCGGGAATGCGGCAGGGCTTGCAGTCCCGTTCTGGGCGGCGTTGATCGCGTTCTGTCTTCTCTGGCTGTTGCGGCCGCTCATCAGCTTCCGCGGCTCCACCGGTATCTATCGGCAGCAGCTGAAATGGCTCCTAGTCGGCGGTGTGATCTGCCTGGCCGGGTTTGTGATGACGCTCGCAGGGCTGAGCTTCGCCTTCGTTGCAATCCTCGCGCTGCCGATCGCCATGGGTGTCGGCATCCTCCGGTACCGGCTGTTCGACCTCGACTGGGTGATCAGCCGCACGATCTCCTACCTGATCGTCACCGGTCTGCTCGCCGCGGTCTTCTTTGCGGTGGTGCTCGTGGCGACGCGAGTCTTGCCGTTCTCCTCACCGATCGCGGTCGCCGCTTCGACGCTCGTCATCGCAGCGCTCTTCAACCCCCTCCGCCGACGTGTCCAGCGCTTTGTGGACCGCCACTTCAACCGCTCCCGATATGACGCCGAGGCGATCGTCTCTGTTTTTGGTTCACGGCTCCGTGATGCCCTCGACGTCGACGCTGTGAGAAAGGAACTCGAGAGCGCCGCCATGCGCACAGTCCAACCCGCGTCCGTCTCGCTCTGGATCCGGCCCGGCGAGTGACAGGCCTTGGAGGTTCCCCACGAACGCTGCACGGAGCCGTCCGAACTAACGCCTGATCCTCAGTCCCTGCAAAGTTCAGGGGAGTTGCAGACTCGGCCAAGAGTCTTATCGCAGTTCGACCTCCGCTCTACGACCTCAGCCCTCTCACGAATCAGTTCTGCTCGCTTCCACTGATGCAACCGCAGCGCTGAGACGCCAGCAGCGAAGGCCGGCGCAGGCCATGGCGCTCGGCTCTAGACGGCTATCCGAGGTCTAGCACCAGTTCGAGCCCGTCATCGACGGCACGCATCTCGTCGACGGCGAGGTGGCCGACATGCTCGCCGAGCGCTCGGGCGTTGACTGCTCCCACCATCTCGCACATGACGCGAGTCGTCTGTTCGTCGATCTCGATCTCAGGGTGGAAGCTCGCCGGCGGCGTCGCCGTAGAGGTCGGACAGACGACGATCGTCGACAGAGCAAGGAGATCGTCGGCCTGGACGACCACGGCATAGCGCCGCCCGTGCCGGACGTGGCCCCGTCGTTGCGGGATCACAATCGCGAGGACGTCACCGCGAACCACGAAGTTGCTCCACGAGTTCGGCGACGGCGCGTGCCTCGGCGATGTAGTCGGAGTTCGTCATCAGCGCTGCGGCCTCGGCTGCAAGCCCGGCGCGGCGTCGCTCTCGCGCCGCGGTCTCGGTGATCGCCTGTCGCACTGCCTCGGCGCGTGAGACTCGGCGCCGTCGAGCCAGCTCGT
Organism: uncultured Actinomycetes bacterium; assembly: GCA_963796625.1. GTDB lineage: Bacteria > Actinomycetota > Thermoleophilia > Gaiellales > Gaiellaceae > PALSA-600. The sequence goes on from CAWCME010000002.1 coordinate 350,340, forward strand.
CCAGTGCGCGAGCGCCCTCGTCACCGAGCCTGAGTGAGAGCGGGGGCGGTGCCGGAGCTATCAGCGAACTGTAGCGCGAAACACACTACGGTGCGGCGAGCTCGAGGATCTCGCACCCCGAAGTCTCAACCAGTCTCGGGTAGTACTCCTGCACGCTCAGCGCGCAGGGCAGAGCCCTCGCCCTCGAAAACGTATCCGGACAAGACCTGTCGGCAAGATCCATCTCGCGACTCGGACTGCTCGCCTGAACACTCCGGGGCACGGCCCCGGGGTAGCTCAAATGGCAGAGCACCCGCCTGTCCAGCGGAGGGATGCCGGTTCGAATCCGGCCCCGGAGCCCAGGACGCCCGAAGGCCCGCCGCGGGGCGGGCCTTCGGGTAGCTCAAGAGCTTCCGCCTGAACACGCTCGCGCAGGCGACGAGCCTGTACACGTCTGCGCGTTAGGCGAGTTGCCTTGGATGGTCTAGCCTCGGCTGGTGGCGAGCGGTGCGCATCGGAAGGTGGTGACGGTGTTGTTCTGCGATGTCGTCGGGTCGACGGCGCTGGGGGAGTCGGTGGATCCGGAGGCACTGCAGGGGTTGTTGGCGCGCTATTTCGAGCGGATGAAGGGGATCGTCGAGGCGCACGGCGGGTCGGTCGAGAAGTTCATCGGCGATGCGGTGATGGCGGTGTTCGGGGTGCCGGTTGCGCACGAGGACGACGCGCTGCGTGCGTGCCGGGCGGCGGTGGAGATGCGGGATGCGTTGCTCGGAGCTCGGGCTCGAGGGCCGGATCGGCGTGAATACGGGCGAGGTGCTGACCGGCACCGAGGAGCGTCTCGCGACCGGGGACGCGGTGAACGTCGCGGCGCGGCTGGAGCAGGCGGCGGAGCCGGGCGAGGTGCTGATCGGTGCGGACACGCTCGCGCTCGTCGCGGCTGCCGTCGAGGTCGGAGAGGAGCGCCTGCTCGAGCTTAAGGGCAAGAGCGAGCCGGTCGCCGCCCACCTGCTCGTCTCTGTCCTCGAGGTACCGGAGCGTTCGCACGCCTCTCGCTTCGTCGGGCGCGCGCGGGAGCTGCGGCAGCTCGTGGGCGCCTGGGACCGTGCGTTGAGCGGGCCGCGCTGCGAGCTCGTCACCGTCGTCGGCGACGCCGGTGTCGGCAAGTCGCGACTGGTCGCGGAGGCACTCGCCGGCGTCGAGGCTCGCGTCGTGCGGGGCCGCTGCCTACCCTACGGGGAGGGGATCACCTACTGGCCGGTGGTCGAGGTGGTGAAACAGCTGGCGGTGCTGCCGTCGGATCCGGCCGCCGCTGCGGCGATCCGTTCGCTGCTCGGCGAGTCGGAGGTCGGGACGAGCGGCGACGAGATCGCCTGGGCGGTCCGGAAGCTGCTCGAGGAGCAGGCGCCGCTGGTCGTGGTCTTCGACGACATCCAGTGGGGCGACGAGACGTTCCTCGACCTGGTCGAGTCGACGGCGCTGCTGTCGGCCGGCGTGCCGCTTCTGCTCCTGTGCATGGCACGGCCGGAGCTGGTGGAGCGGCGGCCGACCTGGCCGGCGACGCTGCGGTTGGAGCCCTTGCCGCCGGAGCAAGCGGAAGCGCTGATCGGCGATGCCGTCCCGGGAGACCTGCGCGAGCGGATCGCCCACGCGGCGGGCGGCAACCCGCTCTTCATCTCCGAGATGCTCGCGATGGCCGCGGGGAACGCGGAGGTCGAGGTGCCGCCGACGCTGAAGGCGCTGCTGGCGGCGCGGCTCGACCAGCTCGACGGGCCCGAGCGCAGGGTGCTCGAGCGCGGCTCGGTCGAGGGCGAGATCTTCCACCGCGGCGGCGTGCAGGCGCTCGCTCCCGAGGAGACGCAGCTCACGACCCGGCTCGCCGCGCTCGTGCGCCACCAGCTCGTCCGCCCCGACCGCGCCCAGATCGCGGGCGACGACGGCTACCGCTTCCGACACCTGCTGATCCGCGACGCAGCCTACGACGCGCTCCCCAAGGCAGTCCGCGCCGACCTGCACGCCCGCTTCGCCGACTGGCTCGACCAGCACGGCGACGCCCTGGTCGAGCGCGACGAGATCGTCGGCTACCACCTCGCACAGGCCAGCCGTTACCGAGCTGAGCTCGGGCAGCCCGACGCTGCCCTGGCCGACCGCGCCGCTGCCCGGCTCGCCGCCGCCGGACACCGCGCAATCGATCGCCAGGACTACCGGACCGGAGGGGTGCTGCTCAGGCGCGCAGTCGAGCTCGTACGCCCGCACCGGATCGACGTCACGCTCGAGCTCGAGTCCGCGTGCACGCAGGACAACGATCTGCGCACGGCAGTGGAGAGGGCGGAAGCGGTCAGCCAACGAGTCGAGGCCGCCGGTGACCTCTCTGGCGCGACGCTCGCGCGCGCGATCGCCCTCTATCTGCGCGGGGCCGCAGGCGGCCCGGACGCGACCGACGAGCTGATCGCACTCTGCCGCGCCGCACTCCCCGACGAGGAAGCGCAGGGTGATCCACGCCGGCTCGCGCTGCTTTGGGACCTGCTCGCCTCTGCCGCGAACTTCCACCAGCAGCACGAGGACAGCGTCGAAGCGTCGCTGCAGGCGCTTCGCTACCAGCGCATGGCCGGCTATCTAGGGACCGATACGCAGCTGGAATTCGCCCTGATTATCGGCCCGCGGCCGGTCGGCGAGGCGATGCGGACGCTCGACGAGCTGGCCGTCTGGCGGCCTCCGAGCTCCCAGGACCACCCACGGGCGACGCTGCTCGCGATGCTCGGCCGCTTCGACGAGGCCTGGCCGCTCGCCCAGGCGCGCTCGAGCCACCTGCGCGCAGTGACCGGCAACACCTCCCGGGACGCCGATCGGTACCTCGCGATGATCGCGACCATCGAAGGCGACCGGGAGCGCGCGGTCCGGTACGGCGCCGAAGAGCTCAAGCTCATGCCCCACTTCGCCATCGCGGCGGCGACAGCCAAGTCCCGCCTCGCACGCGAGCTCTGCTACCTCGGACGCTTCGACGAGGCCGAGGAGCTCCTCGAAGAGGCTCGAGCCGTCCCGCCACCCGGTTCCGGCGTCCGGGTATTGGCCGCCGCCGCCGAGGCCCTCCTGCTCGCCCACCGAGGCGAGCTCGAGCGGGCGGAGACGCTGGCGCGCACGGCGGTCACCACCGCTGAGACAAGAACGGACAACGTCTGGTGGCAGGCGCACACGCGGGAGGACCTCGGCACCGTGCTCGATCGCGCAGGACGAACCGACGAGGCGCGCCAAGCGTTCGAGCGCGCGCTCGCGATCTGGGAACGGAAGGAGTGCCTACCCTGCGCGGCTCGCATCCGCGCGCGGATCGACTCGCTCCCCCGTACCCGGGTCTAGCGACCTCTACGACGTGACCAAAGCTCGCCCACAAAGCACGCGAGCGCTCTCTCGGGAGGCTCAGTGCGTCGGGGCTGGCATGGCGTCGCCGTTGGCAGGATCTGCTGCGGGCGGTACCCTTTGGCTGTGGCTACGAGAACGATTCCCGGGGATGCCGGCGAGCTTGAGGAGGCGCTGCAGGAGCGGCGCGGTTTGTTAGAGCGGAGCGCGGAGACGTATCTCGCGCTTGCTGACCGTCTCGACGACGAGATCGCCGCGCTCGAAGCGGCTCGGCGGCTCGCGCAGCCGGCGGCCGATGTCGAATTCGGGGGGTTGCTCGACGAGGCCGAGCGGAAGGCGTCGCAGGGCTGATGCTTCCGGTCGTTGCGCGGCCCGAGGTCGCGGACGACCTTGCCGGACTCTCGCCCGCGCTCCTTCGAGCGGTCAGGCGTCTGCTGCCGGATCTCACGGATGATCCGCTCGGCCATAGCTCGCCGCTGGATTACGACTCGCGGATCGGGAACCTGGGCGATTGCCGGAAAGTCTACTTCGACGAGTCGGCCGCTACACGGCCCGCGGGCTACCGGATCGTTCTGCGGCTTCTGCCTAACGAAGAGGCCCCGGAGCGGATCCAGGTCGTCAGTATCGGCCCGCGAGCCGATCTCGAGGTCTACCGTCGCGCCGCTGCACGGCTCGAACGCTGAGCACGGCCCAGAGGGCCGCTGAAGGGAGTTAGCCACCGACTCAGAGTCCCGGCAGCGCGACGCTCTCGAACGCGAGCACCTCGGCCAGCCCACCGAACTGAGCGTCGCGATGGAGCACGCGAGCCCGCCATGCTCGGCAGCCGCCGCCGCGATCAACGCGTCGGTCAGCGGCACCCGGTGATAGCCGTCGCCGCGCTCCGCCAGCCGCCCGTTTTCGCGGCGGGCATCGTGATCGCGTCTCGGTGGTTCTGGGTCGGGCTGACGTGCCAGCCGAGCTCGTACTTCGACCAGTAGTCGGCGGTGCCGCCGATCCTCCAGGTGCCGCCCAGTGCGGTGCCAGGCGCCTTGGCGTGACCCCCTGAGGTCGGTCCGATCGCATTGAGAGTCTTATTGCCCACGTGTTGGGCGAGGAGGACAATCGGAGCGATGGGACATGCGAGACGCCGGCATTCGCCGGAGCAGATCATCAGGAAGTTGCGGGAGGCCGATCGGCTGCTCGGGGAGGGCCAGGAGGTCGCCGCGGTCGCGAAGCAGCTCGAGGTGTCGGAGCAGACGCTTCATCGTTGGCGGCTGCAGTACGGCGGGTTGAAGGCCGACGACGCGAAGCGGTTGAAGGAGCTCGAGCGGGAGAACGTGCGGTTGAAGCGGATCGTCGCTGATCAGCTGCTCGAGAATCAGGCGTTGAAGGAGATCGCGCGGGGAAACTTCTGAGCCCGTCGCGCAGGCAGGCCGCTGTTCGGATGATCGTCGAGCGGTTCGGGCTGTCGGAGCGGCGGGCGTGCCAGGTCACCGGGCAGCACCGCTCGACCCAACGCCACAAGCCACGCCGCGACGGCGCTCGCGACGACGGGCTACGCGAACGGCTGCGGAAGCTCTCCGCGGAGCATCCGCGCTGGGCTACCGGCTCGCCTGGGGCCGCCTCCGTGAAGAGGGATGGGCCGTGAACCGGAAGAAGATCCAGCGGCTTTGGCGCGAAGAGGGGCTGCGGGTGCCGCAACGCAAGCGGAAGCGCCGGCGGCTCGGCGAGTCGACGGTGCCGGCGAAGCGGCTGCGGGCGGAGCGGCCCAACCACGTCTGGGCCATGGATTTCCAGTTCGACACCACCACCGACGGACGCACCTTGAAGCTGCTCCACGTCGTCGACGAGCACACCCGCGAAGCATTGGCGATCCGGGTCGGGCGCTCGATCGACGCCGACCACGCCGTCCGCGTCCTCGACCAGATCGTGCGCGAGCGCGGCACCCGCCCCGAGCTCATCCGGATGGACAACGGCCCCGAGATGACCGCGAACGCCCTCCGCGACTGGTGCCGCGAAGGCAGCAGCGGCCGCAGCTTCATCGAACCCGGCTCACCCTGGCAGAACCCGTTCGTCGAGTCGTTCGGCTCCCGCGTCCGCGACGAACTCCTCTCGGTCGAAGCGTTCGACTCCCTGCTCGAGGCCAAAACGGTCATCGAGGACTGGAGACAGATCTACAACCAACAGCGACCACACAGCAGCCTCGGCTGGACCGCCCCGGCCGTCTACGCCGCTACCCTCAGCAAGCAACCCCGAAAGACACCAGCCCGACTCTCATAACGGCTGGACCGACACAAGGGGGCCGCCCAGCGGATGTAGGTCAGATCGGCGACCCACTTCTCGTTCGGTCGCGTCGCGGTGAAGGCCCGCTGCAGCAGGTCGCGGGCCTTCTCGACCGCGGCTTCGTCCGGGATCGTGGTGCGGTGCTTGCGCCCACGCCGCTTGCCCTCGAGCCCCGCCTGGCGCATCAACCTGGCAACGCGGTCGCGGCCGACCTCGATCTCGCGCCGGCGCAGCTCCTTCCACGTCTTTCTGGCCCCGTACACGCGCCGGTAGCCGCAGCGGGCAGCGTGGATCTCCTCGAGCAGCCGCCGGTCCTCGAGCTCCCTCGCAGACGGCACCCGGGATCTGCGCGCGTAGTGCGTGCTCACCGGCACGCCCAACGCACGGCAGATCGGCTCGACCCCGAAGGCCTCCCGCCGCTCCTCCACAAAGCGGGTCACCGTCGCCGGGTCGGGTCGAGCTCCTGCGCGAAATAGACCGACGCGTCCTTCAAGATCGCGTTCGCCCGGCGCAGCTCGAAGTTCTCCTTACGCAGCCGCTTCAGCTCCTCGCGTTCCTCGCTCGTCAGCAGATCACGCCGGCGGCCGCTGTCTGCCTCGGCCTGACGGACCCAGAGGCGCAGCGCCTCCTTATGGATGCCCAGGTCGTGGGCGACGTGCGCGATCGGGCGCTTCGACTCGAACACGAGCCGGACGGCACGCTCACGCAGCTCATCGGGGTACTTCCTCGGTCTGGCCATCGCAGGAGCATCTCCTTCCGCCAGGACGGAGCCTGGCATCGGAGTGGTCCAGCCCCGGTTCCGTGGGGTCCGATTTCTAGACTCGGGCGGCCTCGAGAGGAGGTCGTATGGGACGGAAGGGGTATCCGGCGGAGTTCCGTCGGCGAGCGCTGGACTTGGTCGCGGCGGGGAAGACGGTCGCCGAGGTGGCGCGGCTGCTGGAGGTGAGTGATCAGTCGATCTACAGCTGGCGGCGGCAGGAGCAGATCGACCGTGGTGAGCTGCCGGGGTTGAGCTCGGCGGAGCGGGAGGAGCTGCGGGCTGCGCGCTTGCGGATCCGGGCGCTCGAGACTGAGCTGGCGGTGCACCGTCGCGCTGCCGAGCTGCTGAAGGAGTCGGTGCGCCCAAAAGGCGCTTCGAGGCGATCGCCGTGATCGCGGACGAGGGGCTGCCCGTGGAGGTCGCCTGCCGGGCGCTCGATGTCTCGAGCGCCGGCTACTACGCCTGGCGTGAGCGGCCGCTGTCGGCTCGCGCGGTCCGGCATGCGTGGTTGACCGATGTGATCCGGGAGGTGCACGTTGCTTCGTACGGCACGTACGGCGCCAAGCGGGTGTACGCCGAGCTGACGCTCGGCCGCGGGATCCAGGTCGGGCACAACGCGGTCGCGATGCTGATGCAGCGAGCCGGGATCGCGGGCCGCAACGGTGCCCGCAGGTGGAGAGGCGTCCCGGGCACCCCGACTGCCGAGGATCTCGTCGACCGCCAGTTCCGCCGCACACGGCCGAACGAGCTGTGGCTGACCGACATCACCGAGCACCCGACCCGGGAGGGCAAGGTCTACTGCGCCGTCGTGCTCGATGCGTTCAGCCGGCGCGTCGTCGGCTGGTCGATCAGCCACAACCCGACCGCGGGCCTGACGACGAACGCGCTCGGGATGGCGATCGAGCGACGCGACGCGATCCGCGGCACCGTCATTCATTCCGACCACGGCACGCAACTCGGGCTCAACCGGTCGTCGCAACACCGGTTTGTTGACTTGACTGTATATATCGATCGAGCTCTTCCGCAGGCGTTCGCCAGCCGAGGGTCTTGCGGGGTCGGCTGTTCAGAGCGGCGGCCACGGCCTCGATCTCCTCGGCGCTCCAGCGGGAGAGGTCGGTCCCTTTGGGGAAGTACTGGCGGAGCAGCCCGTTCGTGTTCTCGTTCGTGCCGCGCTGCCAGGGGCTCTGGGGATCGGCGAAGTAGACCGGGATGCCGGTCTCGACCTTGAACGCGGCGTGTTGCGAGAGTTCTTTGCCGCGGTCCCAGGTCAGCGAGCGGCGGAGCTGCTCGGGCAGGGTCGTCATCGTCGACGCTAACGCGTTCTTCATCGTGATGGCGCCGTAGCCGGCGAGCGGAGGACCGTTCTTGGTGCGCGGGATCGCACCGAAGCCCGCCTCGCGTGGAAGATGGATCAGGATCGTGAATCGGGTGGTGCGCTCGACCAGCGTCCCGATCGCCGAGCGCTCGAGCCCGATCAGCAGGTCGCCTTCCCAGTGGCCGGGGACCGCCCGATCGACCACCTCGGCAGGCCGTTCGCTGATCATCACCTCAGGGGTGACGTGCGCCCACGCCTTCTGACGCGCCCGCGCGCGAGGCACCCTGAGCGCACGACCCGTGCGTAGACACGCGACCAGCTCGCGTTTCAGCGCCCCGCGGCCCTGCACGTAGAGCGCCTGGTAGATCGCTTCGTGGCTGATCCGCATCGACGGATCATCGGGGAAGTCGACCTGCAGCCGGCTCGCGATTTGTTCTGGGCTCCATCCCTGCACCCAGCGGCGATCACCGCGACGCGGCTTGTTCTTGCCGTTCCATTTCGGCCCGGGCGGCCCAACAGCTTTACCGTCGACACCGCGCACTCGACCTGACAGTCGTTCCTGGACATACGCACGGAGCCGCTCGTCGTGGCCAGCTTGGCGACCTTCGGCCGGCGGGCGCGGCGCTCAGCGTGCCACTGCGCGATCGACGCCTTGTAGTCGAGCCGCCACGTCCGCGTCGAAGCGTTCCGGCGAAGCTCCCGCGAGATCGTCGACGGACTGCGACCCAGCCGCCACGCGATCTCCCGCACGCCATGACCCTGAGCGCGCAGGAGCGCGATCTCCTCCCGCTCGCCGAACGACAGGTAACGGCCCGACACCGTTGGATGAAGAGAGGGATTCACGCCGCCAGCGTGGCGAAACCATCGGAACGCAACCGGCGCCGACACGCCCGCCTCGCGCGCCGCATCCTCCGTCTTCAGCCCAGCGGCGACCGCCGCCCAGAACCGCACCCGGTCGGCACGCCACGCGACCGTCGGTCGGCCTGGCGAAGGTACCTGACCCCGATACAGCTGGACCTCCCGCTGCCGCTCCCGCATCGTCCCCATCCCACACCTCCACGATCGAGGTGTTGCGACGACCACTTGAATCCGCCCAATTCACCGCCTGGACGTTCAGCGACCGAGCACGCAGGTCGGGCCTGCTGCCCTCGATGGGCTCAGTCGGTGACTGCTACGACAACGCGATGATGGAGGCGTTCTGGTCGCGGATGCAAGTCGAGCTGCTCGACACTCGCCGCTGGAAGACCCGGGTCGAGCTCGCGAACGCGATCTTCGAATACATCGAGGTCTTCCACAACCGCCGTCGACGCCACTCGAGTCTCGGCATGCTGACACCGATCGAATTTGAACTGAACAACACCTACACCACAACCGAGGCAGCCTGAGTCAAGAAACGCGACTCCACCGAACCCGGGGTACTGCGGCGACTCCACCGAACCCGGGGTACTGCGCAGCCTGCATGAAACCCGGAGCGGTTCAGTCGCTATCCCGGTTGCGGGTCGGGCTTCCACCGAGCCCGAGCCACGTCGCCGCGCTTCCCCCTCAGGCCTCGGCTTGCCCAGAAACGCCGCGCACGAGGGCCGTGGGCCATGACGTTGGACCGCGAAGACGTGGAGGCGGTCGCCGTCAGGGTCGCGGAGTTGCTCGACGAGCGCGGGCAGCCCCCGCAGCCGATGCTTGACGTGGATGGTGTAGCCCGCCTCCTGGACGTGTCGCGCGACTACGTCTACCGCAACGCCGCACGGCTCGGCGGCAGGAAGCTGTCGGGCGGCCGCAAGGCCCCGTTGAGGTTCCTGATCAGCGACGTTTTGGCAGCTACCCCTAGCCTTGCCAGCAAGGAGCCGTCCGGGGCTTCAACCCGCACGGCTGCACGGAAAGGGCGGGGTCGCCCGCCGGGGCGTATGGGTACAACCACGCCTTTGCTACCCATCCACGAGCCGAGGGCTGCCCGGTGACGGCTGCCGCCTGGTGCCCGATCCGGCCTATAGCTCGAACCCGTCAAAGGCCCCGGTGCGCCCCGTTGAGTCCCGACCCGGGCGCGGACCCGACCCCGTGACCGCTGACGGCACGCCACCGATCGACTTCCTGAAGGGCCTCGGCTCCCGGTACGGGATCGCCAAAAGCCAACTGCTCGTTCTCGACGGCACCAACGACCCGTTCAACGTCGGCACGCCGACTGACCGGAAGGGGGCCGAATGGTTCGCGAAGGTCTGGGACGAGCTTGACCGGCCGCGTGTTCATCTCCGCGACCTGCACTACGCGCTCGTTGTGCGCGGGATCACATGGTGGGATGGCCGCGTGTACGAGGGCACCGCCGAGGACTGGCGGGTCTTCAGCACCGCGTCCAGGAAGGCACGCGACCTTGGGCTGGTGTCGCCGTGGGCGTTCGTTGACCGTCGCACCCAGGCTGAGCACCGCTACGACCTGGCCCGCGACCCGGCATCGACCGTTTACGTGTCGCCGGGTTGCGCGGTCCTGTCGCGGCCCGAGCTGAGCGTGCCAACGTGGGGGATCGTCCCGGCGACCCTTGAAGGCGACACGCCGTCGTCGCTGAGTAGGCAGCCGGTGACGGTTGAGCTGTGGATCGAGAAGGACTCCGACGCGCTGAACAGGGAGGTGCTGCCGGTCGCGCAGCGGTTCGGCTGCCGTGTGCTGATCGGGGCCGGGTTCCAGAGCAAGACCGCCGCCGCCGATCTAGTGCGGCGCTCGATCGACGATGGGCGGGAGCGGATCGTGTTGTGGCTCGCTGATGCTGACAGCAAGGGGGAGGCGATGGCGATTGCGACAGCCCGTCATACCGAGTTCCTGGTACGTCGCTGGCTGCCTGAGCATGAACCCGACACGGTCGTTCCTCGTGTCGTCATGGATCGGGTCGCGTTGACGCTCGACCAGGTTGCCGAGGTTGAGGCGGCGATCGGCCGTTCGATCCCGGTGTCGCCGGATGTGATGCGCGATGAGGGGCGGGTTGAGTTGCAGGCACTTGCGGCGTTCGCTCCGGGCTGGGTGCGGGCCGAGTTGGAGCGGCGTCTGCTGAATGTCTTCGATTCCGGCCTTGCCGCTGAGCTGCGGTCCTGGGAGGCGGCTGCCGACGATGCGGTCGAGGCCGAGTGGGACGCTCTGATCGAGCCGCACACGCAGGCTTGTATCGCGCTACAGGCTCGGCGTGACGAGGTTCTTGCCCGGTTTGATGTTGCAGGTCTGAACGCTGCTCTTGACGAGATCGAGGGCGATCGTCTCGCGCTCACTGCGGCTGTCGAGGGCCTCGCCGGGGGCTTCGACCCGGCGCTGCCGGATCTTCCCGAGGGTTATGTCAACATCGAGGGGCGCGACTGGCTGCTTGATACCGACCGTGAGTACGTGGAGCAGTTGAACGCCTACCGGCGTCATGAGCCGATCCACCGTCGCCGGTCACAGCTGGCTTTGACCGAGGGTGATCCGGGTGAAGATGCCGCGTGATCCTCAAATGTTCGGGATCCCGCCGGGGCCTGGCCACCGGGGAGGAAATGTCGAAGGCTTCGTGTGCCGGGCGTGTTGCCCGGCCTGACGCCAAGGAGACGACGACGATGACAGGCAAGACGACAAAGACGGTGGCGGCACCGAAGCCGAGCAGGACGAAGCTCGCCCGTGAGACGGCGATCAACGTGCTCGTGAAGGCGGGGAAGCCGATGGCGATGAGCGAACTCGTGGCGAAGGTGCTCGCCCGCCCGGCGTGCAAGGACATCCCGCGCGGCACGGTGTCGGCGCAGGTCAGCTTCGAGTTGGGGGAGGCGGAGCCGAGGATCGTGCGGCACGGCAGGGGCGTCTATGCGGCGGCTGGGGCGCCCGTCGAGGCACCGGAGGCGTCGTGAGCCGGGTCGCGAAGGGGCGGGTGCCTCGGGGGGAGGTGATGGTGCGGCGCGGTAAGCGTGGGGAGGTGTTCGCGATCAGGTTCCGCGCGGGCGGCCGCAGGTATTACGTCACGCTCGGGGCTGCTCCGGAGTGGACGCACGAGCGGGCCGCGCAGGAGCTGTTGAACGTGCAGGCGCAGGTGCGGCTTGGCATCTGGAAGCCCCCCGGTTGAGGAGAACGTTCAAACAGATGACAGCGCGCCGGAGGAGGGGTTCCACGAGTTCGCGTCGGCGTGGCTTGAGTCGCGGAAGCCGGACCTGACGGCCGCGTCGTACGAGGACTACCGGTGGGCGCTCACGCATCACCTGTTGCCGTACTTCAAGGATCACAAGCTGAGCGAGATCACGGTGCGCGAGGTGGACGCGTTCAAGGCGTACAAGCTGACGGAGGCGGTGCTCAGCCCGAATGTCATCAACAAGGTGCTGACCCGCTTGTCGCAGGTCTTGTCGGTCGCGGTTGATTACGAGTTGATCGTGTCGAACCCGGCCGGTGGGAAGCGTCGCCGTGTGAAGGGCACGAGGCCGCGCAGGTTGCATGCGGAGCCGGAGCAGCTGATGTGCCTGCTTAAAGCGGCTGAGGCGGTGCCGTCGGATGACCCGAAGGAGAGGAAGGCGGCGCTGCTCGGGGGTCGGGGCCGTGTGCTGCTCGCGACGTTGGCGGGGGCGGGGCTGCGGATCGACGAGGCGTTGTCGTTGCAGCGGAGGCACGTGAACACCGCGAGGGGCACGATCACCGTCGAGCGGTCGAAGACCGACGCCGGGATCAGGGTCGTCGAGTTGCCGCCCGCCCTGTGCGAGGAGCTAGCCCTCTACCTCGACAGCTCCAAGTTCAAGAGGCCGACCGACTACGTGTTCCCGACGAGCACCGGCAAGAAGGACAACCGCAACAACGTTCGGCGGGGCCTGTTCGTGAAGGCGATCGAGCGGGCGAACCCCGTGTTGATCGAGAAGGGGATCGAGCCGCTCGGGGATGTCCGCCCGCACGGCCTAAGGCGCTCGTACGCGAGCCTCCGCCTGTGGCGACGACCCGGTATTCGTGTCGAGGCAGATCGGCCACACCGATGTGAGGTTCACCCTCAACGTCTACGCGCAGTCGGTGAAGCGGCCGGAGAGGATGACCGAGGCCGAGAAGAAGGAGTACGACCGGGCCGTCGAGTGGGCCTCCTGGAGCACTCGGGAACTCGAACTGTTCGACACGCCCGACCACGTCACGGTTGCCGTGCAAAGCGAGACTAAGCTCCCTATCCGGTGAGACTTTGGCGACTTACTCGGGCGGGGCAAACCGCACTCGACGGTGCCGGGACGTTGAAACACGGCGGCCGCTACTCCCCCGTTGGTGCCCCGGTTGTCCACTTCGCCTCTGAGGCCGGGGTTGCGGTCCTCGTTGCGCTGCGGTACCTGCCCGGCACCCCGGCCGAGGCCTCCGACGATTACCTGCTCGGTTGGACCGACATCGATTCGGTTCCCGAAAGAGCACCAGACCACGACGAGGAAGCGATCCGTGCGTGGGTGACCGACTGGCTATCGGAATGCCGCAGTTTGCTAGCGGCAGCGCGTTCCGCAGTGCTCCCAGAGGCGGACGTAGTGCTCATGAACGTGCTCCACCCCGACGCAGTTCATGTGCAGCCGCTCGTCACGAGGCCCTTCAGCTTTGCTGAGTGCCTTCACACACCGCCGATGTTGGAACGCTACAACCCGACCGGAATGGGCACTAGTGCCCATAACGCCGCTGTCGTACCTGATGTCGACGAGGGTGCGGCTCACGAAAAAAGCGTAAGCGTTCAGGTGGTGGAGGGACCTGGGTCCGGGTGGCGAACGTGTGTGTGTGGAGCGGGCCGAGGCGGAGGCGATTCTGGATGGTGATCGCGAAGCGGCTATCGGTCTGTTGTTTCGGCTCGATGACTTGGTGGCCGCGAATGAGCGGTTGGTCGAGGCGAACGAGCGGCTCGAGGCTCGGGTGGCCGAGCTTGAGCGCCGTCTGAGTCGGAGTTCTCGGAACTCGTCGCTGCCGCCGTCGCAGGATCCGCCGTCGGCGCCGCCGCGGCCGCGCGGGAAGGGCTCGGGCCGCAAACAGGGCGGGCAGCCGGGGCACGAGGGCCGCTACCGGCGGCTGCTTGCGCCTGAGCTGGTCGACGAGATCGTCGAGCACTGGCCCGATCGTTGCCAGTCATGTATGCGGGAGTTCAGCGAGAGCGAGCTCGTCGACGCGGAGGAGCCGTCGCGGCATCAGCTGGCCGAGCTGCCGCCGATCGCGGTCAGGGTGAGCGAGCATCGGCTGCACTGGGTCTCCTGCCCCGCCTGCGCGGCAATCACAACGGTGCTGCCCGCCGAGTCGCGGTCGGCGTTCGGGCCCAGGTTGCAGGCGGCGATCGTGACCCTGGCAGTGCGCAACCGGATCTCGCGCCGCCAGACCAGCGAGCTCGCCCGCGAGCTGTTCGGGGTCGAGCTGGCGACCGGGACGGTCGACGCGATCGTCCACCGCGCCGGCGAGGCGCTGGCCGCGCCGCACACCCGGCTGGAGCAGGAGATCAAGCAATCCGCGGTCGTCAACATCGACGAGACCGGCTGGAAGACCAAGGGCGAGCGGCGCACCCTCTGGGGAGCGCTCACCGCTCAGACCGCGCTCTTCCGGATTGCCTCAGGCCGGCATGCGTGCGAGGCGCAGCTCATGCTCGGCGAGCGCTACGGCGGGATCGTCTGCTCCGACCGCTACGCCGGCTACGACTACCTCGACCCGACCCGCCGTCAGCTCTGCTGGGCGCACCTGCTCCGCGACTTCACCGCCCACAGCGAAGGAATGGGCGAGCAAGCACAGTTCGGAGCCGCCGGACTGGTTGTCGCCAACGAGCTGTTCAAGGCCTGGCAGCAGTTCCAGCACGACGGCAACCGGGCCAAGCTCCGCCGCCGGATCACACCGCTCCAGGACAAACTCCGGCAACAGCTCGATCACGCCTCCCGCAAGAGCGCGCGCACGAAGTACCACCGCCGGTTCGCCCGCAACCTCCTCAAACGCTGGCCCGCCCTCTGGACCTTCACCCACACCGACGGCGTCGAACCGACCAACAACCACGCCGAGCGCGGCCTCCGCGGCGCAGTCATCCACCGCAAGCTCTCGCTCGGCACCCAGTCCGAACGCGGCGAGCGCAGCCTCGAACGGCTCCTCTCCGCCTCGATCACCTGCCGGCTCCGCGACCAATCCCTCTTCGCCTACCTCACCCAGGTCATCACCGCCCACGCCCGCGGCGACCCAATACCCAGCCTCAGCTGAAGCGCGCAAAAGGCTGAACGCTTACAAAAAAGCCCCGCCTAGCAGGGCCTTCTCCTCATGGAGCGTATCGGGATCGAACCGATGACCTCCAGCTTGCAAAGCTGGCGCTCTCCCAGCTGAGCTAACGCCCCGTCGCAACCCACTCTAGCGCACGGTTCTCCGTGAACTTCGCGCCGGGTGGGCACGGGCTCTGCGGTCGAGGGCCGCCGGGGCGCTGTTAATGTCGGCGCGGTGACCCGGTCGCCTCTCGCGGGCCTGCGGCCCGGCAGCCGGGCGCTCTCCGCCGCGCTTGCCGTGGTCATCTTCCTCGCGTCGTGGGCACTCCTCGACCACTCGTTCTACGCGCACGGCCGGATCAGCGACGTCGGGGTCTATCAGGCCTACGGGCTGCAGATGCGCGGGGGCCAGCTGCCCTACCGGGACTTCGGCGTCGAGTATCCGCCGGCAGCGCTGCCGGTCTTTCTCCTGCCGACCTATGCCGGGCAGCCGACCGACCCGGCCGACTACGGGAAGTGGTTCGGGCGGCTGATGCTCCTGTGCGGCCTGCTCTGCCTCGCGGCCGTGATGCTCGCCCGAGCGCCGCGGCGGGGCGTCGCGTTCGTGGCGGTCGCGCCGCTCCTCGTCGGGGCGCTCCTGCTGACGCGCTTCGACCTCTGGCCGACCCTCCTGACGGCGGCGGCCGTCCTCGCCTTCGTCCGCGACCGCCACCGGCTCGGCTGGCTGGCGCTCGGAGTCGCCGTCGCCGCCAAGCTCTTCGCGCTGGTGCTCCTCCCGCTCGCGGCCGTGTGGACGCTGCGGCGGCGGGGGAGGCGGGAGCTCGCGCTCGGGCTCGCCGTCTGGCTCGGAGCCGTCGTCGCGATCTTCGCGCCCTTCGCGATCCTCGCCCCGCACGGCCTCTGGGAGAGCGTCTGGGGTCAGTTCACCCGCCCGATCCAGGTCGAGAGCCTCGTCGCCTCGGCGCTGATCGAGTTCGCGAGCCCCCGCGTGATCGTCTCCCACGCCTCGGTCGGGATCACCGGCCACGGCACGCTCGCGGCTCTCTCGACCGCCGTCGGGCTCGGCTGCCTGATCGCGCTCTGGATCGGCTTTGCCCGCGGCCCCGCCGACGAGGGCCGGTTCGTGCGCTTCGCGGCGGCGTGCGTCTGCGCGTTCGTCGCCTTCTCGAAGGTGCTCTCGCCGCAGTTCCTGATCTGGCTCGTCCCGCTCGTCGCGCTGGTGCGCGGTCGGCGAGGGGCGGCCGCGCTGCTCCTCCTGGCCGCGGCTGCGCTCGATACGCAGTACTGGTTCGCCGCGCAACGCTACGGCCTCTACATCGACGAGTCCCGCTTCGCCTGGCTCGTCCTCGGCCGGGACCTGCTCCTCGTCGTGCTGCTGGCGGTCCTCGCCCTGCCTGCGCCCCGGCGCCGGCGGCCTGCCTGAGAGCAGGGAGGGCCGACTCAGGCCGAGAGCTCGCGCAACTCGGTCCGCGGCGCGACCTCGACCCGGTTACGGCCGTTCGCCTTCGCGCGGTGGAGCGCGGCGTCCGCGCTCTCGATCAGCTGCCTGCCGGCGTTCGCATGCGTCACGTCGTGGCTGGTGGCGGCGCCGACGCTGACCGAGACGTGCACCTCCCGGCCCGACGCGAGGATCATCGGCGTGCTCTCGACGGTGCGGCGCACCCACTCGGCGGTGGCGGTGATGCCTGCGTGCGTCGTGTGGGGCAGCACCATGCAGAACTCGTCGCCGCCGTAGCGGGCGAGCAGGTTAGAGGCCCGCGTCACGGCAGCCATCGCGCGGGCGACGGTACGCAGGATCGTGTCGCCGTCCTGGTGGCCGTACCTGTCGTTCAGGGTCTTGAACGTGTCGATGTCGATCATCAGGACGCCGAGCGCGTTGTCCAGGGCCTCTCCTCGCAGCCGTTGCTGGACCTCCCGCTGGAGGGCATCCCCGAGCGCGGCGCGATTCGCGAGCTCGGTCAGGTTGTCGGTCAGCGCCCGTGCCTGCAGGGCCTCGTTCTCCTCCGCCAGCTCCGCGAGAGCAGACGTCGTCTGCTCGAGATCGATCACCGTGTTGAGGCTGACCGCCATCAGCTGCACGCGCGCCTCGTCGAGGATCTCCTGGTAGGTGCGGCCCGACGGGAGGGCGACCGCGAAGGTCTCGGCGCTCTCGAGCACCCCGCCCTGGAGGCTCTCGAGCACCTCGTCGACCGTGTCGGGCTTCAACCCGTAGGCGCACTCGGCCTCCTCGTGGAGCGCCTTCAGGCGAGCTGCGACGTCGTCGTCGAAGATGACCGATCCGGTGTGGACGGCGAGCGCTGTGACCCCCGCAAGCTCCCGTGTCTCCCAGGCAGAGTCCTCAGGCAGCGCGTCGAGGCGCTCGGCGTACGACACCGCCGTCACGATCGACTGCGGCAGCCACCAGCGCTCGAGCAGGATCTCTCCGACCTCGCCGCTCGAGAAGCCGAGCACGGTTCGCTCGATCTCCTCGCTCGGCCAGCCGTGTCCGAGCTCGACGGCCTCCTGGTAGCGGTCCGGTACGACCTCGGCGATCGCGAGCTTGCCGATCTGCGAGAGGAGCCCGCACACGAAGGCCTCCTCGCGCCGCGACGACCTGATCGCCGCTGCGATCGAGCGGCCGGCAACCGCGTTCACGAGGCTGCGGTGCCAGTACTGCTGCAGGTCGAAACCGCCCTGCCGCCCGTAGTGGGGCAGCTCGTTTGCAAGCGTGAAGCCGAGCGCGAGCACCTTGAGCGTGCGCGGCCCGAGCATCACGGCGGCGCGGTGCAGCGAGGTGACCTCGTGGCCGCGGTTGTAGTAAGCCGAGTTGGCCATCTGCAGGACCTTCCCGGCGAGGATCGGGTCGCGGCTCAGCCGGTCGACGAGCTCGCCGATGTCGCTCTGCGGGTCCTGGCAGAGGCGCAGGACGTCGAGGGCGACCGTCGGCAAGCTGGGCAAGCTGCCGGCAAGCGAGAGCTTCGCGATCTCGAGCGGTTCGTAGTCCCGCATTCCTGCGCTTTCTCGGTCGAGGGCCGTGACAGGAATGTTGTCGTCGCGAGCGGCGCAGACTTTATCCCCCGGACCGCCGTTCAGCGTCCCCGGCGAGCCGGGGACGCTGCGAAGCTCGGTGGGCGGGAAGGGCTAGGCCGCCCGGGAGAGGCGCTCTTCGTGCCGCGCGCGCTGGATGATCAGGTCGCGGTCGCCGAAGCGGATCGATGCGCGCACCAGGCGCTGCTCGTCCCACAGCTCGGCAATCTTCTCGTTGAGCGTCTTGTGCTCGCTCGAGAGCTCGGGGTTGTGGCCCTCCGAGAGCTGGTGCAGGACGTCCGCGCGCCGGTCGGAAAGCCGGTCGATGTCATGCTTGATCTCGTTCAAGGTACGCATGTCTTCTACAACGCTCCTGGCCGTCCGAGGATTCCCGCTGGGTCGTGCCGGTCGAATGCGAGGCTCTCGGCGGCGTGGTCGATGGTGGATTGGTTCTGATCGTAGCATACTTGATAAAAGCACACTAAGATTTTATTCTGTTCTTAGGTTCAACCTCTGGTCGCCGTACCCGGCCTGGACGATGTGCAACGAGGTAGACGACGGCGACCCTCGTTAGTTGGCGCGCCGAGCCCCGGAGGCTCGTGAACGGGCTCCTCGAAGGTGCGGTTCCGGCGGGCTGCAGGCTTACGCGGCGAGACCCTCGCGCACCCGGTCCGCGACCGCGCCCAGCTCGAGCCGGGCGCCGGTCACGTCGCGCAAGAGCTCGTCCGCGCTCGGCGCCTGCCCGAGCGACCAGAGCTCGCGGAGCAGGTCGCCGGCATCCCGGCGCGCGAACCAGTCGCTCCCGAGCTCGCTGCGGAGGAAGTCGCGCAGCTGCGCCTCGAACGCCCACGAGCGGAGGTAGCCGGTCACGTAGAAGCCGCCGTCGATGTCGTCGAGATAGCTCTCCGGGTTTGCCGGCAGCTTCAGCGCCTCGGTCAGGAGCTCGGCGTAGCGCGGCCGCATCGACTGCGGGTCGTCGGCCTGGAAGAACTCGATCTCGTAGAGGAGCTTGGCGCTGTAGCGGCGGGCGAAATAGAGGAGGGTGGCCGCGCCCGCGTTCGCGATCCGCCCGACCCGCGGCACGTCCAGGCGCCGGTTGAGCCACGCGGGCTCGTCGACGAGCCCCTGCAGCAGCATCGCCCAGCCCTCGGTGACCGCCATGTCGCCCAGGCGCTTCGCCTCCATCGGCAGCCCGGCCGAGGTGTGCGCGTAGTGCTCGGTGTGGCCGGCCTCGTGGAAGAGCGCACTCCAGTCGTCATGGCCGCCGATCGGCTGGATCACGAGCATCACCTTCCCCGGCACCTCGATCGGCGAGCAGAACGCGCGCGGGCTCTTTCCCGGCCGCTGCTCGATGTCGAGGTGGACGTTCTCCTGGGAGGCGAGGTCGATCCCGAGATCGCGCAGCGTCGCCTCCAGTGCGGGGAGCATCCGGTCGGACGGGTACGAGCTGTCGAGCTCGGGCGCGCGGAACAGCCGGGCGACGTCGGCGGGGCGGGCGTCGGCGAGGCCGATCCCGAGTCGCTCGCGGAAGAGGCCGTCACCGGCCTGCTCCCAGAGGCGCTCCGTCTCGTCGAGCAGGTCGGCGCACTCCGCGGCGAGCTCGTCGAGCCGGAACCCGAAGCCCTTGTAGAGCTCGTAGTAATTCGGCGCGTCGAGCTGACGGACGGCCTCGCGGTCGATCCGCGCCGCGTCGAGATAGACCGGGTTCAGGTGCTCGTCGAGCAGGTCGAGGCGGGCGCGCTCGAGCCGCTCGCGGCGGTCGCGGTCGGGCTCGTTCGAGGTCACGACCCGGAGCATCCGGTAGGGGACGCGCTCGCCGTCGACGGTCGTCTCGAGCGACGCCTCGACACCGGCGAGCTGCTCCTGGTGGGAGCGCGTCAGCCCGCCGAGGTACCCCTCGCAGGCGAACCGTCGCAGCTCGACCGGCGCGCCCTGCAGGCGCTTCGCCGTCTCGAGCCGGGTCAGGCTCTCGTGGCGCTCGTAGATCGACTCGAGCTCGAGCGTCTCCTTGTGGCCCGCAAGGTGCAGGTAGTACTCCTCGTCGAGCTCGGCGATGAAGCGATCGGCGTCGTCGCGGAACGCATCGAGCTCGCGGCTCGTCGGGGCTTCGGTGTCCACTGCGCCTCTAGGATAGGCGCCGTGCACGAGTTCAGCGTCGCGACCGAGCGCAAGACCCAGCTGATCGACATCACCGGTCTCGTCCGCGAGGCCGTCGAGGGCCGCAGCGGCTCGGCGGTGCTCGTCTACGTGCCCCACACGACCGCCGGCGTGACGATCAACGAGAAGATCGACCCCGTGCTCGTCGCCGACCTCGAGCGGGCCTTCGAGCGGGTCGTCGGCGACGACTGGGGCTGGCGCCACGACGACGTCGACGGCCCGAACGGCCCCTCGCACGGCAGGGCCTCGGTCGCCGGGGCGCAGGTGCTGATCCCGCTCCGGGACGGGGCGCCGGCGCTCGGGCGCTATCAGGCCGTGTTCCTCTGCGAGTTCGACGGGCCGAAGCCGCGCTCGGTCTACGTCACCGTCGTCCAATAGACGTCTCGCCGCTTCGCCGGCTCCGGCTGCGCACCGCGCGGCTCGAGCTGCGGCTGCCGAGCGAGGAGGAGCTGGTCGCGTTTGCCCATGTCGCGGAGGCGGGAGTTCACCCGCCCGCCGAGATGCCGTTCGAGGTGCCCTGGACCGACCGCATCGGCAAGCCCGATTTCCTCGAGGGGTTCGTCGGCTTCCACCTCGGGCAGCTGCGCGACTGGAGCCCCGAGGAGTGGTCGCTCGAGCTGGGCGTCTGGGCAGGGGGCGAGCCGGCGGGCTTCCAGGGGCTGAGGGGGGAGCGCTTCGCGGAGCGCCGCCGGATCGTGACCGGCTCGTGGCTCGGAGCCCGCCTCCAGGGGCGGGGCTACGGGACGGAGATGCGCGCGGCCGCGCTCGAGCTCGCCTTCGCCGGCCTCGGAGCAACGGTCGCGGCCTCCGGGTACCTCGAGGGCAACGGCCAGTCCAGGCGGGTCTCCGAGAAGCTCGGGTACCTCCCGGCCGGCGAGGCGTGGGTCGAGCCTCGCGGTGTCCCCCGGCGCCAGATCGTGCTCGAGCTCACGCGCGCGAGCTGGGCGGCAACGCCCCGCATCCGGGTCGAGATCGCCGGCCTCGAGCCGTGCCTGCCGGCCTTCGGAGCCGCCTGAGGCCCCGCGGCTACGGCTCTCCGGGGAGCGGCGCGCTCGCCGTCGGCGCGGCGGTGCCTATGCGGTCTTGAAGTGGTAAGAGAGCGACTTGGGCCCGTGCTTGCAGCTGTCGACCGTGGTCGTCGGCGAGGTCTTCCGGCCCGTGCAGGCCCAGCCGTGCGGTACGCCCCCGGTCGTCTTCACGAACGTCCTCGCGAAGCTGCACGTCAACCCGGTGACGACGATGTGCGAGAACGTGCCGTAGGCCACCTTGACCACGCCGGGGCAGGCGACGGCGCCGACCCTCGCCGGCGCGGCCGGAGCAGCCGACGCGATCGCGACCGAGGCGAGCGCGGCGGCGAGCGCGAGGGCGCAGCGCTGCAGCAACGACGGAGGAGCCGCGTTCAGGCGGGCCATGGGAGACATCGCAGGATCATATCCCGGAGGGGATCGGCCGCCTCGAAACGCCGGCCGGTCGCCGGCCGCGCCGTGGGGGACGATCCCGCTGCGGCTCGGGCACGGTCAGCTAGCCTCGACACGTGGCGGCCCCCGTGCAGCGGGACGAGGAGCTCGAGCTCCGGATCGACTCGCTCGCCTTCGGCGGGAACGGCGTCGCGCGGCTCGACGGCTTCGTCGTCTTCGTGCGGGCCGGGCTTCCCGGCGACACCGTCCGCGCCCGGGTGACGAAGGTGCAGCGCCGCCACGCCGAGGCCGTCACGACCGAGGTGCTCGACGCGGGCCCGCAGCGTGTCGCGGCTCCGTGCGCCCACTACCCGGCCTGCGGCGGCTGCCGCTTCCAGGATCTCGCCTACGAGGCCCAGCTCGCCGCCAAGCAGGCGTGGGTCGAGGACTCGCTGCGCCGGATCGCGGGCATCGCCGAGCCGCCGCTCGAGCCGATCGTCGGAGCCGAGGAGGTCTTCGGCTACCGCAACAAGATGGAGTACTCCTTCGCGCCGTCCGCCGAGGGGCCGGTGCTCGGCCTCCATCGCGCCGGGCGCTGGGACGAGGTGCTCGAGCTCGAGCACTGCCACCTGACGACCGAGCTCGGCAACCGGATCCGCAACGCGATGCGCGGCTGGGCGCGCGAGGAGCGGCTCGAGGCCTACGACCAGGCGACGGCCAAGGGGTACCTGCGCCACCTCGTCGTCCGCGAGGGACGCAACACCGGGCAGGCGCTCGTCCAGCTCGTCACCCACGAGCGCGAGCGCTTCGACCGGGAGCACCTGATCGAGGTGCTGACCGCGTTCCCCGAGGTGCGCTCGATCCACTGGACGGTGAACGACACGCCGGCCGAGGTGACGAACCTGCCGAGCGAGCTCCTCTGGGGCGACGAGGCGATCGAGGAGGAGCTCGGCGGGCTGCGCTTCCGCGTCCGACCGAACGCGTTCCTGCAGACGAACACGCGCATGGCCGAGCGGCTGTACGAGCTCGCGCGCGCCGCGGCCGGGCTGACCGGCGGCGAGACGGTCTACGACCTCTACTGCGGGATCGGCACGATCGGGCTCTCGCTCGCCCGCGACGCGCTGACCGTTTGGGGGATCGAGATCTCCGAGGAGTCGGTCGCCTGCGCGATCGAGAACGCCGAGCTGAACGCGGTCGGCAACGCCGCCTTCTTCGCCGGCAACGTCGGCCAGGTGCTGCGCGACCTCCGCGAGCGGGCGGGCGAGCCCGACGTGGTCGTCGTCGACCCGCCGCGTGCGGGCCTCGCCGGCAAGGCCCTGAAGCGGCTCGGCGAGCTCGCGCCGCCGCGCATCGTCTACGTCTCCTGCAACCCGACGACGCTCGCCGGCGACGGCAAGCGCCTCCTCGAGGAGTACGGCTACCGCCTCGTCAGCACGCGCCCGATCGACATGTTCCCGCACACCCCGCACGTCGAGTCGGTGTCGCTGCTCGAGCGATGACGGCCTGGCTCTGCCAGACGTGCGGAACGCAGTATCCGCTGGCCGCCGAGCCACCCGAGAGCTGCCCGATCTGCGCCGACCCGCGGCAGTGGGTTCCCGAGGAGGGACAGCGGTGGATCACGCCGGAGGGGCTCCGCGCAACTCATCGCGCCGAGATCCGCGACGACCGGGGGATCCTCGGGATCGGCTGCGCACCCGACTTCGCGATCGGCCAGCGCGCGCTGCTCGTCGCCACCCCGGGCGGGAACGTGCTCTGGGACTGCATCTCGCTGCTCGACGACGAGATCGTCGCCGCCGTCGAGGCACGCGGCGGGCTCGCGGCGATCGCGATCTCCCACCCGCACTTCTACGGGGCCATGGTGGACTGGGCGTGGGCTTTCGCCTGCCCGATCCATCTGCACGAGGCCGAGCGACGATGGGTGGTGCGGCCCGATCCGGCGATCTCGTTCTGGGAGGGCGAGACCCTCGAGCTCGTCCCCGGCCTGACGCTGATCCGCTGCGGCGGCCATTTCGAGGGCGGCCAGGTGCTCCACTGGGCCGGCCGGCGTGCCCTGCTCACGGGCGACATCGTCACGGTCGTCCCCGACCGCCGCCACGTCGGGTTCCTCTACTCCTATCCGAACCTGATCCCGTTGCCCCCGTCGCGGGTCGAGGCGATCGGCGCCGCGCTCGCACCGTTCGACTTCGACACCATCCACGGCGGCTGGTGGGGCCGGGTCGTGCCCCGCGAGGGCTCCGCGGCCGTCCGCCGGTCGGTCGAGCGGTACGTGCGGGCCGTCCGGGAGCCCGGGCTCCCCGGGTAGCTGCCGCCTGCAGATCGCGAATGTCGGTCCATGCGGTCGGCGGCCGTCAGGCAACTGCCTGGGGGTCAGACCCCGGCGTCGCGGATCGGCTGCGCAGGCGCTTCCAGATCAGATCGGCGTTCGGAAGCAGGAAGCCGAGCGAGATGCCTGGCAGCGCCGGCAGGCCGCCCGTGGCCCAGAACGTCGTCAGCGCCATCGTCACGCCGAGGCTCGCGGTCATGCAGAGCCACGTCGCGAGCGGCCGCAGGTGGAAGCGGACGCTCGCCGCGAGGAAGACCGAGAAGAAGAGGACGTCGGGCAGGCCGAGCCGCGCCGCGCCGCCGCCGGGGACGACGAACGCGATCGACATCTTCGTGAACACGGCCGCGTGATGCTCGGTGATCGACCTCGTCGGGCCGCGCCAGACCGAGTAGGCGTCGACCCAGGGGATGACGAGCGCGACCAGCACGACCCAGGAGAGCGCCTCGAAGAGGTTCAGGAACAGCCAGCCGAGCGCGACCACGGCCGAGAACTTGGCGAAGTTCGCCGACACCTCCAGGCCCGCGAGCGAGAGCCCGACCGCCGCGACCGCCAGGGCGCCGGCGGCGATCGCGAGCCGGCGGTTGCTGCGGAGCGGCAGCGCGAGCCAGGCGAACGCGAACACCGCCGGCATCAGCACCGCGGCGATGATCACCACGCTGCGCCAGACGGAGAGGCTGCCGAGGTGAGGCGCCACCTCGTACCACGCGATCAGCGCAGCTGCGAGTACGAGCGCGCCCGCGAGGCGCCACCGCCCGCTCGCCGGCCAGGGTTCACGTTCCGTCACGGGAACAGGCAACGTTAGCGCTCGCGCAGGTCGCTCTAGCCCGTGACCTGAACCGTGAACCCGGCGTTGTCGTGGCCCGGGATCCCTCCGGAGCTCGACGATGCCCTCAGCGTCTGCTTCCCGCCCTGTACCAGCTTGACTCCGAGCCGGACCGCGGTGGAGGAGGCGGGATCGAGCGAGCCGAGGCTGCAGACGAGCGTCGAAAGGCCCGTGCACCCTGGCCCCTGCTCGACGGCGGGCGGGCCCAGGAGCTGCATTCCCGGCGGCAGGTGGATCGTGAGGTCGACGTCGGTGAGCCCCACCGTCCCCGTGTCGGCCGTGGTGACGACGAAGTCGACCTCGCCGCCGGGATCGGCGCCGGTCGCGGAGCCGTCGATCGCGGTGGTCAGGTCGGGCAGGGAGGCGACCGTTCGGTTGCCGTACGGGTAGGCGAACACCGCGCAGGCATCCGCGACCGCCACCACGTAGACGCAGGCGACGGCGACGAGAACCGTGCGGAGCGAGGGCCGGGCCCGCGGCGCGCGCCGGATCGCCGACCAGGGGATCGACCGCACCGCGATCACGAACGCCGCCGCCGCGCAGCCGGCGATCAGCACCGCACCCCAGACCGGGCCGGGCCCGAACCGGGCCAGCACCGTCTGGACGAGGCTCTCGACCAGCCGGGAGCGGCCGAGCTGGACCGGCACGCGCGCGAGCTCGCCCCAGACGGTCTGCCGCATCGTCTGATGGCTCGACCAGGTGAGCGTCAGCGCCGTGACCGGGACGATCGAGGCCGCCGTCGCGATCGACGTCAGCCGCGGCCGCGCCCGGAACGCCGGCCCGAGGCCAACCGCCAGGAACGGCAGCGCCGGTGCGAGGAAGCGCGGGCCGGGGGAGAGACCGCCGTACGGGAGGAAGTAGGCGGTGTTGAGCAGCACGAACGCGGCGGCCACCAGGACGCAGACGATCGTCTCGGCCGGATACTCCCGGAAGAGCAGCACCAGTCCGTACGCGGCCAGGACGAGCACGGGCGAGACGACCAGCAGCCCCCCGCTCCCGGCGAACACCTCGACGATCCCGAAGAGGTGCGGCGTTCCGACCCCGAACAGGCCGCCCCCCTGCAGGTCGGTGTACTGGTTGAAGACGTAGCCGTACGAGAGGTGCCAGGGGGCGCCGAACGCCGCCCAGTCGTAGGCGGCGAGCAACGCGACTCCCGGCGCCGCGCCGGCGAGGTAGCGCCCGAGGGGCCGCCGCCCGAGCAGGGCGACGTAGGCGCCGACGGCGGCCAGGGTCAGCGCGGCGTCGTAGGTGACGACGACCGCCGCGCCCGCGAGCAGCCCCGCGAGCCCGGGCCGGCGGCGCCAGGCCAGGGCGAAGGCGGCGAACCCGAGCGCCGCCGAGAGCACCTCGTCGAGGCTCGTCCCCGCAAGGGGGGCGATCAACGTTCCGAGCGAGAAGGCGACCAGCGTGATCCCTCCGAAGCCCGGCGCGAGACCCTCGCCGATCCGCCCGACCAGGAAGGCGCAGGCGAGGAACGCGAGCCCGACCGAGAGGACGCGCACGCCCCAGAGGCGCAGGTTGAACGACGGCATCGTCGCGGGCGAGCCGGGCTGCAGGAGACCGACCAGCGGCACCTCGACGAACGACACCCCGGGCGCCTTGTCCGAGTAGAGGTGGCCGCCGTAGCTCGAGCGGTCGACCGAGACCGACAGGCAGCCGTCGTTCGACAGCCGGCCGTGCAGGATGGCCTGCGAGAGGCAGACGCGCGGGGCGTCGCTTCCCCGGTAGACCGGGGTGAGCGTCGCCAGCGCGACGAGGGCGAGCAGGAGGAGCTCGTGCCGCGGCGCTCGCCACGGAAACGTGCGATCTGCGCCCGCGGCGAGCCGGCGTCGGAGCCTCAATAGGGCGGGAGCTCGGCCCACCACGGGCCGACGGGCTTGAAGGCGTTCCAGAAGCGGGTCTTCGCAGGCTGCTCGTCCAGGGAGAGGTCGATGTCAGGGACGACGAGCGCCTGGATCGTCGGGGTGAACTGCTGCAGCTCGCCGAGCAGGGACCCCAGCGGCCGCGCGAGCGGGAACTCGATCCCGTTCAGGAAGCCCAGCGCGTCGTCGCCCATCACGACCACGAGCTTCGGCTGCACGATCCGGAGCTCGCGCCTCAGCCAGGCCCGGGAGGCCTCCTCGGCAGCGCCCGCGAACTTGACGCAGTTCGTCCCGAACACCTCGATCGGGTCGACGCTCAGCCGCTCGAGCGACTTCTTCAGCGCATGCCCGGCCCGGCCGTGGAACGCCACCCCCTCCTGGAGCTCCTGCGCCTGCGGGCCGTACTTGAGCAGGAAGATCGTTCCGAGCGGGTGACCGGTCGGCTGCGCGACCGGCGCTCCGGCGGCGGCCTCGCCGATCTCGTGCTCGAGGCGGAGGATCTCCCGGATCGCCTTGTCGAGGTACCGCTTGTAGATCTCGTCTGTCGTCACGGCGGCGGCCACGGGGCACGGGGTCCTTTCTCGCCTAGCGGACCTTTTCCTTGACCTGGGCCATCCACTTCAGGCTCTGCAGGTAGGCCAGAGACTTCGGCCGGCGCAGGATCTCGGCGCTGCGGAGCGAGATCAGGAACTCCTCCGGGTCGCGGAAGGAGCGCATCCGCAGCGCCCCGGTGCCGACGCCCTGGAGGACGTGCGCGTCCGAGCCGGCCCCCATCGTCAGGTCGTACTTGCGGGCGAAGCGGAGCGCCTCGTCGTTCTGCGCCTCGAAGAGCAGGCGGGCGTTGTAGACCTCGAACACGTCGATGTCGGCGAGATGGCGGTGGAGGGTCGCCGGGTCGGGGATCGTGTGCATCCGATCGAAGGGATGGGGGACGTAGACGAGCCCGTTCTGCTCCCGGATCGCCGCGATCGTGTCGGCGAACGGCATCCCGCGCGGGATCTCGCGCTCCAGGAAGAGGCCGATCACCTCGCCCTGGTTGTCGGTCTTCACCTCCTCGCCCGGGATCACGATCAGCTCGCGGCCGCGCGCCTCGTCGAGGGTCTCGAGCGCGCCGCCGAACACGTTGTGGTCGGTGACCGCGATCGCGCCCAGCCCCTCGGCCTGTGCGTGGTCGACGAGCTCCGCCGGGTCGACGGCGCAGTCGAACGACCAGGAGGTGTGCATGTGCAGGTCGGCGAGGATCCAGGGCCGGTCGGCGAGCGGATCGCTGAGCCGGGGCCGCGGGCCGGAGCGGCGACGGCGCCGCAGCAGGCCCGCATACAGGGTTTCGAGCTGGGAGGCGACCTCCGCGAACGACTGCCGCTCGGTCGACGCCCGGGCGAGCGCCTGCTCGGCGCGGCGGAGCTCGTCGTGCTCGGCCAGCCGGGCGGCCGCGGCGGCGGCGAGCTCGGGCTGCTCGGCGACGCCGTCCGGAGCGGCGATCGCGCAGCCGGCCGCCTGCGCCTCGAGCAGCACGCGCGGCAGGCCCTCGATGCCGGGAACGAAGATCGCCGTCTCGGCGAGCACCGGCGCGCGGGCGGCACCGTCCCTCGCCGTCCGGACCGAGACACGGCCCGCGAGGTGGCGCGGGATCGCGGGCCTTCCGACGAGCGGCGTCGTCCGGAGCAGCACCGCCTCCCAGCCGGGAAGCTCCCGGAGCGCGCGCAGGACGCCGCGGGCGGCGGCGCGCTCGTTGGGGCGCAGCTCGACGGTGATCCGGCGCCGCTTCGGCCCCGGCTCGAAGAGCGCCGGGTCGACGCCCGGCGAGAGCAGCGTGTAGTCGCCGGGGAAGCGCTCGCCGGCGACCTCGCGGATCGGCTCCGAGAGCGCGACGAGCGAATCGATCCGGGCGAGCAGCTTCTCCCGCTGGGAGCGCGCCGGCGGGTAGGAGAGCCGGTCGGTCGAGCAGAACGTGGCCACCGCGAGCGCGTCGGTCTCGCGGAGCGCGAGGTAGGAGAGCGAGGGGAGGCCCGGCTCGAAGCCGTGGACGACGTCATAGCCCCCCTGCGCGAGCGCGAGCTTCAGGTTGGCGCGCACCCCGACCGGAACCCCCATCTGCGAGCGCCGCGAGATCGGCACGGCCGGGCCGACGGCAACCACCTCCGGCGTCGGCGCATGGCCCTGGATCGCCCTCCGCCCGGCCAGCAGCTCGGAGGCCCGCGTCGAGGGCGCGAGCACCGTCACCGAGTGGCCGAGCGCCCGCAGCCCGGCGGCGACCCCCGCGACGTGCTCGTTCACGTCGTGCGGCTGGGACCACGCGAACGGCGTCACGAGACAGATACGCACTGTCCTCGCAGCCTAGTACACGCCCGCAAATACGGCACATCCCCGCGGCGTCTCGCAACCGGTCCGGCCGGCAAGCCGCCGGGCCGCGGTGCCGGTCGAGTGGCCGATCGGTACGGCCCCGCTGCTGGTTGACTTCGCTCGCACCGTGCCGCCGCTCTCCACCCGCACACCAGGACGATGAGGCTCCTTCGCCTGCGCCCCGAGACGCTCGTGGCGATCGGGGGGCTCGTGTTGATCGCCGCCGTGTTCCTCACCGTCTCGGCGAAGAACCCGCCCGGGTTCTACCGCGACGAGAGCGCGATCGCCTACAACGCGTACACGCTCGCGACGACCGGCAAGGACGAGTACGGGGCGCGCGTGCCGCTCTTCATCAGGTCGTTCGGCGACTACAAGAGCCCGCTGTACGTCTACCTCCTCGCAGCCGTCTTCCGGGTGACGGGCCCGAGCAGCGCCGTCGCGCGCGGCCTCAGCGCCGTGCTCGGGCTGGCGGCCGTCCTGGTGCTCTTCGCGCTCGCCCTCGCGATCTCGCGCCGGCCGCTGACCGCGCTCGCGGTCGCGCTGCTCGCGGGGCTGAGCCCGTGGCTTTTCGAGATCAGCCGCCTCGTCTTCGAGGTGGCGCTGATGCCGCTCC
The DNA here is from genome assembly GCA_963796625.1 of uncultured Actinomycetes bacterium. Lineage (GTDB taxonomy): Bacteria > Actinomycetota > Thermoleophilia > Gaiellales > Gaiellaceae > PALSA-600. Next base: position 379,682 of record CAWCME010000002.1, read on the forward strand.
TGATCGCACTCTTCCTGCTCGCCCTCTACCGGGCCGCGGCGGGGGAGTGGCGGCGGCGCAGCTCGATCGCGATCGGGCTGCTGCTCGCGGCGATGGCCTACACCTACCAGCTGGGGCGGGTCCTCGGCCCCCTCTTCGCCGTCGGGCTCGTCCTCTTCTGGCGCCGCGACCGGCTGCGGGCGCTCGTCACCGCGTGGGCGGTCTACGTCGCGGCGCTGCTGCCGATCGGGGTCTACGCGCTCATCCACCCCGGGGCGCTCGAGGAGCGCTACCACGCCGTCACCTACATCCACGGCGGCATGTCGTGGTGGGACATCGGCCGCCAGTTCGTCGAGCACTACGGGCGGAACATGAACCTCTGGTCGTGGCTCGTCCACGGCGACTCGAACCAGCGCCATCACGTGCCCGGCACCGGCAGCCTCTTCTTCGTCGAGGTCGGCCTCGCACTCGCGGGCACGGCGATCATCCTGCTCCGGCGGCGCTCCGACCCCTGGTGGCGCTTCATCCTCTTCGCCGTGCTCGTGTGCCCGGTCGCGGGCTCGCTGACCGACCAGAGCGTCCACAGCCTGCGGATGATCGCCCTCCCGGTCCTGCTGCCTGTGCTCGCGCTCCCGGCCTTCGACCTGATCGCGGCGCTGCCGCGGCGCCGGGCGACGGCCGTGGTCGCCGTCCTGCTGGTCGCCTTCGCCTACGAGGCCGTCCACTGGCAGGTGATCTTCCACCGGGACGGGCCGAACCGCCTCGACGCCTTCGAGGCGCAGATCCATCCGGTGATCGAGGCCGCACTGCGCCACGGCGGCACGATCTACGCCTACCGGCAGGACCACACGGCGTACATCGACTCGCTCTTCTACGGCGCGGTCGCCGGCCGCAGCCGGTCGTCGATCGTCATCCTCGACTCCGCTGCGCCACCCCCGCCCGGGTCGCTCGTCGTCGGCCGGGTGGGCGACTGCCCGAGCTGCCGATCGGTGGCCGAGGACGGCGGCTTCGAGGCCTACCTCACGCCCTCGTGACGGCGCGGCGGGCCGGGCGCCTGCGCCCGGCCCGCCGCCGCGCTGCTCAGACCTTGGCCGGCTTCTTCTCGGGCACCTTCCGCCGGTTCTGCTCGATGAACTGCTCGGAGAGCTCGTACGCCTCGTCGTCGACGATCTGCGTCGGCGGCGACTTCATCAGGTAGGAGCTCGGGCCCTCGAGGGCGCCCGCGATACCGTTGTTCAGCGCCAGCTTCGCGAGCCGGACGGCGTCGATCACGATCCCGGCCGAGTTCGGCGAGTCCCAGACCTCGAGCTTGAGCTCCAGGTTCAGCGGCACGTCGCCGAACGCGGTGCCCTCCATCCGGATGTAGCACCACTTGCGGTCGGTCAGCCACTCGACGTAGTCCGACGGGCCGACGTGCACGTTCTTCGCCCCGATCTCGTAGTCGAGCATCGAGGTGACCGCGTTCGTCTTCGAGATCTTCTTCGACTCGAGGCGCTCGCGCTCGAGCATGTTCAGGAAGTCCGAGTTGCCGCCCACGTTCAGCTGCATCGTCCGGTCGAGGTGGATGCCGCGCTCGCGGAAGATCGAGGTCAGGACGCGGTGGGTGATCGTGGCGCCGAGCTGCGACTTGATGTCGTCGCCGATGATCGGCAGGCCGGCCTGCTCGAAGCGGCGCTGCCAGTAGGCCTCGCGGGCGATGAAGACCGGCATGCAGTTGACCATCGCGCACCCGGCCTCGAGGATCTGCTCGGCGTACCACTTCGTCGCCGCCTCCGAGCCGACCGGGAGGTAGTTGACGACCACGTCCACCTGGCGCTCCTTGAGGATCCCGACCACGTCGTCGGTCTCTCCCGGTGCCTTCTCGACCTTCTCGGACAGGTACTTGCCGATCCCGTCGTGCGTCATCCCGCGCGAGACGGTGACCCCCGTCTTCGCGACCTCCGCGAACCTGATCGTGTCGTTCGGGTACGCCCAGATCGCCTCGGCGAGGTCGGCGCCGACCTTGCCCTTGACGACGTCGAACGCCGCGACGAACTCGATGTCTCGGACGTGGTAGCCGCCCAGGTCGACGTGCATCAGCCCGGGGACGAACTGGCCCTCGGGAGAGTCCTTGTAGTACTCGACGCCCTGGAGCAGCGAGTTCGCGCAGTTTCCGACGCCGATGATCGCGACGCGCACCTTCTCGTCCGAGCGGACCTTGCCGTTCGTTGACATAGCTTCCTTTCGCTGCTCGCCGAGGCCCTCGGCGAGGGTCTCGACGATGAGGTCGTGGGTGGTCCGCCGGCGTTCCCGGGCGCGGCGGGCGAGCTTGTCCTTCAGCTCCCGCGGCATGCGCAGGAGGACGTCGCCCGCCGGGCGCGGAGGCGCGCCGCGGCGGCCGCTCGGCTCGAAGGGGACGCCGAAGCGTGAGGCGAGGATCGCGACCGCGACGTCGTTCAGGCTCGCCTTGCGCCGCTCGACCTCTTGCGCGAGACGCTGCTTGAGGTCGGCGGGCATGCGCACGAGCACGTCGCTGCGAAGCTCTGCCATCCCCCATAGTGATAGCAGATATGTGCTATCGAGACAGGAGCTGGGAGCGAACCGAGAGGACGCGCTGGACGACCGTCACCCACGCGGTGACGGCGAGGGCGGCAATTGCCCAGGGGAGGACGCCCCACGGTGCGAGCACGAGCCCGGCGGTGATGACGACCACGCGCTCGGCCCGTGAGCCGATGCCGACGTCGCCCCGGAGACCCAGCGCCTCGGCGCGGGCCCGCGTGTACGAGACGAGGAAGGAGCCCGCGACCGCGGCCACGGTGACGACGACGAAGACGTCCTGGTCGTGGCGGGCGAAGATGTAGGCGATCGCGGCGAGCATGAACCCCTCGCTGACGCGGTCGGTCGTTGAGTCGATGAAGGCCCCGAACGGCGTCGACTTCCCGCCCGCCCTGGCAAGTGCGCCGTCGAGGATGTCGAGCAGCGAGCCGGCGACGAAGAGCACCGCGGCGAGCCAGTAGAAGAGGAGCTCGTTCCTGTTCTCGAACAGGACCACCACCGACGCGGCGGCGCAGAGGAGCACGCCGCTCGCGGTCAGGGCGTTGGGCGTCACGCGCGTCCGCGCCAGGCCTCCGATCGAGCGTGCTGCGAGGCTGCGGGCACCGGCCGTATAGCCGTGCTTGATCGCGGCGGCCCTGCTCACTCGTGTGACCGTAGCAGCGGGCTCAGGTGGTGCGGGCGTCCTCGCCGTCCGGGGCCCGACGCGTGAAGGGAGCCGTGATCGCGCTCCACCTGTAGACGATCGTCATTGCGACGAGTGCCACGAACATCCCGGCGATGCAGTCGAGCCAGAAGTGGTTCCCGGTCGCCATCACCGCGAACCACACCCAGGCGGGCCAGGCGATCCAGAAGGCCTTCGCCCACCAGTGGCGCACGAGGCCGGCGAGGACGATCCCGACGATCAGCGAATCGCAGGCGTGCAGGCTCGGCATCGCCGCGTACGGGTTGGCCGCGAGCTGGACGAGGCCGTCGGTGTGGCTGTTGACGAAGCCGACGCCGAGCAGCCGCGGCGGCGCCATCGGCATGAACACGTAGCCGACGAGCCCGATCACGTTCGCGAGCAGGATCGAGTTCCGGAAGCGGTAGAAGCTCTCGTTGTGCCTGATGTAGACCCAGAGCAGCGCGAGCCCGACGACCGTGAACTCCGAGTTCCAATACGTCCACGAGACGAGCCGGGCGAGCCAGAAGCGCTGGTCGACGAACTGCTGGAAGGTCAGCTCGTAGAGCCGGCTCGTCAGGTGCGTCTCGAAGTTGACGACGCGGAAGCCGTTCGCGAACGCACGGGCGGGATCACGATCGCTCTCGGCGCGTGCCAGCTGGTAGGCCAGGGCGAAGCCGAACCAGATCGCCATCTGGCGGCCCAGGTCTGCCCACCCACGCGGCAGGATGCGCCGCCCCGCTTGGACCATCGACGACACGCGCCGGATTCTACAATTCCGATCCGGACTGAGCCAGTCACCCGGCGCGGAAGCCCGAGGATCTCTCCGCAAGCTGCGGAGTAGCATGCCCGCCTGTGCGCCTTCCGGCTCGGTTCGAGGTCTCTCGCGCGCGCCGGGTCGATCTTGCGGTGCTCGCCGGGTACGCGCTCACGGCGTTTCTCTTCCTGGGCGTGCCGCTCTTCGTCGAGCGCGGGAGCCGCTACGTCGGCTTCGAGTACGACCCGCAGATCTTCATCTGGGCCTTCGCGTGGTGGCCGCACGCGATCCTGCACGGCGAGAACCCGTTCGTCACCCACGCCGTCTGGGCCCCGGACGGGGTCAACCTGACCTGGACGACGACCGTTCCCGGCCTGGCGCTGCTCTTCTCGCCGCTCACGCTCAGCGTGGGGCCGATCGTCTCCTACGACGTCGCCGCGATCCTGATGCCGGCCCTGGCGGCCTGGACCGCGTTCCTGCTCTGCCGCTACCTGACCCGCGCGCTGTGGCCGGCGCTCGTCGGCGGCTACCTGTTCGGCTTCTCGAGCTACGTGCTCGCCCAGGGGGGCGAAGGGCACCTGCACATGAGCGCGGTCTTCCTGCTCCCGCTCGCGGCCCTGCTCCTGCTCCGGTTCCTCGACGGGCGGCTCGGCCCGCGCGGGCTCGTCGTCCGGCTCGGGCCGCTGCTCGCACTCCAGGTGCTGATCTCGACCGAGGTCGCCTTCACCCTCACGGTCGCGATCGCCGTCTCGCTCGGGCTCTGCTTCGCGCTCGTGCCGAGCCGGCGCCCGACGCTCCGCTCGCTACCGCTGCCCCTGCTCGGCTCCTATGCCCTCGGCGCGCTGCTGACCGCGCCGTTTCTCTACTACCTGCTCAGCGGGTTCCAGCGAGGCGGCTTCACCGCCTCCGACCGGTTCGTGGCCGATCTCGCCAACTTCGCCGTCCCCACGAAGGTGACCCTGATCGCGGGCGGCTGGGCCGCAGCGCTCGCGAGGCGCTTCCCCGGCAACCCCTCCGAGCAGGACGCCTACCTCGGCCTGCCGGCGCTCCTCATCCTCGGCCTCTTCGCCTGGACCAGGGTGCGCACCGCGTCGGGGCGCTTCCTGCTCGCGGCGATCGCCGTCGCCGCCCTCGCGGCGCTCGGGGGGCGGGGCACGGTCGGCGGGCACGCGATCGTCGCGGGGCCCTGGAAGCTGGTCGAGCAGCTCCCCCTGTTCGACAACGTCCTGACGAGCCGGCTGGCCGTCTACGTGGCCCTCGCCGCAGCGGTCGCGGTAGCGCTCTGGACGGCTGCTCGGCGCGCCGGCGCCGCCCGCTGGCTGCTGCCCACGCTCGCCGCGCTCGCGATCGTGCCGGATCCGGCCGCCGGCGGCTTTGCGACGCAGTACTTCGTGCCGGAGTTCTTCACCGGGGCCGCCTACCGCAGCTGCCTCGACCCCGGCGAGAACATCCTGCCGCTTCCGGTCCGCGGCGGCTGGTCGCTGCTCTGGCAGACCGAGAGCGGGTTCCGCTTCACGATGTCGGGCGGCGACCTCGGGCCCTCCATCCCGCCGTCCTTCCAGGCGGCGGGACCGATGGACAGCGTCACCGACGGGAGCGCCGCGACCCGCGACAAGGTGGCGAGCCTGCGCGCCTTCATCGCCGCCAAGGAGGTGACGAGCGTGGTCGTCGACCCGGTCGAGGGCGGCTTCTGGACCGCGGCGCTCGACCGGATCGCCAGGCCGCAGAGAGTCGGCGGCGTCGTCCTCTACCGCGTCGCGGGTCCGAAGCCGTCGTGTCCGGCGGGCTGAGGCGAGCGCGCGGCGAGCACGCCGACGCTCCGCCGCGGCCTCAGCCGCCGATGTAGCTCATCTCGACCCGGGGCGCGCCGGCAGCCGTCGCTTCCGAGCGGAGCTCCGAGTAGCGGTCGCCGCGCACCTTCCAGATCTCGGCGAGCCTGGCGCCCAGCTCTTCGTCGCTTGCCCCGCTGCGGATCAGGGCGCGCAGGTCGTGGCCGCGCACCGCGAACAGGCAGGTGTAGAGCTTCCCTTCCGCCGAGATCCGCAGGCGGGTGCAGTCGCCGCAGAAGGGCTGGGTGACCGACGCGATCACCCCGATCTCGCCCCTGCCGTCCAGGTAGCTCCAGCGCCTGGCGACCTCGCCCCGGTAGCGGGCGGCGGCCGGCTCGAGCGGGAAGACGGCGGCGACGGCGGCGACGATCTCGGCCGCCGGGACGACGTCGTCCAGCCGCCACCCGTTCGTCGCGCCGACGTCCATGAACTCGACGAAGCGAAGCGTGTCGCCGGACTCGCGGAAGTGGCGTGCCAGCGGGACGATCTGGCTCTCGTTGACCCCACGCCTGACCACGCAGTTGACCTTCAACGGCAGCCCCGCGGCGCGGGCGGCCTCGATCCCCTCGAGCACGCGCTCGACCGAGAAGTCGACGTCGTTCATCGCGCGGAACGTCCTGTCGTCGAGCGCGTCGAGGCTGACGGTGATCCGGGCCAGCCCCGCATCCCTGAGCGCCTGCGCCTTGCGGGGCAGCAGCGAGCCGTTCGTCGTCAGCGTCACCTCCGCGTCGAGCTCGGCGAGCATCGCCGTCAACCGCTCGAGGTCGCGCCTGAGCAGCGGCTCGCCGCCGGTCAGGCGCAGCTTCTTCACCCCGAGCGAGACGGCCGCGCGCGCGACGCGGGCGATCTCCTCGAAATCGAGCAGCTCCCTGCGGTCGAGGAACCGGTAGTCGTGCCCGAAGACGCCCCTGGGCATGCAGTAGGTGCAACGGAAGTTGCAGCGGTCGGTGACCGAGATCCGGAGGTCGCGGAGCGGCCGGCCGAAGGCGTCGAGAGCCGGCGACATCTACGAACAGATTAGCGTGTGGCCCGGGCTGGGATCACGGCCTCTGCTCGCGAGCCGAACGAATCCGATGCCCGCCCTGATCGCACTCATCGCCGTCACCGCCGTTTGGGGGGTGACCTTCGTCCAGGTGAAGGACGCGGTTGCCGTCTACCCGCTGTTCGCCTTCCTCGCGCTCAGGTTCGGGATCGCCTCGCTGACCCTGGCGGGGCCCGGTGCGGCGCGGCTGCGCGGGCTCGGCCGCGCCGGCGCCGGCGCCGCCGCCCTCGCGGGCGGGCTGCTCGCGGTCGGCTACGTCCTCCAGACGCTCGGGCTCGAGCGGACGAGCGTCTCCGGCGCCGGTTTCGTCACCGGCATGTACGTCGTCCTGACGCCGCTGCTCGCGCTCGCCTGCTTCCGGATCCGGGTCGGCCGTGCCGCCTGGGGCGGGGTCGTGCTCGCGACCGTGGGCCTCGCGATGCTGGCGGGCGTCCACGGCGGCTCGACCGGGGGCGACCTGCTCGTCCTCGGCGGCGCGGCGGTCTACTCGCTCCAGATCGTGCTGATGGAACGCTACGCGCCGCGCTACGACGCCCTGGCGTTCACGCTCGTCGAGATGCTCGTCGCCTTCGCAGGCCTGCTCGTGATCGCGGCGCCCCAGCTCGCCGTCCCCGAGGGGTGGACGGTCTGGGGGGCGCTGCTCGTCACCGGGATCTTCGCGAGCGCGCTCGGCTTCCTCGTCCAGACCTGGGCCCAGCAGAAGACGAGCGCCACCCGGACTGCGCTCGTCTTCACGCTCGAGCCGGTCTGGGCGGCATTCTTCGGCTACACGCTCGCGGGCGACCGGCTGGGGGCGGTCGGCTGGCTCGGCGGCCTCGTGATCATGGCGGGGATCGTGCTGGCCGAGCCCGCGGCCGGCAAGGTGCTCAGGCGCCTCGTGCGAACCGCATGACCGCCGTCGTGCTCGCGCTCGCCTCGGCGGCCGCGTTCGGCGCGATGACGGTCGCGATCAGGTCGGGGCTGCGGGACGGCGGCGACGCGATGGGCGCAGTCCTCGCCACGATCACCGTGGCGTTCGCGATCCTGGTCGCGGCCACGCTCGTGCGGCACGACTACGCGGGCGCCTGGCGGTTCTTCCTGGCCGGCCTGCTCGCGCCGGGGATCTCGCAGGTGCTCTTCACCCACTCGATTCGCGAGGCCGGCGCGTCGCGGACCTCGGTGGCGGCGGGGACGGCGCCGCTCTTCGCCCTGGCGATCGCGTTCGTCTTCCTCGGCGAGCCGGTCGGCGCGCCGCTGATCATCGGCGGGCTCGCGATCGTGGGGGGCGGCGCGCTGCTCGCCTCGGAGCGCGGCCGTCCCGAGCACCTGCGCATGCGCGGGCTGGCCTACGCGGTGGGAGCCGCGGTGCTCTTCGCCGTGCGCGACAACATCGTTCGCGCGCTCCACGCCGAGGGGAGCCCGGAGACGGCGGCGGCGGCGTCGATGCTGGCAGGCGTCGTGGTCGCCCTCGCCGTCACCCGCCGCGCTCCGTCCCGGGTCGAGCTGCGTCGGCTCGCGCCTGCGGGGGTGCTGTTCGGGCTCTCCTACATCTGCCTGTTCGAGGCCTACTTCCACGGTCGCGTCTCGGTCGTCTCGCCGCTCGTCGCGACCGAATCGCTCTGGGGCGTCGTCCTCGCCGCGCTCGTCTTCCGCGGCAGCGAGGGGGTGGGGCGCCGGCTCGTCCTCGGCGCGCTGGCCGTCGTCGCGGGCGGCATGCTGATCGGGGTCGCCCGCTAGCGCCCTCGGCCAGGGCACCAACATCTGCTATAAGAACACTTAGATTTTCTCAGTTGCCGACAAAGCATCGGCAACACGACGAAGCAACAGCTAAAGGAGACTCATGGCGAAGACGATCGGAATCGACCTCGGCACCACCAATTCGTGCATGGCGGTGCTCGAAGGCGGCGAGCCGACCGTGATCGCGAATGCCGAGGGCGGCCGGACGACGCCGTCCGTGGTCGGTTTCGCGAAGGACGGTCAGCGGCTCGTCGGAGCGCCGGCGCGCCGGCAGCAGGTCACGAACCCGCAGAACACCATCTTCTCGATCAAGCGCTTCATGGGCCGCAAGTTCGACGAGGTCTCGGAGGAGATGAAGATCGTCCCCTACGAGGTCGTCAAGGGCCCGAACGACGACGTGCGCGTCAAGGCCGGAGGCAAGGAGTACGCACCGCCGGAGATCAGCGCGATGATCCTGCAGAAGCTGAAGACCGACGCCGAGTCCTATCTCGGCGAGACGGTCGACGACGCGGTGATCACCGTCCCCGCGTACTTCAACAACGCCCAGCGCGAGGCGACGAAGGACGCCGGCAAGATCGCCGGCCTCAACGTCGTGCGCATCATCAACGAGCCGACCGCGGCCGCGCTCGCCTACGGGCTCGACAAGGAAGGCGCCGACCAGACCATCCTCGTCTTCGACCTCGGCGGCGGCACGTTCGACGTTTCGGTGCTCGAGCTCGGCGAGGGCGTCTTCGAGGTGAAGTCCACGAACGGCGACAACCATCTCGGCGGCGACAACTTCGACAAGGCGATCGTCGACTGGATGGTCTCCGAGTTCAAGCGCGAGCAGGGCATCGACCTGGCCGCCGATCCGATGGCGCTGCAGCGCCTCTACGAGGCCGGCGAGAAGGCGAAGATCGAGCTGTCGTCGACGATGGCGACCCAGATCAACCTCCCGTTCATCACGGCGACCGCCGAGGGCCCCAAGCACCTCGACCTGCAGCTGACGAGGGCCAAGCTCGAGGAGCTCACCCACGACCTGCTCGAGCGCACCGTCGGGCCGACGAAGTCGGCGCTGACCGACGCCGGCCTCGATGCGTCGAGGATCGACCACGTCGTGCTCGTCGGCGGCATGACCCGCATGCCTGCCGTGCAGGCGAAGGTCAAGGACCTGATCGGGAAGGACCCCCACAAGGGCGTCAACCCCGACGAGGTCGTCGCCGTCGGCGCCGCGATCCAGGGCGGCGTCCTCAAGGGCGAGGTGAAGGACATCCTGCTCCTCGACGTGACGCCGCTGTCGCTCGGGATCGAGACCAAGGGCGGCGTGATGACCAAGCTGATCGAGCGGAACACGACCATCCCGACCCGCAAGGCGGAGGTCTTCACGACCGCCGAGGACAACCAGCCGTCGGTCGAGGTCCACGTCCTCCAGGGCGAGTCCGAGATGGCGATGTACAACAAGACGCTCGGCAAGTTCCAGCTCGTCGGCATCCCGCCGGCGCCCCGCGGCATGCCGCAGGTCGAGGTCGCGTTCGACATCGACGCGAACGGGATCATCAACGTCTCGGCCAAGGACCTCGGCACCTCCAACGAGCAGCAGATCCGCATCGAAGGCGGCTCGGGCCTGAAGGAGGACGAGGTGCAGCGGATGATCAAGGAGGCCGAGCTGCACGCGGAGGAGGCCGGCAGGCTCCGCGAGCTCGCCGACACCCGCAACCAGGCGGAGGCGCTCGCCTACCAGACCGAGAAGTCGCTCAAGGAGCACCGCGACAAGCTCGACGAGGCGGTCGCCTCGACGGTCGAGGGCCGGATCATGGAGCTGCGCGGCGTGCTCGAGTCGGGTGACGTCGCCGAGATCCGCGCCAAGACCGACGCGCTCCAGGAGGCGTGGACGGAGGCCGCTTCGGCGATCTACGCCCAGGCATCCGCGGCGGCGCCGTCGGGTGACGGCGGCTCGAGCTCGCACGACGACGAGGTGATCGAGGACGCCGACTACGAGGTCGTCGACGAGTCGGAGGAGGCCAAGACCTCTTGAGCGACGAGCCGAAGGCGAACGTCGGCGCCGGTGGGCCGGTGGAGCGCGTGCCCGGGGAGCGGACCGCTCGCGGAGGCTCGGGGGACCCGGGAGGCTCCCCCGAGCCCCAGGCTCGCGGCGTCTCCGGGCATCGGGATGCTCCGCCGCGCGGTGCGGTGGACGGCGGCGGCGAGGCGCCGCGGCCGGGCGCCGTCGAGGCGGCCGACGAGCTCGCGGAGCTGAAGCAGCAGCGTGACGAGTACCTCGACGCGCTGCAGCGCCTGAAGGCGGAGTTCGACAACTACCGCAAGCGGGTTCAGCGCGAGCAGGAGACCGTGGCGGTCCGCGCCGCCGAACGGCTCGTCAAGCAGCTCGTGCCGCTGCTCGACGACCTCGAGCGTGCGGTCGAGGCGGCCGTCGAGCACGGCGAGCACAAGCTCGAGGACGGCGTCCGGCTCGTGCACCGCGCCCTTGCAGGCCTGCTCGCCCGCGAAGGGCTCGTCGAGGTCGAGACGGACGGGACGTTCGACCCGCACACGCAGGAGGCGCTGCTGGCGCAGCCCTCCGAGGAGCCCGAGGGCACCGTGATCGAGGTGCTCCAGAAGGGCTACAGGCTGGGCGACCACGTCCTGCGGCCGGCGCGGGTGGTCGTCAGCTCGGGCCTGCCCGCGGCCGGCAGGGCGGAGGACTAGCACCGCGACGTGGCCGAGTCCCTCTACGAAACCCTGGGCGTCGCCAAGAACGCCTCTGCCGACGAGCTGAAGAAGGCCTACCGCAAGCTCGCGCGCCAGTACCACCCGGACAAGAACCCGGGCGACGAGGCGGCGGAGACCCGCTTCAAGGAGGTCCAGCACGCCTACGACGTGCTCTCGGACGCCGAGAAGCGCAAGCAGTACGACTCGTTCGGCTCGGCGAACGGCCGGCAGGGTCCGACGAACGTCGACTTCGGCGACTTCGACCTGGGCGACATCTTCGGCGGCCTCTTCGGCGGCGGCGGGCGCAGCCGGAACACGGGCCGGGCTCAGCGCGGCCAGCGCGGCGCCGACGTGGAGGTCGAGGTGCGGGTCTCGTTCGAGGACTCCCTCCGGGGCGTGCAGACGACCGTGCCGGTGACCCTCGAGCTCGCCTGCCACACCTGCCACGGGACGGGCGCCGCGCCCGGGACCGCCCCCAAGCGCTGCCCGCAGTGCAACGGCAGCGGGGTGGTGGCCACCTCGCAGGGCCTGTTCGCGCTCCAGCAGCCGTGCCCGAACTGCCGCGGCAACGGCACGATCGTCGACACGCCGTGCCCGACCTGCCACGGTGCCGGGCGCGAGCGGCGCACGAAGCGCTATACGGTTCGCATCCCGGCCGGCGTCAAGGACGGCATCAAGATCAAGCTGAAGGGCAAGGGCGAGGCGGGCTGGGGCGGCGCTCCGGCCGGCGACCTCTTCGTGGTGACGCGGGTCGAGCCGTCGAAGCTCTTCGAGCGCCGCGGCGACGACCTGGTGCTCGACGTCCCGATCACCTTCGACGAGGCGGCGCTCGGCGCGACGATCGAGATCCCGACCCCCGAAGGGCGGGTGTCGATCAAGATCCCGGCCGGCTCCCAGGACGGGAAGCTCCTGCGGGTCAAGGGCCGCGGCGCTCCGCGCCTGAAGGGCACCGGCCGCGGCGACGTGCTCGCGCGCCTCCACGTCACCATCCCGGCGAAGCTGAACAAGGCCGAGCGGGAGGCGCTCGAGGGCTTCCAGAAGGCGTCCAGGGCAAACCCGCGCGAGAGGCTGTTCGGCTGATGAACGAGCACGACCGCCTGCTCGCCGAGGGGCCGCCCACCGCGCCCGAGCCGGCGCTTGCGAGCGAGGCCGCGGCCGGCACCGTTCCCGCGGCGCCGCTTCCGACGAGCCCGGCTCGTCCGGGCCGGGGCCGGAGCGGTTCGCCGCAGGCGGGCCGCCGGTCGCGCCCGTTCTCTCTCCGCCTCCTCCCGCTCGCGGCCGTCGCCGTGATCGCGGTCGCCCGGGGCGTCGGCACGGGGAGCACGGCCGGCGTCGCCTTCACCCTGGTCTGGGTCGCGGCGGTGGTGCTGCTTGTCTTGCGGCGGGTGAGGCGCTGATGGACGAGCGGCCCCGCTACATGATCTCCGTCGCCGCCGAGCTCGTCGGCATGCACCCGCAGACGCTGAGGATCTACGAGCAGAAGGGTCTCGTGCGCCCGAAGCGCACCGCCGGCAACACGCGGCTCTACTCCGACGCGGACGTCGAGCGCCTGCGGCTGATCCAGCGGCTGACGAGCGAGATCGGGCTCAACCTGGCGGGCGTCGAGCGCGTCCTCCATCTCGAGGACGAGCTCAACCGGATGCGGCGCCGGCTCGACCGGATGGAGCGCGAGATGCGCGAGACGATCGACCAGGTGCACCGGCAGTACCGCCGCGACCTCGTCCTCTACCGCCCGCCGCAGCCGCCGGTGAGGAGGACGTGAGCGGCGACTCTCGTCCGGGCCGGCTCGCCGGCGCCCGCGGCCGGGCCGGTCGCGGCGCGCGGGAGCCGTCTGCCGGGAGCGGATCCTTCCCGGCGCTCGCCCGCGGTCGAGCCGACGGGCCCGCTGCCGGCGACCGCGCCGGAGAGTTCACGAACGATCGACGGAAGTGGGGGCGATGGACTTCAACAAGCTGACAGTCAAGGCCCATGAGGCGATCGCCGCCGCGCAGGAGCTGGCGCGCCGCCGGGGCAATCCCGAGATCTACCCCGAGCACCTGCTGCTCGCGCTGCTCGACCAGGAGCTCTTCGCCGACTGGCAGGGCCTGCGCGCGGAGGCCGAGCAGAAGCTCGCCGGCCGGCCCTCGGTGACGGGGGCCGAGAACAACCAGCCGCGCATCTCGGGCTCGCTGCAGAAGGTGCTCGACGACGCCGACCGCGAGCGCGGCAGGCTCGAGGACGACTACGTCTCGACCGAGACGCTCTTCCTCGCGCTCGCGCCCGTCGCGCGCGAGGAGATACTCGCCTGGATCAAGCAGGTGCGCGGCGGCCAGCGCGTCACCTCCCAGGATCCCGAGGGCAGCTACCAGGCGCTCGCGAAGTTCGGCCGCGACCTGACCGATGCCGCGGAGGCCGGAAAGCTCGACCCGGTGATCGGCCGCGACGAGGAGATCCGCCGGGTGATCCAGATCCTGTCGCGGCGCACCAAGAACAATCCGGTCCTGATCGGCGAGCCCGGGGTCGGCAAGACCGCGATCGCCGAGGGGCTCGCCCAGCGGATCGTCGCCGGCGACGTGCCCGAGGGGCTCAAGGACAGGCGCGTGTGGGCGCTCGACATCGGGTCGCTGCTCGCCGGGTCGAAGTACCGCGGCGAGTTCGAGGAGCGCTTGAAGGCCGTCCTGACCGAGATCAAGACGAGCGAGGGGCGCGTCGTTCTCTTCATCGACGAGCTGCACACGATCGTCGGCGCCGGAGCGGCCGAGGGCGCGGTCGATGCGGCGAACCTGCTCAAGCCGATGCTCGCCCGGGGCGAGCTCCGCTGCATCGGTGCGACCACGCTCGACGAGTACCGCAAGCACATCGAGAAGGACGCGGCGCTCGAGCGCCGTTTCGCCCCCGTGTTCGTGGGCGAGCCGTCGGTGGAGGACACGATCGCGATCCTGCGCGGCCTCAAGGAGCGCTACGAGGCCCATCACGGCGTTCGCATCCGCGATGCGGCGCTGGTCGCGGCGGCGGTCCTCTCCCACCGCTACATCGCCGACCGCTTCCTGCCCGACAAGGCGATCGACCTCGTCGACGAGGCGGCGTCCCGGCTGCGGATGGAGATCGACTCCTCGCCGATCGAGCTCGACGAGGCGAACCGCCGCGTGATGCAGCTCGAGATCGAGCTCGCGGCCATGGCCAAGGAGGCTCCGGCGACGCGGGAGCCGCTCGAGCGGGCGCTCGCCGACGCCAAGGAGCAGCGGGCCGCCCTCGCGGCACGCTGGGCGACCGAGAAGGCAGCGCTGGAGCGCATCAAGGAGGCGACTCGCCGCCTGGACGAGCTGCGCATGGAGGCCGAGCGGGCAGAGCGCGAGGGGAACCTCCAGCGGGTTGCCGAGATCCGCTACGGCGAGATCCCGGAGCTCGAGCGCGTGCTCGCCGAGCGGAAGGGGCCCGAGCATCCGATGGTCAAGGAAGAGGTGGACGAGGACGACATCGCCTCGGTGGTCGCCCGCTGGACGGGGATTCCGGTCGACCGCCTGCTCGAGGGCGAGACCGAGAAGCTGATCAACATGGAGGAGCGGCTCCACGGCCGTGTGATCGGGCAGGACGAAGCGGTCTCGGCGATTGCCAACGCCCTTCGCCGGGCGCGCACCGGGCTCCAGGACCCGAACCGCCCGATCGGCTCGTTCGTGTTCCTCGGCCCGACAGGGGTCGGCAAGACCGAGCTCGCGCGTGCACTCGCCGGGTTCATGTTCGACGACGAGCGGGCGATGGTGCGGCTCGACATGAGCGAGTACCAGGAGCGCCACACGGTCTCGCGCCTGGTCGGGGCACCGCCCGGGTACGTCGGCTACGACGAGGGCGGCCAGCTGACCGAGGCGGTCCGGCGGCGTCCGTACTCGGTCGTCCTCCTGGACGAGATCGAGAAGGCGCACCCCGAGGTGTTCGACGTGCTGCTCCAGGTTCTCGACGACGGTCGGCTCACGGACGGTCAGGGCCGCACGGTCGACTTCCGCAACACGGTGCTGATCATGACCTCGAACGTCCGCACCGCCGAGGCCATGCGGGAGCACTTCCGGCCCGAGTTCCTGAACCGGATCGACGAGATCGTCGAGTTCAGGCCGCTCTCGCGCGAGCAGCTGGGCCAGATCGTCGAGCTTCAGCTCGAGCGGGTGCGCGAGCGCCTCGCCGAGCGCGACCTCGAGCTCGAGCTGACGGACGCGGCGAAGGAGGCGATCGCCGAGGCCGGCTGGGATCCCGCCTACGGCGCGCGCCCGCTCAAGCGCGCGATCCAGCGACTGCTCGAGAACCCGCTCGCGCTGCGGCTGCTCGAGGGCGACTTCGTCCCCGGCGACCGGATCCGTGTCGAGGCCCAGAACGGCGACCTCGTGTTCACCAAGGCCGGGGCCGGGGCCGCGACGGCTGCCTAGAGCTCGACGTCCTCGAGGTACTCGGCCCGGCCGGCGATCGGCGGGGCGCCGTAGGCCAGCACCACCAGCTCTCCGTCGCTCTCGTTTCGTAGCTGGACGGCCGTGCCGGGCTCGACCGAGACGACGCTGTGCGGAGCCAGGTCGGCGCGCTCCGGAGGTTCCCCGAGCAACACCGTGAGCGTCCCGGCGAGCACGACGAAGACCTCTTCCTGGACGAGCTCGAGGTGGCGGCGACCCCGCGTGCGAGGCGGGATCCGCCACATCCGGGCGCGTGACTGCCGAAGCCCGGACGCCGCTGTGAGGTCGGCGGTCTGGCGCGGTTGCCGCCCGTCGCTGCCAGGCCGGTCCTCCCAGGGGAGATCGGCAGCGTTGAGGATGCTGTATCCCACGACCTCATCCTGTCAGAGCCGGCACGGCCCCGCATCAGCTGTTCGCCGCCCGCGGCGACGGGGTCGAGGAGACGCTGAAGTCGGCGGCGTTGCTGTTCGTGTCGTGCCCGTCCGGGATCCGCACGATGCTCGAGCCGGGGGCGGCCGTCGCCGGAGGTGCCGGGGCGGGCGCGCCCTCGACGAGGGCGTTCGTTGCCGTTCCCCAGCCCGCGCTGTCGACGAGGGAGCCCGAGCCGTCGCGGATCCCGACCGCACCGCCTGTTGCGGCGAGGCCGGCCGAGAACGACTGGTCGGCGGGCTCGGCACCCGCGTAGGCTGCGCCTCCGAGCAGGTAGAAGCCCCCCGGCGCGATCGTCGTCCCGGCGGGGATCGTCGCCAGCGAGGTGTCCGACGAGCCCGAGGCGGAGCGGTACACGAGCTTCCAGCCGCCGACGACCGCCGCCGCGCTGCCCGTGTT
Organism: uncultured Actinomycetes bacterium; assembly: GCA_963796625.1. Classification (GTDB taxonomy): domain Bacteria; phylum Actinomycetota; class Thermoleophilia; order Gaiellales; family Gaiellaceae; genus PALSA-600. The sequence goes on from CAWCME010000002.1 coordinate 396,126, forward strand.
CGAGAGCTCGACGAACTCGTCGGCCGCCGAGGCGCTCGTGCCCGTCGCGACCTCGTTGATCCGGACGACCGGGGCCCCGGTGAGCCCCGCCTTGCAGGTGAGCGTGACCTGGCCCGCCGCGTCGTAGTCGATCTCCACCCTGCCCGCGGGCACGGCGGCGCAGGCAAGGCCTGCGAGCGAGTCGAGCGAGGCGAGCGCCTGACCGGGATCGCCCTTGGGCCCCTGCGCGCCCGCGGGCCCGGTCGGCCCGGTCGCTCCGGCGGGCCCGGCCACGCCGGCGGCCCCGGTCGGGCCGGTCGCTCCCGCCGGCCCGGTCTCGCCCGGAGGCCCTTGCGCTCCGGCCGCGCCGGGCTCGCCTTTTGCGCCCGGCGTCCCCGGCAGACCCTCCGGGCCCCGCAGCCCGGGGGTGCCGGGCTCACCGGAAGCTCCGGTCGCCCCGATCGGCCCGGCCGGACCGGTCGGTCCGGTGGTGCCGGCGGGGCCGGGGTCGCCGGTGGGCCCCGGGTCGCCCGCAGGTCCCGGGTCGCCCGCATGTCCCGGCTCGCCCGCCGGCCCCGGGTCGCCAGGAGGGCCCTGGTCGCCGGCCGGGCCGGGCGGTCCCGGCGGGCCTGCCGGACCGGTCGCCCCGATCGGCCCGGCAGGCCCGATCGGCCCCGCGGGGCCCGTGGGGCCGGTGGGTCCCGTGGGGCCGGTCGCTCCGACCTGGCCCTGCCGCCCTTTCGGGCCAGGATGGCCGGGCGGGCCCACGGCCCCGTGCACGGAGCTCGTTCGCACGCCTTCGACTCGGCGCCCGAGCTCGCCGCAGCCGGCCGGCGTGCTCCGCGGAGCGGGCACGGTCGCGGTCGGGCACCCGGCGGCCGCGGGCACCGCCGGGCTCCCGTCACCGCGCGTTGCGAAGGCGACCCCGGCGGCGGTCGCGAGCGTTGCCGCTGCGATCGCGGCCGGCCTGATCAAGCTCGAACGCATCCCTGCTCCTCTCGGTCCTTCTTCGATAAGTTGTCACTCCTGAATACAGGAGCGGCGTGAGGAGCGCCAGGGCGGGGCCGCACTTTTTGCACTTTTGTCACAGAGCGGGCGCTCGTCTAGCGTCTCCGACGTGCTCGTCGTCGCCGCGACCCCCGCCGAGCTCGCGTTCGTCGAGGGCGTCGAGACCCTGTGCTGCGGGATCGGGCCGGTCGAGGCGTCGCTCGCCACGCTTCGCGCGCTGATCGAGCGGCGCCCCGTGGCCGTCCTGCACATCGGCATCGCCGGCGCGCGGAGCCTCGCGCCGCCCGCGCTCGTGCTCGGCTCGGAGTCCGTCTACTGCGATCTGGCGGATCCGGCCTCGGCCCTGGTGCGCGTCGAGCGGCAGGCTCCCGACCCCGGCCTGCTCGCCGCGGCGCGGGTGGGTCTTCCGCAGGCGCACGTGCTGCCGATTGCCACCTCGGCCAGGGTCGGGGGCGGAAGCTGCTGCGAGATCGAAGCGATGGAGGGGTTCGGCGTCCTGCGCGCGGCGGTGCTCGCCGGTGTCCCGGCGCTGGAGCTTCGCGCCGTCTCGAACGCCGTCGGCGAGCCAGACCGGGCGCGCTGGCGCGTCCGGGAGGCCCTCGCCGCGCTCGCGGAGGCCCTCCCGGCGCTCGTCGAGGCGACCGGCAGTGCCTGAGCTCCCGCCGCCGCTCCCGCCGGGCGAGCGCCCCGTCGGGCAGGTGGTCGCCGAGACGATCCGCCTCTACGGCGCGAACTTCTGGCGTGCGCTCCCCCTCGGGCTCCCGCTCGCGCTCACGACCGAGGTCAACCTCGGCCGGAGCATCAACGTCCAGATCACCGTCCTCGCCGCGTGTGCGCCCCTCTTCAGCGCAGCGTTCGTCCGCGCCTCCCAGATCGCCCTCGGGCTCGGCGGAACGCGCCGCCGCGTTCTCTTCGCCTGGCTGGTCGGAACGCTCGTCTGGGTTCCTGCGCCTCCGCTTCTGCGCCTCTACGTTCTCCCCGGGCTCGCCTGGCTTTCCCTCTGGGGGCTCGCGGTCCCCGTCGCGCTCGGCGAGGGCCTCGGCGCGAGGGCGAGCCTGGGCCGCGCGCGGCGTCTCGCGCTCGCCGATTTCGTGCACGCGTTCGGCTCGCTCTGCACGCTCGTCCTCGTCGTCGGGCTCTCCGGGGTGGTGCTGAGCGCGTTGCTCCACAGCCAGGGCGATGCGACTCGCCGGACCGCCGCTTTCCTGGCGCCTCTCGTGCTCAGCCCGCTGCTCTACCTCGGCTCGGCGCTCCTCTATCTCGACCAGGTGGCGCGGGTAGGCTCAGCCCGACCCAAGCGAAGGAGACCTGACGATGCCCACCTACATCCTCCTGTCGAGGCTGACCCAGCAGGGCGTTCAGACGCTCAAGTCGAACCCTGAGCGTCTGCTGCAGGTGAACAGCGACATCGAGGAGCTCGGGGCGCGGGTGCTCCATCAGTGGGCCACCCTCGGCGAGTTCGACTTCGTGAACGTGGTCGAGGCGCCTGACATCGCGACGATCGCCAAGGTCTCGGTCTCGCTCGGCGCCCGCGGGTCGATCCGCATCGAAACCCTGCCGGCGCTCGAGATCGAGGAGTTCCTGAGCAATCTCTGAGCCGAAACCTGTCCTTTTGGACAGTTGCGCCGAGACGGCAACCGCGGTAGAAGTGAAGGCCATGCGCGACCCGCGGATCGACGAGTACGCGCGCCTGCTCGTCGACCGCTCCCTTGCAGTGCGGCAGGGGTGGCAGGTGTTCGTCCAGTCGACGCCGCTCGCGCGCCCGCTGGTCGAGGCGGTGCAGGAGCAGATCGCCCGCCGTGGCGCCTATCCGATCCTGCAGCTCACCTGGGAGTCCGTCGGCGGCCCGTTCGCTCGGGAGGCGCCGCTCGAGCTCCTTGCGCGTCCGGCGCCGCTCCAGCTCCGCGTCTGGGAGGAGTGCGACGCCTTCCTGATGATCCGGGCTCCCGAGAACACGCGCGAGGGCTCGGACCTCTCGGAGGAGCGCCGGCGGCTCCTGCAGCAGCGCGCCGATCCGCTCAGACGTCGCCAGATGGCGATGGAGGTCCCGTGGGTGATCTGCGAGCACCCGACGAATGCGGCCGCCCAGGAGGCGGGCATGGACCTCGACGAGTACACCGAGTTCGTGTTCGGGGCGACGCTGCTCGACTGGGACGTCGAGGGCGAGAAGATGGCGCGGATCGCCGGCGTGTTCGACGACGCGGGGGCGGTGCGCGTGGTCGGCGAGGGGACCGATCTCACTCTCTCGCTCGCTGGGCGCTCGGGCGCGATCGACGACGGGCACATCAACATGCCCGGAGGCGAGGTCTACTACTCGCCGGTCGAGGACGGAGTCGACGGAGTGGTCACGTTCTCGGAGTTTCCGGCCGTCTACTACGGGCACGAGGTCTCGGGCGTGTGCCTCGTGTTCGAGCGAGGGCGGATCGTCGAGGCGAGCGCGGTGACCGGCCGGGACTTCCTGCTGCGGACGATCGAGACCGACGAGGGCTCCAGCCGCCTCGGCGAGCTCGGGATCGGCTGCAATCCCGGCATCCAGCGCTTCACGAAGAACGTCGGCTTCGACGAGAAGATCGCCGGCACTGTTCATCTGGCGCTCGGGAACTCGTACAGCTCGACCGGCGGGACGAACGTGAGCAGCATCCACTGGGACATGGTCAAGGATCTCCGCCGGGGCGGGCAGCTCTACGCCGACGGCCGCCTCGTGCAGGAAGACGGCCGCTGGGTCGACTAGCCCGGGCGCACACGGGGCTGCGGATGTGGCACATCCGGCGCTCTTCGGTCACAGACATGTCACGGCCTGCGCCCTACAATCGAAGCTTCGTCCCCAGGGTGGGAGGGGGTTGGGGATGGGCGTTCCGCTCACCGCTGGACCCCCGCCGAAGCATCCATCCCCGCCCGGCAAGCGCCTCCGGCGGCCCGGCCCGGCAGGTCTTGGTGAAGCGGCCGGCCGAGTCCTGGTGCGGGTAGCCCGAGGCTCGCCGGAACCCGGCCGCCTGGGGTCGGCCACAGCACGATCGCGCTCAACCGCTGCGCCCCGGCCTCCCGCGGCCGCTCCTCGGCTGCCTGCACGAGCGCGGAGGCGATTCGCCGGCGGCGCTGCTCCGGTTCAGGCGGCTCCGGCGGCTCCGGCGGCTCCGGCGGCGCCTGCCGCCGCCACCTCGCCGGCGAGCCGCGCATTCGCCTCGACGAGCTCGCGGTTTGCCCGTAGCGTCCGCCCGCCGCTCTCGCGGTGGAGCCAGGCGAGCACGAACGGGGTCACCTCCTGCCCGTGCACCCGGGCCGCGGCCGCCGCGGCGAGCGCACGCGCGATCAGCGGCTCGACGTCGTCGAGGCTCCCGTCGGGCGGGCGGCCGAGCAACAGCCCGCCGCCGCCGAGCTGCCAGTGAGCCGCCGCGACCCGGGCCGCCTCGGCCGGCTCCTCGACGCGCGCCGAGACGGGCGGCCCGCCGCGGGCCGCGTAGAAGAGGGGGAGCTCGTCGGTGCGCCAGCCGAGCACGGGGACGCCGAGCGTCTCGAGCAGCTCGGCGGTCGCCGGGACGTCGAGCAGCGACTTCACTCCGGAGGAGACGACCAGCGCCTGCGTACGGGCGAGCGTGTCGAGGTCGGCCGAGACGTCCGGCGGCGAGGGCCAGCCGCGATGGACGCCGCCGAGGCCCCCGGTGGCCATGAACCGGATCCCCGCCGCGCGGCAGATCACGAGCGTCCCTCCGACGGTCGTCGCTCCGACCGTACCCTGGACGACCGCCGCCGCGACGTCCCGCGGCCCGAGCTTGCGGGCCGAGCCGTCGAACCGGGAGAGCTCGTCCACGGTCAGCCCGACGACGACCTCGCCGCCGAGCACCCCGATCGTCGCCGGGACGGAGCCGCCCGCGCGCACCGACCGCTCCGATGCGAGCCCGACCTCGACGCCCTCGCCGGGCGGGAAGCCGTGCGCGACGAGCGTCGTCTCGAGCGCGACGACTCCGCGGCCGTCGAGCAGCGCGGTCCGGACCTCCTCCGCGACCCGGATCACGGCATCGCCCCGAGCCGGGCACAGCAGCGAGCCGCTGCCTCGAGCCCGAGCCGGACGCCGCCGACCAGGAACCCGGCGGCAAAGGCATCGCCGGCGCCGGTCGGGTCGACCACGTCGACCGCGAGAGCTGGGTGGTCCACGCCCTCCACCGTAACCCCACTGGATCCCCGCTTGACCACCCAACCGGCGTCGAGGTCGCCGAACACGGCGCTCTCCCGCTCGGTGGCGAACACCGTCTCGGGAGCGAGCCGGCGAACCCGTTCCCGGAAGCCGCCGTCGATCAACGTCCACGCCGAGAGGTCGAGCGAGACGAGCGCTCCGGAGGCCCGAGCGAGCTCGGCCGCGCGGGCCGCCGCCAGGGCGATCGGCTCGCGAAGCAGCGCGTAGCCCGAGAGATGGAGCCGGTCGCATTCGAACCAGGCGGTCTCGAGCTCGTCGGGTCGGAGCTCCGGCGCCGAGCCCCGGTCCGAGGCCATCGACCGCTCGCCCGCGGCGGCGATCGAGACGACGACCCCGTTGCTCCCCGCCGCCGGCCCGGCGACCTCGACCGCACGCTCCCCGAGCTCGCGTGCGGCGAGCTCGCCGGCGGCGTCTGCTCCGCGCTTGCCGACGAAGCGCGCTTCGGCGCCGAGGGCCGCCGCCCACGCGGCGACGTTCGCCGCCTGACCGCCGGCGCAGACCCGCGTCGTCGCGGTCCGGTCGTCTCCGGGAACGAGCGGGCCGTCGAGGCCGACGATCACGTCGAGGATCAGGTCGCCGAGCGAGACGAGGCGCATGCGTAGGATGCTCTCATGGACGACGGTACCCGGCGCCGGCCGTTCGGGAGGCGCAGCCCGCTACGGTCGTTCGCGCTGGGCGGGCTGGTGGGCGCGGCCGGGACGATCGCCACCCTCCGCCGGATGCGCAGCTCCCCGTACCGCCCGCGCGTGCCGGCCGGGCTGGCGGCGTTCGAGGACGCGCCGTGCTTCCTCGAGGTGGTCGAGCGCGAGGCTCAGAGCTACCGCGAGGCGGGCGCCGAGGGCCTGGGGGAGGAGCCGGGCCTCGAGTAGGCGCCGGCGGTCGGCGTGCGAGCGGCGACCCCGGGTCGGAGGTCGGTCATTGCCCCGATCGCGACGACGATGGCGGCGATCACGAGCAGCTCGGCCGCGAGCAGCCGCACGGCGCGCAGGTCCCCGCGCGCGAGCGCGGTGCGGTTGAGCCAGGCGAGCGCGACCGCGATCGCGAACAGGCAGGACTTGGCGAGCAGCGCCCGCCCGTAGCCGGTCGACCAGAGCTGGCTCGCCGAGCTCAGCTCGGTCAACGCACGGGAGCAGCCGGCGGCCGCGACGAGCACGACGGCCGGAACCGCCAGCGATGCGAAGCGGGCGACGACCAGCGGGCGTGCCGCTGCGGGAAGACGCGTGAAGAGCAGGCAGAGCGATGCGGTTCCGCCGACCCAGACCGCGGCCGCGCCGACGTGGATCAGGTCGGCGGCCGGAGCCAGGATCACGGGCTGGCTCGTGTCGAGCGCATGGCCGCCCGGGGTGGCGCAGACGACGAGGACGGCTGCCGCCGCCCGGGCGAGGTGGCGCAGCCGGGCGAAGACCGGCACGAGTGCGGCGCAGACGGAGCCGGCTCCCGCGGCCGCCGCGGCGACGACCATCGCGTCCGCGAAGCGCGTGCCGGCCGCACCGGTCGTGTGGGCGAGGGCATCGCTGCCGCAGAACGCCGAGAGGAAGAACGCGAACAGCAGGTGCGCCTGCGGCCGGCGCAGCCGATCCTCGAGCCCGAGTGGCCCGAGCACGAGCAGCGTGAAGGCGGCCGCCCCTGCCGCCCCGAGGACGCCTCCGAAGAAGAGCACGCGCATCACGATGCGCTGCCAGGTCTCGAACCCGTGCACCGTCAGGACGGGCACCGGTTTCGGGCTTCCGAGCCCGACCGCGAATGCGACGATTCCTTCCTGCTCGTGCCCGTCCTCCGAGACGGCGCTCCAGCGCACCGTGTAGTCGCCGTGAGGCAAGCGGGGTCGGAGCGGGATCACGAGGGTGCGCGAGCCGGAGAGGCGCGCTGGCCCGCCGAGCACGCTGCGCCCGTCGGCGCGAACCGCGGCATTCTCCGGCCCGGGGCGCACCGGGCTGTCGAAGTTGACGACGACCGCGCGCGGCGGGCGTGCGAGCACGGTGCCGTTCGCGGGCGAGGTCCCGAGCGGGACTGCGTGCGCGGCCGCCGCCTGGGCCGAGACCAGGGCAAGCGCGGCGACGAGGACGAGCCGCCGGATCACGGCTCGCAGCCGACCGCGGGAGGACGCTTCGTCGAGCGGCTGCGATGGACGGTGCGGGTCAAGGACGCAGGGAGCGCTGAAGAGCGGGCCGCGCGCTGCCCGTCGCGACCGGGGACGAGGAATCGCTCCGTCCAGCGCGGCCGGGCGGCTCGAGGCGAGCTGTTCGTGGCGGACTCCGGCCGAGGGTACCGCTTCGCGCCGCTGGTACCCTGCCCGTCCTATGCCGATCTACGAGTATAAGTGCCCGAACGGGCATCTGCTCGAGGTGTTCCACGGCATGAACGAGCCGAGCCCGGAGCAGTGCGAGGTCTGCGGTGCGTCTCCGCTCGAGCGGGTTCTCCACCCGGTCGCCGTGCACTACAAGGGATCGGGCTTCTACTCGACCGATTACGGCCGCGGGGGCAGGAAGGCAGCCAAGGAGTCCGGTTCATCGGATTCGTCGTCGTCCTCCTCGGATTCCGGCAAGGGCGGATCGTCCTCGGACGGCGGCAAGTCGAGCTCGGACGGCGGCAAGTCGAGCTCGGACGGCGGCTCGTCGAGCGGCTCGTCGTCCGACTGAGCCGAAGCAACGGGCTCCCTACTGGAGAGGGTGCCCGGTCCGGCAGCCGGGGCCGAACGTCGTCGTCGGCGGCTGCGGCGCCGAGGCGCCTGCCCACATCGCGAGCACGCTGCGGTTGTCCTCGGACGGGATGATCACGGATGAGCCGCCGACCGTCGCCGCGTCGCCGCCGAGCCGGCAGTAGAGCGAGTGGGAGCCGGAGGCGCGGAACTTGACCCAGCCGAGCTCGAGCAGCTGGGCAGTCGAGAGATCGGTCGCGAGCGGGCTCATCAGCGACTTGCCGTCGAACGGAAGCCCTAGAATGGTCGATGGCGAAGTCAGCTTCGCGGTCGGCGGCCTGCGCGACGGCCTGCTGGCGCGCGCCGCGGGTGAGGTCGTTCTCGGCCGGGTTGAGCTGGTTCTCGCGGATGCGCGAGTAGATCAGTGCCTGCTCGCCGTTCATGTGCTGGGTACCGCGCCTGAACCGCCAGCCCTTCCACTGGAGGCACTGCGCCTGCGTCGGGTAGGGGCAGTCGAAGCGGTTCGAGAGGATCGTCTCCGGCACGTTGACCGTGACACCGCCCTCGGCGTCGATCAGGTCCTTGAAGCTGTTGAAGTCGACGATCACGGCGTGATCGATCGGGATGCCCGTGAAGCTCTCCACCGTCTTGATCGCGAGCGCCGCGCCGCCTGCCTGGTAGGAGGCGTTGATCTTCGTGTTGCCGACGCCCGGGTACCGACACGAGCAGGTCGCGCGGGATCGAGAGGTAGGCGAGCTGGTGGTGGGACGGGTCGGTGCGGACGATCATGATCGAGTCGGCGTGGCGGTCGCCGCTCCTGCCCGCCGCGGTCGAGCTGTCGGTTCCGAGGAGGAGGATCGTCGTGGCGTGCGTGAGCAGGAAGCCGTTGCTCTTCGCGAGCGCCGCCTGCGCGCCGGGCTCCTGGGCGAACCGCTTGTTCGCAGCCGCGACGCCGTTCTGGAAGGCGAGGAACCCGGCGATCCCCCAGGCGACGACGAGGACGATCACCACCACGAGCGTGAGCAGGACGACGGGCTTCCAGGAGTGACGGCCCGGCCGGCGCGGGCGGAAGAAGCGACGGAGGCGCTCGCCGCCGAGCCTTGGCCGCCGATTCGCGCCCCGACTGCGGCGCGCCCTTTCGCCGGGACGGCAGGCACCTTGCCCTTGACGCGCCCGCCTCGGTAGACGCGGTAGGGCTTCTCGTCCCGGCGCCATCCGGCGAAGTAGGGTACCCGCCGAGGTGACAGGCGGGCGTGTGATCGGGATCGATCTCGGCGGGACGAAGATCCTCGCCGGCATCGTCGACCCGACGGGCACGGCTCGAGGGCCTGACCGAGCGCGCCGACGCCGATCGGGTCGCAGGAGGCGCTCCTGGACGCGCTCGTCGAGACCGTCGACGAGCTTCGCTCGCCGGAGATCGAGGCGGTCGGGTTCGGCGTCCCGGCGCGCGTCGACCCGCGCACGGGCCTCGCGATCGGAGCGGTCAACACGCCGCTGCATGACGTCCGGATGCGCGAGGTGCTGGGGCAGCGGCTCGGCCTGCCGGTGGGCGCGATCAACGACGGCAGCGCGGCGGCGCTCGCCGAGTTCTCCTTCGGCGCCGGCCGCGGCACCCGCGACCTCGTCCTGCTCACGCTCGGGACCGGCGTCGGCGGCGGGCTCGTCTTCGACGGCGCAGCTCTATCGCGGCTGGTCCGAGGTCGGCCACATGGTGATCGTCGAGGACGGCGAGCCGTGCCAGGGGATCGTGCACCGGACGGGGCCACGTCGAGTCGTACTGCTCCGGCCTCGCAGCCGACAGGCTCGCCCGGGAGGTGCTCGGCCCCGACGCGACCGCGCGCGACCTCGTCGAGCAGCGCCATCCGGCGCTCGACGAGATCGGGCGCCACCTCGGCATGGCGATCTCCTCGCTCGTCAATCTCTTCGACCCGGACGTCGTCGTGATCGGCGGTGGGTTCGGCGTCGCCGCGGCCGACCTCCTGCTCGAGCCGGTGCGCGAGGTGATGCGGCGTGAGGTGCTCGCGCCCGGCGGCGACGACGTGCGGCTCGCGGTGGCCGAGCTCGGTCCGCTCGCCGGCGTGATCGGCGCCGGCCTGGTCGCGTTCGAGGCGCTCGGCTAGCAGGGGCGTCGGCTACGTGCCGCTCGCCGTCTGCGCGACCCCGATCGGGAACCTCGAGGACGTGACGCTGCGCGTGCTCGCCGAGCTTCGCGAGGCCGATCTCGTCCTCGCCGAGGACACGCGGCACACCGATTGCGCTGCTCGAGCGGCACGGGATCAGGGCCCGCCTGCTCTCGTTCCACGAGCACAACGAGGCCGCGCGCGTGACGGAGATCCTGCCGCTGACTCGCTGCGGGTGAGCGCGTGGCGCTCGTCTCCGACGCCGGGCTGCCGGGGATCTCCGACCCGGGGCGCGCTGCTCGTGCGGGCGGCGCTCGACGCCGGGGCGGCCGGTGACGGTGCTTCCCGGCGCCTCGGCGGTCGAGACGGCACTCGTCGCGAGCGGGCTCGTCTCGGAGCGGTACCTGTTCGTCGGCTTCCTGCCGCGGCGGGCGACCGAGCTGCGCTGCGCTCTGGGAAGAGCTCGCGCGGCTGGCGCTGGCCCGTGGTCGCGTTCGAGTCGCCGAAGCGTCTCCCGGCCTCGCTGCGATCGCTGGCCGACGCGCTCGCCGGAGCGGCGACGTGGCGGTCTGCCGGGAGCTGACGAAGCGCTTCGAGGAGGTCGTGCGGGGGCCCGCAGCGGAGCGTCGCCGAGCGGTTCTCCGAGCCGCCGAAGGGTGAGATCACGCTCGTGCTCGGGCCCGGCGAGGGTCGCGCGGCGGCGGCCGCCGCCGCCGAAGACGCGGTCGCGCGCGGTCGCCGACCTGCTGGAGGCCGGAACGCCGCGCAAGGTGGCAGCCGAGGTCGTCTCCCGACTCGCCGGGACGGCCCGCAACGAGCTCTACCGGCGGTCTTTGTGACAAGACTGTAATCTTTTTTGACAACCGATCTCGAACCGCCTAGGGTGGAATCGAACACGCGTTCGCACATCTGGCAACGTTCTCCTTCCCTGACAGCAGAGGTGGTCTCGATGCGCCGTTTCCTTGTCGTCCTCGTCGTTGCGTTGGTCGTCGTCCGCCCCGGCCGGGGCCTGGACGTGGCCGGTCGACGGCCCCGTGTTGATGGCGTTCTCCTTCGATCCGGCGCATCCGTACGGAGCCGGCCAGCATCGCGGCATCGACATCGGCGGCGGCGCGGCCGCTCCGGTCCTGGCGCCCGCGGCGGGACTCGTCACGTTCGCCGGAACCGTGCCCGGCAGCGGCATGTCGGTCAGCGATCCTCACCCCCGACGGCTGGTCGGTGACGCTCACCCAGCTGGGGTCGATCGCGGTGGCCAAGGGCGCGACGGTCGCGGAAGGCGACGGCGTCGGGACGATCGGCCCGAGCGGCGACCCGGAGGTGAGCGGCCCGTACGTCCAGCTCGGGATCCGGCACGCCGATCAGGACCAGGGGTACGTCGACCCGCTGACGCTGCTGCCGCCGCCGGCGCAAGCGAGCCCGGTCACCGCAAGCGCCGGCGATCCCGGCGACTCGACGTCGCCGCCAACCCCCGCGGTGCCCGTCGCCTCGGCTCCGGGAGACACGGTCGCGCCCGACCCGGTCGACGCCGCTCCCGAGCCCGGAGCCGCTCCTGCGCCGGGGGATGGTGCCGATCCGGCCTCGGTCGACGGCGCCGATCCGGCCGACCCGGTCGGCGTCGATCCGGGCCCGGTCGGCGAAACGGATCCGGCCACGGCCGCCGGAGCGGACCCGGCCGCTGCCGGCGAGGCTGCTCCGGCTCCCGCGGGGGTCACGGGTCAGGCTCCGGTCGGCGACGGCGGTCGGGCTTCGAGCGGCGGAGCCGCTCCGGCCGACGTCGGCGGAGGCGGCCGGGTCGTGAGCGGCCGCGCGCAGGCCCCGAGAGGGGAGGCGGATCCCGGTGCGGCTCCGGTCCGGGTCGAGCAGGTGTCGGCCGGGCTGATCGCCGCTCGGACGGTCCGACCGGCTGTCGCACCGGCCGGAGCGGCCCGGGTACCTGCCGCTGCCCCCGCGACGGTGTCATCCCACCGGGCCGGCGGTTCACGCTTCGTATCGGCGCAGAGCGCCGTGCCGCCCGACAGCTGGGCCGGCCCGGTCGGATCGAGCGCGGCCGCGCGATCCGTGAGCGTGCGGCAGCCTCCGGCCGTGCGTCCTCCGGGCGCGGTCGTCGAGTCGCCCGCCCCGTCGCCGGTTGCCGCACACCCGCGGATGGTCGCGCCGAGCTCGACCCTGGTGCCTGCGGCCGTACCCGCATCGCGGGCTCGCCCTGCCGCCGTTCCGGCTCGCCCAGGTCCGCGCGCTGTCGTATTGCGGCGCCGAGGCCGTCCGGCGTCCCGGACGGTGCTGCCCGTCGCTGGGCTCAGCGGTGTCGTCGCAGGACTCGCCGCGGGGGCGGCTGCTGCGGGGCAGCCGAGCGCGCGGCCTTCGCCTGCGCCGGTCCATCCGGCCGCGCGGGCCCGGCGGAGGGGCGGGGCGCCCACGGCCCGGCCGGACGGCTCAGCCGGGCTGCGCTGGCTCGCGGCGGTGGTGCCGGCGCTCGTCGCAGCGGCTCTGGCTCTCGGCTACCGCCGGCGGGTGCCCGCGGCGGCCCCTCGTATGATTGCTCTCGATGGCAAGCCACGGAAGATCCTGGTGGCGCCGGCGTGGCCGTATGCGGCGGGGCACCGGCACCTCGGGCACGTCGCCGGGTTCGGCGTCCCTCGGACGTGTTCGCCCGCTACCACCGGCTGCGGGGCAACGACGTGCTCATGGTGAGCGGGACGGACGAGCACGGCACGCCGGTGATGGTGGCCGCCGACAGGGAAGGCAAGCCGTACGGTGAGGTCGCCGACTACTACAACCAGTCGTTCCGCGAGGACTTCCAGCGGCTCGGGCCTCTCCTACGACCTGTTCTCGCGCACGACGACGCTCAACCACGAGCTCGTCACGCAGGACCTGTTCCGGACGCTGTACGAGCACGGCGCGATCGTCGAGCGCGAGATGCTCGTCTCGTTCTCCCCCGTCACCGGCCACACGCTCCCCGACCGGTACATCGAGGGCACGTGCCCGATCTGCGGCTACCCGGAGGCGCGCGGCGACCAGTGCGACAACTGCGGCAACCAGCTCGACCCGACCGACCTGATCGAGCCGCGCTCGCGGATCGACGGCTCGATGCCGGAGTTCCGCGAGACGAAGCACCTGTTCCTCGACCTGCCGCAGTTCGCCGACCGGCTCCGCGCCTGGATCTCGTCGCACGACGACTGGCGGCCGAACGTCCGGAACTTCTCGCTCGCCCTGCTCGACGAGATCCGGCCGCGCCCGATCACGCGCGACCTCGACTGGGGCGTCCGGATCCCGGTGCCCGGGCTACGCCGAGGACGAGAACAAGCGGATCTACGTCTGGTTCGACGCGGTGATCGGCTACCTCTCGGCCTCGATCGAATGGGCGGCCACGACCGGCGATCCGGATGCCTGGCGCGAGTGGTGGCAGAACCCCGAGTCGGAGCACTACTACTTCCAGGGCAAGGACAACGTCGTCTTCCACACCGTGATCTGGCCGTGCGATGCTGCTCGGCTACGGCGAGGGCGGCGAGTACGGCGCCGGGCGCGGCGAGCTCGCGCTGCCGACGCAACGTCGTCGCGACCGAGTTCCTGACCGATGGAGGGAAAGCAGTTCTCGACGAGCCGCGGCTACTCGATCTTCGTTCGCGACTTCCTCGAGCGCTACGACGCCGACGCGCTCCGCTACTACCTCGTCGCCGGCGAGCCCCGAGACCCAGGACACCGACTTCACCTGGGCGGAGTTCGTCCGCCGCAACAACGACGAGCTGCTCGCGAACTGGGGCAACCTCGTCAACCGGACGCTCACGAACGCCCACCGCAACTTCGGCGCCGTTCCCGAGCCGGGCGAGCTGACCGAGCCCGACTCGTGCGCTCCTCGCGACGATCGACGGCGGCTTCGACGAGGTCGGCGCGCTGATCGAGCGCGGCCGCTTCCGCGCCGCGCTCGGCGAGGCGATGCGGCTCTCCTCGGAGGTCAACCAGTACGTGAGCGACCAGGCGCCGTGGGCGCTCGTGAAGACCGACCGCGACCGGGCGGCGACCGTGCTCTACGTCGCCCTGCGCGCCGTCGACAGCCTCAAGGTGATCTTCACGCCGTTCCTGCCGCACACCTCGCAGCAGCTGCACGAGCTGCTCGGCTACGAGGGCTGGCTCGCCGGGCCGCTCGAGTTCCGCCCGGTGGTCGAGGAGGACGGCCGCCGGCACGAGGTGCTGACCGGCGACTACGCGAGCTGGATCGGCACCTGGCAGCCGAGCGACGCTACCGCCGGGGCAGCCGCTGCGCGAGCCGCGGCCGCTCTTCCGCAAGCTCGACCCGTCGATCGTCGACGACGAGCTCGGCCGCACGTGATCGACACGCACGCGCACCTCGACCTCGGCGAGGCGCCGGCGGTCCTCGGCGCGCGCCGCGCGAGGCAGGCGTCCGAGCGGGTGATCGCCGTGTCGACCTCGATCGCCGACGGCGCCGAGCGCGCTCGAGCTCGCCCGGCGCCACGAGGGCGTCTACGCGAGCCTCGGCATCCACCCGCACGAGGCAGGTGGCGCCGATGCGGCGCGGCTCGACGAGCTTCGCGAGCTGCTCGCCGACGACCGCGCGGTCGCGGTCGGGGAGACGGGGCTCGACTACTTCCGCGACTACGCGCCCCGCGACGCGCAGCGGCGCCTGTTCGAGGGGCAGCTCGAGCTCGCCGCCGAGCTCGGCAAGCCCGTCGTGATCCACACGCGGGCGGCCGACGAGGACACGCTCGCGGCGCTCGCCGGCTTCGGGGGCACGGTCATCCTCCACTGCTTCTCCTCGCCGGCGTTGCTCGAGCCCGCGCTCGAGCGCGGCTGGTACGTCTCGTTCGCCGGCAACGTCACCTACCCGAAGGCCCCCGAGCTGCGCGAGGCCGCGAGGCTCGTGCCGCGCCGACCGGCTGCTCGCCGAGACCGACAGCCCGTACCTCGCCCCGCAGCCGGTTCGAGGGCGCCGCAACGAGCCGGCCTACGTGCATGCACACGCTCGCGGCCGCTCGCCGAGGCGCGCGGGGAGGAGGCCGCCGAGCTCGGGGCGCAGATCGACGCGAACGCGACCGCGGCCTTCCGGCTTGTGAACGTCGTCCCGAAGAAGGCAGCTCGGCCAGCACTTCCTGGTCGACGACAACATCCTCGGGGTGATCGGGCGGCTCGCCGACCTCGAGCCGGATGACGTCGTGCTCGAGGTCGGGCCCGGGCCTCGGCATCCTGACCCGCTACCTCGCCGCGCGGGTCGCGCACGTGCACGCCGTCGAGCTCGACCGCTCGCTCGAGCCGAGCCTGCGCGAGGTGCCCGCGCACGACCCTCCACTGGCTCGACGCGCTCGCGCTCGACCCGGCGACGCTCGTACCCGCCGCCGACCAAGCTCGTCGCGAACCTGCCCTACAACATCGCCACCCCGCTCGTCGTCGAGAGCCTCGACCGCCTTCCCGACCGTCGCGGCCTGGTGCGTGATGGTGCAGCGGGAGGTCGCCGACCGCTTCTTCGCCGTGCCCGGGACGAAGGCCTACGGCGCCGTCTCGGTCCTGCTGCAGCTCGCGACCGAGCGGACCGGGTTCCACCCGGTCTCGCGCGAGGTCTTCCGCCCGCGCCCGAACGTCGAGTCCGCGCTCGTCGCGTTCCGGCGCACCGCGGCCGGGATCCCGACCCGGGCGTCAAGCGGCTCGTCGAGGCCGCGTTCGCCCACCGCCGCAAGACGCTCGCGAACTCGCTCGCGCTCGTCGGGCCTCGCCTCACGCGCGAGAGGCCGCCGCGGCGCTCGAGCGCGATCGGCCGCGACGCGCCGGCGCGCGCGCCGAGGAGCTCCGGCCCGCCCGAGTTCGTCGCTCTCGCGGCGGCGCTCGGATGACCGTCGCGCTCGGCTCCCGCGAAGATCAATCTCGCGCTCGTCGTCGGCCCGTCGCGGGACGACGGGCTGCACGAGGTCGCGACGATCCTGCAGCGCGTCGACCTCTGCGACACGGTCTCGCTCGAGCCGGCGCCCGCGGCTCGCCGTCGAGGGCTTCGCCGAGGACACGCTCGTCCGGCGGGCGCTCGAGTCGGTCGCCGCCGCCGCCGGGGTCGAGCCGCGCTGGCGGGCCCGGATCGAGAAGCGCATCCCCGTCGCCGCCGGCCTCGGCGGCGGCAGCTCCGACGCGGCAACAGCGATCCGACTCGCCAACGGGCTCCTCGGCGAGCCGCTCCCGCAGGCGAGGCTGCACGAGCTCGCCCGTCCGCTCGGCGTCGACGTTCCGTTCTTCCTCGAGCCGGGGCCGCAGCTCGGGCACCGGCGACGGCGCGACGCTCGAGCCGCTCGATCTGCCCCAGGACTACTCCGTGCTCCTGCTGCTGCCCGCACGGGCGAGCGCAAGCACTCGACCGGCGAGGTCTACGTCCGCTTCGACGGCGAGGCGGGCTTCGCGGAGCGGCGGGCGAAGGTGCTCGAGATCGCCGCCGCGGGCGCGGCGGCCGACCTCGCCGCGCTGCCGCCGAACGACCTCGCCGGCTCGCCGCTCGCCCGCCGGCTGCGCGGGCTCGGCGCGTTCCGGGCCGATGTCAGCGGCGCCGGCCCGACGCTCTACGCGCTCTTCGCCGACCGCCCCGCCGCGGAGCGGGCTGCCGAGGCGGTGGGAGGCCTCGGCGAGACCTGGCTCGCCGCCCCTGCGTGGTACGTTTGACGGGCGATGAGCACGAGCGCGAACGTCCTCGAGCACGGGGATTCGAAGCCCGCGAGGTACCTGCGCGTCCACCGCTTCCGGATCACCCTCTGGATCGCCGCCGACGAGGGCCTGCTCGTCCTGCTGCAGCGTGATCCCGCACCTCGCGGTCTACGTCCTCGCGATCGCCGCGGTCGCGTTCTGGTTCCTGGCCGCCCGGCAAGTACCAGCTCGGCCACCGCCCGCCAGGTGAGCTGGATCTTCGCCGCCTCGCAGGCGATCGCCGTGCTCGTCCCGATCGTGCTCACGATCGCGAAGTGGGCGGCGATCGTCGCGATCGCGATCACCGCCGTGGTCGCCCTGGTGATCCTCTTCGCCGAGCGCGAGCGACTGTAATCGACCGGGCGCGCCGCGGGCCCGCGCCTATACTCGGGCCGCAGTGGGGCGTAGCCAAGTGGTAAGGCAGCGGGTTTTGGTCCCGCGATCCCAGGTTCGAATCCTGGCGCCCCAGCCATCGACACCTTGCTGACGTGAGCGATACGCCGATCGCAGCCGTCGTCCTGGCCGCCGGGCTCGGCACGCGCATGCGCTCCGCCGTCCCGAAGCACTTCCATCCGCTGCTCGGCCGGCGGATGGTCGACTGGGTGATCCTCGCCGCGCGGACGGCCGGCGGCGACCGCGTCGTCGTCGTCTGCTCGCCGGAGGGCCGCGCCGCCTTCGAGGGCGCCGAGGTCGAGGTCGCGATCCAGGAGGTGCCGCGCGGCACCGGCGACGCGGTGCGCTCGGCCGGGTCGGCGCTCGCCGGCTTCGACGGCGACGTTCTCGTCCTGAGCGGCGACGTGCCGGGCCTCACCGCCGACCTCGTCCGTGCGCTGATCGGCGCCCACCGCGGCTCCGGGGCCGCCGCGACCGTGCTCTCGTTCGAGGCCGCCGGACGGCGCGCGAGCTACGGCCGGATCGTGCGCGATGCGGCAGGCGGCGTCGCCGGGATCGTCGAGGCCGCCGACGCGAGCGCCGAGGAGCTCGCGCTCGGCGAGGTCAACTCCGGCATCTACGTCTTCCGGGCGGCGAAGCTGTGGCCGGCCCTCGAGCGGCTCGAGTCGCACAACGCCCAGGGCGAGCTCTACCTCACCGACACGATCGGCGCTCCTCGTCGGCGACGGCGACCGCGTCGCCGTCCACGTCGCGCCCGATCCGTTCGAGGTCGAGGGGATCAACACCCGCGAGGAGCTCGCGGTCGTCGCGGCCGGCCTGCGCGACCGGATCAACCGCGCACACATGCTCGCCGGCGTGACGATCGTCGACCCGTCGTCGACCTGGATCGATCCGGAGGTCGAGCTCGAGCCGGACGTGACCATTCATCCGTTCGTCGTCCTGCGAGGCCGCACCACGGTTGCGGCGCTGGCCGAGATCCACCCGCACACGGTCGCCGTCGACGCCGAGATCGGACCCGGCGCGACGGTCGGCCCGTTCTGTTACCTTCGTCCCGGCACTGTCCTCGGAGGCGGATTCGAAGGCGGGTACCTTCGTGGAGATCAAGAACTCACGCATCGGGCCGCGGACCAAGGTGCCTCATCAGTCGTACATCGGCGACGCCGAGATCGGCGAGGACACGAATATCGGCGCCGGGGACGATCACCGCGAACTTCGCGCACCAGCCCGGCGCCCCGAAGAAGCGCACGCCGGATCGGCAGGAACGTCAGGACCGGTATCCAGAATGGCTTCGTCGCCCCTGTCGAGGTCGGAGACGGAGCATGGACCGCAGCTGGATCGACGATCACGAAGGATGTGCCCGCAGGTGCGCTCGCGGATCGCCCGCGCCCGCCAGGAGAACAAGGAGGGGTATGCAGCTCGGCAGCGGGACGAGTGAGCTCGTGCTTCCGGGGCTCGACGAGGTCGGACCTGGCCGTCGTGAGCGAGCCGCAGCCCGGCCACTGGATCGAGCGCGGGCCGCAGAAGCGCCTGATGGTGTTCGCGGGACGCTCGCACCCCGAGCTCGCCGAGCGCGATCGCCGAGCAGCTCGGCGTCGAGCTCGGCGAGGTCGACGACCGAGACTTCGCGAACGGCGAGACGTACAGTCCGCTACGACGAGTCGATCCGCGGCTCCGACCTCTTCCTCGTCCAGACCGGCTGCGAGCCGATCGACCGGAACCTGATGGAGCTGCTGCAGATGATCCAGGCGGCGAAGCTCGGCTCGGCGAAGCGGATCACCGCGGTGATCCCGCTCTTCCCCTACGCCCGCCAGGACCGCAAGGCGAAGCCGCGCGAGCCGATCACCGCCCGCCTCGTCGCCGACATGCTGCAGGTCGCCGGCGCCGACCGGATCCTGACGATGGACCTCCACGCCGGCCAGATCCAGGGCTTCTTCACGATCCCGGTCGACCACATGACCGCGCTGCCGCTCTTCGCGCGCCACTTCCGCGACCTCGGCCTCGCACGGCGAGGGGGTCGTCTCGGTCTCGCCCGACACGGGCCGCGCGAAGCAGGCGGAGCGCTTCGCGGAGATGATCGAGTCCGAGTTCGCGATCATGCACAAGTCACGCCCCGCCCACGACGTCGCCACCGTGACCGAGATCGCCGGCCGCGTCGACGGCAAGCGCGCGATCATCGGCGACGACGTGATCATGACCGGCGGGACGATGAAGGCGAACGTCCACGCCCTGCAGGAGCACGGTGCCAGCGAGGTCTGGCTGTTCGCGACCCACGGCGCTCTTCTGCGGCAGCGCCCTCGAGGAGTTCGCGCGGCTGGAGGCGATCAAGGGCATCGTCGTCACCGACACGGTCCCGATCGATCCGCTCTCGCGCCCGGACAAGCTGACCGTCCTCCCGGTCTCGGGCCTGCTCGCCGAGACGATCATGAACGTCTTCGCCGACGACTCGGTCTCGGCGATCTTCGGCGGCGAGAACCAGCTCTTCTAAGAAGAACGGCTCAGCCAAGCGGCTGAGCCGTTCTTTGTACCTGAAACTTGTAACTGAGCGCGCCGAAAAACCCCGATTTCACGATCCGTAGGGTGGGGCGCTGATGGGTCGGTGGCGATCCGAGCGCCGGACGATGCCGGGTGGCCGCGGTGACGTTCGTTGTCACACGCTCGACGCCGCATTCCTGAACTCTCCTGAATCAGACAACGACGAATAGGGAGGTCTCATGCCGCTCGAGCTCGCCAAGGTCATCCGGTTGAAAGGGTTGGTCGACGCCGCCGTGGCGGCGTCTCCGCCGGATCCCCTCACCGCGACGCCGGTCCTTATCGAGACGTATAACCGTGCCCGTACCGAGTCCGCCGAACTCGTGGCGGGAATGGAAGCTGAAGACGAGTTCCGCCGCCTCTTTCCGTTGCTCGGAGGACATAGCTCGATCGTCTCCGATCCGATCAACGCGGCCGTGGAGGGCGACCGGGCGCGCTCGCTGCTCGCCCAGCTATGCGGTTGGCTCAGCTCATGGCCATCCGCAGAACGGCTTCTCGCCGAGCTCGTAACGGCGCTCGAGGCGGCTGAGGCTCAAGCCGATGAGCCAGCCGAGAAAGCCCGGTTACGCGGGCTGATCGACGGCCCCAAAGGTGCCGGCCGTGACATCGCCGTGTCGGTCGTCTCGGCCTACCTAGAGCGAGTTCACGCCCGAAATTACCTCGGATACTCGCGTTGGTTTCCTCGAGTCCGAACTCGCGGGCCGCGAGCGGAGGGCAGCAGAGGACGACGACCCAGTGCGCGGGGGGGAGGGGCAGCCGAGGCAACGCGCCCTCCCGTTCTGAGCGGGACGGCGACCGGCGGCACCTGGGCCGCGCTCGACCCGGCCACCGGAGCGATCAACTGGCAGGTCGCGAGCCCGGGCAACTGGACGGCACTGGGCCCCGCGACCGTCGCCAACGGCGTCGTGTACGTGAGCGACATGAATCCGTCGGGGAACAACATGTTTGCGCTCGACTCCTCGAACGGAAACGTACTCTGGAGCTTCGCCGCCGGCGGCTGGTCAACGCCGGCCCGGCGGTCGTGCACAACACCGTCTATTGGGGCTCGGGCTATGCGCATCTCGGCATCCCGCCCTGGACGGGCAACAACAAGCTGTACGCCTTCTCGATCAACGGCAACTGATCACCACCCGCTCGGACTCTCCCGCCGGCTCGGCTGGCGGGAGAGTCCGAGGTCGGGGATGAGGCCGCTCTGGCCCGGGCTGTCACGGCGGTCCTGGAGCCGGCCCTTTCTGCGCGGTTCGAGCGCCGCACCGCCCGTCGGGCGGCGGCCCCGGCGTGGACGATCGAGCAGACGGCGCCGGCCTGGCGCCGGCGGCGGGGCGGCCACTTGACGGCGTCGGGTGGCTGTCGTAGCGTCCGAGCATGGTTTGCCGGGTCGTCTGCGTGTCCGGGCCGGATGGTGCCCGGATGCGCGAGGTCGCCCGGGGGATCGCCGAGAAGCTCGGGTTCGCGCTCGTCGACGAGGAGATCGTCCTCGAGGCCGCGGCCGGGGCCGGGGTCGAGCCGGCGGTGGTGGCCGACGTCGAACGGCGCCGCTCGTTCATCGAGCGCGCGATCCTCGGGCTCGGGACGAACGTGGCGGTGCGACCGGGCCTCGACCCGGGCGCCTTCGCCCATGCCGGCGGCCTCGCCGGGGCGGGAGAGCCGGCGGACGTCGAGCTGCGCGACCTGATCCGCATCGCGATCGAGGAGGCGGCCGGACGCGGGGACGTGGTGATCGTCGCCCATGCCGCCTCGCATGCGCTCGCTTCGCAGCCGGATGTCCTGCGCGTGCTGGTCACCGCCTCGCAGCCGATCCGGCAGGCTCGCGTCGCAGCGGAGCGTGAGCTGGGCGAGAGGGACGCCGCCCGGGCGGTCGACCAGTCCGACACGGCCCGGGCCGACTACCTGAAGCGGTTCTACGGCACCAAGACCGAGCTGTCGACCCAGTACGACCTGGTCGTGAACACCGACCGGATTTCGCCCCCCGAGGCCGTCTCGCTCGTGGCGCTCGCAGCCGGGCGCTGACGGGCTCGACGAGCAGAGCACGGGACCGCAGGCGCCGCCACCGGGGGGGCAGGGCGGCCGCGTCGGGACACCACCCGGGCTCGGAGTCGCGGGCGAGGTGGCATAGTCGCGCGATGCGGCCGGAGCGGATGAACGCGTTCACAGACGGCGTGATCGCGATCCTCATCACCATTCTCGTCCTCGAGCTGCGGCCGCCGGCGGGACGCCACCTGGCCGACATCCTGGACGAGAAGGGCCGCCTGCTCGCCTACCTGCTCAGCTTCGTCTTCGTCGCGATCTACTGGGTCAACCACCACCACCTGATGCAGGTCGTCCACCGGATCGACGGCCGGACGCTGTGGGCGAACATCGGCCTGCTGTTCTGCCTTTCGCTGACCCCGATCGCAACCGCCTGGCTCGGCGAGGCGGGCGTCCAGCCCGGCCCCGTCGCCGTCTATGCGATCGTGCTCCTCGGCTGCGCGGTCGCGTACACGATCCTGACGATCTGCCTCCTAGCCTCGCACGGGCCCGAGTCGAAGCTCGCGGAGGCGATCGGGAGCGACCGCAAGGGCAAGATGTCGCTGGCCGCGTACGTCGTCGCGCTGGCCTTCTCCTTCGCCGTCCCGTGGGTCTCGGTCGCGCTCTTCGTGGCCGTCGCGATCATCTGGTTCGTCCCGGACAGGCGGATCGAGCGCGTCCTCTTCGACAGGTCGTGAGCGATCGCAGCGGCCGGCGAGCGCTTCCGGCGCCGTTTCGATCGCCTCTCTCTACCCCCGAACGGGCCGGGCTCTTCGTTGGGCTCTCCGCGCCTGGTCGAGCCGGCGGTCGGCGACGACCAGAGCGCCGACAGGCGAGTCGGCCTGGTGGGGGAGCAGCGCGATCCCGAACGCCGCGGTGACGAGCGCGATCGCGCCCTCCCGCCTGATGGCGATCGCCGCGGCGGCGAGAATCGGCGAGACGGCGGCGAACGGTAGGTCGAAGAGCGCGCAGAACTCACGCCGGCGCGGCGCGTAGCAGACGCCCTCCGGGCAGACGAGGCGGGCGAACTCCCCGGCGAGGGCCGCGATGACGGCGTTCGTCTCGGCGGTGCCGTGCGCCTCCTCGTACTCGTCCAGCCCGTCGAGCCCGAAGACCGCGAAGACGCTCGGCTCGTGCGCTCGATCGACCGCCGACGCGAGGTCGGCCAGCAACGCCCCTCGACTGCCGAAGCCCGTCAGCGGGTCGACGGCGAACGGCTCCTGCTGGAGATCGGTGCTCACCCGAGGTATGTCGAAGCCGCGACCTCCCCTGGACAATCACTCGATCGAGTGACTCGTACCGCCCGCCGGGGCGATCAGAACACTGTGGCCCAGCAGATCGACCTCTCCCGGCGGCCACGCGGGCTCGCCGATCGGCTTCACCTTCGGCACAGCGGCGAGGGAGGTTGCCGGGGCGATCCCGAGCATCCGGTGGTCGTCGATCCTTGGCCACGCGCAGGGATTCGAGGCGAGCCCCAGCCCGACCGCTCGTACAGATCGTGCCGGTCGGCGAAGAGGATCGCGAAGTCGACGCCGCAGCGAGCCGCGTGGACTGTGACCCCCTCGAGCGGCGGCGGAGCTCGCTCCCGGGCGGCGGCATCTCCGCGGATCCAACCCTCACACCGCAAGGGGTCAGACCCCTGGCGGTGTGAGGGGGTCAGACCCCCTGGAGGCGTGAGGGGCGGGGAGCGGCCCGGGGCCGGCCGGGTACGCCTCAGGCCCGCGCGACCATCAGCTCCCGATCGAGGCGCCGGGCGAGATCGCTCGCGCGCGCGAGGAGGTTCTCGAGCAGCCGGCACTTCAGCTCCGGATCGTGGGTCGTGAGCGCATCGAAGTCCGCGAGCGACAGGATGTGGCATTCCGCCTCGCTGTCTGCCCAGACATCGGCCGTCCGTCCTTCGCGGTTGTCGATCGACAGGAGCCCGAGCACCATCCCACCGGAGACCGTGGCCAGCCGCCGCCGCTCCCCACCCGGTGCGTCGACGGCGACGCTCAGCTCGCCGCTCGTCACGAGCAGGATCTCCCCCGCAGGGTCGCCCCGGCGGATGACGAGCTCTCCCGGAGCGTACGCGCGGCGCTCGAGCAGCTTCGCGAGCCGCGAGACCTGCGGGGCGTCGAGGCCGCAAAGAAGCTCGTGCTCGGCAAGGGGCACGGACGGCGTCACCCGCTCGACACCGGCGGCGTCGAGCAGCTCGTCCTCGTAGCGCTCGAGGGCCAGGTCGAGCTCGCCGAACAGGAAGGGCATGCGGCCGCCGCCGAGCACGAGGTCGTCGATCAGCGCCGCGACGAACTCCTCGTGGCGCCGGGCCCCGGCGAGGTCGGTCCGGGCGCCCTGTGCTTCCAGCCCGCGGACCAGGTCGCCGAGGAGCGCCGCCGCCGATGGATCGGCGTGCTCGACCCGGCTCAGATCGAGGACGAGGGCGGTCGGAGCTGCCGGCGCGTCCCGTGAGAGCACGTGCCGCGCGAGCGCCTCCAGGGCGTCGAAGGCGAGCTCGCCCTGGAGCTCCGCCACCAGCGCGCGCGTGCCGTGCTCGCTCAGCGCCTGCCGCTGCGCGTCGCTGCGCAGCCTGCGCGAGGCCGCCTCGGCGACCGAGTAGAGCCGTCGAATCGGAACGGTGTCGCTGTTCGACCGGTCGACGACGTGCAGGTTGAGCGAGCGGGAGAGATCGCGGCAGACCGCGATCCCGCGCACGCTGTTCCCCCGCTCGTCGAGGAGCGGCGAGAACACCCCGATTCCCATCCGCCCGGGCACGACGGCGAGCACGCCGCCCGAGACGCCGCTCTTGGCCGGAAGGCCCACCGCATGGAGCCAGTCCCCTGCCGAGTCGTACATCCCGCAGCTCGTCATCACGCTCAGGACGGTGCGGACGGCCCCGGCGGAGATCGCGCGCTCGCCGGTCAGCGGATGCACGCCGCCGTTTGCGAGAGTCGCGGCCATCAGGGCGAGATCGCGGCAGTCGACGAGGGCCGCGCACTGGGCGAAGTAGAGGTCGACCACCTCCTCCGGCGCCCCGTCGATCACCTCGAAGTTGCGCAGGAGATGGGCGATCGCCCGGTTCCGAAAGCCCGTGCGGGCGTGCCCGCGGTGCAGCCGCTCGAGGTAGGTCGTCACCGGCCCCGCCGGGGAACGAGGATCGGGCCGCTGGGCGCGGACCTCGCGATCTGACGGCACGGCTTGCTGTGTCATGGGTAATTGCCTCCTCGCGGACGCTCGATCAACGAGTGACACCGAACGGATCGGACTCGATCCGGGAGGCGCCGTCGCCCGCGGGAGTGCCCTCATCGACACCCGCCAGGCCGCAACACCACAGATCCGCGGGGCTCGAGCTCCGGCGGCTGCGGCCGCTCCGGCCGCGGAACTATCGTGGGCCCGTGGAATCGTTCTCGCTCCGGGCTGGCGGGCTCGCCGCGGCCGGCCTCGTCTGCGCGCTCTGCGCCCTCGCTCCCTCGGCCCCCGCCGCGCAGGCTCCTGGGTGGCAGCTGCAGCTCCGCGTCTCCCGCTGGGTCGCGCCGAGCCACTTCGCGGCCACGATCGTGCAGCAGCTCGCCGGCCCCAGGGTTCGGATCGGGCGGCCGGTGACGCTCGTGCTCGACCGCCGCACCATCTGCTCACGCAGGGCCGGCGCAGCCCCCGCAACCCGAATCAGGTGTGCGAGCGTCCGGCCCATGGTGGCGGCGAGCCGCTCGCTTCCGGTCACCGCCGCCGGGCAGTTCGAGACGGGGCACCTGGGTGCGATCGGCTTCCTGGCCCGGACGGTCGTCGTTCGGCGCTGACCGTCAGCCCGCGAGCACGACCAGCGCGATCCCCGCCGCGACCAGCACTGCGCCCGCGAACCGGGCCGGGCCGACGCGCTCGTGGGCGGCGAGCGCGGCGATCCCGGAGGCGACGACGACG
Organism: uncultured Actinomycetes bacterium; assembly: GCA_963796625.1. Lineage (GTDB taxonomy): Bacteria > Actinomycetota > Thermoleophilia > Gaiellales > Gaiellaceae > PALSA-600. The sequence continues at coordinate 421,555 of CAWCME010000002.1, forward strand.
CTCGTCTCCCGCACCGCCGAGACGCTCGCGGCAGGGGCGATCCGGAGCGCGAACAGCACCAGCACGTAGGTGGCGAAGAGGATGACCGCGATCGCCGTGAGCCGGAAGGTCGTCTCGGCGCGGAGCGAGGGCAGGCCGCGCACCCGCCAGATCGCGAGCCCGTAGAGGACGGCAGGGCCGACCAGCACGAGCTCGATGTACGGGATCGGAGCCGCGTGCTCCAGGCCCTGCTTGTCGATCAGCGTGTAGCCAGCGATGAAGACCGCGGTTACGAGCGCGAGCGAGAACCCGCGCGAGTCGGCGGCTGCCACCGCGATCCGCACGCCCCGCACGAGCAGGATGCCGGCGGCGACGGCGACGACGCCGGCGATCTGGCCGGGGCTCGTGCCGTGGCCGAGGAACACGACCGCGCCGAGCAGCACGAGAACGGGGGCTCCTCCGCGGGCCACCGGGTAGACGAGGCTCACCTCGGAGGCGCGATAGGCGGCTGCGAGGAAGGCGAAGTACCCGAGCTCGAGCGCGGCAGAGGCCGCGATGTACGGCCAGGCGCCGCCGTCGACGCGCCAGGTCAGCGCCGCGACCGGGGCGAACGCGAGCACCCCGATCAGGAGCATCACGGCGACCGCCGCCTCGGGCTCGGCGCGGCGGCCGAGGAAGACGTTGCTCGAGCCGTGAATCCACGCCGCCGCGAAGGCGAGCAGGAACGCGTCCGCGGGCACCGGTCAACGATACGGCGTCGCCGAAGTGCTTGACGGAGGCGACCCGAAAGCGGAAACTCGTCCCAAACGCTGCGGAAGGGAGGGTTCGTGCCGGGACCGTTGGAGGCAACTGCCAGGCAGTTCATGTCCGCCCTCGACGCGATGGACGTCGACCGGTTGATGGCGGGGGCGAGCGCCGACATGCAGGGTGTCGACGAGATCTCGCGAGGCTGGCTGCGCGGATGGGACGAGGTCGACCGCTATCTCCGCCACCTGCTGGGGGCCGTCTCGAACGTCAGCACGGAGATCCGGGACGTCCACGAGGAGATCTGGGGGGACACCGGTGTCCTCACCTGCTGGCTCGACCAGGACTACATGCTGGCCGGCGGGGCACAGCATGTCTCGGCCCCGACGACGATGATCTTCCGCCGCGAGGACGGCGACTGGAAGGCCGCGCTCTTCCACTCGATCCCGCTCGCCGGGGACGAGTAGCCGCCCGTCAGTCCGAGCCGGCGACGGTGCTCGCGACGATGCGGGCTTCGTAGAGCCGCACGTGACCGCCGAGGCTCCCCATGCAGGGGCTGCAGGTCGCCTCGTCGATCCGCCACGCGCAGGCGCCGAAGTGCTGCTTGCACTCTCGCTCGGCGCGCGCGACGAGCTCACGCGGGGAGAATCCACGCAGGGTGAGCCGGAGGCTCTCGCTGGCGGCCGTGGTCATGTAAGGCACACCATACACGTGGCGTGCGGCGCCGCCTGCGGCCCCGGCGGGCGGTTCCGGCCTCCGCATGCCGGCGCCGGGGGTCGGGAGCGCGCCCTCCGGCCGGTGCCCGGCCGCTACAATCGTCGGCCGTGGCCGGAGAGCGCGTCAAGCTCACCGTCTCGGAGCGGACCACTCTCGGTTCCTCCGAGTCCAGGCGCCTGCGCAGGCAGGGCCTGATCCCGGGCGTCCTCTACGGCCGCTCGCAGCCGGTCGCGATAGCGGTCGGCGAGCGCGAGCTCCGCGCGGCGCTGACGACGTCGGCCGGCTCGCACGCGGTGCTCGACGTCGCGATCGACGGCGGCTCCGGGCACTCGGCGATCCTCAAGGACTACCAGCGGGACAAGATCCGCGGAACGATCATCCACGTCGACCTCCAGGAGGTCCGGCTCGACCAGCCGATCCAGACCGCGGTCTCGGTCACGATCGTCGGCGACGCGGTGGGCGTCAAGGAAGGCGGGGTCCTCTCGCAGGTGACGAACGAGGTGAACGTCGAGGCGCTCCCGCTCGAGGTGCCGCAGCATCTCCTCGCCGACGTCTCCGGGCTCGGGATCGGCGACTCTCTCCGGCTCGCCGACATCGAGATTCCGGCCGGGGTCACGCTGCTCGACGACCCCGACGAGACGGTGCTGGCGACGGTCACCCATCAGCGCGTGGAGGAGGAGCCCGAGACGACCGAGGCAGTCGAGGGCGAGGAGCCCGAGGCCGAGGGCGAGGCGGCTTCCGAGGCCGAGGAGAGCGGCGGCGGCGACTCCGAAGAGGGGTAGTGCAACTCCCCTGGAGGCGCGGGGAACGCGTCTCGTCGCTCGACCTGCTCGTCGCGGGCCTCGGCAACCCGGGCCGCGAGTACGCCGGGAACCGCCACAACATCGGTTTCATGGTCGTCGAGGAGCTCGCCCGCAGGCACGGCGGCTCCTGGCGGAGCAAGTTCAACGGCCGGCTCGCGGAGGTCAGGATCGACGGTCACCGGGTGGCGCTGCTCGAACCGGAGACCTACATGAACGACTCCGGGCGCTCGGTCAAGGCGGCCGCAGGGTTCTTCAAGCTCGAGCCCGACGCCGTCCTGGTCGTCCACGACGACAGCGATCTCGAGGCCGGCCGGCTGCAGGCACGCCGCGGCGGCGGGCTCGCCGGCCACAACGGTCTCCGCTCGGTCACGGAGCAGCTCGGCACGCCCGACTTCCTGCGCCTGCGGGTCGGCGTCGGCCGTCCGGGCCGGGGCGACCGGCGCCCGCTCGCCGACTACGTCCTCTCCGACTTCGAGCCGCACGAGAACCGCGACGACCTCGTCGGCCGTGCCGCCGACGCGATCGAGACGCTCGACGCCGAGGGGCTCGACGCCGCCCAACGCCGCTTCAACTGAGGGCTGAGCCCGCCGGGCCCGGGCACCGGACGCGGTAGGTCCCACCCCGATCGGGGGGTGGAAGACCACTCGATCGGGGCATGACGCTCCGGCCGGGGCCTGCTGGACTGGGGGCTTCCCACCGATCCCGGCGTGCGTTCCGCTGCCGGTCGAACCTGGAGGAAGCCACCCCATGACCGCAACCATCCGTCTCCTTGCGCTCGTTCTCGCCCTCGGCTACTGCGTCACCTTCCGGGCCGAGGCGGCTGTCGCCGGCGCGACGCACCGGCAGCTCTGGACGCCGCGGCTGCGGTCGCGGGCCCACGGGCCCACGGGGGATGCGGGCACTCTCCGGGTCGCCTTCGGCGCGCGGGCGGCCGGCTTCGCGCGGCACCTGCTCGGCGTCCCGTACAGCTGGGGCGGCGACTCGCCGGGGACGGGCTTCGACTGCTCGGGCTTCGTCCGCTTCGTCTACGGCCACTTCGGCGTGCGGCTCCCGCACAGCTCCTACGCCGACTTCGACCTCGGCGTGCCCGTACCGCGCGGCTCCCTGCGCCCCGGCGACCTCGTCTTCTTCGACGGCGTCGGCCACGTCGGGCTCTACGTCGGCGGCGGCCGCTTCATCCACGCGCCGCACACCGGCACGGACGTCCAGATCACGAGCCTCGACGACCCCTGGTACCGCCAGAGCTATGACGGCGCGCGGCGCCTGGTCTCCTCCGCCCGGCGCGGCCCGGCGCGGCGAGAGGCCGCCGCGGGCGCGCCGCCGCCCTGCGCCTCTGGCGCGCATCCGGCTACCAGAGCGCCTCCTCGCTCCGGCTCCGAACCCTGTTCCACTAGCGACCCGGCTACCATGGCGATCCCCGGAACGGCCGTTCCGGGCCTTCGTCATGGACCGCCCGATCCTCTATCCGCTCGTCGAGCGCCTGCGCGCGGACGAGCGCCTGCGCGCGCTCGCGGCCGCGCTTGCCCTCGAGAGCGCGCGTCGCCGAGCCGGGCCTGCCGCTGCTGCTCGCGGCGCTCCACGAGGAGGTCGGCCGGGCGCTGTGCGTGCTCTTGCCGGAGGATGCCGACGCGCGCGACGCCGCCGAGGCCGTCGGCTGGTTCGTCGGCGAGGACCAGGTCGCGCTGCTGCCCTCCCGCGGCGTCCAGCTGGGGCTCGGGGCTCGAGCCGCCGCCGCACCTCGTCGGCGAGCGCGCGCGCGCGCTCGAGGTGCTCGCCCACGGAGGCCTCGTCTGCTCCTCGGCGCTCGCCCTCGCCGAGCCGATGCCTCCCCCCGGGGCGCGTCCCGCGCCGCTCCGCATCTCGCGCGGCGACGAGCCGGGAATCGAGACGCTCGCCGGAGCGCTCGCTCTCGCCGGCTACGAGCGGGTCGAGCGCGTCGAGGAGCGCGGCCAGTTCGCGGTCCGCGGCGGCCTCGTCGACGTCTTCCCGACGACGGGCCGCGAGCCGCTACCGGATCGAGCTCTTCGGCGACGAGATCGAGGGCATCCGCGCGTTCTCGCCCTTCACCCAGCGCGCGCTGCGGGACGTCGACGAGATCGCCGTCTTTCCCGCCGCGGAGCGCCGGCGCGACCTCGTCGACGTGCTCCTGCCCGACGACGACGCGGCGGTCGAGGTCCCGGACGACCTCGTGCTCCCGCTCGACGGCCCGCCCGACCTCGTCTGGCAGCCGGACGAGGTCCGCGCGGTCTGGGCGCGAGGAGGGAGTCGCCGGGCTCGACCTCGGCCGGCCCGACCGAGCTCGACACGCTGCCGCAGGGCCAGCCCTTCTCCTTCGACGCGCAGCGCCCGGCGCTCGTCGCGCGCGGGCTCTCCGAGGCCGAGAACGAGCTGTCCGCCCTCGTACGGCAGGGTCTCGACGTCGTCGTCGCGTTCGCCCACCGCGGCGAGGCGGAGCGGCGGCGCGCGCTCCTGAACCGGGTCGAGGCGACCATGCTCGTCCCCGGGGCCGACCCTGCGGGCCTCGGGCTCGCCTTCGCGGTCACTCCGGCCCGCCGCGGCTTCGTCTGGCGCGACCTCGACGTCGCGCTGCTTCCGGACACCCAGGTCTTCCGCCGCCGCCCGCCGCGCTCGACCGCGCCGATCGGGCGGGCGCTCGCGAGCTTCTCCGACCTGCGCACGAGCGACTACGTCGTGCACGAGGACCACGGGATCGCGCAGCTGCTCGGCTTCGAGACGAGGGAGGTCGCCGGCGTCACCCGCGACTACCTGCTGCTCGGCTTCCGCGGCGACGACCGCGTCTACGTCCCGCACGAGCAGATCGGCAAGGTCTCGCGCTACATCGGCGCCGACTCGCGCGCGCCGACGCTCTCGAAGCTCGGCGGCAAGGCGTGGGACAACCTGAAGACCCGCGCCCGCGAGCACCTGCGCGAGATGGCCGGCGAGCTGCTCCAGCTCTACGCCGAGCGCCAGACGCGGCCCGGGATCGCCTACGACGTCGAGCAGGAGTGGATCGAGCGGCTCGAGGCCGACTTCCCCTACCGCGAGACCGAGGACCAGGCGCGCGCGATCGAGGCCGTCAAGGAGGACCTCGAGGCGCCCCGGCCGATGGACCGGCTCGTCTGCGGCGACGTCGGCTTCGGCAAGACCGAGGTCGCGCTCCGCGGCGCGTTCACCGTCGCGGTCGCCGGCAAGCAGGTGCTGATGCTCGTGCCGACGACGATCCTCGCCCAGCAGCACTGGAACACCTTCCGCGAGCGCTACCGCGACTTCCCGGTGCGGGTCGAGATGGTCTCGCGCTTCCGCAGGCCGGCCGACGTGAAGAAGGTGCTCGCCGACTTCGGCGAGGGCAAGGTCGACGTCCTGATCGGGACGCACCGCATCCTCTCGCGCGACGCGATCCCGAAGGACCTCGGGCTCGTCGATCGTCGACGAGGAGCAGCGGTTCGGGGTCGCCCAGAAGGAGCTGCTCCGCCAGCTGCGGCTCGAGGTCGACGTGCTCGCGCTCAGCGCGACGCCGATCCCGCGCACGCTCCACATGTCGCTCGCCGGGCTGCGCGACATCTCGGTGATCGAGACGCCGCCGGAAGGCCGCCGGCCGATCCGCACCCACGTCGGCGAGTACGACGAGGAGCTCGTCCAGCAGGCGCTCGACGCGGGAGAAGGGGCGCGGCGGCCAGAGCTTCTACCTCCACAACCGCGTCGACACGATCGACGAGGCGGCCGAGAAGCTGCGCGCAGCTCTGCCCCGAGCTCCGCGTGCATCGTCGCGCACGGCCAGATGGGCGAGCGCGAGCTCGAGGACCGGATGCTCGCGTTCCTCGCCGGCGACGCCGACGTCCTCGTCTCGACCACGATCATCGAGTCGGGGCTCGACATCCCGCAGGCGAACACGCTGATCGTCGAGCGCGCCGACGCCCTCGGCCTCGCCCAGCTCTACCAGATCCGCGGACGCGTCGGCCGCCGCGACGTGCTCGCCGCACGCCTACCTGTTCTATCCGGCCGCCTCGGAGCTGACGGCCGAGGCGCGGGCGCGGCTCGCGACGCTCGCCGACCACACCGAGCTCGGGGCGGGCTTCGCGATCGCGATGCGCGACCTCGAGATCCGCGGCGCCGGCGACCTGCTCGGCGCCGAGCAGTCCGGCCACGTCGCCGCGCTCGGCTTCGAGCTCTACGTCGAGATGCTCCACGAGGTCGTGGCGGAGCTGAGCGGCCAGCGGCGGCTCGCGGCCCGCCCGGTCCGGGTCGATGCGCGCGTCGACGCCTACGTTCCTGCGAGCTACATCGCCTCGGAGGCGCTCAAGATCGACCTCCACCGCCGGCTCGCGCTCGTCGAGGACGAGGACGAGCTGCGCGAGCTCCGGGTCGCGACCGAGGATCGCTACGGCCCGCTGCCCGAGCCCGTCGAGAACCTCTTCTCGATCCAGCACGCGAAGCTGAAGCTGGCGCTGCTCGGCGCCGACTACCTCGTCTTCCGCGGCGGCAAGGTCTCCGTCGGCCCGGTCGTGCTCGGCTCGGCCGAGCTGCGCGAGCTGCGTGCGCTCGTCGACACCGCGGTCTACTCGACCTCCCAGCGCGAGGTGACGCTGCGCGACCAGGATCTCGCCGCGGCCATGCGACTTGTCGATGCTATGCTGAGTGCGCGCAAAGCCGCATGATCGCTGCGCCTCCTATGAGAACTGCGTCTACGAAGCTATCTAGCAAGCTGCGCTCGTCCGCGAAGCTGAGCCTGATCCCGGTGCTGCTCGGCGCCGCCGTGCTCTTCGCGGGCTGCGGCGGCAGCGGCGCCAAGGTCGACTCGACGGACATCGCCGTCGTCGGCTCGCAGCACATCACCCAGGCCGATGTTCAACTCGGCGCTGGCGCAGGAGCGCGCGAGCATGAAGGCGTCGGGCCAGACGTTCCCGGCCGCCGGCTCGAGCCAGTACGCCTCGCTGAAGACGAACATCATCGACCTGCTCGTCCAGCAGGCCGAGTTCGCCATCGAGGCCCAGAAGCTGGGCCTCGATGTGAGCGACAAGGAGATCCAGGCCCAGGTCGACGCGCTGACGAAGAAGTACTTCCAGGGCAGCCAGGCGAAGTACATGGCGGGCCTGAAGCAGCAGGGCTTCACCGACGCCGAGGTGCGCGACAACCTGCGCGAGAAGCTGCTCGAGCAGAAGCTCTACAACGCCGTCACGAAGAACGCGAAGACCTCGAGCGCCGAGATCGCGGCCTACTACGCGCAGAACCTGACCCAGTACCAGCTGCCGGCCACGCGGAACGTCCAGGAGATCCTCGTCGGCAAGAACAAGGAGACGCTCGCGCAGCAGATCTACGCGCAGCTGAAGGCCGGCGGCGAGCTTCGCCGCGCTCGCGAAGAAGTACTCGCAGGATCCGGGCTCGAAGAACAGCGGCGGCAAGTTCACGGCCAAGCAGGGCAGCGACGTGCCCGAGTTCGACGCGGCCGTCTTCGCTGCCGGCTCGAAGACCGGGGTGCTCCTCAAGCCGGTCAACACGTCGCAGTACGGCTGGTTCGTGATCCAGCCGACCGGCGCGATCGTGCCCGCGAAGACGACGCCCGAGGCCAAGGCCGCGGCCGCGATTCGCAAGCAGCTCGAGTCGAGCAAGCAGCAGCAGGCGCTGAACGACCTGGCTCGACCGGCGTCACCAAGAGCTTCTGCTCGGGCAGCAAGATCACCTATCAGGCCGGATATCAGCCGTCGCCCGATCCGTGCGCAGCGATCGCCGCCGGCAACACGACGACGACGTAAGCCGAGGTGGCCCTCTCCGACGCGCTGGTCGAGCTCCAGGAGCTGACCGAGCGGCTCCGGCGCGACTGCCCCTGGGACCGCGAGCAGACGGAGCGGACGATCGTCCCGCACACGGTCGAGGAGGCCTACGAGGTCGCCGACGCCGCCCTGGCGGGCGACGACGCGAAGCTGCTCGACGAGCTCGGCGACCTGCTCTTCCAGTCGTACTTCCTCGCCCTGTTGCTGTCCGAGAGGGGATCGGGCGATCTCGAGGCGGTCGCGCGGAACGTGACGGCGAAGCTGATCGCCCGCCATCCGCACGTCTTCGGGGACGTCGAGGCCGACACGGCGCCGCAGGTGCGCGAGAACTGGGAGCGGCTCAAGGTCGAGCAGGAGTCGCGCGAAGGGATCTTCCACGACGTCCCCGAGACGCTGCCCGCCCTCCTGCTCGCGCGGAAGGTGCAGCGGCGGGCCGCCGCCGCCGGCTTCGACTACCCGGACGTGGCCGGCGCGCTCGCCGATCTCGACGACGAGCTGCGCGAGCTGCGGGCCGAGGTTCGCGCCGAGCCGGTGGCCGACCGCGAGCCGGATCCGGCCGCGGCGGCCGAGCTCGGAGACGTCCTCTTTGCCTGCGTCAACGTGGCACGGCGGCTGAACGTCGACCCCGAGCTGGAGCTGCGCGGAGCGGCCGCGCGCTTCCGGTGGCGGGTCGAGCAGGCCGAGCGCCTCGCCGCCGCCGAAGGCAAGACCTGGGCCCGGCTCCCGCTCGCCGTCCAGGACCGGTACTTCGATCTCGCAAAGGAGTCACGATGAGCGGAATCACCGATGTTCACGGGCGCCAGGTGCTCGACTCGCGCGGCAACCCGACCGTGGAGGTCGACGTCACGGCTCGAATCCGGGGCGTTCGGGCGGGCGACGGTCCCGTCCGGGGCCTCGACGGGAGTCCACGAGGCGGTCGAGCTTCGTGACGGCGGCGCCCCGTGGGGCGGCAAGGGCGTCACGACGGCGGTCGGCAACGTGAACGGCGTCCTCCGCGCCGCCGTCCTCGGCCTCGACGCCCGCCGATCAGGCCGCGCTCGACCGTGCCCTGATCGAGGTCGACGGTACGCCGAACAAGGGCCGGCTCGGCGCGAACGCCATCCTCGGCGTCTCGCTCGCCGCCGCGAAGGCGGCCGCGGCCGAGGCCGGCGTCCCGCTCTACCGCCACCTCGGCGGCGAGGGGGCGCGGACCCTGCCCGTCCCGATGCTGAACGTGATCAACGGCGGCGTTCACGCCGCGAACTCGATCGACCTGCAGGAGTTCATGGTCGTTCCGGCAGGCGCGTCCTCGTTCGCCGAGGCGATCCGGATCGGCGCCGAGGTCTACCACGCCCTCAAGGCCGTCCTCCACGAGCGAGGGCTCGCGACCGCCGTCGGCGACGAGGGCGGGTTCGCGCCCGACCTGCCCTCGAGCGAGGCGGCGATCGAGGCGATCCTCGAGGCGGTCGAGCGTGCGGGGCATGCCGGGACCGTCGCGGTCGCGCTCGACCCGGCGACGAGCGAGGTGTACCGGGACGGCGCGTACCGCTTCGAGGGCCGCGTGCTCGGCCCGGACGAGCTGGCGGGCTTCTGGGCCGACCTCGTTGCGCGCTACCCGATCGTCTCGCTCGAGGACGGGGCCGCCGAGGACGACTGGGCGGCGTGGGCCGGGCAGACGAGCCGGCTCGGCGAGACGGTCCAGCTCGTCGGGGACGACATCTTCGTGACGAACCCGGAGCGGCTCCGGCGCGGGATCGACGAGGGAGTCGCGCAACTCGATCCTCGTCAAGGTGAACCAGATCGGGACGCTGACCGAGACGCTCGAGGCGATCCGGCTCGCCCAGGGCGCCGGGTACACGGCCGTCATCTCGCACCGCTCGGGCGAGACCGAGGACACGACGATCGCCGACCTGGCGGTCGCGACCAACGCGGGCCAGATCAAGACCGGCGCACCGGCCCGGTCCGAGCGCGTCGCCAAGTACAACCAGCTGTTGCGGATCGAGGAGGAGCTCGGCGAGCGGGCCGTCTATCCGGGGTGGTCGGCGTTCCCGCGGTTCTCGCGCTAGCCTCGGCCGGCGGAGAGGGGGAAGCAGTGGGGCAGGTTGTCAGACGGACGAAGATCGTTGCGACGATCGGGCCGGGCTCGGGCTCGCACGAGATGATGCGTGCGCTCGCCGAGGCCGGGATGGACGCCGTCCGGCTCAACTTCTCCCACGGCACGCACGCGGAGCACGCCGAGCGGGCCGCAACCGCCAGGGCCGTCCAGGCCGAGCTCCGCCGCCCGCTCGCGCTGATCGCCGACCTGCAGGGGCCCAAGCTCCGCGTCGGCGACCTGGCTGCGCCGCGGCAGCTCGCCGACGGGGCGATCGTGTTCGTCGCGGGCGCGGAACGGGCTCTCGACGGCGACCTGATCGTCTCCCCGTCGGCGATCACCGAGGTGCTCGAGCCCGGACACGACGTGCTGATCGACGACGGCCTGATCCGGCTGGTCGTCGAGGAGGTCGATCGCGGGCGGGCGCGGTGCCGCGTGATCGTCGGCGGCGAGGTCAAGCCGAACAAGGGCGTCAACCTCCCCCGCGGGGTGCCGATCCCGGTCCCGTCGCTGGGCGAGAAGGACCTCGCCGACCTCGACTTTGCGCTCGGGCTCGGGGTCGACTACGTCGCGCTCTCGTTCGTGCGGACGGCCGGAGACGTCAGCGAGCTGAAGGAGATCATCCGCAAGCGCGGCTCGCACGCCCGGGTGATCGCGAAGATCGAGAAGGCGGAGGCGATCGACGCTCTCGACGAGGTCGTCGCCGAGTCGGACGGCGTGATGGTCGCCCGCGGCGACCTCGGCGTCGAGATGGGAGCCGCGCTGGTGCCGCTGCTCCAGAAGCGGATCATCCTGCGCTGCCTCGAGGCCGGCAAGCCCGTGATCACGGCGACCCAGATGCTCGAGTCGATGGTCGAGCACGCCGAGCCGACTCGCGCCGAGGCGAGCGACGTCGCCAACGCGATCCTCGACGGCACCTCCGCCGTGATGCTGTCCGCCGAGACAGCGGTCGGCGCCTATCCGCTCGAGGCGGTGCGGACGATGGACAGCATCGCGCGCGCGATCGAGCCCTCGATGGGCTATCGCCACCAGACCCCGGAGGCGACGGTCGGGGGCGACGTCAGGCGCGCGATGTCGAACGTCGCGACCGACCTCGCCGAGGCGCTCGGGGCCAGGGCGATCGTCGTCGCGACCGCGACCGGCCGCACCGCCTCCGAGATCGCCCGGCTGCGCCCCCGCCGCCCGATGGTCGGCCTCTCCCACCACCAGACCGCCGTGCAGCAGATGGCGATCGAGTGGGGCGTCCTGCCGGTGCTGATGCCGTCCACGGCCGACGTCGAGGACCTCTGGGCGCGGACGATCGCGACGACACGCGACGCGGGGATCATCGACCACGGCGACCTCGTCGTCCTGATCGGCGGCACGGCGGTCAACCGCAGCGGCTCGACGAACGTGATCAAGGTCGACGTCGCCTAGCCCGCCGCGGCACCGGCAGGACCGGCGATCGCCGGGGCGAAGATCAACGCATGCTCCGGCCAACCCGGCTGCTCGCCCTCGGGGCGCTCGTCCTCGTCGGGCTCCTCTACTGGAAGCCGCTCCGCACCTACGACCACACGCGGGCCGTCCTCCACAACCGGGAGGGCCAGGTGAGCCGTCTCGAGGCCCAGCAGCGGCAGCTGCAGGCGCGCATCGCGACCGTCGGGACGGGCGAGGAGCTCGTCCGCGAGGCGCGCCGCCTCGGTTTCGTCAAGCCGGGCGAGCAGCTCTTCATCGTCCGCGGGATCGCCGCTTTCCGGAACGGCTGAGAACGGGGGAAGCCCCGGCTCCCCGCCTAGGAATCTCTAGCTCCGCGGCTCGTCCCCCGGGCTCCGGCGGGCGCTCTCCGCTGCGCCGCGCAGCCGGCCCGAGACCCCGGGGGCGACCCGCAGCACGGCCAGGCCGACCGCCACGCCCCAGGCGGCGCCCGCGAGGACATCGAGCGGGTAGTGGACGCCGACGTAGAGCCGCGAGAACGCGATCGCCGCCGCGAGCACATATGCGGCCGCCCGCAGCCTCGGCTCGAGCGCTCCGATCACGGTCGCGCAGGCAAAGCTCGTCGCGGCGTGGCCGGACGGGAACGACTCGCTGCGTGGACGCGCGACGAGGGCGGACACCTGCGGGCGGGCGCGGTCGAAGATCGCCTTGAGGAGGTCGGTGGAGAGATCGGCCGCAAGCTCCGCCGCCAGCACCCACACGAAGACCTGGACGCGTCTGCGGAACAGGGCGAGCACGAGTGCCAGAGCGAGCCAGACCGCGCCGCTCGTCCCGGCGTAGGTCAGCCAGCGAAAGACCGGGTTCAGTAAGCCGACCCGGTGATCGGCTATCCACGTCTCGAGTTGCCTATCCCATCTCAGCACTGATGCCGAAGGCTACGCCCGCTCGAGATCGGGGAGCCCCGGCTCGCGACCGGACCGCCGCAGCGGATCAGTCAGCCGCGCGAAGCGGCAGCCGGCGCCCGGGCCCGATCACCGCGCCGATCCACACCCTTCCCCGCCTTCTCGGTTAGACGGGGACGAGCTGGCGGGCGCGGGCGAGCAGCTCTTCCGGGTCGAACGGCTTCCCGACGAAGCCTCGTGCGCCGCGCTCGGCTGCCTCGGCGGCGCCGCTCTCGTCGACCTGGCCGCTGAACATGATCACCGGGATCGAACCGTGGCGCTCCTCGAGGCGGCGCAGGAGCTGCCACCCGTCGACTCCCGGCATCACGACGTCGAGCAGAACGAGGTCCGGGGCCTGGTTCTCGATCGCCGCCAGGGCCCCCTCAGCACTCTCGGCCTCCCTCACGGAGTAGCCTCCGAGCTCGAGGTTGACGCGCATGTACTCGCGCAGGCGGGCGTCGTCGTCGACGATCAGCACGAGCGGGCCGCCGCGGCTCCCTTCCGGCCCCGAGTGGTCGACGAACGACTCGAGGTCACGGCGGCGGAAGCGCCGATGCCCGCCCGGGGTGTAGAACGCCGGCACCCGGCCCTGATCCGACCACTTGCGGATCGTCGACTGCGCGACGCCGAGGAATTTCGCCGCCTGGCCGAGGGTCAGCCACTCAGGCTCGATCCCGGGTCCGCGGCGGGGGACGGGTTGAAAGCTCATCGCACACGGAAATCTACCTAAAGTTGTGCGTTCCTGAGAAGTTTATGGGTTTGAAGTCGTAACAGTGACCGTCTGTCGGACAACGGGGACGAGCGAGAGCGGCCGCAGCGTCCGCACCAGGGTCTGGGTGCCGCCCGCCTTCGGGCTGTCGTGGAGCGCCTCGCCGAGCGCGATCCCGACCACGAAGGCGAGAGCCAGGACGACCGGGACGAGGAACGGCCGCAGCCTGCGGCGCCGGCGAGGCGGGGGGCGGCGCCGTTCCCTCACGGCGTGTAGTCGGAGGCCCGGCGCGCGTAGAGCTGGAAGGCGGCATCGGCGACGGTCGAGGACTGCGCCGGAACGTCATCGGGGAACGCGTCGTGGATCGCCTCGAGCACCCAGCGGTCGGCGCCACCGTAGACCGCGGCGAGCTGCTCGAGGGTGAAGACCTGCCCGACGCGGCGCGTGAGCTCGGCGGTGACGACGTCGACCTGCCGCGAGAGGCGATCGAATGCCGGGCGGTCGGAGCGCGAGCGCTCGACGGCGCGGTAGCCGTCCTCCCACTGGTGACGCGCGAGCTCGACGTTCACCTCTCCGATCATAGAGTCGCGCAGCAGCGCTCACCGGGCCAGAGCGGCGCCGCCTCGGCGAGGATCCGGTCGCCAAGCTCGTAGCCGGGGCGGGCGAGCGCGAACGCGGCGTGCGCGTGCAGGCACTTGAGGCTGCCGCCGCGGCTCGACCCGCCGATGCCGCCGGGCAGCTCGGGCCGCAGCGAGCGCTGCGCGGCATGGCCGCGCTCCAGGCTCGCGCCGAGCAGGGCATCGTCCGCCGCCGCCCGCGTCCAGCGCTCCACCCCGCCCGCCGCCTCGAGCTGCGCGATCCGGGCGGAGAGGTGCCGGCAGCTGATCCAGAATTGCGTCGGAAACGGCCTCCCGTCGACGTCGAACGGCCGCTGCTCCACCACCGCCGGCGCACCGAATGGGCAGCGCACGGCGACCCGCCGAAAAGCTCGAGGCGCTCGCCCGAGCTGTCGCTCCAGAACCGCCAGGTCGTCCACGCCTCGAGGTTAGCCGTCGCCGGCCCGCGCTCATTCAGTTGGAGGTTCTTACAGGTCTTCTGCGGCTCGCAGGAGCCCGCCGGCGATCACGCCGAGGGCGGCGAGGAGGCTGATCCAGAGGCCGATCCCGCGGCTGTCGGCCGGGAGCACGGCGTCGGGAATCGAGATCACGCGGATCAGGACGAAGACGGTGGCGAGGATGCCGAGCCCGAGGATGACGAGGCTCTCGGGCGTGGAGGCGGGCAGGTCGATGCCGAACTCGCGGAAGGAGACGATCACGACGACCGCGAGCCCGATGAAGAAGACGAGCTTGCCGAGCACGCCCGTGTGCCAGCCGATCACCGCGAGCTGGATGCCGACGCCCGAGCCGGTGTACCAGTCCATGAAGGTCGAGAGCATCAGGACGAGGCCCGCGATCCACGTGACCCGGTCGCCGGCCGCCCAGATCCCCTCGGGCCGCTCGCGGGCGTACGCGGGAGGCGGGGTGCCCGACGGATCCGGGTCGAGGAAGATGTCCGGCCCTTGCACAACCGTAAGTATGGGCAATCCCTCGGCCGGAAGCGTCGTGCTCGGTCGGTTCGGCCTCAGAACTGCGGTTGCGGGAACGATCCGTGCGGCCGCTCGCAGCCCTCGACGCGCGGGCGGCCGCCCCGGCGACCTCCTCCTCTCCAGGCCCTTTCCGGCAGAGACCGGGCGATCGCGAGCGGCGTGGTCGCCTGCGGCCTCGGGAGACGACCGATCAAGCGGCCGCGGAGCGGCCGCAAAGTGCGGCGTCACGAAACGCAGGTCCCGGGTGGAACGTTCGCAGACGCCGCGCTAGATGCCGAACATCGTCTGCACCTGGTGGAACGCGAACAGCGCGATCACGACGGTGAGGACGAACAGCACCGCGAGCACGACCCAGAAGCGGGCGTTCGAGTTGCGGGCGTACTCGTGGTGGGCGATTCTCGCCCGGCGACGGGCGCGCTCGCGCTGATAGGCCCGCTCGATCGCGGCGGGATCGAGGGAGGGCGCTTCCTCGTCGAGCGCCGGAACGCGGCTCGCGGGTTGTGCCATGGGCGAAGTCTAGTCTGCGCAGGTGATTTTGCGCCAGACCAGCGGGCGGCCCCTGGTGATCGGGCACCGGGGCGCGGCCTCGACCGCTCCGGAGAACAGCCTGGCCGCCCTGGCGGCGGGGATCGCGGCGGGCGCCGACCTGGTGGAGTTCGACGTCGGCCCGGGCCTCGTCCTCGGCCACCCCGGCGTCGAGCCCCGCGAGCGCCCGCCGACCCTCGACGAGGCCCTCGGCTTCCTCTCGGCGCACGAGGTCGGGATCCAGATCGACCTGAAGGTCGCCGGGATCGAGGACGAGGTCGCCGCGGCCGCCCGCCGCCACGCGGTCGAGGGGCGCGTCGTGGTCTCCTCGACGTGGGCGCGGTCGCTGCGACGTCTCGCGCGCGAGGCTCCGCAGCTGTCAAGGGCGATCGGCTACCCGCGCGACCGCTACGGGGCGGCGGGCATCTCCTGGCCGGGCGCTGTGACCCGTGCCTCGGCGTCCGCCCTGCGCGCCGTGATGCCCGGGCGGGCGCCGCTGCTGCTCGCGGCCGCCTCCGCCGACGTGCTCTCGCTCCATCATGCGCTCGTCTCGCCGCCGGTCGTCGGCGGAGTCCACCGGCGCGGCTCGGCCGTCTTCGCCTGGACCGTGAACGATCCGGAGGGCGTCGAGCGGCTCGCACGGCTCGGTGTCGACGCGATCGTCACCGATGCGCCGGAAATGGCGCTCCGCGTCCTGGCTACACTCAACCAGGCGTGAATCGAGGTCGGACAGTCGTGCTGCTCGTCGCTCTCGGCCTCGCGGGGACGGGAACGGCGGCGGCTCGCCGCCTCGCCGGCTCGCACCCGCTCCCCGGGAGGGTCTGAATGCTCCGCCTCGCGCAGGCCCTTACGGTGGCGGTCGTGCTGGCCCTGCTCGGCGTCCTGATCTGGAAGGTCGCCGACAACCCGAAGGGGATCGCGACGGCGGTCGACAGCCAGCACGTCGTGCCGGCCTACCCGTTCACGCGGCCGCGCGTGGGGGCGAGCGGAACGGTGAGCCTCGCCGCGCTGCGCGGCAAGGTCGTGGTGCTCAATTTCTGGCAGTCCTACTGCCCTCCGTGCACGCACGAGGCGCCCGTCGTCGCCGCCGTCGCGAAGCAGTGGGCCCGGAAGGGCGTCGTCTTCGTCGGCGTCGACGAGCAGGATCTGTCCGGGCCCGCGACCAAGTTCATGAAGCGCTTCGGCATCACCTATCCGATCATCAGCGACGACGGCCCGCTGATCGGCCACTACGGCGTCACCGGCTACCCGGAGACGTTCTTCATCGACAGGCGCGGGCGGGTGATCCCGCTGCCGCCGAACAAGCAGGGGCAGGTCGGGCACATCGTCGGCGCGGCGAACCGGACGCTGCTCGATCTGGGGATCCGGAACGCGCTGAAGCAATGAAGTCGTTCGCCGTCGCGCTCGCGATCCTGGCGCTGATCTTCGGGCTCGCGTTCGCGTTCCGCTCGGGCGGCGGCCGCCCGACGCAGGCGGAGCTGGAGGCCGACCTCGTCTGCACGACCTGCCACGAGCCCCTCGACGAGTCGGTTTCGCCGCTCGCGCTCCAGATGAAGGCGGAGATCCGCAGGCAGATCGCGGCGGGCTGGTCGAAGGACCGGATCGAGAGCTACTTCGTCGCGGAGCTCGGGCCGCAGGTGCTCGCGGTGCCGAGGTCGTCCGGCTTCGACTTGCTGGCCTGGCTGCTGCCGCTCGCCGGCATCGTGGCGGGCGCCGGGGCGGTCGCCGCCGGCGCGCGGGCGTGGTCGCGGAACCGCGACGACTCCGGCAAGGCGATGCCGGTTGCCGAAGGGCCGGCGCTGGCACCCGCGCTCGAGCGTCGCGTCGACCAGGAGCTCGCGGGTTTCGACAGCTAATTTCTCCTGCATGGCGTGCACGACGCACCGAATGCTCGCCGGGCGCCGTGGCTGAGAAGCTCCCGGTCGCGTTCCTCGCGGGGCTCCTCTCGGTGATCACGCCGTGCGTGCTCCCGCTCGTGCCGGGGTACCTCTCTGCGGTGTCGGCGGTCGAGGTCGAGCGGCTCGGAGAGCACGGCGCGGCACGGCGGATCGTGGTCGCGAGCATGCCGTTCATCGCCGGGTTCACGATCGTGTTCGTCGTGCTCGGGGCCGCCGCAGCGACCGTCGCGAGCGTCGTCGACAAGACGACCCAGACCGAGATCGCGGGCTTCGCGCTGATCGTGATCGGCCTCGGCTTCGTCGGCCTCCTGCCGTGGCCCGAGCGGGCCGTGGCGCCGGGCCTCTTGCAGCATGCGCGCCGGCGAGGGTCGTCGGTGCTTCTCGGCGGGGCGTTCGCGGTCTGCGCGGCGCCCTGCATCGGCACCGTGCTCGCCTCGATCCTCGTGCTGGCCAGCTCGAGCGGGGGCGTCGCCCGCGGGGTCGTGCTGCTCCTCTCGTACTCGCTCGGGCTGGGGGCGGCGTTCGTGCTCGCCGGGGTCGCGTTCGCGCATGCGATGCGCGCGTTCCGCTGGGTGCGCTCGCACTACCAGGCGATCCGGATCGCGTCAGGGGCGACCCTGGTCGTGTTCGGGCTGCTGCTCTTCTTCAACCGCGACTGGTGGCTCCGGATCGCGCTCGACCAGCTGTTCGCGAAGGTCGGGCTCAGCAGCTCGTAGCGCGCCGAGCAGTCGTTCGAGGTCGAGCCCGCGATGGGCAGGCGCATACGGGGCAAGGCGCCTGAGCGCCTTCTGCCGCTGCCGCTCGGCGCCGACCGGCCGGCCGCGGCCGGCCTGGTAGGCGAAGACCACCGCGTGGACGAGGCCCTGGAAGAAGTCGCGCTCGTCCGGCTCGGCGACCCGCCAGGCGGCCTCGAACGCCTCGTGGGCGGCGAAGAAATCACCCGTTCGGGCGAGGCCGAGGCCGTGCCTGTAGTTGCGCCCGATGTTAAAGTCGTGGTCAGGCATGGCAAGGATCCTGCTCGTCGGGGTCGACCTCTTCCTCCGGGGAAAGCTGGAAGCGCTGCTTCCGGATCACCGCTTCCTCTCGAGCGAGGGGATCGACCCGCCGGATCTCGTGATCGCCGACATCGGTCGGATCGATGCGGTCGAGGTCGCGGACGCCTACCCGGACGTGCCTCTGCTGGGGTTCACGAACCACACGAATACCGCCGGACTGCGCCGCGCGCATGCGGCCGGCTTCGACCAGGTGGTGGTCAAGTCGGCGCTGTTCGACCGGTCGCGGGAACTGATCGAGCCCCTGCTGACGCCGGTAGAGTGACGCGCCGTGACCTACGTGATCGCCGAGCCGTGCATCGACATCAAGGATCGCTCGTGCGTCGACGTGTGCCCGGTCGACTGCATCCACGAGGCCGCCCGGATGCTCGTGATCGACCCGGAGGAGTGCATCGACTGCGGCGCCTGCGAGCCCGAGTGCCCGGTCGAGGCGATCTTCCCGGAGGATGCGCTGCCCGAGAAGTGGGAGCCGTTCGTGAGGATCAACTACGCCTACCCCGAAGGGCTGGCCGCTGTCGACCCGCTGGTCGACGACTACGCGACCGAGCACGACGTCCAGAACCAGGCGCCCTGACGGCCGTTCGCCGTCGTCCCGGGCTCACGCGAAGGCGGATGGTCGCGCGCCTCCGAGATCGGAGCGCCTCCGCGCGTCAGGTGCCGACCGTGTAGGCGCAGAGGCGGCGGTCGCCGGGGAGCGGCGAGGGCCCGATCTTGCTGACGACGAGCGTGTGCCCGCCGTCCTCGACCTCCTGCCCGACCTCGGGCGGGTCGCCCTCGACCTCACGCAGGAGATATCCGCCCGGCGTCCAGACGAACAGCAGGTGCTGGTGCCTGCCGTTGCCGTTCGCATCAGCCATCGCAGGGGATCGTAGACACTGGAGCAGAGGTCCCGGCGAATCTCCGAGTCCGGCGGCAGCGTCCGGGTCGAGGTGGTCTCGAGGCGCGAGCCGCCGCCCGCCCCAGGGACGGCGAACCGGGGCTCGTGGGGGAAGCAGGGTTCCCCGACGGCTTTAGCGGCGGGCCGTGTGCGAGGGCAGCGTCACGCGGATGTCGGTGCCGCGTTCGTGAACGAGCACCTCGACGGTGCCGTGCAGCTGGCGGGCGCGCTCCTCGATCGCCTCGAGCGAGCGCCGGCGCCGCTCGGGCTCGGCGTCGTCTGCGACCGACGCGACGACGCCTCCCTCGTCGGTCGTCGCGACCGTGATCGCGATCCGGGTCGGCGGGCCCCGCCGCACCGCCTGGTGGACGAGCTCGCGCAGGATCGTGTAGAGCGCGACGCTCGCGGTGGCTCCGAGCCCGCCGGCGCTCTCGGTGTCGAGGTCGACGGCGATCCCGTGCGATTCGTGGGTCTGGTCGGCGAGCGCCCGTAGCGCCGGGCTGAACCCGTGGTCGCGGAGCACGACGGGCTCGAGCACGAACGAGAGGTCGCGCAGCTCCCTGATCGTCGCCCGCTGCTGGGCCAGCGCCGAGTGGATGATCGACTGCGCCTGCTCGGTGCTCCCGGCGGAGATCGAGTGCAGGGCCCCGTCGAGCATGAGCGCGATCCCCGACAGCCGCTGGACGGGCCCGTCGTGCAGGAACAGCGCCAGCCGCCGCCGCTCGTCCTGCTCGGCCGAGATCAGCCGATCGAGCGCATCGTGATTGTCCGCGTCCATCTCCTGAGTCATAGCCGACAGCCGCAAACCGGCCGCGCAAAGGTAAGCCCACCGTCGCGGAGTTGGCCGCGCGAAGCGTCGGTCAACGACCAGGCTTTCCAGCCCGTCGGCCGCCGCCTCTTGCTGCCCGCCACCGACCGCGCCCGGATCGAGCTCGGCCGCAGGCCGAGCGAGGCCTCGGGCCGGGGTGCCGGCTCTGCCGGCTCCCCGGCTACGGCAAGCGCCTGGACGCCGACGAGCCCTCGAACCGTCACGGCGAGTAGCCTCTCGCGACGAGGAAGAAGGGGGCCAACGGGGGAAACCTGATTTCCCCCGTTAATCGATCATTGCCTCGCGCAGGGCGATCGCGACGGCCTGGGTGCGCGTGTCGGCTTCGAGCTTGGTCAGGATGTGGCGGACGTGGCTCTTGACCGTCTCCTGCGAGATGAAGAGCCGCTCGGCGACGTCGCCGTTCGACATGCCGTCGGCGAGGAGCTGCAGGATCTCGCGCTCCCTGGCGGTCAGCATGTCGCTCTGGTCCCGTCCGGCGAGGAACTGCGGCATCAGCGCCGGGTCGACGTAGCCCTCGCCCGACGCGACCTTCTCGATCGCCCGGACGAGCGTGCTGTGGGGCGCCTCCTTGAGCACGTACCCCTTGGCGCCCGACTCGAACCCGCGGCCGAGCAACGACCGCTCCGAGAAGGCGGTGAAGATCAGCACCTTCGTCTCGGGGACCTCGTCGGCGAGCCGGCGCGTGGCCTCGAGGCCGTCCATGCCGGGCATGCGGACGTCCATGATCACGACGTCCGGCTTGCGGCGGAGGGCGAGGTCGACGGCGCTCTCCCCGTCTGCGGCCTCGCCGACGACGCGGATGTGCGGCGCGCGCGAGAGCGAGAGCCGCAAGCCCTCCCGCACGACCTCGTGGTCGTCGACGATCAGGACGGCGATCTCGTCGGGCATCAGAGCCGCGATTGTATTGGGCGCGTCGGCGCTCACAGCTCGAGGGCGAGCTGCCGGGGCTGCGGCGGCGGGGTGAGGGGGACGCGGCGCCGGTCGCGGATGCCGTGCTCGCGCGCCAGCCCGCGAACGGCGGCACGGATGTCCGCGGTCTCGGCGGCCGGGAGGTGGGCCCGGCCCGCGTAGAGGCGCTCGTACTCCGGGAGCAGTTCGGGCCAGGCCAGGGCGAGGCTCTCGAGGAAGTGCTCGCGCGTGCCGGCGTTCAGGTGGAGGACGCCCGGCCAGACGCCGCAGGCGCCTGCCTCGCGCGCCGCGCGGATGACGGCGGCGAGCTGCTCGGGGCGGTCGGAGATCCCCGGCAGGATCGGCGCCATCCCGACGGAGGCGCGAATGCCGGCGTCGACCAGGCGCTCGAGCGCGCGAAGCCGCTGGCGGGGCGGCGCGGTCCCGGGCTCGGTTGCCCGCCAGACCTCCTCGTCGAGGGTCGGCACGGAGAAGGTGACCGAGACCTCGCCGCGGCGGGCGGCGTCGGCAAGCACGTCGAGGTCGCGCACGATCAGCGGCCCGCGAGTGATCAGCCCGAACGGGTTCGCCGCGGCGGCGAGCGCCTCGAGGCACCGCCGGGTCAGCCGGAAGCGTCCCTCCGCCGGCTGGTAGGGGTCGGTGGCGGCTCCGATCGCGACGCTCTCCCCGAGCCAGGAGGGCCGGGCGAGCTCGCGGCGGAGCACCTCCGCGACGTTGATCTTGACCCGGATCGACGTCCCGTAGCGGCCGTCGGCAGGACGGTCTGCGCGCAGCTCGAACGAGCGGACGTAGCAGAACGCACACCGGTGGACGCAGCCCATGTAGGGGTTGAGAGACCAGCGGAAGGGCATCCCCTGGACGCGGTTCAGGGCGACGCTGCACGGCTCCTCGCGGTACTCGACCCGCATCGGCGAAGCATAGAACAGATGTTCGTACGGCGGCGGGAGCCGACTGCTCGGATAGGATCCAGCGAGCTTGGACGACGACGTGCCGTCAGGGACCAACGCTCCGCGGGGCGGCGCAGGCGCATGACTCTCTCCCTCGAGCTACTCGCCCTCGCGGGCCTGATCCTGCTGAACGCTGCCTTCGTGGCCGGCGAGTACGGCCTGGTCACCTCCCGGCGGACCCGCATCCGCGAGCTCGCGGACGCGGGGAATCGCCGCGCCCGTGCGGTGCTGAAGATCACCGCCGACCCGCCGAGGTTCATCGCGGCGATGCAGCTCGGGGTCACGATCACCTCGCTCGGCATCGGAGCCGTGGGCGAGCCGCTCTTCGCACACCTGTTCGAGCCCGTGCTCGCCACCGTGCTGGCGGTGATCCTCTCGCTGCTCGTGATTACCTACCTGCACGTCGTGATCGGCGAACTCGTGCCGAAGGGGATCGCGCTCGGCCACCCCGAGGCGACGGCGCTGACGCTCTCGACCCCGGTCCGGATCTTCTTCGCCGTGTTCGCGCCGTTCATCTGGCTGCTGCAGCGCTCGACCGAGGGGGTGCTCGCCCTGCTCGGGCAGAAGCCGCCCGGGGCCGAGCACGAGGCGCATTCCGAGGCCGAGCTGCGGATGCTGCTCTCGAGCTCGGCGGAGCAGGGCGAGATCGAGCCGGGCGAGCAGGAGATGCTCTACAAGGTGTTCGACTTCGCCGACAAGGAGGCCGTCGACGTGATGGTGCCGCGGCCCGAGGTGGTCGCCCTCTCGGTCGACCTCCCGCCGGCCGAGGCGCTGGAGGCGGTGCTCGAGTCGCCGTTCACCCGCTACCCCGTCTACCGGGGCTCGATCGACGAGATCGTCGGCATCCTCCACGTCCGTGACCTGTTCACGGCGATGCACGATCGCGCGACGGCCGCCTCGCACCTCCAGGAGCTCGTCAGGCCGGCGCCGATGGTGCCCGAGACGAAGGACCTGGCCGCGCTCCTGACCGAGTTCAGGCGCACGAACCAGCACATGGCGATCGTGATCGACGAGTACGGGACGATGGAGGGGATCGTCACGCTCGAGGACCTGCTCGAGGAGATCGTCGGCGAGATCGAGGACGAGTTCGACCTGCCGGACGAGACCGTCGAGCGGGTCGACGAGGACACGATCCGCATCGACGGCACCTTCACGATCGACGACTTCAACGAGCAGTTCGGGACCGGGCTCCCCGGCGAGGACTACCACACGGTCGCGGGCTTCGTCTTCGGCGAGCTGGGCCGAACCGCCGAGCCCGGCGACCAGGTCGCCCACGACCGCAACGTCTTCCGCGTCGACTCGGTCGAGGGGCAGCGGATCGACCGGCTGACCGTCACCTTCGGCCGGCCGGAACGCCGGGAGGACGCGGAGGAGCTCTCCGACGCCGGCTAGAGCGAGCGGTAGGCGAGCGCGACGCGGCGGCCGTCGGCCGAGGAGCGCACGACGCGTCGCAGACCTCGCTCGCCCGGTAGCCGTCCTCGAAGGTGGCGCCGTACGGGGCGACGTCGCGATCCTCCGCGATCGCCTCGAGCAGGTGCACGACCTCGTGCGTGAACGTGTCGCCCCAGCCGACGATGTGGCCCGGGGGCCACCAGTAGCCCGTGAACGGGTGATCTGCCTCGGTGACGAGGACGGTCTTGGCGCCCCGGGCACGGTCGCCGTCGGCACGGAAGACCTGCAGCTCGTTCATGCGCTCCATGTCGAACCAGAGCGACGCCTGCGAGCCGTTGATCTCCCACTGGAAGGCGTTGCGGCGGCCCAGCGCGAGCCGCGTCGCCTCGATCGTGCCGACGGCCCCGTTCTCGAACTCGACGACGGACTCGATCGCGTCGTCGACCTTCCGGCCCGGGATGAAGGTCTTCACGACCGCGGAGAGAGCGGCGATCTCGCCGACCAGGAACCGGCTCAGGTCGACCACGTGCGTCGCGAGGTCGCCGATCGCGCCCGAGCCGGCGTCCTCGACGCTGAAGCGCCAGGTGTCGAGGCTCGGATCCTCCGCCCAGTCCTGGAGGTAGCGAGCGCGGAAATGGCGGATCTCGCCCAGCTCGCCGGCCTCGATCAGCTCGCGTGCGAGCCTCACCGCCGGCACGAAGCGGTAGTTGAAGCCGCAGAGGTGCTTGACGCCGGTCGCGGCGACCCGCGACCAGATCTCGTAGGCCTCGTCGGCCGTCCTGCCGAGCGGCTTCTCGCAGAGCACGTGCTTGCCGGCCTCGGCTGCGGCGATCGTCGGCTCGGCATGGGCCGAGTTCGGGCCGCCGTTGTCGAAGAGCCCGATCGAGGGATCGGCGACGATGTCGCGCCAGTCGGTCGTCCAGCGCTCGTAGCCGTACCGAGCCGCCGCGTCCGCCACCGCCGCCCCGTCGCGCCCGGCGATCGCGACGAGCCGCGGCCGGAGCGGCGGCGGCCAGGCGATGTGCCGCACGTTCAGGAACGCGCTCGAGTGGGCCTTCCCCATGAAGGCATAGCCGAGCATGCCGACGCCGATCTCGCGCCCTTCGCCCTCCCGCGGCTCGTCCATGCCGCAATCCTACGTCGTCGCGGCTTCAGGGCACGGCTTCAGGCGCCCGGCGAGAGCCCGGCCGACTCGATCGCGGCGGCGGCGAGTGCGGCGTCGTCGCTCCCCGCCAGCCCGCTCACGCCGACGGCGCCGACCCTGCGCTCGCCGTCGAACGCGGCGACGCCGCCGGCGAAGAAGGTGAAGAACGGGTCGAAGCTCGCCCGCTCGACCGGGTCGCCCCGCACCTTCTCGGCAAGCTGTGCGGTCGAGCGCGCGTCGCTGCGGGCTGCGGTGTACGCCTTGCGCTGCGCGTTCAGCCGCGTGTCCGGGGCCGCGCCGTCCATGGTCGCGGCCGCGACGATCTCGCCGTGGTCGTCGGCGACGAAGACCGAGACCGGCGCCGCCGCCCCGGAGACGACGTGGTCGACGACCCTGAGTGCCTGCCCGAGTTGCACGGAAGCATTCTGGCGCACTCGTCAAGCGGCCGCCTGGGCGTTACCATGCCCCGGTGGCCTCGAGCCAGGGGACGGCCTCGCCTGCGGGTGCGCCGGCGCGGCCGAAGCGCGGCTCGGGGCATGTTCGCTCCGGGCAGACAGTTGGAGACGGGGGTTGTGCGGTGAGCAATCGAGATTGTGAGATGAGCAGGACCGTTTCCCGGTCGCTCCGAGCCCGGACGTGACGGGAGGCGTCGAGGAGGCCGGGGTGCCGGCACCCGGGGCGCGCCGAGCGGGGTCGCACTCCCTGCGCATCGGCGGCACCTCGTATCCGGTGCTGCTGCCGTCGCTCAGGGACCCGCGACTCCACGTCTCGGCGACCTTCCTGCTCCTCTACACGCTCGGCCAGATCG
This sequence comes from uncultured Actinomycetes bacterium, assembly GCA_963796625.1. Taxonomy (GTDB): domain Bacteria; phylum Actinomycetota; class Thermoleophilia; order Gaiellales; family Gaiellaceae; genus PALSA-600. Next base: position 446,666 of record CAWCME010000002.1, read on the forward strand.
AGTTCCACTTCCGGCTCTCGCTGCCCCAGATCGCCGCTGCGATCCTCACCTGCGCGGTGATCGAGGTCGTCGTCACGTTCCGGCAGAAGCGCGTGATCATCTGGCCGGCGAGCGCGATGCTGACCGGCAACGGGATCGCGTTCATCATGCGCATCCCGGGTACGCAGCACGGCGACTGGTGGTCCTTCCACGGCGTCTGGATCTACGCGGCGGTGGGCGCGGTCGCGATGGCGTCGAAGTACCTGATCCAGTTCCGGGGCAGGCACGTCTTCAACCCGTCGAACCTCGCGCTCGTCCTCGCGTTCGTGATCCTCGGCAGCACCCGGGTCGAGCCGCTGCAGTTCTGGTGGGGCCCGCTGTCCCCGGCCCTCCTGATCGTGCTGCTCGTGATCGTCGGCGGCGCGCTGGTCGTGCTGACCCGGGTCGGGCTGCTCGCGGTCGCGGTCCTCTTCTGGGTCACGTTCGCGAGCGCGCTCGGCGTCCTGGCGCTGAGCGGCCATGCGTTCTCGGCGAACTGGCACCTCGGGCCGGTGGCGGACGGCTACTTCTGGAAGGTGCTGGTCACCTCGCCGGAGGTGTTCATCTTCCTCGCGTTCATGATCACCGACCCGAAGACCGCGCCCGAGACGGCGCGCGGCCGGCGCATCTACGCGATCGCGATCGGCCTCCTCGGCGCCCTGCTGATCGCGCCGATGCAGACCGAGTACTGGGCGAAGGTGGCGCTGCTCGCGTCGCTGACGATCGTCTGCGCGGCGCGGCCGCTGATCATCCTCGCCAGGGAGGCGATCGAGCGCCGGCGGCAAGACGGCGGCACGGCGGGCCCGCAGCCTGCGTCACCGCCGGCCGGCCCTCGGCGTCCTCGCCGTCTCCGGCGCTGCGTCCTTCGCCGGCTCTGATCGTCGTCGCCGGCAGCCCCGCCCGCGCGGTCTCGAGCCTCTCCGCGAGCGCGCTCGCGAGCGCCGTCCCGGTGCAGATCGAGCACACGGCCGGCGTCGTCTCGATCACGCCGCAGACGGGAAGCCAGATCGCAGCCGACGCTGCTCTCGGACCTCCGGCTCGTCTCGGTCGCGCTCGGCCGGCGCAACGCGGCGCAGGCGGCCGGCGCGGCGGGCAGCACCTACCTCGCCGACCTGAAGACGCGCATCGCGAAGGCCGCCGGCCGTCCGATCGTCGTCCCGACCTACCATGTCGCCTCCCTCGACCTGCGGCTGCTGCAGGCCGTCGACCAGGCGCCGCCGACCGTCGTCGCGACGCTCACGGGGAAGATGACGCCTCTCACCTACGCCGCGGGCTCCTCGACCGGTCGGCGGGGCACGCCGGCGGCGTTCTCGCACGTCTTCGACCTGGCGCTGACGGGCGGCCGCTTCCTGATCGTCGGCGAAGGGGTGACGGCGCCGCAGCCGGTCGCGCCGTCGCTACCGCGGCGCGAATCTGAACCTGGCGAAGGGCACCGGCGCCTTCGCGAAGCTCCGCCTGGTCGACGTCGCGCCGAAGCTCGGGCTCGACTTCCGGCAGGGCGCCTTCCGCTACTCGATGGCCTACGACCAGCAGGCGATGATGGGCGGCGGAGTCTGCTGGCTCGACTACAACAACGACGGGTGGCTCGATCTCTTCGCGGTGAACTCGTATGCCGACGTCGACATGCCCGAGTGGGAGAGCCGCGGCGGCCTGCCGCAGAGCGCGCTCTTCGAGAACGTGCACGGGAGGTTCGTGAACGTCGACCGCTCGTCGCACGCCGGCATCCGGGTGAAGGGCACGGGCTGCGTCGCGGCCGACCTGAACGGCGACGGCTACACCGACCTCGTCGTCACGCACGGCGACCGGCGTCGACGTCCTCTGGAACAGGGGCAACGGCACCTTCACGACCGCGGCGCTCGACGCGCCGTACGGCTGGTACGCCGGCGCGGCCGTCGCGGACGTGAACGGGGACGGGCGGCCGGACATCTTCGTCGCCGGCTACACGAACATGGCGGATCCGATCACGAGCTCGATCGCGGGCTTCCCGACCAACTACGAGGGCGTGCGTGACCTGCTCTTCCTCAACGAGGGCAACGGGCCCGACGGTCGGGCCCGCTTCAGGGAGGTCGGCGTCGAGGCGGGCCTCGAGTCGTCGCATTTCCGGCACGGCCTCGGGGCGATCTTCACCGACGTGAACGGCGACGGGCGCCCGGATCTCTACGTCGCAAACGACGAGGACCCGAACGACCTCTACCTGAACGAGCCCGGCGGCCCGCTCGGCTTCCACTTCGTCGAAGCCGCGAGGTCGTACGGCATCGCGGATCCGAACGCCGGCATGGGCATCGCCGAGACCGACTACAACGGCGACGGCCGCCCCGACCTCTTCATCACCAACTCGCGGGGACAGCCGCACGCCGCGTTCCAGAGCGAGATCCTGAAGAACGGCGAGACCGCCTACCTGCCCGAGATCGGCCAAGTTCGCGCGGGCGCTCGACCGCAGGGCGACGGTCGGCTGGGGCGACTCCTGGGTCGACTTCGCGAACGCGGGCAACGCCGACCTGATCATCGCCAACGGCGCGATCCCCGTCACGAGCCTGAAGAAGGACACCGAGCCGATCCAGGTGCTCCAGGGCCTCGGCGGCGGCAGGTTCACGAACGCGAGCGGGATCGTCGACCAGAAGGGCCTGCCGAAGATCATCGGCCGGGGTCTTGCAGCCGCCGACTTCGCGAACGACGGCCGGATGGGGGTCGCGATCAACACGATCGGCGGCCCGCTCGTCCTGCTCGAGGACACGGGCCCGGTCGGCCACTGGCTCGAGGTCTCGCTGAAGGGCTTCCAGGCCGGGGCGCTCCTCACCGCCACCCTCCCGAACGGCCGCTCGATCGTGCAGGAGCTCCACGCCGGCTCGAGCTACCTCTCGTCGGCCGACCCGCGCGCGCACTTCGGCCTCGGCAGCGCGGCGAAGGTCAGCAAGCTGACGATCCGCTGGCCAAGCGGGCGCATCTCGCACCTGGCGAACATCCCCGCCGACCGGATCCTCACGGTCGCCCCGCCGCGCTAGGGGGCTCGTCGGGGAACCTCGTCGGTTCCCCCGGCGGTCAACGGCCGGAACGGACTTGCAGGCGGCGCGCGATCGTGTCGAGCGTGACGGCGAACAGGAGGATCAGCCCCGTCACGATGTAGATCGTGCCGTTCGAGTAGCCCGCCGTGTCGAGGCCGTTCGCGACCGTCGCGATCACGAGCGAGCCGAGCAGCGCGCCCCGGACCTCGCCGCGGCCGCCGAAGAGGCTGACGCCGCCGATGACCGCCGCCGCGATCGAGTTCAGGAGCAGCGTGCCGGGCGGGAACGTCAGGGCGACGGAGTTGACGAACGCGGCCAGGATGATGCCGCCGACCGCGGCGGTCGCGCTCGAGATCATGAAGACGATCACCCGGACGCGCGGGACGTTGATGCCGGCGCGCCGGGCTGCCTCGGCGTTGCCGCCGACTGCGTAGACATGCCGCCCGAAGGTCGTCCGCTTCGCCAGGAACGTCAGCACGACGAGGAAGATCACCATCAGGACGCCGGCGAGCGGCAGGCCGAGGCGCCTGCTCTGGACGACGCCGTGATTGGCGATCGCGACCGTGCCGAACGCGGCGATCGCGACTCCGGCCATCTTGAGAACGATCTTGAGCCAGTTCCTGGCCGCGATCCGCCTGCCCTGCGCGAACAGCAGCGGAATGAGCACGCTCAGCGCGTAGAGGCCGGTGATGATCGCCGCGATCAGCCAGCCGGCGAACGGCGAGAAGTAGTAGTTCGCCGTGTAGTTGATCCAGCGGTCCTGGATGATGATCGAGCCGGGAACCTCGAGCCTCCCGAGGATGACGCCCTGCCAGACGAGGTACCCGGCGAGCGTGACGACGAAGGAGGGCACGCCGACGAAGGCGACGATCGATCCCTGCAGGAGGCCGATCAGCGCGCAGACCCCGACCGCGATCGGGATCGCGAGCAGACCGCTGAGCTGGTGCCCGCTGCCGGGAAGCTGCAGCTCCGCCACCGTGAGCGCCCCGATGCCCGCGACGTAGCCGATCGAGAGGTCGATCTCCCCGAGCAGGAGCACGAAGACGACGCCGAAGGCGAGCATCGTCGTGCCGGCCATCTGGATGATGATGTTGCCGAAGTTGACGGCGGTGAAGAAGTTCGTCGCGGTGAACCCGAAGAAGACGACGATGAAGACCAGGCCGACGACGATCGGGAAGATCCCGAGGTTCCCCGACCGGATGTTGGCGCCCATGCGGGTGAGGACGTTCGCCTGCTCGTCCGGCATGCCGGGCTCCGGCACCGTCTGCCTGTGCTCGACCGTTCCTGCCTCGCTCACGTCGATCCTCCGCTCGTCGCCGGAATGCCGGAGACCTTCGTCGGGACGCCGGCGGTGATCGCGGCGACGACCTCCTGCTGCGAGGTCTTCTCGCGCTCGAAGACGCCGACGTTGCGCCCCAGCCGGAGGACGGTGATCCGGGTTGCGGTCTCGAAGATGTCGTGGAGGTTGTGCGAGATGATGACCACGGCGAGCCCCTGCTCGCCGAGCCGGCGGACGAGCGCGAGCACCTGCTCGGTCTGCGCCACCCCGAGTGCCGCAGTCGGCTCGTCGAGGATCACGAGCTTGGAGTTCCACTGGACGGCCTTCGCGACCGCGACGGACTGCCGCTGGCCGCCGGAGAGCGCCGCCACCGGCCGGCGGATCGACGAGATCGTCGTCACGGCGAGCGACTTCAGCGTCTCCGCGGTCTTCTGCTCCATGGCCGGCTCGTTCAGGACCTGCGCCCGGTTGAGCTCACGGCCGAGATACATGTTCTGGACGACGTCGAGGTTGTCGCAGAGAGCGAGATCCTGGTAGACGACCTCGATCCCGAGCCGCCCGGCGTCCTTCGGCCCGTGGATATGGACCTGCTGGCCCTCGAAGAAGATCTCGCCGCTGTCGGCGGCGTGCGTGCCGGCCACGCACTTGATCAGCGTCGACTTGCCCGCGCCGTTGTCGCCGACGAGCGCCATCACCTCGCCGCTCCGGACCTCGAAGTCGACCTCGGTCAGCGCCTGGACCGACCCGAAGGTCTTCGTGACGTTGCGGAGCTCGAGGAGTGGCGCGCTGGTGTCGGTCATGTCGGGGTCGATGGTAAGCGTGAGAGCGTGCCGGTGGAGGCGCCACGAGGACGCCTCCACCGGCACTGAGAGAAGCTTCCTCCTAGCAGTACTGCTTGTACTGGCCGACGCAGACCTGGCTCTTCTTCAGGAAGCCCTGGGTGAAGAGCTGGGTGTAGTTCTTCTTCGTGATCCACTCCACCGGGAGCGTCTCGGTCGGCTCCTTCTTCTTGCCGTTCATGCGGTACGTGTTCGTGTGCGGCTTCGTGCCGTGCAGCAGCGCAACCGCGGCAGCAGCAGCAGCGTTGGCCTCGAGCGGCACGTACTTGTAGACCGTGCCCGCCTGCCAGCCGGCGAGGATGTACTGGATGCCCTGAGCGGTCGCGTCCTGGCCGCTGACCGGGATCGGCTTCAGGCCCTTCTGCTGGAGCTGGGCGATGACCGCGCCGGCGATGTTGTCGTTCGCCGCCATCACGGCCTGGATGTTGCTGTTCGTCTTGACCAGCATCTGGGCGAAGATCGTCGCAGCGTTGGTCGCATCCCAGTCGGGGACGAACTGCTCCGGGCCCTTCTTCAGCTTGCCCTTCGCGAAGAGCGGGTTGAAGACGGCGTCGTTGCCGCTCTTGAACCAGAAGGCGTTCTGGTCGGTCGGGCCGCCGAAGAGCTCGGCGACCGTGCTGGTCGGCTTGTAGGTGCCGTTCGCCTTCATCGCGGCGATGATGCCATTGGCCTGCGCCTCGCCGACGGCCTTGCCGTCGAACGTGACATAGACGGCGGCCGAGCCGCCGAGGACCTGGCGGTCATAGTCGATCGCGTAACCGCCCGCGTCCGTGAACAGCTTCTCGATCGCGGCTGCGGAGCCGTTGTCGAGCGCGGTCTCGATGACCACCTTCGCGCCGGCCGCCAGGCACGCCTGCGCCTGAGCCTTCTGCTTGGTCGGGTCGTTGAGCGCGTTGTTGATCGAGTACGTCACCCCGGCCGCCTTGAGGGCCTTGGCGAAGTCGGGTGCGTCGAACTGCACCCAGCGAACGGAGGACTTGGTGTCCGGCAGCAGCACGCAGACCTGCACGCTCGCAGCATGCGCGCGAAGGCCGGCCCCAGCTCCTCCGACGGCGGCCACGGCCGCGACTGTGACGAGCAGCAGCGCCGCCGTCCTAGAAACGAATTTCCTCACTTCTTCTCCTTAGTCTTGATCGCGTTGATTGGAGTGATCGCTGGCTCCTCAGGGACCGGCCCACGCTACTTGGCGCAGCACACTCGGGCGCCGGGGGTTACGTGAAACCTCTCGCAAATCAGCCCCGGCGTCAAGTCGCGACGGTCGGTGCCGCATCACGGGGGCCATGATAGTAGCCTGCGGAACCGGATGAAGACGAGCCTCGGGATCTGGGCCTTCGGGCCGATGGCGACCCGGTTCGTGCCCGGCGGTTACCAGCCGCGATGGATCGGCGAGCCGATGGATCCGTACACGGAGGACGCGGTGGCGGCGGTGCGGCGCTCGGTGCTGCAGTGGCGGTTCATCGACTCGGTCTCCGCCCGGATCGACGGGGCGGCGCTCCGGGAGGAGCAGGCGGCCAAAGATGCCGTCCGGGCCTACGACCTCGTGTACGCCGCCCGCGGCGCGTGAGGCTCCAGCACGTCTCGATCGCCGTGCCCCGGGACGGGGCCGAGCCGGCCCGCTCCTTCTACGGCGGACTGCTCGGGCTCGAGGAGCGCGAGGTGCTGCCCACGCTCGACCCGGCGCAGTTCGTCTGGTACCGGACTGGCGGCGACTCGGAGCTGCACCTGATGCTCGTCGACGAGCCGCCGCCGGCCCGGCCGCACTTCTGCCTCGCGGTCGAGGGGGGCCTCGACGCGCTCCGCGCGCGCCTCGAAAGCGCGGGCGTCGGGACCGAGGACGGCACGGAGCTCGTCGGCCGGCCCCGCTTCACCTGCCGCGACCCGTTCGGCAACCTGATCGAGCTGACCCAGATCGAGCCGTGACGGACGTCCTCGTCGGCATCGACGTCGGGACGACCGGTGTCAAGGCGGTCGCGATCTCGGCCGAGGGCGAGCTGCTGGCGACCGCCGAGGAGCCGTATCCGCTCTCGACGCCTCAGCCCGGCTGGGCCGAGCAGGATCCGGAGGACTGGTGGCGCGCCTCGCAGGCCGCGCTCGCGCGCCTGCCCGAGGGCCCGGTCGGCTTCAGCGGTCAGATGCACGGTCTCGTCGCGCTCGGCGAGGACGACCGCGTCCTGCGGCCGGCGATCCTCTGGAACGACCAGCGGACCGCTGCCGAGTGCGCCGAGATCGAGGCCCGGATCGGCCTCGAGCGGCTGATCGCGCTCACCGGCAACCGCGCGCTCACCGGCTTCACGGCGCCGAAGCTCCTCTGGCTCGCCCGGCACGAGCCCGAGACCTACCGGCGGATCCGCCACATCCTGCTCCCCAAGGACTACGTGCGGCTGCGGCTGACCGGGGAGCGGGCGATCGACGTCGCCGACGCCTCCGGGACGCTGCTCTTCGACGTCGCGCGCCGCTGCTGGTCGGAGGAGGTCTGCGCGGCGCTCGAGGTGCCGCAGGAGTGGCTGCCGGCCGTCCACGAGTCGACCGAGATCGCCGGGGCCGGCGATCAGGCGGCGGGCGCGCTCGGCGTCGGCATCGTCGACCCCGGCTCGGTGTCCGTGGTGCTCGGAACCTCGGGTGTCGTCTTCGCGGCGCTGCCCGGCTACGCGCCGGACTCCCGGGCGCGCGTCCACGTCTTCTGCCATGCCGTCCCGGAGACGTGGCATGCGATGGGCGTGATGCTCTCGGCCGCAGGGTCGTTCGCGTGGCTCCGGCGCGTCCTCGGCGCAGACTACGCGACGCTCGACGGCGAGGCGGCCCTCTGGGAGCCCGGGACCGAGGGGCTGCTGTTCGCGCCCTACCTCCAGGGCGAGCGCACCCCGCACGCCGACCCGGACGTACGCGGTGCGTTCACCGGCCTCTCGCTCCGGCACGACAGGGGGGCGCTCGCACGAGCCACGCTGGAAGGGGTCGCCTACGGCCTCAGGGACTCGCTCGAGCTCCTGCGCGAGCTCGGAGTCGACCCTGCCGTCGGGCGAGTCTCGGGCGGGGGCGCCCGCAGCGAGCTGTGGCTGCGGATCGTCGCCTCCGCCCTCGACCTGCCGCTCGAGCGGACCGAGTGCGACGCCGGGGCCGCGTTCGGCGCCGCGCTCCTCGCCGGCGTCCGGGCCGGCACGTTTCCCGACGCGGCCGGCGCCGTCGCCCGCTGCGTCCGCGTCCAGGAGCGAGTCGAGCCCGAGGCGGGCTGGGTGGCCGCATACGAGGACGGATACCGGCGCTTCCGGGTGCTCTACCCGGCCCTTCGGCCTCTGGAGTAGGCGCGGGTCAGGCCGGGGGCGGCGCGGGCTCCCAGGTGATGTCCGAGAGTCGAGCCAGGGCGAGCAGCAGCGCCTGGGTGCCCTTGCGCCCGCCGCCCTGGGCGCGCAGGGCGAGGTAGAGCTCGTGGGCGAGCGCGAGCCCGGGCAGGGCGAGGTCGAGGCGGCGCGCCTCGCCCAGCGCGATCTCCATGTCCTTGATGAAGTGCTCGACGAAGAAGCCCGGCTCGAAGTCGCCCTTCAGCATCCGCGGCCCGTAGTTCGTCAGCGACCAGGAGCCGGCCGCGCCTCCGGAGACCGCGGCGAGCACCGTCTCGAGATCGAGGCCGGCCCGGTAGGCGTAGAGCAGCGCCTCGCAGACACCGACCATCCCGCTCGCGATCAGGATCTGGTTGACCATCTTCGCGTGCTGGCCGGCTCCGGGCCCGCCCTGATGCACGATCGTCTTGCCGAGCACCTCGAGCAGCGGCCGGATCCGCTCGACCGCCTGGGCGTCCCCGCCGACCATGATCGAGAGCGTCGCGTTGCGGGCGCCCACGTCGCCTCCGGAGACGGGCGCGTCGATCGACTCGACGCCGCGCCCGCGGGCCGCCGCCTCGATCTCCTGCGCGAGCGACGGCTCGCTCGTGGTCATGTCGACGAGGACCGACCCCTCGCGCGCCCCCGCCAGCGCGCCCCGTTCCCCGAGCACGATCTCGCGCACGTCGGCGGGGAACCCGACCATCGTGAAGACGACCGCCGAGCGGGCGGCGACCTCGGCCGGCGTCTCCGCCCACTGGGCGCCCCGGGCGAGCAGGTCCTCGCTGCGGGCGCGGGTGCGCGAGTGAACCGTGACCCGGTGACCGGCGGCGAGCAGGTGACCGCACATGGACGAGCCCATCACGCCGGTGCCGATCCAGCCGAGCTCCTCCGGGAACGAACTGGTCATGCGAACCCCCTGGGTCGAATCGCGCTCCCGCGGATTCGCTGCCGCGGTCGCAATCTCCGGATGCCGAAGCCGGCATCGTAGTCGGCTGCCTCGAGCCGGGCGGGCCGTAGGCTCCGCCGCCCAGGCGCTAAGGTCTCGGAGGTCCAGGAACGCCGGCCGCGGAGCGCGCGGGCGGGTGCGAGAAACGGAGGAGTGGAGCTGATGCAGACGGCGCAACCACGTACCGGCATACCGGCGGACGAGCTGGCCGCGAGGCGCGGGCGGCTGCTCGAGCACGTCCGGGGCGAGGGGCTGAGCGGCTACGTCCTCTTCGGGCAGGACTACATCCAGTACTTCACGAGCTTCTGCTTCCTCTCGAACGAGCGGCCCGTGGTCTTCGCGGAGAGTGCCGCAGGGGAGTCGGTCGTCTTCGTGCCCGAGTTCGAGGTCGAGCGGACGCGCGCCGAGACGGCGTTCGAGCGGGTCGAGTCGTACCCCGAGTATCCGGGGCTCGAGCACCCGATGCTGATCTTCGCCCGGGTGCTCGCCGATCTCGGCCTCCGGGACGCGATCGGCGCCGACCAGGACGGCTACCCGGGGATCCTCGGCTACCAGGGGCCCGCGCTGAGCGAGGTCTCGCAGAGCAGGGTCGTGCCGCTCGCGGCTCTGATCGAGAGCATGATGGCGCGGAAGAGCGAGAGCGAGCTCGGGCTGATCCGGGAGAGCGCCCGCTGGTGCGAGCACGCCCACCGTCTGCTGCAGGAGTTCACGCGGGTCGGGGTGACCGAGGCCGAGGCGAGCCTGCGGGCGGGGCACGAGGCGACGCTCGCGATGCTGGAGGCGCTCGGCGAGGGCTACGGCGGCCAGCAGGGCTCGGCCGACGGCGTCTCGGCCGGCTACCGGGGCCAGATCGGGCTGCGCAGCTCCTGGGCGCACGCGGTCGCCCACAACATCGAGTTCCGGGCCGGCGACGTGCTCGTCACCGAGACGAGCGCGCCGATCTGGGGCTACAACGCCGAGCTCGAGCGCGCCATGATCATCGGGCCGCCGAGCGACGAGATGCGCCGCCTGTTCGACCACGCGGCGGCCGCCCAGGACGTCGCCTTCGGCGCGATCCGCCCCGGGGTGACGTGCGCCGAGGTCGACGGGGCGGTCATGCGCTACTTCGAGGACAACGAGCTGCTGCCGTTCTGGCGCCAGCACACCGGCCACGCGATCGGCCCGCGAAACCACGAGGCTCCCTTCCTCGACGTCGGCGACCACACCGTCATCGAGCCCGGCATGGTGTTCACGATCGAGCCGGGGCTCTACTCGCCCGCGGTCGGCGGCTTCCGCCACTCCGACACGATCGCCGTCACCCCCGACGGGATCGACGTCCTGACCGAGTATCCGAAGGACATCGAGAGCCTGACGATCCCGGTCTGACTCGCGGTCAGGCGCCGGGCCCGGGGACCTCCTCGCCGGGCGTCCCGAGGTAGGCGATCACCGTCCCCTCGCCGACCGTCTCGCCCGCCCGATGGAGGATCCGCAGCAGGGTCCCGGTCGCCGTTGCCTCGACCTCGAGGGTCGCCTTGTCGGTCTCGACCTCGAGCAGAGGCTCGCCGAGCGCGACCTCGTCGCCCTCCTCCTTGCGCCAGGCGAGGATCTGGAGCTCGTCCGAGGTCTGGCCGAGCGGCGGCATCCGGACCGGATGGGCCATCAGCGGCAGAGCTCGCGGACGGCGGCGGCGATCCGGTCGATCCCGGGCAGGATCGCCTGCTCCAGAACCGGCGCGTATGGGAACGGCGCGTCGCGGGAGGCGACGCGCCTGATCGGGGCGCGCAGGTCGCCGAAGCACTCCTCGGCGGCCCGTGCCGCGACCTCGGCGCCCCAGCCGCCGGTGAGCGTGTCCTCGTGGACGACGATCAGGCGGCCCGTGCGGCCGAGTGACTCCCAGAGCGTTTCGGCGTCGAACGGCAGCAGCGTGAGCGGATCGATCACCTCGCACTCGATCCCTTCCTCGGCGGCGAGGCGCTCGGCGGCCGCGAGCGCGCGGTAGAGCGAGATGTGGGTCGCGACGACCGTGACGTCGCCGCCCGGCCGCTTGACCACCGCTCGCCCGATCGGCACCAGATACTCCTCCTCGGGCACCTCCGCGGTCAGGTCGAGCCCGCCGGCCTGCTCCCGCCCCTTGCTGCCGTAGAGGAGCTTGTGCTCGAAGAAGAGCACCGGGTTGTCGTCTCGCACCGCGCTCTTCAGCAGGCCCTTGGCGTTGTAGGCGTCCGAGACGCAGACCACCTTCAGGCCGGGGACGTGCACGAAGTAGCTCTCCGGGCTCTGGCCGTGCTGCGCCCCGCGCACGGTCGCCCCGACCGGGGCCCGCATCACCATCGGCACCGACAGCCGCCCTCCCGACATCAGGCGCATCTTGGCGGCCTGGTTGACCAGCTCGTCCATGCACTCGAACAGGAAGTCGGAGTACTGCATGTCGGCGATCGGGCGCATCCCGGCGAGGGCGGCGCCGACCGCAGCGCCGGCGATCACCTTCTCGGAGATCGGCGTGTCGATGATCCGCTCGTGGCCCAGGTGCTCGGGAAGGCCGAGGTAGACGCCGAAGGCGCCGCCGAAGCCACCCTCGATGCCGATGTCCTCGCCGATCAGGAACACCGAGTTGTCGCGGCGCATCTCCTCGAAGATCGCCTCCCGCAGCGCCTCGCCGACGGTCAGCCGCCGTCCGCCGCTCTCAGGCGTAGACATCGCCGAGCACCTCCGCCGGATCCGGGTCGGGCGAGGCCCGGGCGAACTCGACCGCGTCGTCGAGCTCGGCCTCGACGCTCTCGTCGATCCCGGCCGCGCCCTGCTCGGGAAGCAGGGCCCGGAGCCGGTCGAGCGGGTCCCTGGCGCGCCAGGCCGCCTCCTCCTCGCGGGAGCGGTAGCCGCGGGCGTCGCTGCGGCTGTGCCCGACGAAGCGATAGGTCTTGCACTCGAGCAGCGTCGGCCCCTCGCCGGCCCGGGCCCGCGCGACCGCCGTCTCGGCGGCATCGCGGACGGCGAGCACGTCCATCCCGTCGACCACCCGTCCGGGGACGCCGTAGCCGGCCGCACGGTCGGCCACGTCCTCGACGAGCGAGACGGAGCCGAACGGCGTCGAGGCCCCGTAGAGGTTGTTCTCGCACACGAACACGACCGGGAGCCGCCGGACGGCGGCGAAGTTGAGGCCCTCGTGGAAGGCGCCCTCGCTCGATGCGCCCTCGCCGAAGAAGCAGACGGCGATGCGATCCTCGCCCCGGAGCTGGAAGGCGAGGCCGAAGCCGGTGACGACGGTGTTGCCGCCGCCGACGATCGCGATCGCGGGCAGGATCCCGGCGTCGAGGTCGCCGAGGTGCATCGAGCCGCCGCGGCCGCGGCAGCAGCCGGTCTGCTTGCCGTAGAGCTCGGCCATCGCGGCGCGGGGCGTCACGCCCTTGGCGAGCGCATGCCCGTGGGGGCGGTGGGTCGAGGTGACCCAGTCGTCGCTGCGGAGAACGCTGCAGACGCCGGCTGCGACCGCCTCCTGGCCCTGGTACTGGTGGAGCGTGCCGGGGATCTCCCCGTCGAGGAAGAGGTAGTAGACCCGCTCCTCGAAGCGCCGGATCAGGCGCATCGTCCGGTAGAGGTCGAGCAGGAGGTCCGGCTCAGCCGCCACGACCGCTCCCCCCGTAGAGGCGAATCAACTCGCGCACGACCGGCACGATACGGGCCCGTGCCTGGACCAGGATGTCCTGCGGGCGGTGCGAGCCGATCGCGTCGTGCACCTCCGCGGCCCCCGCCGCCTCGGGGACGGCGGCGACCGCTTCGCCGAGGCCGGCGAGGAACGCACGTTTGAGCACGGTCCCGACGTTGAACTTGGCGACTCCGCGCGCGATCGCCGGGCCGACCGCGTCCGCCGGGAAGCCGGTCCCGCCGTGGGCGACGAGCGGCACGCCGACCCGACGGTGGATCGCCTCCAACCGGTCGAGGTCGATCGGCGCGCTGCGCCCCTCGAGCAGGTGGACGTTCCCGAACGAGACGGCCAGGCAGTCGACGCCCGTGGCGTCGACGAACTCGGCCGCCTCGTCGGGGTCGGTCAGGCTCGCGGCCCCGGTGTCGGGGCTGCCGGCGCCGCCATCCGGCAGGGTGCCGAGCTCGCCTTCGACGGTCACACCGCGCTCGTGGGCGAGACGCACGAGCGCGGCGACATCGTCGACGGCCCCGGCCCGGTCGCCCTCTCCGGAGGTCATCATCACGGCCGTGAACCCGGACTCGACTCCGCGGAGCGCCTGCGCGAGCGTGTGCGCCTCGTTGAGCAGGAGCGAGACCGGCACGCCGGCCCGCTCTGCGACGGTTCGGCCGAGCGCGCCGAGCTGCTCGATGCCGCAGCGGTCGAGCCAGGCCGGGTCGAGCAGCAGGCATCCGAAGCCGACCACCACCGGCGCCCGCTCCGCCTCTGCAGCCTCGACCACCGCCTCCAGCGAGTAGCCGTCCCACGCCTCGAAGTACCCGAGCGCATACTCGCCGGCGCGGGCCGCCGCGAGCAGCTCGGTGAGGGGGGCGAGCGGCATCCTCAGGCCCCGGCCGCGGGAAGCGGGTGCGAGGCGAGGAACTCTTCCGCGCGGGGCCTCGAGAAGACTCCCGCCGAGCAGCCGAGGGCGGTGCACGCCGAGCCGCCGACGACGCTCGCGAACCCGATCGAGCGCTCGATGCCCCAACCCTCGAGGATGCCGACGATCAGCCCGGCGGCGAACGCGTCTCCGGCACCCGACGGCTCGACCACCTGGACGGCCGGCGCCGGCATCTCGAACCCGGTCTCGCCCGAGCGCACGTGGACCCCTCGCTCGCCCCGCTTGATCACGACGGTGCGGGCGCCGCAGCCGGCGAAGGCCCGCGCCTGGGCGGCAGGCTCACGCTCGCCGGTCAGCGCGAGCGCCTCGTCGTCGTTCGGCAGGAAGTAGTCGGCGAGCGGCAGCAGTTCCCTGACGGAGTCGAGCGAGACGTCCGGAGAGCCCGCCGGGACCGCCACGTCGAGCACGATGCGCGCTCCGCGTGCGCGGGCCTCGCGGAGCCGCTCGGCCAGGTCGGCCTCGACGAGGCCGGGAAGGACGAGGTAGCCGCCGACGTAGACGACGGCCGAGCTCTCGAGGGGGCCCCGCGGGATGTCCGCGGCGGTGAGCGCGGCGTTCGCGCCGAAGGTGTGGATGAAGCGCCGGTCCTCGCCGCGCACCGGCACGATCACGGTCTTCGAGGTGCCTGTGCCCTCGGTGACCGTGACGGCGCTCACGTCGATATCGCGGTCGCGGAGGCCCCGCAGCACGCTCTCTCCGAACGCGTCGTCGCCGACCCGGCCGCAGACGGCCGCGGGAACGCCCAGAATCCCGAGCCCGATCGCCGTGTTGGCGGCGCAGCCGCCGGGCGCGATCAGGAAGTCTTCCGTGGCGACGAGCTCGCCCGCCCCGGGGAGGCGTTCGAGCGGCGGGACGAAGAAGTCCGCGACCAGGATGCCCACGCAGAGGACGGGGCTCGGTCCCCCGGCTGTCACCCCGGAGCGACGACGGTGGCGCGCCGGATCCGTGGATCCGTGAAGACGTCGAGCTCGTCGCGGCTCGTCGTCGAGAACTCGGTCACGATCGTCGGCTCGTCGCCGGCCTGGAACCAGTGCAGCGTGTTCGGCTGGATCGTGTACTGGTCGCCGGGCTCGAGCACGATCTCTCGCCAGACCGTGAACGCCGCACGGTCGCCGTCGGCGATGCGCGCCGAGGCGCACCCGCTCGGCTCGCCCTCGGTGTAGAGGTAGACGACCCCGGTCCGGCAGCGGAACGTCTCCTCCTTGCCGGCGGTGCCGTCGAACGGCGGGTGGCGGTGCTCGGGGCAGGTCTGGCGCGGGAAGAGCACGAGCTCCTTCGCGCAGGTGCGCGCGGTGTTGACGTACACGACGACTTCGAGCCCGATCTGCTCGAGCCGGGAGAGCCCGAAGTCGGCGACCTCGATCGTGTCCCGTTCCCGGGGGGTCAGCGCGATGCCGGCACGATCGAGGATCTCGGCGGCGCGCTGCCTGGCGCCGTCGACCTGCGCCTGGGTCAGCACGAGCCACGACCGGCGGGCGGCCAGGGACAGGCGGAAGGACCCGGACGATCGAGCACGCGCGGGATGGTAGTGGAGCCGGTCGCGCGCGGCACTCGGTGCGGTCGAGGCGACCCCGAGCTCGGGCGGCTCCGGCGCGGAGCGAGCTCGGGGGCGCGTATCCTCGCCACGGCGCTCGACCCGACACTTGAGGAGGAACATGAGGCTGGAAGGAAAGACGGCGGTGATCACCGGCGCGAGCCGCGGCATCGGCGCCGCGGTCGCTCGGATGCTCCACGAACGAGGCGTGAACCTCGGGCTCGCCTCGCGAAGCGGCGACGACCTCGGCCTCGATCGGGCCGTCGGCCGTCCGTGCGACGTGCGGGATGCGGCCGCGCTGGCCTCGCTCTGCGACGCGACCGCGGAGCGCTTCGGCCGGATCGACATCCTCGTCGCGAACGCCGGCGTCGGCGCGTACGGGCCGTTCCTCGAGCTCTCGGCCGAGCACCTCGACGAGATGATCGACGTGAACCTGAAGGGGACCCTGTACGCCGTCCGCGCGGTGCTGCCGCACATGACCGGCGGCGAGGGGGACATCGTCACCCTCGCCTCGGAGGCGGGCCGGCGCGGGCTGCCGTACGAGGCGGTCTACTGCGCGTCGAAGTTCGGCCAGGTGGGCTTCACGCGCGCGCTCGACCACGAGCTGCGCGAGCAGGGGATCCGCTGCACGAACGTCTGCCCGGGCGGGGTCGCGACCGACTTCGCGCTCGACGACGGTCGCGGGCGGACGCCGGATGCCCTGCCGGGGATGATGTCCGCCGAGGACGTGGCCGAGGTGGTCGTGTTCGTTCTCGAGCGCCCCCGGCATCTCCGGATCCTCGAGACGGCGATGCGGCCGGTCAGCGAGACGTCATGGGGGTAGCGGATCCCGTCCGCTGGGGGATCATCTCCACGGCGCACATCAACCGGCTCGTGATCCCGGGCGCCCACGCGTCGGCGAAGGTCGACCTGGTCGGGGTCGCAAGCCGCGACCGCGCCCGTGCCGAGGCCTACGCGCGGGAGTGGGGGATCGAGCGGGCCTACGGCTCCTACGAGGACCTGCTGGCCGACCCGGAGATCGAGGCCGTGTACATCTCGCTCCCGAACACGCTCCACTGCGAGTGGTCGATCCGGGCCGTCGAGGCCGGAAAGCACGTGCTCTGCGAGAAGCCGATGTCGCGTCACCCCGAGGACGTCGAGGCGGCGTTCGACGCCGCCGAGCGTGCGGGGCGCTTCATCTCCGAGGCGTTCATGTACCGGCACAACCCGCAGAGCGCGCGCCTGACGGAGCTCGTCGCGGACGGCGCGATCGGCGAGCTGCGACTCGTGCGGAGCGTCTTCGGCTACTCGCTCTACGACACGGAGAACATCCGCCTGCAGGCGGACCTCGAGGGCGGGTCGCTGATGGACGTGGGCTGCTACTGCGTCAGCGGCTCGCGCCTGCTCGCGGGCGAGCCCGAGTCCGTATTCGGGCGGGCGCGGATCGGCGAGACGGGCACCGACTGGGTGTTCACGGGCTCGCTCCAGTTCCCGGGCGGCGTCCTCGGCCTGTTCGACTGCGGCACGGCGCTCGCCGAGCGCGACGAGCTGGAGGCGATCGGCAGCGAGGGCGCGCTCTTCCTCGACGACCCCTGGCACTGCCGCACCCCGGTGATCGAGCTCCGCCGCGACGGAGCCGTCGAGCGGATCGAGCTCGACCCGGTCGACTCCTACCGGCTCGAGCTCGAGAACCTGAGCGACGCGATCCGGGGCGAGGCGGGACTCCTGCTCGGCCGCGCCGATGCGGTCGCCCAGGCGAACGTCCTCGAGGCGCTGTTCCGCTCGGCGGACGAGGGCCGGTCGATCGCCTGTCCCTGACGGCCACGGCCGGCGCCTGTTTCCGGCCACGTCCTCGAGCGTCGCCTCCGACGGAGGCCGGCGACATCCGTCAGGAGAGCTGCAGCTCTTCGACGTCGTCCCGCGTGATCAGCCAGGCGCGCAGCTCTTCGAGCTTCAGGCCGTAGATCAGGAACGGCTTGCCGGCCCAGAGGCCCGCGAGCTCGCGGTCGGTGCGGGACGGGCGCGGCTCGGTCTCGGGGTGCGAGTGGAAGACGGCGAGCTCGTAGCCCTCGTCCTCGAGGAACCACACCTCGGGGTCGATCTCGAGCTCGTAGCGGTAGGGCGACGCGAGCCGGTTGCGGCCGCGGACGTAGCGCTCGGCGACGCCGTCGCGGAAGACGAGGACGCCGCAGCACTCGTTCGGCGCCTCCTCGGCCGCGTGCGCGTGCAGCTCCGCGCGGATGCCGGGCGGGACTACCACCAGAGCGTGCTCTCCATCGACTGCTCGACGTCCTCCGCTCGCCAGAAGTCGCCCGACAGGTACTTCCAGCCGCCGTCGGCGAGCACGCAGACGACGGTCGAGCCCTCGGGCAGCTCGTCGGCGATCTTCCGGGCGACGTGGACGACGGCGCCGGCCGAGACGCCCGCGAAGATCCCCTCCCGGTCGAGCAGCGCGTGCACCGCCGCGACCGACTCCGCGTTCGAGACGAGGATCTTCCGGTCGAGCTTCGAGACGTCGAGGATCGGCGGCACGTAGCCGTCCTCGAGCGAGCGCAGCCCCATCACCGGATCGCCCGGCAGCGGCTCCGCGGCGGCGACGACGACGTCCGGGAACGCCTCGCGCACCCGCGCGCCGGTCCCCATCAGCGTGCCGCCGGTGCCGAGCCCGGCGACGAGCGCATCGACCCGGGGCAGGTCGCGCACGATCTCGGCGCCCGTCCCCTCGTAGTGCGCACGCGGATTCCACTCGTTCTCGTACTGGAAGAGCATCGTGTACCGGGGCTCGGCGGCCGCCATCTCCTGCGCGAGCCGCACCGCGCCGTTCGAGCCCTCCTCGGCGGGCGAGTCGACGATCGTCGCGCCGTACAGCTCGAGCACGAGCCGCCGCTCGGGCGTCGCGTTCGCCGGCATCACGCACGTCAGCTTCAGGCCGCGCAGCTTCGCGACCAGCGCGAGCGAGATGCCGGTGTTGCCGCTCGTCGGCTCGAGCAGCTCGGCGCCCGGCTCGAGCCCGGCGGCGTCGACCATCGCGAGCGCGACCCGGTCCTTGATCGAGCCGGTCGGGTTCTGGCCCTCGAGCTTCGCGTAGATCGTGCGGCCCTCGGGCGAGAGCCGCGCCAGCTCGACGAGCGGCGTGTTGCCGATCAGGTCGAGCAGAGACTCAGCGACCATCTCCGCCCGCCATCGCGGGCAGGAGGACGACGGTGGCGTCCTCGCGCACCGGTGCGTCCAGGCCGCCGCTCGTCCGCACGTCCTCGCCGTCGACGTAGACGTTCACGTACGGCCGGATCTCGGCGCCGTCGTAGACCTTCTCGCCGAGCGCCGGCACGCGGACGACGAGATCCTCGAGCAGCTCCCGCACGGTCGCGCCCTGCGCCTCGACCTCGCGTGCGCCGCCCGCCTCACCGCGAAGGACGGGGGGAACTCGAACCATGCTCACGAGGTCTCAGTGAGCTCCGGCACAGAACTCGACGTAGTCGATGTACTCGGTGATCGTCGGATGCTCGCCGCAGACCGGGCAGTCCGGGTTGCGCGCGATCTTCACCTCGTGGAAGTCGGTCGCGAGGGCGTCGAAGAGCAGCAGCCGTCCGACCAGCGGGTCGCCCATGCCGATCGCGAGCTTGAGCGCCTCGTTCGTCTGCAGCGTCCCGACGATGCCCGGCAGGACGCCGAGCACGCCGCCCTCGGCGCACGACGGAGCGAGCTCCGGCGGCGGCGGGGCGGGGTAGAGGCAGCGGTAGCAGGGCCCGTCGCCGGGCTTGAAGACCGTCACCTGGCCCTCGAAGCGGTAGATCGAGCCGTGCACGACCGGGATCCCGCGCCAGACGGAGGCGTCGTTCATCAGGTAGCGGGTCGGGAAGTTGTCGGCGCCGTCGACGATGATCTCCCAGCCGTCGTCGAGGATCCGGTCGATGTTCTCGGAGGTCAGCCGCTCGCGGTAGGTGGTCACCTCGACGTCGGGGTTGAGCGCCTCGATCGCGCGCTTGGCGCTGTCGACCTTCGGCGTGCCGAGCGTGTTCAGCGAGTGCGCGATCTGGCGCTGCAGGTTCGACTCGTCGACGATGTCCGCGTCGATGATCCCGATGTGCCCGACTCCGGCCGCGGCCAGATAGAGCGACGCCGGCGAGCCGAGGCCGCCGGCGCCGATCAGCAGGATCCGCGAGTCGAGCAGCTTCAGCTGGCCCTCCTCGCCGATCTCGGGGATCAGCAGGTGGCGCGAGTAGCGCGCGCGCCGCTCGGGCGAGAGCGTCTGCGGCAGCACGATCTCGTAGCCGTTCCGCTTCCAGTCGGTGAAGCCGCCGGCGAGCGACATCGGCCGCTCGTAGCCGAGCTGCGGCAAGGCTCTCCGCCGCGAACGCCGAGCGGGCGGCGGAGGCGCAGTAGATGACGACCGGCTGCGTCCGGTCGGGCACGATGCCCTTCGATGCGCGACTCGAGGTTGCCGCGCGGAACGTGGAAGGCGCCGGGGATGTGGCCCTCGTCCCATTCGTCCTGCTCGCGGACGTCGACCCAGGCCGCGCCCTCGAGCGCCTGCGCCTCGCGCGCATCGATCTCGACGATGCGGCCTTGCACCTGCTGGAGAAGTTCCCTGTAGCTCGCCATTCCTTCAAAAACGATAGTAGCCGTCCTGCGTATTCCCGCTACGGTTGATGAAGCACGTGCCGCTCCGCCTCCCTGTCTACCTGACCGTCGCCGTCGTCGCGCTGGTCGCAGCCGGCATCGTCGTCGGCCTCACGCTCGACACGCGGACGACGCCGCACCAGCCGGCGGTCGTTCCCGGGAAGCCCCCGGTCCCGACGGACCTGCCCGCGCCGTACGGCCCCAAGATCGCGCGCCGCGTTCCGGAGCTGGCCGCACGGGAGCATCGACGCGATGCAGCAGCTCGGGCTCGAGTACTCGCGGACGACGCGGTCGTCCAGTACTACCGCGGGCTCGCCCTGCTCTGGGCGGGCTACCCGAGCGACGCCGCGGCGGCGCTCGAGCCGGCGAAGAAGCTCGGCCGGAACACCGTCGATCCAGGGCAGGGCCGACAACCTGCTCCACCCGAACTTCTTCCAGCCGACCTCCGGCCCGAGCTATCCGGTCTTCGTCCCGTCCCGACCGAACGCGCTGCTCTCGCGCGGCTCCCGGCTCCAGGCCGAGGGTCACCAGGATCTCGGCGGAGCAGCTCTACCGGCGCGCAGCGCGCCTGCGCGCCGAACGACGTCGAGGCGCAGGTCGCCGCCGCGGTCGGGCTCTTCGACGAGGACAACCTGACCCCGGCGTTCTCGCACCTCGGCCCGCTCGTCCAGCGCTTTCCGCGCAGCCAGATCGTCCGCTACTACCTCGGGCTGCTGCTCGCCTGGACGGGGCAGGGGCCCGCGGCGATCAAGCAGTTCGAGAAGACGGTCTCGCTCGGCCCGGACACGGCGCTCGGAAAGGCCGCGACCCGTTCCTGAAGGGCATCGGGCAGGCTGGGACCGCGACGGCCGCGAAATGAGCCGGTCGGCCCATGGCGTCCGTCCGACACTGCTGCAAGAGTTGCGCGTCTTGTGAGGTCGGTTCCGTCCCGGCAGGGCGTTCCGGGCGACGGGGAAAGGCAGGGGACAGGCGTGGGGAGCGACGAGACCGGGACGGCCTTCTTCGAGGAGGATCTCGAGACGGCCGACTTCCGGGTCGCCGAGGCGCCGGCCGAGGCCTTCCAGGGGCTCGACGAGCCGAGGACGCCGAGGAGGCCGAGCCGTTCGAGCTCGAGATCACGACCGACTCGCTCCAGCTCTTCCTGAAGGACATCGGCAAGGTCGACCTGCTGACGGCGGCGCAGGAGGTCGAGCTCGCGAAGCGGATCGAGCGCGGCGACCACCGCGCCAAGCAGGAGATGGTCGAGGCGAACCTCCGCCTCGTCGTCTCGATCGCGAAGCGCTACCGCAACCAGGGCCTGCCGTTCCTCGACCTGATCCAGGAGGGGACGATCGGCCTCGTGCGCGCCGCCGAGAAGTTCGACTACCGCAAGGGCTTCAAGTTCTCGACCTACGCGACCTGGTGGATCCGCCAGGCGGTCGCCCGCGCGCTCGCCGACAAGGGCCGGACGATCCGGATGCCCGTCCACGTGGTCGAGAAGCTGAACAAGATCCTGCGCGCCGAGCGCAAGCTCCGCGCCGAGCAGCGGCCGCGAGCCGACCTCCGCGGAGATCGCGCGTCGAGCTCGACATGACGGTCGAGGAGGTCGAGCAGATCCGCCGCACCTCGCAGGCGCCGATCTCGCTCGAGAAGCCGGTCGGCGACGACGACGAGTCCGAGTTCGGGCACTTCATCGAGGACGACTCCGAGCCGCTGCCGGACGAGGTGGCCGGCCTGTCGCTCCGCAACGAGGCGCTCTCGCGGGCGCTCGGCGCTGCTCGGCGAGCGCGAGCGGCAGGTGCTCGAGCTCCGCTTCGGGCTGAACGGCGAGGCTCCGCGCACGCTCGACGAGGTCGGCCGCGCCTTCAACGTCACCCGCGAGCGGATCCGCCAGATCGAGAACCAGTCGCTGAAGAAGCTCCGCGCGCTCGCGGAGGCCCAGAAGCTCCGCGACGTCGCGTAAGGGCCGGTAGGCTCGACCGTTCCCAGGCGGTAGTGTCGTCGCGATGAGCGAACCGTGGTTCGACGAGCTTGCGGAGTTCCTGCGCATTCCGCTCGGTGAGCGCCGACCCGGCGCACCTGGACGACGTGCGGCGCGCCGGCGAGTGGGTCTGCGACGGCGGTGCGCGGCGCGGGCGGCGCCGCCTCGCTCGTCGACTGGCAGGGCCATCCGCTCGCGATCGGCGAGATCCGCGCCTCGGGTGGAGCGGCCGCCCCGACCGTCCTCTGCTACGGGCACTTCGACGTGCAGCCGCCGGCGCCGCTCGAGCTCTGGGACGAGCGACCCGTTCGAGCCGGAGATCCGCGACGGGTATCTCTTCGGTCGCGGCACCGTCGACGACAAGGGGCAGCTCTACATGCTCCTCTCGGCGGCCCGCGAGCTCGCCCGGGCCGGCGAGCTGCCGGTGAACGTCCGCTTCTGCTGCGACGGCGAGGAGGAGATCGGCGGCCACTCGATCGTCGACTTTCTCGCCGCCGACGAGCGCGGCGCCGACGCGGCGGTGATCTTCGACAGCGACATGATCCGGCGCGGCCTGCCCGCCTTCAACCTCGCGACCCGAGGCCTGATCGTACTTCCACGTCACGATGCGGACGGGAGACCGCGATCTCCACTCGGGGGTCTACGGCGGGGCGGCGCTGAACGCGGCGCACGCGCTCGCGCAGACGATCTGCGGGCTCGTCGCGCGTCGACGGGCGCCTCGTCGAGCCGCTCCGCAAGGGCTCGTGCCCCCGACCGAGGAGGAGCTCGCCGGCTGGGCGAAGCTTCCCCCGGGCGCCGGACGAGCTCGCGGTCCAGGGCGCGCGGCCGCTGGACCCGCGGGCGGCCGAGGAGTTCTACCTGCGGACGTTCGCCGAGCCTGCGCTCGACGTGAACGGCTTCGAGAGCGGCTCGCCGCACCTCCAGAAGACGGTGCTGCCGGTCGAGGCGGTCGCGAACCTCTCGATCCGGCTCGCGCCCGGGCAGGAGGTGGAGGAGATCGCGCCGGAGGTCGAGCGACTGCTGCGGGAGGCGGCGCCCGACGGAGCCGAGCTCGAGGTCGAGCGCTGGTCGTCGTCGCCGCCGGGGCTCGTCCCGCCCGATGCGAAGGCGATCCAGCTCGGGCTCGACGCGTTCGAGCGCGCCGTCGGGGCGCGGCCGGCGTTCATCCGCTCCGGCGGGACGCTGCCGATCGTGCCGGCGCTCGCCGGCAAGGGCATCCCGACGATCATCACGGGGTTCGGCCTGCCCGACTCGAACATCCACTCGCCGAACGAGCGGCTGCTCGTCGAGTACGTGCCGCTCGGGATCGCGGCGGCGCGCGAGCTCTTCGTCGAGCTGGCCAGGCTCTGACCGGGCCGCGCGGGCGTCACCTGACGCGCCGCTCGGACCGGACGGGTCAGTCCCAGGGGGGCGGGTTGTACACCCAGCGGCCCGCGACCATCGTCGAGACGACCTCGGCGTCCAGGTCCTGCCACGGATCGCGGTCGAGCACGACCAGATCGGCGCCGTAGCCGGGAAGCAGCTTGCCGAGCACCCGCTCGTCGCCGCTCAGCCAGGCGGGTGCGAGCGTCGTCGCCTCGAAGGCCTGCTGCACCGTCAGCGCCTGCTCCGGGTGCCAGGCGGGCCGGTCGTCGCTCGTCCGGCGGACCCCGGCCCGCACTCCCGCGAGCGGGTCGAGCTCCTCGATCGGGGCATCGGAGCCGTTCGCGACCACCGCTCCGGACTCGAGCAGCGACCGGTAGGCGTACGCGCCCTCCGTCCTGCCGGCCCAGAGGCGGTCGGCGAGGTCGCGATCCGAGGGAGCGTGCGAGAACTGGACCGAGCAGGCGACCCCGAGCGCGGCGAATCGAGGCAGGTCCTCGGCGGCGACGAGCTGTGCGTGCTCCACGCGCTGGCGCAGCCCGAGAGGCGCCCAGACCTCGCGCGTCCGCTCGAAGGCGTCGAGCGCCTCCCGGTTCGCTCCGTCGCCGATCGCGTGCACCGCCACCGGGAACCCCGCCGCCGCGCCTGCGAGGACCGTCTCGGCGAGCTCCTCGCTCCCGGTGATCCGCACGCCCGTCCCGTCCAGCAGCAGCGCCGTGCCGGAGCCGAGCGTGCCGTCCATGAACACCTTCAGGTAGCCGACGCGAAGCAGCGGGCTCCCGAAGCCGGAGCAGACTCCCAGGCTCTGCAGCTCGTCGACCCGGCCGGCCGGGAGCGACTGCCAGACGCGGAGCGTCAGCGACCGGGCCTGCTCGAGCCGCTGCCAGAGTCGCAGCGCGCCGAGCGAGCCGTCCTTGTCGTGTACCGAGGTGACCCCGCGGGAGGCTGCGATCAGCAGCGCCGCCCGCATCGCGTCGACGTAGGCTTCGTCGGGAACGCCGAGATGGCGCTCCTGGAACCGCCAGGCGGCCTCCTCGCGGAGAACTCCGGTCGGCGTGCCGCCCGGGTCGCGCTCGACCACGCCCCCTGCCACCTCGAGGTCGCCTCCCGCGAGAGCGAGGGCCGCCGAGTTGAGCCACAGCGAGTGGTGGTCCTTGGCGATCATCGCCGCCGGCGTCTCACCCGTCACCTCGTCGAGCCGGGCGGCGGTCGGCTCCTCGGCGGGGGCCCAGTCGCCGCTCCGCCAGCCGTGGCCGCGGATCAGCGCGCCCGGCGCCCGACCCGCGGCGCCGATCCGCGCGAGCGCCTCCGCCAGAGACGTGCAGCCGTCGAGCTTCACCTCGGTCTGGGCGAGCGCCCAGGTCGGGAAGTGGACGTGCGCGTCGGCGAGCCCCGGCAGGACGACGCGGCCGCGGAGGTCGATCACGTCCGGTGAGGCGAGCGCCGTCTCGTGGACGCCGACGCCGCCCGCGACGTGCCCGCCGGCGATCGCGAGAGCCCGCTGAGTCGGGACCTGCCGGTCCATGGTGCGAATCAGGCCGTTCTCCAGGATCACGGCCGGAATCTAGACGGAGCGACCGGCGGGGAGGGCCGGCTCAGTCGTCGTAGGGGATGACGAGGGCATCGACGACGGCGTTCATCTTCGCCTGCGCCTCCTGGACGTCCTTCGCATATACCGTCAGCTTTCCCAGCACCGTCGGGAAGCCGTCCGCCGCCGCGGTCACCTGCTCGCCCGCGCCGACCGTGACCTCGTGCTGGATCACCGACGGGTCGGCGGCGAGATGGTCGAAGTACCGGGTGTGGGCGAGCTTGCCCGACCGGGAGGCGTGCAGGAACAGGTTCACCGCCCCGGCGGCCGGGGAGTGGTGGGGCGTCGGCGCCGCCGGGAGGCCGACGGTGGCGAGGAGCTGCTGCTCGACCAGGTCGACTCCGGTCACGAGCCGGTGGATGTTCGCGATCGACCCGCCCCCGAGCCGGCCGTTCATCTCGAGGAGCCTCGGCCCCCGGCTCGTGTCCTTCGCCTCGGCGTGGAGCACGCCGTCCCGGAACCCGAGTGCGAGCGCCGTACGGACGCAGATGTCCGTCAGCGCCTCGAGCCGTTCCGGCGGGTAGGCAGACGGCGAGTGCAAGCCGGTCTCGACGAAGTAGGGCTCCTCGGTCGGCCAGTTCTCGGAGATCGCCGAGAAGACGCATTCTCCGCCCGAGAGGACGAGATCGACGTCGAACTCGGTGCCGTCGAGGTACTCCTCGAGCAGGAGATCGGTGCCCTGCTCGAAGATCGGGTTGAGCTCGGGGGTGATCAGCGCGGCGACGCGCGCGTAGCCTGCCTCGAGGCTCGCGAAGTCGTCGACGCGCAGGCAGCCGAGCGCCTCCGCGCCGAACTGGGGCTTGATCACGGCCGGGAAGCCGACGCGTGCGGCCGCCTCCGAGAGGCTCGCCGCGTCGTCCAGGTGCATGAAGCTCGGCGTCGGCAGGCCTGCCTCCCGGCTCGCCTGCAGCGTCCGCAGCTTGTTCCGGGCGCTGTCCGCGGCGGCCGGGCTCATGCCGGGCAGGCCGAGCGCAGACGCGATGCGGGCAGTTGCCGGCACGGCGTCCTCCCAGAAGGTCAGCACGCCGTCGAGCCGCTCCGCCTCGTCGCCGAGCGCCTCGAGCACGGCCGCGGCCCCGTCGTCCGGCTCGCCCGAGGGGTCGGCGGCGACGAAGCGCGCCGCGACCCCTTCGTCGACGAGCGTCCGCGCCCAGCTCGTCGGCTCGGCGACGAGCACGAGCTCCACTCCGAGCGCGTCCGCGCGCTCGTAGAGGTATCGCTTCGAGACGTAGCCCGGCTCGATCACGGCGATCCGCGAGCCGGCGAGCAGGCTGCGTCGAAGCTCGTCCGCGGCGAGGCCGGATGCGCGCAGCAGCGCGGAATCCGCGTCCAGCACACGCTCCCGGAACTGCCTGCTCGAACTGATCTTCGACCCCCCTGGCGAGCGGCGGAAAGACGACTGCGTTGATCATCACGGGCGTGAGCGCGCCAGTCAACCCGGCGGGCTGAGATAGTTGGCCCGTGGCGGACGAGGCCGGCACCAGGCAGGCGATCAGCGCGAGCTTTCGCAAGCCGTCGCTGAGGCGAATCCAGCTCGCCTGGGGGACGTCCCTGCTCGGGCAGGTCGCGGTCGCGGTCGCGATCGCGGTCTACGCCTACGGCGTCGGCGGGGCCTCGGAGGTGAGTCTCGTCTACGTGCTGCGCCTGGTGCCGGCCGCGATCGTGACGCCGTTCGCAGCGGTGCTCGGCGACCGCTTCTCCCGCGCCGGCGTGATGCTCGGCTCGAACGCCAGCCGGTTCGGGCTGGCGACGGCGATCGCGCTCGCCGCTTCGGCCGGCATGAACCACTGGATCGTCTATGCGCTCAGCATCGGCATCGCCGTTGCGGGGACTGCCTTCCGTCCGGCGCAGGTGGCGATCTTCCCGTCCCTTGTCGAGCGCCCGGAGGAGCTGACGGCGGCGAACGTCGTCGCCTCGACGATCGAGGGGCTCGGATACTTCCTGGGCCCGGCGATCGCCGGGGTGCTCCTCGCGGCGACCGACACGACGGTCGTGTTCTGGTTCGTCGCCGTCGCATTCGGGCTCTCGACCGTCTTCCTCGTCCGGCCGCTGCCGGGCGTGGCGGTCGACCGCGAGGCGAGCGAGCAGACCGACGAGTCCGCCGTCCAGGCGGTGCTGGCCGGGGCACGGGCGATCGTGCGCAGCCCCGACCTGCGGGTGCTCGTCGGCCTCTTCACTGCCCAGACCCTGGTCGCAGGCGCCCTGGCGGTACTGCTCGTGGTGACGGCGATCGAGCTGCTGCACACCGGCAACGCGGGCGTCGGCTGGCTCGACGCCGCCGTCGGCGTCGGCGGCGTCCTCGGGTCGCTCGCGGCCGTCAGGCTGGCCGGCCGCCGCCGCCTGACGCAGCCCTTCCTGGTGGGAATCGTGCTCTGGGGCGCGCCGTTCCTGTTGATCGCCGTCTCGCCCAGCCTTGCGGCCGCCGTCGTCGCGTTCGCCCTGATCGGCGTCGGCAACATCCTGGTCGACGTCGCCGGCTACACGCTCCTCCAGCGCGCCGTGGACGATGCGGTGATCGCGCGCGTGTTTGGAGCAGTCCAGGCGCTCTACTTCCTGAGCGTGGCCGTCGGGGCCCTGATCATCCCGCCGCTGGTCTCCGGGCTCGGGGCGCGCTGGACGCTCGTCATCACGGGGCTCTTCCTGCCCCTGCTCGTGCTCGGGGCCGGACCGCGCCTGCTGCGGGTCGACCGTGCCGCGGTCGCGCCTGCGCACGCGGTCGCGCTGTTGCGCAGCCTCCCGCTGTTCTCGCCGCTGCCCGCGCTCGCCCTCGAGCGGGTCGCTTTCCACCTCCATCCGCTGAGCGTGCCCGCCGGCATCGAGGTGATCACGCAGGGAGACATCGGCGACCGCTACTACCTGCTCGCGAGCGGGGCCGCGGACGTGATGATCGACGGCGAGTTCGTGAACAGGCTCAGCCAGGGCGAGGGGTTCGGCGAGATCGCGCTCCTGCGCGACGTGCCGCGGACGGCAACGGTCACGACGACGGAGCCGAGCGAGCTCTTCGCGCTCGACCGCGAGACGTTCCTAGAGGCGGTCAGCTCCGACAGGCGGTCGTTCGCGGCGGCCGACGAGGCGGCGAGCCGCCGGCTCGGCGCGTTCTCCGGGACGATCTGAGCTAGCGGGCTGCGACGAGTACGTACGCCGCAACGAGGCAGAAGGCGGCGGCGACGAGGCCGACGGCGCCCATGATCAGCAGCGTCATGCGTGCCTTATCGGTTGCCGCGGAACTAGACTGAAGCGGTGCCGCACGAGCAGCTGACGGTCGAGCAGAGCGAGATCCGCGAGCTCGTCCGGACGCTGGCCCGCGAGCGGATCGCCCCGCGGGCGGCGGATATCGACCGGTCGGCCGAGTTCCCCTGGGACATCGTCGAGCTCTTCCGCGAGAACGGCATCTTCTCGACCCTCGCCGACGAGGAGTACGGCGGGATCGGAGCCAGCGCGCTGATGACGCTGGTCTCGATCGAGGAGATCTCGAGGGTCTGCGCGACAAGCGGCCTGATCCTCGCGGTTCAGGAGCTCGGCGCGCTGGCGTTCAAGCTCGCGGGCAGCGACGAGCAGCGGCGGCGCTTCCTGCCGCGGATCGCATCGGGCGAGTCGCTCGCCGCGTACGCGCTGACCGAGGCGGGGTCGGGATCCGACGCAGCGGCCATGCGCACGGAGGCCCGGCGCGACGGCGGCGAGTACGTGATCGACGGCGCGAAGCGCTTCATCACGAACGCGGGCGTCGCCGGGATCGTGATCTGCTTCGCGAAGACCGATCCGGCGGCCGGTCACGGAGGGATCTCGGCCTTCGTTGTCGAGAGCGGCGCGCCGGGACTCGAGGTCGGCCGGATCGAGCCGAAGATGGGGGTGAAGGGATCGACGACCGGGGAGCTGTTCTTCGACGGCTGCCGTGTGCCGGCCGAGAACCGCCTCGGCGCGGAGGGCGACGGTTTCCGGCTCGCGATGCGGATCCTCGACCGCTCCCGTCCGGGGATCGCCGCCCAGGGCCTCGGGCTCGCGCAGGGCGCCACCGACTACGCGCTCGAGTACGCGCGTCAGCGGGAGACGATGGGCGAGCCGATCGGCAGGCACCAGCTCGTCGGCGCGATGCTGGCCGACATGGAGACGAGGTGCGAGGCGGGGCGGGGCCTGCTCTATCGCTGCGGAGCGTTGATCGACGCGGGCGTGGAAGGCCCCGAGCTGACGAAGCTCTCTGCGGTGACGAAGCTCTTCTGCACCGATGCCGCGATGGCGGTCACGACGGACGCCGTCCAGGTCCTCGGCGGGTACGGCTACATGCAGGAGTACCCCGTCGAGCGGATGATGCGGGACGCCAAGGTGACCCAGATCTACGAGGGGACGAACCAGATCCAGCGGCTCGTGATCGCCCGCGAGATGCTGCGCGAGACCCGCTGGGCCCCGCTCGGCCGATGACGCGCGTCACCCTGTCGAATCGCGACCGGGTGCTCTTCCCGGACGACGGGATCACCAAGGGCGACCTGTTCGACTACTACGCCGCGGTCGCGCCTGCGCTCCTCCCGCAGCTGCGCGATCGGCCCTGCACGAAGAAGTGTCGTTATTGCCGACTAGGCCGTTTCGGCCGATGATCGAAACGCGTGTCCGCCTGAGTAGCGCCGACCGTGTCCTCTTCCCGGATGACGGCATCACCAAAAGCGATCTCTTCGGCTACTACGGCGAGGTGGCGCCCGCGATCCTGCCGCACCTGAAGGACAGACCTTTCACAATGAAGAGATGGAGAGAGGGACTGCCGGGTGGCAGCTTTTTCCAGAAGCAGGCGCCGAAAGGGATCCCGGCCTGGATCCCGACTCGGCAGTTCCGAACGTGGCCGCGAGGTGGCAAGGGCGAGTCCCGGCTGGTGGACTTCCCGCTCGTGGACTCCCGCGATGCCCTGCTCTGGATGGTGCAGATGCACTGCATCGACATGAACTGCTGGTACAGCCGGATCGACAAGCCCGACCGGCCCGACTTCGTCCTCTTCGACCTCGACCCGCCCGACTCCGTCGAGGGCTTTCCGATGGCGGTGCTGGTCGCGCATCTGATCCGCGTTGCGCTCGACGCGCTCGATCTGAGCTCGTACGTGAAGACGAGCGGGGCGGACGGGATCCATGTGCTCGTGCCGATCACGCGCCGCTCCACGTTTGCCGAGACCTACGAGTTCGCGGAGCGCCTCGCGCGGCGCATCGAGGCCGAGCATCCCGGCGAGGTGACGACGGAGTGGCTGAAGAAGAAGCGCTCCGGCGTGCTCATCGACCACCGCCAGAACGGGCACGGGAAGACCATCGCCTCGGTCTACTCGGTGCGCCCGAAGCCGGGTGCGCCGGTCTCGACGCCGCTTGCCTGGGAGGAGTTGACCGAGACGATCCGACCCCGCGACTTCTCGATGGCGGTCGCCCTCGCCCGCGTCGAGCGCCTGGGCGACCTCTTCCAGCCCGTACTCGGCGGCGCCCAGGGGCTCGCCGGGCCGCTGCGTGAACTACGGCGCGGAGCCGTCTAACACGACGACGAGCGCCCGGAGGCGCCCGTGTCGGCCAGGTGGGCCGCGTCCTACTTCTTCTTGAGTGCGGGCTAGATGTCGTTGACCGTGCCGTCCGGCGGGCAGTAGTAGCGATAGATCGACCCGACGCGCGATTCGTACGCGGTGGCGTCCGCCGACCAGCCGTGACCGCCGGTCCTCGGGGCCGAGTCGCCGGCCGCAAGGGCCGGGAACATGAGTACCCGGACGGCAATGCCTGCCCTGAGCCTGCGCGTGCCCACGGTCGGCGCCAACGATACCCGCGCGCTTCGCGCGCTTCAGGAGGCGCCACCCCTTGCTCTCCGCCAGAGCATGTTGTGACGATTACAAGTGCATATGGCCTTAGCTGGTCATCGGTCAGGCGACGGTCTTTGAGACAATCGAACAGATGTCCGTCGCCCGTGATCTGCCGGAACTGATCGTCGCGGACGCCGCCGGTTGGCGGGCGTGGCTCGCCCGGAACCACGCCCGGCTGGACGGGGTTCTGCTCGTGCTTGCCAGGACGGGCGTCGTCGAGCCGACCAGGCTCAGCTACGGCGAGGCGCTCGAGGAGGCGCTCTGCTACGGCTGGATCGACGGCCAGCTTCGGAAACGCGACGAGACGACCTACTTTCGGCGCTTCACGCCACGCCGGCCGGGCAGTGCGTGGTCACGGCGAAACGTGGAGATCGTCGATCGCCTGTTCCGGGAGGGTCGAATGAGCCCCGCCGGGGTGGAAGAAGTCGAGCGGGCGAAGTCCCAGGGGCGCTGGCAAGCCGCGTATCAGGGGCAAGCCAGGATCGATGTCCCTCCCGACCTTGCCCGGGCGCTCGCAGACAACCCCGAGGCCTCCACGATGTTCGGGAACCTCAGCGCCCGAAACCGCTACTCGATTCTCTACAGAGTCGAGACCGCCAAGAAGCCGGAGACGCGAGCCAGACGGATCGCGGAGTTCGTCACGATGCTCGCGCGCGGTGAGACCATCCACCCACAGAAGAACTCGCGCGAGTGAGACTGCCAGTGCACGGACTCCTGTCGTAGCGATGATTCCAGCGCCGAGAACGGCCGTAGGGCCGATCCGCCGGAGATCGTTGGGAGTAATGTTGCGACTCTGAGGACGACCGAGGACGCAGCAGCGGCCGGGTCGCGCTGGGCGCAGGTCGCGCGCGATCTTCGTGTGCTGCGCCGCATCGTGCGCCTCGTCTGGGGCTACTTTCTCACCGGAGCCCTCGTGCGCCGGCGCTATCGGCGGAGTCAGGAGCTCGGTGAGGTGTTCCTCGTCGACGAGGAGTTCGGGCGATGAGGCCGCATGACCCGCCGGCGGCGACCTACGCGTTCGGGTATCGGAACCCGCCGATCTCGGGCAACGAGATCAACGGGCTCGGAGTCACGGAGCGTAGGCGTGCCGGCAAGGTCTTCCATAACCCCGGCGGCGAAACGATGCCGTGGGATGCGCTCGATCAGTTCTTTTCGCTGATCAACCCTCGGGGTGCCGTTCGTCACATCCTTGCGAACATCTGGCAGCTGCGTCGTCGCGACGGTCCGGTCAACCCGCACCGCGTCGAGGTGCCGGATCCGCTGCTGATGAGCGCCCGGATCAAGGAGAAAGCGAGGGAGCTCGGCGCCGACCTCGTCGGGATCACACCTGTGACGGACGACGTGCTGTACGCCGGCGCCGAGGTGCCCTATCGCTATGCCGTCTGTCTCGGCCTACGGATGGACCGGGACGAGATGCGCTTCGTTCCCCAGCCTCGAGCGGCCGTCGAGGTGCTCAGGGTGTACCGAGCCGTCTCCCGGATTGCGATCGAGTTGGGGGAGCACGTCAGGGACATGGGCTGGCCGGCAAGGGCATACGGCAACCCCAACAGCACGGATCTCCTCCACATCCCGCTGGCCGTCCGTGCCGGTCTCGGCCAGCTCGGGAAGCACGGATCGCTGATCAGCAAGGAGCATGGCTCGAATGTCCGGCTCGCCGCCGTCGTCACCGATCTCCCGCTCGCAACCGACGAGGAGGTGGACATCGGCGTCGACGACCTGTGCCTCACATGTCGACGCTGTGTCCTCGATTGTCCGCCGGAGGCGATCTCCGACGAGAAGCAGCTCGTGCGCGGGCAGGAGAAGTGGTACGTCGACTTCGACAAGTGCATTCCGTACTTCACGAAGACATCTGGATGCGCGATCTGCATCCAGGTCTGTCCCTGGAGCGAGCCCGGACGAGGACAGAAGCTCTCGGACAAGCTGCTGGCGGCACGGAGCGACCGGACGTCATGAGAAGGTGATCCGCCGGCGCGCTCACGGCGCTTCCCGGCCAGGAGTCCTTCAGGGGGCCCAGCCTCCTCGGCGCGCAAGCCCTTCCCGATCTCGCGCCAGAACAGGCGCTCTACGTCCCGCCACGAACGCGAAGAAGACGAGGCCTTCCCGGCGGCGCGGTAGGTGAAGTCGGCGACCCAGAGTTGGTTGCGGCCGGCAGCGCTGAAGTCGCGCCGCACCAGGTCGGGCCGCCGCTGCGCCTCGGGATTGGGGATCGTTGTCCGCGTGCCGGTCTCGACTCCGCTTGCCTGGAACGAGCTGACCGAGGGCCTCCGGCCGCGCGACTTCTCGATGCCGGTCGTCCTCGACCGGGTCGCCCGGCTGGGCGACCTGTTCGAGCCGGTGCTGCGCGGCGGCCCCGCGCTCGGGCCGGCGCTTCGAGCCTTGCGCTAGAGGGCCTTCGGCTTGTTGCGCTTCTCGGCGCGGCGCTCCTTGAGCGTCTTCTGCGCCACCTTCTTCGGGGCCTTCTTCGGCTTCTCTGAGCCTTTCGAGATGGCTGCCTCTCTGATCCTCGGGGGCCGGTTGTAGCATGAGGGTACAGGCCCGCTCCGCGTGGCCCCGCGCCCGCGGCTCTCGTCAGTCGACCGACAGCAGGTCGACGACGAACACGAGCGGCTCGTGCGGCGCGATCACGCCGCCGGCCCCGCGCGCCCCGTACGCCATCGCCGAGGGAATCGTCAGCCTGCGGCGTCCCCCAACCCTCATCCCGGCCACCCCGGCGTCCCAGCCCGGGATGACGTGACCCTTGCCGAGCGTGAACCTGAACGGCTCGCCCCGGTTCCACGACGCGTCGAACTCCTCCCCCGAGCTGAAGGCGACGCCGACGTAGTGCACGCCGACCTTGCTGCCTTTCGTCGCCTCCTCGCCGTCGCCGACGACGAGGTCCTCGATCCCGAGCTCGAAGGGGATGTCGCCCTCGGGCTTGTCGATCTCGGGCCTCTCGAGTGTCACGCTGGCTCCCTTCCCTCGTCGCTCGCCGGCCCCGGGGCCGGGGCGCCTCGGGACCGTACCCGGTCCGGGCCGGCGCCACCGCTGCGAGGGGCGCCCGACGCTCGCCGAGGCCCCTCGGTGCCGGGTCGATCGAGTGCGCCGGCCTGCGAGCTCGATTCCACCGAGGTTCGGGCGACGGCCGCGAGCTGTTTCCGTCGCGGCGCCTCAGTCAGAGCCAGCGCGGACGCAGCGGTAGCGCTCGTAGATCACACGCGAGCCGAATGTCCTCGTCTCGATCAGATCCAGCGGGATGTCTTTGCTGACCGGTGGCAGGAACGGCGTGCCGCCGCCGACAACGTGGGGGTTGCGGAACATGCGCAGCTCGTCGACGAGGCCAAGCTCGATCGCTGCCGCTGCCAGGCCGGCGCCGCCGATCCCCACATCCTTGTCTGTCGCCTCGAGTGCCTCTGCGGCCTCCTCGGCCACGGATGCCTCGGCGAGCCGGGCGTTGCCCTGGACGCTGTCGAGGGTGCGGCTGAAGACGACCTTCGGGATCGCGCACCAGACGTCGGCGAACTCCGCCTCGGCCTCGTTGTCGCGCAACGACGGATCCGTCTCCCACACCAGCATCGTCTCGTAGAGCCTGCGGCCGCACAGAAAGCCGCCCAGCTCGCGTGTCTGCACGACATGAAAGGCGAACTGCTCCTCGGTGGGGACGCTCCACCCGAACGCGCCCTCGCGGTCGGAGATGAAGCCGTCCACCGAAACGCCCATCGAATAGATCAGCACGGCTTCAAGCTGTCGGACCGGGGCGGCCGAGGTTCCTCGGTGTTGAGATCCACCCATACGCTCCGCATCGGGTGCTCCTTCCTTTCGCAGTGACCTCGATCAGGCGAGGGCGTGTTCGAGAGCCGCCCGGTCCGCAGGCTCGCCGTGCGTCGGCAGCACGATCTCGACGGGTTTGTCGAG
This sequence comes from uncultured Actinomycetes bacterium, assembly GCA_963796625.1. Classification (GTDB taxonomy): domain Bacteria; phylum Actinomycetota; class Thermoleophilia; order Gaiellales; family Gaiellaceae; genus PALSA-600. Next base: position 481,372 of record CAWCME010000002.1, read on the forward strand.
CAGCGGCCTCAGCCCGGTCGCGACCTGCTCGACCGTGACGCCTTCCGGTAGCCAGCTCGCAGGGATCTCGAGCCCGTTGCGAAGGTTGATCAGCGTATCGCCGGCGATCACCGCGCCTATTCGCTCGCTCCAGAGCACGAGGTCGAGCTGGCCTTCACGGCCGGGATACGCCACCATTCCGAACAGCGTGTCGCCGATCGCATAGCGCGTCGCCGGGACGAGCTGGTCCTCGGGCCGATCGGGAGCCGGGGCCCAGACGGGAAAGCCGAGCGCTGCGGCGTCGCGCTCGTGCCACGTGGAGGTGAGCACCGTGACCACCTCCCGCGATCCGAACAGCGCGCGCACTTCGTCCGGAACGGCGATCGGGTCGACGAGGATCAGCCGGGCGCCGTCGTCGATCGCGTACGCCGACACCGGTCCTTCCCACTCGGGATGAGTCGCGGTCCAGTGGTACACGCCCTCGGGAAGCGATGTGACCCTGGCCATCGTCCAATCGTAGGGGGCGGGCGCGACGCCCGCCGACTGTCCGAGCCGTTCGTCACCGGCGGCTCCCTGCGACCGCGCTCTGCGAGTTCGCGAAGTTCGAGCTCGCCGGTCAGCGACGGCCGCCGAGCTCCCACTCGTGTATCTCGATCTCGGGAAGGACGTCGAGTCCAAGCCGCCCCTCCCCGAGGAGCGCGTCGACCGCTTCTCTGTCCGGGGCCTGAACGGCCAGCGCGACGCCGACCGGCTCGGCGGCGTCGAGTGCGGTCAGCGCGCCGTAGAGGATCAACCGCTCGCGCAGCTCGACCGAGATGTCCTCCGGCGGGACGGGGATGCGGCTCGTTTGGCCCTCTTGAACCTCATGAGGGCGGGCGATGATCAGAAACCTGGGCTCGTCGGCGGCGCCCGAGAACTCCCACATCGTGCGGCGCAGCAGGTTCTCGAAGAGCCAGATCGAGTGTTCGGCGTAGATACCTGCGCGGTTGTTGGCCTCGCGGGCAACGAACTCGCGGGCTGCATCGACATCCGGCAGTCCGAGGACATGAAGGCTGCCCGTTGCGGTGTCGCGGTCGGCGCCGAGGGTCGGCCCCCGAGCGATCATCGACTGGGCGAATCCGTCCATGTACGACCAATGCTCTTCGAGCAGTGCCTCATCGTTCCGAAGGGCTCCCGCTCCGGCCGCGTCGCGGCTGTACACGAAGAAGTCCATGTCGTCGAAGCCTAGACGGACGGTGGCGGAGGTCCGCCGACCGCGCGGGTGTGCGGGAGAGACCCCGGCGTGGCCGGATGACCCGGCACTTGAAGCGTCTTCCTCGTTCTTAGCAACCGAGGTTGACACAGACATTGTTTGTCAACTAGAGTTGCTTCATGAGCGTGATGGAGGTCTCCGTGATCGACGACCCTTCGACCGGGTTGGCGGCGGTTGTCGCGCTGCGTCGGCTTGCCGATCGGCTCGAAGACGCGCAGGTCGAGCGGGCCTTGCGGAGCGGCTGGAACTGGCCACAGGTCGCGGAGGCGCTGGGAGTGACCCGGCAGGCCGTCTACAAGAAGCACGCCCGGCGGCTCGGCGCCGCGGGTGTCCCGCTGAGGAGGCGTCATGCGTAGGTTCGCGGCGGAAGCGCGCGCGACCGTGGAGCGCGCCGGAGCGGAGGCAAGGAGAGAAGGGTCGCGTGCGATCGAGGCCGAGCACTTGCTGCTTGCACTTTCGGCTGCGAGGGACACGAGCGCATCGCGTGTCCTGAAGTCGGCAGGACTCGATCACGAGGCGATCCGGGATGCCCTCGACGGCGCTTTTCGGACCTCGCTGCGCGCAGCCGGAGTCGAGCTGGTCGATCGAGGCCCTGTTACCGGACGGGTCGTAGGCGTGGGCCATCTCCGAATGGGGCAGTCGGCCAAGCTCGTCCTCCAGCGAGCCCTCGTTGTCGCCGCCAAGCGCGGCGACCGGCAACTCCGAACGAGTCACCTCCTGGTCGGCCTCCTTCGGGCCGAATACGGCACGGTTCCACGCGCCCTCGCGCACGCCGAGATCGACCGTCAGGACCTGATGTCGTCGGCCGAGAAGGCTCTCGCCGGCTAGCCGTTGGAGGCTCGTTCGATGCTTCGGTTCATCTCTCGCCTGCGTCAAGTCCTCGGCCTCGGACGCCGACCCGAGCCGCCGGACAGCGCCGTCCGCGAACCGAGGCGGCCCTATCCACCGAACCGCAGCGGCGCGGTCGCTCTCGAGCTGCCCAGGGCCGAAGACGACGAGAGCCGCTAACGCGCCGCCGTGCCGGCTGCCGGGTCAGGCTTCGCCCTCGACCACGGCGCGGCGGAGGAGATGCGCCTCAGGGCGCGGGCCCCTTACCAGCCGCTCGTGCCGTAGTCGGGGCCGGGCACGGAGAGCGGTATCACGGCGTGCAACCCGGGACCGGAGGCGGTGATCGCGAAGCAGCCGGTTCGTCCGATCCGTAGCTCCGTCTGCACGATCCGCCAGCCGGGGTGCGGGCTGACGGTCAGGGTGCGCGCGAAGCGGAGCGGGCGATGGTCGCAGGCGACGTCGGGTGGGTTGACGGTGCAGGAGGCGGCGCCGCTGGTCGAGAACCCGAGTGCGGCGCGGCGCGTGTTCTTGCCGAGCCTGTGCCCCGTGAGCTTCACCTGCGCTCGGTAGCCGGGTGCGACGGCGATCAGCGCTCGGTGGAGGTAGTAGCCGGAGCTGTCGGTCGAGTCGCCGTCGCGTGAGATCGCCGTCTTGCTCGACAGCGCAACCAGGTAGACAGGGCCTGACCGCAGCGCCTTGGCTGCGGGGCGCACCCAGGGGAAGAAGTGCAGCGCTGCGGACCGTAGAGGCTGCGGCCCCGGTCGTTCCGCAGGCATGGAGGCGCAGCGGAGGTTCCAGGGGTTGCCGCCCGCCGACGCAGAGCCGCCGATTAGAAGCAGCGCAGCGCACGATGCCGCGACCGCCGGGAACTTCACGGTCCTCAGGTTCCGTGGTCAGGGACGGTCATGACTGCTGGGCAGACGACCGGGCGTGGGTCGTGTCGTGAATGAGCATCAACCGGATCGACCAGAACCCGGGTCGCGGCTCGGGTAGCTCCTGCCGAGCCAGCAAGAACCCGGTCACCGTCACGGCGGCCGCAGCGAGCCAGAGGATCACCCCGCCAGCCAGGACCCACGGCGTGGATCCCGACACCATCGCGATCAGACCGGCGACGACGACGACCAACGCCAGGTAGCCCACGCGAAGGGCCCAGACGGCCATCCTCCAATATCCGTTGTGCCGAAGCTCCGCCGGTTCGTAGATATCAGGGAGTGTAGGGGAGCCTCGGTTCTCCGATTGAGGCGTGCGCCGGTTCGGGGGCGTCCGTGAACTGGTCGGACGCCACGCCGACCTGCGCGAGCGTCGCAATGCACCCCGGGCGAGCTCGGAAGTCTGCGGAGGCACGTCGTCCGCGATGCGAGCGAAGGTCGGTGATTCCATCGGAGCACTAGGCTCCTGGCCATGCGGGACTATCACTTCACGCAGGAGAGCTACTTGGCGATGATGCGCGAGGCCGTGCCTGGCTACGACCGGATGGAGGATGAGGCAGCGGCGGCGACGGGCGCGGGCGCCAGGTCGGTTCTCGAGCTTGGGATAGGGACGGGGGAGACGGCTCGGCGCGTTCTTGCTCGCCACCCCGATGCGAAGCTCATCGGGATCGACGGGAGTCCGGGAATGGTTGAAGTCGCCCGCGACACCCTTCCTGCCGACCGGGTCAGGCTGTTCGTCGGTCGTCTGGAGGATCCCTTGCCGGAAGGGCCTTTCGACCTCGTGGTCTCGGCGCTTGCGGTGCATCATCTCCAGGCCGAGGGCAAGGCCGATCTCTTCGGGCGGATCGCCAAGGCGCTCGTTCCCGCCGGACGCTTTGTCCTCGCCGACGTCGTGGTGCCGGTCAACCCCTCGTACGTCGTGACGGCGATCGATCCGGAGGTCGATCACCCGAGCACGCTCGACGAGCAGCTGGCCTGGCTCGACGCCGGGGGTATCGAGCCCGAGGTGACCTGGGCTCACCGAGATCTCGTGGTGATAGGCGGAACCGCTCGCACACCGCGGTCATAGAGCCTCCGGTCGACCACTGCCGCACGCCTTCGCGGGGCGAAAGGCCACACGCCTGCCCCCGGGTGTGCGAAGTACGCCTGAGCAGCGGTTCCTGATCGACCCTCAGCCGCCGTCGAGTCAGGCGCAGGGGAAGGTAGCTCCGGCCGTCGGGCTGCCTCGAGTCGCGCGCTATCCTCGAACCGTGAGCGATCTTCAGAAGCGCGGGAGTTACACGCCGCGGCGGGTTCGGGAGCGACGGCTGTACCAGTTCGCGATCGGAGGCTTCGTCACGGGGCTGATCGGCGTCGTCGGCCTCGTGTTGGCCGTCGTTGGTGTAATCGGCGCAACACTGCCGATCATCGCGCTCCTCGCGGCGGCAGTCTGCGTCTTCATGGCCCGCCGCGTCATCGCGAGCTGACGACGCCAGCGAGCAACATCTGGACCGGCACCAAAGCGGTGACCTGCGCGAGCGTCGAGTTCTGGAATGACCCCCGAAGCGGCAGTCAAATGCTCGACTTCGCCGCGGTGGATGTTCGGCCGTCCCGGACCGTGACGACGGCGACCAGTCGGCCCTAGACCTTGAAGCCGCTGTGCATCACGAGGCGCGCGAACGCCAGCAGTTGGCTCAGCTTCGGGCCCTGCTGGCCGTACGGCCCCGAGGGCTCCAGCAGGTACGTGTTCCCCTTCCAGGCGAACAAGACCTTCGCGCCGTCCTCCGGGCCGCCCGGGTCGTCGAACGCCTTCTGGCCGACACCTGCCAGCGGAACGAAGTGCTCATCGAACTTCGAGCCCTGACAGAAGCCCGCGAGGGCGGGCGTGCAGGCGGCAGAACGATCACCCGCACAACGCGCTGCGCTGCCGACTCCGCGCGCGCGACGACCAGTCCGGAGCGCGCTCTGTAGGGTCGATTCACCCCATCGAGAGGAAAATGCCATGTCGGCGTTCATCATCACCCGGATCCAGGTCGGCGATTACGCGACCTGGCGGCCGATGTTCGACCAGGATGTTCCACGTGCGCGTGAGAAGGCGAAGACTCAGCGAGTCTTCCGCAGCGTCGCAGACCCGAACCACGTCTTCATCCAGTTGGAGTTCGGCTCCGCGGAAGACGCACGGGAAGCCCAGCGGAGGCTTTCCGAGTCGGGGGTGCTCGACCGCTTCCAGGACAAGGACGGTCCGACCGTGGTGGTAGAGGCAGATTCGTAGGCGAGGAGCGTGGCCTGCGCCAGGGCCCCGGGAAGACACCCTGAGGTACAACGGGCGGATATGGCCGAGGCGGAGCGGCTCCTGCCGATCCTGATCGACGCCGGCTAGTTACGGCGGACGAGGGACCTGAGCTGTGACCGGCCGAATAGGTGCGAGCCTCGCTTTCGCACAGATTCGACACCTGGGCCGTGCCGGCGGGTCATGCGGTGGCAAAGGGATCCGTAGGTCGCCGTGAGAGGGTGCGTGGTTTTTGCGGATGTCTGCGGGGCGGCTGCGTTGGATCCTGCAGACATCGTGAACGAGCGTGCGGAGCGGTGGGAGTGATCAGCGGCGCGAACACCGGGTTCATGCTCCTCGCGGCGAGTCTGGTGATGCTGATGACTCCGGGGCTGGCCTTCTTCTACGGTGGGCTGGTCGGCCGGGGAAGCACCCTGTCGATCATGATGCAGAGCTTCGCGTCGATGGGGATCACGACGGTGCTCTGGTGGCTCGTTGGCTACTCGCTCTGCTTCAGCGGCGGCGCCGACGGCATCTACGGGAACTTCGATAACGCCTTCCTGCGGCATGTCACCGTTCACTCGGTTTACGCCCCGTCGAGGATTCCGTTGGTCGTGCTGATCGCTTATCAGATGATGTTCGCGATCATCACACCGGCGCTGATCACGGGCGCGTTCACGAACCGCGTCTCGTTCAAGGCGTACCTGATCTTCCTGGTCGTCTGGCAGCTTGCCGTCTACTACCCGTTCGTGCACATGATCTGGGGCGGCGGGGTGCTCGAGGTCTGGGGCGTGCGCGACTTCGCCGGCGGGATCGTCGTCCACGCGAGCGCCGGCTGGGCCGCGCTCGCGTCCGTCCTCTATGTCGGGAAGCGTCGCTTCTTCGACTCGCCTCACAACATTCCATTCATCGCGCTCGGCACCGGGCTGCTCTGGTTCGGCTGGTACGGCTTCAATGCCGGAAGCGAGCTGAAGGTCGACGACATCACTTCGCTCGCGTTTCTGAACACCGATCTCGCCGCTTCTTTCGCGGCGACGACCTGGCTCTTTGTCGAGTGGTGGTCGGGAAAGAAGCCGCACTTCGTCGGGCTCCTCACCGGCGCAGTCGCGGGCCTCGCGTGCATCACGCCGGCCGCGGGCTACGTGCCGATCTGGTCGTCGGTCCTGATCGGGATCGCGGCCGGGCTCGTCTGCTTCGTCGCGATCCAGCTGAAGACGCGCCTGAAGTGGGACGACGCCCTTGACGTTTGGGGGGTGCACGGTGTCGGCGGGTCGCTCGGCATCGTGCTCCTCGGTGTGTTCGCGAGCACCGCCGTCAACCCGAACGGCGCCCAGGGCCTGATCCACGGCACGGGCGTGTTCTTCGGCAAGGAGGTCGCGGCAGGCGCGGCCTGCTCGGCCTACGCCTTCGTCTTCACCTACGTGATGCTGAAAGTGATCGACACGATCACGCCCGTCCATGTAGCGGCGGACGCCGAGCAAGGGCTCGACGAGGCACTGCACGGAGAGTCCGCCTACGAGTTCGACCCGCCGAGCCGGCCCGCTCCAGCCGTCTAGCTGTCCTGCCTACAGAGGTTGTGAACGGCTGACGGTTCTATCCGGCCCTCCTTTGAGGCTGTGGGTCTTCCCGGACTCGCGCTCAAAGGAGGGGACGGATGTTGCTGCACGCTAATGCCAAGCTCGGATTGGCTGGCCGGTTCGCGTTGGTCCGCGCGGTCGAGGAGGGCGCGTCGTTGAAGGAGGCTGCGGCTGCTTTCAACGTGTCGCCTGCGACGGCGCACCGCTGGTGGCACCGCTGGTTGGAGGCGGGCGAGGAGGCCCGCCAGACGCTCTCATGCCTGTTTGATCGATCCAGCCGGCCGCACCGGTCACCTCGTCAGCTCGCGCCCGAGCTCGAGGAGTCGATCTGCGCTTGCCGACGCGCGACTGGCTGGGGGCCTCGCCTGGTCGCCGGCGCGACAGGGTTCGCTCACTCGACGGTCTGGAAGGTCCTGAAGCGGGCGGGGATCTCGCGGCCGCCGCGAGCGGTCAAGGAGCCGGCCAACAGGTACGAGTGGCCATGTCCCGGCGACCTGCTCCACATGGACACGAGCCGCTACGCGCGCTTCTTGCGTCCCGGCCACGCGGTCACGGGCGACCGCTCCCAGCACTCACGCAACTGGATGCGCCCCGAAACACGGGTCGGCTACGACTTCGCACACGCGATCGTCGACGACCATTCGCGGCTCGCCTACGTCGAGCTCCACGACGACGAACGCGCCGCGACAGTCACCGGCTTCGTCGAACGTGCACTCGCGTTCTTCGCCGAGCACGGGATCATCGCCAAGCGCCTGATGACCGACAACGGCTTCAGCTACGTCAAGAACCGCTCGCTCCGCGAGCTGCTCGGCCGTCGGGGCATCCGCCACTTGACCACCGAGCCATACCGGCCCCGCACCAACGGCAAGGTCGAACGCTTCCACCAGACGATGGGCCGCGAGTGGGCATACGGACTCGCATACCGCTCACACCACCAACGCAACCAGGCCCTGCCACACTGGGTCGACCACTACAACCGGCAGAGGCCACACAGCTCACTCGGAAACCAGCCCCCGATCAGCCGCGTTCACAACGTCCGTGGGTAGGACAGCTAGCGCGCGGCTGGATTTCGATCTGACCCTCGATAACGCGCCACTGGCTCATAGGCCAGCCTTTCGGTGACGGGAACCGAACCAGTCCCGCTCGACTGCCCTACGTGCGGGAGGCGGCTCGCCTGCGCGAGTGTGATCTCGCCCGATCCTATGTCCGCTCCGAGTCCGCCTTCATTGCCGCCTTGTGGGCGCGCTTGGCGGCCTGGTAGTCGGCGAGCGCCTGCGGGGAATCGACGGCGCCGAGACAGGCGTGGCCCGGCACGAGCGCCTGGGCCTGGGCGACGCCGAAGCGCAGGGCGAGCACCGATCCGAGTGCCGTCACCTTCATCGGGCCGAACCCCGGGAGCGCGCCGAGGCGCTTCTTGAGATCGTCGGCATCGGCCGCCTCGCGCCAGATCCGGGCCGCGTCGCCGTCGTACTCCTCGGCGACCACGGCCGCGAGCTCGCGGACGCGCCCGGCCATCGAGCCCGGGAAGCGGTGGATCGCCGGCTTCTCGCGGAACGCCTCCTCGAGATCCAGGCTCGCGAGCCTCCGCGGCTCGAGCGTCCCTACGCGCCGCTTCAGCGCGAGCGGACCGGCGAAGGCCTTCTGCACCGGCACCTGCTGGTCGATCGCGAACCCCATCAGGAGCGCGAACGGCTCGTGGGCGAGCAGCGCGCAGGCCTCGGGATCGTCGGTGAAGTAGAGAGCGTCCGGCACGACCAAGACTGTACTAAACGAACACTTGTTCGTACGGTGCAGGAGCGATAACCTGAGCGAGTGGACGCTCTCGCCGCCTTCTCGCCAGCGACCCGAGCCTGGTTCGAGCGGGCCTTTGCCGAGCCGACTCCCGCCCAGACGCTCGGCTGGCCGCGGATCGCGACCGGCGCCGACTGCCTGATCCAGGCGCCCACCGGCTCCGGCAAGACGCTCACCGCGTTCCTGTACGCCATCGATCGGCTGAACGCGAGCCCGGGCGCGGGGCTCCGCGTGGTCTATGTGTCGCCGCTCAAGGCGCTCAATTACGACATCGAGCGGAACCTGCGCGGCCCGCTCGCCGGCCTCGATTCGGCGCTCCGCGTCGGCGTGCGCACCGGAGACACGCCGGCGAAGGAACGGCGGGAGCTCGTCAAGCACCCGCCCGACATCCTGATCACCACGCCCGAGTCGCTGTTCCTGCTCCTGACCTCGGCCGCCCGCGAGACGCTGCGGGGAGTCGAGACGTTGATCCTCGACGAGGTGCACGCCGTCGCCGCGACGAAGCGCGGCACGCATCTCGCGCTCTCCGTCGAGCGGCTGCAGCGGCTGGTCGAGCACAGGATCCAGCGGATCGGCCTCTCGGCGACCCAGCGCCCGCTCGAGGAGATCGGCAAATTCGTCTCCGGCGGCCGGCCGATCGAGCTCATCGACGCGGGCACCCGCAAGGAGCTCGACCTCCAGGTCGTGATCCCGGTCGACGACCTGCGCGAGCTCGGCTCGACAGCCGCGCTCTCCCATCCGGTCCTGAGCGAGGGCGAGGTGACCGACGGCAGCAGCGAGCGGGCGGCCGGCTCGATCTGGCCGTCGATGTATCCCGAACTGCTCAGGCTCGTCGAGGCCCACCGCTCGACGATCCTGTTCGTCAACAACCGCCGCCTGGCCGAGCGGCTCGCTCTGCGTCTCAACGAGCTCGCCGGGCGGGAGCTCGCCCGCGCGCATCACGGCAGCCTGGCCCGCGAGCAGCGCGTGCTGGTCGAGGAGGACCTGAAGGCGGGCCGGATCCCCTGCCTGGTCGCCACCTCCTCGCTCGAGCTCGGGATCGACATGGGGGCTGTCGACCTCGTGATCCAGATCGAGTCGCCGAAGTCGGTCGCGCGCGGGCTGCAGCGGATCGGCCGGGCAGGACACGAGCTGCACGCGGTCTCGAAGGGCCGCATCTTCCCCAAGTTCCGCGCCGATCTGCTCGAGTCGGCCGTGGTCGCCCGGGCGATGCGCGCCGGCGAGATCGAGCAGACCCGGATCCCGCGCAACCCGCTCGACGTGCTCGCGCAGCAGATCGTCGCGATCGCGGTCGACGAGGAGATCTCCGTGGCGGATCTGCACGACCTTCTCCGGGGCGCCTATCCGTTCGCCGACCTCGGCCGGGCGCAGCTCGAGAACGTGCTCGACATGCTCGCCGGCCGCTACCCCTCCGACGAGTTCGCCGAGCTCAGGCCGAGGATCGTCTGGGATCGCACCGGCGGCACGATCCGTGCTCGGGAGGGCGCGCGCCGGCTCGCCGTCACGAATGCCGGCACCATCCCGGACCGGGGCCTCTTCGGCGTCTTTCTCGTCGACGGCGGCGGCCGGGTCGGGGAGCTCGACGAGGAGATGGTGTACGAGGCGCGGTCCGGCCAGACGTTCCTGCTCGGCGCCTCGACCTGGCGGATCGAGGAGATCACCCGCGACCGCGTCCTCGTCTCGCCCGCGCCCGGCGTGCCCGGTGCGGTTCCGTTCTGGAAGGGCGAGGGCGTCGGGCGACCTTACGAGCTCGGCGAGAAGATCGGCGCCTCCTCCCGCGAGCTCTCCGCGCTCGGGGACGACGTCGCGCTCGACCGCCTGCGGCGCTTGTACCTGCTGGACGAACGGGCGGCTCGGAACCTGCTCGCATTCCTGCGCGACCAGGCCGACGCGACCGGTGCCGTTCCCTCCGACCGGACGGTCGTCGTCGAGCGTTTCCGCGACGAGATCGGCGACTGGCGCGTCTGCATCCTCACGCCGTTCGGCGGGCGTGTGCACGCCCCGTGGGCGATGGCGCTCTCGGCTCGTCTGCGCGAGTCGCTCGGCCTCGACGTGCAGTCGATCTGGTCGGACGACGGGATCGCGCTCCACTTTCCCGACGCGGACGTGCCGCCTTCGGGTGCCGACCTCGCGCTCGATCCGGCCGAGATCGAGGATCTGGTCGTCGCAGAGCTCGGAGAGACGGCACTCTTCGGCGCCCGCTTCCGCGAGAACGCGTCCCGCGCCCTGCTGATCCCGCGCCACCGTCCGGGGCAGCGAACGCCGCTCTGGCAGCAGCGCCTGAAGGCCCAGTCGCTGCTCCAGGTCGCCCGGCGCTACGGGTCGTTCCCGATCGTCCTCGAGACCTACCGCGAGTGCCTCCAGGACGTCTTCGACCTGCCGGCCCTGCGCGCGTTGCTCCAGGGACTGCAGACGCGGCAGATCGACCTGGTCGAGGTCGAGACCGGCAGCGCCTCACCGTACAGCTCCTCGCTCCTTTTCGACTACATCGCGACCTACATGTACGAGGACGACACGCCGCCGGCCGAGCGTCGCGCCCAGGCGCTGTCACTCGACCGCGACCTGCTCCGGGAGCTGCTCGGAAGCGAGGAGCTCCGCGAGTTGCTCGCCCCCGAGGCGCTCGAGTCCGTTGAACGGGAGCTGCAGCGGGACCCGCGGACCCCGGACGAGCTCCACGACCAGCTGCGGATCCGCGGCGACCGCCGCCCCGGCGAGTACGACCCGATCCTGGCCGGGCCGCTGCTCGCCGAGCGGCGAGCCGTGCTCGTCCGGTTGGCGGGCGAGGAGCGGTTGATCGCCTCCGAAGATGCGGGGAGGTACCGCGACGCCCTCGGGGCGATGCCCCCGTCCGGCCTCCCCGAGTTGTTCCTCGACGGCGGGCCCGACTCGCTCCGGCAGCTCGTATTGCGCTACGCGAAGGGGCGCGGCCCGTTCACGACCGCCCAGGCGAACGAGCGCTTCGGCCGTGACGTCGCGGCGCTCCTGGCCGGGCTCGAGCACGAGGAGCTGCTCGTGCGCGGCGAGCTGCGTCCGGGCGGAACCGAGCGGGAGTGGTGCGATCCCGATGTGCTCAGACGGCTGCGCCGCGCCTCGCTCGCGACCCTGCGCCGCGAGGTCGAGCCCGTCGAGCGGGAGGCTCTCGCGCGGTTCCTGCCCTCCTGGCACGGGGTCGACCGGAGGGCGACCCTGCGGGAGGCGCTCGTGCCGCTGCAGGCGCTCGCGCTTCCGGTTCCGCTCTGGGAGGGTGAGCTGCTGCCCCGCCGGGTACCCGGCTACCGGCCCGAGCAGCTCGACTCGCTCTGCGCGAGTGGGGAGGTCGTGTGGGTGGGCGCAGGGCTCGACCGGGTCGCGCTCTACTTCCGCGAGGATGCGACGGCCCTCGGCCAGGTCGCCGGCGCTCCGCTTCCCGAGGATGAGACGCACGCGACCGTGCGCGCCGCGCTCGAGCACGGCGCGCTCTTCTGGTTCGACCTCCTCGAGGAGACACGGCTTTTCGCCGAGGAGGCGCTACCGGCGTTGTGGGATCTCGTCTGGTCGGGCGAGGTTACGAACGACGCCTGGACGCCGCTGCGCGCGGGCCGGCGCCACGGCATCCCCAAGCCCGAGCGCAGGCCTCGTCGGTTCGCGCGCGCCCGGGCGAATGCGCCGACGGCCACCCAGGGTCGGTGGTCGCCGACGGAGCGCCTCTTCGCGGGCCCGCCCGAACGCCGCGCGCTGGCCGAGCTCCTGCTCGAGCGCCAGGGAATCGTCACCCGCGACGGCGTCCGTGCCGAGGGCATCGCGGGCGGGTACGGAGCGGTGTACGCCGAGCTGCGGGCTCTCGAGACGCTCGGGCTCTGCCGCCGCGGGTACTTCGTCGAGGGGCTCGGCGGAGCGCAGTTCGCGCTCGGCGGGGCGGTCGAGCGCCTACGCGAGCTGCGCGAGGCGGGGGAGGAGCCGGCCGCCACCGTCCTTGCCGCCGCCGATCCTGCGCAGCCCTATGGTGCGGCGCTCCCGTGGCCCAGACGTGCCGGAGCACGAGCCGCGCGCGTCGCGGGAGCGCAGGTCGTCCTGCTCGGCGGCGACGCGGTGCTGTACGTCGAACGCGGCGGTCGTTCGCTCGTTCCGCTGCGCGACCCCGACGAGGCGTGGCTCCGGCCCGCGCTTCGGGCGCTCGTCGGCTACGTGCAGGGCGGCGGCGCGAAGCGCCTTGCGGTGGAGCGCTTCGACGGCGAGCCGGTGACCGAGAGCGAGACGCTCCCGCTGCTCGTCGAGGCAGGGTTCCTGGCCGGGCCGCGGCGCGCCGTCCTCAGGCCGTGAGCACGGTCGGGGCGGAGAGGCTCCTCGGCATCCAGCAGGCGAGCTACCGGCGCGCCGACGCGGCGCTGCGCGGCTCGTGGCCGCAGGAGCGGGCGATGGGCCTCGAAGAGCTCGACTCCTTCCTGGCGGAGCGGCTCTACTGCGTGGTCGCGACGACGACGAAGCAGGGACGCCCCCAGGCTCGGCCGGTCGCGTTCTCCGTGGTCGGCGGCGCGTTCTGGCTCGCCACGGTCGCGGGCGGCCGCCTCCGCAACCTCGAACGGACACCGTGGGCCTCCGTCGTCGTGAGCGAGGGGGAAGGCGACGAGCACCGGGCTGTGGCGGCCGATGGCCCGGTGACGATCTCCGGCCGGCCCCCCGGCGGTGTGCTCGAGAGCTGGGAGGCCCGGTTCGGCGCGACGCCGGCCTGGGCCGCTGCGTGGCTCGAGCTGCGCCCCGAGCGGCTCTTCAGCTACACCCGTGCCTGAAGGCGACACCCTCCATCGCGCCGCCGCGCGGCTCCAGGTTCTCGTCGGCGAACGCCTGGAGGCCGAGGCGCCGCACCCCCGAGCGCAAGCCACGCGGGTCGCCGAGCAGCTCGACGGGCGGCGCCTCGACTCGGTGGAGGCGGTCGGCAAGAACCTGGTCTTCCGGTTCGAAGGCGGCATCGTCCTCCGCTCGCACCTACGGATGAGCGGCCGCTGGTCGGTCCGGCCGCGCGGAGCGGGGCCGCGCGGCAGGCCCTGGCTCGTCCTCGGCGGCGGAGCCTGGGAGGGCGTCCTCTGGGGTGGGCCGGTACTCGAGCTCCACACCCGCGCCCTTGCCCGTCTCGGCCCGGACATCCTGGCCTCGCCGCCCGACCTCGCCGGGATGCTCGGCCGGCTGCGAGCTGCCGACGGCGGCCGCCCCCTCGGCGAGGTCCTCCAGGACCAGACCGTCGTCGCCGGGATCGGGAACATGTGGATGGCCGAGACGCTCTGGGAGGTCCGCCTCTCGCCGTGGCTGCGACTCGCCGACGTCTTGGAGCCCGACCGCCGCCGCGTGCTCGAAGCCGCCGCCTGCTCGATGCGCGCCGCCGTCGTCGCGGGTCGCGAGCCGCGGGTACGGGTGCACCGACGAGCCGGCCGTCCATGCCCGCGCTGCGGGGCTCCGATCCGGGCCCGGGGTCAGCGCGACGAGGACCGCACCGCCTACTGGTGCCCCGCCTGCCAGGATGACAGGCCGCCCTGACCGGCTCCCCGCGCCGCACGGAGGCGGTGCCGAACGACCGGCGAAGTACGCTCCCCGGCGAGCTCGTGAGATTGCGCGTCAAACCTCCCTGCCGCATCCCACCGCCGCTCCCGTGGGCCCGCCCTCGTCGCGAGCTCGTGCTCCTCGCGCTCGTCGGCCTCGCGACCCTGACTCCGGTCTACCCGATCGGTGCCCAGGACGCCTCTCGGATCTGCCTCACCCGCTCCCTGATCCATCTCCGGCTCAGCAACGACAGCTGCCTGGGGACGTCGTTCGCGGTCGATCGCGCCGCGTACGGCGGTCACCTCTACTCGGACAAGGCTCCGGGAATGTCGGCGCTCGAGATCCCGGGAGTCGAAGCGGCGAGCGTGCCGAGCGTTCAGCACTGGCCGCGCGAGAGCATCCGCATCTGGGCCGTCAGAGTGCTTGCGAGCGGGATCGCCTTCCTGGTCTGCGCGTTCCTCGTCGGGCGGATCTCCGAAGGGCTCGCGCCCGGCTACGGAGGCGTCTCGCTGGTCGCCTTCGGCCTCGGGACGCTCTTCGCGCCGCTCGCGGTGGCGAACTTCGAGCACGTCACCGCAGGCACCCTCGGCCTCGCGACGTTCGCGCTCGCGTGGCGCCGCCGGCCGCTGCTCGCCGGCCTCGCCGGCGGCTTGGCGCTGCTCGTCGCATACGAGGCCGCTCTGATCGTCCTGGTCGTCGGGGCCTACGTCGCGCTCCAGGGAGCCCGGGCTCTCGTCAACTACGCGTGCGGGCTGCTGCCGGGAGCGGCGCTCCTCTCGGCCTACAACTGGCTCGCGTTCGGCGAGCCGTGGCACTTCTCGTACAGCTACGTCGACGGCGAGACTGCGACCGATCAGGCGTCCGGGTTCTTCGGCATCCACCTGCCGTACCTGCACGCGATCAGGGAGGTGTTCGCCGGCTACGGCGGCCTGCTCGTGATCTCGCCGGTCGTCCTTGCCGCCGCCTACGGCCTCGTCCTGCTCGGGCGACGCTGCCGGCCCGAGGCGCTCGTCTGCGCGGCGGTCGCCGGCGCCTTCGTGTTCCTGAATTGCGGCTACTTCCTGCCCTACGGCGGCATCTCGCCCGGCCCCCGCTTCCTCGTCCCCTGCCTGCCGTTCCTCGCCCTCGGGCTCGGGCCGGCGTTCGCGGCCCGGTTCCGCCTGACGGCGGCCCTGGCCGCGCTCTCGGTCGTCGCGATGACCGGGAGCACGCTGGTCTGGGCCAACCTCTCGCCCGACCCCGGCTCGATCTGGCGGCAGCTGCTCGAGTTCCCCCCGGCGGCCGGCTCCTCGGTGCTCGTCGAGAGGCTGACCTCGAACGTCGTCGTCTGGCTCGGCTCGAGCCGCGACGCCGGAGCCGTTCTCGTTGCCCTGGCGGCGGCCGGAGCCCTCACGGTCGCCCTGGTCGACGCGCGTCGCGCGAGGCCGGCGAGAGGAGACCGTCCGTCCGTCGCGTAATGCCTCTCCATGGCGTTGCGGGCCCCGCACCTCTATCAGTCCCTGCGCGCCTTCTGCCTGGCGGCGTTCGCGGCCGAGCGAGGCGCCGAGCTGCCGTTCTCGTTCGAGGAGCACCCGACGCGTGAGGGGCCGTCGCTCTACGAGTACCGGCCGCTCGTCCGCGGGTTCGTCGAGGAGCAGGCGCCGACGCTCCGCCGCCTCCCGGACACCCGGAACGCGATCGACGACCTCCGCCGCGAGCCAGCGGCGGCGATCTTCGCGCACGCGCACTCGGGCCTCGGCTCGACCGACGACGACGCTCTCTTCCGCACGATCCTGCTGCCGGTGCTCACCGCCGTCGCGGAGCGATCGGGCGGCTTCGACTGGCAGGACGACGCGTTCGAGAGCGCCTATGCCTCGATCGAGCAGTCGCTGTTCGGATCGGCACGCTCGTATGCGGCGATCGCACCCCTCGTCGGGCTCTCGGCCGGCTCCGCCGTCGAGCTCGGCGGCGGGATCCGCGTGCGCCACGCGGTCGGCGGTGAAGTCTCGAACCTCTGGCCCGAAGCGCAGGGGTTGATGCCGCCCGAGTTCGGCCGCGACGTCGACCGCCTGTGCGTGCTCGAGCTTGCCCGTGAGCTCGACTCGAGCGAGGGCGAGCCGCCGGATGCCGCTGCGGAGCTTGCCGACGCGGTCAGCGCGCTTCGGCTCGCGACGGCCGGAGCGATCGCCGCCGGGCCGGTCGTCTTCGAGCGGCTCGACTTCCGGCCGCTGCGGATCTCGCCGCTGCTCCCGATCGCGGCCACGAAGCCCCACGGCGAGGCAACGAGGCTCGACGCCCTGCGCGGCCGGGTGGCAGCCGACCTGCGCGAGCGGATGGTCCTGGCCGACGAGGACCGTGAGCTCGGCGAGGCGCTCGACCGCTGGGAGCTGTCGCTGTTCGCCGAGGAGCCGTTCCGCTCGGCGCAGCTGCACGACGCGCTGAACGCGTTGCTCGGGAGCGGTGACGGCGGCTGGGCGGCGGCGATGCGCGCCGCCGTGCTGCTTCAGGAGAAGACCGCCGACCGCGCCGACCTGGTCGCCGACCTGCGTGCCGAACGAGCCGGCTCGGTCGCCCGGGATGCCGTCCGCCGCGCGCTCGTCGAGGCGCTCCTGCACGGGAGCCGGTCCCAGCTCGTGGCGACGCTCGACGAGACGCTGCTCGGCGCGCGGCCGAGGCCCGCGTCCGCGCTCGCCGCCTGACCATGAGCTCGTGCGGGTAGCGCAGCCGCGTCGTCGTCGATCGCGCTGCGGTCACGAGCTGGTGAGACGGATCCCGGTCGTCCGGAACGGGCGGCGATCCGGTACCCCGGGCGCTGACCGTTCCGGACCTCGCCACGCCCGGCGAAGGGGCAAACCTGTCGGCGACGGCCGGCGGCCGCCCGACCTGCCGGCCGGGCGTTCGATCGGCGTATGTGCACGCGGCGGGCGCAGCGGCGCCGGAAGCCGGGAGCGTGGGCAACGGATCGCCGTCTGTCCGGCGTGACGGTGCCGTCACGCTCTTTTCACGAATTCGGCACAGACACGGCACACCGTCGCCGCTACCGTCGCAGCATGGACGAGGCGGAACGGGTGCTCGAGCGGCTGAGGCGGATCCGGTCGCTCGATCGCGGGCGGGCACCTGCGCCGCTGCTGCTGCAGGAGCTGCGGGAGCTGGTCGGCGAGGCCGAGGCCTGGGCCCGGCTCGAGGGGGACGAGCGGGCGGGAGCGGCGGCGGCTGTCCTGGCCGAGCGGATCGCGGGGGTCGAGGAGGTGGAGCTGGAGACGGCAAGCGCTCACCGATCGTGAAGGAACGAGCTCCCCGGGGGCGAATGGAGCGCGGAGATGGCCGTTGCACGTCTGCTCCCGCGTCCGAGCATTCGCCATTCGGCGAAGGCGAAGGCCCCTGCGACGACGCAGGTGATCGCGCTCGCAAACCAGAAGGGCGGCGTCGCCAAGACGACGACGACGCTGAACCTCGGGGTCGCGTTCTCCGAACGTGGGCTGCGAGTGCTGCTCGTCGACCTCGACCCGCAGGGCAACCTGACGATGTCGCAGGGGATGAACCCGGACTCGATCGAGCGGTCGATGTTCGACGTGCTCGTTCACCGGATGCCGATCAGCGAGGTGATCGCCTCGCGCGAGCTCGACATCGCCGTCGCCTCGATCGACCTCGCCGGCGCCGACATGTCGCTGTCGAGCCAGATCGGGCGCGAGCGGGCGCTGCAGAAGGCCCTCGAGCCGGTCAAGGACCGGTACGACTACATCCTGATCGACACGCCGCCCTCGCTCGGGCTCCTGACGATCAACGCGTTCGTCGCCGCGACCGGCGTCATCGTGCCCGTGCAGACCGAGTACCTGTCGCTGCGCGGCCTCGTCCAGCTCGAGAACACGCTGCAGATGGTGCGCGACAACCTGAATCCGCACGTCTCGATCGTCGGCATCCTGCCGACGATGTACGACAGACGGCTCACGCACTCGCGCGAGGCCGACGAGATCCTGCGGGAGAACTTCGGCGACCTCGTCTACAGCACGAGGATCCGCAAGACGATCCGCTATGCGGAGGCTCCGGTGAAAGGGCTGTCGATCATGGCCTACGAGCCCGACGGCGTCGCCGCCGAAATGTACCGCGACCTGGCGAAGGAGGTGCTCAATGGCGAGAAAGCGCGTCAGCATGCGTGAGGGCCCGCTGGCCGAGCTCTTCCGCGCGACCGAGGCGGCTCAACGCAAGCCGAAGGGCGAGGAGCCCGTTGCAGCTCCGGCGGCCGAGCCCGCACCCACCGAGGTGCTTCCGGTAGCGCCCGCCCCCGAGCCTGTCGAGGCGCACCACGAACCGGTCCCGGTCGCCCGCTGGCTGGAGCCCCTGCCCGAGAACCCGGCTCGCCTCGAGCGCCCGCGCGACAGCGCCTCGTACCTCGCGGTCATCCGCGTCGTCGGGGTCGGCGGGGCGGGGCTCAACGCGCTCGACCGGATGATCGACGCCGGGATCACGCAAGTCGATTTCATCGCGGTCAACACCGACATCCAGCAGCTGCAGATGAGCGACGCGCCGACGAAGATCCACATCGGCAGCGAGCTCACCGAAGGCCTCGGCTCGGGTGCCGATCCCGAGATCGGCCGGCGTGCGGCCGAGGAAGGCTACGACCAGCTCAGGCGGGCGCTACGCGGCTCGGACATGGTCTTCGTCACCGCCGGCGAGGGAGGCGGAACGGGCTCGGGCGCGACGCCCGTCGTGGCCAAGGTCGCCCGCGATCTCGGCGCGCTGACGGTCGGCATCGTGACCACTCCGTTCAAGTTCGAGGGCAGCCGCCGGATGAAGCAGGCGTCCACCGGGGTCGAGGCTCTCCGCCAGGCGTGCGACACGGTGATCGTGATCCCGAACGACCGGCTGCTCGAGGTGCTCGACCGGTCGACGTCGATGCTCGACGCGTTCCGGATCGCCGACGACGTGCTGCGCCAGGGCGTCCAGGGGATCTGCGACCTGATCACGAACCCGGGCCTGATCAACCTCGACTTCGCCGACGTCAGGACGGTCATGAAGGACGCGGGCTCGGCCCTGATGGGGATCGGCTTCGCGACCGGCGACAACCGGGCCCGCGAGGCGGCGGAGCGGGCCGTCCGGAGCCCGCTGATCGAGACCGAGATCGTGGGTGCGCGCGGCATCCTGCTCTCGATCGCCGGCGGCGACGACCTGTCGCTCTACGAGGTGAACGAGGCGGCGGAGGTTGTCCGTGCGGCGGCGACCGACGACACCAACATCATCTTCGGGGCGACGATCGACGGCCGCCTGACCGGTCAGATCTGGATCACGGTGATCGCCACGGGACTCGGCGGTGTCCGGCGGCCGCGTGCCCTCGCCGGGGTCGGTGGGCGCTCCGACCCGCTCGAGACCCCGTCGTTCCTCGACGGCTAGCAGGCTCCGACTACGCTCCAGCGCATGAGGGGCGCGGTCGCCGCGGGACATCCGCTGACCGCCCAGGCGGGTGCACGCGTGCTGAGGGCGGGTGGGAACGCGGTCGACGCCTGCGTCGCGGCGGCGTTCGCCGCCGCCGTGACCGAGAGCTTCCTGACGGGCCTCGGAGCCGGCGGCTTCATGCTCGTCCACGACGCGCGCTCCCGGACGGCGCGGCTGGCCGACTTCTTCGTCGCCGCCCCGGGGCTCGGCCTCGCCCACCGCCGGGGCGGCGAGATGCAGACGATCGACGTCGGGTTCGGCGACAGCCCGACCACGCAACCGTTCCGGATCGGCCCCGCCTCGGTGGCCGTGCCCGGCGCCCCCGCCGGTCTGGAGGCCGTGCACCGCGCCTATGGGCGCCTCCCCTGGGCCGAGCTGTTCGGCCCGGCGATCGAGCTCGCGCGCAGCGGAGTCGAGCTGACGCGCTCGCAGGCGCACCTGCACGCGATCCTCGACCCGATCATCCGCTCGAGCGACGAGGGGCGCCGGATCTACAGCAGCCCGGGCGGCTCGCGGCTCGTCGCCGGCGAGACGCTCCGCCTGCCCGATCTCGCCGACACGTTCGACCTGCTCGCGCAGCGCGGCGCCGGCGTGCTCTACCGCGGCGAGCGCGCACGCGAGATCGTCTCGGCGGTGCGCCACGGCGGGGGGGAGCTGACCCTCGACGACCTCTCCGCCTACCGGGTCGTCTGGCGGCGGCCGGTGCGCGTCGCCTTCCACGGCCACGAGGTGCTGCTGAACCCACCGCCCTCCTCCGGCGGCGTCCTGATCGCCTACGGGCTCGCGCTGCTGCAGCGGCTCCCGGGCGGGAGCGCCGGCAGCGCGGAGGCCGTGGCCGCGCTCGCGGAGGTGATGCGCGAGCAGGGGCGCGCGCGCGGCAACGGCTTCACGCGCGACCTGCACCGCGGCGGGCTCGCCGGGCGGCTGCTCGCACCGGCCTCGCTCCGGGCCGCGCGACGGCGGATCGAGGCGCGGCTTCCGGGCGCGCCGGCGCTCGCGCCCCCCGGCGGCACCACGCACGTCTCAGCGATCGACGCGGAGGGCAACGCGGCCTCGCTGTCGACCTCGACGGGCTCCGGGTCGGGCGTCGTCGTTCCCGGAACCGGGATCTACCTGAACAACATGCTCGGCGAGTTCGACCTCGTCGGGGGCCGCAACTCGCGCCCCGGAACGCGGCTGACGAGCATGATGGCTCCCACGATCGTCCTCGACGGTCGCGGCGAGGCGCGGCTCGTGGTGGGGAGTGCCGGCTCGGCTCGGCTGCGCGGCGCGATCATGCAGGTCGTCGTCAACGTGCTCGACCACGGCCTCGGCGTCGACGAGGCGATCGCCGCGCCGCGGGTCCACGTCGACGAGCCCCATGTCCACTGCGAGGGCGGGTTCGATCCGGCCGAGCTCGACCGGTTCGAGGCGTTCGGCTACGACGTCGTCCGCTGGCGGCGCCGGAACCTCTTCTTCGGCGGCGCCGCGGCCGTCGAGGTGCTCCCGGACGGCACGCAGGCCGCAGCAGGCGACCCGCGCCGCGGCGGCGCCGGAGCGCTCGTCGAGTGAGCCGCCGCCGCAGCGGCCTTTGTGACCGGCGCCGGGACGGGTGGCGACCGGCGGCAGCGGGGCCGGGCCCGGGCGTTCGACCGGAGCGCCTCCGGTGAGCGAGCTGCGGGTGCGGACGGCCGAGCCCGGCGACGCCGGGGGGCTCGTGGTGCTCGCGAGCGCGATCGCCGGGGAAGAGCAGGGCTGGCTGCTCGCAGACTCCCGCTGGCGGAGCGCCGGCGACGAGCGCCGCTACATCCGCGCGCTCCACAGGCATCCCGACGCGGCCCTCTTCGTCGCCGAGGTCGACGGCAGGCTCGTGGGCCGGCTCTCGGTCATGCGCGACCCGCACCCGTCGAGCGCGCACGTCGCCGACCTCGGCCTGATGGTGGCCGCCTCGCACCGGCGCCGCGGGATCGGCACGGCGCCTGATGCAGGCGGCCGAGGCGTGGGCGAGGCGCGCGAAGGTCACGAAGCTCGAGCTGCACGTGTTCCCGCACAACCAGCCCGCGATCGCGCTCTACGAGCGGCTCGGCTACGAGCGCGAGGGCTACCGGCAGCGCCACTACCGGCGGCCGGACGGCCGCTTCGTCGACGCGATCCTGATGGCGAAGCTCCTGGATGGGGAATAGGGTCTCGAGGTGGAATCCGGCCAGCGCCTGTTCCGCCCGGTCGTCGACGGGCTGACGCCGTACCAGCCCGGGAAACCCGTCGAGGACGTCCAGCGCGAGCTCGGGCTCTCGCGCGTCGTCAAGCTGGCCTCGAACGAGGGGCCGTTCCCGCCCTTCCCCGCTGCCCTGGCCGCGATGGAGCGTGCCGCGACCGACCTGAACCGCTACCCGGACGGCGGCGCCTACCGGCTCCACGAGGCGCTCGCCGAGCGCCACCGCGTCGGCTTCGACGAGGTCTGCGCCGGCTCGGGGGCCGACGGCTGCCTCGACATGCTCAGCCAGGCGGTGCTCGACCCTGGCGACGAGATCGTCTGCGGCTGGCCGTCGTTTCCGAGCTACGTGATCTACGCGGCCAAGCAGGGCGCGAACGCGCTCCGGGTCCCGCTCGACGAGGGCCGCTACGACCTCGAGGCCCTCGCGGCGGCGATCGGCCCGCGCACGAAGCTCGTCTATGTCTGCCACCCGAACAACCCGACCGGGACGATGAGCACGAGGGACGAGCTCGACGCATTCCTCGAGCGCGTTCCCGGGGACGTACTCGCCGTGATCGACCAGGCGTACTTCGAGTACATCGATCGCCCCGACTACCCGGACGCGGTCGAGGAGTACTTCAGGCGAGGCCGGCGGGTGCTCGTCCTGCGCACCTTCTCGAAGATCTACGGCCTCGCCGGCCTCCGCGTCGGCTACGCCGTCGGCCCGAGCGACGTCTGCGCCGCGATGGCCAAGCTCCGCCGCCCCTTCGACCTCACGACCACCGCACAGGTCGCCGCGCTCGCGAGCCTCGACGGCGGCGACGAGATCGCCGTCCGCCGCGCGCTCAACGCGGAGGGCCTCGAGCGCCTGACCGGGATCCTGCGGGAGAACGGCCTCGAGCCGGCGGCCGGCGCGGTCGGCAACTTCCTCTACGTCGAGGTCGGAGACGACGCGCCCGGCCTCTTCGACCGGCTGCTCCGGGAAGGGGTGATCGTGCGGCCGCTGCGGGGCTTCGGGGCCCCGAGCGCGATCCGCGTCTCGGTCGGCTCGCCCGAGGAGAACGACTTCTTCGCGGCAGCGCTCCCGCGCGCGCTCTGACGCGGCGCCGGCTGAGCCTGGATCCGCCGATCTGCGGGCGGCGAGCCCGGAGGCTTCGGGGCTACCGGATCCTGACGAACGCCGCGCTTGCGAGCACCGTCTTCCTGCCGACGCACGCCTCCTTGACCGGCGTGAGCCTGAGCGTCTTGCCGGCGAGCGACCACGTGTAGGTGCCGCGCGCCTGCGCAGGCGAGCAGGCGAGCGGTCCGCTCTTGTCGACGAAGACGATCCTGTGGCCGGAGAGCTTCGAGCTGCCGCCGATCAGGACCGCCGACGACGGCGCCTTGGCGACCTCGTACGACCCCGTCTTCGAGAAGCCGAGCAGCCACTTCCCGTTCAGCTGCGGCGCGTTGCCTCTGATCGTGGTCTGGAAGACGCTGCCGTAGGGCGTCGTGGCAGCCCCGGCCAGCCCGGCGGCGAGGAGCGCGAAGACGATCAGGGCGAGAACCAGGCGCCGCATCCGGGGAGTCTTTCACAGCTCGAGAGGGCGGGCAACCGGAGCGCCCGCGCCGCGCCCGCCGGCAGGCCCGTCTCTGTTCGCGGGAGCGTCGGCGCCGGGACTCCCGTAGGGTTCCAGCCGTGGCCGGAGGCCGTTTCCGTGGTCGTCTCGAACCGCTCCGGAACAGCCGTTTCCGGCTGCTTTTCGTGGCCTCGTTCGGCTCCGGGCTCGGCAACTGGCTCGCCCTGATCGCGCTCCAGGTCGACATCTACGACCGGACGCACTCCGGTTGGTGGGTCGGCGACCTGCTGATCGCGAGCATCCTCCCGGCGGTCTTCATCGGCCTCCTGCTCGGCCCGCTCGTCGACCGCCTGTCGCGCAAAGGCCTGATGATCTGGTCCGATCTCGGGCGGCTCGCGGTCTTCGTCGTGCTCCCGTTCGCGAGCTCCGCCTCCGAGATCGTCGTGCTCGCGGTGGTGGCCGGGATCGGGAACGCCTTCTTCCGCCCGGCCGTCCTCGCCGGCCTGCCGAACCTCGTCGGCGAAACGGAGCTGCCCGCCGCGAATGCCCTCCTGCAGATCGCCGAGTCGGTCGTGACGATGCTCGGCCCGCTCCTCGGCGGCCTGCTCGTCGCCGCCTCGGGGCCGCATCTCGCCTACTGGGCGAACGCGGCCACCTTCGGCTTCTCGGCCGTGCTCGTCTCCGCGATCCCCGGCCGGCTGCTCCAGAGCGACCGTCCGATCGGCCGCGGCCGCTGGAGCGACCTCGCGGAGGGCTTCAACGTCGTGCGCCGCTCACGGGCGCTGCGCTGCGTGCTGGTCGTCTGGTCGATCGTCATGCTGGCAAACGGGGCAGTGAACCTCGCCGAGGTCTTCCTGGCCCGGCAGTCGTACGGCAGCGGCGACTTCGGCTTCGGGCTCCTCTGGGCCGGATCGGGCCTCGGCCTCGTCCTCGGAGGGCTCGCGGCCCCCTCGCTGATCGAGCGGGACCTGGGCGCGGCCTACGTCCGCTTCCTCGCCCTGATGGCGGTCGGAACCGGCTGCGCCGCGGTTGCGCCCAACGTGTGGGTGGGCGCGGCCGCGATGGCGCTCGGCGGCTTCGGCAACGCCGGGGCCCTGGTCGCGAACATCACCCTCGTCCAGCGCGGTGCCCCCGACCGGGTGCGCGGGCGGGCGTTCACGGTCCTGATGAGCGCGAACTACATGGCGCTCGGCCTCGCGCTGATCGTGGCCGGGCCGTTCACGAACGCGTTCGGCGCCCGCTGGGCCTACGCCGTCGCCACCGGGGCGATCGCGGTCGCCGCCGCCGTCGCCTCGCAGTTCGTCCGCGGGCTCGAGCCCGAGCTGAAGCCCGCCGCGCACGAGGCATGACGCGCGACGGCTGGACGACGGCGGAGCTCGCGGCGGCGGTCCGCAGGGCGGAGACCAGGGCGGTCGCGCGTGCGATCTCGCTGCTCGAGGACGGAGATCCATCCGGCAGCGAGCTCGTCAGGCTGATCTACCCCGCGACCGGTCACGCGCACGCGGTCGGCTTCACCGGCGCACCGGGTGTCGGGAAGTCGAGCCTCATCTCGGCGCTCGTCGGGCACGTCCGCTCGCTCGGGCTGAGCGTCGGCGTGATCTCCGTCGACCCGACGAGCCCGTTCACGCGGGGCGCGCTGCTCGGAGACCGGATCCGCCTCGCCGACCACTTCCTCGATCCCGGAGTCTTCATCCGCTCGATGGGCACCAGGGGCCACTCCGGGGGCCTTGCCGAGTCGACCCTCCAGTCGTTGCTCGTCCTCGACGCAGCCGGCAAGGACGTCGTCTTCCTGGAGACGGTCGGCACGGGCCAGAACGAGATCGGGGTGCTCTCGATCGCCGACACGGTCGTGCTCGCGCTGATGCCGGGCGCCGGCGACTCGATCCAGGCCCTCAAGGCCGGGATCATGGAGATCCCCGACGTGGTCGCGATCAACCGGCTCGACCATCCGCAGGCGCGGACGACCGCGAGCGACGTGCGCCAGGTGCTCGTGCTCGGCCCCGCCGAGCCGCCTCCGATCGTGCTGACAGAGGCGCTGCGAGGCGAGGGAATCCCCGAGCTGTGGGCCGCGATCGTGCGTCGCAAGGCCGATCTGGAGGCGGACGGGCGCTTCGAGGAGCGCCGTGCGCGGAACCTCGCCGCCGAGGTTTTTGCGGTCGCCTCCGCACGAGCGCGCCGACATCTGGAAAATGCTGTCTCCGACGACCCCGAGCTGCTGCGGCTGCTCGACCGGGTTCGGCGGCGAGAGCTCGACCCGCTGACCGCGGTCCAACAGATCCTCGGGAAGGTGTTCCACATTGGCGACGAAGACGACCCCGACCCTCGCTGACATCGAAGCCGCGCGAGCGCGGATCGGCGAGCACGCGCGCGTGACGCCCGTGTACGCCTCCGAGACGCTCCTGCGCGAGACGGGGCGCCCGTCGCTGCTGAAGGCCGAGAACCTGCAGCGCACCGGCTCGTTCAAGGTGCGCGGGGCGATGAACAAGCTCTCGACGCTCTCGCCCGCCGAGTGTGCGGCCGGCGTGATCGCCGCGAGCGCCGGCAATCACGGGCAGGCCGTCGCCTGGGCGGCGCGCGAGCTCGGGATCCACGCGACGATCCTGATGCCCGAGGACGCGCCGATGGCGAAGGTCGAGCCCACGCTGACCTACGGCGGCGAGGTCGTGCTCGGCGGCGCCGGGTTCGACGAGGCGCTCGCCCAGGCGATGCGCCGCGTCGAGGAGACCGGAGCGACGTTCGTCCACGCGTTCGAGGACGAGCAGGTGATCGCGGGGCAGGGGACGCTCGGCCTCGAGCTCGTCGAGCAGGTTCCCGAGTGCGACACGGTCCTGATCCCGGTCGGCGGCGGAGGGCTCGCGGCCGGGATCGCGATCGCCCTCCGGGCCCGGAGGCCGAAGGTGCGGATCGTCGGCGTCCAGGTGAAGCGCGACGGCTACACGATCGCGGACGGGATCGCGGTCAAGCAGCCGGGCGAGCTGACGATGGACATCCTCGGCCGGCTGCTCGACGACCTCGTCGAGGTCACCGACCGCCAGATCAGCGAGGCGATCACGCTGCTGCTCGAGCGCTCGAAGCTGCTCGTCGAGGGCGCGGGCGCCGTCGGCGTCGCAGCGCTGCTCGCCGGCAAGGCCGGCGGCGAGGGCCCGGTCTGCGCGGTCATCTCCGGTGGCAACATCGATCCGACCACGCTGATCTCCGTTCTCCGCCACGGCCTGACCGTCGCCGGCCGCTACCTGGTGATGCGCACCCGGCTCGTCGACCGTCCGGGCGAGCTGATCAAGCTGCTCGAGCTGGTCGCGACCGAGCGCGGCAACATCGTCCAGATCGAGCACCGGCGCGAGGGCGTGCATCTCGAGGTCGCAGACACCGGCGTCGACCTGACGGTCGTCACGCGCAACGAGGCCCACTGCCTGCGGCTGATCGCCGCGCTCGAGGAGAACGGCTTTCCGGTCGAGCGGCTACGGTAGAGGACGATGCCCGCGGGCGAATTCTTCACGAAGCTCGAGCAGCACGCCACCCCGGACGCGATCGCCGGGATCCAGAACGCGATCGTGTTCGACATCGAGGGCGAGGGGCGGTGGCTCGTCGACATCCGGGACGGCAAGCTCGCGGTGACCGAGAACTGGGCCGGCGGCGGCGACGCCGTCATCTCCGCCTCGAGCCAGACCTTCGACCGGATCGCCGCGCGGAAGCAGAACCCGATGACCGCCTACATGACCGGGAAGGTGAAGATCG
Organism: uncultured Actinomycetes bacterium; assembly: GCA_963796625.1. Classification (GTDB taxonomy): domain Bacteria; phylum Actinomycetota; class Thermoleophilia; order Gaiellales; family Gaiellaceae; genus PALSA-600. Next base: position 508,363 of record CAWCME010000002.1, read on the forward strand.
CCGGCGATCTGGGCGCAGTGCTGAAGCTCCAGAAGCTCTTCTGACTAGGCCGGTCGGTGGCGCGGCGCCCGATCTCGGCCGCCGGCGCCCGGGGCAGCTCCCCGGCTCGTCGTGCTCGCGCCCTTCGGCGCCCGGCGGGAGCTCGAACCGGTTGATGCCGAAGGCCTCGACCCCGGGCAGCCGCCTCACGAAGCGGACACCGCCGCCCGGGCCGGCAGGCTCGATCTCGCCCACGTCGACGATCGAGTACCCCATCCCTCGGCGGAAGACTAACCGTATGCTCCCGCGGTGATCCGAGGGGCATTCGCGGCCGCGCTGACCCCGCTTCGCGACGGCGGCTCCGCGCTCGACGAGGCGGCGTTCGAGCCGTATCTCGGCTTCCTGGCCGAGGGTGGGGTCGACGGGATCCTCGCGCTCGGCACGACCGGCGAGGGGATCCTGCTCACGACGGCGGAGCGGCGCCGTGCGGCCGAGCTCTTCATCGCCGCGGCGCGGGGGAGGCTCGCCGTGGCCGTCCACTGCGGCGCGCAGACGACCGCCGAGACGGCCGCGCTCGCCGCGCATGCGGCGGAGGCCGGCGCCGACGCCGTGGCCGTGATCGCGCCGCCGTACTTCCCGCTCGACGAGCAGGCCCTCGAGGCGCACTTCGCTGCGGCGGCCCGGGCCTGCGAGCCGCTGCCCTTCTACGTCTACGAGTTCGCGGTGCGCAGCGGCTACCCCGTCCCCGTTCCCGTGGTCGAGCGTCTGCGCGAGCGCGTGCCGAACCTGCGCGGCCTGAAGGTCTCCGACAGGCCGTGGGAGAGCGTCGAGCCGTACCTGCTCGAGGGGCTGGACGTCTTCATCGGCGCGGAGTCGCTCGTCGCCCGCGGGCTCGCGGCCGGCGCCGCGGGCGCGGTCTCGGGGCTCGCCGCCGCCTTCCCGGAGGTGGTCGCCGGGCTCGTCCGGGCGCCGACGCAGGAGCGATCCGACGAGGCCGAGCGGCTGCGCGCCACTCTCGACCGCTTTCCCTTCCAGGCGGCGGCCAAGGCGGTGGTGGCCCGGCGCGGCGTGGCGCTCGGCGGCGAGGTTCGCGCTCCTCTTCGCACCCTCTCCGCCGGCGAGCTCGCGAGCCTGACGCTGCCGTGACCCGACTGCCGGCGCGAGCCCCGGGGCTGCGCCCGAGATCCCCGGGGCGAGGCAGGCCGGGAATCCCGGCCCGGCGGCGGCCCGACCGCTTCGGAGGCGGGACCGGATCCACGCGCCGCGCTTCCGGCGGGAGCGGTTAGGCTACGGCCGATGTGCTTCGAGCTCGACTCGCTGCCGCCGGTTCCCGCGATCGCGGGCGCGGCGGTCTCGCACGACGACCTGGTGCTCGAGGCTGCCGACGGGAACAGCCTCGCGGGCTTCGCGGCGAGCCCGGACGGGCCCGCGACGACGGGCATCGTCGTCCTGCCCGACGTCCGCGGCCTCTACCGCTTCTACGAGGAGCTCGCGCTGCGCTTCGCCGAGCGCGGGTACCCGGCGGTCGCGATCGACTACTTCGGGCGAACGGCCGGGGTGTCGAAGCGCGACGACGAGTTCTCCTACATGGACCACGTCGCGCAGACGACCCCGGAGGGGATCCAGGCCGACGTCGGCGCCGCAGTCGCGAACCTGCGCCTGCGCGGCGTGACGGCGATCTTCACGGTCGGCTTCTGCTTCGGCGGGCGCCACTCGTGGCTCTCCGCCGCGGGCGGCCACGGCCTCGCGGGAGCGGTCGGCTTCTACGGGTCGACCGGGGAGCGGAACGGGCAGCCCGGCCCGACGCAGCGGGCCGGCGAGCTCGCGGCGCCGATCCTCGCGCTGCAGGCCGGGGACGACCAGCACATCACCGCGGCCGACAACGAGGCCTTCGACGAGGCCCTGACCCGGGCCGGCGTCGAGCACGAGGTCGTCACCTACGCGGGTGCCCCGCACAGCTTCTTCGACCGGAAGTACGAGGAGTTCGCAGACGCCTCGGCGGACGCGTGGGAGCGCGTCCTCGCCTTCGTCGAGCGCTACTCCTGACGAGCGGCGCTACTGGCTGACGGGATCGAGGACGAGCAGCGCGCTGTTGTCCTGCAGGGCCTGGAGCGAGTACGAGTAGACCGTCGGCAGCGTCAGCCTGTCGATCGTCGCCGCCTCCCTGGAGTCGGCAACGGTCGGGAGCGGCGGCGTCGCCAGCGGCAACGTCTTCCGCAGCGGCTGGGAGAGCTCCTTCTGGTAGCTGCTCCGCTGCAGGAAGAGCAGCGTCGAGGCCGTCTGGCCCGGCGGCGGCGGCATGAACGCGATCACGGAGTCGATCGCGGGCGCGTACTTGAAGGTGTAGAGGGCCGCCTCGAGCGCCTCCCGCCGCACGAGCCGGCCGCGGGTCTGGCTCGGCTGGCCCGAGGCGATCGAGCAGCCCGTGCCGAGCCCGCAGAGCTGGTAGCTCCACGCCGACCCCGACTGGTAGATCTGGACGCCCGTGTTGGTCTGCGGCGCCTTGCGCACGGCGATGTGCGAGATCGCGACCTTGTGCGTCCCGGTCGTGACCTCCGGCGAGCCGGAGACGACCGCGACGAGCGGCGCGCCGGCCTTGTTCAGCTTGTACTCCTGCGCGACGTGGGTGGCGATCGAGCTCGTGACGCTCGCGGTCGACCCGGACGTGGGCTTCCAGCTCGACCAGGGGCCGGAGCTGTGGTGGCCGGGCTTGAGCACGATCACGACCATCCCGACGACCGTGCCGAGCAGCACGATCCCGAGCAGCGTGTAGATCAGGGCGAAGCGGAGCGTGTAGCGGCCGGTGGCCTTGGCGGCGGGCAGCATGGGAGTCCCCGAGGGAACGGCGTCGGCCGCGGCCGGGGGCGCGGGCACCGCCGCGGTCGAGGCTGCGCTGTCCGGGGTGTGCTCCGGGGCGGGGCTCTCCATGCTGGTCACGACGGGCTCGTCGGTCACGATTCGGCCGCCGCTTCGGCTTCGGGCTCCGCGATCGCCGCCCTGGAGCGCCGCTTGCGGGCCAGGGAGCCGTCCTTGTCGTCCCTCATCACGGTCCAGTTCATGAACTTCGGCCACGCGGCCTCGTTCGTCCAGTCGATCTCGGGCTTGACGAAGTTCTGCGCGTCGAGCAGCCGGATCAGGTCGTCTCCGTAGATCTCCTTCTCCTCCATGACGGCGTCTGCGACCGCCTCGATCTGCGCCTTGTTCTCGAGCATCAGGTTGTAGGCGGTCACGAACGCCTCGCCGATGAACTGCGCGGCATAGGAGCGCTTCTTCGGGTCGCCGAGCGCCTCCCAGCCGGCCGCCGTCCGGTTCATCAGGCGGCCGCCGACGTCCTCGAGGCGCTTGAGGATCCGCTCGCGCGTCTGCTCCTCGGTCTCGTCGGCAAACGTCTTCCCGTGCAGGTCGATCGGGAGCGGCGACATGCCGGCGGCGCCGACCATCGTCGAGGCGAGCCAGGTGGTCGACTGCATGTCGCCGCCGACGCCGTTCGAGTTCTCGCCGTAGAACGCGAGCTCGGCGGCCATCGCTCCGACGAGGTGGATGAGCTCGCCGAACATCCGGCTCTGGAACTTGCCGAAGCGCTCCTCCTTCTCGAAGGCCTGGTGGTGCCCGAGGCTCTGGCCGCGCATCTTGATCGAGAGCCGGCTCGACTCGAGCTCGGGGCAGTACACGTGCGCCGCGGCCGCATGGCCCGCCTCGTGGATGGCGGTCGCCTTGGCGTCCTCCTTGTGGTACTCGATGCCGACGGCGGAGCCGGACTCGATCACGGTCATCGCGTCGACCAGGTGGTGCCAGCTGAACGCAGCGTGGCCCTCGTGATGGGCGTTCGTCAGCGCCATCGAGCAGATCTGGTCGATCATCGCCGGCGAGTAGCCGCTCGTGATGCGCGCGATCTCGTCGCGGCGCTCGGGCGTGTCGAGGTCGGGGTCGTGGGCGACCTTGGCCAGGTAGAGATCGAAGATGTCCTTGCGGTCGTCCTTGGTCGGCGTCCTGAAGGTGATGTGGCGTCCCATGCGGCCCGGCCGCGTGAGCGCCGGGTCGAGGTTCCCGACGGGGACGTTGGTGGCGCCGATGAAGTAGATCTGGGCACCCGTCGGGCGCGGCGGCCGCAGGCGGAGCCGATGGCGGCCGATCCGGACCGGGACGATGTAGATCGCATCGAGGAAGCCGTTGAGCCGGTTCGTGAAGAAGCGCCGCAGGAAGGGCGGGTTGTCGATCCCGTCCATCACGACCAGGAGCTGGTTCAGCGCGAGCCCGCCGCCCATGCCGCCGAGGCCGGGGAAGAGGCCCTGGTTGACGATGTTGCCGACCTTCTGGACGAACGGTGGGTACGGCGACGTGCGCTCCGGTGCGCGTTGCTCGAACAGGTGCTCCCGCCACTCCCGCGACTCGATCACGATGTCGCCGCTCGGGTTGATCGCCCCCATCGGCCCGAAGTACGGCCGCGTGAAGTCGGTCAGCTCGTACCGGTTGCCGCCGGGGGCGCCGAGCGAGTTCCGCCGCATCCCGACGGCGTCGATCTCGTCGATGAAGACGATGCACTGGCCGCCCCACTTGCGGGCGAGCTTCTTGGCCTTGCGCGCCAGGAAGCGGACGATCACCGCGTCGATGCCGATGAACGTCTGGGCGAACCCCGAGCCGGGAATCGAGACGAAGGGCGAGTTGAACCCCGTCGCGATCGCCTTGGCCATCATCGTCTTGCCGGTGCCCGGGGCGCCGAGGAAGAGCAGGCCGCGCTCGCGCTTGCCGCCCGCGCCCTCGAACACCTCGCCCGACTGCCAGAGGGTGACGACGCGGCGGATCTCCTCCTTGGCCTCGGCCTGCCCGCGGACGTGGTCGAGCTTGACGCCCCACTCGGCGTCGCCGGGCTCGTAGCCGCGGATCTGGGAGATGCCCATCAGGAGCAGCGGGCCCATGAAGATCAGGAAGTTGAAGATGAAGAGGAAGAAGACCTGGATCAGCGTGCTCGGGTGCGAGATGACGCTCTGCAGCTTCGTGAAGAGCGCCGTCGAGGTTCCGACCCAGGTGATGTTCGAGCCGGCGGGCGCGGTCCAGCTCTGGATCAGGTAGACGAAGGTGATCAGGCCGCCGACGAACAGGCAGAGCCGGATGAACCAGCGCCAGGTCCAGGTGCGGCGGCGGTTCGTGATGTCCTCCTCGCGCAGACGCGCGTCGTCGGTGCCGAACAGGCTCGGCCAGGGGATCACGCGGCGAACGAGGACGTCGACCAGGCCGCGGAAGATCACGACGACCGCGAAGGTCACGAGCAGCGACTTGAGCAGGCTCCAGCCTTCGTGGTGGTGGAACCAGTAGAAGGCAAGCGGGCTCGTCATGATGGCGACGAACGTCGCGGCCCTCGTCAGCCGGCGCAGCTCGCGCGAGAGCAGGGCGTGGGACTCGGTGAGGCCCTGTGTCGGGCCGGGCACAGGGGCCGGGACTGTCGCCATGACGAACTAGATTAGCGGCCATCGCGGCGAACCCGCCAGGTGTGGCCCGAGTATCCGCCGCTCCGGGGGCCTTTCCGTGCCCGGCAGCCCCGGCAAGCGGCGCTGCGAGCGCGTTCGCGCCGGCCTGCCGCGGTCGATTCTTAGAAACTTCTTATCCCTTCTCGCGGGTCGCCGTCGCGCCGGGCGCGCTGATCAAGCCGTTGCGCCGGGCGCGCTGATTAAGCTGTGCCTCACCTTCGCGTGCTCTTCTCCGCGCACGCAGGCAACCGGAAAGGCGGCATCGATGAGGAAGGCTGTGCTCGGATTGGCTCTCGCGGTCGCCCTGACCGGGGTTGCCGCCGCCGCCGTCCGGGCGCCCGCCCGCGCCGTGCAGGTCGTTCACGCCCGCGCGGCGACGGCCGCAGCCGGCGACGTGAGCTCGAACTGGGCCGGCTACGTCGCGACCGGCCCCGGCTCGACCTCGACCACCGCCAGTCCCGCGATGCAGTACACGGATGTCACCGGCCAGTGGCGGCAGCCCGCCGCGACCTGCACGCCGGGTCAGAGCGCGTCAGCGGCGCTCTGGGTCGGGCTCGGCGGCTACAGCGACAACTCGCAGGAGCTCGAGCAGGCCGGCACCTCGTCGGACTGCAACGCGATCGGGAAGGCGAGCTACTACGCCTGGTACGAGCTCGTTCCGGCCTCGTCGGTCACCGTGAAGCTGAAGATCTTCCCCGGCGACGTCATCGCCTCCGTGGTCAAGGTCGAGGGCGGCGAGGTGCTCGTCCAGGTGATCGACCGGACGCGGAAGACGAGGTTCACCCGGAAGCTGCCGATGGCCCAGCCCGATCTCACGTCGGCCGAGTGGATCGTCGAGGCGCCGGCCCTCTGCGGCGGCATCGACGGCAGCAGGTGCCGTGAGCTCGCGCTGACGAAGTTCGGCTCGGTGGCCTTCTCGCGGACCTTCGCGACGGGCAACGGCTCGGGCGGAACGATCACGAGCCCGGACTGGATGGCGACGGCGATCCAGCTCGTTCCCGACACGCACCGCAGGTTCGGCTTCGACAGCCCGGGCGGCTCGGACACGAGCAGCGCCGGGGCCTCGACGTCCGGCCTGGCCGCAGACGGCAGCGGGTTCACGATCAGCTGGCAGGCGAACTCGGGCAGCGGCTAGCGGAGCTGCCCGGACCGGGCCTCGCCGATCTCAGCCGAGCGTCGCCAGGGCGGCCGTGGTCGCCTGCCTGAGCGCCGCCGGCGTCACGAGCTGCGACCTCGGAGGCTGCTCGCAGGCGACGACGGCGACCCTGCGCAGCCGGCTCCGGGCCTGGCAGGTCTTCGGCGAGGAGCTCTTGCCCGTCCGGGCCGAGATCGTGATCGCGTTCCCGGACCAGAGGGCGTTCCCGAAGCCCGCTCCGCTCACCGCCGCAGCGGGCGCGGCCGAGGCGAGCACAACCATGGCTGCCGCCAAGAGAGGCAGGCGCGAAAGGCCCATCGACTGCCAGTGTACGCCGAAGCGGTTGCCTCGAGGGACCTTCAGACCTGGTCTGCGACGAGAAGGAATCAAGCGAACAGGGGCGGAGGGACTCGAACCCCCGGCCTACGGTTTTGGAGACCGCCGCTCTACCATCTGAGCTACGCCCCTCGGCTCTTCGCGATCGATTGTATCGGCAGCTGTTGCGGCATCATCTGGACGTGGGCCGGCTCGGGATGCCACTGCTGTTCAGCGTTCTGACCGTTACGTTCGTGGTGATCGCGGTTGCCGGCGCGTCGCATGGACGGTGGGTCATCGCCGTCGCGGCGGGCGCTATCGCAGCCTGGATGGGGACGGTCGCCTGGTCCTCACTGAGGAGAATGCGCGGCTAGCTCGTATTCTCTTCTCGTGAGCGTGGAAGCTGACAGCAAGAGTTTGTGGCTCGAGTACCGACGGACGCGGGACAAGGCGCTTCGCGACCGGCTGGTCGTCAACTATGCGCCGCTCGTCAAGTATGTCGCCGGCCGTCTAGGCTCCGGCATGCCCGCGCACGTCGAGGAGGGCGACCTCGTCTCTTATGGGCTGCTTGGGCTGATGAGTGCGATCGACCGATACGATCCGGACCGCGACACCAAGTTCGAGACCTACGCGATAGCGCGGATCCGCGGCTCGATCATCGACGAGCTGCGGACGCTCGATTGGGTGCCGCGGTCGGTTCGTTCGCGGGCCCGGGAGATCGAGCGGGCGATCCGTGAGCTCGAGAGCAGGCTCGGCCGTGCGCCGACCGACGATGAGATCGCTGGCAAGGTTGGGATCACGCATGGAGGAGCTCGAAGGAGTCACTGGTCGACATCTCCCGCTCCTCGATCGCCGCTCTTGACGAGCTCTGGTCGACATCGGGGGAGGGCGACCAGGTGTCGCTCCTCGACACGCTCGAGGACCCGGAGAGCGTCCGGCCCGCAGGAGGCGCTCGACGAGACCGAGGTGCGTGAGGCGCTCGCGGAGGCGATCTCCGGACTTCCCGAGCGCGAGAAGCTCGTCGTCACCCTCTACTACTACGAGGAGCTGACCCTGCGCGAGATCGGCGAGGTGCTCGGCGTCACCGAGTCGCGCGTGTCGCAGCTGCATACGAAGGCGATCCTCAGGCTCCGCTCGCGCCTGCAGCTCGGCGGCACGCCCCCGTAGCTGCCGCCGGAGCTCCGGGGTTAGGATGGTCGGGCCTGCGTCAACCGTCCGAGAGGAGTGAGGAAATGCCCCAGGAGCCCGGGAAGATCCGCAACGTCGCCGTCGCCGGCCACCGCGGGACGGGCAAGACCTCACTCGTCGAGGCGATGCTCTTCCAGGCGGGCGCAGTCAACCGTCTCGGCACCGTCGAGGCGGGAACGACGGTCTCCGACTGGGACGAGGACGAGCAGAAACGGCAGATGTCGCTCGCGGCGTCCCTAACGCACCTCGAGTGGCAGGGCCGGAAGATCAACCTGATCGACACCCCGGGCGACTCGGGGTTCCAGGCGGACACGATCGCGAGCATGCGGGTCGTCGAGGGGGCCCTCGTCGTCGTCTCGGGCGTGATGGGCGTCGAGGTGAACACCTCGCGCGCCTGGGACCGGGCCGAGGAGCTCGAGCTCTCGCGCGTCGTCTTCGTGAACATGCTCGACCGCGAGCGGGCCGACTTCTTCCGCACGCTCGCCTCGCTGCAGCAGCAGCTCTCCGACCGCTGCGTCGCGATCCAGCTGCCGATCGGGGTCGAGCACGAGCTGACGGGGGTCGTCGACCTGCTCCACAACTGCGCCTACATGGATCCCGGCGGCGCCCGCGAGGGCGAACCGGTGCCGATCCCCGACGCGATGGCGGAGGCCGCCGCCGAGTACCGCGAGAAGCTGCTCGACGCGGTCGTCGAGACCGACGACGAGCTGATGGAGAGCTACCTCGGCGGCGAGGAGCTCGACGCGGCCGCGGTCGCCGCCGCGCTGAAGACGGCGGTCACGAACGACCAGCTCTACCCGGTCGCCTGCGGCGTCGCGACGAAGAACCTCGGAACGCACGCGCTGCTCGATCTGCTCGTCGAGGGGGTGCCCTCGCCGGCGCGCAAGAAGGCGCCGTTCGACGCCGGCGCCGGCACCGCGGCGTTCGTCTTCAAGACGGTCGCCGACCCGTTCGCCGGGCGCATCTCGTGCTTCCGCGTCTACGGCGGCTCGGTCGACGGCGACACGACGCTCGTCAATCTCCGCGACAAGGCGAAGGAGCGCATCGGCGGGCTGATGGTGCTCCAGGGGAAGGATCACGAGAAGGCCGATGCGTTCGTCGCGGGCGACATCGGCGCGGTCGCGAAGCTGAAAGACGTCCAGACGGGCGACGTGCTCGCCGACTCCGAGCGCGAGGTCGACCTGCCGAGGCTCGCGTTCCCCGAGCCCGTGATGAGCTTCGCCGTCACGCCGAAGACGAAGGGCGACGACGACAAGGTCGCCCAGGCGCTGCGGCGGCTGCACGAGGAGGATCCGACGCTGCAGCTGCGGCGCGACCCGCAGACCGGGGAGCAGCTGCTCTCCGGGATGAGCCAGGTGCACGTCGAGGTCGCGGTCGGGCGGCTGAAGGGCCGTTTCGGCGTCGAGGTCGAGCTGCACCAGCCGCGCGTCCCCTACGTCGAGACGATCAAGGCCGAGGCCCGCGCCCAGGGCCGCTACAAGAAGCAGACGGGCGGCCGCGGCCAGTTCGGGGACTGCGTGATCGTGATCGAGCCGCTCGAGGGGCACGTGGGCTACGAGTTCGTCGACCAGATCGTCGGCGGCGTGATCCCGCAGGGGTTCCGGCCCGCGATCGACAAGGGCGTCCAGGAGACGATGGCGCACGGGGTGCTGGCCGGCGCGCCGGTCCAGGGTGTCCGGGTACGGCTCGTCGACGGCTCCTACCACACCGTCGACTCGTCGGAGATGGCTTTCAAGGTCGCCGGGTCGCTGGCGTTCAAGTCCGCCTACGAGAAGGCCCAGCCGACGCTGCTGGAGCCGATCATGGAGCTCGAGGCGACCGTTCCCGACGAGGCGTTGGGCGCCGTCAACGGCGACCTCAACTCGCGCCGCGGACGTCTCCAGGGGATGGACCCGAAGGGCGGGATGACGACGATCAAGGCCGAGGTGCCGATGGCGGAGGTGCTGACCTACTCGCAGTCGCTGACCTCGATGACGGGCGGCCGCGGCGATTACCACATGCAGTTCCTGCGCTACGAGGAGGTTCCGGCTCACATCGCCCAGAAGCTGATCGAGGAGGCGAAGAAGGAGCGCGACGCGGTTCCGGCCTAACCGCAACACGCAGGGGTTTCTTGTGTACGGGGCTCGCAGGAATCGCTACGCTCCGGGGATATGCGCGTGACGCGGGTGATGACCGAGCGGCAGTGCGGGATCTGCGAGCGGACGCTCCTGATGGGCGAGCGGACGGTCCGCTTCTCGCCGAACGGGGGCGTCAAGTACGTCGACGTCTGCCCGCTCTGCCACGAGGAGGCTCTCGACCACGGGTGGGTCAAGGAAGGCTCGCCCGTCACGCCGACCATCTCGCCCGACCGCCGGCGCAGCCGCTTCTCGCTCGCCTCCTTCCTCGGGGCGAAGGGCGCCGCCGATGCGCCCGTCGCGACGGAGCCGATCCTGCGCCGCCTGTCGGAGTCCGAGCTCGCGATCGTCGAGGCCGCCGACCTCTTCAACGCCTCCCAGTTCCGGCGAACGGTCGGCGGGATCGCGAAGAGCCTCGGCACGCCCCGGGTCTCGATCGTGCCGCTCTCCGGAGTCAACCAGGAGATCGTCGTGACGGTGGCGTGGGAGATCTCGTGGTACCAGTACCGGATCACGCCCGAGTCGACGCAGCCCGTCCGCCTCGCCGAGCGCGGCCACGATCCGGACGAGCTCGACGCGTCGTTCACCGAGTCGAACGCCCACATGGTCGAGGACGGCCGCATCGTCCCCGACCTCGCGCGCCTCTAGACCGGACACGTCGTGCGCGGGTACCTCGAGCGCCGGGTCGAGCCGGACGACCGCCGCCGGATCGCGATCGAGCTCACCGACCGCGGTCGCGCCGCGGCGGGCGAGGCCCGAGGCAGTGACGCCGAGCCGGCGGCGCCGGTCTCGCCGTCCGAGCGGCCGGGCTGCGCGCAGGGCTCGAGGCGCTCTGCGAGATCAGGGAGCGGCTGGAGGCCGGAGCGCGGTGAATCCGCTCCCGGTCGTAGACTGAGCACGTGATCTACTGCGTCGTCCCGCGCGAGCTCGAGGCCGAGCTGTACGAGAAGCTCGTTGCCTATTACGCCGACAACGCGTCCGTCAGGGTGATCGTCGACCGCCGGACCGGGCCGGATCGCAGGCGGGGCCGGAAGGCCGGCGAGCTCGCCGAGCAGCGCGAGCTCCGCGACCGCCGCAGGGCGCGCGTCCCGGGCACCTTCCCGGCGATCGACGTCCCGGACGCCTGAGCCCGACTCGCCGGCCCCTCGCCGGGCCGGGCGGGGCTCTCGGTGCATCCCGAGACGCTGTCGCGGGCGGAGCGGGGAGTAGCATCGGAGCCGTGGCGACACGCGAGGCGCACCGGAACTTCGTTGGCGGCGAGTGGGTCGGCGCGGGAGGCGGCGAGACGTTCGACTCGTTCGTCCCCGCGACCGGCGAGACGCTCGCCTCGTTCCCGCGCTCGGGCGCGGCCGACGTCGACCGCGCGGTTCAGGCCGCAAAGGCGGCCTTCGCCGACTGGCGGCTCGTGCCGGCTCCGGAGCGCGGCAACGTCCTCTTCCGGCTCGCCGAGCTGCTGCGCGCGCACAAGGGCGAGCTGACCGACCTGATGACCCGCGAGATGGGGAAGGTGAAGGCCGAGGCCGGGGGGGACGTCCAGGAAGCGATCGACATGAGCACCTACATGGGCGGCGAGGGCAGGCGCCTTTTCGGCCAGACGACCCCGAGCGAGCTGTGCGACAAGTTCATGATGAGCGTGAGGATGCCGATTGGCGTGGTCGGCGCGATCACGCCCTGGAACTTCCCGATCGCGATCCCGTCCTGGAAGCTCTGCCCGGCGCTCGTTTGCGGCAACACGGTCGTGCTCAAGCCGGCCGAGGACACGCCGTTCCTGGCCGAGCGCTTCGTCGAGCTGCTCGCGGAGGCAGGCCTGCCGCCGGGTGTCGTCAACATCGTCCACGGGCTCGGTGAGGAGGCGGGCGATGCGCTCGTCCGCCATCCCGACGTGCCGGTGATCACGTTCACCGGCTCGCGCGAGACCGGGATCGCGGTGACGAAGGCGGCCGCCGCCCTGCTCAAGCACGTCCACCTCGAGCTCGGCGGCAAGAACGCGATCATCGTCATGGACGACGCCGACGTCGAGCTCGCGGTCGACGGGATCGTCTGGTCGGCGTTCGGGACGACCGGCCAGCGCTGCACGGCCGCCTCGCGGGTGATCGTCCACCGCGCAGTGTACGGGGAGCTGCAGGAGAAGCTCGTCACCGCCACGGAGCGCCTGCGGCTCGGGCCGGGCTGGGAGGACGCCACCGATGTCGGCCCGCTGATCAACCGGAACGCGCTCGACAAGGTCGCCGGCTACACCGAGATCGGCAAGGACGAGGGCGCGAAGCTCCTGACCGGCGGCGAGGCGGTTCCCGGCACGGGCTTCTACTACCGGCCCACGGTCTTCGCCGATGTCCAGGCCGGGATGCGGATCGCTCAGGAGGAGATCTTCGGTCCGACGACCGCCCTGATCCCGGTCGGGAGCTTCGAGGAGGCCGTCACGGCGGCGAACTCGGTCGGCTACGGCCTCTCGTCCTCGATCTTCACCCGGGACGTCAACCGGGCCTTCCGGGCGATGCGAGACCTGCAGGCGGGGATCACCTACATCAACGCGGGCACGACCGGTGCCGAGGTGCACCTGCCCTTCGGCGGCACCAAGGGCACGGGCAACGGCCACCGCGAGGCGGGGCAGGCGGCGCTCGATGTGTTCACCGAGTGGAAGTCGATCTACGTCGACTACTCGGGGCGGCTGCAGCGGGCCCAAATCGACAATGCATGAGAAGCGAAGCGACGTCGCCGCACTCGCCACCGCCGCCCTGCTCTCTGGTGGCCCGCCACGGCGGCGGTGGCGCGGGCGCTACAGGTCGTCACGTTTTCGCCGCTCGCCGCCGCCTGAGCCCCGGGGCTCCTTCAGGGCCGCCGCGAAGAGTTTGCGTTTCATTCTCCCCTTGCTGGGCCGGCACGCGGCCGGCGCTCTCCGAAGTCGACCGGAATCATCCCACTCCGGAGGATCGCCATACAGGAGCTTTACCGCTGGACCACGTCAGCCTTCGTGACGTTCGACCCGCCCCTGCTCGACCGCCCAGGTGTCGCGCTGCTCGACGCAGCGACCCTCGGCGTCGAACCTGAGCAGGGAGACGCCGGCGAGCGTCACGTCCAGGCCGTCCTCGCGCACCTGCGCGTGCCACTCGACAGCGGCCCGGTCGCCCTCGACGATCGGCTCCCCGAACCAGGGGCGCGGCAAGTCCTCCTCGGCGAACTCGCGCCGGACGTAGTCCGCCACCGGCTCGGGCGCCCGGAACGGGTGGGAGAGGAAGAAGGCGTCGGCGGCGTAGAGTGCGACGACCGGCTCCGGGTCGAGATCGGTCCAGCCGTGCAGCCACACCTCGACCCAGCGTCTCGCAGCGGCCGCGGTGTCCACCTGAGCGATGATAGTGCGGCCGTGAACCGAAAGCTCGTCGTCTTCGTTCCCCCCGGCGCTCTCGAGGCCGTCCGCGAGGCGCTGTTCGCAGCCGGGGCGGGAACGATCGGCGCCTACGAGCGCTGCTCCTGGTACACGCGGGGCACCGGTACGTTCCGGCCCCTTCCCGGTGCGGATCCGGCGGTCGGCACGGTGGGCTTCGAGGAGCGCGTGCCGGAGCTCCGCCTCGAGACGGTGTTCCCCGAGGAGCGTCACGCCGACGTGATCGCCGCGCTGCGCGCGGCGCACCCCTACGAGGAGCCCGCCTTCGACGTCTACGCGCTCCTGTGAAGGCGCGCCTCTACACCGACGGCGGCGCCCGCGGCAACCCCGGCCCGGCCGCCTACGGCTTCGTCCTCGAAGCGGAGGACGGCACCGTCCTCGCCGCGGAGGGCGAGCGGATCGGCGTCGCCACGAACAACGTCGCCGAGTACCGCGCGCTGATCGCCGGCCTCGCCTGCGCGGTCGAGCTCGCGGTGGGGCAGGTCGAGGTGCGCTCCGACTCCGAGCTGCTCGTCAAGCAGATGCGCGGCGAGTACCGGATCAAGAACCCGGCCCTGCAAAAGCTCTCCCTCGAGGCGGCCGCCCTCGCCCGCCGTCTCGAGCAAGTCGAATACCGCCACGTCCGCCGCGAGCACAACGAGCTCGCCGACCGCCTGGTCAACGAGGCCCTGGATGCCCTCTGACCGGGGCTATACTCAGACCGCCTCGCGGATGTAGCTCAGTTGGCTAGAGCGTCTGCTTGCCATGCAGAAGGTCGAGGGTTCGAGCCCCTTCATCCGCTTCTAAAACCCCCGTAAAACGGGGGTTTTTCTTTTGGTCGGATGAGAACAAGCCCTTGCTTTCTCCCCGTTTTCTCCCAGAACCCCGACAGGGGGTCTGAGCTAACCTGAGCGTTAGATGGCGCACTCGCTCATCGAAGGCCGGTTGCGGGGCCGAAGGCGAGCATCCGCCTTTGCGCCCCAGGAGAGGCGGCCGCAAGCGCGTCGAGGTATTCGGCGATCGCAGCGAGTACTTGATCCAGGGCGTCCGCCCTATCCACGTGCTCACTCTAGGAAGGGTCGACTCGCGGGTCGAAGGGGGGTTCAGGCAGCGGCGTCAGCGGCCGTGAGCGCCCGCCGCTTCACATGAACATCCGATACGGATACACCCCGCTTGGCAGCGCGGTCGCTTGGGCAATCGTCCGCGAAAGGCGCTGCGAATACTCGATCGTGACCGGCAGCGAATCGAAGAGGGCGTCGTTGTTCCAGTTCATCTTCGAGAGCGCGAGCGCATCCTCGCCGAGAAGTTCGAGCGGCCCCGAACCGGCGTGGCGCACGAGCGTAATCGGGCGAGGGATGCCCTTGCCTCCCTGGACGAAGTGCCCACGAGTCGCGACCGATGGTGCGTCGCCGTTCAGGAAGAGGAGGATGCTGCGGTCGGAGAAAGGGACGAGGGTGCCGCGCTCGACCGGCCAGCTGTCGGGCGTGCTGCGTTCATCACGGCTTCTCGGCGCGAGCAGGCGAACCGCTCGCCAATCGTTGGTCCCGATCACCTGGACGCACTCGATCTCGTCAGTGCTGCCCCACGCGTCGAAGCAGCCGTCGAGCTCCTCGTCCTTGAACGGCTGGGTCTTGTGGATGACGACGCGACGGGGCAAGCGGCCCGCGTTTCGCTCCTGGTAGACGACGAGGCTGCGCGTCATGACGGCACGCATATCAGGTCGACTCAGGAATGGGTTGTCGAAGTCGAGCCCGTCGCCAACGTCGTAGGCGACGAACTCCATCCCGCCTCCGTCAGCGTCGAATACCTGGCTGCAACAGGTGACGAAGCGGTTGTTCGTGCCGCCGCGCATGGCATAGGAGAGACCGACGTAGGCGGTGTCAGCTGCAGCAGGAACAAGCCGCCAGGGCGTGCCGCCAGCCTTGACGTACTGCGCGATGCCCAGACGCCAGGCAACGCTGCAACGATCGAAGTATGTGAGCGCCCGGTCGTTCAGGAACTGCGTCGGTACACCCGCGACGGCCGCGAAGCTCTTGATCTCGTGGTGTAGATCGAGGCCGCTGTCTAGATCCTCGAATCCAGACTGCCAGCGATCCGGGAGATGGATCGCGACAACGTCGAACTCGTCGCGCTTGAGCAGCAACTGATCTAGGGCCTTTCGGAGGGCAGTCCCGAGTAGCGCCATGCCGCCCTCAGTGTCACTGACGCTGTCCGCGGCGAGTGTGAAGTGGGCGTCACCCGGAGCGCCATGGATCGGAATGCCGAAGACTCTCTCGAAACCGGGGAACTCTGGCAGGTAGTTCTTGCGTTCCTTCGGCTCATGCTTCTGCTGGAGCGAGCCGAGGAACTTGAAGACGTTCTGCTGGGTGTCCTCTGGGCAGATCGTCGCGATGCGAACTTGGTCGCGGAAGGTCGAGAAAGCACCCTTGCTGTACGGCCCGAACTCCACGAGGCCGCGCAGTGGGTGGAGATGCCGCGCCTCAGGTCGCCCGTCCCCGAACGCGAGAAGCGGCTCAGCCAAAACACGGTATGGCGGGAGCTTCGTCGGAACTGTTGTCATCGCCCTGCTCCCGTTGCCTTCGCTCCTGGAAGACTGAAGGCGGTCTGCTGCCCGATCGTGAAGCTCGCAACGAGCAGCCGTGAGTTGTCGATGAACGGCGCAGAGAACGAGGCGGTCTCGTCACCGACGAGAATCTCGGCCCAGGCGCCGATCGCCGCCGCCCAGATCTCATTCCGCCGTGTCGCCCAGCGCTCCTTGACCCAGGCTGCCGCCGGGTCGCCGGGGCCGAACCGAGAGCGACGCCGCGAATCTGGCTCGTCTCCTTCGACCCGCTTCGGCCGGTCGACATACGTCCACGGCTCGAACAGAAGCCAGACACGACCAAGCCTCCAATCGAGACGAACCCGGACGCCCTCGCGCCAGCTGCGGTCGCCCTCGAACGTTCCGGTGAGGGCAGCGCCATCGTACGCCTTGACGAGCGGGTTGAACAGTTCCGCCGCCTCCTCTGAGTCCTCGGGGGAGACGGCCAGGTGGTGGCCACGGCTCCGAAACCGAGGCCGCAGTGGGCGATCCCGAGCAAGTGCATGCACGACGGCCTCGTTGAGGAGTCCGACGATCACGAGATCCGGTGTTTCTGGGTTGACGGAGATGTCAATGTCCTCGACGACGTCGGGGCCGTAGCGCTTCAGCGCCTGCTCCCAGATGTTCGCTAGGCCGAAGCCGTAGAAGTCCCGTCCCGAGGAGACGCCAACGCCGGGAAAGCCGATCTCCTTCACGAGCGCGCTAGGGCGTACGTCGATTGGGAGCCTGCAGCGCATGTGGATCGCCGTCGTCGGTAGCTCAATCACCGGCAGCGCGTTGAGCCGAAGCGCTGGGAAGCGTCCGCCCTCGGTTGTATCGAGGACGACGCCGCGAACACGCGGCGCCGGTTGCCCCTCGGCCAAGTAATCGCTGAACCCTTTAGACAAGTTCGCGTGACGAGCGATGACGCCGAAGCTCTCATCGAAGTTCGCCGACTCGACGAACTGAGCATCCACCCCGGCGCTCCGCGCGTCATGAAGCAGCTCATGCACCGCCGGTAGTGCGTGCGTAGGCCGACTCGTTAGCCAGTGGAGGCCGCTCGGGAACGCACCTTTCTCGTTCAGCGCAGACCGCAACGCCTCCATCACGGAACTGTCTCGTCCGCTGTAACCGACGACAGCGAGGCCGTAAGACCGGGAGGCGTCAAGAAGCGCCTGACGGAGCGTCTCGTCCTGGCGCTGCAGCTCGACGGTCGTGTTCTTCAGCTGCTCGGACTTGATGTCTCCGTGGATCTTGATGAGGAGGGGCCAGTCGTTCTCCCGAAGCGCACGGCCAGCGCGATCCGCGCTGTCGATCGCCGCGACCGTCATCGCACCGAGGCTTTCGTCCCGAGTACGAAGCTGCTCGTAGCCGCGTTCGATCAGGTCGTCGAAGTTCGTTGTTGCGATCCAGCGCGTGAGTTTGGAACCCATCAGCACGGCGGCGACCCGATGACCGAAGGAAGGACGCCCCTCAGCGATCCATCGGTCGAGCCATTGTCGCCGGGCGGTCGCGTCCGGGTAGGTCAGCTCAAAGGCGGCGGCGTATTCGTCCGGAGCACCGAAAGACGGGAGCCCATGAGCGCAGTCGAAGTAGCGCCGCACGCGCTCAGCGACAAGCGGATCGCTCATGCGAACCTCGGACCGATCGAGGTTGTTCTGGGATGCGTAGAGCAGCGCCTTGAACCCCTCGAGCAGCTGGCCGGCTGTAGGGATTCCCGCCGCCGCAGATGTTCCAGCTCCGAACAGCCAGCCGATCTGGCCGCCGGAGACGGCGAAGCTCCGCGCGAAGTCGGGGAGCGGGATCACCGGAATGTTGCCTGTGCCGTTTGTCACCGATCACCAACCTATGCCGGGCCTCGGATACTCAACGCGGACCGGGCTTAGGATCGCGAGCAGTTTGGGCCGTGACGGCGCTACAACGGTGGAAAAGCGTTGTCTCGCATGAGCACCTCCACGAGATCCCGAGGCGGGGTTCCAAGACCTACGACGGTCTGTGAGGAGAATGGGTGGAAAAAGGGGACAGTTGCGACCACTTGCCCTTCTTCAAGATGATGGTGAGAAGCGTCCGGCAAGAGTTCTTCATCGACCGGTGCCAGAGCGTTCGGGTTGTGGAACAGAGCCATACCTTCGCCCCATGACTCGCCGAACCCCCATTCGCGGACACGGTCGGTAACGCTGTAGGCGAACTGGAGAGGAACGGACGCGTTTGGGTCGTGGTGGTAACACGTGCCATGGCGGATCATCCAGACGGTCGAGCCATCCAGTCCCTCTTGGAGGCCCATGCGGTGGAACTTGGTAATGGTTCCTGAGTTACTGAACAGCACGGCGCTCACGTGTTCGGTGTCCGGCTGGTCAAAGAAGCCCGAAGGAATGACCTTCGTGCCACGATGCTCGGCTACTGGAATCGTGGTGACCACGAGGTCGCCCCGAGTGCGGGACGGTTCCGCCCAACTCCCATATAAGTACGAGGCCAAGGCAGAGTCGCTGAAATGCAGCGCGTCTTCCGAGGCGAACGACTCGATCGCGAACACCAGCGGTCGCTCACCGACTTGTGGGAGAGTCCAGTAGCGCTTGGTCAGCTTTGAGAACAACGAGCTCCCGAGTCGAATAGGGATCTCGTGCTGGATTCGCTCAAGAAGCTCCTCGTTGGTTTGCTCTGCGCTTCGTCGCAGCCCCTCGACCGTTGTCGGAGTGGCTACGCCACCCGACGGGTTTGAAGTCGTCGCCTCTATCGCGATCTCCACACCGCCTTTGGTGCATAGGAAGTCCGGGCTGTCGAAGCTTCGGTCGATGACGAAATCCGCGTTTGCGAGGTAGGCGAAGAGCGCGAGTTCCCACGTGCGCGCGTCGAATCCGAGAGTCTGAAACTGTTCCACGAAGTTGCCATCGGCATCGACGAAACCGCTGAAGATCCTGCGAACCATCGCTCGCGTCGGGGCGTGAACAGGATGCTCTGCCACCTGCCGGAACCGTGGGTCGAGCTTGTCTTCTTCGACAACAGGGGTGAACGGGTCATTTGGAGTTGGGCCGTTAGGCATTTCGGCTCCCGCACTTACGGGGTTGTCGTCGGCGTAGGGAACGCTCGAAGCAGCTGTGCGGCCATTTCATCGCAGCGAGTGGGCTCGTCCGCGAGGGCCCCACGAAGCATCTGCCCCGTTGCCCAATAGAGGAGTGGGATGCTGATGCGTGTCTCGAGGCCGATCCTCGTGACGCTATGCCCCGCGATCGGCGGCGTTTGATACTTCTCGAGTTCGACGACATCATCTTCTGTGATGCCGACGGGTGGCTTCGCGAACGAGATCATCTGCCGGCGGGTGTTGTTCTTCGCTCTCGTGCGCCACGTCGAGTCATCGATACCCAGGTTGTGTGCAAGTACGTTGCGTGCGGCATACAGCTGCGTGGCAATCGTCGCGAGTGAAGGCTCCTGGAGCTGACGCGGGTAGTACGCGCGGACGAATCCGAGGAAGCGCTTTCCGGAGAGGCCTTGCTTTCGCTTTCGTTCCTCCTTCTCGATCTTGCCACGCGCGTATGGAGTGTGGAAGAACCACACGGAGAACCCGCTAATCAGGTTCGTCAGCATCGCGGCCGCCGTGAAGTTACATCCGACGTTCGGAGCGATCTGCGGGTCCGGCAGACGTAGCAGCACGCGGATGTCCTCGAACTGCATGTCTACAAGTTCCGAAAGAAACTGTCTCGCGTTTGGCAGGTTCTGCGCCTCGGGGTACTGAGATGGAAGAAAACCGCCGGCATAGATTCCCGGAGTCGGTGTGACCATCGCGGAAGTAGAGCTGATTTCTGTGTGTGTGCGTTGGGACGGTAAGGCGGTGCGATTTCTTCGCGAGGCTGTGATTGCTCGCTCCGGGCTGGACGCACGTTCAGGCGATGGCGCGAAATAGGCGCCGCCTAGTCGTCCTCGTCGTCCTCGTCCCACTCGATCTCGGCCATCGCTTCGGCCATTGCCTCGTCGTCATAGTCGACCGGCATGAACTGCGGTGCCGGCTCGTCCGCGCCCGCGAGTCCCTCCGAGCCGGCGACAAGCCTGAGCAGAAACCGTTCCATCCCTTTGAGCAGCGCTGGATCCTCCGTCCAGAAGCCGTACTCGAGACTCGCGCGGGAGGAGACCGTGAAATTGGCCGACGACACCCAGAGACGGCGCGCCCTGAACCAAGTCACGTTGGCGACGTAGCCGAGTGCATCCTCGTCGTGCCACCGGAGCTCGCCCAGCAGCGCGAGCTTGGCGTGCATGAGGGGTACGTAGCCCGACTGGGACGCCTGGCGGCGGAAGCCGAGCGTGCGCACGGTCGGGATGACGAGCTTGCCGACGTTGTCGTAGGGGCCGATGAGCACCGGCTTGTCGTTCTCATGTGGCGCGAGCTCGATGAGCTCGGGAAAGGCTTCGACGGGCAGGCCGCTGGTGTTCGCGTTCAACTCATGCAGGTCGCTTAGCTGCGTGAGGTCGCGGGCGCTGCGGCCCTGCTTGGTGATCACGATGCAGGCGCCGGTGAGTTCTCTCAGCTTCGCGATGAGCTCTGGGTCGGTTAACCAGGGGGAGACACCGATCAGCACGGGGCCGAGCTTGCGGGCCGGGCGCTCTCGTCGATGTGCCTCGAGTGCCTCGTCGATGCCCGTGATCAGGCCGCGCAGGACGTCAAGGCCGACGTAGGCGTGCTGACCGTCCGGCCCCGTCGGGAACTCGTCGTCAAAGAAGGAAGGGAACGAAGGCAACTGCATCGAGACCGATGATGATGACGAGTCGGTCAGACCGCCGTTGGCCCCGCCGTACGAGACGAGGGTTGTGCGGACAGTGCGAAAGCTCGATGCGCGCCGCGAACGCCCATACGATGAGGACATGTCCGTTGAGGTCAGTGCACCCATAACCCTCCGCCAACTCGAGGATCACCTCTGGCAGGCCGCTGACCTCTTCCGCAACAAGGTCTCGAACCAGAAGGACTACATCCTCGCCCTGCTCTTCTTCAAGCGAGCCTCCGACCTCTACAAGGAGGAGACGGAGGCGGCGTTGAGCCGAACTCGGCGACATCGACGGCGCCGCAGGAGCTTGCCCGCGACATCGCTTTCCACGTCCGTGCAGGTGCCCGGCAGGGCACAGCTGGGACGACGTCCGAGACACGGACGAGGCGCTGATGGGTAAGGCGCTGAACGACGCCCTCGCGGCGATCGGCCGCGCGAACCCGAAACAGCTTGCCGGCGTCTTCGAGCGCACCGACTTCAACAACAAGATGGCGCTGCCGGCCGACGATCTGCGGCGGATCGTCGACCACTTCCACGCCCTCGGGCCGCTGACGAAGGAGCGCGTCTCCGGCGGACATGCTCGGCCAGGCGTACGAGTGGCTGATCGCGAAGTTCGCCGCAGCCGCAGGCAAGGGCGGCGGCGAGTTCTACACGCCGGCCGAGGTCGGCAAGCTCTGCGCCGCGCTGCTCGAGCCGCGCGAGGGCGACCGCGATCTACGACCCCACCTGCGGCTCAGGCGGTCTGCTGCTCCAGTGCCTCGAACCGCGCCGAGGCTCAGGGCGTGAACATTCGCTCGCTCTTCCTGTATGGGCAGGAACTGAACCCGGAGACGTGGGCGATCGCGCGGATGAACATGCTCCTGCACGGTGCGGGCGACGCCGCCGAGATCAAGCTCGGCGACACGCTCGCGGCGCCCGCATTCCTCGACGAAGGGCGCGCTAAAGAGGTTCGATCGCGTTGTCGCCAATCCGCCTTTCTCGTCGAAGAACTGGGGGCACGAGCGGTTCAAGAAGAGCGGCGACCCGTACGGCCGCATCAAGCACCTGCCGCCGAAGAGCCACGGCGAGATGGCGTTCGTGCAGCACATGGTCGCTTCGCTCGACGAGGACGGGATGCTCGCCGTCGTGCTTCCGAACGGATGTTTCTTCCGGGGCGGCGCTGAGCTCGCAGCGCGCAAGGAGCTCATCGACGCGGACCTGGTCGAGGCGATCATCCAGCTGCCGGTCGACCTCTTCTACGGCGCCATGATCCCCGCGTGTGTCCTCGTCTGCAACCGCAGGAAGGCCGCCGATCGCCGGGACAAGGTGTCTGATGATCGACGCCTCGGAGGGCTTCGAGCGACGCGAAACGAAGAATGTCACTCACGGGCGACGCGATTCAGCTCGTGGCCGGCGCCTTCAAGACAGGCACTGAAGCGGATGGGCTTCGCCGCCTGGGTAACGCCGACAGACGATCGTCTGCCAATGGCTTCAACCTTGTTGTCCGCCGCTACGTCGGCGGTGACGACGGCAACGGCGAAGTACCGAATCTCAATGCAGCGATCGCGGCATATCGCGAAGCTCGTGCGGCACGTGCGACGGCAGAGGAGGAGCTGGACAGGTACTCGCCACGCTTGAGGTGTCCGAGTGAGCACCGCGTGGACGCGCGCGTCGCTCGGTGAGCGTTCTATCGCCTCGTCGCGAGAGAGTCGTCGTCGAAGAATGGCGTCTATCCGAACTTCGGCATCTACTCGTTCGGGCGCGGCGTATTCCCGAAGCCGCCGATCCGCGGCGACGTCGACGTCCGCGAAGACACTCTTCCGGGTGCGCGGCCGGCCAGGTCATCTACAGCAAGCTATTCGCTTTCGAGGGCGCCTTCGCGGTAGTGCCCGAAGCCATGGACGGGTAGTTCATCTCGAACGAATACCCGACGTTTGATGTGGCCGGAGGACGTTGCGCTTACGGACTTCATCCGCCTGGCGATCGCGCGCCCCGCCGCCTGGGCTGAATGGCGGGGATGACGGTCGGTATGGGTCATCGCCGCCAGCGTTTGAAGCCAGAGGCGTTCCTCGATTTCGAGATCGACCTGCCCCCATCGATGAGCAGCGCGCGATCGTGCTCGCGGCGAACAAAACCCGGGCAGTCGTGAGCGCCCTGGAGGCGGAGCGTCCTCCTTGGAGGCGCTGCGTGCGTCGGCGCGGGAGGATCAGCTCGGGGCCCTCGATGAGGTTGTGCGAGCTCTCCACCTGATTCTCAGTATCGTGGCGGCATCGGAACCATCCCGAAGTGCGAGGATCGTCCGCCTGGGCCGGGCGATGGGGAATCGTCGAAGGTGAGTGCCGTGCGTCCGGGTCGGTTCTTCCCCGTCGAGGCGAAGACGCTCCCCGCGCACGTCGTGGTGCCGGAGAAGGTCAAGATCCGAGCCGGCGACATCCTCGTCACGCGGTGCAGCGGCAGCACGCGCCTCGTCGGTTCCGTCTGCCGCGTGTCGCCAGATCCCGAGCGCCTTATCCTCACCGACTTCGTTCTCGGATCAGCCCCGACGAAAATGAGGTCGATCCTGCGTTCCTGGTGGAAGCCTTCGGAAGCCGAGCGGTGCGCGAGCAGATCGAGGGAGACATAGAGCGGAGCACCACGCTGCGCTCAGTTTCGAAGTCACGTCTTCGGGCCCTCGAGATCCCCGTCGCTGACATCGAGACGCAGCGGGCGATTGCCGACGGAGTTGGAAAGATCCAGTCGGTTGAAGAACAGGTGCGCGCCGAACTCGAACTCGCCGTGATGGCGCGCGATTCGCTGCTCAACGCCCTGCTTTCCGGCGAGCACCGACTCCGCGAAACACTTGCCGCCTAAAGATGCGGCGCGCTCTGGCCCAGACACCGTGATCGGCACCGAGGCACCCGTTCAGGAGAAGATCGTCGCCGATCTCGCCGGCATCGGCTGGCAGCCGGTGCCGCGAGTCGAGATGGTGAAGCTGCGCGCCGGCCGGATGGGGGAGCCGCTGGTCGAGCCGCTGCTGCTCGATGGGGTGCGGAAGCTGAACGATGGGCTAACCGAGCAGGAGGCAGTACAGGTCGTCGATCAGCTGCGGCGGATCGTCGGCTCGGAGGAGTTTCTCGAGGTCGTCCGCAGCGGCATCGACATCGCCTTCACGGCCGAGGATGCAGCGCGGCACATCACGGTCGTCGACTGGCAGGAGCCGCAGCGGAACATGTACGTCGTCTCGACCGAGTTCGAGCTGAAGACGGGCGCGCTCCGCGAGCCCCGCCTCGACGTGGTCTGTCTCGTGAACGGGATCCCGCTTGGGGTTGTGGAGACGAAGGCGTGGACGCACGACTGGAAAGAGGCGGTGCGCGACCTGAAGAACTACTGGGTTGACGCGCCCGAGTTGGAGAAGTACGTCGCCGTTGCGGTGGCTACGAATGGCTGGCGGTTCCGGCTCGCGCCGAGCGGGGCGACGAAGAGCCGCGAGTACGCGGAGTGGAAGGACTCGTGGCCGCACCACCTGCCGCCGGAAAGCGAGACGCACGAGCTCGAGATCGGCCTGCTCGGGGTGCTCGACCCGCACAACCTGGTTGATCTGGCGGCGAACTTCGTCGTCTACGAGACCCGGGCGGGCGTGACGGCGAAGAAGCTCGGACGCTACCAGCAGTTCCGCGGCGCTAACAAAGTCGTGCAGCGGGTGCTCGACGGTACCTTCGACCGCGGCATCGTCTGGCACACGCAAGGCTCCGGGAAGAGCCTGACGATGGTCTTCGCGGCGCGGAAGCTGAAGAACGTCGGCCTCGGCAATCCGACGATCTTCATCGTGATCGACCGGGTCGACCTCGATGACCAGATCAACGAGACCTTCACCGCCGCGTCGTTCGAGGGCGTCGTGCGCGCGTTCGCGCGCACGAAGCTGCGCCGGCTGCTCACCGAGGACACCCGCGGCGTGATCATCACAACCGTCCAGAAGTTCGATGAGTCGATGTCGCAGCTTGTCGACCGCGACAACGTGATCGTGCTCGTCGACGAGGGCCACCGCACGCAGGAGGGCCTGTACGGGATCCGGATGAGGGACGCACTGCCGAACGCCCGCCTGTTTGCATTCACCGGCACGCCGATTGAGACGCGCGACCGCTCGACCCGGCGGGCCTTCTCGCCGCTCATCGACGGCAAGGCTCGAGAACTACCTCGACATCTACACGCCAAAGCAGGCGGTCGCTGACGGCGCCACCGTCGAGGTGCGGTACGAGCCGCGACTGGCGGAGATCTCCCAGATGCGTGGCGACGATCTCGACGCCTCGTTCGAGGCGCTCGCCGACGATCTGAGCGACGAGGAGCGGGAGAAGGTGAAAGCCGACGCGGCCCGTTTGGGTGTGGTCGCGAAGGCGCCGGAGCGAGTGAGGACGATTGCGGAGGACGCGGTCGTCTTACCTGCGCGAGCGCACCGAGCCACAGGGTTTCAAGGCGCAGTTCGTCGCCGTCGACCGCGAGGCTTGTGCGCTGTACGCGGACGCTCTGGTCGCGGCTGGGTTGCGACCGGAGGAGATCGCGGTCATCTTCACGCCGAACCTGAAGAAGGACGATGCGAGCCTGCGCCGCTGGTACGCCGCCGAGCAGCTGCGACGCCGCGGCAACGGCTCCACCGGCGGCGGGGACGTCGAGCTCGACGAGGACTCGGAGCTGGATGTCGCCGAGGCGGCCGCCCGCAAGCAGCTGATCGCGGACTTCAAGGACCCCGAGAACCCGCTGAAGCTCCTGATCGTCACCGACATGCTCCTGACCGGCTTCGATGCGCCGGTTGAGCAGGTGATGTTCCTCGACAAGCCGCTAAGGGGCGCGAAGCTGCTGCAGGCCATCATGCGCACCAACCGGCCCTTCCCGGAGCGCCAGAAGGATCGCGGGATCATCATCGATTACTGGGGCGTCTTCGAGCGACTGCAAGAGGCGTTCGCTGAGTTCGACCCGGACGAGGTCGACCTTGCCGTTGTCAACATGCGCGAGCTGCGCGAGCATTTTCCGGTACAGCTCGCCGAGGCGACTCGCTCTGCTCGCCGGCCTGCCCGCCGACAAGGGCGAGTACGAGCAGATGATGTGGCTCGTCTGCTACCTGGGCGACGACCCGCCAGTCTGCCGAGCTGTTCGAGGAGCGCTTCCAGGCCACCCAATCCTCCTACGAGTCGCTAGCGCCCGACCCGATGCTTGCCGCGCACCTGGCCGACTACCGCAAACTCGTCCGCCTCCGGGCGCTCTACCGCCATGGTGCCCGCCTCGACGAGTCCGACAGCGACTTCGACATCGGCGACTACCGCCCGCAGACGCATGCGCTGGTCCAAGGGGCGGTGTCGAAAGTGAAGCTGCGCGACGACCTACCCGTCTACCGGATCGACGGCACCTATGTGCGGCGGATCAAAGACGCGCCGCTCTCGCCCGAAGAGAAGGCAGCCGAAATGGAGGCCGCGGTCGAGTTCGAGGCCCGCGAGCGCGGCGAGGACGACCCCGTCGCCCGCTCCCTGCTCGAGCGGCTCGAACGGTTGCGCAAGCGGAAGGCCGAGGCCGACAGCGAGATGCTGACCCTGCTCGACGAGTACTTCGACCTCGTCGGCGGCTGGGCCGCTGAAAAGGAGGCGCGCGAGGCGCTCGGTCTCTCCGACCGCACCCAGGCCTTCCTGGCACTCGCGAAGACGGCCACGCCGGGGATGCCCGAGGAGCGCACCGTCGAGCTCGCAAGGCAGATCGACTCGATCGTCGAGCGCTACGCGACTTTTACCGACTGGGTCGAGCGCGACGACATTCTCCGCGACATCCGGCTCGAGTTGATTCGACTGCTCACCCGCAGCGACGACACGAAGCCCCTCGTCAAGCCGGACATAGGCTTCGTCGACGAGGTGCTGAGCGCCGCGACCGCACGCGAGAGCGCAACAGCCTGAGCTCGTGGCCCAGAGAGCGGGCACATCGACAGTCAGCCGCGCTACGTTCGATCCATGAGGCCGCTCCGAGACCGCCCGTCTCGCCCGTTCGTCGTCGCCGACGAGGTGATCGATGTCCGCGTGCGCGAATCCGCCCGCGCGCGAACGACCCGGATCATCCTCGGGCCCCGCCGGCCACTCGAGATCATCGTCCGGGCCGGCCTTAGCGACCGCGAGATCGACGCCTTCCTCGAGGAGAAACGCGGCTGGATCACGGACAAGCTCGCGACTTCGCGCACGATCGCCGCACGGCCCGCACGGCTTGGTCTCGCCCGCTCTGGCGTCGCCTGGGTTGCTGGTGAGCCGGTGGAGATCGAGTGGGCGAACGGGCGTCGCTCGATCGCCGAGCTCCGACACGAACGCGTCGTCGTCCGCGGGCCGATCGCCGGTGCCGCAGCGGCACTCGAGCGTTGGTACCACCGCGAGGCGCGCCGACGGCTTCTGGCAGTCACGGCGCGGGAGGCAGAACGACTCGGCCTCGAGTTCGGCTCGCTAGGCGTCCGCGACCCGAGGACCCGCTGGGGCTCCTGCTCCCGTCGGGGCAACCTGTCCTTCTCGTGGAGGCTCCTGCTCGCCCCCGAGTCGGTGCTCGAGTACGTCGTCGTCCACGAGCTGCTCCACCTCCGCGAGCCGAACCACACGAAGGCGTTCTGGCGGCTTGTCGAGGCTGCGCGGCCCGGCTGGCAAGAGCAGGCGCGCTGGCTACGCGAGCACGGTCAGGAGTTGCGCGACTACCAGCCTCGAGAGTCGCTAAACCCCACATGGATGAGGGCTTGAACGCCAAACCCGCCAACGATGTGCCGGGTTGACGGCCGTCGGTCACGAAGTGCGACGTCGGCCAACGGTTGGAGCGCTGAGCGGGGGTCGCGGGGTTCCGGCGCGAGCGATGTCGTCCTGTTGGCGCCTGAGCTCGCGGGCGACTCGGAGCCGGTCAAGCCGCGGCAGAGCCTCGACAAGTGCCTTGGCTTGCTCAGGGAACCCTCTGAGCAATTGGACGCCGAGTAGGCCGGGCTCGAGGGCCTCGATGTGCGTTTTGAGGTCGGCCTCGTAGTTTTCTTCGCTGCGGCGGCGAGCGAGCCGGGCAAGTGCGGCGGAAACGAGTCCAATTGCAAACCGTGGATCCTCGATCGGGATCATCCCGGCCACTTGGAAGAAGGGGGCAGCGCTCTTCGTCTCCCAAGCCAGCGTCTGAATCAGGAATGGGCCGTAAACGAGCTGTAGGTGAACGACCCGGCGGGCCAGCTCGAGCTCGGCCGGCGATGCCTCTTCGGTCGCGGTGAGCAGAGAGCAGGGATCAAATGGGCCGTCGAGCCCGGTCGTGAACACAGAATCGTCAGCGAACTCTGGATAGAGATCGCCGCCTGAGTTGCGCCGCCCGATCGCACGCTCAAAGGCCAAGGCGCCGTCTGCCCCCGAGGTGTCCGTGCCGACGACCAGGTCGGCGAGCCACAGGTGGGCTAGTTGCCGTTCGGCCTTGGTCATCGCGACTAGGCGCGGCAGAGCCGAGCGCCCGCGCGCCGCAGCGAGCGTCTCCGCGATTTCCCGGGCAGTCTGCTCCGGCGATCCATCAGTATCGAGCGCTTGCCGCCAGGCCGACGCCGCCTTGGCCAAGTAGTCGATCATGGACCGACGGGCCCAGTCGGGGGCCACCTCGTAGCCCTCGATCCAAAGCATGAACCGGGCCATGTTGAGCGGCATCCGCTTTCTGAGTTCCAAGTACCGCTCCAGCTGGAACGGTGCGAGCGGGGAGTACGTCCAACCGCCGCTGACGCCTCCGACGCGACGCGCGTGCAGCAACACTCCCTGCCGACAGAGGTACTCGATCACGCGGCGATCCATGCAGGGTTCGCCAGCGGCCGCGGCAATCTCCAACAGTCGCTTCGTGCTGATGTGTTCGGCCATCGTTGTCCAGATGTACCTGGTCACGTGCGCCTTCGCCAGAGGCTCTACGAGGAAAAGAGCCTGTAACCCCGATGATGCGCCCGGTTCCTTGCCCGCCTCGATCATGTCTGCTTCGGTGGAAGCGAACAGCAAGCGACCGAGAGGAAGACGAACAATGCACGAGCTCAAATGGTTGGTCCAAATTCGGCGCGACGGTTTGAAGTGGCCCCACTGCGACGGCTTCAACTGGCCCCACCTCCGTCCGATCGGCGGCCAAGCGTTCGTGGCTCATCGAGCTCGAGCGGGAGGCGCCAGTGGGGATGTGGTCGAGGATGGAGCAGTTCGAGCAGATCAGGCGGGACCGGGATCGGGAGGGGTTGTCGATCCGGGCGTTGGCAGAGCGGCATGGGGTTCATCGGCGGGCGGTGAGGCAGGCGCTCGCGTCGCCGTTGCCGGCGGCGAAGCGGTCGCCCGCGGTTCGGCCGGCGCCGAGGTTGGGGCCGTACCGGCTGTTGATCGACGGGTGGCTTGAGGCTGATCGCGAGGCGCCGCGGAAGCAGCGCCACACGGCGAAGCGGGTCTGGCAGCGGCTGGTCGACGAGCACGGGGCCGAGGTCGCCGAGACGACGGTGCGTGACTACGTGCGTGGGCGGAAGCGCGCGATGGGCTGGCCGGTCGGGGAGGTGTTCGTGCCGCAGGTGCACGATCCGGGCGTGGGCGCGGAGGTCGACTGGGGCGAGGCCGAGGTCGACCTGGCCGGGGTGCGCACGACGATCCATCTGTTCTTCATGCGCCCGTCGTTTTCGGGGGCGGCGTTCTGTCAGGCCTCGCTGGTTGAGACGCAGCAGGCGTTCCTCGAGCTGCACGTCGAGGCGTTCGAGTGGTTCGGCGGCGTGTTCGAGCAGATCCGTTACGACAACCTGACCTCGGCCGTGAAGCAGGTGTTGAAGGGCCGCCGCCGGGTCGAGAGCGACCGCTTCGTCGCGCTCCGCTCCCACTACCTGTACGCCGCGGCGTTCACGAGGCCAGGGATCGAAGGGGCACACGAGAAGGGCGGTGTCGAAGGGGAGGTGGGCCGCTTCCGCCGCAACCATCTCGTCCCGGTGCCGGCCGTCGGGTCGCTCGCCGAGCTGAACGTGCTCCTGCTTGAGGGCTGCGAGCGCGACCTGGCGCGGCGGATCGTTGGGCGTGCGGTGACGGTCGGGGAGGCGTGGGCCGCGGAGCGGCCGCTGCTCCGTCGGCTGCCGACCGACGCGTTCGACGCCGCCGAGACAGCCACGCCACGGGTGGATGCGAAGTCGCTGGTCACGGTGCGCCAGAACCGCTACTCGGTGCCGGTGCGCCTGGCCGGGCTGCGGGTCAGCGTCCGGATCGGCGCCCGCGAGATCACGGTCACACATGGCGGCGAGCTCGTCGCCCGCCACGAGCGGCTGCAGGGACGGTACGGCACGAGCGCGACGCTCGATCACTACCTCGAGTTGCTCGAGCGCAAGCCGGGCGGGCTGCAGCACTCATTGGCGCTGCGGCAGGAACGCGAACGCGGCGGCTGGCCGGGCTGCTTCGACGAGCTCTGGGCCGCGCTGGCTGTCCGCTACGGCAGCTCCGAGGCCGCCCGGCAGATGGTCGACGTGCTCCTGCTCAGCCGCGAGCACGACCCCGGCCGGGTCGAGCTCGCCGTCCAGGGCGCGCTCGCCGCCGGCGCCCACGACGGCCGCGCCGTCGCGGTGCTCGCCCGCCGAGCCGACGCGACCGGGCAGCACACGCCGGCACCGCTCGAGCAGCTCGAGCCGCGGCTGGCTGCCCACGCCCGGCCGGCACCAGGGATCGCCGAGTACAACGAGCTGATCGGAGGATCCAGGTGACCGCAAACGCGAAGGCCGCGGCGTTGGAGGCGCTGATCGAGGCGCACGCGGTCGAGCTCAAGCTCCCGACCGTCCGCCGACGCTTCCGCCCACTGGCCGCAGAGGCAACACGCGAGCAGCAGACGCCCGTCGCCTACCTCGGCGCGCTCCTGGAAGCCGAGATGAGCGAGCGCGCCGAGCGGCGCGAGCGGCGCCGCCTCAACGAGGCCCGCTTCCCCCAGATCAAACGGCTCGACGACTTCCGCTACCAAGACAACCCTAACGTCCCCCAAGCCACGATCGCCGCGCTCGCCGAGGGATCCTGGATCGACGACCGCGAGTCGGTGATCCTGATCGGCGACAGTGGCACCGGCAAGACCCACCTCGCCACAGCGCTCGCGGTCAGCGCCTGCCAGGCCGGACGGCGCGTCCGCTTCACCACCCTCGCCGGCCTCGCCAACGAACTCCAAGAAGCCGAGAGCCGCCGCGAGCTCGCCCGCGTCGTCGCCCGCTACGCCCGCACCGAACTCGTCGTCCTCGACGAGCTGGGCTACCTCGCCCTGCCCGACGGAGCCGCCGAGCTCGTCTTCCAGGTCCTCTCCGAACGCCACGAACGCGGATCACTGATCGTGACCACCAACCTCCCCTTCGGCGAATGGACCAGGGTCTTCCCCGACCCCCGCCTCGCCAAAGCCGTCGTCGACCGGCTCACCCACCGCGCCCACATCATCGACACCGGCAGCGAATCCTGGCGCTTCCACCACGGCCTCACCCAGACCAAACGCCGCCGCGCAACACCAGCCGCATGACCCGGACCGCGCCGCGCTACCGCCCCTCCGCTCGCCTACGGCTCGCTCCGGAACGGCAGCGCGGCGCACCATCAGCTATCAATCGAAAGACAGAAAACCCGACGGCGGGTGGGGCCACTTCAAGCCGTCGCGGTGGGGCCAGTGCAAGCCGTCGCGGCGACCAAATAGTCGGCACGACGATTGCCCTCGCGAAGCTGCTGGAGACGGGGAGGAGGCGGGGCTGGATCTAGCCAACGGACATGTAGAGGCCGGGTCTCGGCATCTCCGGGTCCCGGCCGCCGACATCGGCGTCCTCTGGCCGGCAAGCTAAACGTCACCCCGACGCACGCCGCTGTCCTGATTGGTCTGAGTAATGCGATAGACGAGAGCGACGCTGAGCTCGACTGGTCAAGGCAGGATGTGGACGAGGCCACCAATTTGTCGGAGAACGCAAACCGCGAACCTGAGCCGGAAGGCCCGCGCGAGCCGGAGGCTGCTGGGGCCCGACCAAGCGCGAACCCCTACGCGACCGGTGGCGGCGGCGTCACCCTCGAGCGTCGCGTCGGGGTGGCGTATCTGGCCCTGATGCTCACCCGGGAGGGAGCGCAGGAGCTCGGGCACGGTCGGACGATCGAGAGTGTTGCCTTCCAACAGTCCCATCGGACACCAATCGACGATCTGGTAGTCCGTGCCGGGCATCGGGACGAGGACTGGAGTCTCGAGTTGGCGATTGCGGTTCGGCGCTCTCCGAAAATCGTCCAGAGCGACGAGGACATGCGACGCCTCGTCGTGGCGTTCCTCCGCTCGCTTGCCGATCCGCCCGCCGATCGGCGCGAGCACGAGCTGGCAATGGTCGTTGCCGGCTCCCGGCCGCAGGCGAAGCAGCTCGCAGAGCTCGCCGTTATGGCGCGCCGACAGTCGAACGCGCAGGCATTTTTCGTTCCTCTCCGCAGTGAGGGGACATACAACCGGGCGCTGCGCGACCGGCTCGGCCAGATGAGCGGGCTCGTCAGACAAGGGCTCGCGACCCTCGGTGAGGGAGAGCCGACGGGGGCTGAGCTCGAGGCGCGGGTGTGGGAGCTGCTTAGACGGCTGCACGTCTTGACGCCGGAACTCGAGGAACCCGGCCTGTCCGACTGGGACGCGGTCCGTAACAGGCTGATTCCGTTCTCGCGCACTCACGATCTCGACGGGGGCGAGCGTCTACGTGACCGCCTCGAAGCTCTTGCAGCCGACTACGGACCAGCCGCGGCGACCGTTGATCTAGGGCTGCTCCGTCGCGCGTTGCATCCGCTGCTCGACTCGGGCGCCCTCCGCAGCGTCGGCTGGCAGGCGATCGGCGCTCTCGAGGCGCAGGCCCGAGACGTCGTCCGCGACGAAATCGGCCGGGGCGGGTCCGAGTCCACGTTCCATCTCGACCGATCAGCCGAGGTCGAGGCGCTCATCGCTGCACGGAGTGCTTCTCCGGCTCTGGTCGTCCACGGCGAGTCGGGTGTCGGCAAGAGCGCCCTCGCGTTCGCCGCCGTCGACGGCGAGCTGGCGGCGCGTCCTGATGAGCTCGAGGTCGTGGTCATCAACCTCCGCCACCTGCCCGAGACGCTGGCGGAGCTTGTCGGCGCGCTTGGGTCTCCGCTCGAAGACCTGCTCGCCGAGCTGTCGGCGCCGGAGCGGTTGCTTGTCGTCGACGGTGCCGACGCGGTCCTCGAAGGGCGTCGTGACATTTTCACGCACCTAGTTGCAGCCGCCGGTCGCGGCGGGATGGCGGTTCTTGTCATCGCCGCCGATGAGGGCTGGGAGCTGGTGCGGGACATCGTCAGCGTCCAGCTCGTGGCTGAGGTTGGCGGCCATTCGGTCCCCGGCCTCACCGATGAGCAGATCGACGAAGCCGTCGCCGCGTTGCCGGAGCTCGAGCGGCTTGCCGCCAACGAGCGCTCGCGCGAGTTGTTGCGGCGCGTGATTGTCATCGACCTGTTGGTGCGGAGCAAGCTCCCGGACCTGCCGCTCAGCGACGTCGAGGCAATGGAGGCGATCTGGACCGGACTTGTCCGTGACGCGGAGCAGGCTGATCGCGGCCACCCGTTTGCACGCGAGCTCGTCCTCCTCACGCTGGCCGAGCAGGCCCTCAACAATCGTTCGGCCATCGAGGTGGCGCGAACGCTCGACGTCGAGGCTCTCGAGGGGCTTCGTCGGGACGGCCTGCTCCGCTCGGCGGGCGATCGATCCTGGCAGGTACTTCCGGAGTTCGCTCACGACGAAATTCGCCGCTACGCGGTCGCACGCTTTCTGTTCGCCGATGGAACGCCAGTCGCGGCGCTGCGGGCAGCCGGGGCGCCTCGCTGGGCTTTCTCCGCGGTGCGGCTCGGCTGTCAGGCGCTGTTGAGCACTCCTGACGAGCCGGGGAATCCCTTCCACGGACGGCTCGGGCGCGTCCAAGCCGAGTTTGATGCGCTCGCGACGACCGAGGGTGCACGATGGGGAGACCTGCCAAGCGAAGCGCTGCTCACGCTCGGTGATCCGTCGCCGTTGCTGCAGGACGCCTGGCCCGGGTTGCTCGCCGACAACGGCGTCGGCGTCGCGCGAATTCTGCGTCTGATCGGGCAGCGCTTCCGGAGCGAGACGCTGCTCATCGATCCGGTGATCGCCGAGCCCGTCGTCGCCCAACTCCTCGAGGCGCCGACTCCGTGGCGTCAAAGCGACAAGTCGGCCGAGACTCTTCGCGAGTGGCTGATCGCCCTCGTCGTCCGGCGCCGCGAGGCGGGCCATCCGCTGCGGGTGAGGCTTCGCGAGCTTCTGCTGGCGTACTGTGACGCCGGGGAGCGTCGAGAGCAGGAGCAGCGCGAGCGGGCGGCGTTGGAGATCGCGAACCGTTCGCCGGAGGAGGAGGCACGCGCCCAGGAGAAGATCCGAGCGACGGTCATTTCCGGGATGGCGGGTCGGCGCAGGCCGCGGTCGGATGTCCCCGCCGAGTCCAGCGAGGAGATCGTGCTCCAGTTGATCGCCCTGCTCGGCCCGGACCTGAACGACGAAACCGTCGGCCTTCTTCGACGGGTCGCCCGCGACGCATCGTGGCGGCTCGCGCCCGCCGTCGACGAGGCCTTCTCCGGGCAGGCGATCGCAGGCTACGGTCAGGGCCTGCTCGCCGAGCTCACCGAGGCTTATTACATCGACCCCGATCAGCCCGGTTTCGGCTTCTTTGAGGACGGGATCCGGCGACACCAGGGAGGTGGTTTCGGTCCGCTCCATGCGTTCTACCGTGGCCCCTTCCTTGCGCTGTTCCAGAGCGACTTTCCCGGCGGTGTCCGCGTGTTAAACCACATGCTCGACCATGCCGCCGAGTACCGAGTACGTGAACTCCGCTCACTTGTGGCCGACCCCGGCGCGAGCGAAGCGACCGGGGAGAGTGAGGCAGTCTTCGGGCTCGCGCTCGCCCTAGACGGGAGACCGCGCGTGTATGCCGGTGACGCTGATGTCTGGCTCTGGTACCGCGGTACGAGTGTCGGGCCATACGCCTGTATGAGCGCGTTGGAAGCACTCGAGCGCGTTTGTGATCAGTTCCTCGCGGCCGGCGTTCCGCTCGGGCCGTTGGCTGAGCGTTTGCTTCAGGGATGCAACAACCTGGCCATGCCGGCGCTCGTGGTCGGTCTCCTCGTCCGCCATCTCGAACACACCGAGAGGCTCCTGGACCCTTACTTGGTCGACCCGCGCCTCTGGAACCTCGAGTTCAACCGTGTCGTGAGTGAAATGTCGGGTCTTGGAGGCAGGTCCGATGGGCTGGCCAACCCCGAGCGTCGGGGCTGGTCGTTTCGCGAGGTGGCTACCTGGCTGGTCGTCCATGCCGATGCCGAGCGATCAGTCGAATTGAAGGCGATCGGGGAGGAGTTAGTGGCGAGGGCCGAGCGGCTCGAGGCGACCGCCGCTGACGCCGACGCCGGCGAGGCGACCGGTGAACGAGTCTCGTACACGACGACTGTGCGGAACTGGGCGAGCGCGCTCAACCGCGACAACTACGAGATCCACGCGAAAGGCGACGCGATTTTCGTTCAGAGTACGCCGCCTCCAGATGTGCTCGAGGCCCTTGAGCCCACGACAGCCGATCTGGCCCGCGGCAACGAGGCCACGCGGCTCCTCGTGCGCTACCTGCTCGGGCCACGGAGCAAGCCAGGTGAGACGGCGCCGCCGACCAAAGATGAACTTCGTGTCGATCTCAAGACCGCTAGAGGGCTCCTTGACGATCCACCGGGCGGGAGGTCAACCGGCGAGTGGGACGTCCCGTTGGCCGTCGCCGCTGCAGCGCTCGAGGCGCACCTCCTGCGAGGAATCGTTCTGCCGAATGACGACCTTGAGTTCGCCGCGGCGGCGGTACTGTCGGTTCCTGAGCGCTCGGCCGAGCCCGGCGACACAGCTGCGCTGGTTGCCTATTTCGAGCAGGCCTACGACCGCACGGCAGCTCGTGCGCGACCGCTCTTGCTCCTGCCTGACGGGCCGAGCTTGGTGAAGATGCGGGGGCGCCGCGCTGCAAAGCGGGTGATGGAGGCCTGTCTTCGGTCGGCTCGGGCAGATCCGAACGAGGTCCGGCTGCATCTGGCGCGCGGACTCGACCCAGTCTGGCGGACGCCGTGCGGAGCCGGTCGCTGTCACCACGAGCGTGCGCTCGAGCTCGCCGTCGAGACCATGCGCGACTGTGTCTTCGGCCATTGGGACGACGTCATCCAACGCCAGCGGGCCGAGCTGATCGACGGTCCGGTCGACGATCGCTTGGCCAAGGTCGACGGTCGGGCAGTCTTCGTAATGCGTCTTGATGCGGCGATTCGGGCGCTCGGTGTCGCCGCCAGTGGCGAGGACTGCCAGCGAGAGCGCGCGCGCGAGCTGCTGCTGGTGCTCCTGGATGCGCAGCGGCGCGGGCTGCTCGTCCGTGACGATCTGGACCACCGCGGGACTCACGCGTTGATCGCCGCACGAGCGCTCCTCACCCTCGCTTCGACCGGGGACGAAGCCCCGTTCTGGGCGCACCTGGAGGGGCTCGCCGAAAACAGCCAACTGCTGGCCACGTTCCTGACCGCGTCGGCCGCGGCGGCCGAGGAGTCTGCGCCCGCGGCCGAAGTAGCACGGCACCTTTGGCCAAGCGTGATCGAACGTGTACTTGGTTTCGAGCGCTCCGGCTTAAGCCTTTCGGGTCGTGGCCACGGCGGCAGTGCGCGGGCCGCGCTGATGCCGACGCCGACGTCGGAGGTCGCTTACTTCTACCGCGAACTCGCCGGAGCTCCGATCGTCTGGCCTGATGTCTTGGCGTGGCGCTCTGCGATCGAGTCCTGGCTCCCCGGCGCCGCCGGCGACCCCGACTGCGTCGACTCGCTGGTCGGACTTCTACGCACCTTGCCGCCGGCGACCCAAGCGACGGTCGGCTTGCCGTGGATGAGCGAGATCATCCTTCCGGGCCCCGAGACGATCGCCGACCGTACCTTCCTCCTCGCGCGTTGGCTGATCGATCTACAGCAAGCGGCCGCCGAGACGGCGATGCTCGGTGTCTGGCAGCAGATCGTCGATGCACTGGTCGTCGCCGGCGACAGCAGGCTTGGGCCTTACTCCAACTGAGGATGGGAGGGAGACGGCCTGGGGAGAGATCATTAGCGGAGGGTACGAGCTTACGGCTCGTCAAAATCGCCGAGGTATTCACTTGAGTTAATGTCACGAGGGTGCGCCTCGACGATCGCACCGAGCTCGTGATTGCCGCTGATATTGCTGAGCGTCTTCGCATTTCTCGAGCGCGCGTGTCAGTGCTTGCGGGTCGGTCGGACTTTCCGCGCCCCGTCGGGCGTCTCGGTCGGTCTGACGTCTGGCGGTGGCCCAGCGTTGAACGCTGGGCCCGCGACACGCGCCGGCTCGATCCGACCGAGTAGTCCGAGACACAGAGCCACCGAAGGTGAGGCCCGCCAGGACGACGGCGGAGACTCTCGGCCCGAGGGGTTAACTCGGATTCACACCGGAAGGGAGACGCGATGAGGTACCGGATCGATCAAGACCAGTTGTGGGAGTTCCTCGCCCGGCAGGCGCGACTCGTCGAGCGGCTCCCCATCGAGGCAGCAGAGGCAGCCGCAGACGGGTACAGCGACGGCCTCGACGACTCCGAGCGCGAGGCGGTCTGGCTCGCGGCTGGGGTCGCAACGTTCATCGGACAGGCGATCGCGGACGAGCCGGAGCGGTTCATCGTTCCGGCGGGAGACCGCGCCGCCGCGTAGCGAAGGGAGAGGAAGAGATGACGACAACAGAGACAACGAGCTACCGCATCCAGGACGCAACCTCGCCGCTTTGGTTGGGCAGGTGGCCGGGCGGATGGGGCCACGTCGTGCATGGCGTGGACAGCGGCCAGGCTCGCACGGCGGCTGCGATGATCGAGACGGCCGGCCTTGCCTGGACGGTGGAGCAGCATCGGCTCGAAGCGGTGCTCGGCAAGCCCGACGACAACGTCGAGTCGGAGCGCGTACCCGTGCCGCGCGTCGTCGCCAACGTTCGCAGCGACACGCGCGCCGTGCTCGGCGTCGTGGGCGAGGGATACGAGCCGCTACAGAACGGCGCTGCCTTCGCGTTCTGCGACGGGATCACCGACTCAGGCGAGGCGCACTGGCTTGGAGCGGGCGAGACGCGAGGCGGCGCGCGCGTGCACGCGCTGATGCAGCTTGACCGCGCGATCCGGATCGGGAACGCGGAGGGGGAAGACGTGTTGCCCCTGCTCTGCTTCCGCAACGGTCACGACGGCGGTCTCGCTGTGACGATCAGCGTCGCTCCGTTCCGGCTCGCGTGCCTGAACGGAATGATGCTCCCGCTCGACGGTGTCGCTCGCACCTGGAAGGCGCGCCACACGGCGAACCTGGACGCACGCCTCACCGACGCGCGGCGCACGCTCGGGATCGCCTGGCGCTACTACGACGAACTGGAGCAGATCGGCGGACGGCTGATCCGCGAGCCGATGAGCGCAGCCGAGTTCGGACGGTTCCTCGCACGGCTCGTCCCGATGCCCGAGCCGCGTCCCGACGCGACGAACGGCGGGCGCGCAGTGCGGAACGTCGAGCGCGTGCGCGAGGCAATCGCGACCGCGTACCGGACGACGCCCGACCTTGCGAACATCACCGGCACCCAATGGGGCGCGCTGCAAGCCGTAACCGCATACGTCGACCACGTGCAACCCACGCGCGCGACCGCGAGCCGCACCCATCAGGAGGCGCGCTTCGAGCGCGCGACGGAGCCAGCCGCGCTCAAAGACCGGGCGCTCGCGCTTTTGACCGAAGGAGGGACGCAGTCATGACCGCAACGCTGAGCATGATTCCGCTCGCACAGATCCGCCCGAGCAAGGCGAATCCGCGTACAGACTTCGACGACGACCGCATGGCCGAGTTGATCGAGTCCGTGAAGCTTCACGGGATCATCAGTCCGCTGACGCTCTCGCGCGACGGCGAGGGCCGGTACGCGATCATCGCCGGGGAGCGGCGCTACCGTGCGGCACGCGCGGCGAAGCTCCGCGAGGTGCCCGCCCAGGTTCGGGAGGTCGACGGCGACGCGCTCACGCTCGCCGTAGCGGAGAACGTCATTCGCGCCGACCTCAGCCCGCTTGAGGAAGCCCGCGCCTACCGCCGTCTCGTCGACGACCACGGCGACCCGGCGAAGGTGGCGAAGCTGGTCGGCAAGAGCGAGCGGCTCATCTCCGACCGCCTGGACCTCCTGCGCCTGCCTGATCAAACGCAGGAGCTGCTCGCCGCGCGCAAGGTGCCGCTTGCCTGCGCGCCTGCCCTTGTGCGGATCGCGGAGCGAGAGCCACTCCTCGCCGACCTCGTCGCACTCTGGCTCGTTGACCGTCCGCACGACGCGTCTGCATTCCCTGCCGCGCCGGGGGAGATCGTGGACGACGTGCTTCGCGGCGAGTGGACGGACGACGGGTCACCGGTTCACCCGGTCGCCTACAGCGTAGGCGGCTCGCGCGGCCCGCTCGCGCCGCATACCGACGAGAGGCTCGCGGCTGTGGTCGCGAAGCTCGGCGAACGTGCTCAGCCCGTCGAGGCCGCCTATCGGGAGTTGCCCGCGATCCCGCAGTCGTCCGAGTACGACTGGCAAGCGCAACAAGCCGAGGAGCGGCGCGAGCGCGAGTGCTTCGCGCTCACCGACGACGACGCGGACGCGGCGCGGGCGTTCGGCTGTCTGCTCGAACTTCCGGGTCTGCGCGGCCGCGATCACTACTACGTCACCGATGCGGAGTGGCTCGCGGATCGGCTCGTCCAGAAGATCGCAACGCACGCGGCGACTGCGGTCGAGAAGAAGGAGCGCGAGCGCGACGCGCGCGCAGCGAGTGCCGCGCAGGACGACCCGGCGAAGGAGGAGCGCCGCCGGGAGCGCGAGCGGCAGTACGAAGCGCGCGTTTCTGGTCGGTCGCGAAACCTCGACCTCGGGGCGGCGCTCGCGCGTTGGCAGCCGAAGCTCGACACGGACGCCGTCAAGCTCCTCGGCTCGCTGGTGCTCGAGCACTACGGCCGTGCGGCGGCGTGGGCGTACAGGCTGTGCGTCGACCAGCCGACAACGACGAACAAGCAAGGGAAGGTGAGCGTCCGCTACCCCCGCGGTGCCGAGGCCGAGCACGACCACCAGGCCGCAGCGCTCGCCGCCCTCGCGCGGACACGGACACCCGAAGACGCGCTCGCGGTCGTGATGCGTCTCCTACTCGCACAGCGGCTCGTCGATACCGAGGGTCTCCCGAACGCCGACCGCCAAGGCGTCTACGAGCCCCAGCTGCTCAGCGACTCCAAGGTCATCGGCAAGCTCGCTAACCGCGTCGCCCCCGCCTCCGTCAAGAAGCACCGCGCCGACAGCCAGGCCGACGACGACCAGCCGCAGCCCGACGAGGAGGCCCAAGACGAGGCAGCCTGAACAGCACCATCCGCCCCAGCTACTACCCTTGATAGCAGACGAGACACAGATGCACTATTCGACCCATAAATGGGTCGAAGTGCTAGAGTGGCCGTCGTGTTGAGCGTCGCGAAGCTCACGCCGGGCCAGGAGCGCTACTACGAACGCTCCGTCGCAGCAGGCCTCGACGACTACTACGCCGGGCGCGGCGAGTCGCCCGGGGTCTGGATCGGCCGGGGCGCCACAGCGCTCGAGCTCGAAGGCGTCGTGCAGGAAGGCGAGCTCGGCCGCCTGATCCGCGGCCTCCATCCGCACACCGAGAAGCAGCTGCGCGCACGTCGCCAGGCGAAGGCCCGGGTGATCACGATCGAGCGCATCGACCCGCTCACCGACGAGCGCAGCCTCGAGACCAAGAAGCTCGCCCCCGTCGCCGGGTTCGACCTCGTCTTCTCGCCGCCGAAGAGCGTCAGCTTGCTCCACGCCCTGGGAGACGAGGAGACCCGCCGCGCCGTCAACGAAGCCCATCTAACCGCGTGGCAGGCGGCGCTCGGTTACCTCGAGGACGAAGCGTGCGTAACGCGGCGCGGCGCCCAGGGCGTGAAACGGGAGCACGCACCCGGTTTCGTCGCCGCCGCGTACCAGCACCGCACAAGTCGCGCCCAGGATCCGCACCTTCACACGCATGTGATCGTCGCGAACATGGCGCAGAGCCCAAGCGACGGCAAGTGGCGCACGCTCGACGGCGAACCGATCCTCAAGAGCTACCGCCTCGCTGCTGGCTATCTCTACCAGGCGCATCTCCGCAGCGAGCTAGCCCGGACACTGGGGGTCGAGTGGGAGGAGCCGCGCAAGGGGATGGCCGAGCTCAGCCACGTCCCCACCGCTGCGATCCGTGCGTTCTCACGCCGCCGGGCACAGGTCGTCGAGGCCGCCGGCGACGGCGGCTACTACGCCGCGCAGCTCGCGGCGCACGAGACACGCGAGCGCAAGGAGCACGTCGACCTCGTCGAGCTCCGCGAGGATTGGCGCGCCCGCGCCGCCGAGCACGGACTCGGCCAGCGCGAGCTGCAAGCGGTGCTCGGCCGCGCACACGCACCAGGAGCCATCCCGTGAGGCGCTCCTCCAGCTCGCCCATCGGATGCTCGGCCCCACCGGATTGACCGAGAAGCAGACCGCGTTCTCTGTTCCCGAGGCCGTGATGGCCTGGGCGCAGGCGCACCGCTCCGGGGCGCCCGCCGCGCGCGTCCGGCGGCTCGCCGAGCGCCTCGTCCGCACCGAAGGCGTCGAGATGGTTGGCGAGGCTCCGAGCCCCGGACGGCCGGCGCGCTTCTCGACCCGGGAGCTCGTCGACATCGAGCGCGCCGCACTGGCGCTCGTCGAGCGCGGCCGCGAGGCGGGCGCGCCGTCGATCACCACGGACCGGCTCGAGGAGATCGAGCGTGCCGACCGAATCGCCCTCTCCGACGAACAGGAGGCGATGGTCCGTGAGGTCGCGACGAGCCCGCGCCGGGTCGTCTGCGTGGTCGGGCTCGCCGGCGCCGGCAAGACGACCGCTACCCAGGCCGTCGGGCAGGTATTCACGGAGGCGCGGATCCCGGTGCTCGGTGCTGCGCCGTCGGGCGTTGCGGCGGAGAAGCTCCAGGACGAGACTGGAATCCCCTCCACGACGCTCCACCGCCTCCTCGACGACGCACGCGCCGGCGGAGGGCTTCCGTCCGGGTCGGTACTCGTTGTCGACGAGGCCGGGATGGCCGAGACGCGCGTCCTCGCACCTGTGCTCGACCTCGTCGAGCAGGCCGGCGGCAAGGCAGTCCTGATTGGCGACCCGCAGCAACTCCCCGCTGTCGGCGCCGGCGGTCTGCTCGCCGGCATCGTGATGCGAGAGGGCGCAATCCTGCTGACCGAGAACCGCCGCCAACACGACCCCCTCGAGCGCGACGCACTCGAGCGAGTCAGGGCCGGAATCGGACGCGACTATCTCGCCTACGCCGAGAAGCGGGAGAGGCTCGTCGTCTCCGAGGACGCCGTCACGACCCGCGCCCGCCTGCTCGCCGACTGGTGGGAGCACGCGCGCGACGATCTCGTCGGCAACGTGATGCTCGCCCTCCGCCGCCGCGACGTCGTCGACCTCAACCAGTTCGCCCGCTCGCTGATGGACGCCGACGGGCGACTCGGCAAGCAGCGCCTCACCGTCGCCGATCGCGAGTTCGCCGCCGGCGACCGCGTCGTCTGTCTCCGCAACTCCGACAGCCTCGGCGTCAAGAACGGGACCCGCGGAACCGTCGAACAGATCGACTGTGAGGGCCGGACCGTGACTCTCGCCACCGACCGCGGCCCGCGGGTCGAGCTCAGCCGCCGGTACCTCGAAGGTG
This sequence comes from uncultured Actinomycetes bacterium, assembly GCA_963796625.1. Lineage (GTDB taxonomy): Bacteria > Actinomycetota > Thermoleophilia > Gaiellales > Gaiellaceae > PALSA-600. The sequence goes on from CAWCME010000002.1 coordinate 550,932, forward strand.
GCAATGTCCGCCACGCCTACGCCATCACCGGCCACGCCGCACAGGGCCTCACCGTCGAGCGCGCGTTCGTCCTCGGCACCGGGGAGGCGCGGCTGCAGGAATGGGCGTACGTCGCGCTTTCACGCGCCCGGGCAGAGACCCGCCTCTACATCACCGGTACACCGCGCGAGCACGAGAGCCACTTCCACGACCTCGACGACCGCGACCCGCTCACCCGTTTCGGCCGTGCGCTCGAAGAGTCCGCGGTCGAAGAGCTCGCAGTCGACCAGCATCCGCTTCCGTCCGGGCCGAGGCACGACGCGCGTCCTGAGATCGACCGTCGAGAGCTGACACCTGATGAGCGCACCCACCGCAGGCTGCTAGAGCAGAAGAAACAGGCTCAGGCAAAGACGCTTGAGTCGGCTCAGCGAAAGCTCGCGCTTGCGGAGGAGAAGCGTGCGGCGTGCAGCGCCCTTCGGCGTCGAGCCCGCAATGAGCTGCGAGCCGAGATCGAGTTGCAGCGTCATCTAGTTGCCCGGCTCGACAGACAGCTTGTCGAGACAGCTGCCGAGATCGAGGCGTCAAGATTTGGCGTCAGACGGCCGCGCCGGGCGGCGGAGGACGAGGGTCGCGATCGCACCCGTGAGCGAGGGCGTAGCCAGGAGCGAGGCTTGGTGCTCGAGAGGTAGGTCATAGGCCTCGGGTAAACGTTTCGTTTGCGGCTCGCGTCTGTAGGGGGTGAGTGTGGGAGGAGCGAGCATTGAGGCGATCGAGGAGGTGTACCGCGGCCAGTACCGCCGGTTCCTACGCGTGGCACTCGCGATCGATGGAGATCCGGTCCGGGCCGACGACGCCGTGCAAGAAGCGTTTACACGCGCGATCCGAGGGCGGTCGTCGTTCCGAGGGGAGGGGTCACTTGAGAGCTGGTTGTGGCGAACCCTTGTCAACGTCTGCCGTGACGCACAGCGGGAGAGCGTCCGTCGTGCGGAGGCTCCCGTCGAGCTCGTGCATGAGGACCTCGACCCCGACCGGTGGGCCGAGCTGCGGTCGGCGGTTGCGGCCCTGCCGGAGCGCCAGCGCCTCGTGCTCTTTCTTCGCCACTACGCGGATCTCGACTACGAATCGATCGCCGGAGCGCTTGGGATCCGGCGCGGCACGGTCGCCGCGACGCTGCATGCGGCGCATTCATCGCTCCGGCAGTCGCTGGAGGAGGTGAAGCGATGACAGAGCAGCTTCTCGAAGGGCTTGACCATCTCGTTCCCATCCCGGAACGGGACGGCAACTGGCAGGACGTTCTCGTTCGTGCCGGCGTGACGCCATCCGCGCGGAAGCGGTCGCGACGTACGGCGCTCGCGCTTGCCGGTGGGATCGTGCTCCTGGCGGTGGTGCTGTTCGCGACGCCTGCGTTCGGACTGCGAAGCGCGCTGCTTGGTCTCATCGGACGGACGAACGTCCCGTTCGCGACGAGCAAGGCGGCTCCCAACCGGATCAAGAAGCAGTATCTCGACCTCGGGACGCGTCTCGCGCAGAACGCGTTCGGGAATCCGTTAGGCGCGGTGATGGCCCGGGAGGCAAGGGACGCCGGGCACCTTCACGATCAACGGTCACGCCCGAAGGCTCTGGGTCGTACCCGTCTCGGGCGGTGGGTTCTGTTACGAGTTCGAGCGGGTCGGCGGGAGCTGCGTCGCGGACTCGGCACAGCGGAGGGTGCGCCCGATGCAGATCAGCTTCTTCGGCGGGCCCGGCATGAAGGTTCGCAGGGTGCCCGGGACGCATAGGGTCACGATCGTGCATCCGGCCTCGCCGGTAGTGACACGGATTCTCGGCACGATCACGGCGCCAAGCGCCTCGTTGCTGCAAATCGTCTATGCGGACGGCACACGCGTGACGATCCCATTCGTCTGGGTGACGCAGCCAATCGCGGCCGGCTTCTTCGCCTACGACGTTCCCGACGGGCGTTTGTCCGGCCCAGGGCGACCCACCGGCCTCGTGCTCAGCGATGGGCGCGGGAAGGTGCTTGCGCGGGAGGCGATCATCGGCGGCCTGATCCGCCAGGTCTATCCGGCTGTTCAATCCGCGCCGCGTCCGGCGGCAGCGCTGCCGAAGACTCCCAAGGTGCCGTCGGCCCCGCTGCAGCGAGGGACCGGCGACGGTACCTCCGTGGTCGTCGGGCGCAACGGCATCGCGATCTTCGACCTGCGCCGCACTTCGCCGGATCGCATCCCGGCCGGGAGTCCGTCGCTTGCCTACGAGTGCTTTCGGATCACGAAGGAGTTCGGCATTCTCGGACTCGCGGGAGGATTTGGCCCCGCAGCCCAGGTTCAGTCTTCAGGGGATGTCCAGGTGTACGTCGGCGCGCGCGGGCCGTTCGACGGCTGCGACATCAGCAACGGGGCCGGGCATCTCTGGCCGGATCGGTTCGGCTCGCATGCCCCAGTCGAAATCGCATTGACTCCCGCCGGCCGCAAGTACTTCGCGAACCGGGCCGCCGCTCGCGATCTCGCCCTGTTCGTCCACTCTGCCCGTCTGCGAAGTGCGTGGCAGCCAGGCGGAACACGACTTTCAACAGCCCTGGCAGCGACGTTCGGGTCGGCGCTCACGCGACTCCGCTCGGCAGCCGCCCCGCTTCCTGCCGGCCGTGTGGGCTACGTCCTCGTTCCCGATGGCGCGACGTTCGTCGAACGGAGCACGACGGGGAAGCGCTTCACGGTGACGATCGTGCACCGCTTCATCTCGCACCAGAACCTCGCCCCGTACAGCAAGGCCACGCTGTTCTGGAGGAGGTAGCCGGCCTGAAACACCTCGCGTTCTGGCGGACACTTACTTGAGTTGATGGCGTCGCTCGAAGCAAACCCGGACAATGCGGCCCGCTTCGAGCGGCTGTACCAGGAGCACGCGCCGCGCGTGATCGCCTATGTGGCGCGGCGCGTGCCTGCCGACCTCGTAGCCGATACGGTCGCGGAGACCTTCGCCGTTGCGTGGCGGCGGCTCGACCGTGTACCACCGACTCCGGGACCGTGGTTGCTCGCGGTTGCTCGGCGGGTTGCGGCGAACCAGCGCCGCGGACTGCGCCGCCGTACTGCCCTTGCCGAGCGGGCGGCGTCTCAACTGGTCACCCCCGCCGAGCCGCACGAGTCGAATCGGGTGCTGGAGGCGCTCGCAACGCTCCCCGAGCGCGACCGCGAGGCGATCCTGCTGCACGCCTGGGAGGGTCTCTCGGCGCCGGAGGCCGCCGAGGTTCTCGGGTGTAGTGCCACCGCATACCGCCTGCGGCTCCACCGCGCACGGCGCAGGTTGGCTGCGCAACTCCAAGACGTGCCCGAACACCAATCTGAGCACCTCTGCACGGTGCTTCCACCACAGGAGCGCGCGTGATGCCGAACCAGGACATCCTCGAGGCAGTTGTCGCTGCGAATCCCCTCCCCGCCGACATGGTCGACGCATACGTTGAGTCGTTCGACCACGCGGCAGCGCTGAGTGGCGCCCGAACGCGACAAGGGCCGATCGACCGGCTACCACGGTCACGCCGCGCGCGGCGGATGCGCGCTGGACTCGCGCTTCTCGGGGCGGCACTGATCTTTGTCGCCGCCGCCTCGGCTCTGGGGCTCAGGATCGGTCCTACGGTGACGTTCCTCGGCCAGAAGCCGGCGCCCGGGTGGGAGTTCGTCTCGCTCCAGCACAGCCGTAAGTTCGCTTCTTTCGAGCTCGGGAGGAAGCTGCCGTCGATCACGCTCGCGTCGCGGGCCCGGCAGGTCGCCGACGTCCGCTATGACGGGCAGAGCCATGTGCTCGTCGTTGCGCCGGTCAAAGGCGGTGGCTACTGCTACTCGTGGCGTGGCCCGTATCTCGGCTCCGAATGCCGGCTCGCACGGGGCGGCCATCAGCCGATCGACGCCCACCTCCCAGGAGACGCCTCCGGCCCGATCGTGCTCTACGGGACATTCACACCGACCGATGCCGCAACGCTGCAAGTCCGTTTCCAGGACGGAACCACCAATCGGATTCGGGCTGTATGGGTCACCGCTCCAATCGACGCCGGCTTCTTCCTCGACAAGCTCTCGTCCGAGAACCGACGTCCTGGCCACGAACCGGTCGCAGTCGAACTGATCGACGGCAACGGAAAGCTCCTCGCCAGCCAGAAGCTGCCGGTCCAGCCCCGCGTCGCCCATACACGCTACGAGATCCCGGGGTTCGGAAACATGGTCTTGCCCAGCAGCGCCATCTTCTCTCGCCGCCGGCTCCTGTTCGAGACGACGGCAACACTGATCGAGCGGGCCACCTCGAGTACCTCCGGCGGCGTCGAGCGCACCCGGGTTGGCCTCTGGATCGCTCCCGAACGGGGCGGCGGCAGCTGCTACTGGTCCGGCAGTTCCGTCATCGTCGGAGGTATGGCTCCCGGCATCTCGAGCACCTGCACCACCGAGTCGCCCTCACGTCGGCCAGCGTTCCTCAACCCGAATTTCGGCGATGGCACGATCTGCTGCTGGGCCGGCGTGAGCGTCACTCGGGTCGAGCTTCGCTACGAGGACGGAGCTCGCACCGAGCTAAGGACAAAGCAGGGCTACCTCCTCTACGCGATCCCGCGCAGCCACTACGCACGAGGGCATCGTCTCAACCTCATCGTCTCCTACTCCCCGACCGGTGAAGAAGTCACGAGCCGCGCCTATCCGACAGACCGGCCTGGCATGTATCCGTGCACGAGACCCTCGAGGGAGGTTGCAGGCACCCGGCTCTGCCCCTGAATGCTTATCCGCCGGGCCCGGCGGATAAGCAGAATCACTTGCTCGGGAACTCTTTGGCATATGGGGATCCGTCGCGGAGCGGTGGTGGAGCGGATCGAGGCGCTCTATCGCGAGCGGTTCGAGCAGTTCGCGAAGGTCGCGGCCGGGATCACCGAAGACGATGAGGCCGGCCGGGATGCAGTGCAGATGGCGTTCGCGATCGCCCTACGCGAGCGAGCCTCGTTCCGAGGCGATGGGTCGCTCGAGGGATGGCTCTGGCGGATCGTTGTTAACGAGGCCAAGCGACTCGCACGGCGTCGCCACACCGTTCCGCTCGAAGGCGTAGCCGAGCCCGTTTCGAACGAAGACGAGCCGTCAGACCCGCTCGGCTTGCGTGGATGGATCTCGGCGCTGCCGGAACGCCAACGCATGGTGCTGTTCCTTCGCTACTACGGCGATCTCGACTACCGGGCGATCGGAGAGATCCTCGGGGTGGAAGTTGGCACGGTGTCGGCAACCCTCACCGTTACGCACAGGAAGCTGCGGAAGCTGATCAGGGAGGTGGAGCGATGATCGACATCGAGACAGAACTGCGCGGAGCGATGGAGACGATTGCGCCGCGGCCGGGTGGCCCCGACTGGCGTGAGGTGCTCGAGCACAGCTCGGCGTTCAAGACACGCCGTCGCCGGCGCGCGTTCATCCGAACCGGGCTGGGCGCCGCGGTGGTGTCTGGTTGCGCTTTCGCGGCGTTCGCGGTACTCGGTCGTGGTGGGATGACGTTCACAGACCGTGCGCTCGCTGCGCTCGGCGGAGGGCCGGTACTGCATGCGGTCATCCGGCAGGAAAGGGTCCCATCCGGGTCGATGGTGCAGCTCTCGACCGGGCGGACGCGTCGGCACGTGGCCGAGACCGAGTACTGGTTCCAGCCCTCTCCGCGACGGCTGGAGATCCACTACCTCCGCGACGGCAGCGTGACGTCGGAGACGTACAACACTCGTTCGGGCGGCATCTCGTCGAGCGGCGCCCGCTCGAAGCCGGGCGGCTATCAGCTCACGCCGGACCTGGCCCTGCTCGACTTTCTTACCGGGTACCAGGCGGCGCTGAAGAACCACCGTGCGCAGGTGGTCGGTCACGGAACCGTCAACGGCAAGCGCGTTACCGAGGTCTCGATCCCGTACCGGCGTCCAGGTTTCCGCGAGATCGTCGTCGTCGACAGCGCGACCTACCGGCCGATCATGTTCCACATTCTCGACACCCGCACGCCTCGTTACTCGTCGCCACCCGAGAAGATCGTCAGTATCGAAACGGTCGCGCTCTCGGAAGCGCCGTTTGGGGTGAAGGTCATGTTGCAGCCGTCCGTCGGCCGGGCTCGGGATGCTGGGGCTATGACTATGCAGGCGGCTACGAGCGCACTGGGTCGTCCGGGGCTCTGGGCGGCCGAGCGGCTCGGAGGACTGCCCCTCATCGGGATCGAGCGCCAGGCCCTGACCGCCGGTTACCCACGACGCGATCACAAGCAGCCGATTCATCACACCGGACTCCAGCTCTCGTACGGAACGCTGGGGCCAGGACGGAAGCTGGACTGGCACCAGCCGTTCGTCGAGATTCAGGAGTCCTCGACCCCCGGTATGGCATACGGGTTCCAGAGCTCGCCTGCGGGCCCGCTCACCTTCAACGGCAACCCGGTCCCTCCGCTCGGATGGATCGACCTGCTCACCGCGCCGTCCGCCGACAATCCCGATCAGATCTGGATGGGGCAGCTCCAGAAGGACGGCGTCTTCGTGACCATTCGTGCGTCGAGCCGTGCACTGCTCATGCACACCGCCCGAAGCCTCGTCCGCTTGCCGGGATGAGGTTGCGCGCCTCCAATATCCGGGACGACCGTCGGAACGGTCGACGGATGTCTAGGTGACAACGACGCAGGCGTCGTGAGAGGAGTTGGCGATCTCCTCGCGGTGAAGGAGTGTTCCAGCCTGGTCGAGGATGCAGAGGCTGCCGTACCCGAGCGCGGGAGTGACGACGCGCTCATGGGCGTACTGGACGTTGTAGGAGCCTTCGGGGACGCGAGTGAGCGAGAGCTCCCGACCGTCGAGGGTGTGTCGGCGCAGGGTCCCACTGAGCCCGCTCGTGACGAACGCGGTGGTGCGGTCGAAGCTGATGTGCTGCGGCGGCCCGTCGGCGGGCAGGCGAGCGACGATCCGACCGCCACTCGTGTACACGAGGAGGCCGCGGCTGTCGCCGGAGCTGACCCAGACGTGCTCGCCGTCTGGCGCCCAGGCGACGTCGTGCGCGAGGAACGGCGGGTGGATGTGACCCAGGAGACGCGGACGGCCGGGCGTGGAGACGTCGAGGGTCGCGATCGTCTCGGCCTTCGACCCGAGCGCGGTCCAGATTCGGGTGCCGGACGGGTCGATGTCGATGTGGCGAGTGAGGAGCCCGACGGGCTCTCGGGCGAGGACGCTGCCGGTGGCGATGTCGAGCGTGACGAGTTCGCCGCGTTTGGCGTCGGTGACGTAGGCGTGGCGGCCGTCGGGATGACCGGCGGTGTAGCGGGGCTCACCGAAGCCGCTGATGACATGGGTGATGCGCCGCGTGGCACCGTCGAGGAGGCTGACGACCCCCATCTCGGAGTGCGCGACCACGGCGGTGTTGCCGACGGTCTCGATGCTTCGCGGGTATGCCGTGGTCGGGATGTGCTCGAGTAGCGTTCCGCTTGCGAGATCGACCGCGACCAGCCGGGCCTCGAGATCCGCGGTCGCGAGGACGACCAGACGGGGCGCGACCGCCGCGGATGCACCCAGTGACCGCGGCGCGAGCGCGACAGCGGCGCTCGCAGCAAGGAAGTCGCGCCGATTCATGTGCTTCATACGGTCGGCACCCCTTTCGCGGGTCCCGCCGAGGCACATATTGAACCGCGGAGCCCCGTACCATTCGCCCTAATGCGTGCACTCTCAATCGCCGTTCCTGCGGCACTCACCCTCTTGTTGTCTGGCAGCGCCCTCGGAGCGAACTCAGCGTCTGGGGCGAGCGCTGCTCAGGTTCCGGCTTGACATGCGCCGACCTGGATGAGAGAGTCGTCCAGTCAAGTCCTGTGGGCCTTCGGGTTCGCGGGACTTGACGCTTTAAGGGGAAGCGACACCCTTGGCGCGCCGGGCGGGTCTCACGAGCGCGCGGCCCTTCTGACCGATGCTCGCGTTGGTGCTGCTCACGTTGAGGAACGGTCGTCCGCCTGCGTAGGGCTCAAGTCCGAAGTCGATCTGAGTGCTTCCAGTTGAGGAGGTGACAAGGGCGCTGCAGCCGATCCCGGCGAAGAGGCCGAGAGCGCCGGGCACCGACCCGTAGGGCGTCGTGACCCGATAGCCGTAGGTGGACGAGAGCGACTGCTCGAGCTGGATTGGTGAGACGTTCAAGAGGTGGCCGAGCTTGGCGTCGAGGAGGCCGCGTCCCTGGAAGTCGAGCGCAACAACCCGGGTGGCGGTCTTACCGCGGTGGAATTGGACGCGGAGCAGGGCACTCGGCAGGGCTCCGCCGTAGAAGTAGGCGGGCTGGCCGAAGCCGAGATGCTTGAAGCCCGCCGCCCGATCCGGCTCCCCGAGCGCTGCTGTCACCTGTGCCGGCGTCATGCCGAGGATCGGTTTCCCGTCGACTGTGAGCGTGGCGAGGTCGAGCCGCTGATAGGAGCGGGTTGCGGGGAGCTTTGCGGCGGGCCAGGTGTCGAGGGCGGGGCAGGGGACGGGGTGCGCGGGGCCTCCGATCATCTGGATCCCGATGACGCGTCCTTGGGAATCGTAGGCGACAAGCTTGGCCGGGAACTGGGTTGTCGGGGCTCCGGCGCTGAACGCGTTGTCGGAGAGGAAGACGGGGACAGTGCGGCCGCTGGCGAGATAGAGCTCGAGCCGGGCGACGGCGTCGGCGGCGACGCCGGTCAGTTCCGTCACCTGCTGGCCGCCTTCGCCGTAGCCGACGTCGAAGGGTTTGCCTGGGCGGAAGAGCGAGCCGGATGCGGTGGGTGGGAAGCAGCTGTAGCCGCCGCCGGGGCCGAACGGGATCAGGTCGGTCTTGCAGAGTGCGAGCTGTCCGGACTTCGTTTCGCGGGGCGAGAACATCCCGCCCGCGGTGCGGAGAAAGAGCCCGACGCGCAGCGGGCTGCCTGGATCTGGTTGGACGGCCCGCGAGAAGACGACCGGGCCGCCTCGTGCGTGCGGGAGCTCGTTCGGGCGCCAGGCGATTCCGCGGGGCTGATGGTGCACGAGCCAGGAGATCGTCCCACCGTTGAATGTGCCTGTCGTTGCAGTCGGGCCAGGAAGATCGCTTGGCTTGGGAGCTCGTGCGCTCACGTAGCTCGGCACCTTCGGCAGCCCTCCTGCAGGGTAGGAGACGTAGCCGGAGACGAACGGGATCGCGACCCTCCGCCCGGACTTGGTCACCGCGCGGACCTGATCGATCGTCGAGATCGGTTGCAGCAGCCGCGCACGAGGGAGCACGGCTTTCCTGTGGACGAGTCCGACGAAGACGTTGTTGACCACCGATGCGGTCTTCCAGGTGCCGTGACCGCTGCGGTACTGGATTGCCCGGACGGTGTCGTCCGCAAAGCCGATGATGCCGTCGGCGAGCGAAGTTCCATGGCCGACCTCGAGCAGTGATTCTGAGGCGACGAGTGCCGGCGCTTGCGAGCTGTCCAGCTCGCGGGTGGTGACGCATTGGTTGATGCCGCGGCTGGACGGCTCGTCGGCGCGCACCAGGCGCAGGCAGAGCGATTCGCCGCTCTTGAACCCGAGCAGCACGAATCTTCTCCCGGCGACCGATGCCTGCGCGAGACGGTGGATCTTGGTGCTGGTCGGAAAGGCTGCGTAGGAGGCGCCGTTGCGCGTGCTGAAGCCGGCCTGCTGCTCGGGGGTGGCGGGCTTGCCGGGTGTCCCGTTCAGCCAGGAGCTCAGCGGCCCGAACGGGTTTTGCCCCGCTGCTGCCAGTGCGGAGGCGACGATGGCGAGGGCGGCCGCGAGCGCGATCAGGCCGGTGAGGGGTCGAGGCTTGGTGATGCCTCGTCGCGACCGTCTCAGGATGTCGTTCCAGTCGGGTTGACGGTCGAGGCGCAGCGGCACCTGCCGGTCGAGCGCCTCGCGGACAAGCGGGTCGGACGCGGTCATCGATGCACCTCCTCGAGGAGACGGCGCAGTGTCGCGTGCGCCTGGTTGAGGGTCGCGCCGACCGTGCCACTACTGATACCGAGCGCGGCGGCGATCCGTTCGTAGTCGAGGTCGGCGTAGTAGCGAAGGAAGAGCACGAGGCGCTGCCGTTCCGGCAACGAGGCGATCAGCGCACGTACTGGATCGCCCGATCCGTTCGTCTGCTGGTGGGCAAGCTCGGGCAGCTCCGCCGTCGCGACGCGCTTCGCGCGAACGTCTCGAGCGGCGTTCACGACCGTCTTCCAGATCCATCCCTCGACCGCACCGTCGCCGCGGAACCGGTCGCGGCTGCGGATGATCCGGACGAAGGCGTCCTGAACTGCGTCATGGGCGAGGTCGGGATCGCCGACGATTGCCTCGGCGACGCGGAGCAGCCGTTGGTACCGCTCTTCGTAGTAGCGCTCGATCGCAGCTTTCGTCGGTCGCTTCTCGTCTGCCACGACTCCTACGACCGTCAGCGGTGACGATTTTCTTTAGCCGCTCCGATCGCTCGTCCGTTCAGGTTGCCGGAAGCTGCTCGCGGGCGACGATATGGCCGCGTTTGTCGTAGCCGACGACCTGGTCGCCCGGACCGAGCCGAAAACCGCGTGGGAGGGTGGCGAGAACGAGCCCCCGCCTGGGCCGCAGATGGAGTGTCGTCCCATCGGCGAGCCGAACGTCGACTGTGATGATGCCGGGCTTTGTCTGGCCCCAGACGAACCTTGGGCCCGCGGTGTTGGTGGAGGACGAGTAGCTGAGGTTCAGTGCAGGCCCGCGCCACGGGGTGAAGGTGCATCCGCCCTGGCCGCTGCCGTCGCTGACCTGGAAGCTTGCGCAGAGGCCGCCGCCGCGTTTCGGTGCGACCATGACCTTGGCGCGCTTTCCCGTCGGAGAAGTAGCTCGGAGGAGCGTGTGCCATGTCGCTCCACGGGCAAGCTTCGGCCCGGTCATACTGCCGCCGGCATCGTCGCGAAGGGGCTGAACGTCGATCCTGCGGTTTCTGCTGTCGTACGCCACCAGCCGGATCGGGAACCCAGAACGGTTGACCTGAGCCACGAAGGCGTTGTTGCGGAGAGGAACGGCGATCTGCTCTCCGGTGGAGAGGAAGATCGTGAGCCTGCGTACGTCGTCGCTGACCAGGCCCGAGAGGTACTCGAACTGATCGCCGCCCTCCGCGAGCATCTCGCCGGCATCGACTGGACCGTGCGAGAAGAGTTCCGACATCCGGCTGCAGCCGCCGCCCGCACCGCCCTCCGCCACGAGAAGCGAGCAGACCTGATTGCCCTTCTGGTTCGGGAACAACGGGTTGTTGCTGGTCACGATCTCGACGAGTTCGCGCAGCGGGCTGTTCGGGTCCGGAGCGATCAGACGCTGGAAGAGGACGCTTCGGGCGAACGGGCCGCGGCTAAGGCGGGTGAACGGGCGGGTTGTCGGTACGGGCTTCCCGCGCGGCTCGTGCCGCGTGAGCCATCCGATCGTGCCGCCCACGACGTGGCGCTGGATGATGGTCGGGCCGAGCGGCTTGCGGGCTTTCGCCGCACTGGTGTTCAGCTGGTCGAAGGGAGCTTCTGCGACGCCGAGAGCGATGCGCTTGCCGCCGGCGGTCGCCCAGGCCCGGTTCGTTCGGTAGCCGATCGGTGGTCGGTCGGCGACCGCGAGGAATGCGTCGCTCTCGACGAGCGCCTCGCGCGGCCCGCCGCTCGTCCCTGCGACCTCGACTCGGTCGACGCCGTCGGCGACGATCCCGACCGTCACGTCGACCCTGACCGAGTGGGTGTGGACATACGGGCCGATCTGAACGTGCTTGCCGCCGATGGTTCCGAAGGCGGCGTCCGTCAAGATGACGAGCGCCGGAGCTTTCTCGGCTCGCAACTGCGAGAGCGGTGCGCAGCTCTGGTCGGATTCGGACGCGGCTCCGGTGGCGACGATCTGCAGGCAGAGCGAGTCGCCGACGCGGAACCCGTCGAGGGCGAGGGTGACGCCGTCGACCTTCGTCTCGAGCAGCCGGTGGAGCCGGGTGCCTTTCGGGAAGCCGAGCCAGCTCCGGGTTGCCCGGTTGAGCGCCGCCTGGTCGTGGGGAGGAGCGTTCGTCCGGGCAGGCCGGTGAGCCAGGCGGAGAAGTCGCCGAGCGTGCGGGCGATCGCCGAGCCGGCAGGGGTCACCGCCGCGAGCGCGCCAGCTGCAACGAGGATCGCGACTGCGGCGGCGACGGTACGGAGCAGTCGCCGCGGCCGGCGCCCCGTCGGGGCGTGCTCGGAGGGCGCGACGTGCACCCGGCTGATGCCGGCACGCTCGAGGACGTCGTTCCAGGCGGGCAGGGCGTCGTCGGCCGGCGGCGTGTAGCGCTGGAGCAGTTCGGCGGCGACGGTGTCGGTCGTCATCGTTCGACCTCGGTGAGCAGCCGACGGAGGTTGCCGTGCGCCTGGTTGAGCGTTGCCCCGACCGTGCCCACCTCGAGCTCGAGCGCCTCGGCGATGGCGCGGTAGTCGAGGTCGGCGTAATAGCGCAGGAACAGCACGAGTCGCTGCCGCTCGGGCAGCGCCCCGATCACCAGGCGAACCTCGTCTTCGTCGACGTCGTCGCTGAAAACCGCCAGTGCCTCGAGGGTCGACGGGTCGGCGAGCGGGACCGTGGACTGGGCGCGCACCGTCTTACGGGCCGTGTTGACCACTGAGCTCCAGATCCAGGCCTCGACGGTTCCGCGCCCGCGGTAGCTGTGCCGGCTCCGCAGGGTCGAAGCGAAGGCCTCCTGGACGGCGTCGACCGCGCTCTCCCGCGAGCGGGTGATCGCCTGGGCGACCCGAACAAAACGGTGAAACCGCTCCCGATAGATCAACTCGATCTCCTCGACCGACGCTCCATCCGATCTCATCTGCGATAGATCCATCGCGAGCGCGGTTTCTTTAGCCGACACGAAGTTCCGATCGACTCCGTGCCATCGAGCGTCGTGGCGCCGGCGCCCGTTGCTCCGCGGTTACGGGCGTAGTTGCGATGACGGCGCGGCCGCTGAGGTCATGATCGGGAACTGACAGGCGAGTCCCCCGGACAGATCCAGTTGACGATCGATCGTGAAGGCGCTGTCGGCGATCGACCTGCCCTGTGCGTCGAGCGCCGTGAACGTGGGCGTCCAGTCTCCGTTGCCGCAGAGCTTGATCGAGAGGGTTGCGAGGAAGAAGCCGCTCGAGCCGACCGGGCGAGTAACGGTGTCGCCGGTGGGAGTCGTGAAGCTGACCCGGGTCGTCCCGGGCTCGGTTATACGGCCTGCGACGAGCACGGTGGCGGTGCCCTCGGGCGTGCTCGTCGGGCCCGCGGCGACGATGCCGGCCACGATCGGCTGCGCGGCAGTCGGCTGCGGGATGCAGGTGCCGCCGTCGGGGAGCCGGTCGGGCCGCCGCCACGGGGCGCTTGCGACGATGCAGTAGCTGCCCTCCGCGTTGACCGTGGCGTAGAGGCTGGAATCTCCGTCCTCGGCGACGAGGACCGCGCTGCCCGGATCGGGATGGAAGCCGAGCTGCGGTGTGTAGCCGGCGAAGTCGGAGACGATCGATGAGGGAGCGGGGGTGCCGATCAGCCACCCCGTTGCCGCCAGCGCTGCGCCGCAGATGATGATCGCCGCGAGCGCGAGACCGGCCGGGAGGAGGACGCGGCGGCGGCGGAATGAGGTCGCCTGTCGATTAGCGGCATCCTGGAGCTGAAAACGGAAGCGTGCGATCGGATCATCGATGGTCATGGTCTTCCTCCCTCGAGTAGTTCTCTCATCGCGTGTAGCCCGCGTGAGACGCGGCGGCGCACCGTCTGTTCCGACGCTGCAGCTCTTCCCGCAAGCAGCGGATAGTCGACGCCGTCGACGGCACGCCCGATGACGGCCTCCCGCTGTGCGGTCGGAAGGGCGCCGAGCGCGTGCCGGAGTTCGGCGGCGCGAAGCTCGCCGTCCAGGCGTTCCAGCGCGGCGTCGAGCTCCTCGTCGGTCGTGTCGATCGTCGCCATCCCGAGCCTGCGCCGCGCCCGATCGTCGATCCTCCCCCGTCGTTGCCAGTCCCGGACCAGATTCCGGCCAGTGGTCGCAAGCCATGGCCAGACGGTTCCGTCGGCCGCAACGCGGACTCGCGGGCCGCGTTCCAGCAGGCGCGCGAATGTCTCTTGCGTCGCGTCCCAGGCGACCTCCGGACTCGCGGTGCGGCTGAGGTGGCGCACGAGTTGGCCGGCGTAGCGGTCGTAGAGACCGCAGATCGCTTGTGGATCGCGGCGGAGTCGTCGGAGCAACTCAGCGTCGGAGGTGGGATCGTGCCTCACATTGGATAAACGAATAGCTCCGGCGGTTTGTGACCGGCTCGCCAGGCCGCCAGTTTAGTCGCGCCCTCAAAATAACGCTACCATTGCTAGCATCATGTTCAGACGACCGGATCGCGACTCGTCTCTCGGGCTCAGCGAGCAGGTCGCGGCGGAGATCCGCCGGGCAATTGCCGAGGGCGAGGCGAAGGAGGGTGAGCGGCTGCCTCCCGCGCGCGATCTTGCGGCAGTGCTCGGGGTGAACTCGAACACCGTGCTGCGGGCTTTGCGGCAGCTTCGGGACGAAGGCTTGCTCGAGTTTCGACGCGGTCGTGGGGTGACGGTCGCGGGTACGGCGGAGGAGGGGGCAGTTGTCGCGCGCGCACGCGAGCTCGTCCGATTCGCGCGGCAGCGCGGTTACCGCGACGAGGAGCTGATCCGGATCATCAGGGCGGTCACATGATCGCGTCGACGCCACGCCTGCCGACGATCGGCCGGACGAGGGCGGTGATCGCTGATGCGAAGCGACGCCAGGAGCGACGACGCCGAATCGTGCTTCTCATGCTCGCGGTTATTGCGGTCGGCACCGGGCTCCTGGTCCGAGAGCTCACAGGCTCGACCTCGTCTACGGACTTCTCAGCGCCTGCTGTCCCGACTGTCCCGCTTCCGAACCCGTGCGGACTCCTAAGCGACGCGGTCGTCTCGGGCGCCTTCCAGGCCAAGATCGCTTACGCGAGCCCCGAGCCCTCCCAGCACCAGTGCACGTGGGCGGGTTACCCGTTCGCCAATCAGTACGGGCAGAAGAAGATCGTCGTCTCGCTCGCTTACGCGGCCCAAGCGGAGTTCGACCAGTCGGCGTCCTACTCGCTCGTCCCCGGGCCGACGGACGGTTCGCTCGTCCGTCTGCCCTCACAGCCGATTTCGCACCTCGGACAGAGCGCCTACTGGTTCAGCAACTTCCAGGAACTGGCGGTCTACGATCACGGAGTCGTGATCTACCTCGACACTGTTCTTCTGGATCGCCCGCTCGCAAGCGAGGAAGCGCTCGCCCGGACGATCATCGCTCGCCTCGACAAGCTTTCGGCCGTTCGCCGGTCGACCTGACGGCTCGGCCAGCTCCGCGGCGAATGCGGGCCGCGCCTCACGCTCGGACGTCCTGGCTGAACAACGTTCCAGCGGGGACGCAGTGCGTGAATGACGACGGGCGTCAGTGCGGCTGGAAGCTGTCGCTGAGAGCGTTGAGGTCGACGCTGGCGACTTCGTGCCCGGAAGCGTCGTAGCCGATCAAAGTGAACGGGCCGCTATCAGGCAGCGCGTCGGCGGTCGCGCTGGTTCCGGGGATCTGGACGAAGAAGTAGTGGCTGCCGAAACTGACCGGAGTGTCTCCCGAAGGGGAGTGCAGAGCAATGCGCACGATTCCCGCGGAGGGATCGACGCGTCCTTCGGTTTCGTGGATGTACGCGGGTCTGTGATCGACGTGTGTGAGCTGGGCACCGAGTCCGGCGTGGATTGCCGGTGCGGTCGCCGGCCAGGTGGTCGAGGGGCTCTGACAGTCGCCAGTCAAACCTGGCCACTTGTCGGGGCCGGTGGTGGGACCGGGGAGCACGCACTGCTCGCCGTTGCTGGCAGGTGCCTGCCAGAAGGTGATTGTCATCCCCGTTTTCCAGACGGAGAAGTCGGCATGCAGGGTGACATCGAACAGCGGTCGTGCGCTGCCGTAGTCGAGGGTCGGCGCTACCGGCCTCCTCGCCGGTCGGCAGGGACTGCCGTCGACTTGCCAGAGCGGAGTGTCCGAACCCGCCACCTTGCTGTCAGTCGGTGAGGCGCCCCAGTTGACGCAGCCGGTGCGGACGGTTGCGCCGGAAGCGTCGAGGATCAATCCTGGGTTTGCGGTGCCGTCGAGCGCTGGCCACTGCGCCTGCGGGACGATGCCGAGGAAGAACCCGCCCGGTTGGAGTGTCAAGGTAAACGACCCGAGTTCGATGGCGGCTGCGCGCGGGTCGGTAATCCGTCCGTAAACGATCCAGGCGGGACCGCCGGGTCGGCCGGGAGGCTGGGCGTAGCTCTCGAGCCGGTCGTCGTCGCCCTGCTGCGGGTTCGTGACCTGGTATTCGCATTGGGCGCCGAGGTTCCCGCGTCCGCCGAGGGTGGGGATCAGGCAGTAGCCGGTCTGGTCGAGCGGGACGGCGACGAGCGCGGCGTCACCGTCCCTTGCGACCGTGCGTGCGCGGGAGATGTCGACGGTGGCGGGCATGTTGTCCCTCGCGACCGATGCGACCGCGGCGGGGTCGATCGGCGCGGCGCCGCTTTGCCACCAGGGCGCCTGGGTTGCGGCCGCCCAAGCGCCTCCGCTCAACGCAGCGATCACGAGAAGGGCCATGGTGAGCATGCGGTGTCGGCGGCTCCGGCGCTGGTGGTCGGCATTGACGGCTACGCGCAGCTGATCGAGCAGATCGCTCGGGTGTGGGTTTACGGTCATGCCTCGCTCCTCTCGGTTCGGGCACGCAGCGTCTTCAGTGCACGGTGGACGCGAGTTCTCGCGGTCACGGCGGGGATCTCCAAGCGCGCGCCGATCTCGCGATAATCCAGCTCGCCGAGCACACGAAGCTCGAGCGCCTCGCGTTGCTCGTCGGGGAGCTCGTCGACGAGCGGCTCGAGCTCGCCGTAGGCTGCCTTGGCGTCGACTCGCGCGTCGGAGTCGGCCGCGAGTGAGGCCGCTCGAGGAAGGATGATCCCGAGACGGCGGACCGCGCGTGCCTCGATCGCGCCGGTGCGGTGACGCTCGCGGACGAGATTGCGTGCGATGCCTTGCAGCCACGGACCGGCGGAGCCGGTACCGGGATCGCGGAATCGGCGACGATGGAACCAGGCGCGCGAGAGCGTCTCGGCAAGCAGGTCGTCCGCAGCATCGGCTCCCACCTCCCGCCGTAACCATGCGGAGAGATCGGAGGCGTGCCGCTCGCATACCTCGACGAAGGCATCCGGGCGTCGGCGCGACTCCCGAAGCAACACGGCATCCGACTTCATCATCTGTTCATTGCACACCGGCTGCGAAACGTTCCCGACGAACCTGCCGCCAGGACTCGGGCACATCAGGCGCTAGCAGCGATTGGGGCCGAGCGTCATCGGCTCGGAGTGCGGATAGGGGTAGACGCAGGGGTTCCACGACCATTCGCCTCCCTCGGTTTCGCCGCGGTAGACGTTCTGGACTCGGACGAATGGGCCAGCGGCGTCGTCCGCCTCGAAGAAGAATCCTTCGAACGTCACGGCAGTGTGGTTCCCGGCGTTCCGGATCGGGTCGAGAAGGCGCATGATCGCCGGCACGTCGCCGACGAACGCCTTGCGGGGCCGCGTTGTCTTCACGATCAGGAGCGGGGCGAGCTGGAGCGGGTGCAGCAGTTGCAGCGACTCGATCCGGAAGCCGTAGCGGCGCCCAACAGCCGCGACGCGCGCTCTGAAGGACGTTGCGCTCGGGTTCGGGAAGCGCTGGCCGAGTGCCTGGCCGTGGTCGGAGACGCCTTCGGTGGTGCCCGAGACGGAGAAGCCGACGAGCGGCTGGCCGCCCGCGGCGCAGAACTCGTCGCGGAGGGCGCCCTCGACGAGCGAGTTCTCCCACTGAGCGAGCTCGCTCGCCCGTGCAGCGGTCGCGCTCGCGTGCGCGGGAAGCGCA
This sequence comes from uncultured Actinomycetes bacterium, assembly GCA_963796625.1. GTDB lineage: Bacteria > Actinomycetota > Thermoleophilia > Gaiellales > Gaiellaceae > PALSA-600. The sequence continues at coordinate 568,736 of CAWCME010000002.1, forward strand.
GCGACGGCCTCGGGCGACGCGATGTACGCCCAGAGCGCGTTCGCGGGCGGTCGAGCGCCCGAGTACCAGCCCTTCAGGTGCTCGAGCGTGAGCGGCGGCGGCGAGCCGAGCGCGACACGATGGACGTATCGGCGGTCACCGAGCCCCGCCAGCACGTGGCTGACGATTTGGGCTGAACTCTGGTGCGTGACGTGCGGGCGGTAGCTTGGTGCAGCTCGCAGGACCCCGCTGCCGCCGCCGGGGCTCGGTCGCGTCCAGCATGAGCTCGCCGGGAACGTCGGGTAGGAGAGCCAGGTTGCCGGGGAGGGTGGAAGGTCAGGCGCGATGGGCGCCGACCTGGCGTTGGCGTAGGCCGTCAATCCCGCTGTCACAGCTGTGAGGCTCACGACGATCACGGCAAACACCCGCATTCGTGAACGGTACGTCGCGAAGGCTCTACGCGTCACAGCGTCGATCATGAGTACGGCTATCTGTCGGCCGGCCAGCGGCGATTCCATCGGACTACTTTCGACGGGTACGGAATGGGAACGATTGGGTCGCGAGTGTCGTCCCACTGCTTCCGACGGCCGAGGCACGGGTGAGTTGATGTCCGGCTCCCAGATGGGCTGCGGGGACCGCGTACACCACGTAGCCGCTCACGGGTCGGGTTGTGGTGGTCTTCCCGTCCGCATAGCGGAGCTCGACGGCTGCGGTGCCGGCGGGCACGTGACCTGTGAGGACGAACACGGGGTTTCCCATCGGCTCCAGGAACAGCCCGGGGTTCGTGCCCGATCTTCCGGGTTGCGAGCAGCCTTCTTCGACGCCGCCAGCGTGTTTGCTTTCGTGCCATCTCGTGTAGAGGCAGGTTCCGCCGATGGTCGAAGGGCCGGTGTAGAGCTCGACGTAGCCGCCGCTCGCCGTGGTGACGCGTTTGATCAGCGTCGGCTCGCCGCGGGCGGGACCGGCGATAAAGCCGTCGAACCCGCGTATTGTCTGGAAGCCGATAATGCGCCCTTGGCTGTCGTAGGCGACGAGGCGGACCGGGAACGCGTCGCGTGCGAGCTCAGCGAAGTAGGCGTTGTCCCTGAGCGCGACGGGTTGGGTTTGCCCGTTGGAGAGGTAGGCGGTGATTCTGGCGACGTCGTCGCTCGCAAGGCCGGTCAACGTGTTGTACTCGCTCGAGCCACTCGCCGCCGCCGATCCCGCTCGTGATCGGCGCCGAGGCGAACATGCCTGCGCGGCGCTGGCAGCCGCCACCCCCGCTTCCGCTCGCTCCCACCTGCCAGGTGCAGATGCCGATCGGCTTCGTGCCGTGCGGGCTCGTGTTGAGGGTGATCGCGACGCGGTAGGGAAGACCTGGGTCGGGGGCGACAACGCGACCGAAGACCGCATGCCGCGCGATCATCGCCCGGAACCGATGGTTGAGGACAGTCAGGGGCTGCCCGACCGCCTGGTGGTTATCGAGCCAGCCGATCGTGCCGCCATGAACGTGTCGCTGCACCGAGGTCGGACCGGCGGGCGTCCCGGCGGGTGGAGGGTAACCGCCAAAGCCGAACAGCGCCGGCGCGAAGGGCACGGAGACGGAGCCCGTGGATGTCTCGGCGGAGACCGTGTCGACGCGCTGGGCGACGTCGGGGGTCGGGACGACATAGAGGAAGGCGTTGCCGTGTACGGGCACGGTGTGGCTGCCGCTCTGGTCGTGGAGGGTGACGCTTCGGACTCCGTCGGCGGCGATGCCGGCGGTGACCTGGAGCGCGGGGGCCCTGAGGCGGTCGAGGCCGTACCAGGCGGTCTTCTTGCCCTTGCCGAAGCCGTGGTCGACGAGCACGACCCGTACCGGGGCACCGGTCTGGCGGAGCGCCGCCACTGGCGCGCAAGCCTGGGTTCCGGATCGCGTCAGGTTCGAGACGATGACGCGCAGGCAGAGCGTGTCGCCGGCCCGGAAGCCGAGCAGGTCGACTGTCTTGCCGTCGGCGTGGGTGGTCGTGAGCTGGCGGAGCTTCGTGCCTGCGGGGAAGCCGAGCCAGGAGCGCGCGTTGGTCCTGGCGAACGCCTGCTGAGCGCTCTTCGGGGCGGGTGTTCCTGGCTCGCCACTTAGCCAGGATGAGAAGCCGCCGATCCCGTCGGCGATCGCCGCCCCGAGTGGCGTGGCAACCCACAGGACCCCGACCGCGAGTGCGCTCACGAGCGCTACTGCGACGCGGCGCCGTCGTCTCGGCACACGACCACCATTCACCTGGGCGAGCACCGCTTCCCAGTCCGGCGGCGGCACCGGCTCGGTGATCAGGTCGAGTTCTTCGCGGAACCGCTGATCGATCTCGATCATCGCTCAACCTCCTTCAAGGCTCGTCGCAGATTGGCGTGGGCGGCGCTTAGCGTCGCCGAGACGGTCCCAACTTCGATGTCGAGCAGTCGCGCGATGGACCGGTAGTCGAGGTCGGCGTAGTAGCGAAGGAACACTGCCGCGCGTTGACGCTCAGGCAAACCGGCGATCCACGCGCGGAGGCCGAGCTCGTCGGTCCCGTTACCGTTGGTCGCGGGAACCGTGGCGGTGTCGACGTCGAGGTCCTGCGGTGCTCGGCGGGCGCGCGTAGCCTCGTTGACCACGATCCGCCACAGCCATGCCTCCAGCGGCCCGTCCTTGCGGAAGGAGCGCCGCGTTCGCACCGCGCTGACGAAGGCCGACTGCACGGCGTCGCGTCCGCGCTCCATGTCTCCGGTGATCCCCGTCGCCACTCTGACGAGAGCCTCGTACCGGCCTCGGTAGAGCTCCTCGAGCTCCGCCACCGTTGCCCCTTTGCGGCCCACGCTGAGATTGAGTCTGGCTGAACGCACTTTGTTTAGATCGCGAACGCAGCCGGCCGGAACGAGATGTCGGCCGCCAAGTGGGACCGAGAGGACGCCCTCGCACGTAGAGGTGGTGTGCGATGCGTCGCTTTGCTCCTCGTGCTGGCCTCTGTCGGGGCAGCTCTCGCGTCGGAGGCGCGTGCCGGGGGAACGAACGTGGCCGTCGCGGCTGCCGCCGGCCACGTCTGGGTTACGACCGGCGTCGATGTGCTGGAGCTCGACGCTCGCTCCGGCCGCGTCGAGCGGCGCGTATCGACCCGCTATCCGTTCACACTCGAGCTCGGTCTCAGCGATGGGAACGTCTGGGTCAGCAGCGTCGAGGACGGCTTCACAGCGGGCGCTGTCACGCGCATTCCCTGGCCCGCGGGCAGGGTGTCGCATCCTCTCGTGCTTCCGTCCCGGCCTGTGTATTCGCTCGCAGTCGGGAGCGGCACGACCTGGGCGCTCGTCGGTCCGTGGCGATCGACGCGCCTCGCCGCGATCGATCAGGCGACCCGCAGGACGACACTCCATCCGATTCGAGATGTCGGCTGGCTCGCGGCCGACGACACGGGTTTGACGCCTGGGCTTTTCGGCGTAACGACAACGGGGAAGGCAATACGGATCAACAGCGACGGCACGAGAGCGTGGACTGCCGAGACCGGCCGCATCGAAAGCCCTGCGGTCGTCGGGATCGGAAGCGTCTGGGCTGCGAGTCGCGACACCCTCTACCGCCTCGATCCAGCCACTGGAGACGTTCAGGCGAGGATCCGGATCGCGAACTCGGCCGCGACGCTCGCGATCGGTGGCGGGCGCGTCTGGATGATCGCGTTCCGTGAGACGCAGAGCGGCGAGCGATACGAGCTCATCGCGATCGACCCGAAGCACGAACGGGTGGCTGCGCGCGCACTGCTGCAAGGCCCCGTCGGCGGCATGGCTTTCGGGGACGGCGCCCTCTGGATCGGGCAGCCGGCCGCGTTCGTGAACCTTCTCCGCGTCGATCCGGCGACGCTGAAGGCGAGGCTGTTCGCGACCAAGCTCGACACCGCTGTCCCATGACAAGGCGGTCGGCGGCCTTCACTGGCTTACTCGTGCTTCTCGCGACGACTCTGGCCGGCGTTTCGACGAGAGGGCTCGCGGCGGGTCCGCCGCCGCTCTTCGGCATCGTCGACCGCAGCACCTACGGCGGCAACGGCTGGCTTGTGCGCTTCGACCCGGCCACGCTTCGCCCGGCTGCCGAGGGTCGTGTCGCGCTCGGCAGCTTCGAGGACGGCTGGAGCTTCTCGCCCGATCGGCGCGAGCTCGTGCTCGGCTACGCGAACCCCTCGTGCGTCGGCGGCGACACGGCGCTCCGCTTCGTCGACACGGCGCGCATGCGCAGGCTCGGTGACGTGCCGCTCCTGCCGAACGGGACGGTCGAGGCGTCCGACTGGCTCGACGCGACACATGTGCTTGCCGTCGTGCAGGCGAGCGACTGCACCAGCGAGGAGGGAGTCAGCGTGTTCGCGGTCAACGCCGCGACGGGCACCGTCAGCTCGCGCAGTCCGATCCCCGGTCAGGTCGTCGCGGTCGCGCGAGCTCCAGGTGCGATGGTGCTGCTGCTCGCCCCACGTAACCGCATCGGGCCCGCGCGGCTCGCGGTCGTGAACAGGAGCGGAGCGGTTCGACTCGCTGCGCTCGGGCTCCAAGCAGGCGTCCAGCTGCCGTATTCCGGCGGGCTGTCGAAGACCGACCTTCCCGGGCTCGCCGTTTCGGGGGACGGCGCGTTCGTCGTGCCTCCGGCCGGGCCGCTCGCTCGCGTCGACCTGAGAACGTTGAAGGTCCAGCGCCTCGGCTTGCGCGAGGCTCGCTCGCTCGAGAAGGGAGCGAGCGGGCCGCTGCGGACGGCGCTCCCGCTCGGCAACGGTCTGCTCGCCGTTACCGGCTGGAACTTCGGCGTCGCCTCCGGGTCTCCGCAGGCCGTGCCGGCGGGACTCGAGCTCGTCGACCCAAAGACTCGCCGCTATCGAATCCTCGACTCCCAGGCCTCGCGCGTCACTCTCGCCGGCGGTGCCCTGATCGCCGACAGCGACGGCGCGACCGCAAGCGGCCTGACCGCGTACTCGGAGACCGGTCGCGTCCTCTACCGTCTGTATGCCGGTCGGCCGGTGTCGTTCATCGATGCGGTCTACGATCGCGGCTACGTAGACATCGGCGCGGGGCGAGACGAACGTGTGGCGGCATTCAACCTGCAGACAGGAAGGCCGGTAAGAGCAAGCGGCACTGCCGCCGTCTGGCGGCTCCTGCTCGGCAACCATGCGACGTTCACGGCTACCGGTCTCTGACGCCGGGCGAATCCGCAGCGCCCATCCATCACCCAGTGTCCGAGCTATGGGTGCTAGTATCGGTAGCACCATGCTGGAGCTGTCGGTCGACCGGTCGGACTCTGCTCTGCTCCATGATCAGGTGGCGGGTGAAATCCGTAGAGCGATTGCAGAGGGAGAGGCGAGGCCGGGTGAGAAGTTGCCGGCTGCGCGTGATCTCGCCGCTGTCCTCGCCGTGAACACGAACACGGTGCTGCGCGCGCTGCGGATTCTGCGTGACGAGGGCCTGCTTGAGTTCCAGCGCGGTCGCCGGGTGACGGTGGCTGGTGATGCGGAGCCGCGCAGTGCCGTGCTCGCGAAGGCGCAGGAGTTGCTCGGGGTGGCTCGGCAGGAGGGTTTGCGGCGCGAAGAGCTCGTCCGCCTGATCGAGAGTCTGCCCTAGTCCGGATCGGAGTTTCGGCGTGCTTCTCCACGAAGGCGAACGCTCGATCGAGGAAGTCGCGGGGCTCGAGCCGGAGCTGCTGATCGAGGAGGCACGCCGGCGCGGCCGACGCCGTCGCCGGGGGATTGCGCTCGCTGCCGCCGCTCTCGCGCTCGGCGCGGCGGCACTCTCGGGCTGGCTGTTGACAGGTGCAAGTCGGAGCGTGAAATCCGAAGGCGGCGCCGCGGTCGCGAACCGCGCCTGTCCGGGAGTCGACCTCGGCTCGGTTGCGTACGTCCGCTTCGATGTGCTGCATCTGCTCGACCTGAGCAGTTGCCGCACACGCATCCTCGTGCGAGGGCAGGCAGTCGGGACGCCCTCGTTCAGCGCCGACGGGCGCTACGTCGCGTTCGGCAACGGCTTCGTCGCAACGAGCGGCGGACCGGTCCATCGCATTCCGGGCGGCGGCATCTGGTCTCCGCGTACTGACCTCCTCGCGATCGTGACGCCCAAGGGCGGGCTCGAGCTCCTCAACGCGAGCAACGGCGAGAGGCGGCGGCTCCTTCCCGATGGCTGGGGCGCAGGCAGCCCGGTGTTCTCGCCGGATGGCCGGACGCTTGCAGTCACCCGACATGCGAAGCCGCGGCGTGCGCTGCGGCCGATTCCTGGGCGGCTGATCAACCCTTGGGGCCTGCAGCTCTGGATGCTCGATCTCGCAACGGGGAGCCGCCGGCTCGTTCTACAGCGGCGGGTGAGCGAGCAGCCGGTCGATCTCAGCTTCGCGCCCGATGGTCGTTGGCTGATCGCGCACGAGTACCCGGATGCGGCGTCGCTCGGTGCTGATGGGATGCCGCTGGTCGCGATCAACGTGCACAGCCGCAGGCTGGTCCAGATCGGCCGCAGCCTTGCCTATCCGAACGCTATGACCTGGTGCGGCGGGAGGCTCGTGTATGCGACCGACTTCGGCGGCCGCATCTCGACGATGGGGGAGGGCATCGCGGCCGCCGCACCCCCGAACTGGCATCCCACGACGATTCTTCCCGCGGGCGGCAAGACGAGCTGGAACTCCGTCGCGTGTACGTCGACCGGCGAGCTTCTGGTCGCAGGCGGCCCGGCATCCGATGACAGTCCCTTTGGGCAAGAGCACCGCTCGCTTTACCTACTCCACCTCGGCACCCACGCCCAGCCGCAACCGATCGCCAACGTGACGCCGACGAAGGGGGCGACGGACGAGTTGCCGCTCTGGTCGGTTAACGGCCGGTGGCTTATCTACGTGCGCACGAACCCGACCGAGACGCCTTCGACCGCGACCGTCGGTCACGGCCTGCTGTACGCAGTCGATCTCACGACGGGCAGGCTTGTCGGGCCGATCGCGAACGTCGGGCAGGCAGGCGACTACTACGGCTCCTACGATTGGGCAAGCCAGATCGCCTGGTACCGCCGGTGACGACCACCGCACCACCTCGCCCGCCGGAATCGCCACCGACGCAGGATCCGGAGGCGCTGATCGAGGAGGCGCGCGCCCGTGGACGCCGCCGGCGGCGAAGAATCGCTGTTGTCATCGCGATCGTCACGACGCTCGGCGCGGCTGCCTACGCGCTCGACCTGAGCATCGGGGGCAACGGCGCAGCAATCGATCACGCGCCCAGAGGCCCGGTCGTCGATGTGCGAGCGTTCGCTCAGCACGGTCGCCTCGCGTTCGTCTCCCGCGGCAAGCTCTGGCTCCTCGACGGGACAGATGGGGTGCTCCGCCAACTGCCGACGCCGGCCGGATACACGACGAACCACCCCGTGTTCTCGGCAGATGAAAAATGGCTCGCCTACCTCGCCCAGCATGTCGCCGGGCGCACCGGGAACACGACCACACAGCTCTGGATCGCACGCGCAAACGGAACAGACGCCCACCAGGTACTGCGGCTGCCGGCCGTCGAGCTCTACGGCTGGAGCCCAGATGCTGACCTGCTCGCCGTTAGCGCAGGCCCCGAGCGCATCAGGCAACCGTGTCCGTGCCACTCGCCGACCACGCTACGGCTCGTTAAGCCGAACGGCTCCTCGCGCGTGCTCGCGCGTGGCCCCTGGATCCATGGCGCCGCCTGGGCGCCGAACGGCGGCGCGCTTGCGGTCGGCATCGAGGGGCCGCTCGAACTGTCCCGACTCGTCAGCTACCCCGTAGGCGGTGGGCGGCCAACCGTATGGCTGAGGTTCACGCGCCATATGCGACTCAACGGGATGAGCCAGATCCTCATCGAGCCGACCGGCTGGTGGAAAGGATTCGGAATCGGCTTCTGGGTCTTCGGCGACGGCGCGATTCACAACCTCGACGAGACGCCTCTCGACCTGATCAAGGGGTCCGGCGCGCTTCCGATCACGCTGGCGCAGACCCTCTCCGACGGCACCACCGATTCGGTTGCGGCGTCGGCCGCCGGCGAGCGGCTCGCAGTCGTCGCCGACATCAGCCATGGCCGAAACGGCGGCCGTCTCTACTGGTCGGAGAAGCAGGTGCAGGTCTGCCAGCCCGGAGGCGGCTGCCACGGTCTCGTCAACCGATCCTCGAAGGTGACACTCGACCCCACCTGGTCACCGAACGGATCGACACTCGCGTTCATCGAAGCGCCGAACTACGCGGGCGCCGGAACCGCGCTGCCCCTTCTTCATCACTGGTATGCCGACCATCGACTGTTTCTCTATGACGCGGGAACGCAGACGCTGCGCGGCCGTCCGATTCCGAACGGAGCGAGCGTTCCGCAGTGGTCGGCAGACGGGCGAAGCCTCCTCTATGTCTCCCACAACAGCCTCTGGATCCTTCCCACGCTCGGCGGCAAACCGGTTGAGATCGCCTCGCCGCTCTTCGCGACAGGCAACTGGCCCGAGTACTACGCCCAGGTTCCCTGGGACGCGCAGTTCGCCTGGTCGAGCTGAAGCCTCCGGTTGCTTGCCTAACTCGGCGAGCCGCGCGTACCGCATTACCGCTGTGCGACACGCGTGACGCTCGGGCCGTTGAAGTTCGCGACCCAGACGACACTTGGGCCAGCGGCGAGGGCGACCGGGGTTGGCCCGACGGTGACCGTTCTCGTGACCCGCCCGCGGGCCGGATCGACCTCCAGGAGCCGCCCGAGCGACGAGCCGTACTCGTCGGTTCCCCAGAGCTTGCCGCTCGCTGCGGCGACGTCGATCACGGTGCGGGGGAGCCGGATTCGCCGTGCGATGCCGCCGCGGGCGTCGAGTCCGATGAGCGTTCGGTCGCCTGCGACCCAGAGGAGATCGTGCGCGACCGAGAGCGAGCTGGAAAAGCGCCCGGCGAGAAGCGTTTCGGTCACGCGATCTGTTTGTGGATTGACCCGCATGACGGAGGAGGGGCTGGAGTTCGCGACCCAGATCGAGCCGAAGGCTTCTGCCGCCGAGAGCGGGCCGCCGCCCATCGCGACTCTCGCGACGACTCGCGTCGAACGGGGATCGACCCGAACGAGCTGGCCCAGCCGGCCGTTTGCCCGCGTTACCCAGACGGCAGATCCGGTCGCGAGCACCGATGTAGCTTCGGCGCCCACCTGGACGCGGGCTATGACCGCTAGGGCGGCGGGATCGATCCGGTAGAGCCAGGCTCCCGTTGCTGCCCAGACCGCATTTCCGCGCACGGCGACGCCACCGCTCTCTGTACCGACGGGGGCTAGGTCGATGGTCGAGCGCACATCGCCGGTCGTGGCGTCGAGTTCGAGAAGCCGCTCTCCCACGGCATCGCCGACCAGAACCCAGACGCCTCCTGCGCCCACCGCGATCGCGACCGGTGCTCCCCTGATGGAGATCGTCCGCACCGCGCTGCCTCCGCTCGCAACCTGCCCTCCGGCCGCCGGCTCGAGGCTCGGGACGGCGACCAGCAGGGTGACCAGCACCGTGAGCAGTCGTTTCAGCATCGTCCTGTTTACGCACGGGCGGGCGTCCGCGGTCCCGAGGCGGCGGTCACGGACCCGTTTGTGGATCAGCCGCGTATTCAGTTCGTGCCGAACCGTTTCGCCCGCGTGCCGGTGGCCTCAATCGCGGGGATCCTGCTAGCGGCGATGGTCGTGCCAGCCGGCGTCTCCAGCGGAGATCGCGTGCTCACCGGTTCGAGACCGTTCCAGACGGAGCGATCGTTTCAGCTTCCCGGCGGTCGGGCGACGCGGACGTTCACGCTGCGGGAGCGAAGCGGCGTCATCCTCCTCAACCGTCTGACGGTTCCGCATGGAGTGCGGGCGTTGGTCGAGGCGCGGATCCCCGGGCTCGCCGGCGCGCGCGTGACGAGCTGGTCGGCGCGTAACGACCCTTCGCGCTCGTGCCGCACTCGGGGCTCACTCGACATCTGCACGCAGGGTGAGGAGTGGTGCCCGATGCCGCAGGCGATCTGGTTGTTCCGGCTTGTCAAGCTGGGCCGCGTCCCGTCAAGTGGTGTACGAGGTTGACCGTGTCATCCTCGCGTGATGGTTATGCGGCGATGGCGATCACCTCCTCGGGTTCGTCGGTGGGGTCGGTGAGTGCTTTGGCGATCGATTCGGCGCTCATGTAGCGGCGGGCGACGGCCCACTCGTCATTCTGTTCGGCCAAGACAGCGCCGACGAGGCGAGCGATCGAGGGTCGGTCGGGGAAGATGCCGACGACGTCGGTGCGGCGGCGGATCTCCTTGTTCAGCCGCTCGAGCGAGTTGTTCGACCAGAGCTGCCGCCAGTGCTCTTTCGGGAAGGGGGTGAAGGCGAGCAGGTCGGGTCCGGCCTCGTCCAAGAGCGCGGCGGCTTCGGGGAAGCGATCCTCGAGCTGGGCGACGATGCGGGCGTGCTGCTCGTGCACGGTCTGGGCGTCGGGCTGCGCGAAGATCGTCCGCACCATCGTTGCGACGAATCCCTGGGCGCTCTTGGGTACGCGGGTGAGCAGGTTGCGCATGAAGTGGGTGCGGCAGCGCTGCCAGGCCGCCCCGGTCAGCGTTGCCGCGATCGCGTCGACGAGGCCGGGATGGGCGTCCGAGCTGACCAGCTTGACGCCGCTGAGACCGCGAGCGACCAGGCCGCGGACGTAGGCGAGCCAGGCGGCGCCGTCCTCAGCGGTGACGACGTCGAGGCCGAGCGACTCGCGGAAGCCTTCGGCGTTCACGCCGACGGCGTGGACGACGCAGACGTTGACCGTGCGGCCGCCCTCGCGGCACTTCACCTGGAGCGCGTCCAAAGTGACATAGGCGTACGGCGCGCCGTCAAGCGGGCGGGTGCGGAACTCCTCGACGATCTGGTCGAGGCTCCTCGCCAAGCGCGAGACCTGGCTCTTGCTCATCCGCTCGACCCCGAGCTGCTGCACGAGCTTCTCCACGCGTCGGGTCGAGACGCCGGCGAGATAGGCGTCAGCGATCACCGACACGAACGCCTGCTCCGCCCTGCGGCGCGGCTGCAGCAGCCAGTCCGGGAAGTAGGAGCCCTCGCGCAGCTTCGGCACGGCGAGCTCGATCGAGCCGACCCGGGTGTCCCAGTCACGCTCGCGGTAGCCGTTTCGGCGGTTGACCCGCTCCGGCGACCGCTCGCCGTAGCCAGCGCCGCAGACCGCGTCAGCGTCCGCGCTCATCAACGCTTCGGCGAAATCTTTGACCATCACCCGCAACAGATCCGGGCTCGTCTCCTCGAGTTGCTTGCGCAGCCAGCTCGAAACGTCCATCGTGCGCTCGACCACCGTGTTCCTCCTCTGCAATGTCTTTGACGGGACATCGCGAGGATGACGCGGTGGTCAGCTATCACCCGGACCCGCCGCAGTTGCTCCGCGCTCGCCTACGGCTCGCGCTCCACAACCGCGGCGGACAAGACCTCAACTGGCTCGTACACCACGAGCGGGGACGCTACTTCAAGCTGGCTGGCCCTCCGGGGGCCGTGCGATTCGACTACGTCGTTGCGCCGCCACCCTCGCAGGCGTAAGAGGTGTCGCCTTCGGTCGTCCGCTCCGGCTACCCGGTCGCTGCCAGGCGGAGGACCGCGGCGGCGTCTCGCCTCGCGTGCTCGAGGCTCAGCTGGCCGGGTGGGAGCTCGACGACGAACGAGCTCGAGTCGGGGAGGTGGTGGTTCTGCCAGTTGGGCGCCGTGCCGGCGAGCCAGGGCATTCGGCGGAACGGGAGCCCGATCAGTCGGGCGTAGCGGCGGGCTGCGGGAACGCTCTTCCCGTCGGCTCGCACGAGGTCTGCCGGCTGGTGGAACCAGATCGTGATCCGCGGGTGGACCCGCTCGATCAGGTTGCGCGCGATTCTCGTCTCAGGCTCCGAGAACGGGTGGGGACCCGAGTACTGAGGGTCGCCACGCCGGCCGATCGGCTGCCAGCCGGAGGAGAAGTTGCGGTTGAGATCGACTCCGTCCGCGTTGACCCGGGTGCCTGCGTGGAGGCCGTCGGGGTTAATGTCCTGGATAACCCAGATGTTCGCGCGGGTCGTCTGGTTGTTGAGCAGCTGCAAGGTGACTGCCATCCCGGCGCACTCGGTCCCGTGGATGCAGCCGACGACGAGGATCGTGTGGTGGCTCGCAAAGTCGCCGAAGTGGTAGGCCCGGATCGGCCGGCCTTCGACCGAGTGCCCGAGGACGGTCGTCTTGTAGTCATTGGCGATCGGGGGCGCGGTGGTGCTGAGGCTGTTGACCGTGCGCAGCGCGAGCGCGCGCGTGGCGGCCGTTGCGCCCTGGCCAAAGGCGACGAAGACCTGGAAGTTGTGGCCGGCCTGGCGGAAGTTGAGCATCGAGCCGTTGCCGAAACCCTCGTAGCCCCGGATTGCTGGCAGCCGCAGGTGCGCTGGCCTCGCTGCGAGCGGCCTCGACATGTGGCCATAGTCGAAGACAACGATGTATGCCGACCCGGTGGGGCGGGCGGGGAAACTGTCTGGCTGAGCGATCCTGAACGTGCTTATCGCAACGCCGTGATCGGAGCGTCGCGTCGCGTGCCAGCCCGATGGGTAGCGGAGCTCGAAGCCGGGGATCGGGCTCTTGATGGCGTGCCAGGATGAGGCGGCGCTTCCGGGCGATTGCGCGAGCAGGAGTGCGAGGGTGCCGAACGCGGCAGCGACCGCTCGCTCAGCGAACCGACACCGCATCGATGGTCCTTCCGGCCGGGAGCTGCAGCAGCACCTCAGGCAGCGAACCGATCTCGCTGCTCGCTGTGCCGACGGTTGCGGACGCGAGCAGCCGCATCGCCGCGGCCGGCCACGCGACCGCGGCCACGATCGCGCTCTCGTTCGCATCGAGCGCCTCGATCCGCCCCGAGACGGCGAGAGGTGTCATCGAGACCACCCGACCCGCCGACGTCACGCGGAAGAGCTGCAGCGCCGAGCCAGACCCCGAGCGAGCGGTCGAAGCGACCACCAGGTGGCCGCGAACCCACGCGATCTCACAGGCGCGGCGACCGCCCGATGCCCGCGACTCGGGTGGCCCGTCCCCGGGCGGCGAGCCAAACCTCTTGCGCGGAAGCGACGGCGAGCATCGCCCCGTGCGGCGCGAAGGCGACCTGCCTCGCGCCGCGCGTATTCCTTGCGCCGAGGCGATGCAAGTCGTGCGCGAAGTCGTACACGACGGGTCGACCACCCTCTCCGACGTAGGCGACCGCGAGCGAGTCGGCACGCCACGACGGTGTTACAGGGCGAACCTGTCCGTCAAGGAGGCGGTCTTCGATCCCGTTGCCCTCGATCGTTCGCAGCTGGAATCGGTCGCCTCGCCGCACGACGTAGGCGAGGCGGAGTCCGTCGGGTGCCCACGCGATCGCGACCACCGGACCGCCTGCCGGATGCAACCACGCGCGCGTCCCATTCGGCGCCATTGCGACGAGCGAACTCCCGATCCCGGCCGCGACGTACAGGGCATGGGGCGAGAGCGTGGCGCTCCGGACGGGCAGGCCCTGGATCCGGAGACCGGCGCGAGTCGTCAGCCAGAGCTGGTGATCGATGACGGCAGCGACCGCATCGGCCCCGGCCGGAACCTGGAGCTGCGGAGCCACGGGCGGCGAAGGTGCACGCTTCGCCGTCGACGGTCCCAGGCTCACGTGGAGAGCTCCGGCGGTCGCAAGTGCCGCCGCCGCGACCGCAAGCAGCACGAGGGCCGCGGCCGCTGCCAGAACGACCATGCGCACGCGTCGCCGCGCGCCTCTCGCCTCTGAAGGCAGGGCGGCGAGCGCCAGGCCGAGCGCCCTGCGCTCGACGTCCTCGTCGGCGCGCGGCTCGCGAAGAAGCCGCTCGAGTTGCTGCTCAAGCTCTCGGGACATCGCTCACTTCCAAGCCGTCGCGAAGCTGTTCGAGCGCTCGCGCCAAACGCGAATGCACCGTCCCAGAGGGGAGGTCGAGCACCCTCGCGATCTCGTCCGGGCCCATCCCGATCCCGTACCGAAGGACAACGACGACGCGACGCTGTAGCGGCAACGCCGCAACCGCCTCGAGCAGCGAGCGATCGCTGTTCGAATCGACACCTGACACGTCCGCCGGCTCGAACGGCGGATCTCCCCCGACAAGCCTTCGCTCTGCACGAAGCAGGTCGAGCGCCCGGTTCACGACGATCCGATGCAGCCAGGGAACGAACGGCCGCCGCTCATCGAACCGGTCGAGCGCCGCGAACGCCCGCTCAAAGGCGTCTGCTGCGATGTCGTCGGCCATCGCCCGCCTCCCCGTCACACCGTAAGCAGTCCGCCAGGCAGCGGGCCAGTGCCGGCGAAACAACTCGCCGGCGGCGTCGCGGTCTCCTTGCCGAGCGGCCCGTACGAGCCTGCGGTCATCCGCCTGATCCACGCTCACCCATTCTCTACGCCGAGACAGTATTTCTCCGTCCCGTAGTTGGTCCGCGAACCCGCCAGCAGCCGGGCGTCGGGGCTACTTGGGTTCGCTCTCGAGTGAGGGCGTGAATGCATCCCGCAAGCGATGCCGCCGCCGTGACCGTTCCAACGGGGGAGCGCCGGGACGGTCACGGAGCTTCCGGCCCGGGATTCAGTTGTGGTGTATAGCACCGAGCATCGCATCCGCAGTCGCTCGCATTGCTGGCGTGGGGGTAGAGCCGAATCGGATCTCGACTTTGACCGCTTCCGTGCTGAGTCGTAGATCGAGGGTCAAGCGCCTCTGCCCATGGAAGTTCGCCGGGAGCTGGAGCCGGTCGACCTCCTGCCAGAGTCGCGCCTGACCGGTTGCTGGGAAGTGACGAAAGGCGATGAGGACGTGGCCGGGCGGTGGTGTTAGCGGTGGGGTTATAGGGTCGACTGCAAGATTGAATGCCCGATGCGGGATTGCAAAGTCGGCGACGACACCGACTTGGCCCCTGCGCAGCCTTCCAGCAATAGCCAAAGACATGCTGCTTCCGGCTGCGGTCCACCTGGGCTTGAGGCTGATGCTCAGCGGTCCGCTCAGCATCAGCGGGTGCGGCACTGGTGGTGGCGAGTTGAACACAACCCGAACCGCGAGCGCCGTCAGGGGAGCGATGATGAACAGGACGACAGCAACCGCGATAACTGCGCTCCGTCGTGCGAATCGCGTCCTCGACAAGCGTGGCTGCGTCTGAGGCGCGCTCACGTCGCGCCGCATCTGTTCGCTGCGGCTCTGAACGTCTTGCCAATCAAGTAGAAAAGGGTCGTCGGGCACTAGCCGGTCGACGGCATCAGACAGGTCACGCGTCATCGCGGTACCTCCTCTCTGAGCGCGGCGGCTAGCTTCTTGTGCGCCGCGTTGAGTGTGGCGCTAACCGTTCCCCGTTCAACTCCGAGGGCCGCCGCGATTGGAATTCCCCCGCTTTGGTGGACATCATCTGACTGAGCGCGTCTTGGTCGGGAAGGATGTCTGTCATGCCGAAGATCCCGCCGTACTCGTTGGAGTTCCGCTTGGAGGCTGTGAGGCTGTTGCGGAGCAGCGATCGTCCGATCCCGCAGCTCGCTCGTGAGCTGGGGGTCTCGCCGCAGTCGTTGCGGAACTGGTCGACCCAGCTCGACGTCGATCAGGGCAAGGCCGAGGGGTTGAGCTCGAGCGAGCGTGAGGAGCTCCGCAGGCTCCGCCGGGAGAACCGGATCCTGACCGAGGAGCGGGAGATCCTAAAAAAAGCCGCGGCCTTCTTCGCCAGGGAGGGCGGGACCCGGTGAGCGTCTTCCGGTTCATCGCCACGGAGAAGGCTTCGCATTCGATCACCCTGATGTGCCGTGTGCTCGAGGTCAGCCGATCCGGGTACCACGCCTGGACGAAACGGCCTCTGGGGCCGCGTGCGGTCGAGGATGCCCGCCTGACCGAGCGGATCCGGGAGCTGCACAAGAAGCGCCGCGGCGTCTACGGCTCGCCGCGGATCTGGTCCGACCTGGTCGTCGACGACGGCGAACGGATCGGCCGCAAGCGCGTCGAGCGGCTGATGCGCCAGGCCGGCCTCTCCGGCCTGGTCACCAAGAAGTGGAAGGCAACGACGATCCGCGTGCCGGGCGTCAGGGTCGCGGACGATCTGCTCGACCGCAACTTCGCCGCCAGCGCCCCGAACCGCTGCTGGGTCGCCGACATCACCTACCTGCGCACCTGGGAGGGCTGGCTCTACCTCGTGGCGGTGCAAGACTTGTACAGCCGCCGGATCGTCGGCTGGGCGATGGCCGACCACATGCGGGCCGAGCTCGTCACCGACGCCCTGCAGATGGCGCTCGCCCACCGCCGACCCGCCCGCGGGCTGATCTGGCATTCCGATCAGGGCAGCCAATTCGTCAGCCTCGCCTTCGGCCAGCAGGCCCGCGCCGCCGGGATCGCGCAGTCGATGGGCAGCAAGGGCGACTGCTTCGATAACGCCGTCGCCGAGAGCTTCTTCGCGACGCTGAAGAAGGAGCTGATCAACCGCCGCTCCTGGCCCACCAAGGCCGAACTCCGCACCGAGGTCTTCGACTACATCGAGGTCTTCTACAACCGCGAGAGACGCCACAGCACCCTCGGCCAGCGCTCCCCCGCCGACTACGAGAGACTCCGCCTACCCGCTATCGCACAAGAGCAAGTCGCCTAACCAAAACCCGTCCACGGAAGCGGGGGAATTCCAGTCTTGGACGAAGCCTCTCGATCACCCAAGCCGATTCGAGGCGCCGTGATCGTCAGATGGCTCGATCACGGCGACTCCGCGCAACGAGAGCCGCCCCACCTTGGTCAGGTCGCGAGCGCGATCAACGGGATCTCCATCTCGGCATGCGTGAGGCCGCCATGCTGTCCGCGGTAGGGCTGCGTGAAGCGTGGAGGCTCGTTCCAGTAGACAGCTTCTCCAGGAAAGGGAAGGACAACAAGATCGCCGACGCTAGCTCGCAGCCGTTCGCCGACCACGGGGCCGAAGACGCTCTGGTGGATCAATTCGCCGACATCGTGCACCTCGGCCCTGCCTGCGAGAAGCATCCTCAGGGCCGTCAGCACTTGGTCGTGGCTGCTTTCGGATCGGGTGTGCAGGAAGAGGTCGCGGCTCGAGCCTGCGGGTGCGAGCGGTCGTCCGTCACTTCCTCTCTCGAGGTGGTTGACGATCTCGGGCCAGAGCTCGTTGACGTAGAGGCTGCGCTCGGGGGCCACGGCCGCCATACCGTGGTCGGCCGTGATCAGGACGAGGGTTCCGTCGGGCAGGGTGCCGCGTAGCAGCGTCCGGGCGAGGACGGTGAGCGTTTCGTTGATCAGCTCGTCGACCTCGGAGGCGTCGGGGCCGAGCTTGTGCATCGTTGTGTCGACGTCTGGGAGGTAGATGAACCCGTAGCCGCGGTCGGTCTCGGCGAGTGCGCCGCCGAGGGCGGCTACGCCGTTTGCGATCGGGGAAAAGGGGTGGACGGCGGCGTGGCGAAGCAGCATCTGGCCGGGTGTGCTCGCGGCGACCTCGAACGGGAGCGCAATGTGAGGGTCGATGCCGGCTTGCCTCAGGGTCCGGTAGAAGTCCCCCTCGGGGAAGACGTCGCTGGGCGAGACATCGTGGTCGAGGAGCGTGTTCGGGATCGCGTCACCTGCGAAGGAGAAGAGGAGTGGGGCGATGATGCGGTTGGCCTTGGGCAGCAACATGAACCACTCGTAGACGCCGTGCGACCCGACCGGCAGCCCGCTGTGGATCGTCGTCATGTGTGCCGCGGTCGTCGAGGGGAACTGGCTGGTCAGCTTCGATACGTGGCCTTGGGCGCGAGCATGTTCGAGGAGTGGATGCTCGGAGTGGCGCTCGTACCATTTCCAGCCGAAGGCATCGAAGTAGACGATCACCACGTGCTCGTAGCGTCCGGCGAGCCGCCCGAGGTCAAGCGGAGGATCGACACTCGCTCCGCTCAAAGCCGCCACGACCGTCGCAGGCAGCATGTCGAAGCACGCCCTGCCGTGAGCCGGAAGACACCAATCGACGCGTTCTCCGAGCGAACCATCCATCCGGGCAACGGTAATCGAACGTGACGAGCGCGGCCGTTGAAGCCGGGATACTCGGGGCTGTGGGTCCGGTCACCGCGGTCGTCTTCGATTTCAACGGGACGTTGTCCAACGACGAGCCGATTCTCTGCGGGATCTTCCGAGCGCTCTTCGGCGAACTCGGCTGCCCGTTGTCCGAGAAGGACTACTACGAGTTGCTCGCCGGGCTCTCGGATGAGGCGATCGTCGCGACCTGGCTGGGTGAGGACTACGCTGAGATCGGGGACGTGGTCGCCGAGCGGATCCGGCGATATCGCAGCCAGGTCGCCGATGGGGCGACGATCAGCGAGTCGACCCGGGAGGCCGTCCGGTACGCGGCCTCGAGGACGCAGCTGGCGATCGTGTCCGGGGCAGCCCTCGAGGAGATCGTGCCGGTGCTGGAGGCGGCCGGGATCGAGGAGCTGTTCGAGGCAGTTATCTCGTCGGATCTGGTCGTTCATGGCAAGCCGAGCCCCGAGGGCTACCTCAGAGCTGTGGACTTGCTCGGCGTCTCCCCGGCGGAGGTCGTGGCCTTCGAGGACACCGAGGCGGGTGTCGCCTCGGCAGTTCGGGCGGGACTTCGCTGCATCGCCGTTCGCGGGACTGTTGCGCCGCGCCGCCTCGCCGGGGCGAGCGAGCTGATCGAGACGATCGATGTCGGGGTCGTGCGCCGTCTGTTCGAGGGATGATGCGTCCGTTCGTGATCGCCCATCGCGGGGCGTCGGCTGAGCTCCCCGAGAACACGCTGCCCGCGTTCGAGCGTGCCATCGAGGTTGGCGCCGACTTTGTCGAGCTCGATGTGCACGCTCGATCCGACGGCAAGCTCGTGGTGACCCACAGCAGGCCCGGCCGGCAGGCGGGGCTCCCGGCGCTTGTCGAGGTACTTGACCTCTGCCGCGGACGGATCGGGGTGATGGTCGAGCTGAAGGCTCCCTACCGCTACCGGCGCCACCGAGTCGTCGAGCGAACGCTAGAGCTCCTCGATGACGACGCGGTGGTCGTCTGTTTCGAGGCGGGTGCGATTGCCGAGGTGCGGGCGATGCGGCCGGTGCTGCGGACGGTGCAGCATGTCGCCTTTGTCCCGATTCGGCGGGCGGCGTCGCAAGGCTGTTGGGCGGTGGGGTTCGACGATCGGCGGGCGAGCCCGCGCGCGATCCGCGCAGCACAAAGGCTTGGTCTTGCGACGACTGTCTACACGGTCAACGAGCCGACAAGGATGCTCGAGCTGGCGCGGGCCGGGGTGACCGGCCTCTTCACGGACGTTCCCGGTGAAGCACTGGCCTGCCTTTCGGCTCGTTGGGAAGCGTGAGCAGGCGTGACCCCCTCGTATGGCACGTCCGCGACGTGGAGGCGTCATCGAAGGTCACAACCACTCTGCGTTCACACCGTGTCACCCATCGGGCCGTCAACATCTCCGTCGCGAAGCCGGCGTGTAGCCTCGCTGGGCGTGGGGCCGCACCGCAAATTCCTCCGATGAGACGTTCTCGCCGCACGTGAGCGACCGCTCCGACGCATCGACCGCCCTTGGAGAGCGGGAGTTCGACCTACTGGTGATCGGCGCCGGAATCATCGGAGCCGGCATCGCCTCTGTGGCAGCACGCCACGGGCTCGTGGTCGCCCTCGTCGACCGCGACGACTTCGGCGGCGCGACCTCGAGCAGCTCGTCGAAGCTGATCCACGGCGGCCTCCGCTACCTGCGCCTCGGCGACGTGCGCCTTGTCCGGGAGGCGCACGAGGAGCGTCGGCATCTCATGAACGTCGTCGCGCCGCATCTCGTCCACCAGATCCCATTTCTGCTTCCGCTCTACGAGAACGGTCCGTACCGGCCCTACGTCGTCCAGACGGGAATCGCGATCTACTCGACACTCGCGAGAGCGAGGCTGAACGGTCTCGTCGAACCCGCCCGGGCGCGGCGCATGGTTCCTGATCTCCGTCTCGAGGGGCTGCGGAAATGCGGTCTCTACGTCGACTGTCACACAAACGACAGCCGTCTCACGCTGGCAAATGTCCGCGACGCCGCCGACGCCGGATCCACAGTGCTCAACTACGCCGAGGTAGCCGCACTGCGGGTCGAGCGAGGCCGGGTGAAAGGCGCGGAGGTCCTGGTCGACGGCCGGGCTGTCTCGGTGCGGGCGAGGGCGGTCGTAAACGCCACCGGGCCATGGTTGGACAGCCTGCGGCGGATGGAGGACTCGTCGGCCGGGAAATCGATCAGGCTCAGCAAAGGTGTTCACGTGCTGCTCGACGCGGACCACAGCTGGTCGGCTGCGCTGACGATCCCCCACGACAAGGTGCGCGTGAGCTTCGCCGTGCCGTGGCAGGGAATGCTCCTGCTCGGGACGACGGACGCGCTCTACGAAGGAGACCCCGACAGGGCAAAGGTCGAAGAGGAAGACATCGACCAGGTGCTCGCCGAGGCCGCGGTCGCGCTCGATCCCGCCCTCATTTGCGCCGCCCGCGTCCGATCGACGTACGCCGGCCTCCGCGCTCTTCCAGGGGGAAGCAAGGCCACCACACGCGCCCATCGCGAGACCGTCTTCATGCGTGGAAGCTGCGGCATGCTGAGCGTCGCGGGTGGCAAGCTGACGACCTACCGGCGAATAGCCCTCGACGCTCTCGCCGAGCTGCGCTCCGATCTTGGACTGCATCGAATCGATCGCAGTCCGTCGCCGTTACCTGGAGCCCGCGGGCTCGATCGGATTCGCCTACCCATCGAGGTTCCCCCCGAACTCCGCTCACACCTCCGAGGGCTCTATGGCTCGTTGTCGCCTGAGGTCCTGTCCCCTGCGGTTGACGACCCCGGGCTCCTCGAGCCGATTACGCCCGACGCACCCGACGTCGCCGCCCAGGTCGTCTACGCGGCCAGCCACGAGTGGGCTCAGACCGTCGAGGACGTCCTTCGACGCCGGACGACGCTCGCTCTGCGCGGCTCGGTTGGGCCCGCAGAGAGAGAAAAGGTCGAGGAACTCATCGGTCTCGACAAGCACTTCGCGTCCTCGCCGGCGTGACCCACGACTTCATCATCGTCGGCGGGGGCTCAGCCGGTTGCGTCCTGGCGAACCGATTGACCGCCGACGCCGGCACCCGCGTGCTGGTGCTCGAAGCTGGCCGGCGAGACCGGCGCTGGGATCCGTACATCCAGGTGCCGGCCGCCCTGACCTTCCCGATCGGCAACCCGCGCTACGACTGGGGGTACCGCTCGGAGCCCGAGGCTTCGTTGAACGGACGCCGGATCTACCACGCTCGCGGGAAGTTGCTCGGCGGATCGAGCAGCATCAACGGAATGATCTTCCAGCGTGGCAATCCCCTCGACTACGAGCGCTGGGCCGCAGAACCCGGGCTCGAGCAATGGGACTACGCCCACTGCCTGCCCTACTTCAAGCGCATGGAGACCTGCCTCGAAGGAGCCGACGAGTACCGTGGTCGGCGAGGACCGATCGTTCTCGAGCGCGGCCCAGCGACCGGCCCGCTTTCGGCGGCGTTCTTCGAGGCGGTCCAGCAGGCTGGCTACGAACTGACCGACGACGTCAACGGCTACCGCCAGGAGGGCTTCGGTCGCTTCGACCGGACAATCCGTCGCGGGCGCCGGATGAGCGCGACCCGCGCGTATCTCGATCCGGTTCGCAGGCGACCGAACCTGGAGGTCCGCTGCAACGCCTTCGTAACCCGGCTGGTCATCGAGCACAACCGCGCCGTGGGGGTCGAGGTAACGGAACGCGGGAAGAGCCGCGTCGTTCGCGCCGACGAGGTGATCCTTTGCGGCGGAGCGTTCAACACCCCTCAACTGCTCCAGCTTTCCGGCGTGGGCGACACCGGACATCTCGAAGCGCTCGGAGTCGGCGTCGTCCACGACCTGGCAGGTGTCGGCGAGGGCCTGCAGGACCACCTGGAGGTCTACGTCCAGCACGCCGCCGCCCAACCCGTGTCGATGCAACCCGCTCTCAAGAAATGGAGACGCCCGCTGATCGGCCTCGAGTGGCTGCTGTTTCGCGCCGGACCCGCCGCAACGAATCACTTCGAATCGGGCGGCTTCGCTCGCAGCAACGACGGCGTTCCCTACCCGAACCTGATGCTCCACTTTCTGCCCCTCGCGATCCGTTACGACGGCTCCTCGCAGGCAGAGGGTCACGGCTACCAGGTCCACATCGGCCCCATGTACTCCGACTCCCGCGGCTCGGTGAAGATCATCTCGCCCGACCCGCATGTCCACCCGGCCCTCCGTTTCAACTACCTCTCGACCGAGCAGGACCGCCGCGAATGGGTCGAAGCGCTCCGCTGCGCTCGCAGGATCCTCGGCCAGCCCGCATTCGAACCTCTTGACGCCGGCGAGCTCTCGCCCGGTCCAGCGGTCGAAAGCGACGAGGAGATCCTCGACTGGGTCGCTCGCGACGCTGAGACCGCGCTCCATCCGTCGTGTACATGCCGCATGGGAACAGACCGGCTCTCGGTGGTCGATCCAGAGACCATGGGCGTCCGAGGGCTCGAGAGGCTCCGGGTCGTCGACGCATCGGTCTTCCCGTTCGTGACGAACGGGAACATCTACGCACCCGTGATGATGGTGGCGGAGAAAGCCGCCGACCTCGTCCTGGGAAACGCCCCGCTTACCCCTACGCCGGTCGACTTCTATCGGCACCGCATCGCTGACGATCGGTAATAGCAACCGCTCGAACGCGATGGTCGCAGCCAACGGCGCAGGCTTCCCAGCCTAAGCCTCAGGCCCTGTGTCTGGCATGCCCGAACCTACGACGTGAGGATCCGCTAGAGGTTGGCCTAGTTGCTGCCGCTGCCTGCTCAGACGCCGTTCGTTTCCCTGCGGCCTCCTTGTTTGATCGCGCGGGAGCGATGCGCAGCTCAGGCAACGACAGGCACTGACGTCGTTGGCGCTTTGGGTCGGAACGGCCGGATCTCTTCGCGGCCTGGACCGATGACGCCCCAGCTGGATTCGGGCACCTCGTTCCAGACGCCGGCGACGTCACCGAGGGGCTCCGAGACGATCAGCCGGGCGTTCTCTGAGACTTCCTGGAAGAGCTCCCGGTCGGGATAGAGCTTTCGCAGCGTCGGGACATCGGTGGTGTAGAAGAGCGAGCGCGATTTCCGCTCGCTCGAGTACCGAAATGCCCAGATGCTCTCGCCGTCGGAGGTCGCGACGGTGCCCTGAAACGGGTGGGGCACGCCGTGGCGGCCGGCGACGTCCTCGACAAGCCCGATCGCCTGCTCGACGGCGGCCGGCGGGTCGTCCTGCAGGCCGAAGGTCAGGGCGAGGAAGAACAGCAGCTCGGTGTCGGCCTGACCCTTGATCTCCGGATACAGCGACGGATCGACGGCGAGAACCAGGTCACGCTTGATCGTGCCGAACTCGTTGATGTAGCCGTTGTGCATGAACAACCAGCGATCGTGGCGGAACGGGTGGCAATTCGTCTGCTGCACGGCGCTCCCGATGGCGGCCCGAATATGGGTAAAGAACAACGGCGAGCTGATATGAGCGGAGAGCTCGCGCAGATTCTCGTCGTTCCAGGCGGGTTCGACGCTGCGGTAGACGCCGGGCGTCTCCGGCGACCCGTACCAGCCGACGCCGAACCCGTCACCGTTGGTCGGCTCGGCACCCAGCCGCGAGTGCAGGCTCTGGTCGACCAACGAGTTCGTCCCGCCATAGAGCACCTCTGCCATCAGGATCGGAGCACCGGAGTAAGCGAGCCAACGGCACATCAGCCGCTCCTTTCTGTCGGGGATGAAGACGTCTTCACGGGCGTACGCGTGTCGCGGTGGACGGCGGCAGCGCGGCGAACCGCGACATCCAGCTTGCGGGCCACCCTCTCCTCGTTGACATCGTCCACGGTACGTTGATTCTCTTCCTTGCAAGCGATTGCGGTGTGAACGTTTGGGGTCGCGACGCGACCGAGTCCCCGCCCAGGGAGGGCAGCGGGTCGGCTGTCAGCTGACGGCTGCTGCTGGTTCGTGTTGCGTACGAGGTGGGGCGGGCGATGCTGCACTTTTCCGCCAGATCGTTAGATTGGAGATGTGTTCCCGCCCCGTCGACGTTGGCGGCAGTCCTCTTCCGGGAGCATTCCGGCTTCGGGTCGCGACACGCGGCAGCCGGGCGCAGTCTCGTTCGAGGTCGAAGGGATCTTCAAGTCGTTCGGCTCGAACCCGGTGCTGCGCGACGTCTCGGTCCAATTCCACGCGGGCGAGGTTCACGCCCTGGTCGGCGAGAACGGAGCGGGCAAGTCGACTCTCGCCAAGATCATCGCCGGCGCCGTCTCCCATGATCGGGGAGCGCTGCGCATCGACGGCCTCGATCACGTCCTGCTGACGCCGGCCCAGGCACAGCACCTCGGCGTGACGATGATCTTCCAGGAGCCGACGCTGTTCCCGGATCTGAGCGTGGCCGAGAACATCTTCGTGGGGCGGCAGCCGCGTCGGCCCGGGCAACCGTGGCTCGATCGTGGCGCGATGTTGGCGAAGACGAGAGTCCTCCTGGATGCCGTCGGATCGTCGATTCCCGCCGGACGGCTCGTGCGCGGGCTTTCGGTGGCGGAGATGCAGATGGTCGAGATCGCGGCGGCGATGTCCTTCGAGACGCGACTTCTGATCGTGGACGAGCCGACGGCGTCGCTCACTCCGAGCGAGGTCGAGCATCTCTTCGGCCTGCTGCGCTCGTTGTGCGCTCAGGGAGCCGCGGTGCTCTTCATCGGTCATCGACTCGAGGAGGTGTTCGCCATCTCCGACCGGATCACCGTGTTGCGCGACGGGGAGGTCGTCGGCTCGCGGAGCGCGAGCGAGTTCACGCAGCCCGAGCTCGTGGCGGCCATGGTCGGGCGCAAGGCCCAGGCGGAGTGGAGGCGGGAGCCACAACCGGGTCCGCACGAGACGCTGCTCGAGGTTCACGGCCTCAGCCGCAGCGGTGTCTTCAAGGACATCTCCTTTCGCGTGGGGGCCGGCGAGATCGTCGGCATGGCGGGCCTCGTGGGCGCCGGTCGAAGCGAGATCGCACGGGCCACGTTCGGGGTCGACGCACCTCATGCAGGGAGCGTCGCGCTGTCCGGAACGCCGTTGCGCCGAGGCGACCCGAGCGCCGCGATCGAGGCCGGCCTGGCGTACGTGCCCGAGGACCGCAAGCTGGAAGGGCTTGCCGTCCAGCTTCCCGTCTACCAGAACATGTCGATCCTGCTCAGCTCGACGGTGGGGCGACTCGGGTGGCTTCGCCGCCGGAAGGAGCGGTTGATCGCGGCCGACTGGTTCCGCCGCCTCGACGTGAGAGCCAGGAGCGTCCTGCAGCCGGTCAGTCAGCTCAGCGGCGGCAACCAGCAGAAGGTCGTGCTGGCGAAGTGGCTCGCCACCGATCCGAAGGTGCTGATTCTCGACGAGCCCACGCGCGGCGTCGACGTCGGCGCGAAGGGCGAGATCCACAAGCTGATCGACGGCCTCGCGCAGCAAGGGCTCGGGATACTCGTGATCTCCTCCGACCTTCCCGAGATCCTGGCGTTGAGCGACCGCATCCTCGTGATCTCGGAGGGGCGAATGGCGGGCGAGCTGCCGGCCGGCGCGAGCTCCGAAGAGGTGCTCGGCCTGGCGGTCGCGAGAAGCGACGGCGGCGTGCTGCACGGGGCACCGTCGTCATGACCTCGACGACTTCGAACTGGCGGGCCAGGCCGGGCTCGCTCGCTCGGTACGCCATGGGAGCGCGCGAGTCGAGCATCTTTGCGCTGCTCGGCGTGGTCACGCTGGTCGTCTGGCTGCAGGCGCCGCGGTTCCTCTCGGTGGCCAACATCCGGAGCATCTTCCTTGCGATCGCGCTGCTCGTCGTCCTTGCCGTCGGCGAGACGGTCGTGCTGCTGGGTCGCAACTTCGACCTGTCGATCGGATCCACGCTGGGCCTCTCCGCGATGGTTGCCGGACTGGTGATGAAGGACCATCCCGGGATCCCGGTGGGGCTCGTGTTCGCCATCGCCGTCGCCGTCGGCGCCAGCGTGGGCGTCACGAACGGGCTGCTCGTCACCTACCTGCGCGTACCGTCGATCGTCCTGACGCTCGGGATGTTGTACCTGGTCAGCGGCATCACCTACATCGTCGCGAACGGCAACCAGGTGAATCCCTACGACGTGCCCTCGAGGTTCGTCGCGCTGTCGATCACCTCGCCGATCTTCGGCATTCCCTGGATCGTGATCATCGCCTTCGTCTTCGCCGCGGTCATGGTGCTGGTCCTGCGGTGGACGCGCCACGGCCGTTCGCTGTATGCGCTAGGGAGCAACCCCGAGGCGGCTCAGCTGCGTGGCCTGCCGGCCCGGCGGCTCGTGATCGCCACGTTCGTCCTGAGCGGCGCCGGCGCCGGCCTCGGCGGCGCGATCTACCTCAGCCAGTACGGCCTCGTGCAGGTCAACGCCGGGTCCGGGCTGGAGCTGCAGGCGATCACCGCGGTGATCGTCGGGGGGGTCAGCGTCTTCGGCGGGTCGGGCACCATCCTCGGCGTCACTGCGGCCTGCGTCCTGCTGGGCGCGATCACAAACGGCATCGCGGTCCTCGGGTATTCCCCCTTCCTGCAGGACACCATGTTCGGCGCCCTGTTGGTGATCGCGGTGGTGGCGAACTCGGTGAGCCGCCGGCTCGATCTCTCCCGCTCGCTCGTCCGGCCGGAGCTGAAGTCGTGAGGTGGCGGCTCGCCCTCGGCGACCTCGCCGGTACGCGCGAGGCGGTCACCTTCGGCTTGCTGGCGATCGCGTTCACGGTCTTCTCGTTCGCTTCGCCCTACTTCCTGGACAGCCTGTCGTTCTCGTTCATCCTCACGAACTCTGTCGAGATCGGAATGATCTCGCTGACCATGACCATCGTGATGGTCATGGGCGAGATCGACCTCTCGGTCGGGTCGATCGTCGGGCTAGCTGCCGCGATGCTCGGTGCAATGTCCACGCACGGGGTGCCGTTCGTCCTCGCCCTCGTCATCGCGCTCGCCACAGGGCTCGTTGCGGGCCTCCTCAACGCAGCGCTCTGCATCGGTTTCGGGCTTCCGTCCGTCGTGGTCACGCTCGGAACGCTCGCGCTCTACCGCGGCATTGCGGAGCTCGTCATCGGCAGCAACAACATCTCGACCTTTCCCGGGTGGTTCGGCGGCTGGAACATCAAGTACGCCTTCGGGATGATCACCTATCCGCAGATTGCATGGTTCGTCTTCATCGTGATCGCGATCGTCGTGCTCCACCGGCTGCGGTTCGGGAGGCACGTCAGCTTCATCGGCTCGAATGCGCGGGCCGCGGTCTTCGCGGGCATCCGCGTCAACCGCATGAAGATCATCGTCTTCGCGAGCTCGGGTCTCATGTCGGCGGTTGCGTCGCTGATCCTGGTCTCGCGGCTCGAGTCTGTCGACAACACCGCCGGCGTGGGCTTCGAGCTGGTCGTGATCACGGCCGTGCTGCTGGGGGGAACCGACTTCAAGGGCGGCCGTGGCACGATCATCGGAACGACGCTCGCAGTGCTGCTCATCGGCGTGGTCGAGTACGGGCTCGAGTTGCTCGGCGTCTCGGCACAGGTGACGACCGCCGTCATAGGCGCGTTGCTCATCGTTTCGATCCTCGTCGACCTCGCGACGAATGCGTTCCAGGCGCGCACGTCGCGGAGCCCGGCGAGACGACCTGCCGCCGAAGAGGCGACGCCCTGAAAGGCATAGGATGGTGCGAATCTCAGTTCAACGAACCGAGATCGAGAGAGGGAGGAACGAGCATGAGAGTCATTGACGTGCGTAGACGGAAGGTTGCGGGAGGGAAGCTCGCCGGGTGCCTTGTTCTCGCGCTCGCGGTCGGCGTCGCGCTGACGTCGACTGCGGCCGCGCGGCCCACGGCTTCGGGGAAGTCGCTCGAGCTGATCGAAGTCTCGACGGGTATCCCCTATTACAACCCGTTGGTGAGCGCGTTCCAGGCCGAAGCCGCGAAGCTCGGAGACACTGCTACGGTCGTCGGCCCCGCGACGATCACCGCGTCCTCGCAGATTCCGGACATTCAGCAGGCGACGGCGAAGCACGTTCAGGGCATCGCCATTCAACCGAATGACGACAAGGCTCCGCTGCCTGCGCTTCAGCAGGCGAAGGCGGCAGGCGCCAAGATCCTCGAGGTCAACAACAATTCGCTGGCCGAGAGCATTCGCGTCGCCGGCGTGACCGCTTTGAATTACGGCCTCGTCCCGGCATCACAGCTTGCCGAGGTCGGAAAGCTCATGCATTACAAGGGCGATTTCGCGATCCTCAGCGCGGCCACCACGTCGATCTTCCAGAACCAGGTGATCGCGGGCATCAAGAAGCAGCTTGCGTCCGACCCGAAGTACAAGAACATGCATCTCGTGAAGGTCGTCTACGGGCTCGACCAGTCCGCCGCGTCCTTCACGGCAACCAATGCGTTGCTCACCGAGTTCCCGAACCTGAAGGCCATCACCTCGCCGACCACGGTGGGGATCGCGGCCGCCGCGCAGGCAATCGACTCGGCGAACAAGGTCGGCAAGATCATCCTCACCGGCCTCGGTGAACCGAAGGAGATGAAGAAGTACATCCTCAACGGGACGGTCAAGGAGTACCAGCTCTGGAACGTTGCGAACATGGGCACCGTCAGTGCGTGGATGCTCGATCAGGCGATCAACGGCGTGACGTTTCCTCCGGGCAAGAAGTTCACGGTGCCGGGTTCTGGACTTGGCACGCTGACTGTTGCCGCTGACGGAGACGTCTACTGCCAGAAGACACTCACCACGTTCAACAAGGCGAACGTCGACAAGTACAACTTCTGACGAGACCGAGCGGCGTGTCGGGCCCGCCCGCCCGAGACACCGCGTGTACCTGCTCTCCCTGGAGAGCACGACGGGCCGAGCCCACGACCCGCTTGCCACGCAAGAGGTCGTGGGTTCGAGTCCATCATCCGCTCCTAAGATCTCCCAGGAAATCCGGGGGTTTGTTCGAGGTATAGGCAACGTGAGTCCCAGATGCGTCCCGAAGGCAGGACTCGAACTTGATCGGTGATAAGCGCTCGTGTTCTTCCGAAGGCGCCGTCTCCCAGGCCGCGGCGCGAACAACCTCAACCCGGTCGCTCACCACAAGCGGGGACGCTACTGTCTCCGACCGACTGCTTAGATGCGACCCCAGGTTGATTAGCTGCGAGCCCAGGTTGGAGGACTCCTCCAAACGAGTTCGCCGGCTCCCCTCAAGCCAACCGGTGCTCACATGGAGGGACGCGATCTTCGTAAGGGAGCAGCGGATGCTTCAGCGGGCGGCAGCGCCGGCCCCCGCGTTCTCATAGTCATAAACCGGCGACGCCATGCGCAAGGATGACCCGGACGTTCTCGGGCGCCGACCGGAATACACCAAACCCGCTCTGGCGGGTCAGGATGCGACCAGCCAGCTGCGCTCGGCCGCCGCGGCGAAGCGGATTCCCTCGAGGAGTCCGTCGATCTCGCCGGCACTCGAGGGCCGGCCGAGCAGAAACCCCTGGGCGCGGTCGCAGCCTAGATCGCTCAGGGCCTCGAGCTGCTCGATCGTCTCGACTCCTTCCGCCACGGTCGCGAGGCCCAGGGCGCTGCCGATCGCAATGATGCTGCGAACGATCCCGGATTCACCACCATCGTCGAGGGTGGTCACGAAGCTTCGGTCGATCTTGACGCTGGTCGCCGGGAAGTTCTGGAGATAGGAGAGCGAGGAATAGCCGGTTCCGAAGTCGTCGATCGCGATGCCGACCCCGAGAGCTCGAAGCTCGCCGAGGATCGCCTCGACCTGCTGCTTCTTGACGAGGATCGACTCGGTGAGCTCCAGGACCAACAGGCCGGCGTCCAAGCGGGTCAGCTCGAGGATACGACGAACATCGTCGACGAACTCCGGGTGATGGAGCTGCACACCTGAGACGTTGACGCTGATCGAGAACGGGTCGGGCCAACTGCGATTCCAGAGCTTGACCTGCCGGCATGCCTGTTCGAGCACCCAGCGTCCGAGCTCGACGATGGTTCCAGCCTCCTCCGCCGCCGGCACGAACAGCGCCGGCGAGACGAGCCCACGCCGGGGATGGTGCCATCGCACCAGAGCCTCGAAGCCGACGAGCTTCCCGTCGACGATCGTCCTGATCGGCTGGTAGGCCACGTGGAACTGGTTCTCGCGCAGCGCTTCGGGGAGCTCGATCTTGAGCGCCAGACGCTCGACGGCGACCTCCCGAAGGGTCGCATCGAAGACCTCCATCCGTCCCTTGCCCTGCGCCTTCGCGCTGTACATCGCGATGTCGGCGTCGCGGAGCAGAGATTCGACCGTGCTCTCGTGGGTCGCGAACGTCACGCCGACGCTCGCCGGCACGGCCAGAGCCGCACCCATCACCTCGGTGGGGACATCGAGCACTTCGAGCAGCCGCTCAGCCAGGTTCGTTACGTGCATTCTCGAGTCCGCGTCCTCGATCAGCACAGCGAACTCATCCCCGCCGAGACGAGCGACGGTATCTCCCGGCCGGACGTTCATGCGGATGCGCTCGGCGACGCAGCGCAGCAGCTGATCGCCCGCACCATGCCCCATGCCGTCGTTCACAGCCTTGAAATCGTCAAGATCGATGAAGAGGACGGCGAGCCCCACTTCCGCGTCCCGTGTCTTGCGCTTGATCGCATGGGTTAAGCGGTCAGCGAAGAGTGCGCGATTGGCGAGCCCGGTCAACTCGTCGTGGAAGGCTCGCCGCTCGAGTTGCTGTTCTAGCTCGCGACGGCTTGTCGTGTCGCGAAGAGTGACGACGATCGCATTGACGTTCGCGTCGGCGAGGAGATTTCGCCCGATGCCTTCGAGGATCCGGATCTGTCCGTCCGGGCCACATGCGGGCCCGTCGATGGGAGCCGTCGCGTCGAGCGGCATGGCAGCGAGACGCTCGAGCTGACGCGCAACGCTCTCCCGGTGATCTTCGACGAACCACTCGAAAAGGGAGGCCCCAAGCAGCACCTCGCCCTTACGGCCCCAGAGCTCCTCGGCCGACGGGCTTGCGAATGCGATCCGTCCGTCGACATCCAGGAGGAAGATCGCGTCAGCGGAATGGAGAATGAGGGCAGAGAGACGTGCCTCGCCTCGGTGAAGCTCGGTTTGGCGAGCACGTCCGATCAGCTGAAGGAAGCGGAGGGCGGCCAGGAACGTCACCAGGATCGAGAGACACGCGATGGCCGAGAGGGTGTTTAGCCTGAGCAGGTGACGTTGGTCGAGATACCGGACGAGCACGACCTCGGGAACAAAGAGCGCGAGCAGGACCACCAGCGGTCTCAGCCGCTCTGCCCTGGGAGTCTCACAAGCTGCGCGAGGGGCCCGCGCGACAGGTCCGGCAAGACCTATGAGCAGGAAGCCGACCGGCCAGATCGCATCGACAGTCGATCCAGGATGGAAGCTCGCCGCAACGGCCATACCGCGAAGAGCGAGATCAGCGCCGGCGAGTAGGGTAATGCCGGCCGCAAAGATGATGGCAGTTGCATCGCGTGCCGATCGCGGCAGGACAAGCCTCGCGGCGAGCCCGAGCAGGATCGCATCGACGAGCGGCTGCCCGATGACGACTAGCCGGGCAGCGCCGTCGAGTCTCGGGGCGTGGAGGCCCGGCTCGAGCAGCGCCTGCCATGAGACGGCCACGATGGCTGCGGCAACTATCCCTGCCTCGAGCCAGGCCGGCCAGTCAGCACGAGCATCGTTGCGGTGCGCCAACGCTACTGCCGCGGGCACGAGCGACACGGACGCCAGGAGGAACAGGGCGCGATAGCCGGAGGGAAATGGGCCGAAGCCTGCGTTCGCAGCTTTCAGCCAGACGAGCTCGCCGCCGAGGAACCCCAAGAGTGAAGCGACGATCCAGAGTGACGCGGCTCTCCCCGCTCCTGACTCACGGAGTCGCCCAGAAGTCGCAGCGAGGAGCCCACAGAAAACGGCGCCACCGAACAGGGCGAGCTCGCTTGTCCTGGATCGCGGGACGAGAACGTACGCAAGGGTCGCGCATGCGCCTGCAATCGACAAGACGACCCGCTTGTCCGCAACGAACGAGGATCTCATCGGGCGGCTACGGGTCCCGGGCCGACTCGAGCGCTTCCGTAGCAACGCGTATCGCCAACCAGCCGGTTGTTACGTTGCTTCGTCGCGAGTGGCCCGCGGCGGAAGAAAGCGTCCATTCGAAGTATGTCGGTGGTGAAGAGCTCGGGCTTGAGAGCCAAATCGTCATTCGGCCAGCCGAGCTGGAAGTCGGCTCTCCGCGGCGCCGGCGCCGCCGGCGCCATTTCCTTCTTTTGGGTTCTCGCGAGATGCGCGAGCTGCGACCGAGGGCCCAACCCTCCTCGGCCGACACGACGCCGACCGCGTCGGGCCCGGGCATGTCCCACACGGACCTCGAACCGGAATGAGTCCAGCGGTAGATGGGGTCTGCCAGATCACTAGCGTCCCGTCAAGTGGTGTACCGGCGTGAGAATCAGCCTCGAGGGTCCTGATCGGGGTGTCCGGCGCGGTCGGTAGCGTCGGGCGGGTTCCGGGACAGGGGCTTTGGGGGAGAACGTAGGTCGGGCAGGCCGACCGTTCTTATGGGCTGTGAGCCCGTTGGTGTACCTGGCCGCCGCTGCGACTTGGCCGGATGTGCCGCGAGCACGGATCCGTACGTGTCGTTCGCCGGCCTCGTCTCCCGCGTCGACCGATCGAGTGAGGGAGGCAAGGATGCGTTTCATCGGGTTGGACGTTCATCGTGACTTCTGCGAGGTCGCGATCAGCGAGGGAGGGAAGGCACGGCATGTGGGCAGGGTGGCGGCGCGGCCGGCGGAGTTGGAGCTGTTCGCGCAGAGCCTCGGCGCGGACGATCGGGTCGTGATCGAGGCGACTGGCAACGCGCTCGCGATCGCGAGGATCCTTGCTCCGCATGTGGGCGAGGTCGTGCTCGCGCATTCGCGGAAGGGTGCGCGCGATCGCGGAGGCGAAGGTGAAGACAGACGCGGTCGACGCCTGCACGTTGGCCGAGTTGCTCGCGGCCGATCTTGTCCCGCGCGTGTGGGTCGGGGATGAGTGGACGCGGTTGTTGCGTCGGCTCGTGTCGCGCCGCCGGCAGTTGGTGAAGCAGGCGACGAGGACGAAGAACGAAATCCACGCGGTGCTGCTGCGCAATCTGAAGGGGCGGCCGCCGGTCTCGGACGTCTTTGGCAAGCGCCGGGCTGGCGTGGCTGGGGACGCAGCGAGCTGCGGGTCGACGAGCGGGAGACGGTCGAGGCCGGTCTGCGGCAGACTCGAGTTCGTTCGCGCAGAGGTTGCCCGTGTCGACCAGACGATCGCCGAGCAGGCGCTCGCCTCGGCGGAGATCCGCCGGCTGATGACGATCCCCGGGCTCGACGCGACGACTGCGGCGGCGCTGATGGCTGCGATCGGCGACATCAGCCGCTTCCCGACCCCGCGCCAGCTCGTTGGCTACCTCGGCCTCGACCCGCGTCGTGCGCCAGTCGGGCCTCAGCCAGGCCACGCCAGGGCCGGATCTCCAAGGAGGGCTCGGCCGCCGCCGGCACGCGCTCGTCGAGTCGGCCTGGGTCGCCACTCGCGCACCGGGACCGCTACGCGTCTTCGCCGAGCGCACCGCCGCCCGCCGAGGTCGCCACATCGCCGCCGTCGCGGTCGCGCGCAAGCTCGCCGTGCTCGCCTGGCACATGCTCAGCCGCGGCGAGGACTACGCCTACCAGCGCCCCTCCCTCGTCAGACGGAAGCTGCGGCGAGCTCGAACTCAAGACCGGCGCGACCGCGCGCGAAGCGCACAGCCGGAGCAACGCCGATCTGGGGCACCCCGCGCAGGACGACCTCGAGCGCGAGCTCGCCCGCCAAGCCGGGCTCGCCTACCGCCGGCTCGTCACCAGGACTGGCAGCGCACGCGACCCAAGAACGGTGCGGGCGCGACACCAGGGCGCGCAACCAATGGGCCGTCAAGCGGCCAAGCAGCGCGGCAGGAGACAGCCCCACCTCCTGCGC
Source organism: uncultured Actinomycetes bacterium (assembly GCA_963796625.1). Lineage (GTDB taxonomy): Bacteria > Actinomycetota > Thermoleophilia > Gaiellales > Gaiellaceae > PALSA-600. The sequence goes on from CAWCME010000002.1 coordinate 602,560, forward strand.
TTTAGCTCGTCGTCACCCGCACCAACGCGAAGTCTTCCAAGGAGGCAGCCGATCGTCCAGCGGACTTGACTTTCATCCGTACGACCGGGTTGAGGTTGTTCCCGCTGCGGCTGTGGAGCGCGAGCCGTAGGTGAGCGCGGAGCAGCTGCGGCGGGTCCGGGTGATAGCTGGACCACCGCGTCATCTTCGCGAGGTCCTGCGAAGGCATCAGCGAGGAGGAGCACGGTGGTCGAGCAGACGATGGATGTATCTGTCCGGTTGCGCAAGCAGCTCGAGGAGACGAGCCCGGATCTGTTGCGGGTGATGGTGAAGGACTTCGCCGAGGCGTTGATGAGCGCTGATGCTGACGCGGTCTGCGGCGCCGGCTATGGGGAGCGGAGCTCGGAGCGGGTCAACCGCTGCAATGGCTACCGCGAGCGTGAGTGGGACACCCGCGTTGGGTCGATCGAGCTCGCGGTGCCCAAGCTTAGGGAGGGGAGCTACTTCCCCGACTGGCTGCTGTAGCCCAGGCGGCGGGCCGAGCAGGCGTTGGTGTCGGTGATCGCCGACGCCTACCTCGCCGGCGTCTCGACTCGGCGGGTTGAGAAGCTGGTGCAGCAGCTCGGCGTCGAGTGGATGTCGAAGAGTCGGGTCTCGAGGCTGGCGAAGAGCCTTGACCAGATCGTCGAGGACTTCCGCACCCGCCCGCTCGATCGGGCCCCGTATGGGTACGTGACCCTGGACGCGCTGGTGGTCAAGTGCCGCGAAGGCGGTGGGACCGTCAACGCCTGCGTCGTGCACGCCGTCGGCGTCAACCGGGACGGCTTCCGGGAGTCGCTCGGCCTCGACGTCGTCACCGCCGAGGACGGTGCTGCCTGACTCGCCTACGTGCGCGGCCTGGTCGCCCGCGGTCTCACCGGAGTGAAGCTCGTGAGCTCGGACGCTCATCCGGGTCTCGTCGACGCGATCGCGGCGACGCTGCCCGGCGCAAGCTGGCAGCGCTGCCGGACGCACTTCATGCGAAACCTGCTCACCCGGGTGCCCAAGAGCGCCCAGAGCTTCGTCGCCACGATGGTCAGGACGATCTTCGCCCAGCCCGATGCCGCGACCGTCCACGAGCAGCACGCCCGGACCGTCGACCAGCTCCAGACGCGCTTCCCCGACGCCGCCCAACTCCTCGACGAGGCGGCTGTTGATCAGCTCGCGTTCACCGCCTTCCCGAAAGAGCACTGGCGGCAGCTCTGGAGCAACAACAGCCTTGAGCGGCCGAACAAGGAGATCCGCCGCCGCACCGACGTCGTCGCGATCTTCCCTGAACGCGCCGCGATCATCCGGCTTGTCGGCACCGTCCTCGCCGAGCAGAACGATGAGCGGGCCGTCGCCCGCCGCTACATGAGCGCCAAGTCGATCGCCAAAGCACTCGCCGACCCCGTCGACGATCCCGAGGAGGTGATCGCAATCGCCCAAGCCGCATAGACCTCAGGCGAGGATGACGCAGTCAGCCTCGTACACCATCCACTTGACGGGACGCGGCCGCCAGATCGACGGTGTCATTGCGGTGGGCATGGTTAGTTGTTGTTCAGATCTATTCTGCTTTCGAATGTGACTGTGAAGGGTTGAGAGCTTCCAGTACTTCGGTCCTGCGAGCCGTCACCGACCGAGAGACCGGGCACGTCCGCTTCCGTCGACGGTGACCCCAACGGTGGTGTCGGCGGGCCGGTTGGCGACCTGGCCGGCGCGGATCTTGACGTGAATCACATTCATCGACACGACCGGGTAGACGCCGTCGAGGGGCTGGCGCTTCCAGGCGGCCATCTCCACGAGCACTTGATCGGTGATCCGCGAGATCGTGTCCGGCGAGCCCTCGGTGACCTACACGTCAGCGAAATGGGCCGGCGATCTAACGCGTCACGGTCAGCGTGGCGACCATCCCGAGGGCCCGGTGGCCAGGCAGGGAGCACGAGAGCGTGTACCTCCCCGGCGAAAGCGCGACCGTCTTCGTCGCCATCCCTTCCGGGGCGAGCAACGCGAAGCGCCAGCTGTCCGCGCTCCTCGCGTTGCTCTGGATGACCAGATCGTGGTCGTCCATCCCGAAGTTGACCACCTGGACGATCACCCGTCCGCTGTGGACCCGGAGCCGCGAGAGGGTCAGCGAGTACTCCTTCTCGACCACCTGGACTCGCGCAGGCGCGCGGCCGGACGCACCTGCCGCCGGGACGGCCGTCAGCACGGCTGCGACGGCAAGTGCGGCGAGGGCGGCGGGCACGCGCATCAGACGAGCGAGAGCCTCGGCATCTTCTTCGCGTCGGGCAGGATCCGCTCCGCGTCGACGTGGAACCACTCCTCGACGAGCGAGGCGTAGACGGCGCGGAAGTCGACCGTCTCCTTCAGGTTGCCGTACCGGTCGAGACCGGCATGCCCGAGCCCCGGGAACTCGCCGACCATCCGGTGCCGGAGGCGCTCGCCGAGCATGAACGCGACCCCCGCCGCGCCGTGATCGGTCCCGTTCGAGTCGTTCTGCTCCGCGCGGCGCCCGAACTCGCTCCAGAGCAGCGTGAGCACCCGCGAGCCCAGGTTCCGGGCCTCGAGATCCTGCTGGAAAGCGGCGAGCGCCTGGGCGGTCTGTTGCAGCCCGTCGGCGAGCGGGCCGCTTTCGTCGGAATGGGTGTCGAACTCGCCCGGAGCCTGGAGCGCCGCCGCCCGGATCGGGAACCCGGCATGCAGGAGCGCGGCGAGACCGGCGAGGCGGTGGCCGAAGTCGCCGTCGGGGTACTTGACCTTCGTGTTGTAGTGCGCCTGGCCGTCCGAGCCGATGAAGCGCCCGAGCTCGCGCCGGAGCTGGTTGGCCTCGCCCGCGGTGGTGCTCGCCGCGGTCAGGAAGGGGTCGGAGGAGTCGGAGAGGCCGCCGAGCGAGCCCATCGCGTCGGGCAGCAGCGCCCCGGGGACGTCCCAGACGTTCTGGGAGTCGAAGCCGTAGTCGGTTGGGTCGGTGAGCGTCGCGACCGGGACGTGGGCGGTGGCGAGCGACGGCAGCAGCGACTCGTCGAGGGACAGCCCCTGCATGGCGTTCTCGTCGTTCCCGATCACGTCGAGCAGGCGGCCCAGCCAGCCCGCGCCCTGCTGCGGGTCGAGCGCGCCGACCTCCCAGTAGTGGCGCGAGGTGAAGTGGGACTGATCGGGGTGGGTGTAGCCGATCGCCGGGAACACCGTCACCTTGCCCCGGTCGTGCAGCTTCGCGAACGGCTCCAGCGAGGGATGCCAGTGCAGGCGCGAATCGCTCCTGAAGACCGGCCCGTCCTCGGGCTTGAGGGCGATCTCGGGGCGGAGCTTCCTGTACTGCGCATCGCCGCTCGGGTAGAGGACGGAGAGGGCATCCCAGCCGCCGGGCGCGAAGACGGAGACCAGCACCCGCTCGCTCCGGCCGGCCGAGCCGGCGCGGGCGATCGCGGCGTCGAAGGCGCGCGGGCCGAGCGCCGAGGCGCCGTAGACGGTCAGCGCGGCGCCGAGCGTGCGGGAGATGAAGGTTCGCCGGTCGAGGCCTGTCCCGGCGGGGAGCGGCATGCCGGTCTCGATAGCGGGCAGGCCGCGCCCGGCCTCGGCGATCCCCCGCCGCAGCATCGCCGAGCGCGAGAACTCCTTGCAGTGGTGCGTCATCGGGCCTCCTCCGGGCGGTCTGCGGCCGGCGCCGTCATGCGGTCTGCATCTCGGGCGAGACGGCGACCAGATGGCGCAGGGCGTTGTAGGTCATGAGCGGGAAGGTCTTCTGCCGATCGGTGTCCGCGACCGCGGCCCCGATCGTCTTCGTGGCGTAGTCGAGGAGCGCGCTGCGCGTGTGCTGCGAGACCCGCAGCGAGTTCCACCAGCCGAGCGAGCGATCGACGAGCGTCTGCGGATCGGCGGGCGGGCGCTCGCTCGGCCTGGCGTGGTCCGGGTTCGTCGCATGCTTCTGGAGCGCGCGCCGTGCGATCAGCCAGCGGGCCCGGAAGGTCGAGGTGTCGAGCCAGCGCGTGTCGTCCCAGCCGCTGACGTTCGGCGGGTAGAAGAGCTGCTGGCCGGCCATTGCGTCGAGGTAGACCCAGTCCTCGGTCTCGATCCGGTCGCCGCGCATCCGCAGCAGCCCGGCCGTGTAGACGACGGGCGACTTCACCATCCGCGGGCCCTCGTAGAGGAGCGGATGGCGAAGGATCGCCGTGACGACGGGACGGACCTGGTAGCCGGAGTGCACGTAGAGCTTCTCGAGCAGGGTCGCCGTCGCCGTGTCGGGCGGAACCGGGACGAAGTAGCTCCAGAGCCGGTTGACGAAGTAGCCGGGGTGGGCGGGGTGCTGGACGCAGAGCCGGACGGAGTTCTTCCAGTTGAACGGCCCGACCTTGCCGAAGATCACCTTCATGTCGGCGTCGTGGTTCTCGGCCTTGAAGTGGAAGTCGACCCAGCCGGCGCCGTTCCGGTAGTTCGCCGTCCAGCCGGTCAGCGCACGCGCCTGCTCGCGGACGTCGGTCTCGGTGTAGCCGCTGCCGTGCCCGAGCGTGAAGAGCTCCATCATCTCGCGGCCGTAGTTCTCGTTCGGCGAGCCCTTGATCGAGTTCAGCCCGTTCAGGTAGAGGAGCATCGCCGGGTTGATCGTGACCCGCATCGTCAGGCCCTGGAACGAGCCGAGCCCGATCCGGCGGAAGAGCTCGTTCTGCTGGAGCATCAGCTTCTGGCTTCCGACGGTGACGTTCGAGGTCGCGAACCAGTCGTGCCAGATCAGCGCCATCCGCTCGACGAGCGGCCGCGAGGTCCGCACCATCTTGTCGAGCCACCAGAGATGGTCGTGACCGAACGCGTCCTTCGGCGCGAGCGGCGCGCCGTCGACGACGGGCGCCTTGCCGACGAGCCTGTCGACCGCCGGCGGGTGGACGAGCGAGTCGACCGCAGCGTGCAGCCCCTTCGCCGCCAGGTGCTCGGCCTCCCCGCTGCGCGGCCCGAACCCGGCGCGCCAGAGAAGCCGCTCGGCCTGCTCGGGCCCGAAGGGGCCGGCATAGACGGGAAGAACCGACGGCACCTGCTCCACATCGGCACGAACGCCTCCGCCCTTGCCCTCGGCTCGTGCCCAGATCGAGTGATCTTCGCCGCCTCCGGTGCCCGCGCCCGTCCCAGGGCCCGGGGCTCGCCGGTCGGCGCCCCTGCAAGGGGGCGTACCCTGGGTCGTGCGGGGCCGACGGCGCTCCCGGCCTCCGGCCCGGCCTCGACCGGCCGGCGGGGCCGCGAACGAGTCGACGCTCGACCGACATGCCTGCGAACCGCTCGCCCATGCCCATCCGGTCATCGCTCGACGAAGAGCTCGCGGCGACGGCGCTTCCGGAGCGCTGGCAGGTGATCTGCTGGCGGCTGACCTCGCTCGCGGAGGCCGGCTACGGCGACCTCGCGACGGCCGTCCTCGCGACGAGCGCGCGGGTCGACCTCCACGAGGCGGTCGACCTGGTCGCCCGCGGCTGCCCGCCGGACACGGCCCTGCGGATCCTGTTCTGAGCGGACCCCGGGGCGCGGGCGGGGGCACTGCCCGGCCATCAGCTCGACGAGCTCCCGGCCGGCGGGCCGGAGCGCCGCGCAGAAGTCCTGCATCGGGGCGGTTTCGGATCAGGCAGACTTTCCGTTCCGCCGCGGTTTCGGCAGGATGTTGTGTGGGTAACAATCGTGAGACTCACAGGACCTCATCCGAGAGACGAGGAGCGCGGCCGCCGGCCGGGGCTTCGCGGCCTGCGGGCGCGGACCGGAAACGGCATTGCCCGCGCCGGAGCGAGACCGGCGCTGCCGGGCGCCGTCGGGCTCGTCTGCCTGCTCGCCGGGCTCGGTGCCTCGAGCGCGATGGCGATGGGGGCCGCCGGCAGCGGGACCGGCGAATGCCCCGCCGTCCTCGGCCCGTCCCCCGGGAGCTCGTCGCGCACGACAGCCACCGCCCTCCCCGTCGTCAGGTACGAGCGGGAAGGGGTCGCGGTCGGACCGACGCGAGCTCGCGTCGCGGGCTTCGTCCCCGGCGCCCGGCCGGTGGCGCTCCTGGCCGAGTACGGTCGAGGCAGCCGCTACGGATCCTGCAGCACCTGGCAGAAGGTTACTTCAGGCCGCACCGTCCGGATCACGATCAAGGGCCTGCATCCGGCCGACACCTACCACGTGCGCCTGGTCGCGAGAACCGCCGCCGGCACCGTGGCGGGCGCCGACCGGACGTTCCGAACGCTTGCCGCCGGTCACGTCCCCCAGGGGGTCGAGATCGGTTCGGTCCCCGTCGGCGGCCTGAGCCGCGACGCGGCACTGCGCCGGCTCACCCGGCCGCTCGCCGCCCCGCTCCGCCTCTCCTACGCGGGAGCGTTCTGGCACGTCGCCGCTGCGAAGGCCGGTGCCCGCGTCGGCGCGACCCGCGCGATCGCCTCGGCCCTGGTCGCCTCGCCCGGCGAGTCGCTCCCGCGGGCCTCGATCTCGGTCGACCCGACGCGCCTGCGCGCGTACGTTGCGGCGCTGAGCCGGCGCTGGGGGCGCAGGCCCCACCCGGCAAGCGTGGTCCTGGTCGGGAGGCGCGCGGTTGTCCGGCCCGCCGTGAAGTCGCTCCAGGTCGACGAGAAGCGGATGGAGTCCCTGATCGCAAACGAGATCCGCACCGGCAGCAGGCAGCTGCTCACGCTCGCAGTCGAGAAGGGGGCGGTCGCCCCGGCGGACCCGCAGAAGGCGGTCGTCGTGCGTCTCGGCGCCCAGACCCTGACCGCGTACCTGAACGGCAAGCCGGTGCTGACGACGCCGGTGACGACGGGCCGTTCGGCCCTGCCGACTCCGGTCGGCAGCTACTCGATCAAGTTCCGCGCGAGCCCCTTCGTCTTCAACTCGCCCTGGCCTCCCGGCAACCCGTTCTGGTACCCGCCCACCCCCGTGACCTGGGCGATGGACTTCTACGGCGGCGACTTCCTGCACGACGACCCGGGAGAGCCGCCGAGCGCCTTCGGCGCGGGCTCAGAGTACGGCCCGTATGCGAGCCACGGCTGCGTCCACGTCCCGCACGACAGCATGGCCTTCCTCTACGACTGGCTCCCGATCGGGGCGCCCGTCATCGTCGCGCAGAGCTGACCTACGCCTTGACGGTCAGGCTTCCGGTCACCTGCCGGCCGGAGATCCGCCAGGCGCCCGAGACCGACCTCGAGCCGCCGCCGGAGAAGCTGCAGGTGCCGCTGAACCCGGACGCGCCGAGCTGCGAGACCGCGCCGCTGCAGACCGAGCCGCTCGCGATGTCCCTGAGCTGGAGGGCGGTGTCGGTGATCGACCGGCCGTCGGGGGTGACGAGGTCGAGCCGAAGCAGCACGCGGCGGGCGCCGCTGCCGTTCCCGACGATCGACACGAGAGCTCCCGAGGCGCCGTCGCGCTGGGTCAACGAGCCTTTGAAGCTGTCCGCAAAGGCGACCGGCGCCGCAACGGCCGGCCGGCGTGCGGCGCGGCTGTGGGGAGCGGCGGCGAGCCCGAGCGCCGCCGCGAGCCCGAGCAGCGCGGCGGCGCCCGCCACCCCCCTGACCGCGGCAGGGGCGAGCTGCTTCCGGGTCGAGCGCCAGGCGAGCGCCGCCAGCACGCTCGAGACCGAGACGGCGTAGATCGTCATCATCCAGAGCGAGCGGGTGTCGGTGCCCGAGCCGATTCCGTGCACCGTTGCGCCGCCCCAGACGGCGAAGTTGAGCACGTGGAGCCGCCGCCACCAGCGATAGGGGACCCGCTTGCGGAGCGCGTTCGTGAGCGCAAGCGCGACGAGCAGCTCGGCCGAGACGATCCCGACCGCCGTCCATAGCGGGCGATAGTGCGCGGTCAGCGGGACGAGCAGCTGTGTCGGCGAGAACGGCGTGTACCTGTCGATCGCGATCGTCGCGACGTGCAGCGAGACGAAGACCCCGACCAGCAGGCCGCCGAAGCGGTGCACGTCCGCGACCGCGAACTTCGGCCAGTGCGGCACCTGCAGCTGCCCCGACAGGGTCAGCCCGACGAGCACGACGCCGGTCAGGAGCAGGTAGGCGACGATGCCCGCGGTGCGGGCCGCGTACCAGTCGATCGGGCTGGCTGTCAGGCCCATGCCGGCTCGCGGTCGACGCTTCGCCGCCAGCGGCCGTTCTCGACCACCGTGTCGGCGGCGACGAAGCGGGCTGCGACCCCGCGCTCGTCGAGCCAGGCCGGGCCGTCACCGCCGAGCAGGAAGCCGGCCTTCGCGGCCACATCGGCGCTCAGGCAGTCGCGGCCGACGGCGGTGACATGGGTCCAGGGGGACTCCGACGAGAGGCCGGTGCGCGGGTCGATCAGATGGTGGCGGAGGCGGCCGCCCCGCAGCCAGCGTCGCGTGGCGCTGCCGCTTGTCGCGATGCCGCCGGACTCGAGCGTGACCGTGCCCCCACTGGGGAGCGCGACGGCGAGCGGAAGCCCGCGCGCCGCGATGTCGCCGCCCGCGGAGACGAAACCCGGCCCGTCGAGCAGCGCCGCGGCGCCGTCGACCGTCATCGACTTGACGACGCCGTTCAGGTCGATGACGGTGCCGGCCGGGCGGACGAGCACGCCGGCGCCGATCAGGATCCGGCGCCAGTCGCTGCGCGGCGCGGTCTCGACGGGCCGCGGGTCGGGGGCGAGCTGATGGAAGTCGGCGTCGTAGCCGATCGCCTCGATCGCCGCGCCGACGGTCGGATCGACCAGGCCGCCGGTGCTGCGGGCGGCGCCGATCGCCGCCCGGAGGGCGGCCGCGAACGTGGGGGAGACGCTCACGGCCGACCCCGGGGCGGCGTTGACGCGGGCGAGCTCGCTGCTCGGGCGGAAGCGGCTGAAGGTCGCTTCGCGCTCCTCGAAGAGGGCCACGATGCTCTCGAACGCGCGCCGGCCTGCGCCGGAGACCACCACCTCGCAGCCCATCGCGCTGAAGGTCCGTTCGCTCACGAGGTCGACGTCGCCGCCGCGGGCGGGCCGGACGCGGACGAGATCGAGCCGCCGCCGAGCGAGCTTCCCTGGATCTCGGCGAGGAGGGAGGCGGGCGCGGCGAGCCCGGCCGAGGAGGCGTGCGTTCCGGCCGGGTGACTGGCGCGGACGAGCACTAGGCCGACGCCGAAGGATGCGACCGCGGCCAGGGCGATCCCGCGCCGCGCGCCGGCCGCCCGCCTGCGGGCGGCCTCGATGCGCGAGCTTGCCGAGGGTCTATCCGGTGGGACTGCGGGTGGTGAAGGCATCAGGGCTCCTCCGAGGGAAACTGTCGCTCTCAAGGAAAGCGTCCGGCGATGAGAGCGCCCTGAGCATCGGCTAAGAAAACGCCAAGAATGGGGCGTTCGCCGCCGCGGGAGGACCGGCCGCCGCCGTCGCGAAGTCGAGCGGCATGGACTTCGAGACCACGCCCGAGCGCTGGCTCGACCGCATCCTCCAGCGTGCCACCCGGCCCCGGCAGGCGGCGGCGATCATCGCCACCGTCACGACCTCGCTGACGCTCATCTCCGGGGTGGCGATGACGCTCGTCGATCGCCAGAGCTTCCCCTCCTACGGCGGGGGGCTCTGGTGGGCCGTCCAGACGGTCACCACGGTCGGGTACGGCGACCACGTCCCGGGGAACGCCGCCGGCAAGATCGTGGCGACGCTCGTCATGCTGGGCGGGCTCGGATTCCTGACCGTGATCACAGCCGCGATCACGAGCGCGTTCGTCCACCGGGCGCACGAGGAACGGCAGGCGAGGCAGGACCGGCTCCCGGCCGACTCGATCCAGGAGATCGTCGAGCGCCTCGACCGGATCGAGACCGCGTTGGAGCGGAAGCCCTGATCTACCGCCGTCACGTCGACGCGGGGCTCGGCGGCCCGGCCCCGGCGCGAGGCGCTGCTCTTCCGCAGCGTGCGGCGGTCAGCTGCGGCCCGGGATGAAGCGGTCGTCGAGGGCCACGAGGCTCAGGATCGCGATCGTCGCGCCGCCGATCGCGGGCAGGATCACCTGCGGGCTCGGCGCCGCGAGGGCGAAGAACTCCCGCAGCTGCGGCAGCGCGAGGACGACGAGGTACGCGACGAGCAGGGCCGCGCAGAGGACCGAGACGGCGACGCCGCGCTTCCGGCCGGCGGCTTCGAGGGCGAGGATCAGGAACAGGCCGACGAGTACGAGCACGGTCACCGCCACCGTTCTCGCGGGCACGAGGTGCAGCCCGAGCAGGTTGAGCGCGAACAGGTAGCTCGAGACGACGCCGAGCCCGGCCGCCGTCCCGGCCGGCAGCGAGAACTGCGCCAGGTCGCGGAGGAAGCCGCTGGAGAGGAACCGGCCGCTGCTCGGGGCGAGCGCCAGGAAGAAGCCGGGGATCCCGATCGTCAGGGTCGCCGCGAGCGTCAACTGCCTGGGTAGCAGCGGGTACGCGGTCTTCGAGAGCCCGATCGAGAGCACGAGGAACGCCGCGACCGCCGACTTCGTGACGAACAGCTTCGAGACCCGCTGGACGTTCCGGAGGATCTTCCGGCCCTCCTCGACCATCGGCGGCACCGTCGAGAAGTCGTCGTCGAGGAGCACGACGTCGGCCACGCTGCGGGCCATCTGCGTCCCCGACCCCTGCGCGATCGCGAGCTGCGCCGCCTTCAGCGCCGGGACGTCGTTCACCCCGTCGCCGATCATCGCGACATACGCCCCGTCCCGCCGGAGGGCCTGGACGACCCGGCGCTTGTCCTGCGGCGAGATCCGGCCGAGGATCGCGTGGTCGCGGAGGATCTGCGCGAGCTCGGCCGCCCCCTCGGGAAGCTGGGAGGCGTCGAACGCGGCGCCCTCGATCCCGGCGTCGCGGGCGATCGAGGCGACCGTCTCGGGCCGGTCGCCCGAGAGCACCTTCAGCTCGACCCCCTGTCGCCGCAGCCACTCGACGGTGGAGCGCGCGGCCGGGCGGAGCTCCTCGGCGAGCAGCACGAGCCCGTGCGCCTGCGGCTGCTCCGTCTCGATCGCCGGCGCCCGGGCGAACGCGAGCACGCGGCGGCCCTCGCGCATGCCCTGCTCCGCCGCTCCCGCGAGCGAGCCGAGCCCGAAGTGCTCGGGCGCGCCGAGCACCTGGGCGACGCCGCCTCGCAGCTGGCCGCCGAAGCGGCGCCGCGAGGCGAACGGAAGCTCGTCCTCGAGCGGCTCAGCCGTGCCCGGGTACCGCTCCGCGATCGCCTCGAGCGTCGAGTTGCGAACCGTTGCCGAGGCCGCGTAGCGGCCGAGCTCGTCCGCGAGCCCGTCCGGGCCGACCAGCCCGACGACCCGCAGGCGCGGCTCGGTCAGCGTCCCGGTCTTGTCCAGGCAGACGACGTCGACCGAGGCGAGTGACTCGATCGCGTTCAGCTGCTGGGCGAGCCCGCCGCGCCGGGCCATCGCGACCGCCCCGAAGGCGTAGGTGAGGCTCGTCAGGAGGACGAGCCCCTCCGGGATCAGCGTCACGACCGAGGCGACCGCCGTCGGCACCGCGCTGTGCAGGCTGACGTGGCGGTGCCAGAGCCCGAAGCCGACGAGCAGCCCGAGCGGGATCATTACCGCGAGCAGCACGAAGAGCAGGCGGTTGAGCGATCTCTCGAGCGGCGACCGCTCGTGGCGGAACGAGCGCGCCTCGCCGGTCACCCGGGTCGCGTAGCTCTCCTCGCCGACGGCGGTGACCGTGAACAGCCCCGTCCCCTCGACGGCGAACGAGCCCGAGCGGACCTCGTCGCCCGGCGCGCGGTCGACGAGCCGCGACTCGCCCGTCAGGATCGACTCGTCGAGCCGGAGGTGGCTCGCCTCGGCCAGCGTCCCGTCGGCGACGATCTGGTCGCCCGGGCCGATCTGCAGGACGTCGTCCGGGACGACCTGCTCGACTGCGACCCGCCGCGACTCGCCGTCGCGCACGACGGTGGCGTGGGGAGCGACGAGCGCCGACATCCGGTCGAGCACGCGCTTGGCGCGCACCTCCTGGACGGTGCCGATGGTCGCGTTCGCGACCAGCACGCCGAGGAAGAGCGCGTCCTGCGGGTCTCCGAAGGCCAGCGTCATCCCGCCCGCGACGCCGAGCATCACGTTGAACACGGTGAAGACGTTCGCGCGGACGATGCTCGCGTACGACCGGCTCGTCCGGGGCTTGCCGACGGGCCCGCGGGCGGCGAGGCGGCGCCTGGCCTCGGCCTCGCTCAGCCCGAGGCTCCCCGTCCAGCTGCCGGCTGGGGCCGCGTCCGCCATCGCCGACATCTTGACCGTCCGGGCACGGGTCGGAACCGAACCTCGCAGCGGGTCCGGTACGGGAAACCCGCAGCGCCGATCGGCCGCTTCCCGGATGCCCGGGCAGCCGGCGGCGGCAACCCTCGCATCGCGATGACCATCCTGGTCGCGATCGACGGCTCCGAGGCCGCGAAGGCGGCCGCGCGGCTCGCCTGCGAGCTCGCCCGGGCGACCGGCGACGAGCTTCTGTTCGTGACCGCATGGCGCGAGCTGCGAGGCGATTTCGGCGTGCCGATCGGGAAGGTCGCGGTCGACCTCGCCGAGATCGAGCGGGGGCACGCAGCCGAAGTGCTCGCGGAGGCGAAGCGGGAGGCCGAGGCCACCGGCGTCGCGGCCGAGACGCTCAGCCGCCACGGAGACGCAGCGCACGAGATCTGCCTCGTCGCCCGTCAGCGCAAGCCGAGGATGATCGTCCTCGGCTCGCACGGCCAAGGCACGATCGGGCTCGTCCTGTTCGGCAGCGTCGCACACAGGGTCGTCCACCAGGCGCCGTGCCCGGTGTTGCTCGTGCCCGGGTGGGAGCATCCCCTGGAGTAGGCGCGGGTGCCGGCGCGAGCAGGGCAATCGGGCCCGCGGCCGAACATGTGGGGGTGCGCGAGTTGCGCGTGCCGCAGCCGATCGTCGATCCCTTCCGGGAGCACTATCGAGGCCTGATCCTCGATTCGCTCCTCCGCGCCGCCGAGACGGAAGCGAGTCTCCACCGCCGGCGGGGCCGGCGGCTGCGCGCGCGGCGGGCCGAACGGGCGGTCGAGCGCGTCCTGGTGCTGACCGGAGCGCTTCCGCCGGCAGCCTCGGCCCGCGAGCGGTGGTTCGGGCTCCGCCTGCGGGCCGCCACCCGGATCGCGTGGCTCGCGACGCTCGGGCTCCTGATCGCCGACCTCGCCGTGGTGGGCATCCACTCGTGGACGACGAGCGTCGCCGACGTGGGGCTCATGCTCCTCACCCTCCTCTGGTTCGTCGTCTCGATCGAGGATCTCGCGGGCCCCGCCCGACCCAGCTCACGCTCTTCCACTGAGTGAGCGCGCGCGGCGGCCGCGGGCCGCGCCGGTAGGCCCGCTCCGCTCGGCGGCCCAGGCGGGAAGCAGGTACGGGTCCCAGAACGCCCGGCCGTAGCGGGCCCAGGCGCGGCAGCCGAACGGGACCTCGCCTCCGGTGAGCTCGAGGCAGTCCCTCGGCGAGACCTCGAATGCGAACCGGAGCGCAGCCGCGACCGGAGCGACGCGGAACCAGGGGTGGCGCCTCGGGGCGTCGAACGACCAGAAGATGTCCGAGGCGCCCCCGCGTCGGTAGCCGATCGCGTCCGGCCAGCGCCTGGGATCGAGTGCGCCGGGGTGGCGGTCCGGGCCGCCGAGCAGATACCGATGCGACTCGAGCACCCGGAGGAAGCTCGGCACCCGCCGCAGCGAGAAGCCGCCGTTCCCGACCGCCGGCCGCTCGAGCCAGCGCACGCCGACCCACGGCGCGCCGATGTAGTCGTAGTCTCCGGCGCAGAACTCGAGCAACCGGTCGGAGAAGACGAGCGCGTCGAGCTGGTACATGAGGACGTGCTCGTAGGCGGCGAAGCGGCGTAGAAGGCCTTGCGGAGCTGCACGGTGCCGAACGCGGCCGCGCTCGTGAAGTACCCGTCCGGGAAGCGCTCGATCTCGAACCCGTCGAGAGGCGTCTCGAGGCTCTCGGGGACGGCCTGGTAGCGGTCGTAGGCACCGAGGTGGTGGAGCAGGTACCGCAGCGAGATCTGCTCGTCGGCGGTCAGGTTCGCCTTGTAGTGCGGCACGACGACGGCGACCTCGTTCGACTTCCCACCCACGACCGCAAAGGATCAGAGACGCTGCGAGGAGCGGGCGGGGGAGCCCGGCCTCGAGCGGCCGGGCGCGCGGCCGGCGGGCCCGCGCGCGACCGGAGGATGCGGGCTCAGTCGATCTCGACGTCGAAGTCCCAGGAGACGATCGGGGCGGTTCGCCGCGGCGCCCAGCGCAGGGTGCCGCTGCCCGTCGGGAGCACGTCTCTCACCTTCAGGGTCACGGTCCGGACGGGCGGGACCGAGCGGGGCGGGGCGCCGCCTCCGGCGGCGGTCACGACCGGGCTGTGCACGTGGCCGAGCTCGTCGAGGATCGTGAATGCCTTCGGGTCGAGCGGCAGACGCCTCGAGGCGGCGGCGAACGTGACCGTGAAGGCGCACGGGGTCGTCTGCGGCACCGGGAACCGGCCCTCCTCCGGCACCACCGGGCCGACCGCCGTCACGAGTACGCGGGCGTCGGCGAGGTGGACCGAGACGGTGTCGCCCTCGATCGCGAGCCAGGGATGCGCGGCGCTCGCGCTCGCAATTCGTCCGACGGGGACCTTCGCCTGCGGCAGCCAGCTCGGCAGCCCGCCGTACCGGTCCGTCGCGGGCTGCGAGGGGCCGGGCCGGGCGAGGTAGACGCCGACCGCGGCGGCGATCGCCGCGGCTGCGACTGCGAGCGCGGCGATCCGGACCGCGCGGGAGCCGGGCCGCGAGGCCCGGCTCCCGCGCAACCGATCCTCGGCCGGTGCGTGGATCAGTGCCCCGGCCGGTGCGGCGGCGGCCCCGGAGGGCCACCGGGGTTGTCGAACACGTCGGGCCCGAACGGGTCGAGCCCGGGCTGGGCCGCGTAGCCGATATGACCCTTCCCGTCGAGTCCCTTCGAGGCCGGTGCGACGTTGAAGAGGTCCTCCATCGTGCGCAGCCAGCTGTAGTGGTTGTAGTAGACCGTGCTGACGCTGCCCGGCTTGATGAACGGGCTGATCAGGACGCTGCCGGTGTCGCCGCCGCCCGTGGTGGCGTCGGTGGCGTCGTAGAGCGGGTCGTCCGACGCGTTGCGCTGGACGACGGTGACGCCGCTGACCGCCGCCGTCGTGTTCAGCGGGAGGCCGGATGCGTCGACGAGCGTGAACGAGCCGGTGTCGGCGATCCCGCCCGACTGGCTCGGAGTCGTGCCCCCGACGACCGGGGTGTCGGTGACCTGGCCGACGAAGGCGCCGGCCGGGATGCCGGTGCCGGTCACCGCGCGGCCGGCGTCGGTGGCGACGACGGCGTTGTCGAGGATCGTCGAGCTTCCCAGCGGTGCGTTTGCGCCGGCGTCGGTGCGCTGGACCGGCGGATGGCTGCCGCCGCCGAGGATGCAGGTGCCGGCGGGAAGCTTTGCGGGCACCGTCTGGGCGAGGCAGCTGGTCGGGCGATCGACGTAGGCGTTGTACCCCGGCCCCGGATAGAGCTGGTTGCCGTGGGCGTCGGTTGCGAGCGGCGTGTTCGGGCCCGTCGGCTCGGCGTGGACCGTCTGGCCGTCGATCGTCTCGCCTGCGGAGTCGGAGGCGATCGAGGTCGCGGCGTTCGGCTGGTCGGTCGTCGAGTTGGCGAAGCTGTTGCCGCTATAGGTGAACGGCGGGAACGCCTCGTCGAAGGTGACGTCGATCAGGCCGCCGTCCTTGAACGCCGGCGAGGCCTCGATCTCGGGGATGACGTGCTCGAGGAAGAGGTCCGAGGCGTAGAGCCCACCCGTGTAGTTGAGCGGCGGGTTGGGCGTGTTCGGGTCGGAGAAGCCGCCCGAGAGGTTGTTGCCGTGGCAGACGGCGTCGTGGGCGTCGCTGCAGTTGTTCGGCGAGATCCAGCTGAAGGCCGGGGTCGTCGCCTCGCTCTGAAGGTCGTGGTAGAGGCCGTTGGTCGGGTCGAACAGGTTCGCGATGTGGGCCGAGTTGCAGTCGCCGGACCCGAGGATCGACTCGAACCACGGGAACGGGAAGTGCTTGGGCACGTACTGGTCGGTCGCGTTCGCGCTGCCCGGGTTTGCCTGGGCGGTGCTGCCGGTCGCGCCCGGGCTCGAGAACGGCGACCCGCAGACATCGACGCCCGCGTCGTGGGACTGGCCCGTTCCGGGGCTCGCGAGCGTGCCGCTCGACGATGCGTCCGGGTTGCCGAGATCCTGCGCGTAGCCCTTCCAGCTCACGTGCGCCGCGTCGAGCTGGTCGAAGAGCGTCGGCACGGTCGCCGGGTAGACGCAGCCGTTCTGGCCGGCCGCGGCGTTCGCGCCGGCGCTCGAGACGAGCTGCCCGTAGTTCGGGTTCGTCTGCAGGTTGCCCGTCGTGTCGATCGAGCCCGCGAAGCTGTCGTAGTACGGGCAGTCGGCCTGCGTGTCGGCCTGCGTCGCCTGCCCGCTGACCATCGAGATGTAGTTGTCCAGGCTGAAGTGGCCGGTGCCGTAGTAGTTCTTCAGGAGGACTCCCTGGGACGGCAGCGTCTGCCAGAGGTACGTGTTGTCGTTCAGTCCGGTGAACGTCGCGTCGTACGACTTGTTCTCGAGGATGATCAGCCAGACGTGCTTGATCTTCCCCGGCGGGATCCCCAGGTGGTCGGGCCCGCCCGGACCCGGCCCCGGGCCGGGGGCGGGGGGCGGCGGCGCCGGCGCATCTGCGGAGGAGGCTCCCGTGGATGTCGCGGCCAGCAGCACGGAGGCCAGGACTGCGGCCCCGAGCAGGGCCGCGAGCGCGGCCTTCCGGCGCCGCGTCGAGGCGACGGGCGCCTGCAAGGCTGTCAGGACGGTTGTCGGGTTCGGCTTCATCGACCGTTGTGCTCCCTTCCAGGGTGTCGTTTGCGAGCCCGACTCTCCCGGCGCCGGCACGGATCATGGGTAGTAATCGGGTGAAGGCGAGGTGACGAACTCGGCGCCCGGGGTGGCCGCAGGGAAGGGCGGCGCCCGCCGGCCCGGTCGCTCTGCCGCTTTCCCGCAGGAGCGAACGCGCCGCCAGGACCTGTTTCAGCGCGGTGACGGGGGAACGGCGCCCGGGAACCTCCCGCCGTACGAGGGACGCCCCGGTCGGGCGAGCTCAGTCCGTAGGGGCTTCCGACGCGCCGTGTCCGGGCAGCTCGTCGCCGATCTGGAGCAAGCGCTCGGCGTGGGTGTGGTCGACCTGGAGCGTCGTGTGCTCGAGCTCGAACCTCTCGCCGACGAGGTGCTCGAGCTCGCGCCGGATCGCGTGGCAGTCTGCGCCCGGCTCGACCAGGACGTGGGCCGAGAGGGCCGGGAAGCCGGAGCTGATCTCCCAGACGTGCAGGTCGTGCACCTCGGCCACCCGCGGGTGGCCCGCCATCGCGAGCCCGACCTGCTCGACGTCGACACCCTCGGGCGCGCTCTCGAGCAGGACCCGGCCCGACGCTCGCAGGAGCCCGACAGCGGCGCGGAGCATCAGCGCGGCCACGAGCAGGGCCGCGATCGGATCGGCGCGGTCGTAGCCGGCGACGAGGATTACCGCCCCCGCGACCGCGGTCGCCGCGAACGCGTAGAGGTCAGTCAGCAGGTGCTGGAAGGAGCCCTCGATGTTCAGGGAGGAGCGGTTGGCCTGCGCGAGCTCGCGCGTCGCGAGCAGGTTGACGACGATTCCCGCGAGCGCGACGAGGAGCATCGTCAGGCCGCCGGGGCTCGTCGGCGTGACGAGCCGCCGGATGCCGCCGTAGACGATCAGCCCGGCGAGCACGAGCAGTGTCGCGCCGTTCGCCTGGGCCGAGAGCACCTCCAGGCGCTGCAGCCCGAAGGTCAGGTTCCCGCGCGCCGGCCGCCGGACGAGGCGGAGGACGGCGAGCGAGAGGAGTAGCGCCCCGGCGTCGACGAGCATGTGCGCGGCGTCCGAGAGCAAGGCCAGCGAGTGGGAGAGGATGCCGGCGACGATCTCAGCGCCCATGAACGCGACGATCAGCGCGAGACCCGTCGTGAGGCGTCTCGCGTCGGTGTCCTCGCGCAGGCCGTGGCGATGATCGGCGTGGCTGTGTGCGTGGCCCGCCCCCATTTCACGGCGACGGTACCACCCGGTCGAAACGGCCCGGAGCCGCGAGCCCCATAGGATGCCGGCGTGATCCTCGACGGTCACAACGACCTTGCGCTCCGCGTCTGGCTCGGGCTGGAGCCCGCTCACATCGACCTGGAGAGGGCCGCCGAGGTCGGGTTCGCGGGCGGATTCTTCGCGCTCAGCGCGCTCGGCCCGGAGTTCGAGCTGCCCGAGGAAGTGCCGTACGACCGGCCCCTCGATGCGCCGCTCGAGCTCGAGGGGGCGCGCCGCGCCGTCGAGGGGCAGGCGGACGTCCTCGAAGGGCTCGAGGTCGCGATCGTGCGGCGGGTCGACGAGATCGTCCCCGGTCGGGTGAACGCGGTCATGCACCTCGAGGGGGCCGAGCCGCTCGAGCCCGATCTCTCCGACCTCGAGCGCTGGTACGACCGCGGGCTGCGCTCGGTCGGGATCACCTGGTCGCGGCCGAACGCGTTCGGCGAGGGCGTGCCGTTCAGGTTCCCGTCCTCCCCCGACACCGGCCCGGGCCTCACCGGCGCGGGAGCGAGCCTCGTCCATGCCTGCAACCTGCTCGGCATCCTCGTCGACGTCTCCCACCTGAACGAGGCCGGGTTCTGGGACGTGGCGCGGATCACCCAGGCGCCGATCGTCGCCACCCACTCGAACGCCCACGCCCTGTGCCCGTCGACGCGGAACCTGACCGACCGCCAGCTCGATGCGATCGCCGAGTCGGGCGGCGTGGTCGGCGTCAACTTCGGCGTCCTCTTCCTGCGCGCCGACGGCGGCCGGGACGCCTCGACGCCGATGGCGGAGATCGTCCGCCACGTCGACTACCTCGTCGCGCGGATGGGCGCCGACCACGTGGCTTTCGGGTCGGACTTCGACGGGGCGGTCATTCCAGACGAGCTGGGCGGGATCGCGGGGCTGCCGCGGCTCGTCGACGCCCTGCGGGCGCGCGGTCACGACGAGGAGACGATCGCGAAGATCACCCACCGCAACTGGTTGCGGGTGCTCGACGAGGCCTGGCGGCCGTGGGACCGCTACTTCCGGCTCGCCGCCACGGACGCGCGCGCGACGCTCGTCGACGCGGCCGACCGGTTTCCCACGCCGGGGCTCGCGCTCGATCTCGGAGCCGGCACCGGGCGCGACACGGCCGAGCTGCTGCGCCGGGGCTGGAGCGTGATCGCGATCGACCGCGAGCAGGAGGCGATCGACCGCCTGCGCGCTCTCGTCGGCCCCGACACGGGCCGGCTCGAGGCGCGCGTCGGCCCCTTCGAGGAGGCCGAGTGGCCCGTGTGCGACCTCGTCAACGCGAGCTTCTCCCTCCCTTTCACCCCACGTGGGGCGTTCGCCGGGCTCTGGGAGCGGATCACCGGCTCGCTCAGGCCGGGGGGGCGGTTCTGCGGCCAGTTCTTCGGCGATCGCGACGACTGGGCCCGCACGGGGATCGTCGTCCACACCGAGCTCGAGGTCGGGGAGCTGCTCGCGCCGTACGAGATCGAGCTGCTCGACGAGTTCGACGGCGAGGGCACGACGTTGATCGGCAAGCCAAAGCACTGGCACGTGTTCCACGTCGTGGCCCGCAAGCGTTAGGTAGCGTCGGGTCGTGCGCGAGCGGCAGGTCGGTAGCTCCGGGCTCGTCGTTTCGGTGGTCGGGGTCGGTTGCAACAACTTCGGCTGGCGGATCGACGAGCCGTCGGCGCGTGCCGTGGTCAATGCCGCGGTCGAGTCCGGCATCACCCTCTTCGACACGGCCGAGTCCTACGGCGACGGGCTGAGCGAGGAGTTCCTCGGGCGCGCCCTCGCCGGGCGCCGCGACCGCGTCGTGATCGCGACCAAGTTCGGGTGGGGGAGCGGGCGGGGCGACAACGAGATCGCCCGCGGCTCGCGCGCCTACGTCCGGGAGGCGATCGAGCGCTCGCTGCGGCGGCTCGGCACCGACCACGTCGACCTCTACCAGTACCACCGCCCCGACGGCGTCACGCCGATCGAGGAGACGCTCGGGGCGCTGGACGAGCTCGTGCAGGAGGGCAAGGTGCGCTGGATCGGCTCCTCGAACATGTCGGCGGAGCAGGTCGTGGGGGCCGACCGGACCTCGCTCGCGCGGGGGCTCGCACGGTTCGTGTCGGCCCAGAACGAGTATTCGTGGCTCGAGCGCGCGCCGGAGGCGGACCTGATCCCCGCCTGTGCCGACCTGGGAATCGGCTTCATCCCGTACTTCCCGCTGGCAAGCGGCCTGCTCACCGGAAAGTACCGCCGGAGCGAGGCCTGGCCGCAGGGGACGCGCATAGCCTCGGGCGAGCGGGTCTCCGAGGAGAAGTGGCGGCGGCTCGAGGCGCTCGAGGCGTTCGCGGTCGAGCGCGGCGTCGGCCTGCTCGAGGTCGCGATCGGCGGGCTCGCCGCCCAGCCCGCGGTCTGCTCGGTGATCGCCGGCGCGATGACGCCGGAGCAGGTGCGCGCAAACGCGGCCGCGGGCGCCTGGGAGCCGTCGCGGGCCGAGCTCGAGCAGCTGCTCTCGCTCTGATGGGGAGCGCCCCGCGGCGGCGCGAGGGCCTCGACTGCTGGCAGGAGCTGGCGCCGCGCTGGGAGCGCGGGCGGGAGCTCCTCTGGGAGTCGACGCGCCCGGTGAGCGAGTGGCTCGTCGCGCGGCTCGACCCGCAGCCCGGCCAGACGATCCTCGACGTGGCCGCCGGTACCGGCGAGACGGGCTTCCTGGCCGCGGCCCGGCTCGGCGCCGGCGGCCGCCTGATCTCGAGCGACCGCTCGCCGGACATGGTCGAGGCGGCCGAGCGGGTCGCCGGCCTCCTCGGCGTCGCCAATGCGGAGTTCCGTGTCCTCGACGCCGAGCAGCTCGAACTGGCCGGCGAGAGCGTCGACGGCGTTCTCTGCCGTTTCGGCTACATCCTCAGGGGCGATCCGCCTCGTGCCCTGAGCGAGATCAGGCGCGTACTGCGCGGCGGTGGCCGGCTGGCCTTCTCGGCCTGGGCCGAACGGGCCCGGAACCCGTGGATGACGGTCCCGGTCGACGCGATGGTGGCGCGCGGCCGCCTCGGGCCGCAGAGCGGCGACGAGCTCCGCCTCTCGGAGCGGCGGAACCCGGAGGCGATCGCACGCCTCGTCCGCGAAGCCGGCTTCGCCGAGCCGGAGATCGAGGAGCTGCGCGTCGCCTACCGGTTCGCGGACGCCGAAGAGCTGTGGTACTTCGTCAGCGAGCTGCGCGGGCCGGTCGCGCTCGCGCTCGCTGTCCTCGACGAGGCTGAACGCGCAGCCGTTCGCGCCGAGATCGAGGAGCGGGCCGTCACGGTCGACGGCGGCGGGTACGAGCTCGGCGGGGTCAGCCTGAACGTCGTCACCTCGTAGCAGCGGCCGTCAGTACTCGGGCAGCGCGAGCAGGTGGTCCGACCAGCGGTTGTCGGCGTGGGTGCGCAGGTACGGAGGGTCGCCGTGGACGACGGCGACGACGGCGACGCTCGTCCCGTCCCGCACGCGGGCCCTCCCCCCTGCCTGTCGATCCACTCCACGAGCGCCTCGCGGGAGAGCTCGCCCGACTCGCCGCCGGCGGGATCGACCCAGCGCACGGCGGCGATGTGCTCGTGCTGCGTCCCGCCCTCCATGTGCCTCGCGGTGATCTCGATCATGGGCGCTCCTCCGTGGTCTCCGGCGCCTCGCTGCGCCGTGCACCCCCCGGCCGAAGGGTAGACCGGCGATCCGACGGACGAGCTCGACCCTCGAAGGCAGCCGCGGTGCCGCGTGAAGCTATGCTCGCGAGGGAGGCTGCGGCATCCACGAGCCCCTGCAAGCCCTCCTGGCGCCTTGGCCGAGTGGTTAGGCAACGGCCTGCAAAGCCGGTTACAGCGGTTCGATTCCGCTAGGCGCCTTGACCGGTCGGAGCTTGCCGCGCTGCCCCGTCAGGAGAGGGAGAGCGCGTGCTCCGCTGCTTCGTCGAGGGTCAGCGTCCGGCCTGCGGCCCAGGCTGCCTCCCAGGTCTTGCGGTCGCAGACGGCCCTCGCGCTCTCGATGGCCGCCCGGTGGGGCGTGGCGTCGGTAAGTGTCGGTTCCGGTGCGATGAGCGAGATGTGGTGCTCCGCGGCGGCTGCAAGCCGTGCCGCCCGCGGCGCGTCTCCCGTGGCTGCCGCGATTCCGGCGAGGCAGAAGACCTCGTCAACCAGCTGGCGTTTCATGCCGAGCTCCCGCGCGAGGCGCAGACTCTCCCGCGCCTCCGCGTCCGCGTCCTCCCAGCGCCGCTCGAGGTAGGCGACCCAGGCGAGCCCGCCGCGTGCGAAGCAGATGTGCCGTTTGTCGCCGAGCGCGGTTGCGATCTCGGCGGCCTCGGCGAGCTGCGCGGCCGCCCGGCCGGTGTCGCCCTCGAGGAGCGCCATCTCGGCGAGGTTGATCAACGACAGGGCGATCCGGGACATATCGCCGATCCGGCGGCGCAGTTCCAGGCCCTCCTCGTAGTACGCGGTCGCCCGCTCGCGGTCTCCGCTTGCCCGGATCAGCTCGCCGAGGTTGTTTAGCGCGACCGCGAGCACCCAGTCGTCTCCCGCCTCGCGGGCGAGCGCGACCGCCTCCTCGCCCACGGCGAGGGCCGCCGCCGGATCGGATACGAGGCGACCGCAGAGGTGGGCGGAGGCGAGCGCGGCCGCCGAGGCCGCGTCCACCTCCTTCGCGCAGGCGATGCTCGCCTCGAGCAGACCGATCGCCACGTCGTTCTCGCCCTGCTCGTGCGCCAGGTAGCCGGCGCCGTCGAGCGCTTTCGAGCGCGCCGCCGACGGCTCCTCCGGCGCTGCCTCGAGCGTTCGCCGCAGCCAGCGGCGAGCCTCGCCGACGTGGCCGTGCATGTACCAGAAGATCCAGAGGGCCCCTGCGAGCCTCACCGCGCCCTGGGGCTCATCGTGCTCGAGCAGCCACTCGATGCTTCGGCGGAAGTTGTCGTGATCGCCCTCCAGCCGCTCGAGCCAGGCCGGCTGCTCGGGCCCCTTCAGGGCGGGCTCGGCACGTTCCGCGAGCGCGAGGAAGTGGTACGCATGCCGGCGCCCGGTCTCGCCGGCCTCCCTCGAGCCCTGGAGCTGCTCGCGCGCCAGCTCGCCGATCGTCTCCAGCATCCAGAAGCGATCGCCGGTCCTGCGGACGAGGCTCTTGTCGACGAGAGACTGCAGCCCGTCGAGGTCGGCGCCCACGATCTCCTCGGCGGCCTCGAAGGTACAGCCGCCCGCGAAGACCGCCAAGCGTGCGAAGAGCTGCCGCTCCGGGTCGCTCAGGAGCTCGTACGACCACTCGATCGTCGCCCGCAGCGTCTGCTGGCGGGGATTGGCGTCGCGTCCCCCCTTGAAGAGGTCGAGCCGCTGCGAGAGGCGGTCGCGGATCTGCGCCGGCGAGAGGACGGCGGTGCGGGCCGCCGCCAGCTCAAGCGCGAGCGGCAGGTCGTCGAGGTGCCGGCAGAGCCCGGCGATCTCGTCGTCACGCGGCAGCCGCGAGCGGGCGCAGAAGAGCTCCTCGGCCTCTGCCGGGGCAAGCGGCAGCACCTGATACTCTGTCTCGCCCTGGAGCCGCAGGAGCTCGCGGGTCGTCACCAGCAGGCGGAGATTGCGGGACGCAGCGAGGAGCGCCGAGAGCTCAGCGGCCGCGTCGATCAGATGCTCGAAGTTGTCGAGCAGCAGCAGCAGCGAGCGGTCGCCGATCTCCGCGGTGAGGCTGTCGGTCGCACCGAGGGTCTGTGCGATCGTCTCGACGACGAGCGCAGGCTCGCGCAGGGCGGCGAGACCGATCCAGAAGACACCGTCCGGGTAGTGGCCCACCACCTCGGCGGCAGCCTCGATCGCGAGCCGGGTCTTCCCCGAGCCGCCGGGCCCCGTCAGCGTGACCAGCCGCTCGCCGCCGCGGAGGAGGTCGGTGACCTCGGTCAGCTCCCGCTCGCGCCCCAGGAACGACGATGCGGGTTGCGGCAGGTTCGTGTTGTTGAGCGTCTTCAGCGGCGGAAAGTCGGCTGCGCCGATCTGGAACAGCCGCGCCGGCTCGTCGAAGTCCTTTAGCCGGTGATCGCCCAGGTCGCGGAGAGCGCTGCGACCGGCGAGCGCGGCCGTCGCCCGCGAGAGCAGCACCTGCCCGCCGTGGCCGGAGCCCATGATCCGCGCCGCCTTGTGCACGTCCAGGCCGACGTACTTCGGCGGGTCGAGGCCCGGCTCGCCCGTATGGATCCCCACCCGGATCCGGATCCTGGTCTCCGCGAGCCCGCCCATCGCCTCCTCGACCGCGGCGACCGCCTCGCCCGCCGAGGCGAAGGCGTAGAAGAACCCGTCCCCCTGGAAGTCGACCTCGTAGCCGCCGTGCCGGGCGCAGGCCGCCCGAACGATCCGCCGGTGCTCGGCCAGCGCAGCCCGGTAGGCGTCGCGACCGAGCTCCTGCAAGAGCCGCGTCGAACCCTCGACGTCGGTGAAGACCAGCGTAACCGTCCCCGACGGCTGAGTCGGCATCTGCACATCATCCGCCACGCGGACCGGCCTGCCAAGCAGCGAGACCGGTCTTCCCCCGACGTCCTGTCATGGCCGGCAGCCGAGCCGCAACCGAGCACGAGCGCGAGCGTACGTCCCGCGCCGGATGCGGTCCGGCGTGCCCGCGAGCCCCCGTGCGACCGGCGGGCCGGCCGTCCAACCAGGGGTCAGACCCCTTAATGGTTGTAACGGGCGGCCGGCGCCTCGCCGCCTGCTCAGTTCAGCCGCGGGTCGTACGGCATCGTTGCGATCAGGTTGAACTTGCCGCCCTTGCGCTGGAGCACGGTGCGCCACAGCTCGTCGGGGTCGGAGGCGAAGACGTCGTCGGGCAGCGCAGCGGCGACGATCCACGCAGGCTCGGCGAGCTCCGCCTCGAGCTGGCCGGGGCCCCAACCCGAATAGCCGGCGAAGACGCGCGCCCGCCGGATCGGGAGCTCGTCCGCCGCGATGTCCGGCGGCAGGTAGCCGACGGTGCCGACGATCGACCCGACGCTCTCCTGCCGCTCGTCGAGCTCGACCAGCACCACCACCGCCTCCGGCTGCACGGGCCCCCCGATGTGGACGACCGCGTCGACATGGGGAAGCTCGTCGAGATCGGGGACGGCCTCGGCGACGGTGAGCTCGGACGGGCGCGAGAGCACGAGGCCGACGGCACCCTCCTCGTCGTGGTGGGTCATCAGCACCACCGTCCGCCTGAAGTTCGGGTCGATCAGCGACGGCGAGGAGATGAGCAGCCGGCCCGCGAGCGAGTCCACGCGTCAAGCATCGCACTCAGCCGCTGCTCACGGCGGCGACTCCCGCCAGCGCCACCCCGACGCCGGCGATCTGGAGGGGCGTCAGCCGCTCCTCGAGCACGGCGTGAGCGAGCAGGACCGTCGCGACCGGATAGAGCGACCCGAGCACCGAGACGAGCGCGAGCAGGCCGTGGCCGGCCGCGAGCGCGAAGAGGGCGTTCGCGAGGATGTCGCAGAGCCCGACGGCCGCGACCGGCAGGAGCCAGCGCCGCCCGACCCCGACCGACTTGTGCCGGACGAGCGCCAGCAGGAGCAGGAACGAGAGCGAGCCGACGCGTGCCCCGACCAGGGTCGAGAGCGGGCTTCCCTCCCGGCTCCCGAGCCCGAGGAAGTACACGAAGAGTCCGAGCGCGACCGCGGCGGCGACCGCGAGCCCGATCGCCCGCACCCGGTCGGGGACGGCCGAGCGCCGCTCCTCGGCCGAGGCGAGCACCGCTCCCGCGAGCGCCAGCACGGCCCCGACGAGCGCGAGACGCGAGGGGCGCTCGCCGGTGGCGATCGAGACCGCGAACGGGACGACCGCGCCGCACGCGACGAGCGGGGAGACGATGCTCATCGTCCCGAGCGAGAGCGCCTTGTAGAACGCCGCCAGGCCCGAGCCGCCGCCGATCCCGGCCAGGACGCCGAGCAGCAGCGACCGCCGGTCGAGGCCGCCGCCGTGGACCGCGAGCGCGACGAGCAGGGCTGCGAAGCCGGCCGACTGCGAGACGACGGTCACCGGGATCGTCGGCAGCCGGCGCGAGAGGAGCCCGCCGGAGAAGTCGGCGACCCCCCAGGCCGCCGCCGACCCGAGCGCCAGGAGGACGGCGACGGCGTTCAGCGTTCGGGCGCTGCGATCGCGAGCACGTCCGGCATCGAGCCAGCTTCGCACGCCCGTTACCATTGAGCGCATGGAGCCGCTCCGGATCGGTGTTCTCGCCGTGCAGGGCAACTTCCGCGAGCACGCCGCGATGCTGGGCCGGCTCGGCGTCGAGGTGGTCGAGGTCCGCAAGGCCGACCAGCTCGACGGGCTCGACGGGCTCGTCATCCCCGGCGGCGAGTCGACCGCGTTCACGCGCCTGATGCGCCTCTACGGGCTCGACGAGGCGATCAGGGACTTCGAGCGGCCGGTGTTCGGCACCTGCGCAGGGATGATCGTGCTCGACCGCGACCACCTCGGGCTCGTCGACGTGTCCGTGCGCCGGAACGCCTTCGGCCGCCAGGTTGCGTCGTTCGAGACCGACCTGTCGCTCCCCGGCGAGAGCAGGCCGCTCCGCGCGGTCTTCATCCGGGCGCCGTGGATCGACGAGCTCGGGCCGGGAGTCGAGGTGCTGGCCGAGGTCGACGGGCACCCCGTGCTGGCGCGCCAGGGCCGCTTCCTCGTCGCCGCGTTCCACCCCGAGCTGACCGACGACACGCGGCTCCACGAGCTGTTCCTCGAATCGGTGAAGGAGGCGGGTCTTGTCAGGGCATAGCAAGTGGTCGTCGATCAAGCACAAGAAGGGCGCCGCCGACGCGAAGCGCGGGAAGCTGTTCTCGAAGCTCGCGCGCTCGATCATCGTCGCGGCGAAGGAGGGCGGGGGCGATCCCGCCAACAACCTCGCGCTGCAGAACGCGATCGAGAAGGCGAAGTCGTACTCGATGCCGAAGGACAACATCGAGCGCGCGATCGCGAAGGGCGCCGGCGAGGGCAGCGACGGCGCCAGCTTCGAGACGGTCGTCTACGAGGGCTACGGCCTGGAGGGCGTCGCGGTGATCGTCGAGGCGCTGACCGACAACCGCAACCGCACCGCCTCCGACGTCCGGCACACGTTCGCGAAGTTCGGCGGCAACCTCGGCACGACCGGCGCCGTCGCCTGGCAGTTCGAGCGGCGCGGCGTCGTCATGGTGCCGGCGGAGGGCGTCGACGAGGACGAGCTGTTCCTCGCCGCGGCCGACGCGGGCGCCGAGGACCTCGAGCAGGACGGCGACGTCTTCCAGGTCACGAGCGCCCCCGAGAGTCTCGCCGCGGTGCGCCAGGCGATCGAGGCCGCGGGCTTCGGCATCGACTCCGCCGAGCTGTCGCTGATCCCGAAGACCACGGTCGCCGTCGACGACGAGGGCAAGGCGAAGCAGTTGATGCGCCTGATCGACGCTCTCGAGGACAACGACGACGTGCAGGACGTCTACGCGAACTTCGACATCCCCGAGCAGGTCCTCGAGGCAGCCGCCTCCTAGCCCGGTGGGTGCCGCGGCGGGCGAAGCGGCGCGGCCCGGGTACGGCGACGCGCTCCGTTCGCGCGAGTTCCGGGCGCTCTTCACCGCCCAGTCGATCTCGATCGCCGGAACGAGCATCGCCGCGGTCGCGCTGACGGTGCTCGTCTACGAGCAGACCGGCTCGGCGTTCTACTCCTCGCTCACGTTCGCGCTCGGGTTCGTCCCGTACCTGCTCGGAGGCGGGCTGCTCTCGTCGCTCGTCGACCGGGTGAGGCCGCGGCGCCTCGTCAACGCCTGCGATGCGGCCTCGGCGCTGATCGCCGCCGTGATGGCCGTGCCCGGGATGCCCGTCGCGGCGCTCCTCGGCCTGCTCTTCGTTCTCGGGACGCTCTCTGCGCTGGCGGGCGGGGGCCGCGGCGCGCTCGTCCGCGACACCGTCTCGGCGAGCGCCTATGTCCCCGCCAGGTCGCTGATGAAGATCGCCGGCCAGCTCGCGCAGATCGGCGGCAACGTGATCGGCGGCGCGCTCGTCGTCGCGGTCGGGACGAGCGGCGCGATCCTCCTGAACGCACTCACCTTCCTCTCCTCGCTCGCGCTGATCCGGCTCCTCGTCGGAGATCACCCGAACCCGGCGGGCCCGAGCAGCGGAAGCGTCCTGCGGGACTCGCTGCTGGGCGCGCAGGAGCTGTTCAAGCAGCCCGACCTGGCGCGCCTGCTGCTGCTCGGCTGGCTCGTGCCGATGTTCTCGGTCGCCCCGGAGGCGCTGGCCGCACCCTCGGTCGCCTCGCGGCACGCCTCGTCGGCATTCGTCGGCTGGTGGCTCGCCGCGATGCCGCTCGGAGTCGTCGCGGGCGATCTCGCGGGCGTGCGTTTCCTGCGCCCCCGGCTCCAGCGACGCCTGGTCGTGCCGGTCGCGGCGGCAGGGTTCGTTCCCTACCTCGTCTTCGCTCTCGACCCGCCGATGGCCGCCGCGCTGGTGCTGCTTGCCGCCTCCGGCGCCTGCGGGATGTACTCGCTCGGGCTCGACGGGCTGCTGCGCGACGCCGCCCCCGAGCGGCTGTTCGCCCGGATGATGGCGCTCAACTCAGCGGGCCTGATGACCCTGCAGGGAGTCGGGTTCGCGCTCGCAGGCGCCGCCGCGCAGGCGATCGGCTCGAACGGCGCGATCGCCGTCGCCGGCGTCTGCGGGCTCGCGGCGGTGCTGCTGCTGCAGCTGATGCGGAGGCGCCCGCGGCAGCCGGTTGCCTTCGGCCGAGAGGCAGGAACGTCCGGGGGCGCACCTAACCTCTTGCGGTGAAGGTTCTCGGCATCGACCCAGGAACGGCTGCTTGCGGGTACGGAATCGTCCACGAAAGCGACGGGCGCCTCAGGGCCACCTGCCACGGGTGGTGGCGGACCTCGGCCCGAGAGCGCGTGGACCGGCGACTGCTCACGATCTTCGAAGGTGTGGGGGAGCTGATCTCGCTGCACGCCCCGGATGCCGTCGCCCTGGAGGAGTCGTACGTCGGCGCCGACGCCCGCATCGCGCTCTCCGTCGGGCAGGCGCGCGGGGTCGTGCTCGTCGCCGCGGCATCCGCCGGCATCGACTGTGTCGAGTACGCGCCGAACCGCATCAAGCAGTCCGTCTGCGGCTACGGGCACGCCGACAAGGGGCAGGTTCAGCGGATGGTCAAGGTGATCCTCGCTCTCGAGGAGCTGCCCCGCCCCGACCACGCCGCCGACGCGCTCGCGGTCGCGATCTGCCACGTGCTCGCGCCGCCGCTCCTGCGCCTCGCCGGCTGAGCCGGCCGGCTCTGCAGGAGTCGTCCGCTCGTGCCCGTACGGTAGGGGGATGACCCGCTCCGGGAGAGCTTCGTGATCGCGCGCCTCCGCGGCACCCTGGCGTCCCGAACCGCCGCGGGGCTCCTGATCGACGTCGGCGGTGTCGGCTACCTCGTCGCCGCCACCCCGCGCGTCGGCGCGCGCGTCGGCGAGGAGACCACCGTCGAGACGTACCTGCACGTCCGGGAGGACGCGCTCCAGCTCTACGGGTTCGCGACCGCCGAGGAGCGCGAGCTGTTCGAGCTGCTGCTCGGCGTGACCGGGATCGGCCCGAAGGTCGCGCTCGCGATCGTCTCCGGCTCCCCGCCGGCCGAGCTGCGCCGCGCGATCGCCCGCGACGACCTCGCGCGCTTCGAGGCGATTCCGGGGATCGGCCGCAAGACGGCGCAGCGCGTGGTGATGGAGCTGAAGGACAAGCTGGCCGGCGACGCGTACGCGCCGACGGGCGGTGGGGCGCTGCTGGCGCGAGAGGCGCTGGTCGAGCTCGGCTGGTCGCTCGTCGATGCGGAGCGCGCCCTCGTCGACGTCGACGAGTCGCTTCCGATCGAGGAGCAGGTTCGCAGCGCGCTGAGGCGGGCGGCATGACCGACCGCGTGCTGGCGCCCGCTCTCGAGGACGGCGGCGAGGAGGAGCTCGAGAGCTCGCTCCGGCCCTCGTCGCTCGCGGACTTCGTCGGCCAGGAGCGGATCAAGGAGCAGCTCGGGATCGCCCTCGATGCGGCGAGGGGCCGCGGCGAGGCGCTCGACCACGTCCTGCTCGCGGGGCCGCCCGGGCTCGGCAAGACGTCGCTCGCGCAGATCATCCGCCGCGAGCTCGACGTCTCGATCCGCCAGGTTGCCGGCCCCGCGCTCGAGCGGAAGGGCGACATCGCCGCGATCCTGACCGCGCTCGAGCCGCACGACGTGCTCTTCGTCGACGAGATCCACCGGCTCAACCGGACGATCGAGGAGATCCTGTACCCGGCGCTCGAGGACTTCCGGCTCGACATCATCGTCGGCCAGGGGCCGGCCGCGCGGACGCTCACGCTCGACCTGCCGCCGTTCACGCTCGTCGGCGCGACCACTCGCACCGGCCTGCTGACGACGCCGCTTCGCGACCGCTTCGGCCTCACCTTCCGGCTCGACCACTACACGAGCGCCGAGCTGGGCGCGATCGTCCGCCGGAGCGCGCGGATCCTCGGGGTCGAGGTCGCCGCCGACGCCGCCGACGAGATCGCCTGCCGGGCCCGCGGCACCCCCCGGATCGCGAACCGCATCCTGCGCCGCGTCCGGGACGTCGCCGAGGTGCGGCACGCCGGCGTGATCACGACCGAGATCGCCGAGGAGGCGCTCGAACTGCTCGAGATCGACGAGCTGGGCCTCGAGCGCTTCGACCGCGAGCTGCTCGTCGCGATCGCCGGCAAGTTCGGCGGCGGGCCCGTCGGCCTCTCGACGCTCGCCGTCACCCTCGGCGAGGAGGCCGAGACGATCGAGGACGTCTACGAGCCCTACCTGCTCCAGCTCGGGTTCCTCCAGCGCACGCCGCGCGGGCGCATCGTCACCGAGCTCGGCCGCGTCCATGCCGGCTCGGTGCCCGAGCCCTCGACCCTCTTCTAGGTGGCCAGGTCGCCCACCGAGACGTCCGCCACCTCCCTGCGCGCCACGGCGAAGCTTGTCGGCGCCGGCGACCTGTTCGTGCTCAGGCGGGTCTCCAGCGGACTGTTCGTGCACCTGGGCGGCGCGGGGCGCGGCGAGGGCTGGGCGGGGATAGTCGAGGTCGCGCTCGCGGACGAGGCCGATCTCGAGCGTTCGCTGCGAGGAGATGAGATCGTGCGCCTCGACCACGGCGGCCGGGAGCTCGTCTTCGGCCCCTACTACGCGCACGCAGCCGCGATCGTGCCGGTTTCGCCCGACGTGCTCGTGGTCTTCGGCACCGCCGACGGCGCTATCGCAGCGAGCGACGAGTCGCTCCTCGCCGCCGCCCGCGCCGCCTCCGAGGCGGTCGGCCCGGCCGGCCGCGCGAAGGAGCTTGCCGAGCGGCTCGAGCTGCTCGAGGCCGTTCGGGCGGCGGCGATGGTCGAGCCGGTGCCGGTCGACACGGCGATGTCGACGCTGACCGAGATCGCGACGACCGCGCTCTCCTGCGAGCTCGGCGCCATGTACGTCGCCGACGGCCGGCGGATGGCGGTCGTCGAACGCGGCTGGTCGCTTCGCTTCCCCCGGGACGAGGTGTGCGCGGCGCTCGCGCAGGTCGCCGAGAGCCACGAGTTCCCGTTCTGCGTCCAGGATGCGAAGCGCTCGCCGGCTCCCGGCCCGCTCGCGACCGACCGGGGGATCCGCTCGTACTACCTGCTCGAGCTGACCGGGCCGGCGCGGGGCGTGCTCTTCGTCGCGCACACCGATGCCGCTCCTCGCGGTTTCACGCTCCTCTGCCGGCGCCTCGGCGCGCGTGTCGCCGAGGTCGCCTCGACCGTGCTCGGGGCAGGGCTCACGCAGGAGTGGACTTCGGAAGAGGCCGATCGGATTCGGGCCGCCTTCGCCGAGCTCGAACGCTGACGAGCGGCACGAGCGCCGGCGCGACGAGCAGCGCCATCACGTCGAACCACACGTACCCGGAGGCGACGCCCGAGGGGGGGTTCCCGTCCGGGATCCCGAGCCCCGGCAGCGTGCGGGCCCAGCGCCAGGTCCCGATCGCCGTTCCGTACAGCTCCAGCGCGGCGACGACGAGGAAGACGCTCGCGTAGAGCGCCCGGTTGCGCGAGCGCCAGAGGAAGGTCAGCAGGAGCGGCACTCCGACCGCCCCGGCGACGTCGCGCCGGGGCAGAACCGTGAGCCCGAGCAGCCCCCAGGCCGTCGCGCCGACCGCGGCGGCCGCCACCAGCGCCCGTCCGTGCCGGGCGAGCGCTCCGGCGAGAGCGAGCCCGGCCAGGAAGACGAGCCCGTGTGCCGGCGGGATGAAGAGCGGCAGGTTGTGCAGCCGGTAGCGATAGACCCCCCAGACGATCGAGCCGGTCAGCTCGGCGACCGTCGCGAAGCAGACCACTCCGACCACCTGCGCCCGCCGATCGGTCGGCAGCCCCCGCACGGCCGCGATCAGGACGGCGAAGGTGAGCACGCCGAGCGCGAGCTGCTCCGGATAGGAGGCGAAGTGGTCCAGCGCGAGCAGCAGCGCGAGGTAGGCGATCAGGAGGCTGCCTCGCGTCATAGGGGACGAGGGTACCCGTTGCGCCACGCCGGATCCTGCCGCTGCCCCGGGGCGAGGAAGGCGTCGCCGGGACGGCACGACCGCCAGCCGGCGCCGCGTGGCGGCGCGCGTTGCCTGTGGACGAAGTTTCACGAAGCCGGCACGGATACGCCGCCGGCGGGCGCGTAGAATTGGCAGTGAGGGTGGCGGGAGGCTTCCCCACCCAGGGTGGGGGACCGGGCGTCGTCGGCATGGACGGGGGACCGGGCTTCGTCACGGTGGCGAGTCCGGCCCCGGCAAGGTTGGACCGGATTCCGCCGGGTGGCGGAGCTGTCTTCGTGGGGTAAGGCAGGGTGTCGCAGGGGAGGCCCGGCGGCGGCGGTTGGGGCGCCCGGCTCCGCGGGGTGGGCGGTGCGGCCTCGCAGGGCGCCGAAGGAGCCGGCCTCGTCAGCCCTTGAACTGCAGCTCGTGCCACGACGGCACGGGGGCGAGCTCGAGCAGCGGCCGCCGGCCGCCGGGGTGCTGGTAGGCGAACTCGGCCTCGCGCTCGTCCCAGACCACCTCGAGGCCGCCGCGCTTGACCTGGTGGTCGAGCCAGGCGCCGCGGAAGACCAGCTTGCGCAGCCAGTACACGAGCGACTCGCCGCCGACCAGCGAGACGCGCTCCCAGTTGCGCTCGAGGTAGCGGCCGAGCCGGGACTCCGGCTCGTCGATCAGCCCCTGCGCGGCGAGCGCGACGAGGTCGTTCGTCTCGTCGTCGTCGAGCTCGTTGGCCTCGACGAGCCCGAGCTTGGCGGCGGCGGCGACCACGCGCTGCTCGAAGTCGCAGGCGTTGAACGTGAAGCGATAGCCGAGGAACTCGACGATGTAGTCGTCGCCCGAGGAGTAGTTCGTGTCCGCCATCGCGCCCTCCAGGATAGCCTCAGCGTCCGAAGGCTCACCGGCGCAGGCTACGGTTCAGGCATGGTCGCCGCGACGCCGGAATGGCAGCGGCTGCTCGTCCTTGCGCCCGTCTTCGTGATCGGGGCCGGGCTCGTCGCAGCCGTCCTGATCCTGCTCGGGCGGGCGTTCGCGGAGTTCGCTGCGGGAGGTCGGGCACAAGCGCCTGATGATCGCCGGGGTGGTGGCGCTGATCGGCGTCGTCGTGCTCCTGACCTATCTCGGGGTGAATCTGCCCAGGGAATGACGGGCGCGCAGCGCCGTCCGGCCGCCTCCGTACCCTCGATCGTCCGATGGAGAAGGCGACCTGGACGATCGCGCCGTGCCCGGCCGACGAGGTTCGGATGCTCGCCGACGAGCTCGAGCTGAGCCATACCACGGCCTCGGTGCTCGTCCGCCGCGGCTACGCCGATCCCGGCCGACGCCAGCGGCGTTCCTCGAGGGCGCGCTGCCCGGGCACGATCCCTTCCTGCTCGGCGACATGCGCGAGGCGGTCGAGCGGATCCGCGCCGCGGTCGCGGCCGGCAAGCGGATCTGCGTCCACGGCGACTACGACGCCGACGGGATCTGCGCGACCGCGCTCGCCGTGTTCCTGCTCCGCGAGCTCGGCGCCGACCCCGCCTGGCACCTGCCGTCGCGCTTCGAGGAGGGCTACGGGCTCGCCGGCCAGACGCTCGCCCGGCTCGCCGGCGAGGGGGTCGAGCTCGTGCTCACCGTCGACTGCGGCATCACCGCCGTCGCCGAGGTCGAGGAGGCGAAGGCGCTCGGGCTCGAGGTGGTCGTCACCGACCACCACCGGCCCGGGGACGCCTTCCCGGACTGCCCGGTCGTCGCGCCGCTCAAGGGCGACTACCCGTTCGCGGGCCTCTGCGGGACCGCGGTCGTCTGGAAGCTCGCCGAGGCGCTGCTCGGGCCCGGGCATCCCGTTCCTCGAGCGCCACCTCGACGTGGTCGCGCTCGCGACGGTCGCCGACGTCGTCCCGCTCGTCGACGAGAGCCGCGCGCTCGCGCTCTCGGGGCTGCGCCGCCTCTCGCAGACGCAGAAGCCCGGGCTGCGCGCGCTGATGCGGGTCGCCGGCGTCGATCCGGCCGCCTGCGACGAGGGCGCGATCGGCTTCCGGCTCGGCCCCGCGGATCAACGCCGCCGGGCGGCTCGGCCGGCCCGAGGCCGCGCTCGCGCTGCTCCTGACCGACGACGCCGCCGAGGCCGCCACGCTCGCCGAGCAGCTCGAGGACCTGAACCGCGAGCGGCAGGCGGTCGAGGAGCGGATCCTCCGCGCGGCGATCGCGGAGATCGAGTCGTGGCCCGAGGCGCGGCGCCGCCACCGCGGCTACGTCGTCGCAGGCGAGGACTGGCACGAGGGCGTGATCGGGATCGTCGCCTCGCGGCTCGTCGAGCGCTTCGGCCGGCCGGTCGTCCTGATCGCCGGCACGGCCGGCGGCAACTGGAAGGGCTCCGGGCGCGCCGGCAGCGTCTTCGACCTGCACGGCGCGCTCGCGGCCTGCTCCGAGCACCTCGAGCGCTTCGGCGGCCACCGCGCTGCCGCCGGGCTCACGATCCGCCCCGAGCAACGTCGAGGCCTTCGCGGCCGCGTTCGCCGCGCACGCCGACGCGGTGCTGACCGACGACGACCTCCGGCCGCGGGTCGCGATCGACGCGATCGTGCCGGGTCGCGAGCTCGGCCTGCCGCTCTGCGAGGAGCTGGCCCGCCTCGCGCCGTTCGGGCTCGGGAACCCCGGCGTGACGCTGCTCGTCGACGGCTGCGAGCTGACCGCGCTCGACACCGTCGGCGAGGGGAAGCACCTCCGCTTCCGCGTCCGCCAGCGCGGCCGCGACGCCGGCTCGGCGATCGCCTTCGGCTTCGGCGCCCAGATCGACCGCTACCGCCGGGTCGGGCCGCTACGACGTCGCCTTCCGGCTCCAGGAGAACCGCTGGAACGGGACCGTCTCGCCGCAGCTCGTCGTCCGGCGCATCTTCGACAGCGGCGAGCGCTACGAGGAGCTCCGCGCCTGGTTCGCCGAGCAGTGGCGCCGCGGCGAGGCAGCCTGGGCGCCGGAGGCGCGCGCCGTGTTCGAGGAGCTCGAGCTGGGCGACGGAGCGCGGCGGAGCCTGCTCGAGTCGGAGTCCTTCCGGCGGCTGCTCGAAGAGCCGCCGCTTGCCGAAGCTGCGTAGGCGACCGGGCTAGGCGCGGCTCAACGCGATCAGCAGACGGGCGACGCGGCGGAGCTTTCTCGCCTCTCGGCGGCGACGGAACATGGAGCCACTGGTTCACCGCCGAGGCCCGGTTTCCTGTGCAGGAATGCCGCTCCCGCGCCGATGAGTCCGAAAGCGACCCCGGTACACTGAGCGAATGGCGGTACTCGAACGACACCAGGATCTCGTCGACGAGCTCGTCGCCGAGATCGAGGCCTACAAGCCGGAGTTCGACCGCGACGCTGATCACCCACGCCTTCGACTTCGCGGCGAAGGCGCACGACGGGCAGCTTCGCCGCTCGGGGCAGGAGTTCATCCACCACCCGTGGGGCGCGGCGAAGATCCTCGCGGGCCTGCGGATGGACGAGGCGACGATCGCGGCCGCGCTCCTCCACGACACCGTCGAGGACACCGGGATCGAGATCGACGACATCCGCGCCGAGTTCGGCGAGGAGATCGCGAAGCTCGTCGAGGGCGTCACCAAGCTGACGCGCGTCCAGTTCCAGAGCCGCGAGCACGCCGAGGCCGAGAACTACCGCAAGCTCGTCGTCGCGATGGCCGAGGACGTCCGGGTGATCCTGATCAAGCTCGCCGACCGGCTCCACAACCTGCGCACGATCGAGTACATGGGCAAGCAGACCCAGGTGCGCAAGGCGCGCGAGACGCTCGAGGTGTACGCGCCGCTCGCGCACCGGCTCGGCATCCACGCGCTCAAGTGGGAGCTCGAGGACCTCGCGTTCGGGACGCTCCACCCGCGCAAGTACGAGGAGATCAAGCAGATGGTCGCCGAGCGGCGCGCCGACCGCGAGGAGCACGTCCGCGAGGCCTCGCTGGTGCTCCAGCACGAGCTCGACAAGGTCGACATCCCGGCCGAGATCTCCGGTCGCGCGAAGCACTTCTACTCGATCTACGACAAGATGGCCAAGAAGGGCCGCGAGTTCAACGAGATCTACGACCTGACCGCGATGCGCGTGATCGTCGAGCGCGACGGCGACGAGGGGACGCGCGACTGCTACGGCGCGCTCGGCCTGATCCACTCGCTCTGGAAGCCGATGCCGGGCCGGTTCAAGGACTTCATCGCGATGCCGAAGTTCAACGGCTACCGCGCGCTGCACACGACCGTGATCGGGCCGCAGGGCCGGCCGCTCGAGATCCAGGTGCGCACCCGCGAGATGCACGAGACCGCCGAGTACGGCGTCGCCGCGCACTGGATCTACAAGGGCGGCCGCCGCGACATCGCACGACGACGAGTGGACGCCGCTGGGTCGAGCAGCTGATGGACGTCGGCACGAACGAGGCCGACCCGCACGAGTTCATGAAGACCTTCCGCACCGACCTCTTCGACGAGGAGGTGCACGTCTTCACGCCGAAGGGCCAGGTGAAGACGCTGCCGGCCGGCTCGACGCCGATCGACTTCGCCTACGCCGTGCACACCGACGTCGGCCACCGCACGGTCGGCGCGAAGGTGAACGGCCGGATCGTCCCGCTGCACTACCGGCTCCAGAACGGCGACTTCGTCGAGATCCTGACCTCGAAGCAGGAGCGGGGGCCGTCGCGCGACTGGCTGTCGCTCGCGAAGAGCTCGCGCGCGCGCAACAAGATCCGCCAGTGGTTCACGCGCGAGACGCGCGAGGAGCAGGAGGCGAAGGGCCGCGAGTCGCTCGAGCACGCGCTGAAGCAGCAGAACCTGCCGTACGCGAAGCTGCGCGGCTCGGCGGTGCTCGCGCAGGTGATCCGCGACTCCGGCTTCAAGAAGGCCGAGGACTTCTACCTCGCGCTCGGATCGGGGCGGCTCCAGTCCGGGGCGATCGTCAACAAGGTGATCCAGCGCCTGAAGACCGACGAGGTCGTCGAGGAGGCGCCGGTCGTCACGAAGGCGCCGAAGGCGCGGAACGCGCGTCTCGGGCTCGGAGGTCGGCGTGGTCGTCGAGGGCGTCGAGGACGTCCTCGTGCGGCTCGCGAAGTGCTGCACGCCGGTGCCGGGCGACCCGATCGTCGGCTACATCTCGCTCGGCAAGGGGATCACGATCCACCGCAGCGACTGCCCGAACGTGAAGGCGCCCTGAAGCGCAACGAGGAGCGGTTCACGCCGGTCGAGTGGGGCGGCGACGGGACGAAGTCGTTCCGGGTCCAGATCGCCGTCTCGTCCTGGGACCGGCCGCGGCTGCTCGAGGACGTCGCGCGGACGTTCGCCGAGCACGGCGCGAACATCGTCTCCTACGGCGGCGTGGTCGAGGATCAGCTGGCGAAGAACTGGTACACGGCCGAGGTCGGCGACGTCAGCGCGCTGCGCTCGCTGCTCAACTCGCTGCGTGCGGTCGACGCGGTCTTCGACGCCTTCCGGGTGACGCCCACATAGCCGAAGCCGGGCCGGCCCGCCGCCTCCACCCGGCTGTGCAGTCCTTCCGGTCGGTCGCCGAGCTGTACGAGCGGGCGCGGCCGGGATATCCGGAGCAGGCGGTCGAGTACCTCGTGTCCCGGCTCGGGCTGGGGGAACGGCGCCTCGTCGTCGATCTCGCCGCCGGGACCGGCAAGCTGACCCGGCTGCTCGCTCGCTCGGGGGCCCGGGTGGTCGCGGTCGAGCCGCTCGCCGAGATGCGAGCCGTCCTGACGCGGGTCGTGCCGGAGGTCGAATGCGTCGATGCGACGGCCGAGGCGCTGCCATTCGCGGGCGGTTCGATCGACGCGGTCACGGTCGGGCAGGCCTTCCACTGGTTCGACCCCGAGCCCGCGTTCGGCGAGATCGCACGGGTGCTGCGTCCCGGCGGTGCGCTCGCGCTCGTCTGGAACGTCCGCGACCACGGCGACCCACTCCAGGCGTCGCTCGACGAGCTGATGCGGCCCTACCGCGGGTCGACGCCGTCCGGGCACGAGCAGCCGCGGCAGGCGTGGATCGAGCGCCTGCCGTTCTTCGCCCGCGTCGAGCGGCGTTCGTTCTCGTGGGAGCTCTCCTGTACGGCCGACCAGCTCGTGGAGCGGGTGGCCTCGGTCAGCTTCGTCGCCGCGCTCGACGCCGGTGAGCACGACCGGCTCCTGGCCCGGGTCCGGGAGCTGGCCGCCGGCCGGACGGAGCCGTTCCCGTTTCCGTACCGTACGGACGCCTGGGTGCTGCCGCGGTCGGCAGGCGGGTAGCGACCGCGGTCACCCGGCGGGATCCCAGGGCACGCCGCCCGTGTCCCAGCCGACGAGGCAGTACGCGGAGATCAGGAGAGCCACCCGGTCGAGGAAGGCAGG
Organism: uncultured Actinomycetes bacterium; assembly: GCA_963796625.1. Lineage (GTDB taxonomy): Bacteria > Actinomycetota > Thermoleophilia > Gaiellales > Gaiellaceae > PALSA-600. Next base: position 641,360 of record CAWCME010000002.1, read on the forward strand.
TCGTCCGCAGCCGTCGGCGACGAGCTCGGCGACCCGGGCGCCCGCGTAGACGACCGGTACCTGGGCTCTCTCCGCCGGCCGCTGCGAGCCGGCCTCCGGGCCGAGCACGAGCTCGCCCTGCTCGGAGAAGAGGATTCCGGCCCACGCGCAGCCGCCGCGCTCGACGAGCGCCGCGACGACCGCTCGGAGCACGTCGTCGGCGTCGCCGCCGCGGTTCAGGATCCGGTCGACGGCGTCGAGCGCACCCGCGGAGGCACTCACAGCTCGGCCCGCTCGAACTCGGAGATCGCCCGGCGAAAGCCGGCGGGAATCGGGACGGTGGTGCGCTCGGTGTGGTCGATCAGCACGACGGCCTGCTTGGCCGTGACCATCAGCGAGTCGGCGTCGCCCCCGTCCTGCCGGTAGGCCGCGTACTCGTAGGTGACGCTCGTCCGGCCGATGGCGGCGACCCGGACGAACACCTCGAGCAGATCGTCGAACCGCGCCGGCGCGTGGTACTCGACGTTCGAGGCCCGCATCACGAACTCCGTCCGGGCGGCCTCGAGCGGCCCGAGGTGGCGGTGGTACTCGGTGCGCGCCAGGTCGAAGTAGGGCAGGTACCGGCCGTAGTAGACGACTCCCTGCGCGTCGGTGTCCGAGAACGCCACGCGAGTGTAGGCCGCGTACCGAAACGGCGGCCTGCGGTCGGTCACATGCCCGAGCTCGATCACCTGCCGATCCTAGCCATGTCCCGGTGTCGGAACACCGGTTCGAACGGCGGCCCCTAGCTGCGGATGACCGCGAGAACCTCGTCGCGCTTCGACTCCATCAGCTCCTCGGGAGCGGGCTTCGAGGTTCAGGCGCAGGAGCGGCTCGGTGTTCGACGGGCGGACGTTCATGTGCCAGTCGGGCGCGTCGACCGAGAGCCCGTCGAGGTGCGAGACGCGACCCTCGGAGCCGTAGCGCTCCTTCAGCTCCTGCAGCTTGAGCGCGACGTCCGCGACCGGCGTGTTGATCTCGCCGGTGATGAAGTACTGCGACCGCAGCGGTGCCAGGATCTCGCTCAGCGGCACGCCGCGCCTCGAAACGAGCTCGAGCATGAGCAGGAACGGGATCACGCCGGAGTCGGCCTGGGAGAAGTCCCGGAAGTAGTAGTGCGCCGACACCTCGCCGGCGAACACCGCGCCCTCGTCGCGCATCCGCTGCTTGATGAACGAGTGCCCGACGCGGTTGATCAGCGCCACGCCGCCCGCCCGCTCGATCGCCTCGGGCACCGCCCACGAGGCGCGCACGTCGTAGATCACCTTCCCGCCCGGCTCCCGGCCGAGCATCGACTCGGCGAACAGCGCCGTCGTGAAGTCGCCCGGGACGAACTCGCCCGAGTCGTCGACGAAGAAGCAGCGGTCGGCGTCGCCGTCGTAGGCGACCCCGAACGCGGCGCCCTCCTCGCTGCGTGCGCCGGACGATGAACTCGCGGTTCTCCGGCAGCAGCGGGTTCGGCTCGTGGTTCGGGAACGACCCGTCCGGCTCGAAGTGGCAGCGGACGACGTCGACCTGCGGCAGCCGATCGAGCACGCGCGGCAGCATCACGCCCGCCATCCCGTTCGCCGCGTCGACGACGACCCTCAGCGGCGCGATCGCAGCGGTGTCGACGAACGAGAGCACCCGCTCGACGAATCCCGTCCCAGACGTCCTCCGCGACGACCTCGCCGCGCGCCGCCGGCCGCGCCACGCGCCCCGAACCGCCCGGTCGCGGATCTCGTAGAGCCCCGACTCGCTTCCGACCGGCAGCGCGCCGCGGCGCACGATCTTCATCCCGGTGTACTGCTTCGGGTTGTGCGAGGCGGTGACCATGATCCCGCCGTCGAGCCCGAGCTCGCCCGTCGCGAAGTAGACCATCTCCGTCCCCACCAGCCCGAGATCGACGACGTCGGCCCCGCCGTCGGCCGCGCCCTCGATCACCGCCGCGGCCATCGCCGGGGCGGAGAGCCGCATGTCGCGCCCGACCGCGATCCGCCGCGGCTCGAACTGCTCGACGAACGCGCGCCCGATCGCGTACGCGCCCGCCTCGTCGAGCTCGGACGGGTAGAGAGCGCGCACGTCGTACGCCTTGAACGCTGCCGGATCGAGCACCCCGACCGATGCTACGGGCTCTGCGGCGTCGACCGCGAGAACACCCGCTGCGCCTTCTCCTGCCACGCGGAGATCCCGCCCGGCTCGAGGAAGTTGCAGCCGCCGGCCTGAATCTCCTCCGGCATCTCGTCGTAGAACCTGTCGGCGACGAGCCGGAGCTCCCGATCGCCCTCCTCGGTCTCGGCCGAGGGCACCGCGAGCTCGAAGGCGACCGCCAGGTGTTGCTCCGGGAGGCCGAAGTCGCGGGTGACCTCGGTCAGTCCGACGAAGGCCGCCTCGACCACCTCGAGCGGCCGGCAGAAGTCGGCGACCGCCTGCGCGAGCTCGGCCGGCACGCTGCCGGCGGGCGTGTCGAGGAGCCTCTGCCGCATGCTCATGCGCCGATCCTATTCGGGCCTTCGAGGATCGCCTGGATCGCGTGGGTCGAGTCTGGGTCGGGCGACTCCGAGATCACCGTCGCCGGCCTCGCAAACCGCCCGAGCGCCTCCGCGAGCGGCTCGGCGCGCAGCGTTCCCTGCCCGTAGGGGAGGTGCCTCGTCTCGTTGCGGTTCGCGAACTGGATGTCCGAGAAGTGGATGTGGAACGGTGCGCCCGCCGCCAGCACCGCGTCGACCTTCGCCAGCGCCTCGACGAACGGCTCGACCGACGTGAAGCCGCCGTCCGAGGTCGCGTGCATGTGCGCGAAGTCGAGTACCGGCCGCACCCAGCCGAGCCGCCGCGAGATCTCGACGACGTCGTCGGCCGAGCCGAGCTCGCGGACTCGCCCCATCACCTCGATCCCGAACGGCACGTCGCGGCCCTTCGCGGCCAGCCGCTCGCGCAGCTCGCCGAGCTGCTCGCAGACGGAGTCGATCGCCTCCTCGCGCGTTCGCCCGAGCAGGAAGCCCGGATGGAACGACGACCACCTCGGCGCCGGCGGCCTTCGCGATCCCGGCCGAGTGGTCGAGCATCCCGACCGCCATGTTCAGCTTCTTGCCGCGCTCGGCGTGGCCCATGAAGCCGGCGATCGGGGCGTGCACCGACAGCGCCAGGTCCTCCGCGTGCGCGAGCTCGCCGAAGCGCTCCGCGAACTCGTAGTCCATCCAGAACCCGCCTTCGAAGTCGATCTCGCAGGCCGAGAAGCCGCCCTCGAGGAGCGCTGCGACCGCGGTCTCCGGCGCTCTCGCGGGAGGGAACCCGGGCAGGCCCGAAGTGAAGTCGGCGCGCCATTCCCGGGAGCCTAACCGGGCCCGTTCCGTCCGACCGGCGCTCTACCCTCGATGCCCATGTCCGCCCGCCCTTCCCGCATCGACCTGCTCGAGCTCGACATCGACCTCCGGCTCACCGACCTCTGGCGGGAGGCCGCCGGGATCGAGGAATGGTCGCTCGAGGTCGTCGCGGCGTTCATGCGCGCCGCCTACGGCAAGGGCTACTGCGACGCGCTCACCGAAGAGCTGCCGGGCTCGCTCTGCGCCGATCACGGCTACCGCGTCCCCGAGCGCAGGCTGACGCTCCGCGCCGACGCCGCCTGAGCCGCTGCAGGCGCGGCCGTCCGGCAACCGTGCCGACCGACGCGGCTAGACTGACCGGTCGATGGCCCGCTCAAGTCGTAGCCCGGCCAGGCTCGTCATCGCCCTGTCGGTCGCAGGGCTGCTGGCGATCTTCCTGATCTACACCGCGCTCAGCGGCTCGACGCCCGCACTCCAGCCGAGCAACCTCGCCGGCCATGCCGGCACGGTCTCGCTGACCGGGAAGGTGATCGGCAGGACGTGGGGCGACGCGCACGAGACGACCGGCCTCCATTTCAAGCTTCACAACATCAACGGCCGGAGCCCGGTCGTCCCGGTCGTCTATCACGGCTCGGTCCCGGACCTGTTCAAGACCGGCCGGGACGTGAACGTCACCGGGCAGCTCGTCGGCGCATCCTTCGTCGCCACCGCGCTGACGACGAAGTGCCCGAGCAAGTACACCTCGGCCCAGAACGCGTAGTGCGTCCGTTCGCAAGTCCGGTCCGGCATCCGGCGAGTGGCCCGGCGTTGACGCGGCCGGGAGCGGGCCGTAATCGCGGACGGGCGCACTAGCAGCCGATGGCTGACCTCGGCCGCGCAGCACTCGTCCTGAGCTTCGGGCTCGCCCTCTACGCGCTCGTCGCGGGAACGATCGCCGCCGTCTCGAAGCAGCGCCGGCTCGCCGACTCGGCGCGGAACGCGCTGATCGTCTGCTTCGGGTCGACTGCGATCGCGTCGTTCGTGCTCGCCCGCGCGCTCGTCCGGCACGACTTCACCTTCGCCTACGTCGCTCAGCACACGAGCCGCGACCTGAGGACGATCTACTCGCTGACCGCGTTCTGGGGCGGGGAGGAGGGCTCGCTCCTGCTCTGGCTGCTCGTCCTGACGGGCTACGGAGCGCTCGCCGTGTCCCTGAACCGCCGGCTGCTCCGCGACGTCGTCGTCTGGGTGGTGCCGGTGATCGGGGGCATCGCGACCTTCTTCAGCTTCATGCTGGTCGCGGTCGCGAGCCCGTTCGTGACCCAGCCGCGCGTCGTCGACGGGGCCGGGCTCGTCCCGAGCCTCCAGAACCCCTACATGGTCGCGCACCCGCCGATGCTGTACCTCGGCTACGTCGGCCTGTCGATCCCGTTCGCGTTCGCCGCGGGCGCGATGCTGTCGGGGCAGACCGACGAGCGCTGGATCGTCGCCACCCGCCGCTGGACTCTCACCGCCTGGATGTTCCTCGGCTTCGGCCAGATCCTCGGCGCCCACTGGGCCTACGTCGAGGTCGGGTGGGGCGGCTACTACGCGTGGGATCCGGTCGAGAACGCCGCCCTGATGCCGTGGCTCGTCGCGACCGCCTTCCTGCACTCGGTGATGATCCAGGAGCGGAAGGGGATGCTCCGCGTCTGGAACATGGTGCTCGTCGCGTTCGCCTTCGAGCTCTCGGTCTTCGGGACGTTCCTCACGCGGTCGGGGGTGGTCAACTCGATCCACTCGTTCGCCAGGAGCTCGATCGGCGGCTGGTTCCTCGCCTTCGTCGTCGGGACGACCGTCTTCTCGACGGCGCTGATCCTCTGGCGGCTACCGCTCCTGAAGGCCCGAACGAAGCTCGAGTCGGCGCTCTCGCGCGAGGCGGCGTTCCTGTACAACAACCTGCTGCTCGTAGCGCTCTGCCTGACGATCTTCTGGGGCGAGATCTTCCCGATTCTGACCCAGCTCTTCGAGGGCGAGCAGAAGACGATCGGGCGGCCGTACTTCGACTTCTTCCTGCGCATCTTCGGGCTGCCGTTGCTCCTGCTGATGGGGATCGGCCCGCTGATCGCCTGGCGGCGGGCGTCGTTCCGGAGCCTCGTCAAGACGCTCCGCTGGCCGATCGGGGTCTCGCTCGCGACCGGCGTCGTGCTGGTGCTGCTCGGGGCCGGCTCGTCGCTGCCCGGGTTGATCGGCTACACCTTCTCGGCCTTCGTGCTCGCGACGATCGTCGTCGAGCTCGTCCGCGGGACGAGGGCGACGGGCTCGCTGGTCGAGCTGGTCGCGCGCAACCGGCGCCGCTACGGCGGCTACATCGTGCACGCGGCGATCGTCCTGTTCGCGATCGGGGTGATCGGCTCGAGCGCCTACGGCACCTCCCGCGAGCAGCAGCTCGCGATCGGGCAGACGATGAAGATCGACCACTACGGGCTCACGTTCAGGAAGCTCGTGCCGACCAGGTCGGTCACCGAGTCGGGCACGACGCGCGAGCTCACGGCCCTGCTCGCGCTCAGCGGGCGGCTGCACGGCACGCTCGCCACGACCCAGCTCGACTCGACCGCGCTCGGTATCTCGCGCGAGGTCGGGATCCACACGGACTGGCTGCGGGCCGAGGACCTCTACGTGATCCTCGACCAGGTGCAGGGGAAGACCGTCTTCTTCCACGTGCTCGTCAAGCCGCTCGTCAACCTGATCTGGATCGCGGGCTTCATCTTCCTGGGCGGGTCGCTCGTCGCGATGTGGCCCGACGCCCGCGAGCAGCGTCGGCTCGTGGCGCGGCTCTCGCTCGCCCGCTCGTGACCGCCCTGATCGTGGGGGCGCTCATCGCGATCGTGGCGGTGGTGATCGTGGCGCTGCCGTTCCTGCGGGAGGACGGCGGGGAGGAGAGCGACCACTCGACACCCGCGGCCGAGGAGCTGCTGGCCGTCCTGGAGGCCCGCGACCGGGCACTCGGCGCGCTCAAGGAGCTCGAGTTCGACCATCGCACCGGCAAGATCGACGACGTCGACTACCGGGCCCTCGTCGGGCCTCTCCGCCGGGCCGCCGCCGAGGCGCTCCAGGCGCTCGACCGGCTGCGGGCCTCAGGCGAGGAAGGTGTCGACGAGCAGGAACACGTTCAGCGAGACGATCACGGCCGCGATCGCCCAGGCGACCGCCGTCGTGCGAGTCCTGTTGACGAGCGGGCCCATCAGCTCGCGCAGCGAGGTGAAGCGGACGAGTGGGATCAGCGCGAACGGGATCCCGAAGGAGAGCACGACCTGGGAGAGGACGAGCGTCCGCGTCGGGTTGACGCCCAGGGCGACGACGACGAACGCCGGCACCATCGTCACGACCCGCCGCACCCACACGGGGATCTGGCGGGCGATGAAGCCCTGCATCACCACCTGACCGGCGAGCGTGCCGACCGCGGAGGAGGAGAGCCCCGAGCCGAGCAGCGCGACGGCGAAGAGCGTGCTCGCCGTGCTGCCGAGGAGCGGTTGCAGCGTCCGGTGGGCGGTGACGAGCGAATCGACGTGCGTCAGGCCGCTGCGGGAGAAGGTCGCTCGCCGCCATCACTAGCATCGCGATGTTGATCAGCCCGGCCAGCGACATCGCGACCAGCACGTCGATCCGGGTGTAGCGCATCAGGGTCCGCGCGCCCTCTTCGGACTCGGCCACGATCCGGTCCTGGGTCAGCGCCGAGTGGAGGTAGATCACGTGGGGCATCACGGTCGCGCCGATGATCCCGACCGCGAGCAGGAGCGACTCCGATCCGCTGAATTGAGGGACGACCGCGTGCTCGCCGACCGCGCCCAGGTCGGGGCTTGAGTAGAAGATCTCCGCCAGGTAGCAGGCGCCGATCACGCCGATCAGAGCGGCGATCAGCGCCTCGAACGGGCGGAAGCCGTAGTTCTGGAGCTGCAGGATCGCGAACGAGGCGACCGCGGTCAGGCACGTCGAGAGGAACAGGCTCGTGCCGAGCAGGAGGCTGAAGCCGATCGCGGCGCCGAGGAACTCCGCCAGGTCGGTCGCCATCGCGATCCCCTCCGCCTGGACCCAGAGCAGGAAGGAGGTGCGGCGGGAGTACCGGTCGCGGCAGACCTCGGGGAGGTTCTTGCCGGTTGCGATCCCGAGCTTCGCCGACAGCGTCTGGATCACCATCGCCATCAGGTTCGAGAGGACGATCACCCAGACGAGCGTGTAGCCGAACTGCGAGCCGGCGGCGATGTTGGTCGCGAAGTTCCCGGGGTCGATGTACGCGATGCAGGCGATGAAGGCGGGGCCGAGGAACGGCAGGATCCGGAATCGCGTCCGGTGGAGCGCCTCGTCGACCGTCCGCAGCCCGTCCGGCAGCGGCTGGTGAACGGTGGGCCGGATCGTCACGGCCCAAAGTTTAGCCGAGTCTAAAAAAGTTAGGAAAGGCTAATCCTGGCCCGCGCGGGCGACCGGCGGGCGCCTCAGTTGACGAGGTGCAGATCGGGCAGGTTGCGCCAGAGCTCGTCGAGGTCGAAGCCGTAGCCGGCGAAGAACTCGTCGGGGACGGTGAAGCCGACGTAGCGGATCGGCAGCTCGTCGACGAGCCGCCGGTAGGGGCGGTCGAAGAGCGCCGCGCAGACGAGCGACTCGGGGCTCCGCAGCGCCAGGCTGCGGGAGAGGTAGTGGAGCGTCAGGCCCGTGTCGACGACCTCGTCGACGATCACGACGTCCCGCCCGCCGATCTCGAGGTCGAGATCCTTGAGGAACCGGATCTGCTCGTGGCCTCCGAGCTCGGAGCTGCCGTATCCCGCGAGCTCGACGAAATCGAGCGCATGGGCGATCGGGATCGCCCGCGAGAGGTCGGTGACGAACGGCACGCAGGCCTTGAGCGAGCCGACGAGCACGGGCTCGCTGCCGGCGTAGTCGCGCGCGATCTCGGCGCCGAGCTGCTGGACCCGCGCCGCGATCTCCGCCGCGCCGAGATACACCTCGCCGATGCGGTCGTCCGGCGTCATCCCCATGCCGACCAGTGTCCGGCACGGGCCCGCCGGTTGCAAGTGGTCGTCACGGGAGCGTCGCCGGCGCGGCGGCCGGCGAGGCTCGGGGGACGGCCGCTCACGAGGCGCGGCGCAGCCCGTAGCGGGAGGCGATCCGCGCGAAGTCGCGCTCGTAGAAGAGCTTGACCCGTACGTCCGGGTAGAGCAGGCGCAGCTTGCGCAGCTTGCGGTTCTTGCGGGTCACGAGCGACTGCTTCATCACCGTCACCTCGAGGTAGAGGTCCTGCTCGGGGAGGTAGAAGTCGGGCGTGAACGCCTCGAGCACCCGTCCCTCCTCGTCGCGCTCGAGGACGAACGTGTCGGGCTCGTAGAGCCACGGGATCCCGTAGTAGTCGAGGATCTTCGCGTACTCCAACTCCGCCTCGTTGACGAAGCGCGGCACGCCTTCTCCCTGATATGCCTGGAAATGAGGCGTTTCCAGTGCCACTGCGATCCACGGTAGCAGTGGTGCCGGACGCCCCCTCCGCCTAGACTGGGCGGGTGGAGCCGGTTCTCACGATCGCGCACCTGTCGGACATCCACTGCGGCGATCCGCACTTCGTCCCCGACCTGATGGAGCGGGCGATCGCCGACATCAACGAGCTCCAGCCCGACATCGTCGTCTGCTCGGGCGATCTGACGACCTACGGGTTCAAGGAGGAGTACGTCCAGGCGAAGCGCTACCTCGACCGGCTCGACTGCGAGTCGTTCGTCGTCATCCCGGGGAACCACGACTCCCGGAACGTCGGCTACGTCCACTTCGAGGAGCTGTTCGGCGCCCGGAACTCGGTCCTGCGCAAGGGCGGCGTCACGGTCGTCGCCGTCGACTCGACCGAGCCCGACCTCGACCACGGCCAGATCGGCCGCGGCCGCTACGGCTGGATCGAGCAGGAGTTCGCCGTGCCGGCCGACCTGCGGATCTTCGTCCTCCACCACCATCTGCTGCCGGTGCCCGGGACGGGCCGCGAGCGCAACGTCGTCTACGACGCCGGCGATGCGATCGAATGCCTCCAGCGCGCAGGTGTGAACCTCGTCCTCTCCGGGCACAAGCACGTCCCGTACGCCTGGCGGCTCGAGAACCTCTTCGTGGTCAACACCGGAACGGTCTCGTCGCTGCGCCTGCGCGGGAACACGCGGCCCTGTTACAACGTCGTCGAGGTCAGCGGGACGCACGTCGACGTCTGGCGCCGCTACCCGTTCCACGGCCAGGAGCGGATCATCCAGTTCGACCTCGCGACGCTCGAGTACGAGAAGTACACGACGAGGATCGAGCACGAGGTGACGGCCCAGCGGCAATGAGGGCGGTCGCGCTGATCGACGGGGAGCACTCGCCCGAGGTCGTCCGGCAGGCGCTCGCCGAGCTGCCCTACGAGTGGGTGGGCGCGATCCTCGTCGGCGGCACCGAGAAGCTCCGCGACGGGGCCGGGTACGGAGTGCCGCTCGTGACGGGCTTCGACGGTGCCGAGCTGGTCGTCGACCTCTCCGACGAGCCCGTGCTCGGGCCCGCCGATCGCTTCCGCTGGGCCTCACGGGCGCTCGCCGCCGGCCTTCCGTACGTCGGCGCCGACTTCCGCTTCGACCCGCCGCTGCTCGAGGAGATCGGGGTGCCGTCGATCTCCGTCATCGGCACCGGCAAGCGGGTCGGCAAGACCGCGGTCGCCGCCCAGCTCGCCCGCCTGCTCGCCCGCGACCGCGACGTCGTCGTCGTCGCGATGGGGAGGGGCGGACCGCCCGAGCCCGAGCTCGTCGAGGCGCCGCCGACGATCGCCGACCTGGTCGCGCTGTCGCGGGCCGGGCGACACGCCGCCTCGGACCACCTCGAGATCGCCGCTCTCTGCGGCGTTCCGACGATCGGGTGCAGGCGCGCCGGCGGCGGTCTCGCCGGCCGCGCGTTCGTCTCGAACGTGAGCCAGGGTGCCCGGCTCGCCGTCTCGCGCCGGCCCGACATCGTCGTCTTCGACGGCAGCGGCGCCGCGATCCCGCCGATCGCCTCCGAGCGGCGGATCCTCGTCACGGGCCCCGGCCACGATCTCGAGGCCCACTTCAATCCCTACCGGCGCCTGATCTCCGACCTCGTCGTCTCGGTCGGCTGCGAGCTCGAGGGAGCGGTCGCGGCGACGCTGCGGCTCCGGCCGCTCGAGCCGCTCGTCGGCCGGGTCGCGGTCTTCACCGCCGGGCCCGCCTCCGTCGGGCACCTGGACGCGGAGGTCGTGCACGTCTCCCGCGCACTCGGCGACCGGGCGGCCCTGACGCGGGAGCTGAGCGGCCTCGAGGCCGACACCTACCTGGTCGAGATCAAGGGAGCGGCGATCGACCTCGTCGCCGAGCACGCCCTGGCGCGCGGCCGGCGCGTCGTGGCCGCAGCCAACGACGTCGTGGCGCCCGGCCTCGACGAGGCCCTGCTCGCCCTCGCGCCCGAGGCGGCCCGGGCCTGATGCGGCCGCATTACCGCGATCCGCTGCCGCTCGGCGACCCGGACGGGCTTCCCTACTCGAAGGGGCTGATGGCGCAGTCGCTCGTGGCCGCCGGCGTCGGGATCGAGCCGGCCTACGTGCTCGCCCGGCGGCTCGAGCTCGACCTGGCGCTCACCGGAAGGCGCTCGCTCGAGGTCGAGCGGCTCGAGGAGCTCGCCGTCGAGGTGCTGGGCGAGACCGACGGCTTGCAGGTCGTCACCCGGCTGCGGCGGCTGGCGGCGCTCGAGGCGCTCGAGCTCCCGATCGTCGTGCTCGTCGGCGGCGCCACCGGGACGGGCAAGTCGACGGTGGCGACCGAGGTCGCGCACCGGCTCGGAATCACCCGCGTCACCTCGACGGACTTCATCCGCGAGACGATCCGGGCCTACTTCCCCCGCTCGCGGATGCCGTCGGTTCACCTCTCGAGCTTCGAGGCAGGTGACGAGACGGGGCACACCGAGACCGGGTTCGTCGAGCAGACCCGCCGTGTCCTCGTCGGCGTCGAGGCCGCGATCGGCCGCGCCCTGACCGAGGGCTGGTCGATGGTGATCGAGGGCGTGCACCTCGTGCCGGGCATGGTGCCGGCCGAGATCGAGGGCGCCCTGCTCGTGCACGCGGTGCTCCGGGTCGAGAGCATCGAGGAGCATCGAACCCGCTTCTACGTGCGGGATGCCGCGACGGGCGGCGTGCGTGCGATGGAGAAGTACCTCGACCGGCTCGCCGAGATCCGGCTGCTCCAGGACGCGATCGTCAAGCGGGCCGAGCAGCGCGGCGTGCCCGTGATCGAGAGCTCGAGCGCCGAGCATGCGACCTCGGCGCTGCTCGAGCTCGTGCTCTCCTCGGCCGAGCGGCTCGAAGCCCTCCTCTGACGCGGTCGAGGCCCGCTGCGCTAACCTCGGACGATGGCAACGCGCGATGAGGTCGTCGACGCCCTCCACCAGGTCGAGGACCCCGAGCTCGGGATGGACATCGTCGACCTCGGGCTCCTGTACGACGTGGAGGTCGACGGCGCGAAGGTGAAGGTCAGCTACACGCTGACGTCGATGGGCTGCCCTGCCGGCGCGATGATCCAGGAGGACATCGACCGCGTCGTCCGCGAGCTGCCCGGCGTAGAGGACGTCCAGTCCGAGCTCACCTTCGAGCCGCCCTGGAACCCGGACCGCATGTCCGAAGACGCCAAGTTCATCCTCGGCTTCTGAGCTCGCCACCTCGCCGGACCGCACGGGCCCTGTGGGCTGAATTTCACAGAACCGGCACAGACAGGCGCCTCGCAGGCCCGTAGAATCGGCAGTGAGGGTGGCGGGGACGGCTCCCCACCCTGGGTGGGGGCGCGGGGTCGGGGCTGCGCCGAACGGCCCGTGAGCGCCGTCCCGGCAGCGGGCGATCCCGCGAGGCGAACGCCCGCGAGGCGAGGCCGCCTTCCCGCGTCGAGGGCGGGACACCGCCGGCGCAGGTCCGGCGAGGGCGAAGGCGGGCCCCCGCGGGCCTGCACGCCGGTGGCGGGGTCAGTCCGGGATCCGCAGGACGATCTTGCCCATCTGGTCGGCGCGCTCGAGGCGCTCGTGGGCTGCGGCGGCCTCGGCCAGGGGGAAGACCTCGTCGAGGAGCGGGCGCGCCCGGCCGTCGGCGATCAGGCCGTAGGCGCCCTCGAAGTCGGCCGGGGTGCCCATGGTCGAGCCGAGCACGGTCAGCTCCCGCCACCAGAGGCGGTGGAGGGCCGCCGGTGGGTTCGGGCCGGAGGTGGCGCCGCAGACGACGATCCGGCCGCCGCGCGCCGTCGCCGCGAGCGATCGCGACCAGGTCGCCTCGCCCACGTGCTCGACGACCACGTCGGCCCCGGCGCCAGTCAGCTCGCGCACGCGGGCCGGGACGTCGTCGCTGCGGTGGTTCAGCGTCGCGTCGGCGCCCAGCTCCCGGGCGCGCGCGAGCTTCGCCTCGCTCGACGAGGTGACGATGGCGCGCCCGCCGATCGCCTTCACGATCGAGAGAGCGGCCGTCGCGACGCCGCCGCCGATTCCCCAGATCAGGACCCATTCGCCCCGCTCGAGGCGGGCCCTCGTGACGAGCATCCGGTACGCGGTCACGAAGACGAGCGGAAAGGCGGCGGCCTCCTCGAAGCTGAGATCGCCGGGGATCGGATGGACGGCGCTGCGCGGCACCGCGATCAGCTCGGCGTGCGTGCCGTCGCGGTGCTCGCCGAGGACGTGGATCCCGTGCGTGTGCTCGAGACCGGGGTTGATCACGACCCGCTCCGCGGTGCCGGCGATCACCCCGGCGCCGTCGGCCCCGAGGATGCGCGGCTTGGCCACCGACGGGAGCCCTTGCCGGAGCCAGACGTCGAGATGGTTGAGCGAAGCCGCCCGCAGCTCGACGAGCACGTCGCCCGTGCCCACGACCGGATCCGGAACCTCCTCGTAGCGCAGCACCTCGGGCCCGCCCTCCTCGTGGATGCGGATCGCCTTCACCGGATCGTCCTCACCGGACGATCGTACGCGAGGGAGACAGGAGGATTCCGGGCCTTGCCGCTGCAAGAATGCAGTCGTGACAACGCGAGACGTGCAGCGGCTCGGAGCCGGGCTCGGGCTCGACGCGGTCGGAGTCGCGCGAGCAGAGCCGTACGTCGAGACCGAGCGTCACATCCGCGCGCGCCGCGCGCGGGGCCTCTTCGGGCGCTTGCGCTTCACGACCGCCAGGCCCGAGGTCTCGTGCCACCCCGAGAAGCTCCTGGACGGCGCCTGCAGCGTCGTCTCGGCCGCGCTCTGCTACTACCTCCCGGAGCCGGAGCTGCCGCGCGGGCACGGGCGGCTGCCGCGCTACGCGTGGCACGACGGCTACGCGGAGCTGCGGGAGAAGCTGGACGGCCTGGGGCGGGCGATCGGCGCGCCCTACCGCGTCCTCGTCGACGCCAACCAGCACGTCGACCGGGAGGCCGCTTCGCGTTCGGGGGTCGGCTTCTACGGCAAGAACACGATGCTGATCACCCGGCGCCACGGCTCGTGGGTCGTGCTCGGGACGCTCGTCACCACCGCCGAGCTCGAGCCGACCCCGCCCCTCGACGTCGGCTGCGGCTCCTGCACGCTCTGCGTCGACGCCTGCCCGACCGGAGCGCTCGACGAGCCCGGCGTGCTCGACGCCACCAGGTGCCTCTCCTACTGGACGCAGGTTCCCGAGTCGATCCCCGAGCCCTACCGCTCCCCGCTTGCAGCGCAGGTGTACGGGTGCGACATCTGCCAGGAGGTGTGCCCCTGGAATCGGGGCGTCGAGCGCCGGCGATCCGCGCTGCCGTCCGATTCGGCCGCGCATGTCGACCTCCTCGCGTGGCTCGACGGGGGCCGCGAGCTCCCTGCTGAGTTGCTCGAGCGGCTCTACGTGCCGCGCAACGACCCGCGCTGGCTGCGCCGGAACGCGCTCGTCGCACTCGGCAACACCGGTCCCGCGGACCCCGAGACTCTCAGCGTGCTCGGCGGCTACGCAGACGGAGCCGACGAGCTCCTCGCCGAGCACGCGCGCTGGGCGCTCGGACGGCTGGAGCGGCGATGCAGCTGAGGGGCCTCGAGCGCTGGATCTCCCTCGTCCGCCTCGTGGCGTTCCCGTTCGTGCTCGTGGTGGTCGCCTCGGCGCACTTCCCACCGGGCTGGGCGCTCTGGGCCTGGCTCACGACCGGTGCGTTCGCCGTCGGCGCCGTGGGCTTCTTCGTGCTCGCGCGGTCGCCGCTCGGGACGCGGCACCGCTTCGGTCAGAGCCTTGCCGCCCAGGTCTTCGACACCCTGATCATCACCGCCTACGTGCTCGTGTTCAGCTACGAGCCGGGGACTCCGGTGCAGCAGATCCTCTACATCGACCTCGCCGCGGCCTGCGTCCGCTTCGAGATCTCCGGCGGGCTCGTGATGGCGGCGATCTCGGCGCCGATCCTGGTCGTCTTCGAGCGGCTCCGGGTCGACAAGCTGAACACCCCGTTCAGCTGGCGGCTGATCGTCCTCCAGACCGGCTTCGAGGTGATCATGGCGCTGATCGTCGGCTGGCTCGTGCACCGGCTCGCCGCCGAGGCCGCCCAGGCCGAGGCCCGGGCCGACGAGGCGGAGCTGCTGCGCGACGAGGTACGCCGGCGCGCCGACCTCGTCTCGGCCGCCTACGAGGCGGAGCGGCGCACGGTCGAGGAGCTGCGCCGGCTCTCGACCCTGCGGGCGGACTTCGTCTCGCTCGTCTCGCACGAGGTGCGCACCCCGATGGCGGCGGTGATCGGCTCCGCGCGAACCCTCCAGACCCGCTGGCGCGAGCTCACCCCCGAGCAGCGCGACGCCTTCCTCGCGCTGATCGCCGACGAGACGGACCGGCTCGCCGCGCTCGTCGGCGAGGTGCTCGACAGCTCCAGGATCGAGGCAGGCACCTTCAGCTACTCGTTCACCGACCTCGACCTGGGCGGGTTGATCAACGAGACGGTCTCGGCGGTCGAGCTGGGCCTGGACGCCGTCAACATCGCCGCCCGCATCCCTCCCAACCTGCCCCTCGTCCGCGGCGACCCGGTCCGGCTCCGTCAGGTGCTGACGAACCTGATCGACAACGCGGTCAAGTACTCGCCCGAGGGCGCGCCGGTCGAGGTGCTCGCGGGCACCCAGAACGGCCACGCGACGGTGGCGGTCGCAGACCACGGCAGCGGCATCGCGGTCGAGGACCAGCGGCTGATCTTCGAGAAGTTCGGCCGCGTGCGCGGCACGGCGTCGAAGCCCGGAACCGGGCTCGGCCTCTACATCGCCCGCGCGATCGCCGAGGCGCACGACGGCACGCTCGACGTCAGCTCGACTCCCGGCGAGGGCTCGACCTTCACTCTCAAGCTGCCGCTTTCCTGAGCGGGCCCGGGAGCGTCGCGGCGGCTACGGGCTGCCGAGGGTCGGGGAGGGCGCGCGCGGGGAGAAGCCGCCCGCCCGTGCCTCGCGGAGCTCACGCTCGAGCTCGCGTGCGCGCGTCGCGACGAGCGCCCGCAGCTCGGGCGGCTCGAGGACCGCCGCCTCACCTCCGAACGAGAGCACGTGGCCGACGAGCCAGTCGGCGCTCCCGACCAGGCGCTCCGAGAGCGCGGTGCCGTCGACGAGCGGCGTCGCGCCCTTCTCGACCTCCCAGCGAGCGACCGCCGGCGAGTACCAGATCCGGGCCGGGATCGCGTGGTGCAGCTCCGAGCGGTCGAAGCCCTCGCGCGGCAGGAAGCCGCGGCGCAGGAGCTTGGCGTTGCGGGTCCGGTCGAGCCGGTAGCTCCGCGGCGCGTCGCGGTCGACGTCCCAGGTGTGCACGTACCAGTGGGGGAGGCGGCGCTCGATCCCGTACGGCTCGATCGTCCGCGTCTCGACCTCGGTCGACTCGGGCTTCAGGTACTCGAGCTCGACGAGCTTCTTGCCGTCGATCGCCCGCGTGAGCGTCGCGACGAGGTCCTCCTCGGCGCCCGCCTGCGGGGTCGGCGTCTGCGCCAGGTCGAAGGCGCCGAAGGCCTCCTCGAGCTTCGCGCGGACGCGGTCGAGCGGCGAGCTCGATCCGGCGGCGACCATCGGGCCTACGAACTCGAGCGCGAGGCGGATCGCGCGGGCCTCGAGCGGGGTCAGCCTCGGGGCGCGCCGGAAGGTGTCGCCGAAGAGCTCCTTGTCGACATGCACCTCGTCGCCGTGGAGCTCGGCGTAGACCGCGTAGCAGCCGCCGCCGAAGTTGACCAGGTTGAGTAGCGAGAGGTGCTCCTCCAGCGCCTCGGGCGGGATAGAGAACCGCTCGACCAGGTCGTGGGCCGGGATGACCGCGTCGCGTCCCTCGCCGCAGGCGGCGAGAAGAAAGGCCAGCAGCGACTGGAGGACGCCGAACCGCTCCGGGGCAACCGGCCCGGCCTGGCGGTCGGCAGCCGGGTCGTGCCAGGGGACGCGCTTCTCGGCGGCCGTCGCCGGCGGCGCGCCCTCGTGGGCGCGGCGGGCGGCGCGCAGGCCCTCGGTCACGAGCCGGCGGAGCGGGGAGGGCTCGAGCGGCACCGCGCGGCCGTCCTGACGCAGGATCCAGCGTGCGAGCAAGGGCAGCGAGGCGTACTGGGTGACGAAGACGTCCCCGTCGACCCGGTTGCGGGGGCCGGCATACTCCCGCCGGACCCACCAGGCGGTGTCGGGGGCCACCTCGAGGCGAGCCTCGCCGGCGACCTCGCCGAACTGCCACTCGGCCCGGCCGCGGAACTCCTCGACGTCGAAGCTCTCCGGGATCCGGAAGTCGCGCTCGCGCCTGGTGGCGAAACGGATCTCGGAGCGGATCCGGGAGACACGGAAGTTCTTGACGACGTCGTCCTCGAGATCGAGCCCGATCACGTACCAGGTGCCGTTCTCGGGCAGCAGGGCATAGGGGTTGATCGTCCGCTCGCGCTCGTCGTCGCGCGCGATCGACCAGTAGTGGAAGCGGACCGTCCGCTGCTTCGAGATCGCCGCCTCGAGCTTGCCCAGCCGGCCCTGCAGCTCGGGGGTGTAGTCGGGGTCGCGCACCTCGACCCGCACCGCGGTCGCGGTCGGAGCGCTCTCGAGGACGCCGGCCGAACGGCCGAGTGCGAGGTTCTGCAGCGCGAGCCGGAGCGGCTCCGCGTAGGCGAAGCGGCCCTCGAGCAGGTACAGGCAGGTCTGGAGCGCCGCCAGCTCGTCGTCGTCCAGCTCGAGCGCCGGCAGGAAGTACCGCTCGGAGCGGAGCGTGTAGAGCTCCTCGCCGGTGAACTCGTCGCGCTGGGAGTCCAGCGGCACCCCGAGGCCGACGAGCTCGGCCCGGTCGGAGTAGAAACGGCGCGCGAATGCCTCGTCGCTCATCTCCTGGTAACCCTCGACGTTCGACTTGATGTCGCGCGCGGTCAACGGCCGCAGCTCGGCCATCAGGAAGGCGACGAGCGAAAGCTGCCGGATGAGCTTGTCGGTGTCGTGACTCATGGCCTTTCGCGAGCCTACAGCTAGCGAAAGGCCGGAAGGGCCATTCTGGCCAAAACGCGCAGTGTCCCGGCTAGGCTGCGACCTGAGAGCGGTCGAGGTGCTGGTGAGACGGGCAGTAGTCCCGGTCCGGCAGCGGGGTGCGCTGGCACGGCTTGCCCTTGCGAGTGGTTGCGTGGCAGTGGGCAATGCCGCCCTCGAACGCTCCCGACTCGATCTGCTCCTCGATGAACTCGACCGCCGCGCCGACGCCGTGGTTGACCGACCACGCAACCTGGGCCTGCACGGTGATCGGGAAATACCGGCGGATATCCTGGAAGAGCGCCCGGTCGGGCTTGGCGAAATAGTGCGGATCGGCCGCCAGCCGCTCCATCGTCCCCTCACAGGCGGCGAGCACCTCGCGCCGGTACTCGAGCTGGGTCGGTGCATCGACGTACGGATCGACGAGATCCTTGATCGACCGGTAGATCGCTCGCGAGTATTGATACATACAATTCTGAATTTGCAGGATCCGTTCGTCCATACGCGTACCTAGTCTCCTCTGTGACTATGTCGAAAACGGTGCGAAGGAGCGGAAAACGCGACCCGGTCGCCTTCCGGAGGATCACTTTACACGGTTCTCGAGGTTGTTACAAATGTTTTCTTCTGAGACAACATAGAGTCTGCAGGAGCGGCGCTTTTCCAGGGCCGTGTCGTACAGGGACCCGGCCTCGAGAGGCACCTTCTAGGGCGAGATCTGACGCGGGTACGCACCGCCGAACCCACGGGCGTGAGCGGTCAGGAGCGCGGTTCCGGCGTCGGCGGGGGTGCTGTAGACGCCGCTGAAGACGACGTAGTAGCCGGGGTGGAGGCTCGTGAAGGCGGACGAGTCGAGCACGCCCACCTCCGGCAGCCCGGCGCGGGCGGCGCGGACGGCGATCGCGTGGGGCTTGCGCGTGCCGTGCGTGGCGGGTGTCGAGAGCAGGACGACCGTCCAGCCGCTCACGCCGGCGGGCCAGGCGAAGCCGCCGCGGCGGGCGGGCGCCGGCGCCACCGAGGGCTTCGCGAGTCGCGGGGCGGGGGCGACGAGGGTCGCGCCCGCCCCGCCGGCCCGGCCGTGGCTCGTGACCGCGATCGAGATCGCCGCGCCGGCGGCTGCGACGAGGAAGGTCGGGATCGAGAGCCAGATCCAGTCGCCCGGATACCAGCCCAGGCGTCGCAGCCAACGCCGGCGCAGGGCCGGCAGCGTCCCGGTCACGACGGGCAGGCGCAGTGCGCATTCGACGCAGAACTCCTGATCGGGCTCGCGCTGCGCGCCGCAGCGCGGGCACCGCAGGTGCGCCGAGGCCAGGGCCTGTTCGCGCGCCCCGCTCATGCCGCACCGGTCAGGTGCCCTCTTCGGCGTCCGGGCGCGGCGGCGCGATGACGGTGTCGCCGAGCGCGCCGTTGCCCTGCTCCCCGTCGAGCAGTCGGCCGCAGTTGGGGCAGAAATGCGAGCCACGCAGGACAGGTGCGCCGCAGGTGCACCGCGTCGTCCCCTCGCTGCCGTGCAGGAGCTCGTCGATCTCGCCGAGGCGCGCGTCGATGCCGACCACCTCGGCGCAGCGCTCCTGGACGAGGTCGTCGCGCCAGGCGCTCCGGCGGTACATCTCGACGACGAGCCCGCCGAGGTCGCGGAGCCGCTCCTCGCGTGCATGCAGCAGCGCCCGCCGCTCGCGCCGCAGAAGCCCGGGGTGCGGGCGGCGGGAAGAGATTCCCTTGACGGGTGCAGCGCTGGCGGTGCGCCGGCGACGGAAGAGCGCCATGCGCTCCGAGTCTAACGCGGGCGCAGGCGGACGAGCCTCAGCCGATCGCTACCTGGACGACGACGAAGGCGACGTAGAGCGAGATCAGCACCACTCCGCCCAGCCTGCCGAGGCCGCGGCTCGCCCCGAGCAGGACCAGGGCGAGCACGGTCATCCCGAACAGCCAGGCGAGGTCGAAGTCGGTCGCCGCCGATCGGCCGGCCACCGCGACGAAGAGGGCCGGGATCAGGACGCCGCCGGCAAGGTTGATCGTGTTGCTCGCGAGCGTCTCGCTGACGAGCGCGTCGCCGCGGCCGCTCAGCCCCAGCCGGACGGCCGTGAAGGCGTTCGGCAGGCTGGTCAGGACGGCGAGGACGAGGAAGCCGGTGATCGCCTGGGACACGTGCCAGTGATCGGCGAGGGTGAGCGCCGCGTGCACCATGCCCCAGCTGCCGGCGACGATCAGCACGACGGCCGGGACGAGCAGGGCGATCGGCTTCAGGATCGCGCCCTCCTCGATCCGGTTCCGGCGGCCCTGATCGGCGGCCTGCCGCCCGTCCGGCCCGCGCAGGGTCAGCGCGAGATAGGGGACGAGCACGGCGACGAGCAGGCCGATCGCGAGCGGGGCCGAGAACGCCCCGGCGAGCAGGCCGATCGTGACGAGGAGCGCGAGGATGCTGACGGTGCCTTCGACAATCAGCGCCCTGCGGCGCAGGGTGACCGCGCCGACGAGGGCGGCGCTGAGCCCGATCATCGCGGCGAGGTTGAAGATGTTCGAGCCGAGCACGACGCCGAGGCTCACGTCTTCCTTCCCCTTGGCGAGCGCCACCAGAGCCGAGGAGATCTCGGGCGTGTCGGCGGCGAACGCTGTCAGCAGCCCGACGACGGCTTCGGGCAGCCCGAGGCGCGGGCCGAGGTGATCGAGCCGGTCGGCGAAGAACCCGGCCGCGGCGAAGGTGAGGACGGCCGAGGCGGCGAAGAGCAGGATCGCGAGAGCCGGGGCCACCTGGACGCTCTATCAGAACCGCGCCGGGGCGATCGCGGTACCTTGTCGGTGGCCGTGTCGCGCAGTCTCGGAAACTCCTTACCTTTCCGTGAAGCGAGGCATACTTCGACGCGGGATACTTGAGGGACCTATGCGGCGGATCTGCCTGATCATGCTCGTGCTCGCGCTGGCCGTCCCGGCTGCGGCGGTCGCCGCCGACAGCACCGCCGGCGACGGCTCGCTGGCCGTCGTCGGCGCGAGCGCGACGATCGTCGTCCAGGGCAAGGGTCTGATCTTCGGACACCTGCTGCAGGGAACCGTGATGGTGGTCTCCTACAAGGCAGACGCGCCCGGCACCGGTCTCTCGGTGACAGGCGCCAAGCCGAGGCTCGTTCCGGGAGCGTCCGTCTACACCGGCAGCGACATCCGTTTCCTGCTGCCTGCGGGCCGGTACACGATCGAGCTGATCGGCAGCGGAATCAACGTCTCGGCTGTCGGCAGGGGCATCGTGGAGGCGACCGGCTTCGGGACGCCCGACGACGGCACCCTCGCCGTCAACGGCGGCAAGCCCCAGCCGGTGACGACCGCCGACCTGAGCCAGGCCTTCGGCGGCAAGAGCGCCTAGTGGCCTCGGCCGTCTCGACCGTCCTCGTCGTCGAGGACGAGAGCTCGATCGCCTCCTTCGTCTCGCTCTACCTGAAGAACGCCGGCTACGGCGTCCGGACGGCCTCGACGGGCGCGGAGGCGCTCGGCCTCGCCGCATCCCACCCGCCGGCGCTGATCGTGCTCGACCTGATGCTGCCGGACATCGACGGCATCGAGGTCTGCAGGCGTCTCAGGCAGCAGTCGGACGTGCCGATCCTGATGCTCACCGCCCGCGACGAGGACGTGGACAAGATCATCGGCCTCGAGGTCGGGGCCGACGACTACCTGACGAAGCCGTTCAACCCGCGGGAGCTCGTCGCGCGGATCAAGTCGATCCTCCGCCGCGCGGCGCCGGAGCGGCGCGAGCTCGAGACCGAGGTGATCCAGCACGGCGACCTGCGGGTCGATGCCGGCCGCCGCGAGGCGAGGGTGGGCGAGGAGGAGGTACAGCTCGCCCCCAAGGAGTTCGACCTGCTCTGGGAGCTCCTCGACCATCGGGGGCTCGTGCTGACCAGGGACCAGCTGCTCGAGCGGGTCTGGGGCTACACGTTCGCCGGAGACACGCGAACGGTGGACGTGCACGTGCGCCAGCTCCGGCGCAAGCTCGGCGAGGCCTCGCCGATCGTGACCGTATGGGGGGTCGGCTACAAGGTCTCGACCGTCCGCGACACGCACAAGGACGCGGGGCCGGTCTAGCCTTTCCCCGTGTTCTCGTCGCTTCGCGTCCGGCTGCCGCTCTTCTTTCTCGCCGGCATCGCGCTGGCGGGCATCGTCACGACGCTGATCGCGATCCAGCTCTTCCGCGACTTCGCCCGCAACCAGACGCTCGGTGCGCTCAACCGCGAGGCGGTCGGGATCGCCCAGCTCTACTCGAGCGCCGTCGCGGCCGACTTCGCCGCGGCCCGCGGCGAGTCGCGGCGGGCCCCGACGTTCGCGAGGCGCGAGCTCGAGCACGCGACCGGCGACCTGATCTTCTTCGACGGGCCCGTGAGCCCGTTCCCGGGCGAGAAGACGGGGCTGCCCCGGCTCAACCTGAAGACGATCGACTGGAGCTCGGGGCGCACGCTCACCTTCGAGTTCACGCCGCCCGGGCGGCGAGCGGCCTACTACGCGGTCGCGCATCCGGTCGTCGTGGGTCACGCGACGCTCGGCGCGATCATCGTTGCGAAGCGAAAGACGGAGATCAACCAGCTCGTGGACTCGCTCGTCCGCCGGCTCGCGATCGCCGGTGCCGTCGGCCTGCTCGTCGCCGTCGCATTCGCGGGGTACGTGTCTCGGCGGCTCGTGCGACCCGTCGTGGCGTTGTCGCATGCCGCCGACCGGGTCGCCGAGGGGAACTACGACGTCGAGGTGCCGGCCCGCGCCGCCGGCGAGATCGGCCATCTGGCCGAGCGCTTCGAGGAGATGGCGCAGCGGCTCAAGGAGGGCGAGACGCGCGAGCGCAACTTCCTGATGTCGGTCTCGCACGAGCTCCGCACGCCGCTGACGGCGATCCGGGGGCACGTCTCGGCGCTCGCCGAGGGGCTCGTCGAGGATCCCGAGCTGCGCTCGCGCTCGCTCGAGATCGTCGAGGCGGAGGCGAAGCGGCTCGAACGGCTCGTCGGGGACATCCTCGACCTGGCCAGGCTGGACGCGCACCGGTTCACCGTGATGCGGGAGGAGGTCGGGATGGAGCACGTCGTCGAGCGGGCGTTCGAGACCTTCAGCGAGCAGGCGCGGGCCCGCTCGATCGACTACGGCGTGACGATGAAGGCGAAGCCGGTGATCATCTCCGACGGCGACCGGGTGCTCCAGATCGTCGACAACCTGCTCTCGAACGCGTTCCGGGCCACCCCGGACGGTGGACGCATCCAGCTCGAGCTCGGCCAGGTGAACGGGACGGTTCACGTGACCGTCGAGGACACCGGGCCGGGCATCCCCGAGGACCAGCGCGAGCTCCTCTTCCGCCCGTTCGTCTCCGGTCAGGGCGGCGGCACCGGGCTCGGCCTCACGATCGCCCGCGAGCTCTCGCTCGCTCTCGGAGGCCGGATCGAGCTGGTCTCCGAGGTCGGGCGCGGCTCGAGGTTCGAGCTCCTCCTGCCGGCGTGAGGGCGTCTAGCCGGTGTCGGCCGGGCGGAGCGGCACGACGTCGGCGCGCGGGTCGAGCGCGCGCTCGATCCGGTCGAGGCGCTCGTTGATCGCCTTCCACTGGCCGGTGATCAGGTCGACGAGCAGCCCGAGGTCGTCGACCCGGGCGTGGCGCTCGATCAGCAGGTCCGTCTCGAGCCGCTCCAGCCGCCGGATCATCTGGTTCGAGAGGCCCTTCACCTCGGCGAGCCGGCGGGAGATCGGGGCTGCCTCCTCCCTGAGCCCGTCGCGCAGCGCGCTCCCGACGGCGTCGGGCAGGACGACCTGCAGCTCGTCGGCCGTCTGGGCGAGCGCCTCGACCTGGAGGCGCGCACGATCGAGCGAGGCGGCGATCTCGGGCGGCAGCGAGTAGCGATCTTCCATCAAGACGACGGTAACGTCGCGATCGGATGAATGCAAGCGAGCTCGACTACCTGCTCCCGCCGGAGCTGATCGCGCAACGGCCTGCGGAGCGTCGCGACGAGTCGCGGCTGCTCGTCTACTCGCGGTCGACCGGCGAGGTCCGGCACCGCCTCTTCCGGGATCTGCCCGACGAGCTGCCGCCGGGGACGCTCGCGGTCGTCAACGAGACACGCGTCGTCCCGGCCCGGATCCGGATCGAGCGGCCGCGCGGGGAGGTGCTGCTGCTCGAGCGGCTGGCGGGCGACGAGTGGGAGGGGCTCGCCCGCCCGAGCCGGCGGCTGCGGGCCGGCGGGCGGTACGGGGCGGTCGAGCTGCTCGAGCACCTCGGCGAGGGTCGCTGGCGGCTGCGGCTGACGGGGGAGCCGGCAGGCGAGACGCCGCTGCCGCCGTACATCACCGAGCCGCTCGCCGACCCGGAGCGCTACCAGACGGTCTACGCCGAGGTCGAGGGGTCGGCGGCCGCGCCGACGGCGGGGCTCCACTTCACGCCGGAGGTGCTCGCCCGCCTCGACGTCGAGCGGATCACGCTCCATGTCGGGCTCGACACGTTCCGGCCGCTCACGGTCGAGCGGGTCGAGGACCATCCGCTGCACGGCGAGCGCTACTCGGTCGAGGGCGCGGCCTGGGAGCGGATCCGGGGCGCGGGCAGCGTGCTCGCCGTCGGGACGACGACGGTGCGAGTCCTCGAGACGCTCGCGGCCGGGGGGCCGCTCGGCCGGGCGGACCGAGCTCTTCGTCACGCCCGGCTTCGAGTTCCGGCGCGTCGACTGCCTGCTGACGAACTTCCACCTGCCGCGCTCGACCCTGCTCGCGCTCGTGATGGCGTTCGCCGGGGTCGAGGAGACCCGCCGCCTCTACCGGCTCGCCGTCGAGGAGCGCTACCGGTTCTACTCCTTCGGCGACGCGATGCTGATCCTCTAGCCGGCGTGGGGGAACCCAGGGTTCCCGGGCAAAGCCCGGCTCCGGCCGCGAAGGTCACGGATCCGAGAGGGAAGAAGTCCGTCACAACGTCACGGGTTCGCGGGACCAGGAAGAGCTCGATGGTGATCTTCGGCTTTGGTAGCGCTCGAACCCGCTCCATTCCAGGGAGTAGCGTTTCGATTCCCCGGCTGCGCCGTAGACTGTCGCCGATCACCGGAGCGTGCCGTTCGAGTGCGCGAGCGATCTCAAGGCGAAGCCTCTTCAGCAAGCTACTTCCCCCTCTGTTTCAGGACGTCCTCCCGACACCGTCTGCCGGGGGACGTAGCTGAGCGCGTTTCGGGTCACTGCCGTCGACGGGGCGGCGCGGGCGGGGGTGCTCTCGACGGCGCACGGCGAGGTCGAGACCCCCGTCTTCATGCCGGTCGGGACGAAGGCGACCGTGAAGATGCTGACACCGGCGGAGGTCCGCGATCTCGGCGCCCAGCATCCTGCTCGCGCAACACCTACCACCTGCACTTCCGCCCGGGCGACGACCTGATCGCCGAGCTCGGCGGCCTGCACGCCTTCATGGCCTGGGACGGGCCGATCCTGACCGACTCGGGCGGCTTCCAGGTCTTCTCGCTCCGCGACACGCTCGTCGGCGTCGACGACGACGGCGTCACCTTCCGCAACGTCTACGACGGCGCCGCGAGCCGGCTCACGCCCGAGCTCGCCGCGGAGATCCAGCGCAACCTCGGCAGCGACATCGCGATGTGCCTCGATCAGGTGCCGCCCCCCGGCGTTTCCCGGCTCGAGCTCGAGGAGGCGGTGCGCCGCACCACCGAGTGGGCGCGGCGCCAGCGCCATGCCGAGCGGGCCGAGGGCCAGCTCCGCTTCGCGATCAGCCAGGGCGGCACCGACCCCGAGCTGCGCCGCCGCTCCGCCGAGGAGCTGGTCGAGCTCGACTTCGACGGGAACGCGATCGGCGGGCTCGCGATCGGCGAGGACCGCGGGCAGATGTTCGAGACCACCGACCGGGTCGCCGCGCTCCTGCCGGCGGACAGGCCCCGCTACTTCATGGGGATCGGCGATCCGGAGGGGATCCTCGAGGTGATCGAGGCGGGCGTCGACATGTTCGACTGCGTCCTCCCGACGCGCACCGCCCGCACCGGCAGCGCGCTCACCTGGAACGGCCGCCTCAACCTCCGCAACGCGCGCGTTCGCGCGCGACGCGGCGCCGCTCGACGAAGGCTGCGACTGTCCGGCCTGCACCGGCTTCTCGCGCGCCTACATCCGCCACCTCGTCAACCAGGACGAGCTGCTCGGGCTGCGCCTGCTCTCGCTGCACAATCTACGCTTCGTCCTGGAGCTGACCCGAGGCGCACGGGAGGCGATCGCAGGCGGCAACTTCGACTCGTACAAGCGGCAGGCACTGGAGAGGCTCGGCATATGCCATTCGTGATCGTGATCGTCGTCCTGCTCGCTCTCGGCTGGGTGTTCCTCGTCCTCCCGGCCCGGAGGCGCCAGCGCTCCCACCTGGCGATGCAGGACGACGTCACGGTGGGCGACGAGATCATCACCGCCGGCGGGGTGCACGCCGTGGTCAGGGAGGTGTCGGAGGACGAGCTTCGGATCGAGATCGCCCCCGGCGTGGTGGTCACCCTCGACCGCCGGGCGGTCGCGGCCGTTGCCGAGGAAGAACCTGCCCGCGAGAACGACCAGGCCGCGAGCTAACCTGTTTCCGCTTGGCCTCGCGCCGCTCTCATCTGATGCTGATTGCCGTGGTGCTGGCGGCGCTCGCAGGAGTTGCCCTGCTCGGCGTGCCCGGGTCTCCGTTCCACCGCTCGCTGAAGCAGGGGCTCGACCTGCAGGGAGGCCTCGAGGTCGTCCTCCAGGCCAAGCCGGCCAAGGGTCAGACCGTGACGCCTGCGGAGATCTCGAACTCGATCAGCATCATGCGGACGCGCGTCGACAAGCTCGGCGTCTCGGAGCCGGTGATCACCAAGCAGGGCTCGGATCAGATCGTGATCGAGCTCCCCGCGGTGCACGACCCGGCGCAGGCGGCGAGCATCATCGGCAAGACCGCGCAGCTCGAGCTGTACGACCTGACCCCGTCGCTGCTCGGCCCGTCGATCGACGCCTCGCAGAACCCGGTCCCGAACACGAGCCTGTTCGACCTGCTCGAGCTCGTCCAGGCGGGCCAGAAGGGGCCACCGTCGGCGTACTACCTCTTCAACTCGCGCACGAAACGGGTCGTCGCCGGGCCGGACTCGAACCTGCACGCGCTCAAGCGCGACCCGCAGACTCTCGCCCTCAAGCCGGTCGAGCCGAAGACCGTCACGATCAAGACCAAGGCGACCAAGACCACGAAGGCGAAGACCACCACCAAGGTGATCCCGCCCGGGAAGACGACGCCGGGCTTCCCGACCGGCTACCAGGTGCTGACCGTGCCGCCCCGGGCCGTCGTGATCACCTGCGACTCGACCGTCGCGCCGGCCTGCCCGGGCCTCACGACGGCCCCCGTGACCGGAGTCACCTACTACTACCTCTTCAAGCACGGCCGCTACCCCCTCGACCCGGAGAGCCCGTATCCCGCAGATGACGGGCAAGGACCTGCAGCTGTCGGGGACGCAGGCGGACGTCGACCCGACGAGCGGGCTCCCGATCGTGACGATCCAGTTCACCGGCAAGGGCAACAAGCTCTTCCACCAGATCACCCGGGCCGAGGCGCAGCGCGGGCAGCAGCTCGGCGTCAACCAGAGCTTCGCGGTCGTGCTCGACAACCAGATCTACTCGTTCCCGACGATCGACTACACCCAGTACGGGGACGGGATCGACCCGACCGGGACGGGCGCCGAGATCACCGGGATCGGCTCGAGCAAGGAGGCCCAGAACCTCGCGCTCGTCCTCCAGACCGGCGCCCTGCCGGTCAGGTTCGTCACGGTGGAGTCGTCGCACGTGTCGGCGACCCTCGGGAAGGACTCGCTCCACCAGGCCCAGACGGCGGCGATCGCGGGCCTGATCCTCGTCGCGCTCTTCCTGCTCGTGCTCTACCGCTTCCTCGGCCTCGTCGCGGTGATCGGCCTCGCCGTCTACGCGGCGTTCATGTACGGCGCGATCCTGCTCCTCGGCGTCGACGCTGACCCTGCCGGGCTTCGCCGGGCTGATCCTGACGATCGGCGTCGCCGCGGATGCGAACGTCGTCATCTTCGAACGGATCAAGGAGGAGGCGCGAGCCGGGCGATCGGTCCGCGCGGCGATCGCCGCGGGCTACGCCAAGGGCTTCCGGACGATCGTCGACGCGAACGTGGTCACCGCGATCACGGCGCTGATCCTGTTCGCGGTCGCGACCGCCGAGGTGAAGGGCTTCGCGCTGATGCTGCTGATCGGCACCGTCGTCTCGCTCTTCACCGCGGTCGCGGCGACCCGCGCGATGCTCGGCCTGCTCGCCGGCTTCCGCTGGTTCCAGGACCCGCGCTTCATGGGCGCGACCGCCCAGGACATCCCGCGCTGGCAGCGCATCGACGTCGTCAGCAGGCGGCGCCTCTACTTCATCATCTCGCTCGTCGCGGTCGGGCTCAGCGTCTGCGCGCTCATCTTCCAGGGGCTGAACCTCGGGATCGACTTCAAGGGCGGCGTCCAGATCACCTTCAACACGAAGCAGCCGACCTCGCTCTCGGCCGTCCGCAAGCAGGCGGCGGCGATCGGGGTCGGAGACGCGGTCGTCCAGGGCCGGGGGACGCAGACCGGCTCCGACTCCTACAAGAACTTCCAGATCCGCCTCAAGAAGCTCAACACGGTCACCCAGGAGAAGCTGTCCGGCGACCTGACGAGCGTGATCCACGCGGAGAACCTCGGGGTCAAGAACGTCTCGGCGAGCTTCAGCCGCCAGATCCTGAACGGGGCGATCCTGGCGATCATCGTCTCGTTCGCGCTGATCGCGCTGTACGTGACGTTCCGCTACCGCTGGCGCTTCGCGGTGCCGATCCTGCGCACCCTCGGCAACGACATCCCGATCATGCTCGGCGTCTACGCGATCTCCGGGCGCGAGGTGAGCGCCGACACGGTCGCCGCGATCCTGACGATCCTCGGCTACTCGGTCTACGACACGATCATCGTCTTCGACCGCGTCCGGGAGAACCTGCGCCTGATGCCGCGCGCGAACATCGCGACCGTGATCAACGTCTCGGTCTCCGAGGTGCTGAAGCGGTCGATCGTCACCTCGACGATCACGCTGCTCCCGATCGTCGCGCTGTTCATCTTCGGCGGCGCGACGCTGCAGGACTTCGCCTTCGCGATCATGGTCGGGATCGCGGTCGGCGCCGTCTCGACGATCTTCATCGCGACCCGCTCCTCTCGAGTCTGCTCGAGCGCGACCCCGAGTTCGCCGGCCGCCGCGGCGAGGCCTTCGACGCGAAGGTTCGCGCGCGCGTGCTGCGCGAGGCCGAGAAGGCCGCCGCCGACGAGCCGGCCCCGGACACGCCGCTGGAGGGCATCGAGCACGCGATCGACCGCGTCGTCGAGGGCGGCGCGGCGGCGGATGCCAAGCGCGAGCGCCGGCGTCAGAGGCGCCAGACGAGGCCGCATGGACGACCCCGGTAACGACCTCTACGGCGACCGCGACCCGATCGACCGACTCCTCTCGCTGATCGGCCCGCGGCTCGACGAGGTCCGCTCGCTCGTCGACGAGGCGACGTCGCGCTGGCGCGGCGACGCGGTCCGGATGGGCGAAGGGACCCGGCAGCGCCTGAACACCCTCTTCTACGAGCTCGGCCTGATCACGCGCGAGGACTGGGACGACCTCGACCTGCGCGTCGCCCAGCTCGAGCACCGGCTCCGGCTGCTCGAGGAGAAGACCGACGCCGAAGGTTGACCGGGCGGGCTGCTACCGTGTTGCCCATGGAGGGCAATCCGGCTCTCCAGTGAGATCGCGTTTCCTGCGCCTGAGGGCGGCATGTCGGTGACGGGATCTCGACCGACACAAGGAGACGGATCAAGATGACCGAGCAATTCCACGCCCTCGGCGTTTCGGAGGCTGTGTGCAACGTGCTCGCGGAGCAGGGGATCGAGGCGCCGTTCCCCGTTCAGAGCCTCGCCATCCCGGAGGCGCTCCGCGGCGGAGACGTGCTCGCCAAGAGCCCGACCGGCTCGGGCAAGACCCTCGCCTTCGCGATCCCGATCGTCGAGCGGCTCGACCCGGGCTCGAACGCGGTCGCCGCCCTCGTCCTCGTCCCGACGCGTGAGCTCGCCGTGCAGGTGACGGAGGCGATCGAGCTCGTCGGACGCGCGAAGAGGATCCGGGTCGCTCCGATCTACGGCGGGACGCCGCTGCGGAAGCAGGCGCAGGACGCCAAGGGCGCGCAGGTGATCGTCGCCACGCCGGGCCGGCTCCAGGACCTGCTCGAGCGCAGGCTGATCGCGCTCGACGACGTGCAGGTGCTCGTCCTCGACGAGGCCGACCGGATGCTCGACATGGGCTTCAAGCCGCAGGTCGACCGGATCGTGCGCCGGCTGCCGGCCGCGCGCCAGACGATGTTCTTCTCCGCGACGCTCGACGGCGAGGTCGGCGAGCTGGCGCGGCGCTACACGCGCTTCCCGTCGCGGTTCGAGTCGGAGCTGCCGGAGGAGCGTCGCTCGGGCGACGTCGACCACCTCTTCGTCCCGGTCACGCCCGAGAACAAGGTGCAGACGCTGATCGAGCTGCTTCCCGACGACGGCGGGCTCACGCTCGTGTTCGTGCGGACGAAGGCCGGCGCCGACCGCCTGGTCGAGAAGCTCCGGCGCCACGACGTCGACGCGATCGCGATCCACGGCGACAAGGCCCAGGCCCAGCGCGAGAAGGCGCTCGCCCACTTCGACTCCGGCAAGGTGCGGACGCTCGTCGCCACCGACGTCGCCGCGCGCGGGCTCGACGTCGACGACATCACCCACGTGATCAACTTCGACCCGCCCGAGGAATCGAGCGCCTACACCCACCGGGTGGGCCGCACGGGCCGCGCGGGTCGCGGCGGCACCGGGATCACGCTCGTCCTCCCCGAGCAGCAGGCCGACGTCAGCCGGGTCGCCCGCCTCCAGGGCCACACGGAGAGCTTCCAGGAGTCGGGAATGACGATGGCCCGCCCGAAGCTCGTCTACACCTCGCGTCGCGGGCGAGGGTCGAAGTGGTAGACGAGCGGCTGACCGCGAAGCAGGCCGAGGCGCTCCGCGACGAGCTCGCGGAGCTCGAAGGCCCCCGCCGGACGGAGGTCGTCGCCGCGATCAAGAAGGCCCGCGAGTTCGGCGACCTGTCGGAGAACTTCGAGTACCACGCGGCCAAGAACGAGCAGGGGCTGCTCGAGGCGCGGATCCGCACGCTGCGGGCCAGGCTCGACACCGCCGAGATCGTCGAGGAGGGAAGCGGGGACGAGGTCGGCATCGGCTCGGTCGTCGAGCTCGCCGACGAGAGCGGCGACACGATGACCGTCGAGGTGAGCGCCGTCGGCGGCAGCGGGACCGTCTCGCCCACCTCGCCGCTCGGATCTGCGCTGCTCGGGCGCAAGCCCGGGGAGACGGTCGAGGTGCAGGCGCCGCGCGGGGCCTGGCGGGCGACGATTCGTTCGATCGGGTAGCTGTCGCGTGCCGGCGATCGCAGGCGACACGGAGCTCGAGCGCCTCGTCTCCCGGTCGCGCCTGATCGGGAGCGATCCAGCGCTCGTCCTGCACGGCGGCGGCAACACCTCGACGAAGCTGGTCGAGCGCGACCAGCTCGGGCGGGAGCGGCGCGTGCTGCGCATCAAGGGCAGCGGCTCGGACCTGGCGACAGCCGAGCGGCGCCACTTTCCGGGGCTCTGGCTCGACGACCTGCTGCCGCTTCGCGAGCGCGACGCGATGACCGACGAGGAGATGGTCGCCTATCTGCTCCGCTGCCTCGTCGAGCCGGACGGGGCACGCCCCTCGATCGAGACGCTCCTGCACGCGTTCCTGCCCGCTCCGCATGTCGACCACGTCCACGCCGACGCGATCTGCGCCCTCGCGAACGCACCCGATCCGGACGCCGCGGTTCGGGACGCGCTCGGCCCGGATGTCGCCGTGATGCCCTACCTGCGGCCCGGGTTCGAGCTCTCGAAGCGCGTCGCCGGGCTCGCGGGGGCCCGAGCCGTGGTGCTCGCCCATCACGGGCTCGTCACCTGGGGCGAGACGCACGAGGAGTCGTACGCGCTCACGCTCGAGCTCGTCGGCCGCGCCGCCGACTCGATGGCCTGGCCGGTGCTCGACGCCGGCGAGAGCAGCATCGACGAGCCTGGGGTCGAGAGCTTCCTCGCACGGCTCCGGGGGCGGCTCTCGCGCGAGCAGCGGCAGGTGCTGGCGATCGATCCGACCCAGCGGGCACTCGCCGACCGGGCGGATGCCGGCCGGCTTGCTTTGCTGCGGAGCACCCCCGACCACATGCTGCGGATCGGCGCCCGCACCTGCGTGATTGGCCAGGAAGACGACATCGGCGAACGCATCGATGCGTTCGAGAGCGAAAGCATCGCGATGTTCGAGCGGCAGCACGGCGAGGAGTCGATGCAGGGCCCTGCGCCGCGCGTCGTGCTGGTGCCCGGGCTCGGCTGCGTCGCCGCCGGTCCCGACGTGCGCGCGGCGCGGCTGCGCGTCGAGATCGCCGCCCACAGCCACGCTTCGGTCGCCGCGACGCTCGACCGGTTCGGCGACGCGAGCTGGCTCGACGAGGGGGAGGTCTTCGACTTCGAGTACTGGCCGCTCGAGCTCTACAAGCTGACGCTCGCCCCGCCGCCGCCCGAGCTCGCCGGGACGATCGCGATCGTCACCGGCGCCGCCTCGGGGATCGGGCGCGAGGTCGCGCTCGACCTGGCCGCGCGCGGTGCCCAGCTGCTGCTCGCCGACATCGACGGCGACGGCCTCGCCGAGACGTGCGCCGGGCTCGAGCACGCGGTGCCGGTCGCCGGCGACCTGACCGACCCCGCCGTCGTCGACCGGGTGGTGCACTCGGCCGTCGGCTGCTTCGGCGGCCTCGACGCCGTCGTCTTCAACGCCGGCATCGCCTCGACCGGCACGCTCGAGTCGCTCGCCCAGGACGAGTGGCGGCGGAGCCTCGACGTCAACCTGACCGCGCACTTCCTGCTCACCCGGCGGGTCTGGCCGGTCATCCGCGAGCAGGGGATCGGCGGCAGCCTCGTCTACGTCGCCTCGAAGAACGCGTTCGCCCCGGGGGCGGGCTTCGGGCCGTACTCGGTCGCGAAGGCCGGGCTGGTGCAGCTCGCCCGGATCGCCGCGCTCGAAGGTGGGCCGGCCGGCATCCGCGCCAACGCCGTCAACCCGGATGCGATCTTCGCCGGCTCGAACCTCTGGTCCGACGACCTCCGCCGGGAGCGCGCCGCGGCCCACGGCGTCGAGCTCGCCGAGCTGGAGGCCTTCTACGCCTCCCGGAGCCTGCTCGGCCGTACCGTCACCGGCGCCGATGTCGCCGAGGCGGTCGCGTTCCTCGTCTCGGACCGCTCGCGCGCGACGACCGGCGCCGTGCTTCCGGTCGACGGCGGCGTTCCAGGCGCATTCCCGCGCTAGCCGCCCCCGCGCGACATCCCGCCGTCGCCCGGTGTCGAGGCCGGGGCCCCGGGGCGCGAAGGGAGGGGAGCCTGTGCGCGTGCAACACTTCGCCTCATGGTGGCGCGGTCGAAGACGGCGAGCATCGGCCGGCTGGGCGAGATCATGCAGGTCGCGGCACGCCACGGCTTCGGCTCCCTGCTCGAGGAACGCCGGTCGGGATCGGCCGCGACCACGCCGATGATCAGGGGCAGGCACCTGCGCGAGATGCTCGACGAGCTCGGGCCGACGTTCGTCAAGTTCGGCCAGCTGCTCTCGACCCGGCCGGACATCGTGCCGCCGGATATCATCGCCGAGCTCCGCGGCCTCCAGGACGACGTCAAACCCTTCCCCTACGCGGACGTCGAGCGGGTGATCCGGGAAGAGCTGGGCCAGCCCGTCGAGCGGCTCTTCCTCGAGTTCGAGGAGCAGCCGATGGCCGCCGCGTCGATCGGTCAGGTGCACCGGGCAGTGCTCCCGAACGGCCGGCGGGTCGCGGTCAAGGTGCAGCGTCCGAACGCCCCGCGGCAGATCGAGAGCGACATCCAGCTGCTCGGGCAGGCGGCGCGTCTCGTCCGCGAGCGGGTGCGGGCACTCGATTTCATCGACACGCGCGACGTCGTGGACGAGTTCGCACGCTCGATCCGCCTGGAGCTCGACTACCGGCAGGAGGGCCGCAACGCCGCCGCGTTCCACCGGAACTTCGCCGCGCACCCGCACGTGACCGTGCCCCGAACGTACTGGAGCTACACGCGCCAGCGCGTGCTCACGCTCGAGTATCTCGAGGGGGTGCAGCTCGCCGACCTCGACCTCGCCGCCTGGACGGTCGAGCAGCGGCGCCGCCTCGCCTACCTGATCGCCGATGCGTGGCTGACGATGGTCTTCCGGCACGGCTTCTTCCACGCCGATCCGCATCCCGCGAACATCCTCGTCCTCTCGCCCGAGCGGATCGGCCTCGTCGACTTCGGCCTCGCGGGGAAGCTGACCGACCGCGACCTCTCGAAGCTGACCCGGCTCTTCATCGACGCCGCCAACGAGAACGTCGAGGCGCTCCCGAAGCGGCTCGCCGACCTCGGGGTGCGCTACCCGAAGGAGAAGGAGGAGCAGTTCATCTCCGAGCTGCACACGGTCTACTCGCGCTACTACGGCTCGAGCCTGAACGAGATCGACCCGCTGCAGGTGGTTCGCGAGGCATTCGCCCTGATCTACGAGATGAACCTGCGACTGCCGACCCGCTTCGTCCTGCTCGACAAGGCGATCGCGACCATCGGCGCGGTCGGCATCGACCTCTACCCCGAGTTCAACGTCTTCGAGGTGGCGCGGCCCTACGCCCGCTCGCTGATGGTCGAGCGCTTCACGCCGCGGCGAGTGGCCGGTCGGGCGAGGCGGGACGGGCTCCAGCTCGCGCAGATGGCGTTCGAGTTGCCCTACCAGGTGCACGACACGCTCGAGCTGGTGCGCGACGGCGAGATCCAGGTCGGCTTCGTGCACAAGGGTCTCGACGACTTCATGCACAAGCTCGACGTGCTCGCCAACCGGCTCGTGATCGCCCTGGTCGTCACCGGCGGCCTGATCGGATCGAGCCTGATCGGGATCTTCGCCAGCACGGGACCGCACCTGCTCGGCCTGAACGTCGTCTCGCTGCTCGGCTTCGCGCTCTCCGGCGTGCTCGGGATCTGGCTGCTCTGGGGAGTCATCCGCTCCGGCCGGATCTGATCCCGCAGCGGGCGTGGCCGTTCGGGCGGGCTGAGGATGGATTGTCACACTCTCGCGGCAAAGGACATCTAGGCATCGGGGAACGCTGCCGGTACCGTCGGCTGCATGGCGACCGTCCTGCTGGCAGGTGACGAGCCCCGCTCGTGCCGGCTCCTCGAAGAGCAGCTGCGGCTCGACGGGTTCGAGATCGCGGGCCCCGACCGGCCGCCCGACGTCGTGATCGCGGGCGACGGCTCGGAGCTCGAGCGCTGGTGCGGCGCTGCGCCCGTGATCGTCCTCGGCAGCGCGGATGCCGAGCCCGACGAGCGGGTGCTCGCGTTCCGCCGCGGCTGCGACGACTACGTGGCGGAGCCGGTTCACTACGAGGAGCTCGTCGAGCGGATCCGTGTCGTCCTGCGCCGGGCCCGGTTGCCGCAGTCCCGCGTCGTTGCCGTGGGGCCCATCCGGATCGACGAGCGGAGCCGGGTGGCATCGGTCGGCGGGGCGCCCCTGAAGCTGTCGCTCAAGGAGTTCGCGCTGCTCGCCAAGCTCGCCAGCGACCCCGGCCGTGTCTTCACGAAGCGGGAGCTCCTGCGGGACGTCTGGGGCTACGCGGCCTCGCCGCGGACGCGGACGCTCGACTCCCATGCCTCGCGGCTGCGCCGCAAGCTGCGTGCGCTCGACCCGCTGACGCCGTACATCGACAACCTGTGGGGTGTCGGCTACCGCCTGGTCGGCTCGTTCCCCGAGGAGTAGGCTCGCGCTGTGACGACGCGCGGAGCAGTTGCGCCTCCTTTATCGGGCGCCGCCTCTGCGTCTCGCCGGCCGGCCCACCGCTCGCCGAGCTCGAGCGCCTCGGCGTGGCGCGGGCCACCTTCGGCTCGGGCGTGGCGGGTGTCGCGCTCGACGAGGCGGCGCGCCTCGCCGGGCTCGCGCCGGCCCGTTGACCCTGTCCAGGGGCGCCACGTCCGCCAGGGCGTGTCCCGGTGTCGGACACGAGCCTCTCGGCGCGGCGGTAGGGCGGCCGTCCGGAGGTCGACGGCGGGTCGGGAGGATCGTCGCATCGGCTGCGCAGCCCATGTCCGGTGTCCGACACCTGGACATGGCTAGCGCGCCCATGTCCTAGAGGGGCAGCGCCGCGCCTTCGAGCTCGAGCAGCGCCCGCTTGACGTCGAGACCGCCGCCGTAACCGGTCAGGGAGCCGTTCGCCCCGATGATCCGGTGGCACGGGAGGACGATCGGGATCGGGTTGCGGTTCATCACCGTCCCGATCGCCCGCGCCGCCCTCGGCCGGCCGACGAGCGCGGCCAGATGCCCGTAGGTGTCGACCCGCCCGTAGGGGACGCGTGCGAGCTCGTGCAGCACCTGCTCGTGGAATGGCGCGACGCGCAGGTCGAGGGGCAGGTCGAACTCGCGGCGCCGGCCCGCGAAGTACTCGTCGAGCTCGCGGCGCACCTCGTCGATCGGCGAGCGCAGGACGCGGGCGCCGAAGATCCTGGCGACCGTCTCGTCCTGCCCCTCGATCGTGTAGGAGATGCGGCAGAGGCCGCGCGGGGTCGAGGCGACGAACAGCTCGCCGACCGGGGTCGCGACGAGGTCGTAGCGGACGTCGACGAGCCCCTCGCGCAGAGCGGCAGCGCGGAAGCGCGCGTCGAGTTCAGGGCTGACGGTCAAGATTCCTCCTCAGTCTGCGAACGCCGGACGACGCCGCAGCCCGCGCCGCATCCTCGGACGAGCCGAGTGCGGCGCCGATCTCGGCGTAGGGCAGGTCGTAGCCGTAGCGGAGCACGACGGCGGCCCGCTCGGTCGGCGGCAGCTCGCCGGTCAGGTGCTCGAGCTCGAGGTACGCAGGTCGTGCGAGCTCGGCCGCGACGCCGTCGCCGACGTCGTCGGCGAGCGGGACGGTGCGGGACTTGGCGCGCAGGTCGTCCATCGCTACGCGGGTCGCGATCGTGAACACCCAGGCTCGCAGGTGCCGCCCGTGCTCGAGCCGGTCGTAGGCTCGCAGCGCGCGCAGGAACGTCTCCTGCCAGGCATCCTCGGCCCGCGCTCCGAGCAGGCGGCGGAGGTAGCCGAGCACCTCGTTGCAGTGCTCGCCGTAGAAGCGCTCGAACGGGGGGATCGCCACGGCTTCCATCATGAGCTGTAACGCGCGTCGTCGCGGCGGTGTGAGATGCGGTCGGATAGCGTCAGCCGGGTGGGCGGCCCGCTGACCCCGTGGCAGACGCTTGCCTCCGAGCTCGTCGTCGATCATCGCTGGTACCGGCTTCGCCGGGAGACCGTCCGCCTGCCCTCCGGCGCGACCGTCGACGACTACTTCGTCTCGGAGCGCGCCGACGTCGTGCTCGTCTTCGCGGTCACGCCCGACGAGCGCGTGGTCTTCGTCCGCCAGTGGAAGCAGGGCCGGCGCGCGTTCCTGACCGAGCTTCCCGGCGGCATGTGCGACGCCGGCGAGGAGCCCGGGCACACGGCGGAGCGCGAGCTCCTGGAGGAGACGGGGTATGCCTGCGACTCGCTCAGCCCGATCGGAGCGTTCGAGCCGGAGCCGACCAAGACGACGAACCGGATCTTCGCGTTCCTCGGCGGCGGCGCCCGCCCGGCCGCGGCGCCCGTCTGGGACGAGCAGGAGGAGCTCGAGGTCGTCCTCTTCCCGCTCGCCGAGATCGGCCGGCAGATCGCCGGCGGCGTGCTCACCTCGGCGGGAACCGTTGCGACCGCCTACCGGGCGCTCGCCGAGCTGGGGCGCCTCTCCGTGCGGTGAGAGTCGCGGTCGTCGGTCACGTCGAGTGGACGGAGTTCGTCCTCGTCGACGAGATGCCCGGGCCCGGCGAGATCGCCACCGGGCTCGACTTCTGGGCGGTGCCGGCCGGGGGCGGCGCCGTCGTCGCCGCGCAGCTCGCGAAGCTCGCCGGCGCGTGCGAGCTCTTCACCGCCTTCGGCGACGACGAGATCGGGCACGGCAGCTTCGACTACCTCCGAGCGATCGGGATCACCGTGTGCCCCGAGTGGTTCGGACAGACGCGGCGGGCGTTTACGCACGTCGACAGGCACGGCGAGCGGACGATCACCACCGTCGGCCCGAAGCTCCGGCCGCACGGGCCGCCGTCGTTCGCGGGGTACGACGCGGTCTTCTTCGTGTCCGGCGAGGTGGCCGCCCTCGTGAGAGCCCGGGAGGCGCGCTTCCTGGCCGCGACGCCGCGCGAGATCCCCACGCTGCTCACCGGCGGCGTACGGCTCGACCTGCTCGTCGGCAGCGCCAACGACCCGGGGGAGCGCTACGAGGGCGGCCTCGAGGTCGGGATTTTCTGCCGGACCGAGGGCGTGCACGGCGGCCGCGTGAACGGCAGCCGCTACCAGGCCGTGACGCCGCCGGGGCCGATCGAGGACACCTACGGCGCGGGCGACTCGTTCGCCGCTGCGCTCTGCTTCGCGCTCGCCCGCGGCGACTCGCTCGCGGACGCCGTCGACCTGGCCGCGCGGGCGGGTGCCGCCGTCGTGACCGGAAAGGGGCCGTTCGAGGCGCAAATTTCGCTCCAGGGGTAGACAGGTGGGGGATTGTGGGTTAAAGTGGGGCCAAGTGGACGATGCTGCTCGGCGAACATGACCACACCCTGGACGACAAGAATCGCCTCACCCTCCCGGCGAAGCTCCGCGAGCAGCTCGGCGAGGAGGTCGTGGTCACGCGGGGCCTCGACGGCTGCCTCGCCGTCTATTCCCGCGCCGGCTTCGAGGTCCTGCGTGCCCGAGTCGGCACGCTCGACCAGTTCAGCGGCGAGGCGCGGAGCCTCCAGCGCTACTTCTTCAGCTCGGCGGCGATCGGCGAGCTCGACAAGCAGGGGCGGTTCGTGATCCCCGCGAGGCTGCTCGAGCTGGCGGCGATCGGGCGCGAGGTCACCGTCGCCGGGGTCGACGACCATCTCGAGATCTGGGATCGCGCCGCCTGGCGTGAGCGGATGCAAGCGGCCGAAGGGAGCGCAGAGGATGTTGCCGAGCGTCTTGCCAACAGAATCTGACCACGTCCCCGTCCTCGCGGACGAGGTGCTTGCGGCGCTGGAACCGCGGCCCGGTGAGACGGTCGTGGACTGCACCTTCGGCGCCGGCGGCCACTCGGAGCTGCTGGTCGGGCGCCTCCGCGGCGAGGGGAAGCTGATCGCGATCGATCGCGACCCGACGGTCGCGCCGTACTTCGAGCGCATTCGCCGCCTCACGGCGGCCAGGGTGCGGCTGCTGCACGGCGAGTTCTCTGCCGTGCTCGCCCAGCTCGCGGCGAACGGCGTGCGCGCCGACGCCGTGCTCCTCGATCTCGGCGTCTCGTCGATGCAGCTCGACCGCCCGGAACGCGGCTTCTCCTACGCCGCCGACGCCCCGCTCGACATGCGCATGGATCCCTCCGCCGAGCTCTCGGCCCGCGAGGTCGTCAACGAGACCGGGGAGTGGGAGCTCGCCTCGATCTTCCGGCGCTACGGCGAGGAGCGCTACGCGCGCCAGATCGCGCGCGCGATCGTGAGGCGGCGGGCGAAGCAGCCGTTCGAGCGCACCGGCGACCTGGTCGAGACGATCAAGCAGGCGATCCCCGCTCCGGCGCGCTTCGGCGAGGGCCATCCCGCGAGGCGGGTCTTCCAGGCGCTCAGGATCGAGGTGAACGACGAGCTCGGCTCGCTCGAGCGCGCGCTCCCGGCCGCACTCGAGCTGCTCCGGCCCCACGGCCGGCTGGCGGTGATCTCGTTCCACTCCCTCGAGGACACCGCCGTCAAGCGGTTCCTGCGGGACGCCGAGCACGGCTGCAC
Organism: uncultured Actinomycetes bacterium; assembly: GCA_963796625.1. Taxonomy (GTDB): domain Bacteria; phylum Actinomycetota; class Thermoleophilia; order Gaiellales; family Gaiellaceae; genus PALSA-600. The sequence goes on from CAWCME010000002.1 coordinate 680,946, forward strand.
CTGCCCGCCCGACTTCCCGGTCTGCGCCTGCGGCGCGACGCCGACGCTACGCGCCGTCCCGCGCCGGGCGATCAGGCCCAGCGCCGCCGAGATCGCGCGCAACCCGCGCTCGCAGTCGGCCCGCCTCCGGGTGGCGGTGAAGGTTGGCTAGCGCCCGCGCGGCCGTCACGGCGCCGGCCCCGGCCCCGGCTCGGAGCCCGCGCCCGAAGCGACGCGCCGCCACCGCGCCCGCCACGAAGCGGCGGCCGCGGCCGAAGCCGGCCACGAAGGCGAAGCCGGCCGCCTCGCGGCAGCGCGCCCGCTCGAAGCGGCGCGTCGGCTCGCACGGCGCGATCGCGTGGATCCTGGTCGGCGGCCTGCTGCTCGCCGGCGTCGTCTTCGTCAACCTCGCCGTGCTGCAGCTCAACCTCCGGCTCGACAAGGCGACCCAGCTGCGCTCGCAGCTGAAGGCTCAGAACGCCGCCCTCCAGTCCCAGCTCTCGGCCGATCTCGCCTCGCCGAGGATCCAGAAGCTCGCACACCGGCAGGACGGCCTCGTCCAGGCCGATCCGTCCACGATCGGGTACATCGACCTCGGTCGCTAGCGGCGGACTGGGCCGATGGCGTCCCCGATGCGCGACAGGCAGGCCAATCGCCGGATCCGGCTGCTGCTCGTGCTCTTCACGCTGGCCTTCGGCGCGATGTTCGGGCGGGCCTTCTGGCTGCAGGCGATCCAGGCCGCGCATCTCTCGGGGCTCGCCCAGTCCCAGCACGAGGCGACGCAGACGATCCCGGCCGGTCGGGGGACGATCTTCGACCGCACCGGCGTCGACCTCGCGATCGGCGAGCAGACGACGACGATCTACGCGGATCCCCAGCAGGTCCGGAACGCGCGCGGGATCGCACTTGCGGCGCACAGGATCCTCGGCGTCGACGCGAATGCGCTCTACCCGCAGCTCCGGAACAAGAAGAGCCAGTTCGTCTACGTGCAGAGGTTCGCTGACCCGGCCAGGGCCGCTCTCTTCCTGAAGAAGGGCTTCGTCGGCGTGCTCTCCTACCCCGAGGAGCGCCGCACCTACCCGCAGAACAGCGTCGCGGCCCAGGTGCTCGGGTACGCCGGAATCGACAACACGGGGCTCGGCGGCCTCGAGCTCGAGTACAACCACAAGCTGGCCGGCCACGCCGGCAAGCAGACGATCGTGCGCGACCCGACGGGGCGCGTGATCGACGTGATCAACTCGACCCCGGTGCAGGAGGGCGCCAACGTCTTCACGACCCTCGACCACGTGATCCAGGCTCAGGCCGAGAAGACCCTGCGCGAGACGGTCGCGCAGTGGGGCGCCAGGGACGCGACCGCGGTCGTGCTCGACCCCTCCACCGGCGAGGTGCTCGCGATGGCCCAGACGCCGAGCTACAACGCGAACGACACCTCGAGCGTGCCGTCCTCGTTCGTGCGCAACCGTGCCGTGACCGACACCTACGAGCCCGGCTCGACCTTCAAGCTGATCACGATCACGGCGGCGCTCACGGAGGGGATCGTCAAGCCGACCACGCGCTTCACGCTCCCCTACAGGCTCCAGTACGGCCCGTGCGCGCAGTGCTCGGTGCACGACGCCGAGTTCCGCCCGACGGTGAGCTACTCCGTCGCCCAGATCCTCGCGTACTCATCGAACGTCGGCGCCGTGACGATCGCGGGCAAGCTCGGCGCGACGCAGCTCGCCGCGTGGGTGCAGAAGTTCGGCTTCGGCTCGCCGACCGGGATCGACTTCCCCGGCGAGAGCCCCGGGATCGTGCTGCCGCTCGACCAGTGGAGCGAGACGACGATCGGGAACGTGCCGATCGGCCAGGGCATCTCGGTGACGCCGGTCCAGATGGCGTCGGTGTACGCCGCGGTCGCAAACGGCGGCGTCTGGATCCAGCCGCATCTCGTCGCGCGCGTCGGCGGCCGGCCGCCCGAGAGCTGGAAGCACCGCAGGCTGATGTCGCCGGAGGTCGCCCGGGAGATGAAGGCGATGCTCACCGGCGTGATCAGCGACCAGGGCGCGACCGGGACGGCGGCCGCGATCCCCGGCTACACCGTGGCCGGCAAGACCGGGACGGCGCAGGTGGCAAACGGGCACGGCGGCTACTCGACGAACGACTACACCGCGACCTTCGTCGGGATGGTGCCGGCCTCGCATCCACGGCTCGTGGTGCTGGTGAAGGTCGACGATCCGCGCGGCTCGATCTTCGGCGGCGTCGTCGCGGCGCCCGCCTTCGAGTCGATCGCGAAGTTCGACCTCCAGTACCTCGAGGTGCCGCCGGACGCGCCCCAGACGCTCGACCGCACCTCGCTCGCCGCGGGCGGATAGGAGCGACATATCGACGTTCATCGCTATGATGGATGTCGATATGAGCGAGCTCGACCCCGGTGACTGCTGCCGGCCCCTCGGCACCTCGGTGATCGACGACCTCGAGGCGGGTGCGACGGCGACGCTCTTCAAGGCGCTGGCCGATCCGGCCCGGATCAAGATCGTCAACCTGCTCGCGGCCCGCGACGGGCCGGTCTGCGCCTGCGAGTTCATTCCCGCCCTCGGGCTGGCGCAGGCGACGGTGAGCCACCACCTGAAGAAGCTGACCGACGCCGGCCTGATCGAGCGCGAGCAGCGCGGGAAATGGGCGTTCTTCTCGCTCGACCCGGAGGCCCTGGTGCGACTCGCCGGCCTCCTCTCACCCCTGGAGGTTGCGACATGAGCACCGAGACGGAAGCTGCGATTCGCGAGGATGTGAGGCGCCATTACGCGGCCGCGGCCCGCGCCGTGACGAGCGGCTGCGGCTGCTGCTGCGACGATGCCCCCGCCGAAGGCAGAGCAGTACTGCTGTACGACCCGGCTCAGGTCGATGAGCTGCCGGAGGCGGCCGCCCGCGCAAGCCTGGGCTGCGGGAATCCGACGGCCGTCGCCGAGCCGGCCGAGGGGGAGGTCGTCCTCGACCTGGGCTCGGGCGGCGGGATCGACGTCATCCTGGCCGCCCGGCGCGTCGGCCCGTCGGGAACGGTCTACGGGCTCGACATGACCGACGAGATGCTGGCGCTCGCGCGGCAGAACGCGCGCGCCGCCGGCGTGGACAACGTGCACTTCCTGAAAGGCGTGCTGGAGGAGATCCCGCTTCCGGCCGGGTCCGTCGACCTCGTGATCTCGAACTGCGTCGTCAACCTGTCGCCCGACAAGGGAGCCGCACTGGCCGAGATCGCCCGGGTGCTCGTTCCCGGCGGCCGGATCGGGATCAGCGACATCGTCGCCGAGGACCGGCTCGGCCCGGAGGAGCGCGCGCGGCGCGGAAGCCACGTCGGCTGCATCGCGGGCGCGCTCTCCCGGGGAGAGCTCGCCGCCGGCCTCGAAGCCGCCGGTTTCGAGGATGTCGAGATCGTCTTCACGCACGAGGTCGCCGACGGGATGCACGGCGCGATCGTGAAAGGCCGCAAGACTGCCGACCCGGCCGCGAGAGGGCTTCCGGTCGTCCAGGCGGCCGTGGAGGCGGGCTGCTGCTGATGGCGCTCGCGACCGAGGTCGTGATCGCGGAGCTGCAGCCCGACCACTGGGACGCCGTCGCGCGGATCTATGCCGAGGGAATCGCCACCGGCGATGCGACCTTCGAGACCGAGGTGCCGGCGTGGGAGGCCTGGGATGCCGGTCACCTGTCCGGGCTGCGACTGGTCGGGCTCCGCGGCGGGGAGGTGGTCGGCTGGACGGCGCTCTCGCCCGTCTCGGGGCGGTGCGTCTACACGGGCGTCGCCGAGGAGTCGGTCTACGTGGCCGGGGAGATGCGCGGCCGGGGCGTGGGGCGGATCCTGCTCGAGGAGCTGATCCGCCGCTCGGAAGCGGCGGGGATCTGGACGATCCAGACCGGGATCTTCCCGGAGAACGCCGCGAGCCTCCGCCTGCACGAACGCGCTGGCTTCCGGGTCGTCGGCATCCGCGAGCGGATCGGCCGCCAGCAGGGCGTCTGGCGCGACGTCGTCTTCCTCGAGCGGCGAAGCTCCCTCGACCGGTGAGCCGCCGCGGGTCTCTCCTGCCGGTGCTCGTCGCCGAGGCGATCGGGACGTTCGCGCTCGTCCTCGCGGAGGCGGGCGCCGTCGTGGTCGATGCGAAGCCGCACGAGCTCGGCCGCATGGGCGTCGCAGTCACCCTCGGGCTCGTGGTCGTGGCGATGATCTACGCGGTCGGCCACAGCGCGGGCGACCACTTCGACGTGGCCCCCACATGACGCGAGTCCTCTTCGTCTGCGTCGCCAACAGCGGCCGTTCGGTGATGGCGGAGCGGCTCTTCCGGCAGGCTGCGGGCGCCGGGAACGAGGCGCGCTCGGCCGGCAGCAACCCCGGGCAGGCGGCGCACCCGGTCGTGCTCGAGGCACTCGCGGAAGTCGGGATCGACGCCTCGGACCACGTGCCCCGCCTGCTCGACGAGGAGGCGGTCGAATGGGCCGACGTGGTCGTCGCGACCTGCGACGACGCCTGCCCCGTCGTCCCCGGCAAGCGGTACGTAAGCTGGCAGCTTCCCGACCCGAAGGGCCTGCCGCTCGACCAGGTGCGACCCATTCGCGACGAGATCCGCGATCGCGTCGACCGGCTCGCCGGCGAGCTCGACGACATGCCTCCCCGGTAGACTCGGCTCGCGATGCACCTGGAGCGCTTCATCGCGGCGCTCGGGCCGGGCGAGGTCGTCAGCACCGTTCTCGCAGCTCAGGTCGAGATTCGCGACCTGGCCTACGATACGCGCGCCGTCGGCCCGGGCACGCTCTTCTTCTGCGTCCCCGGTCGCAGCGCCGACGGGCATGCCTTCGCCGCGACCGCGGCGTCGCTCGGCGCGGCCGCGCTGGTGGTCGACCACCCGCTCGCGGTCGAGCTGCCGCAGCTCGTCGTCGCCGACGTCAGGGCCGCGATGCCGGTCGCGGCCGGCGTCTTCTTCGGCGACCCCTCGCACGAGCTCGAGGTTGCCGCAGTCACCGGCACGAACGGGAAGACGACCACCGCGTTCCTGCTGCACGCGATCCTCGAGGCCTCCGGGCGCCGGTCCGGCCTCCTGACGAACATCGAGCGCCGCGTCGGTGGTAAGCCGCGACCGACCGGCCTGAACACGCCCGAGGCGATCGACCTGCAGAGGCTGCTGCGGGAGATGGCCGATGCCGGCGATCGCGCGTGCGTGCTCGAGGCGACCTCGGAGGCCCAGGCGCAGGGACGGCTCGCCGGGACGCGCTTCGCCGTGCTCGTCTTCACGAACCTGACCCAGGACCACCTGAACTTCCACGGGACGATGGAGGCGTACTTCGCCGCGAAGTCCGCGCTCTTCGCGCAGGCCGAGCGGGCGGTCGTCAACGTCGGCGACGAGTGGGGCCGCCGGCTGGCGGCGAGCCTGCCTGACGCCGTCACCTTCGCCGCCGACTCCGATGCGCTTGCCGGGATCGACCTGAAGCTGCGGGGCGGGTTCAACCGCGCGAACGCGATCGGCGCCGCCCTGGCAGCGAGAGCGCTCGGCGTCGACGACGACGCGATCCGCCGCGGGATCGAGTCGGTCGAGGGCGTCCCCGGACGGTTCGAGTCGATCGACGTGGGGCAGCCGTTCACGGTGATCGTCGACTACGCGCACACGCCCGACTCGCTGGAGAACGTGATCGGCGCCGCCCGGAGGCTCGGCGAGGGCAGGCTGCTGGTCGTCTTCGGCGCCGGCGGCGACCGGGACCGCGCCAAGCGGCCGCTGATGGGCAGGATCGTCGCCGAGCTCGCCGACCGCGCGATTCTCACCTCGGACAATCCCCGCTCGGAGGAGCCGGAGGCGATCGCGGCAGACGTGGCGGCCGGCGCGATCGGCGGGCTCGAGCAGGAGCTCGACCGTCGCGCCGCGATCGAGCTCGCCTGCGCGGACGCCCGGCCCGGCGACGTGGTCCTGATCGCGGGCCGGGGCGCGGAGCCGGAGCAGGAGCTCGCGACGGGAAAGGTGCCGTTCGACGACCGGGAGGTCGCGCGCGAGACGCTACGCCGGGTGGCGGTGCGGCCGTGATCCCGCTCGAGCTCGACCTGCTCGAGCCGCTCGGCCGGCTCGCTGCGCGCCCTTGGGCCGACGCGGTCACCGGCATGCAGATCGACTCCCGCCGGATCGAGGAGGGCGACCTCTTCGTCGCCGTCGGAGGGGGCGGCGACTTCGTCGCTCACGCGCTTGCGCGCGGCGCCGCGGCGGCGCTCCTGCCGGACGACGAGCACGCCGCGCTGGCGGCGATCGCCGGCGCGGTGCGCGACCGCTCGGCGGCCCGCTTCGTCGGGATCACAGGCGCCACCGGCAAGACGACGACGAAGGACATCCTCGCCGCCCTCTGCGGGCCCCACCTGCGCACGGTCGCCTCGGAGGGGAACTACAACAACGAGCTCGGCGTGCCGCTGACGCTCTGCCGCGTCGAGCCCGGCACCGAGCTCTGCATCGTCGAGATGGGCATGCGCGGCCTGGGCCAGATCGCCTGGCTCGCCTCCTTCGCCCGACCGCAGATCGGCCTGATCACGAACGTGGCGCCGGTCCATCTCGAGCTGGTCGGGACGGTGGAGAACGTCGCGCGGGCCAAGGCGGAGCTGATCGAGGCGCTGCCGCCGGGCGGGACGGCGGTCGTGCCCGAGGAGCCGTTGCTCGATCCCTACCTGACCCGGACCGACATCGAGGTCCGCCGGTACGGGCGCGTCGCGGTGCCCGGGCTCTTCGTGGTGGGAGACCGCGTGCTCTCGCTCCGGACGAGCTTCCAGGCACGTCACCAGCTCGAGAACACGCTCGCCGCCCTGACGGTCTGCGACGTGCTCGGAATTCCCCTCGAGGACGGCGAGCTCGAGGTCGAGTTCAGCCCTCTGCGCGAGGAGGTGCTCGAGCTGCCGGGCGGGGTCGTGCTCGTCAACGACTGCTACAACGCGAACCCGACCTCGATGCGGGCGGCGCTCGCGCACCTGGCGGAGCTCGCCGGCGGCCGCCGGCAGGTCGCCGTGCTGGGCGAGATGGCCGAGCTGGGCCCCGAGGCGGCCGCGTTCCATCGCGAGATCGGCGGCGTGGCCGCCGGCTCCGGCGTGAGCGAGCTCGTCGCGGTCGGCCCGCTCGCGCGGGAATACGCGGTCGGGGCGGCCGGTCTCGAGGTCCGGGTGGTCGCGGATGCCGCCGAGGCGGCCGACGCGCTGCAGGACCTGATCCGCCCCGGCGACGTCGTGCTCGTGAAGGGGTCGAGAGCGGTGGGACTCGAAGCGATCGCGACGAACCTACGAACCTAGTGCGGCGTCTCCGAACCTTCCACCCGAAGCTCGCGTTTCGTGACGCCGCACCACCGGCGGCTCCGCGGCCGGGTTCTTCTTCCCTCCTTCCCGACGGGTCGCCGCTCGCGCTCCCGTGTGGCAACCCACGCCCTTCGTCGTCGGCGGCGATGCCAAACGGCCGCGGAGCGGCCGTCGAGTGCGGTTTCCACCTCCCGGCGTTTCCGGTGCAACCTCATGGGAGGCCGCACTGATGGCACATGTTCTCGTCGCGGCGCTTGTCGCGCTGATCATCTCGATCCTCGCCGGCCCGTTCTTCATCGACTTCCTGCGCCGGAACTCGCTCGGCCAGATGATCCGCGAGGAGGGGCCCGAGCACCACGCCGTCAAGCAGGGGACGCCGACGATGGGCGGGGTGCTGATCGTCCTCTCCGCCACGATCGCGTTCTTCGCGACGAGCGTCCGCACGGTGCCGGCGCTGACGATCTGGGGGACGATGGTCGCCTGCGGCTCGATCGGCTTCCTCGACGACTGGATCAAGCTGCGCCACCGCCGCTCGCTCGGCCTCTCCGGGCGGATCAAGATGCTGCTCCTGCTCGGCATCGCCGCCGTCGTCGGGGTCGCGGCCCATCATCAGCACCTCTACCACTGGGTCTTCATCCCGATCGTCGACAAGAGCGTCCAGCTCGGGTGGGGCTGGTACGTGCTCGCGTTCCTGGTGATCGCGGGCGCGGCGAATGCCGTGAACCTGACGGACGGCCTCGACGGCCTCGCCGCCGGGACGTCGATCATCTCCCTGTTCACGCTGACGGCGATGGCGGTGACGATCTACATCCGCAACACGAACGGCGGCGTCCGGATCGCGAACCGGCTCGACGCCGCCTACATCGGAGCGGCGATGATCGGGGCGGCGGTCGGCTTCCTCTGGTTCAACGCCTTCCCGGCCGAGGTCTTCATGGGCGACACGGGCGCGATGGCGCTCGGCGGCGCGATCGCCGCGATGGCGATCTTCCTGCAGGTCGACCTGCTGCTCCTGCTCGTCGGCGGCGTCTTCGTGCTCGAGGCGCTCTCGGTCATGCTGCAGGTGATCTCGTTCCGCTACTGGGGGCGACGGATCTTCCTGATGGCGCCGCTCCACCACCACTTCGAGATGAAGGCCTGGTCCGAGACGAAGATCATGGTGCGGTTCTGGATCGTCGCCGGGATCCTCTGCGCGGCAGGCTTCGCGCTCTTCTACAAGTACTACCCGAACATCCGCCCGACGCCGATCGAGAAGCTGCCGATCCACCGGCTGAAGTGAGGGCGCTCGTCTACTACGGGTCGGGGAAGTCGGGCCGCGCCGTCGCCGAGCGGCTCGGCGAGCAGGGCGACGAGGTCGTCGCGGTCGACCAGGGCTCGCCGCGCGAGGGCGATCTCTCGCTCCTCGACGGCGTGGACGTGGTTGTGAAGACGCCGGGCGTCCCGGGAGGCTCACCCCTGCTCGAGGCCGCGCGCGCGGGCGGGCTGCCGGTCTGGGGCGAGATCGAGCTCGGCTACCGGCTGCTGCCGGGGGCGCGCTTCGTCGGCGTCACCGGGACGAACGGCAAGACGACGACGACGGCGCTGCTCGGCGCGATCTTCAGGGCCGCCGGCCGCGACGTGACGGTGGCCGGGAACATCGGCGTCCCGCTGACCGCGGTGCGCGAGGCCGACTGGGTCGTCTGCGAGCTCTCGTCGTTCCAGCTCGAGGATGTCGAGACGCTGACCTGCGATGTGGCCGTCCTGCTGAACGTCCAGCCCGACCACCTCGACCGCTACGCGTCGTTCGAGGAGTACCTCGCAGCCAAGCTGAGGATCTTCGAACGGGCGCGCGCGAAGGTCGTCCCGCGCGGGCTCGGCCTGGACGGCGTCGAGTTCTCGGCCGGGGATCCCTTGCCGGCGGAGCCGCTGATCCGCGGCGCCCACAACCGCGAGAACGCGGCCGCGGCGACGGCAGCGGCTCGCGCGGCCGGGATCGGCGACGAGGCGATCGCCGAGGCGCTGCGCACCTTCCCCGGCGTCCCGCACCGCCTCGAGCCGGCCGGCGAGGCGGGCGGCGTCCGCTACGTGAACGACTCGAAGGCGACGAACGTGGCGGCGACGCTCCGCGCCCTGGACGCCTACGCCGACGAGCCGGTCCACCTGATCCTGGGCGGCTCGCCGAAGGGCGAGAGCTTCGCCCCGCTGGCCGCGGCGATCGGCCCGAACGTCCGCTCCATCCACCTGATCGGCGCGGCGGCCCCGCTGCTCGCGGAGGCGCTCGGCGAGGGCCGGAGCCACGACGACGCGACGCTCGCCGTGGCGGTCGCGCACGCGGCCGGGACGGCGCCGGCCGGCTCCGTCGTCCTGCTCAGCCCCGCCTGCGCGAGCTACGACCAGTACGACAACTTCGAGCAGCGCGGCGACGAGTTCAAGCGGCTCGTCGGCGCGCTCGCCCGCTAGACGATCGCTCGGGGACCTCCGCCGGATCAGGCTGGGGGGCCTCGGCCTCGGCCTCGGCCCCGGCCGCGACCTCGGCGCCGGCCTCGACGTCGGTGCCGTCGCTGCTCTCGGCCGCAGCGGCGCGCTTCTTCTCGTCCTTCTTCTCCTGCTTGAGCGCGCGACGCTCCCTGCGCTCCCGCTCCCGCGTGATCTTCCCCATGGTCTGCCGGTTCTTCGTCGGACTCATCCGACCCGCCTCTCGCTCGATGTCGTTCACCACACCGTAGCGCCGCCGGCGGACTGGGGTGCAGCCGAGGTCGACCGGCAACGGCGATCCCGGTCGAGGCGCGATCAGCGGTCGTCGTCGGGCTTCGACCCGCCGCCGAAGCCGTGCCTCGCCACGGGGCCGGTCGCCAGGAACGCGAAGAAGGCGACCGCGATCGCCGACGGGACCGTCGTGACGGTGCCGGCCGGGCCGCCGCTCCGGTTGACGATGTCGGGGCCGTAGACGGCGTCGAAGAGCACCGCGAGCCACATCACGACGATCGCGAGCGAGGCCCACACCTGCCTCGGCCGGAGCAAATCGACCCACCCGCTTCGCTTTCGCACCAGCCGGGCGGGATCCTGAGAGATGCTCGTCATCCTCGAACCTCCTTCGTCAGGGCACGATTGCACGGCCCGCCGCCCGGCGCATCCGCGGCGACACAGATCCGCCGGGCCGGCAATTACCGGCGGGCGTTCGTAGAAACCCGTGGCCGGCACGGCTCCGCCCGGCGAGAGTCTCGCCCGGCGCGGCAGGGAGCGCGCCTCGGACCGCGTCCACACCCTGCAGCCTGGCACTGTTGGCGGATGGACTCCGACGTCGCCCTGCGCAGACGCGGCCCGCTGGCGGCGGCGAGGGCGCTCCTCCTGCCGCTCCCCGCCGACCGGCGGCTCGACCGCCTGGGCCAGCTCTACGCCGGGCTCGTCATCTACGGCCTCAGCTCGTCGCTGCTCGTGCTCGGGCGGCACGGGCTGGTGCCGTGGGACGTGCTCCACCAGGGCCTCTCGGAGCACACCGGGATCCCGATCGGGACCTGGGTGATGATCGCGAGCGCGGCCGTGCTCCTGCTCTGGATCCCGCTGCGAGAGCGGCCGGGGATCGGCACGATCAGCAACGCGATCCTGATCGGCGCGACGATCGACGTCGTGCTCGGCCTGGCGCCGCAGGTGCACGGCTCGCTTGCCCGCTGGGCCTGCTGCGTCGGCGGGGTGCTCCTCTGCGGCGTCGCGACCGGGATGTACATCGGCGCCGGCCTCGGCCCGGGCCCTCGCGACGGCCTGATGACGGGCCTCTCCCGCAGGAGCGGCAGGTCGCTTCGCCTCGTCCGGACCGGGCTCGAGGCGGCGGTGCTTGCGCTCGGCTGGCTCCTCGGCGGCACGATCGGCTTCGGGACGGTGCTGTACCTGATCGCGATCGGCCCGCTGGCCCACGCCTTCGTGCCGCTCTTCTCGCGCCGTCCGCCGGGCTGAAGAGAACGGCCCGGCTGCGAGGATTCCGGCGCCGGCGGGCGAATCCAGCACGGATGAGGAAGGGCGAGCTCGAATCGAGACTCCTGATCCTCGTCACGCTCGCCCTCGTCGCCTTCGGGGTCGTCTGCGTCTACTCGGCGACCTCGGCCCCGGCCGCCCTCGGCGGCGGCAACCCGACCTCGTACGTCGAGAAGCAGGGTCTCTATGCCGTGCTCGGGATCGGGCTGATGGTGATCGCCCAGCGCTGGGACTACCGGCGCCTGCGCGCTCTCGCGCCGATGTTCGTCGTGGTCTCGATCGGGCTGCTGCTCGCGGTGCTCGCGATCGGGCCCGTCGTCAACGGCGCCCGGCGCTGGATCTCCTTCGGGCCGGCCGTGTTCCAGCCCTCGGAGCTGGCGAAGCTCGCACTGGCCGTCTGGGCGGCCTCGTACCTCGCCCGCCGCCCGCCGCCGCGCACCCTCGGCCAGCTCTGGCGGCCGGTCGGCCTGCTCACCGCGGTCTTCGCGGGGCTGCTGCTCGCCGAGCCCGATCTCGGGACGACGATCGCGATCCTCGTGATGCTCGGCGCGATGCTGCTCGTCGCGGGAACGCCGGTGCGGGTGATGGGGCTCGGGATCGTGATCTCGGGCGCCGTCGCCGCTCTCGCGATCTGGGCCGAGCCCTACATGCGCGCCCGCATCCTCTCCTTCCTGAACCCGTGGCACGATCCGCAGGGGAGCGGCTTCCAGACCGTCCAGGCGATGATCGGGATGGGCTCGGGCGGGATCTTCGGCGTCGGGCTCGGGAACGGGATCCAGAAGGACTTCTTCCTGCCGGAGGCCTCGACCGACATGATCGGCGCGAACATCGGCGAGGAGCTCGGCCTGATCGGGGTCACCTGCGTGCTGCTCGCCTACCTCGTCTACGCCTACGCCGGGCTGCGGATCGCGCTCCGCTGCCGCGACGCGTTCGGCAAGCGGCTCGCGGTCGGGCTCACGGTGCTCGTCTGCGGGCAGGCGTTCATCAACCTCGCCGCCGTGATGGGAGTGGCGCCGCTGACCGGGATCCCGCTGCCGTTCCTCTCCTACGGAGGCTCGAGCCTCGTGGTACTGCTCACCTCGGTGGGAATCCTCCTTAACATCGCGTCACGTGGCAACGCAGAGACAGCTTCGGTGCGTGATCGCCGCCGGCGGGACGGCCGGGCACGTGCTGCCCGCGCTCGCGGTGGCGGAGGCGCTGACGAGGCGAGGCGTGTACGTGACGTTCGCCGGGTCGCCGGATCGCGTCGAGGCGCGGCTCGTCCCTGAGGCGGGCTACGAGCTCGACACCTTCCGGATCAGCGGCTTCCCCCGGCAGCCTTCGCCGGCGCTGCTGAGCGCGTTCTACCGGGCCGGCGTCGCCCCCCGCGCCTGCCGCTCGATCCTCCGCCGGCGGCGCTGCGACGTCGTCTTCGGCGCGGGCGGGTACGTCGCAGGGCCGATGGTCCTCGCGGCCGCGTCGATGCGCCTGCCCGCGGCCCTGTCGGAGGCCGACGCCCACCTCGGCCTCGCGAACCGGCTTGCGGCGCCGTTCGCGAGGCGCGTCTTCCTCGCCTACCCGCTGGCCGGCCGCGACGGGGCCCGCTACCGCGTCGTCGGGCGGCCGATTCCGGAGCGCGCGCGCCCGATCCCGCGGGCCGAGGCGCGCGAGATCTTCGAGCTCCCCCCGACGGCGCGGTGCTGCTCGTCGCGGGCGGGCTGGCGGGCGCGCAGTCGCTCAACGAGCTCGTGATCGAGGCGTTCGCGCAGGTCGGGCCGGCCGATCCTCCACATCTCCGGCGAGCGCGACTACTCGTCCCTGCGCAGCAGGGCGCGACGGGAGGACTACCGGCTGATCCCCTCGACCGACCGGATCGGCGCCGCCTACTCGGCCGCCGACCTCGTGCTGGCGCGGGCCGGCAGCTCCGTCTGGGAGATCGCGGCGGCCGGCAAGCCGGCGATCCTCGTGCCCTACCCGTTCGCGACCGCCGACCACCAGGCGAAGAACGCCGAGTACTTCGTGCGCGCCGGCGGCGCGATCATGGTCCGGGACCTCGAGCTCGACGACGTCCCGGAGCGCGTCCGCTCGCTCCTGCGCGACGCACCGAGGCTCGAGCGGATGCGCGAGTCGATGCTCCGGGTGGCGAAGCCTGACGCCGCCGAGGAGATCGCCGAAGGGCTGATCGCGCTTGCTTCCCCTTGAGGGGCGCCGGCTCTGGTTCGTCGGCATCGGCGGCGCGGGCCTCTCCGCCTACGCGCAGCTCGCGCGCGCCTGGGGCGCGGAGGTGGGCGGCTGGGACCGGGTGGCCACGCCGTACCTCGCGCCGCTCGCCGGGCTCGAGATCGAGATCTCGCCGGAGCCCTCCCTGCCCGGCGGCTGGGAGGCGGTCGTCTCCTCCGCCTACCCGGCCGTCCCCGGCCTGCCGCGCGCCGGCTTCCTCGCGGAGCTCGTCCGGCTGCGCCGCTCGATCGTCGTCGGCGGCACGCACGGCAAGGGAACGACCGCCGCGATGATCGCCTTCGCCCTTCGCGAGACGGGCGGCGACCCGGCCTGGCTGATCGGCGCGCCGGTGCCGCAGCTCGGCAGCAACGCCGGGGCGGGGGAGGGCTGGCTCGTCGTCGAGGGCGACGAGTCCGACCGCACCGTGTTCGGCCTCCCGGCCGAGATCGCCGTGGTCACGAACGTCGACCTCGACCATCACAGCCGAGTTCCGCTCGCTCGCCGAGCTCGAGGCGGCGTTCGACCGCTGGGCCGCGGCGGCCCCGCACGCGGTCCGGGACGCGCCCGCCTTCGACGGGGCCGCTCGCCCTGCCCGGCGAGCACAACCGCCGCAACGCGGGCGCCGCGCTCGCCGCGCTCGAGCTCGCCGGGGTCGAGCCGCGCCGCGGCCGTCGCCGCGCTCGGGCGGTTCACGGGCACCGGGCGGCGCTTCGAGGTCTCGCGAGGTGGGGGGGGTGACGATCGTCGACGACTACGCCCATCACCCCGCGGAGATCGCGGCGACGATCGCCGCCGCGCGCGAGGCGTTTCCCGGCCGGCGGCTCCGGGTGCTCTTCCAGCCGCACCTCGTCTCGCGGACGCGCCACCTCGCCGCTGAGCTCGGAGCCGCGCTCGCCGCCGCCGACGACGTCGCCGTCACGGAGCTCTACCCGGCCCGGGAGCAGCCCGTCGCCGGCGTGAGCGGGAAGCTCGTCGTCGACGCACTCTCCGACCGCGGGCGGCTCGCGGCCTGGATGCCGTCGGTCGAGTCCGGCGTGGAGTACCTGGCCGGGCGGGCCCAGCCGGGCGACGTCCTGCTCGTGCTCGGCGCCGGGAGACATCGACGCGGCGCCCGCGCTCCTCCGCGCCCGGCTGGAGGAGAGGCGGCCGTGATCGCGATCGAGGAGGGCGTCCTGCTCTCCCGCTTCACGACGATCGGCACGGGCGGCCCGGCCAGGCTCTTCGCGCGTCCTGCGACCGCTCGCGGAGCTCGAGGAGGTGCTGGCGCTGGGCCGTCGACGGCGGCACCGGGGTCGAGACGATCGGGCTCGGCTCGAACCTGCTCGTCCACGACGACGGCGTCGACGCGCTGGTGCTCAGGCTGGCGGGCGAGCTCGCCGAGGTGCGCGTCGAGGGCCGAGACCCTCGTCGCCGGCGGCGGTGCGACGAACGCGGTCTGCCTGCACCGGGCGCGCGACGCCGGGCTCGGCGGGCTCGAGTTCGCCTCGGCGATCCCCGGCACGGTCGGCGGCGGCGTGCGCATGAACGCGGGCGCCTACGGCAGCGACTGGCGGGCCGTCATGATCGACGCGCTCGTCGTGGGCCCGGCCGGCGCCCGCACCCTGACGCCCGACGAGCTCGGCCTCTCCTACCGCCGCTCGGCGCTCCGGCCCGGGCGAGGTCGTCGCCCGGGTGCGCTTCCGGCTCGCTCCGAGGCCGCCCGGGGAGATCAAGGCCGAGGTGGCGCGAGCTGCTCGCGCACCGGAAGGCGACCCAGCCGACGACGAAGCGCACCTTCGGGAGCGTGTTCAAGAACCCGCCGGGCGAGGCCGGGCGCCGGGCGCGCTGATCGAGGAGGCGGGCCTGAAGGGCTACCGGATCGGCGGCGCGCTGATCTCGCCGCGGCACGCGAACTTCATCGAGAACGCCGGCGGAGCGACGAGCGCCGACGCGCTCGCGCTGATGGCCGAGGCGCGCCGCCGGGTGCTACGATCGGCTCGGGGTCGAGCTCGAGCACGAGGTCCGCTTCCTCGGGCCGCTCGAGCTGCCGCCGTTGTAGGGAAACCCGCGCGGCACGGCGAACACGGCGAGGTGGCCGCGCCGCAAGCGAGGCACCGCGCGTGCCGTCGCGCTTCCCGCCCGCCGCGGCGGGCTCGATCTCCGCTCCCTCGTCCCCTCGCTCAGGTCGATCGCCGTCGCCGCGGCGATCCTCGCGCTCGCCGCGGGGGCGTACGCGGCGGCCCTCGAGACCTCCGTCTTCGCCGTCCGCACGATCGCGATCGCCGGCGGCTCCGCCGCGCGTCCAGGCCGAGGTCCGCCGGGCGCTCGCGCCCGAGCTCGGACGGAGCCTGCTGCGGATCGACGCGGGCGACGTCGATCGCCGAGCCGCCGCGCTCCCCGACGTGATCTCCGTGCGCGTCGACCGCGCCTTCCCGCACACCCTGCGGATCCGGATCGAGGCCGAGCGGGCCGTGCTGCTCCTGCGGAGCGCATCGGAGAGCTGGGTCGTCTCCGCCCGCGGGCGCGTGATGCGCCGGATCCACGACCCGCGCCGGAGCTCGCTGCCGCGCCTCTGGGTGCCGAAGACGGCGACCGTCACCGTGGGCGCGACGCTCACCCGCTACGACGGGCTGCTCGCCGCCGCCGCGGTGGCGCCGATCGCCCGCAGGGCCCTCCCCGGGGGGGTTCGAACCGTGATCTCGACCCCGACGGAGCTGACGCTCGTGCTCGGAGCCGGCCCGCAGATCCGGCTCGGCGACATCGGCGACCTGAGGCTCAAGCTGACGATCGCAAAGCGGATCCTGGCGATGGCGCGCAGCGCCGCCGGGACGCGGCCAGTACATCGACGTCAGCGTCCCGGAGCGGCCCGTCCTCGGCATCGCTCAACCCTCAAGTCGCAAGTACAGGTTGACGGTTAGAGAGGTCGAGACTCGTGTTTTCCGCATTGACAAGCAGAACCCGCGGCCCGTACTCTGCGAGGAAGCAGACGCTCGACAGGCCCCAGCCTGCACTGCAGCTTGAGGTCGAGCGAGCTCGAGACGAGAGCAGAGCTGTGAGAGAAGAGCCTGAGATGAGAGACCGTTCCGGAAACTACCTCGCGGTGATCAAGGTCGTCGGCGTCGGCGGCGGCGGCACGAACGCGGTCAACCGGATGGTCGACGCGGGCCTGACGGGCGTCGAGTTCGTCGCCGTCAACACGGACGCGCAGGCGCTCCTGATGTGCGATGCCGACGTGAAGATCCACATCGGCGCGAAGGCGACTCGCGGTCTCGGCGCCGGCGCGGATCCGGTCGTCGGCCAGGCCGCGGCGATGGAGAGCCGGGACGAGCTGAAGGAGGCGCTCAAGGGCGCCGACATGATCTTCGTCACCGCCGGCGAGGGCGGCGGCACGGGCACCGGCGGAGCGCCGGTCGTCGCCGAGCTCGCCCGCGAGCTCGAGGCGCTGACCGTCGGCGTCGTCACGCGGCCGTTCAGCTTCGAGGGCCGGCGGCGCGGCCAGCAGGCCGAGCAGG
The DNA here is from genome assembly GCA_963796625.1 of uncultured Actinomycetes bacterium. Lineage (GTDB taxonomy): Bacteria > Actinomycetota > Thermoleophilia > Gaiellales > Gaiellaceae > PALSA-600. The sequence goes on from CAWCME010000002.1 coordinate 697,836, forward strand.
GGATCACCGAGCTCTCCGAGAAGGTCGACACGCTGATCGTGATCGAGAACGACCGGCTGCTCCAGGTGGTCGAGAAGAAGACGCCGCTGTCGGACGCGTTCAAGATGGCCGACGACATCCTCCGCCAGGGCGTCCAGGGGATCACCGACCTGATCACCGTCCCCGGGATCGTCAACCTCGACTTCGCCGACGTGCGGACGATCATGCGCGACGCCGGCTCGGCCCTGATGGGGATCGGCGTCGGCCAGGGCGAGAACCGCGCGGCCGAGGCCGCGCGCAGCGCCGTCAGCTCGCCGCTGCTCGAGTCGTCGATCGACGGCGCGACCGGCATCCTGCTCAACATCACCGGCCCGACCGACCTCGGCCTGTTCGAGGTGAACGAGGCCGCCGAGGTCGTGACGAGCGCCGCCGACCAGAACGCGAACGTGATCTTCGGCGCCGTGATCGACGACGGCCAGCGCGACGAGGTCCGCGTCACCGTGATCGCCACCGGGTTCGGCCAGCAGCGCCGCCGCCGCGCGCGCGGCGGCGGGCGAGCTCGCCGGCCCTGCCGCCCCGACCTCCGGCCGCGGATCCGACTTCGAGCCGCCGAGCGAGCTGCTCGACGTGCCGTCGTTCCTGCGCGACGAGTAGCCCGCCCGCGCCCGGCCGGGTGCGTGACCGCGGCCCGCCCGCTCGGCGGCGTGCTCAGGCGAGCGTCGCGAGCGCCTCGAGGAGGCGGTCGACCTCGCCGGCGGTGTTGTAGTGGATCAGGCCGACCCGCAGGGACTGCGGCGGCAGCCGGTCGGCCAGGCCGACGCAGTACCAGTTGTCGCCCGACCAGACGCCGATTCCCTGCTCGGCGAGCCGGCGCGCGGCCGTCTCGGCGGCGAGGTGCTCGAGCTCGAGCAGGAAGGTCGGCACCCGGCCCGCCATCCCGGGCGGGCCGTAGAGGCGCACCGACTCCGGCAGGCCGGCGAGCAGGCGCTCGCCGAGCCGGCGCTCGTGGTCTCGCAGCACCGGCAGGCCGCCGAGCGAGTCGAGGTAGGCGATCGTGGCGCGGAACCCGGCCAGCAGCTCGTAGGGCGGCGTCCCGGTCTCGAACCGCCTCCCGAGCGGGCTGCTCGAGGACGGGCGCGCCTTGTAGGGCCGCCAGGCCTCGGCGGCGCCGGCGCGGAGGTAGGCGATCCCGAGGTGGGGGCCGCAGAACTTGTACGGCGAGCAGAGCAGCACGTCGCAGCCGATCTCGGCCACGTCGATCGGCTCGTGGGCGGCGTAGTGGACGGCGTCGACCCAGGAGAGCGCTCCCGCCTCGCGGGCCAGGCGGCAGATCCGCCGCGCCTCGGCGACCGAGCCGGTGGCGTTCGAGGCGAGCGCGAAGGCGACCACGCGCGTTCGCCCGGAGAGCTGCCGCTCGAGGTCGTCGTAGTCGACCGTGAGCTCGTCGGTCGCCCGGGCGACCCGCACCGCGAGCCCCCGGTCGGCCGCGAGCTCGACCCACGGGGCGACGCCGCCGTCGTGGTCGAGCGCCGTGGTCAGGATCTCGCCGCCGGCGGCGAAGTCCCGCCCCGCGGCGCGGGAGAGCGCGAAGTTGAGGGTCGTCATGTTCGTCCCGAAGGCGATCTCCGCCGGAGTGCAGCCGAGGAAGCGGGCCGCGTCGTCCCTGGCGCCGGCGAGGATCGCCTCGACCGCCCGGCCGGTGGCGTAGGGGGCGCCGAGGTTGCCGGAGGCCTCGCGAAGGGCGGCGGCGATCGCGTCGCCGACCTCGTCGGGCACCTGGCTCCCGCCCGGGGCGTCGAGGAACGCGAACCCGGAGCGGAGCGACGAGAAGCGGGCGCGGGCGGCCTCGACGTCGAAGGCGGTGATCATCCCACGCTCACCCGGGCGTCTCGCCGGCCAGGATCCGGCCCAGCACCCGCAGGTCGATGTTCCCGCCGGAGACGATGCAGACGACGGTCCCGCTGCCGGCCCGCCCGGCGAGCGCGGCGGCGGTCGCGAGCGCGCCGGCGCCCTCCGCGATCACCCGCATCCGCTCGGCGATCAGGCGGATCGCGGCCGCGGCGTCGTCGAGCGGGACGGCGAACGCGCCGTCGATCAGCGCTGAGGCGCGCTCCCAGACGCCGGGGATCAGCGAGCGGCTGCCGGCGCCGTCGACGAACGACCGCACGTACTCGACCTCGGCCGGCGTCCCGGTCGCGAGCGCGGCCGCGGCGGGCGCGCCCGTCTCCGGCTCGACCGAGTAGAAGGCGACGTCGGGCCGGGTCGCCTTGACCGCGCTCGCGATGCCGCTGATCAGGCCGCCGCCGCCGTAGGGGACGACGATCGCGTCGACGGCCGGCAGGTCCTCGAGGATCTCGAGGCCGATCGTGCCGTTGCCGGCCATCACCCGCACGTCGTCCACCGGGTGGACGAACAGCCCGCCGGCACCCTCGTAGCGGCCCTCGACGATCACGCGCCACCACTCGTCGTACGGCAGCGAGACGATCCGGCCGCCGAAGCGCCGGATCGCGGCCAGCTTCGTCTCCGGCGCACCGTCCGGGACGACGATCGTCGCCGGCACGCCGCGGAGCCGCGCGGCGTAGGCGACGCCCTGGGCCATGTTGCCGGCGCTCGCCGTGACGACGCCCTCCGCGAGCTCGGCGTCGGTCGCCTGGAGGATCGCGTTGCCGGCGCCGCGGATCTTGAACGAGTTCACCGGCTGGAGCGTCTCGAGCTTCAGGTGGATGCTCGCGGCGCAGTCGGCGTCGAGGCGGAGCAGCGGTGTCCGGACGGCGATCCCGGCGATCGTCTCCCGCGCCCGCAGGATCTCCTCGAGCGGGATCAGAGGTCGACCTCGACCCCGGCGCCCTCGGCCTCGGCGCGTTCGAGCACGGCCTCGACCGCGCCGAGATCCTCGACCGCGAGGCCGAGCGACTTGAAGACGGTCAGCTCGGAGCCGTCGCGGCGGCCCTCGACCGCCCCGATCAGGAGCTCGCCGAGCTCGCCGCGGATGTGCGCGGGCCCGATCGCGCCCTCCCGCAGCGGGATCAGGTAGTCGCCGGCCTCGTTGACCGTCGACTCGCGCCGGTCGACGTAGAGCGCGGCGGCGGCGATCGTCGCCGTGTCCAGCTCGCGCGCGGTCGGGATGCTCGAGCCGACGGCGTTGACGTGCGCCCCCTCGGCGAGCCACTCCCGCCGCACGATCGGCTCGCGGGCGCCGGTGGCCGTGACGACGACGTCCGCGCCGCGGACGGCCTCCTCCGGCGTCGCCACCTCCTCGACGTCGTCGAGCGTCGCCGCATGTCCGGGCGTGAGTGACCAGGCACGCACGCGCTCGAGCGGGAGCACCGCGCGCATGGCCTCGAGGTGGGTCCGCCCCTGCGTCCCCGAGCCGAGGATCGCGAGCGTCCGCGAGCCCGGGCGCGCGAGCAGCCGGGTGGCGACGGCGGAGACGGCGGCGGTGCGGATGCCCGTGATCGCCGACGCGTTGACCAGCGCCCGGGTCCGGCCGGTCTCGCCGTCGAAGAGCGCGACGAAGCCCTGGTGGCTGTCGAGCCCCCGCGCGGGGTTGCCCGGGGCGACGCAGATCGCCTTCAGCGAGTAGCACGCGTCGCCTTCGGAGCGGTGCGCCGGCATCAGCGCCATCAGGGTCTGCTCGCCCGGCGGCCGCATCATGAAGCGAAGCGGGTTGAAGAGCTCGCCCCGGGCGAGCGCGGCGAGCACCCGCTCCATCGGCTCGATGCAGTCGGCGACCGGCAGCAGCCGGTAGACGTCGCGCTCGCCGAGGATGCGGACGCTCACCGGCTCGGTCCGGGCCCGGCAGGCCGGTGGTGGTTGCGGGCGGCCCTCATGCGAAGTACGAGCCTATGCGCTCGCGGTCCTCGTCGGAGAGCGAGAGCTCGAGCGCCGCGAGCACCGGCTCGAGGTGGGCGGGGCGGGCCGGCCCGCAGACGGCGCCGGCGACGTCCGGGTGCGAGAGGACCCAGGCGAACGCGAGCGCGGCCATCGCGACGCCGCGCTCGCGGGCCTCGGCGGCGAGCCGGTCGAGGCCGTCGAAGATCCGGTCGTCGACGAGATGCTCGTACGGCTCCGGGCGCATGGTCATCCGCGAGCCCGGCGGGAAGGGGGCGTGGCGGGCATACCGGCCGGCGAGCCAGCCGCCCGAGAGCGGGCCGAAGGGCACGTAGGCGATCCCGTGCTCGGCGCAGAGCGGCAGCAGCTCGTCCTCGTCCCGGCGGTCGAGCAGCGAGTAGGCGTTCTGGACGAGGCCGGGCCGCCCGTGGGCGAGCGCCTCCCGGAGGGCAGGGGCGTCGTGGTTGCTGAGGCCCCAGGCGGCGATCGCTCCCTCGCCGACCAGCTCCTCGAAGGCGCCCACCGTCTCGGCGAGCGGCGTGCCGGTGTCGCGGTCGTGGGCGAGGTACCAGTCGATCCGGTCGAGGCCGAGGCGCTCGAGGCTGCCCTCCAGGCTGCGCCTGATCCGGTCGCGGGCGAGGCCCCGGTCGTCCGGGTCGCCCGAGACGGGGTGGAAGACCTTCGTCGTCACGAGGAGCCCCTCCGGCCGCCGCTCGCCGCGCCAGCGGCCGATGAAGGACTCACTGCTGCCGCCGCCGTAGGCATCGGCGGTGTCGAACCAGTGGATCCCCGCCTGCCAGGCGGCGTCCATGATCGCGCGGGCCTCCTCCTCGCCCGTGCCGCGGCCGAAGAACGCGGGCGCCGAGCCGATGCCGCCGAAGTTGCCGCAGCCGAGCGACAGCCGTGGCGGGATCATTGCTGCGACTTGGACAGCGCCGTCAGCTCGTTGCGGACGTCCCAGAGATCCCGGAAGTAGCGCTTGTGGATCAGCTTGCCGAGTACCTCGACGGGCGTCCCCTGCGTCCCGACGACGGCGCCGCCGATGATCCGCTCGACGACGACGAAGTGGCGGGAGCGCCAGACGACGATTCGTTCGTCCCACTCGATCAGGAGCTCGGCGAGCTGGTAGAGCTCCTCGTGCTCGCGGCCGAGGGTGTAGACCTCGAGCAGCGTCAGGCCGGCCGCCTCGCGGGCGGCGTGGAAGGCCTCGCCGAGCGGGGGCGTCACCCGCTGGATGACCCGGAAGCCGGGCGAGTCGAAGCCGCTCCCGTGGCCGAGCACCTTCCGTACCTCCTGGTACTCCCACGGCGAGAGATGCTCGAGCATGTCGAGGGCCGTCGTGACGATCTTCACGCAGTCGACGCTCCGGCGCAGCAGGCGGAGCGCGCCGGCGAGATCGCCGTCGCCGATCCGGTGCGTCGCCTCCTCGACCTCGTTCGTCGCGAGCTTCAGCCAGAGCTCGGAGGACTGGTGGACCGTCTGGAAGAGCAGCTCGTCGCGGTGGGCCCACTCGCCGGCCGTCTTCTGCAGGGCGAGCAGCTCGTCGGTGCGCAGGTAGCGCTCGTAGTCGGAGCCCCCCTCGCCGGCGAGCACGGGCTCCGAGAGCTTGGGCTCGCTCATGGTCGCGCCTCCGTCCCGTCGTAGAGTCGCATCGGCAGGTCGTCGAGCGGGACGCCGCCGCCTGCGGTCACGAGCCAGGTGTCCTGCATGTAGAGGCACGCCCGGCCGTCCTGCGAAATCGCGTGCGGGTGCATCGAGAAGACCATGTTCTCGCGCAGGACGGTATCGTCGCCCTCGCCGATCTTCGGGAACTCGATCATCGTCATGCCGATCGAGTGACCGGTGACGTGGCCGAGCTGGAAGCCGCGGTCGACGAAGCCCCTGGAGACGGCGCGGTGGACGTCGTGCGCGGTCGCGCCGTCGCGGAGCGCGCCGCGGGCGGCCTCGAAGTACTCGTGGTAGGCCTCGAGCATCTGCTTCGACTCGTCGCTCGGCTCGCCGGGGCAGATCGCGCGCGAGACCTCGACCCAGTGCCCGCCCGCGCCCGCCACCTCGAGCGAGGGGAGCACCATGTCGGTCGCCTTGAACCTGCGTGCGCCCGCGATCTTGAACTCCGGCAGCGCCGAGCCGTTCTCGCCGACGAGGACCATGTCCATCGTCTGCCGGCCGCAGCCCTCGGCGACGAAGTACCGCTCGCACGGCGCCAGCACCTCGCGCTCGGTGCGGCCGGGCTCGAACGCGTCGAGGAACACCCAGAAGCCCTCCGTGTTGATGCGGACGCTGTCGCGGACCGAGGCGAGCTCGTGCTCGCTCTTGACCGCGCGCGCGTGGTCGAAGCCTGCGTCCCAGTTGACGAGGTCGGCGGCCGGCGCGAGCGCGGCGTAGTCCCGCACGGTCATCGCGTAGTCGAGCCCGTAGACGCCGACGCGCTGCCCGCGCACGCGACCCGCGAGCCACTCGCCCGGGCAGTCCACGAACACCTGCTCCTCGATCCAGGTCGTCCCGTGCTCGCCGACGTAGCGCGCCTCGCGCGGAAAGACGATCGCCGGTTCGCCCTCACGCGGCAGCAGCACGTAGGCGTAGCGGTGGACGATCACGAAGCCCGACAGGTAGGCGACCGAGCCCTCGAAGCCGGTGTACTCGGTGCCGGCGACGACCACCGCGTCGAGCCCGTCGCGCTCCATCGCCTCTCTGACCAGCCGGTAGCGCCTCTCGACGTCCTCCGCGGGAACCGTGCCTGCCCGATCGTCCGTCACTGCTTCCACGATGCCTCCACCCCCTTGACGAGTGCCCAGATCGTTTCGTGTCCCGGTGTCGCCACACCGTAGCGGCGGCCGAAGTCGACGATGCCGCCGTTCAGGAAGTCGACCTCGGTCTGCCGCCTCGCCTCGACGTCCTGCAGCATCGAGGCCTTGTGGCCGTAGGCGACCTCGGGGCGCGCCGCGTAGTCGATCAGCTCCTCGGGATCGGAGTCGAGCACGATCCCCTGCGCCGTCGCGACGGCCTTGCCCTCGTCGACGAGCTGCGAGGCGAGGCGCCGCAGCGGCGGCTGCTCGCAGACCCGGCCGTGCGTGAGGCCGGTGAGCGCGCCGAGCGGGTTCGTGGCCGCGTTGAAGATCACCTTCCGCCACTGCGGGCCCCGGGCGTCCGCGACCGCGTGCGTCGGCATCCCGGCGCGGGTGCAGGCCTCGGCGAGGCGCTCGATCTCGGCGGCCGCCGCCGGCTGCGGCTCGAACGGGCCGAGGGTCGTGTCGCCCTTGACGTCCCACTGGACGACGCCCGGGGCGGTCAGCTTGCCGGCCGGGAAGGTCGTGCCGCGGATCACGCGCTCGCAGTGGCGGGCGAGCACCTCCTCGTTGCCGATCCCGTTCTGGACGGTGGCGACCGAGCCGCCGGCGAACGCATGGGCGGTGGCGGCGATCGCGGAGTCGGTGTGCATCGCCTTCGTCGCGACGATGCCGAAGTCGCAGGGCGGCAGCTCGGCCGCGTCGGCGGTCGCCTGCACGCGCCCGACGACCTCGCCGGCGCCGGTCAGGCGGAGCCCGTCCCGGTTGATCGCCTCGACATGGTCGCGGGCGAGGTCGTAGGCCCACACCTCGACGTCGGCGAGCGTTCCCAGGTTGGCCGCGAACAGCGACCCGACCGCTCCGCACCCGACGATGCAGACCTTCACCGGGTCACCTCGTCATGTCCCATGAGGCCTCCTTCGCCTTGACGAGCCGGTAGAGCGCCGTGTGGAGCGGGACCGGCACGCCGACGCGCTCGCCCTCGCGGACGAGAGCGCCCGTGATCAGCTCGATCTCGGTCGGCCGGTGCGCTTCGACGTCCTCGAGCATGGACGGATAGTGCCGGGAGCCGCGCCGGGTCGCGAGGACGTTCATCTCCCAGGGGTCGTCGTGCAGCTCGACCCCCGCCGCGGCGGCGACCGCCTTGCCCTCGTCCATCAGCGCGAGCACGAGGTGGCCGAGGTCGGACGGGGCATCGAGACGGGCGAAGCGCTGCTCGTGCGGGAGCCCGGTGAGCGCGGCGACGGCGTTGACCGTCGCGTTGAAGATCAGCTTCGACCAGAGCGCGGGACGGAGGTCGTCGAACGCCTCGGCCTTCAGCCCGGAGGAGCGGATCAGCTCGGCGGCCTCGCCGGCGTCGTCCGGGGTCGTGTCCCGGATCGGGCCGATCCAGGTGGCGGTGTCGAGGATGTACTCGACGTGGGTGTCGGAGTGCCGGGTGCCGCTCATGAACGTGACCGAGGCGAGGATCGGCCAGGGGCCGTGCGAGCCGACGATCTCGGCGGCGCCGAGGCCGTTCTGGACCGTCATCATCGTCGCGGCGGGGAAGTGGCCGGCGAGGCGCTCCGCGAGCCCTTCCAGGTCGGTGCCCTTGCAGCAGACGAGGACGAGCTCGGGCTCCGGGAGCGAGGCGACGTCGGTCGAGGCGGTGACCCGTGCCTGCAGGTCGGAGCGCCCCGAGACGCGCAGGCCCTGCTCGTTCAGCGCCCGCGCGTGCTCCTCGCGCCGTGTCAGCACCGAGACGTCGGCGACCTGGGCGAGGTGCGCGGCGAAGAGGCTGCCGATCACCCCGGCCCCGGCGACGCAGACGCTCCCGCTCATGCCGCTCCGCGCCGGACGAGCTCGGCGAACTCGTCGTCGGCCGACGAGCCCGCGTCGGGACGTTCCGAGCTCCTTGACCGCGGCGAGCAGCTCGGCGTAGCGCGACTCGGGGACGTCGAGGCCGAGCTCCTCGGCCTTGATCCTGATCGAGTCGAGGCCGCTCTTCTTGCCGAGCACGATCGACCGCTCGGCGCCGACGAGCTCGGAGGAGTACGGCTCGATCGAGGGCGGGTCGTGGAACTGGCTCGCGACAGCGCCGCTCTCGCGCCGGTAGAGCGTGTCGCCGGTGAGCGGCTTCCAGGGCTCGAGCGCGTAGCCGGAGAGCTCGCGCACCCGCTCCGAGACGTCGCGGATCCGGTCGAGGCGGAGGTTCGACTCGACGCCGTAGAGGGCGCGAAGCGCCAGGGCGACCTCGCCGAGGTTCGCGTTCCCGGCGCGCTCGCCCATGCCGTTGATCGTCCCCTGGACGTAGGCTGCGCCCGCGCGGACGGCGGCCACCGCGCTCGCCGTCGCGACGCCGAAGTCGTTGTGACCGTGGAAGTGCACCGGGACTCCCGGGCCCGCGAGCTCGACGGTCGAGGCGACGAGGTCGCCGACCGCCTCGGGCGAGGCGATCCCGAGCGTGTCGACGACCACGACCTCCCTCGCTCCGGCCTCGATCGCGCTCGCATAGACGCGGCGGTAGAAGTCGGGCTCGGCCCGGGTCGAGTCGACGCCGAAGAAGGCCGCGTGGATGCCGTTTGCGGCCGCGAAGCGCATCGCGCTCGTGATCCGGTCGAGCATCTTCTCGCGCGAGACGCCGATCGCGTCGAGCTTCAGGTCGGAGATCGGCGACTCGATCACCGAGAAGCGCACGCCGAGCTCGACGAGCGCCTCGAGGTCGGCCGGCACCGCGCGCGAGAAGCCCCAGATCTCGGCCTGCAGCCCGGCGCGCGGAGATCAGCTCGACCGCCTCCCGGTCGTCGGCCGAGACGCGCGGGAAGCCCGCCTCGATCCGGTCGATGCCGAGGCCGTCGAGGAGCTGCGCGATCTCGAGCTTCTGCTCCGGCCCGAGCACCACCCCGACCGTCTGCTCGCCGTCGCGGAGCGTCGTGTCGTAGAGCCCGACCTCGCCTCCGAGCCGGTAGGGATCGTTGAGCGTGCCGGTCCAGATCAGGTCGCGTTCCATCGTCCCTCCGCTGCGGTCGGGCCGGGCAGGCTCATACGGCGCTCACGACTCCGTCCGGGAACGCGGACAGCTTCTCGGCGCCCGCGCCCGTGATCAGGAAGTTGTCCTCGACGCGGAGGCCGCCGCCGCCCTCCCAGTAGCAGCCGGGCTCGATCGCCAGCACCATCCCCTCGGCGATCTCGCCGCCGCCCGCCTGGTGGGCGTAGGGCGGCTCGTGGGCGCGGGCGCCGACGCCGTGGCAGATCGGGTGCGTCGGCTGGCCGGGGTAGCCGGCGGCCGCGATCCCGTCGCGGACGAGCCGGTCGAGCTCGGCGAGGCTCGCGCCCGGCCGGCAGTGGTCGACGGCGCGGCCGTAGACCTCGAGCAGGGACGCCTCGAGCTCGCGGTAGTCGGCGCGCAGCTCGCCCGGGCAGAGGAGCTTCGTGTGGTCGCACCAGTAGCCGTCGGCGCAGACCCAGATCTCGAACAGGGTCGGCTCGTCGGCCGAGACGGGCCGGTCGCCGGTCGCGGTGAACGTCCTGATCCCCGCGCCCGACCAGACGAGCGAGAAGCCGAGCGCGAGCTCGACGCGGCCGCGCCAGCCCGTGCCCTCGCCGTGCACGAACCCCTGCCAGATCGCCGCCGCCTGGCTCTCCCTCATCCCCGGCCGCAGCTCGGCCCGGACGTGCTCCATCGCCGCGGCGCAGATCTCGTTCGCGAGGCGCATGCGCTCGATCTCCTGCGCCGTCTTGACGCGCCCGGGCGGTCGCGAGCAGCGGGGCCGCGTCGGCCGCGGCCGGGCCAGGCCTCGAACCAGGCCCCGGTGAACGTCGTCGGCTCGCCGACCATCCGGTCGGAGGCCTGCGTCCCGAGCGAGAGCTCGATCCCGACGCGCTCGTAGGGCCGCGACGCCTCGAGCGGCGAGCGCGAGCGTCCGCGCCGGCGGCGGCCGCGGGTCGGTCTCGTCGTAGCCGCGCACGTAGCGGACGCTCCTCGGTCCACGCGGTGCGCGCCGCGTCCTCGGCGGATGCCTCCAGGCAGATCAGCACCGGCTCGCCCTCGCGCGGGAAGACGCAGGCGTCGTAGCCCTTCATCCCCCAGAAGTTCGTCAGGTAGAGCACGTTGTCGGGCGCGCGCACGACGAGCGCGTCGAGCTCCGCCTCCGCCATCAGCGCCCGCACCCGGTCGAGCCTGGCGTCGTCTCTCGGCCAGCTCACCAGCGCACCCGCGGCGGCGCCGGCTCGCCGTGCGCCTCCTGCCAGGAGACGACCGGGTTCCGCAGCACGCCGATCCGCTCGATCTCGGCCTCGATCACGTCGCCGGGCCTGAGGTAGAGCGACGCTGCGTCCGGGCTGAAGCCCGCGACGCCCGAGACCGTGCCGGTCGAGAGCGACGTCGCCGGCGCTGTAGCCGAGCGCCGAGTAGTGGCTCAGGATCTCGGGGATCGTCACCGACATGCGGCTCGAGTGCGAGACCTGCCGCTCCTCGCCGTTCACGCGCAGCGTCATCGCCAGGTCGTGCGGGTCCGGGATCTCGTCCGGCGTGACGATCCACGGCCCGAGCGGGCAGAAGGTGTCGATCGCCTTGCAGAACGAGAAGACGCCGGAGCGCATCTCGCGGCGCTGGATGTCGCGCGCGGTGATGTCGTTGAAGATCACGTAGCCGCCGATGTAGTCGGCCGCCTCCTCGGGCGCGAACCACTTCCCGGGCTTGCGCAGCACCACCGCGAGCTCGAGCTCGTAGTCGAGCTCCTCGGTCAGGTGCTCCGGGTAGACGACCGGCTCGTCCGGGCCGACGATCGCGTCGACGTTCTGGAAGAAGACGATCCACGGCGCGATCTCGTGCGACCAGTCGACGTTCTTCGACTCGTCCTCGTGCTCGCGGAAGTTGCCCGCGGTGTGGAAGAACTTCTTCGGGACGATCGGCGCCCGCAGGCGCGCCTCGGCGAGCGGCGTCCGCTCGCCTGCCTCGTCGGCGCCGCCGCGCTCGAAGTAGGTCGCGCATGTCGGGAACGTCGAGCCGGACGATCTCCTCGCCCTCGACGCGCCCGACCTTGCCGGCGTCGTAGGTGACGAGCTTCATGCGGCCCCGCAGACGCGTATCGCCGCGAGAGCGTAGACGTGCGCCGTCCTGACGAGCCCTTCGATGTCGAGGTTCTCGCCGTCCGTCGTGTCGAGCAGCCCGGTCGAGGTGCCGTAGTTGACGGTCGCGATGCCGGCGCGGGTCAGCGCCGAGGCGTCGGAGAACCAGCGGGTGACGTCATGCTCGGGCGGCGCGCCGAACACCTCCGCGTGCGAGGCCTCGACCGCGGCGATCAGCGGGTGGGCCTCGTCGATCTCGGCGCCGGGCGCGGTCACGTACACCTCGCCCTCGACGCCGTAGTCGGGGAACCGCTCGGCGAGCCCGCGCACCATCTCGAGCACCTGCGACCGCGCGGTCGCCATCGGCTTCGTCGGCGGAACGCGGACGTCGAGGAAGAGGTCGGTGCGGTGCGGCGTGCGGGAGACGCGCCAGCCGAAGCCGCCCGGCGATCGCGCCGACGTTGACGATCGCCGGCGCGCCGCGGTAGGCGTTCCCGGGATCGGCCTCCCAGGCCGGGATCCACTCGAGCACGGCGTCGAGCACCTCGCGCATCCGCAGGATCGAGTTCTGGTCGCGCTTGCCCTCGCTGAAGGCGGTGTGGATGAAGTTGCCCCGGGTCGAGATCCGCAGCCAGAGCGAGCCGAAGTGGCCGAGCACGACCTTCGACTCGGTCGGCTCGCCGAGGATGCACATGTCGGCGACGCCGCCGTGCGAGACGAGGTAGCGCGACCCGGCCGCGTAGCCGCGGAACTCGGCGCCCTGCGCGTCGCCCCACTGCGCCTTCTCGATCTCGCCGCAGACCGCCGCGACCAGCACGTCGCCGGCGAGCCGAACGCCCGCGTCCTGCAGCGCGCGCACCGCCTCGACGTAGCAGGCGAGCGCGCCCTTCATGTTCGAGATCCCGAGCCCGAACAGCCGCCCGTCCTTGACGAACGCGCTCGGCTGGAAGCCGCGCACGCCGGCGAGCCACGGCTCGCGGCCCGAGTACGAGGTGTCCATGTGCCCGTTGAACATCAGGCTCGGGCCGCCGCCGGCGCCGGCCCAGGTGCCGAGCACGTTCGCGCGGCCCTCCTCGACCTGCTGCCACTGCACCTGCAGCCCCATCGCGGTCGAGCGTCTCGCGCCATCAGCTCGGCCATCGCCTGCTCGCTGCCGGTGAAGCTCGGCGTCCCGATCGCGCGCGAGGCCCACTCGACGAGGCGCTCCTCGTTGATCAGCGAGCTCGGTCATCAGCGGACGTGCGGCAGGACCTGCTCGGCGAAGAGGCGGATCTGGTCGTGGCGGTCCGCGCCCCAGAGCTCGAGCATCACGTGCGAGCAGCCGGCGTCGCGGTACTCCTCGATCGCGGCGATGCAGTCGGCCGGCGTGCCGGCGATCGGCTTGCAGCGGTCGAGCAGCGAGTCGGTGACCTGCTCCTTGGCGGCGAGGCGGCCGCCGCGCTCCATCGCCTCGGCGACGGGCGCGAGCTCGTCCATGCCGATCCCGGCCAGGTCGAGCAGCGTGTCGGCCGAGCCCTTGATGTTCTGGAACTTGTTCGCGAGGTACATGCCGGCGATCTCGCGCGCGCCGTCGCGGCCGCGGTCGCGGTCGGTCGCGTCGATCGAGGCGACGATCGTGCAGCCGACGTCGACCGACGCCGGGGTCGCGCCCGGCCTTCGCCGCGCCCGGCGGCGACGTTCCCGCAGCGTGTAGCGGACGAACGCCGGCGTCGTGATCGACGGCGTCAGCAGCCCGTCGCCGATCTCGCCGCCGAGCTGCTGCATCTGCGGCGCGGTTGCCGCGACGTAGACCGGGCACGTCCCAGTCGGGCGCGTGCGCCTCGGGCTGGAGCGCGGGGAGGTCGGCGCCGAAGACCTTGCCCTCGTACTCGAACCGCTCGCCGCCGAGCGCGCCGCGCACGATCGCGACCGAGTCGCGCATGTGCGCGAGCGGCTTCGTCTCCTTCGGCGAGCCGCCCTGCTTCGTGTTGTTGAGGAAGATCTTCGAGGTCCCGAACCCGACGATGAAGCGGCCCGGGCCCGCCGCCTCCTGGACGACGCGGGCGTCCATCGCGACCTGGACCGGGTGGCGCGTGTAGGGCGAGATGATCCCCCAGCCGATCGTCAGCCGCTCGGTGTCGCGGGCCATCAGCGCCGAGACGACGGTCGAGGAGCGCGCCTCCATCCCGTGCTTGCGCCACCACGGGTAGGCCTCGGCGAGCCAGATCGTGTCGAAGCCGCCGCGGTCGAGCGCCCGGGCGGTCTCGAGCATCTCGCCGAGCGGCTCCATCGTGAGCTGCATCACCCCGATGCGGAACGGCGTCGCCACGGTCGGCCTACTGCTGCGGCGTAGGTCGCGCCGGCCTCGCCGCTCGGCCTCGCTCGCCGTCGCCGCGGTGACCTGCTGGTCGAGCGCCGCGAGCACCTGGTTCACCTGCTGCTTGACGATCGGCTGCAGCACGCGCTGGCCCATCGCGCCGACCGGCCCTGCGATCGACACGTCGGCGGCCCAGAGCATCTTCGTCCCCTCGTCGAGCGGCTCGAGCGTGAACGACGTCTGCATGTTCATCATCGCGCCGACGCCGTTGCCCTTCGCGTGCAGGCTCGAGAACTCGGGCTCGCGCTCCTCGGTCTTCTCGAACTCGACCGTCATCGCGAGCCCGCCGAGGCCGAGCGGCACCTTCACCTTCGCCTGCCAGTGCCGGTCGTCCTTGATCTCGAACGACTGCACGCCGGGCATCAGCTCGGCCATCTGCGCCGGGTCGTTGAGGACGTTCCAGACGACCTCGCGGCGAGCCGCGAACGAGCGCTCCCCCTCGACCTTCACGCCGGTACGACCTCGACCCCGCGCGCGGCTCGCCTCCGGGTCGCGGAGCAGCTCGAACACGCGGTGCGGCGGGTTGCAGGAGTCGGAGACGATCGGCGCGCCGGCGGGCTTGAGCGCGTCCTGGAGCGCGGCGCAGATCGCGTGGATCGCGGCGCCGCCGCCCTCGCCCATCCCCTTCGTGCCGAGCGGGGTGAACGGCGACGGCGACTCGATCGCGCCGGTCTTCAGCGGCGGCACGTCGAGCGCGTGGGGGACGTGGTAGTCGTAGAAGTTCGGGTGTCAGGAGGTTCCCCTCCTCGTCGTAGGTGAACGTCTCGTGCGTCGCGGCGCCGATCCCGTGCGCGAGCGCGCCCATCACCTGGCCCTCGACGATCTGCGGGTGGATCCGGGTGCCGCAGTCGTCGACGGCCGCGTAGTCGACGACCTCGTAGGCGCCGGTCTCGCGGTCGACCTCGACGATCGCCGCGTGCACCTGGGTGGCGTAGGTCAGCGTGAGGTTGCCGTACTTGCGCTCGAGGTCCGGGAGCTCGAACGGCGGCACGTAGACGTAGCGCTGGTTGAGCGTGATCTCGCGCGCCTCCTCGGAGAGGATGGCGTTGTTCGCGTTCACGATCGCGCCGACCGCGAAGAACGGCAGCGCCGCCTCCGGGTTGTCGCGCCGCTTCGCGAAGCCGCCCTCGAGCACGATCCCGTCGGGGCCGTCGGCGCCGAGCACGCCGGCGGCGAGCTTGCGGATGTCGGCGGCGAGCGCGTCGGCGGCGCCCTTGACGGCGCTCAGGCCGGTGACGGCGAACTGGCTCGCGTAGGTGCCGGAGAAGCCGGCGTGCGAGTTCCAGTAGGAGTCGTGGCCGACGCGGACGTTGACCGCGGCCGGGTCGACGCCGAGGATGTCGGCGACGACCATCGAGGCGGTCGTCTCGTGCCCCTGGCCCTGCGGCGTCGTGCCGAGCGTGACGACGATCTCGCCGAAGATGTCGAGCTTCACCGTCGCGACCTCGTTGTTCCCGGAGAACTGCAGCTCGGGGTTGATCAGCCGCGACTGGGCGAAGTTGTTCGTGCCGGAGTCGAGCGTCGAGCCGATCCCGAAGCCGAGCAGCTTGCCGCGGGCCTCCGCCTCGGCGCGCCGCGCCTCGAGCGCCGTCGTGCCCGATCAGCTCGAGGGCCATGTCGAGCATCCGCGCGTAGTCGCCCGGAGTCGTAGACGCAGCCGTTCGGCGTCGTGTAGGGCATCTCGTCGGCCCGGATGTAGTTGCGCTTGCGCACCTCGACCGGATCGAGGTCGAGCTCGTGCGCGACGATGTCGATCACGCGCTCGGTGAACCAGAGGTGCTGCATCCGCGAGTAGCCGCGGTTCGGCGAGCACGGCGCCTTGTTCGTGACGACCTGCGTGAAGTCGAGCCGGATGTTCCGCCAGCGGTACATGCCCGGGGTGACCTGCGCCCAGATCACGCCGCCGAGCGGCTCGTAGCGGGTGAACGCGCCGGCGTCGTCGAGCGCCTTCGTGCGGAAGCCGAGCAGCGTCCCGTCGGCCTTGACCGCGACCTCGGTGTCGTGGAACCAGCGCTCGTTGCCGTGCGACATCGAAAGGTGGAACTCGGTGCGCCACTCGGTCCACTGGATCGCGCGGTTCAGCTTCCGCGCGAGCAGGCACATCGCGACGAGCTGCGGGTGCGAGGTGATCTTGTTGCCGAACCCGCCGCCGATGTCCTGGGTGACGAAGCGCAGCTTGTCGATGCCCGGTGCGGATCGCCGGCGCCATCATGATCGCGGCGAAGCCCGGGAACTGGTTGTTCGTGTAGAGCGTCCACTGCCCGGTGCCGCGGTTGTACTCGACGAGCGCGCCGTCGCATTCGAGCGGGGTCGAGTTGAAGCGGTCGAAGTGGAGCTCGGAGATCTTGACGATCCGGTCGGCCTCGCCGACCGCGTCGTCCCAGTTCCCCCACTCGTAGATGCCCTCCCAGACGAGGTTCGAGCCGGCGTCGGGGTGGATGACGGGCGCGGCCTCGTCGCGGGCGCGCCGTGCGTCGGTGATCACCGGCAGCGGCTCGTAGTCGACCTCGACCAGCTCGGCGGCGTCGCGTGCGAGCTCGCGCGTCTCGGCGACGACGATCGCGACCGGATCGCCGACGAAGCGGGCGCGGCCGACGGCGAGCGCGTAGTCCTTGATCTCGTTCCCGGGCGCCGTCGAGAGCTGGAAGAACGGATCGGTCAGCGTCGCCACCTCGTCGCCGGTGAGCGTCCCGTAGACGCCCGGGCACGGCGAGCGCCGCCGAGACGTCGACCGACTTGATCACCGCGTGGGCGTACGGCGAGCGGACGTAGGCGCGAAGCCCATGTTGTGGCGCTTGATGTCGTCGACGAAGACGCCCTGCCCCTGGACGAGCCGGCGGTCCTCCTTGCGCGGGACGCTCTGGCCGGCCCAGCTCTGCTGCTCGGCCGGCGCCTCGACCTCCGTCGCGCTCGGGGGCGACGATCGTCTCGCTCATTCCGCCGACCTCCTGGCCGGAGGCGGCCTTGACCGCCTTGATGATGTTCCAGTAGCCGGTGCAGCGGCAGATGTTGCCCTGCAGGCCCTTGCGGATCTCCTCGTCGCTCGGGCGGGGGTTCTTGGCGAGCAGCGCCGTCGCCGCGATCAGCATCCCGGGCGTGCAGTAGCCGCACTGGAGCGCGTGGTGCTCGTGGAAGGCCTGCTGGAGCGGGGTCAGCTCGCCGTCGGGCGCGAGCCCCTCGACCGTCTGGACGCGGCAGCCGTCGGCCTGGACGGCGAGCATCAGGCAGCTCTTCACGAGCACGCCGTCGACGAGGACGCTGCAGGCGCCGCAGTTGCCCGTGTCGCAGCCGATGTGGCTGCCGGTCAGGTCGAGGTCGTCGCGGATGAGGTGGATCAGCAGCCGGCGCGCCTCGACCTCGCGCTCGTAGGAGGTGCCGTTCACCTCGACCGTGATCCGCCGGCTGGTCTCGATCGCGGTCATCAGGATCCTCCTCGCTCGCGTGCCTGCGCGATCGCCCGGGCAACGACCACCTCGGCGAGGTGGCGCCGGTACTCGGCCGGGGCGTGGACGTCGCCCGGCGGGTCGAGCGTCGCGCCGAGGCCCTCGACCGCGGCCTTCGGGTCGCCGTCGAGCCTCGCCTCGACGTCGGTCGCCCGGTGCGGAACGGCATCGACGCAGCCGATCGCGATTCGCGGTCCGTTGTCGAGACTGACCGCGGCGGCAGACGATGCAGGTGCCGTCGCGCCCGATCGTGACCGACGCGAAGCCGTCGCGGCGCCCGGGCGGGATGACGATCTTCGTGAGCAGCTCGCCGGGGCCGACCGCGGTCATGTAGACGCCGAGGAAGAAGTCGTCGGCGCTCGACCGTGCGCTCGCCGCCGGCTCCGGCGATCGTCATCTCGGCGCCGAGCGCGACCATCAGCGGCGGCAGGTGGTTCGTCGGGTCGTTGGCGCAGATGTTGCCGCCGATCGTGCCGCGGTTGCGCACCTGGACGTCGGCGATCTGGGCGCAGACCTCGCCGAGGATCGGCCGGGCGCGCGCCTCGGCGCTCTCGAGGATCTCCGTGTAGGTGGTCATCGCGCCGATCTCGAGCCCGCCGTCGGGGCGGAGCTCGATCCCCTTCAGCTCGTCGAGCCCGTTCAGGTCGACCACCGCCTCCGGCGAGGCGGCGCGCGCCTTCATCACGCTGACGAGCGTCTGGCCGCCGGCGAGCGCGCATCGCCCCGTCGTTTCCGGCCAGCAGGCCGAGTGCCTCGGCGACCGACGACGGCCGCGCGTATCCGACTTCCCGCGGGAGCATTGCAACCCAGGTTCTAGCGCAAGTCGATCAGGCTTGCACGAGGAGCGCGCGGTGCCGCTCGAGCGCGGCCAGCAGCGTGTCGATGTCGTCCTGCACGTTGTAGGCGTGCGAGGAGACGCGGAGGTTGCCGTCGCGCTCGGAGGTGACGATCCCCTCCGCGCCGAGCGCGCGGACGAGCGCCGGCGGAGTCGGTCGAGCGGATGCAGACGAGCGCGCCGCGCCGCTCGGGCGCGCGCGGAGTCGCGACGACCCCGCCGAGCTCGTCGACGCCGGCGATCAGCCGCTCGTTCAGCGCGGTGACGTGCTCGCGGGTGGCCGCGATCCCGATCTCGCGGATCAGCTCGATCCCCGCGATCCCGGCGTAGATCGCCGGGATCGGAGGCGTCCCCGACTCGAAGCGGCGCGCGGTCGGCGAGGGCGAGTAGTCGTGGATGTCCATCTCGAAGATGTTCTTGTCGGCGAACCAGCCCGTCTGCGTCGGCAGCAGCGACCCGGCGAGACCCGGACGGCACCAGAGGAACCCGAGCCCGGCCGAGGCGAGCAGGTACTTGAGCACGCCGGCGCCGAGGAAGTCGACGCCGAGCTCGGCGACGTCGATCGGGATAGCTGCCGACCGCCTGGTAGGCGTCGAGCAGCACGAGCGCGCCGCGGGCGTGCGCGATCTCGACGACCTCCTCGACCGGCAGGCGCGCGCCGTTCCGGTAGCAGACCGCGGTGACCGCGACGAGGGCCGTCCGCTCGTCGATCGCCTCCTCGAAGCGCTCGAGCGGGATCTCCGTGCCGTCGTTGGCGGACGTGCACGACCTCGGCTCCCCGAAGCTCCTGCGCGTGCCAGATCTGGCCGACCGTCGGGAACTCGAACTCGCTGACGACGACCCGCGGCCGCTCCCTCCAGTCGAAGGTGCTCGCGAGCGGCGCTCACGCCCTGCCGAAAGCGACGTCGTCACGGCGACGTCGTCCGGCGTCGCCGCCGACGAGCCCGGCGAACGCGGCGCGCGCCGACTCGGCCCGCTCGACCCAGTAGGCCCACGGCGCGCCCTTCTCCTCCCAGTCGGTCAGGTAGTCGTCGTAGGCGGCGCGCACGGCGTCCGAGAGCGCGCCCTGCGAGCAGGAGTTGAGGTAGGTGAGCCGCTCGAAGATCGGGAAGCGCGACCGGCAGGCCGCGACCGACGAGGAGGTGTCAACGGCCAAGGTAGGCCTTTCGCAGATCGTCGTCGACGAGCAGGTCGGCCGCCTTCCCCTCGAGCACGACGCGTCCGGTCGAGAGGACGTACCCGCGGTCGGCGATCGAGAGCGACACGTTCGCATTCTGCTCGACGACGAGGACGGCGACACCCTCGTCGTTCACCTGCTTGATGATCTCGAAGCTCTTCTCGACGAGGAGCGGCGCGAGGCCCATCGACGGCTCGTCCATCAGCAGCAGCTTCGGGCGCGACATCAGCGCGCGCCCCATCGCGACCATCTGCTGCTCGCCGCCCGAGAGCGTGCCGGCGAGCTGCTCGCGGCGCTCGTAGACGCGGGGGAAGAGCTGGTAGACGCGCTCGTAGTCCGTCCGGCTCGCCGCCGGAGCGCAGGTAGGCGCCCATCTTCAGGTTCTCGAGCACCGTCATCGGCGCGAACAGGCGGCGGTTCTCGGGCACGATCGCCATCCCCTTGCGGATGCGGTAGTTCGTCGGCCGCCTGGTCACGTTCTCGCCGCCGAACTCGACGCTCCCGTTGCGAGGCTGGACGACGCCGAGGATCGTCTTCAGCGTGGTCGACTTGCCCGAGGCGTTGCCGCCGAGCAGGCAGACGAGCTCGCCCGGCCCCGACCTGGAGCTCGACGCCCTGCAGGATGTGGATCGGCCCGTAGTAGGTGTCGACCGCGGCGAGCCGCAGCAGGGGCGCGCCGTTCTCGCTCATTTCGTCGCCGTCGCCTTCAGGCCGAGGTAGGCCTCGACGACGCGCTCGTTCGTCGCGACCTGCTCGAACGTTCCCTCGGCGATCTTGACCCCGTGGTCGAGCGCGACCACCCGGTCGGAGATCCCCTCGACGACGTGCATGTCGTGCTCGATCACGAGGATCGTGTAGCCGGCCTGCTCGCGGAGGCGCGCGATCAGCTCGGTGATCTCGTGCGTCTCGACCGGGTTCATCCCGGCCGCGGGCTCGTCGAGCAGCAGCAGCCGCGGCATCGTCGCGGTCGCGCGGGCGATCTCGAGCCGGCGGCGGTTCGCGTACGAGAGGCTGTAGGCGGGCTGGTTCCAGCGGTAGCCCATCAGCCGCTCGCCGAAGAACGCGAGCCGCTCCTCGGCGAGCTTCGAGATCTCGCGCTCCTCGCGGCGCATGCCGGGCGTGCGCAGGATCGAGCGGAAGATGCCGGCGCGCGTGTGCGAGTAGGCGGCCGCCATCACGTTCTCCTTCACGGTCATGTTCAGGAAGAGCCGCAGCGTCTGGAAGGTGCGGGCGATGCCGCGGCCGACGATCTGGTGGGGCTCGAGCCCGAGCAGGCTCTGCCCGGCGAAGTCGATCTCGCCCGCGTCGGGCGCGTAGACGCCGGTGATCAGGTTGAAGAGGGTCGTCTTGCCGGCGCCGTTCGGCCCGATCACGCTGACGATCTCGTGCTCGTCGACGTGCAGGTCGAGCTCGTCGATGCAGGTGAGCCCGCCGAAGGCCTTCGAGATCCCGCGCAGGTCGAGCAGCCGCTCGCTCACACGATCTCCACCCTGGCGCTCCCGACGAGGCCCTGCGGCCGGGCGTTCATCAGCACGATCAGCATGACGCCGATCATGATCAGGCGGGTGATGCTCGGCTCGAAGGCGAGGCGGGCGTCCCAGACGAAGACGGCCAGGTAGAGGGTCGGCACGAGGACGACGTTCCGCCAGAACGGCCGGACGATGGTCAGCACGAGGATCAGCACGACGAGGAGGACGAAGCCCCAGTTGCCGGCCTGGGTCGGGGTTGACCGGCATCGGCACCCAGTGCAGGAGCGCGTCTCCGAGCCGACCGGTGACGGCGCCCTGCCCCTTGACGCTGTTCGGCCAGATCGCGCCGACGATCGCGTGGACCGCGAAGCCGAAGGCGATCGTCCCGGCGACGACCGCTCCGAGCGCGCGCCACGGGCGGAGCTTCACGAGCAGGGTCGCGACGATCAGCGTGAAGAAGACCCAGGTGGCGTGGTTCGGCGTGCGCAGCACCTCGAGCGAGACGTTGACGACCAGGGCGCCGAGCGATCACCCCGCCCATGCTGCCGGCGCCGCCGAGGATCACGATCGCGTAGACGATGATCAGGAGGGGCGTGTCGAAGTCGCTCGAGAAGACCGCGGTGTTGAGCGACGCGAAGAGCGTGCCGGTCAGGCCGGCGACGCCGGCGCCGAAGGCGAACGCGTAGAGCTTCAGCCGGTTGACCGGCATCCCCATCATCTCCGCCGCGAGCGAGTCCTCGCGCAGCGAGCGCCAGGCCCGGCCGGTGCGCGAGTTGCTGACCAGGTACACGGCGGCGAGCACGACCAGGAAGAACGCGAGCGCGACGTAGTAGTAGCTGCTGAGCGCCTCGAGCCTGTGCCCGAAGAGGTGGAACGGGTCGATGTTCGCGATCCCGTTCGGGCCGTTCGTGATGTTGTAGCCGCGCGTGAACCCGAGGATCGAGATCCGGTTGCCGTTGTTCGCCACCGTGACGAACAGCTGCCCGAAGAAGAGCGTCACGATCGCGAGGTAGTCGCCGACGAGGCGGCGCGACGGCAGCGCGACCAGCGAACCCGAGTGATCACGGTCGCCGTCGTGACGACGATCAGGATCGCCGGGGTCGGCCAGTGGAGGTCGAACTGCCCCGAGGCGAGCATCGCGTAGAGGTAGGCGCCGAAGCCGAAGAAGGCGACGTACCCGAGGTCGAGCAGCCCCGCGAAGCCGACGACGATGTTCAGCCCGAGCGCGAGCAGCATGTAGATCGAGCGTGTCGAAGCCGACCCGGATGATGTAGCCGTTGCTCGTGACGAGCGGGAGCAACGCCGCCGTGACCGCGAAGGCGGCGAACAGCGCCGGGTGCGGCAGGTTCTCGAGGCGGGTCCGGATCGTGCCGAGCGCGCCCCGGCGGCTCTCGCGACGGCTCTCGTGCGAGGCGACCCACTCGTCGGCGCCGATCTTCGGCCGGCCCTGGGGAGGCGTCTCGGGGGTGTCCGGAGACATCAGACCTTCTGCACCGCCGCACGTCCGAGCAGCCCGCTCGGGCGGGCGATCATGACGCCGATCAGGATCACGAAGACGATCGCGTCCGAGAACGTCGAGGAGACGTACCCGATCGTGAACGACTCGGCGAGCCCGATCGCGAGCCCGCCGACCACCGCGCCCGGGAGGTTGCCGATGCCGCCGATGACGGCGGCGGTGAAGGCCTTCAGCCCCGCGTCGAAGCCCATGTAGGGCCAGACCTGCTGGTAGACCAGGCAGTTGAAGACGCCGGCCGCGCCCGCGAGCGCCGAGCCGATGAAGAAGGTCGCCGCGATCACGCGGTTCACGTCGATGCCCATCATCTCGGCCGCCTGGCGGTCGAACGAGGTCGCCCGCATCGCGCGGCCGAGCTGCGTGCGGGAGACGAACAGCGTCAGCGCGACCATCAGGACGAGCGCGCCGACCACGACGATGATCTGCGCGAGGGCGATGTGGACCCCGCTCGGCAGCGTGAACCCGGTCGACCAGAGCACGCCGTTGTCCCAGCTGAACGTGTCGTAGCTCTGGTAGTCGGCCCCGAGCAGCAGCACCGTCGCGTTCTCGAGGAAGAACGAGACGCCGAGCGCCGTGATCAGCGGTGCGATTCGAGGCGCGTCGCGGAGCCGGCGGTAGGCGAAGCGCTCGATCGCGACGCCGAGCAGCCCGCCGCCGAGGGTGGCGGCGAGGAACATCAGGACGAGCAGGAGCCCGACCGGGATCGTGAGCGAGGCCGCGCCGCCGAAGACGGTCAGGACGCCGTAGCCGATGAACGCCCCGACCATGTAGACGTCGCCGTGGGCGAAGTTGAGGAGCTTGAGGATCCCGTACACCATCGAGTAGCCGAGGGCGATCAGGGCGTACACGCAGCCGTGCACGATCCCGGCGACGAGCTCGGTGACGAAGAGGGGCCAGTTCATCGGGGCGAGAGCCCCGGGGGCACGGCCGGTGCCGTGCCCCCGGGGGTGAAGCTAGGAGACCGTCACGTACTTGCCGCCCACGATCTTGAAGACGAAGTCGGAGGCGCCGGCGACGTCACCGTTCTTCGTGAACGCCATCGGCGTCCCCAGGATCGACTTGGGGATCCGCTGCTTGGCGAGTGCGGTCCTCAGGGCCGCGCGGGTGATCGTGCCCTTGCCCGCCTTGCACGCCTGCTGGATCGCCTGGCCGTACAGCTGCACCGCCACGAAGTTCGGTGCGCCGAACGGGCTCGTCCCGCCGGGGAACTGCTTGTGGTAGCCGGCCACGATCATCCGGTCGGCCGGGATCGTGGTCACGTCGGGGGCGAAGAACGAGACGTAGTTCCCGCTGACGTTGTACTTCGACGAGTCGAAGCTGCCGTCGGTCGCGAACACGACCGCCGACTTGCCCTGCGACTTCAGCTGCTGGGCGAAGAGCTGCGTCTGCGACGAGAGCTGGAAGGGTGTGAAGACGACCTTCGTCGAGCTCCCGACCTTGGCGACGAGCGCGGAGAAGTCGGTGTCCTTCTGGCTGATCGACTCGCGGTCGACGTTGACGCCGGCCTTCTTGAGCTCGGACTGGACGATGTTGGCGAGGCCGGTCGAGTAGGACTCCTGGTCGTCGACGATCATGACGCTCGAGCCCTTCTTGACGCCGAGGCGCTTGATCATGAAGTTCGCGTCGGTCGGGCCCTGCACGCCGTCGTTCGGGACGACCCGGAAGAAGTACCCGCGCCATTGCCCCTTCGTCAGCGTCACGTTGGTCGCAGAGCCCGGAGACGAACGCGAGGCCCGCCTTCTTCAGGATCGGGGCGGAGGCGATGACCTCCTGGCTTCCGGCCGGCCCGATCAGGCCGACGATGCTCGAGTTCGACGCGAAGGACTGCGACACGGTCGAGGCGATCGCCGGGTCGAGCTGGGTGTCGCCCTGGACGATGTTGATCTTGATCTTGTGCGATGCGTTCCACAGGTTGGCGGCATAGACTCGCCCAGTGGAGCTGGTCGTCGCCGATCGACGCGGCCGGGCCCGTGAACGGGCCCTCCATGCCGATCTGGACCGGGTTCGAGCACGAGACTCCGGCCGGTGCCGCTGCTGCGGTCCGTGCGGCGGAGGTCGCCGTGCCGGCGAGCACGAGCGCAACCGACGCGCACGCACCTCCGATCGCGACCGTGATTGCCTTCTTCACCATCAAGCCTCCTTCGACATTTCTGGCTGGTGGACCTGGGGACTCCGCAGATCCGAACGATTCGTCTTCGATCTGGTGTTCACTCGGTGCTCGAGAAAGGGCCACCGCGCGACGCAGGCGTCTGATCCTATGTGGTTGCCGGTGGCGGGCACAACCGCACCGTCGAGTCTCTGCCTGTCGCGATCCGTTCTGTAGATTCGTGCGATGCGGTACTGGCTGACCCGGGCGAGCGTCGAGCCCCGGCACGAGCCGGACGACACCGTCGGGGTCCTGCCTCTCTTCGATGACGCCGGCGGGTGCGAGAAGTTTGCACAGCGGGTGCTCCGGTTCGGCCCGGGAAGCTCGCGCGAGCGGGTCGCGGCCGACGACGACGAGGTCCTCTACGTGCTCGAGGGCGAGGGGAGGGCCACGGTCGCCGGAGCGGCCGGCCCGGTGGCGCTCCGCCCCGGCACGGCTCTCTTCGTCGGTCGCGGCACCGCCTGGTCGGTCGAGACGGGCGCGGAGCTCGAGCTGCTCTCGGTGCTCGTCCACGCTCCCGAGCCGGGGCCTCCGGGCGCGCATGCGGCGGTCGACCTCGCCGGCGAGGACAGGCGCACCGCGACCGCCGCGCGCCAGTACGCGCTCGGCCTGACGCCGGAGTCCGGCTGCCCCACCGTGACGCAGTTCGTCGGCTTCGTCCCGCCGGGACGCGCGCCGGACCACTTCCACCGCTACGACGAGGTGATCTACATCCTCGAGGGTGAGGGGGTGCTGCACGTCGCAGGCGAGGAAGCGCCGCTCGCGCCAGGCGCGTGCGTCCACCTGCCGGCCGGGCTCGTCCACTGTCTGGAGAACAGCGGCGACAGCGAGCTGCGGCTGCTGGGCGTCTTCCGCTCCGCCGGCTCGCCCGCCGAGGCCTACTACCCTGACGGCACGCCCGCCGCCTACCCCGAGGAGACCTGACGTGCCGAGAATCGAACGTACCGCCGCAATCGTCTGGGAGGGGAACCTCGCCCGCGGGCACGGCCTCCTCTCCGCGGATTCGTCGGGTGCCTTCCGCGAGCTTCCGTTCTCGAACGCGAGCCGCATCGGACAGCCCGAGGGCAAGACGAGCCCCGAGGAGCTGCTCGCAGCGGCGCACGGCTGCTGCTTCACCACGTCCCTCGCCGGCGAGCTGACCGGTCTCGGCCACCCGCCCGAGCGGTGCGAGGTCTCCTGCCGGATCCTGATGGACGAGGTGGCGGGCCAGGGCCACCAGATCGTCGGCTCCCGGGTGACGGTGACGGCGACGGTGCCGGGGATCGACGCGGCGACGTTCGCCGAGGCGGTGCGCCTGGCCGACGAGGGCTGCCCCTTCTCGGCGCTCCTCAAGCGTGCGGGCGCGACGGTCGAGATCGACGCCGGGCTCGCCTGAGCAGGGCCGGGTCAGGCCGGCGCTGCGGCGCCCGCCGGGGCGAGCCTGACCGCGGTGACCTTGTACTCCGGGCAGGAGGTGACGTCGTCGACCGCGTCGGAGGTGAGCGCGTTCGCGAACGTCTCGGGGAAGTGGAACGAGATGAAGACCTGGCCTGCCGTGACGCGGTCGGTCAACTCGACCACCGCCTCGATCCCGGCCCGCCGGCTCGCGATCGAGACGCGCTCGCCGTCGGCGATCCCGAGCCGGGCGGCGTCGGCGGGGTTGAGCTCGAGGCGCTCGTCGGGCAGCAGCTCGAGATTGGGCGTCCGCCGGGTCATCGTGCCCGAGTTGTAGTGCTCGAGCCGCCGCCCGGTGACGAGGACGAAGGGGTAGTCGGCGCTCGGCTCCTCTCCCGGGGGCAGGTAGGGCCGCGCGGCGAGTCGTGCCCGGCCGCTTTCCGTGGCGAAGCGGTCGAGATGCAGGGTGGGGGTGCCGGGATCCCCGGGCGACCTGCAGGGCCAGTGGATCACCCGCTCGCGGTCGAGCCGCTCGTGCGACACGCCCGCGAAGTCCGGCGCGACGCGCGCGATCTCGTCCATCGCGGCAGCGGGCGTCGGGCACGCGAGGTCGGCGCCGAGCGCGGCCGCGACGAGGTTCACGATCTCGAAGTCGGTTCGTGCCTCACCGGGCGACCTGACGGCGGGGCGGACCCGCTGGACCCGGCGGTCGAAGTTGACGAAGGTGCCGTCCTTCTCGAAGAACGACGCCGCCGGGAGCACGACGTCGGCCTTCCGCGCCGTCTGGGAGAGGAACAGGTCCTGCGAGACGACGAGCTCGCACGCCTCGATCGCCGCCGCGACGCGGCCGGAGTCCGGGTCGGTCTGCGCGATGTCCTCGCCGATCACCCACAGCGCCTTCAGCCGGCCGTCGAGCGCCGCCGCGAACATGTCGAGGATCCGCAGCCCTGGGCGGCGGTCGAGGGGGACGCCCCAGACGGCCTCGACGCGCGCGACGGCCTCGCCGTCGGTCAGGGGCTGGTAGCCCGGCAGGACGTCCGGGAGCGCGCCCATGTCGGAGGCGCCCTGGACGTTGTTCTGGCCGCGCAGCGGGTTGACGCCGCCGCCGTGCGCGGTCCCGACCTGGCCGGTGAGCAGCGCGAGGTTCGCGAGCGTGCGGACGCCGTCGGTGCCGTGCGAGTGCTCGGTGACGCCGAGCCCGTAGACGATCGAGGAGCAGCCCGAGGCGCCGTAGAGCCTCGCCGCGCGGCGCAGCTCGCCGGCCGGCACGCCGGAGATCTCCTCCACCCGGTCCGGGCTGTGCTCCGCCAGCACCTCCCGCAGCTCGTCGAGCCCGTCGACCCGCCCGGCGAGGAACGCCGGGTCGGCCAGGCCCTCCTCGAGCAGGACGTGGGCGAGCCCGTTGAAGACCGCCACGTTGGAGCCGGGGCGGCCGCGCAGGTGCACGTCCGCGTAGCCGGCGAGCTCGGTGCGGCGCGGGTCGACCACGACGAGCCGCGCCCCCTGGATCACCCGCTGCTTGAGCCGGGCACCGACGACGGGGTGCGCCTCGGTCGGGTTGGCGCCGGCGACGAGGAAGCAGTCGACGCGGTCGAAGGTGTCGAAGTCGTTGGTTCCGCCGGAGACGCCGAACGACGCCGAGAGCCCGGCCGCCGAGGGCGAGTGGCACAGGCGCGAGCAGTTGTCGACGTTGTTCGTCCCGATCACGGTTCGCATCAGCTTCTGGACGAGGTAGTTCTCCTCGTTCGTCATCCGCGCCGACGAGATCGCGGCGATCGCATCGGGGCCGTGCGCCTCCCGGATCGCGAGCAGGCGCTCCGCGAGGAAGCGGAGCGCCTCGGGCCAGCCGACCGGGACGAGCTCGCCGTCGCGCCGGACGAGCGGGCTCGTCGAGCCGGTCGGGGGAGTGGGCGAAGCCGTGCGCGAACCGGCCCTTGACGCACGCGTGGCCGCGGCTCGTCGCCGAGGCGTGGTTCGGCGTCACGACCGCGACGCGTCCCGCACGGGTATGGACGTCGAGCGTGCAGCCGACGCCGCAGTAGCCGCAGGTCGTCGTGACCGGCGGGTCGAGCGGGCGCGCGACGAGCAGGCCCGGCTCGCTCAGCGCGCCGGTCGGGCACGTGTCGACGCAGCTGCCGCAGGAGACGCAGTCCGACTCGGCCCACGAGCCGCCGCTGCCCGGCGCGACCACCGTGTCGATCCCGCGGCCCGCGAGCTCGAGCGCGAACGTCCCCTGGACCTCGTCGCACATCCGCACGCAGCGCCCGCAGGCGATGCAGAGGTCGGCATCGAGCTTGACGTAGGGGTGGGAGCCGTCCGGCGGCCGGCCGGCTCCCACCGCCGCGAAGCGGTCGGAGCCGATCCCGAGCTCGGCGCAGGCCCGGGCGAGCTCGCTGTTCCCGTCGAGTGCGCGGGCCGGGAGCTGCGAGACGATCAGGTCGAGCGCGCCCAGGGCGGCGGCCCGGGTCGCCGGCTCGTGGGTGCTGATGCGGTCGCCGTCGGCGGCCGGGGTCGTACAGGCGGCGACGGCGTGCCCGCGGGCGTGCACGAGGCACACGCGGCAGCTGCCGCCCGGCGAGAGCCGGTCGTCGTGGCACAGGGTCGGGAGCGCGCCGCCCGCCGCCCGGACGGCGTCGAGAAGCGTCGCGCCGGCGCGCACCTCCACCGTGCTCCCGTCGACCTCGACGATCACGCGGCCTCGCCCTCGTAGACGCGGCGGAGGCTGCGGACCGCGGCCGGAAGGCCCTGGCCGAAGCCGCAGAGGCTCGCATGCTGCATCGTGTGCAGCAGCTGCTCCAAGGCCTCCGGGTCGGCCTCCCCGGCGGCGGCGCCCCGCGCCAGCTCGAGCCCGCGGCGGCTGCCGACCCGGCACGGCGAGCACGTGCCGCAGCTCTCGTCCGCAGCGAAGCGCCACAGGTGCTGCAGCAGCGCGCTCCCGGCGATCCGGTCGTCGAAGGCGACGAGGCTGCCGTGGCCGAGAGCGACGCCCCGGGCGGCGAGCGCCTCGCCGGTGAGCGGGACGTCGAGCTCGTCCGGCCCCAGGAACCCGCCGAGCGGCCCGCCGACCTGCAAGGCGCGCAGGCGGCCCGCGCGCAGCCCGCCGCCGAGCGCCTCGTAGATCTCCGCGACCGGCGTGCCGAGCTCGACCTCGTACACGCCGGGTCGTGCGAACCGCTCGTTCAGGCAGACGAGCTTCGTCCCGCTCTCCGGCCCGGAGCCGCGGGCGGCGTAGGACTCGCCCCCGCGCGCAACGATCCACTGGAGCGCCGACACCGTCTCGACGTTGTTGATCGCCGTCGGGATGCCGTAGAGGCCGCCGCGCCCGGCGGGGAACGGCGGCCGTGCCGCGGCCGCGCCGCGGAGCCCCTCCATCGAGTGCAGGAGCGCGGTCTCCTCGCCGGCGACGTAGGAGCCGGCCCCCTCGAAGACCTCCAGCTCGAGGTCGAAGCCCGAGCCGTGCACGTTCGGGCCGAGGTGGCCCGCGTCCCGCGCCTCCCGCACCGCCGCGTGCAGCGCGTCCCTGGCCGCCGGGTACTCGGACCGGACGTAGACGTACCCGCGGCCGGCCCCGCAGGCGACCGCGGCCAGCGCAAGCCCTTCGAGCACGCCGTGCGGGTCGCGCTCCATCAGGAGCCGGTCGACGTAGGAGCCGGGATCGCCTTCGTCCCCGTTTGCGACCACGCGGCTCGAGGGGCCTCCGGCCTCGCGCAGGAATCGCCACTTGTGCGCGGTGGGGAACCCGGCGCCGCCCCGGCCGCGGAGCCCGGATCGCTCGACCTCGCCGAGCACGCGCGCACCCGGGTCCGCCGCGCCCAGCACCTGCTCCCAGACGCTCCAGGCCGGCGGGCCCTGGCCGAGCAGGCGCCCGAGCAGGACGGGGTCGGGAGTCGCCGCCGCGAAGGGGATCGGCGGGTCGGCGCGGGGGGCGTCGCCGGCGAGCTGAGCGACGAGGTCGGAGCCCGCGTGGGCTGCCTCGCCGTCGAGGGCCGACGGGGAGGCGTAGCAGTAGCCGAGGCAGTAGACGCGTTCGACGCCGCCGTGCTCGGGGCTGCCGGCGATCGCTCCCCGGGCCCGCTCGACATGCGCCCCGCCGGTGGCGGCAAAGCACGAGGCGCCGTCGCACACGCGCACGGTCCGGCCGTGACGGGGCTCGAAGCCGAGATCGGCGTAGAAGGAGGCGGCCCCGTGCACGTGGGCGCGTGGCAGGCCGAGCTCGGCCGCGATCCGGTCGACGTCGTCGGGCGCGATCCGCCCGCGCTCGGCCTTCGTCCGCCTGAGCCGCTCGAGCACGTCGGTGGCGCCGCGGTGGTAGCGGTGCTCGAGCTCGACCGTCGCCTGGCGGGGCTCGTGGCTCACGTGATCCTGCGCGCCCGGACGAGGGCGTCGACCATCGTCCGGGCGCCCTCCGGCGTCTCGATCGGTCGCACGATCGTCTCGGCCCGCTCGATCTCGAACCCGGCCAGGAGCGGCACCACGTCGCCGGCGCTGTAGAGCACGGCGGGATCCCTCGGCCCCTTCCAGCCCTCGGCGAGGTTGCGGCGATCGTGCGCGGCGAGCAGGAAGGTGCCGCCGGGCGCGACGGCCGCGGCTGCGCGCTCGATCACCGTGTCGCGCTCGGGCTGGGGGAGCTGGAGGAAGAAGAGCAGTACGAGATCGAAGGCACGCTGCTCGGGAAGGTAGGCAAGCAGGTCGGCGACCACCCAGTCGACCTCGACGTCGCCGGAGCGGGCGAGCTCTCGCGCCGCCTCGATCGCGACGTCCGAGAAGTCGACGCCCGTGACCGTCCAGCCCCGGCCGGCGAGCCACACCGCGTTGTGGCCGAAGCCGCAGGCGAGATCGAGCGCCCGGCCGGGCCTCAGCATGGCCGCCTCGGGCTCGAGGCGGGCATGCGGCTCGGCCGCCTCCGGTGGCTCGCGACCGGCGTAGTGCTCGTTCCAGTGCTCTCGCGTCATGCGGGCTGCGATTGTCGCCGAGACGGCCTGCCGGCCGCATCCGGGCATCTACCGATCCGGTCGACGGACTTGTCGCCGGAGCCGCCGCCGCCGAGGAGTAGCGTTCGACGATGACCGACTCGCCGAGCCGCGGCGCAGCCCGGGTCGAGCTCGTGCGCCTGCCGGGCTCGGAGCGGACGCTCGACGCGGTCGCGGTCGAGGAGCCGCTCGAGATCAGGATCGGCGGCGAGCCGCTCGCGGTGACGATGCGGACGCCGGGGCACGACGAGGAGCTCGCGCTCGGCTTCTGCATCTCGGAGGGAATTCCGGCCACGGGGGCCGCGCCGACCCCCGACCTGGCGGCGAACACGGTCGAGGTCGCGGCGGGCGCCTTCGACCGGGCCCGCGTGCAGCGGAGCTTCTACACCTCGTCCTCGTGCGGGGTGTGCGGCAAGGGGGCGCTCGAGGCGGTGGCGCTCGAGGCACCGCGGGTCGAGAGCCGGCTGACGGTCGAGTCGGCGCTGATCGCCGGCCTGCCGGGGCGGATGCGCGCCTCGCAGGACACCTTCGAGGCCACCGGCGGCCTGCACGCGAGCGGCCTCTTCGACGGGGAGGGGGCGCTGCTCTGCCTCCGGGAGGACGTCGGCCGGCACAACGCGCTCGACAAGGTCGTCGGCTGGGCCTTCCTCGCCGGGCGGCTGCCGCTCTCCGGGGAGATCCTCTGCCTGAGCGGACGGGTCTCGTTCGAGCTCGTCCAGAAGGCGGTCGCGGCGGGCTGCCCGATCGTCGTCGCGGTCGGCGCGCCGTCGAGCCTCGCGGTCGAGCTCGCCCGCGACCGCGGCGTCACGCTGTGCGGGTTCGTGCGCGAGGGCCGCCTCAACGTGTACAGCGAACCGTGGCGCGTACGGGCCTGACGGGCATCCTGCTCGTCGGCGGCGACTCGAGCCGCTTCGGCTCCCCGAAGGCGCTCGCGCGGCTCGGCGGCGAGACGCTGGCCGAGCGGGGCTGGCGCGTCCTCGGCGAGACGTGCGAGCACCGGATCGCCGCCGGGAAGGCGGCGGATGCGCTCGGGCTCCCGTTCCCCATCCTCGACGACGGGAGCGACCTCCGGGCCTCGATCGTCGGCCTCGCCGCGGGGCTCCGCGCGGCGCCGACGGACGTCTGCGTCGTGCTTCCGGTCGACTGCCCGCTCGTCACGCCCGGGGCGCTGCTCCGGCTTGCCGACGCCTGCCTCGACGCGGCGGTCTCGCAGGCCGGGCCGCTCCCGGGCGCGTTCCACAAGCGGGCCCTGGCCGCGCTCGAGGGCGGCGAGCTGTCGATCCGGCGCGCGCTCAC
This sequence comes from uncultured Actinomycetes bacterium, assembly GCA_963796625.1. Lineage (GTDB taxonomy): Bacteria > Actinomycetota > Thermoleophilia > Gaiellales > Gaiellaceae > PALSA-600. The sequence continues at coordinate 730,060 of CAWCME010000002.1, forward strand.
CGGGCTCGCCGTCTCGGTCGTCGAGCTCGACGAGGCTCTGCTCGCGAACGTCAACACGCCTGCCGACCTCGCCGCCCTCGGCTGAGGGCGCCCGGGCCGTCGACGCCCGCCGCCGCGGCGGCATGAGGCGGCGACCCGGTCGAGGCTCCGGTCCTGCCTTCCTTCCTTCCTCCTGCCCCGGGGCCCGCCGCTTCGTCGTTAGCATCGCGACCGTGCAGACGCTCCGGCGCACGCCCCTCTACGACAGGCATCTCGAAGCCGGAGCCCGGCTCGTCCCGTTTGCCGGCTGGGAGATGCCGGTGCAGTACGCCGGCGTGATCTCCGAGCACCGGGCGGTCCGGACCGACTCGGGCGTCTTCGACGTCTCGCACATGGGCGAGGTGGAGGTCGAGGGGCCGAAGGCCGAGGAGCTCCTCCAGCACGTGCTCTCGAACGACGTCTCGAGGCTCGAGATCGGCGAGGCCCAGTACACGCTGCTGACGAACGAGGCGGGCGGGATCGTCGACGACCTGATCGTCTACCGGACAGGGCCGTGCCGCTACCTGCTCGTCGTGAACGCCTCGAATCGCGAGACCGACGTCGAGTGGCTCCTGGAGCACGAGCTGCGCGGCTCCGACGTGCGCGACCGCTCCGACGAGTTCGCGCTGCTCGCCGTGCAGGGGCCGCGGGCGATCGAGCGGCTCGGCCTCGAGCACGGGAAGGCGTTCACCTGGGAGATGGGCGAGCTCGACGGCACCGAGGTGATGATCAACCGCACGGGCTACACCGGCGAGGAAGGTGTCGAGCTCGCGTGCATGGCCGACGACGGCCCCTCCCTCTGGGATGGGATCCTCGCCCGCGGGGTCACGCCGTGCGGCCTCGGCGCCCGCGACACCCTGCGGCTCGAGGTCTGCTACCCGCTGCACGGCAACGACATCGGGCCGCAGTGGGACGCGATCTCGGGCGGCCTCGGCTGGGTGTGCGCGCTCGACAAGGACTTCATCGGCGCCGGGCCGCTGCGCGAGATCAGGGCGGCCGGGCCCGAGCGCAGGCTCGTCGCCTTCACGATGACCGAGCAGGCGATCCCCCGCCAGCGGATGGCGATCGCGGGCGGCGGCGAGGTGACCTCGGGGTCGCTCTCGCCGATGCTCGAGCTCGGCATCGGGCTCGGCTACGTCCCTACCGAGCTGAGCGGCGTCGGAACCGAGTTGACCGTCGACGTGCGTGGCCGGCCGCGCCACGGCGTGGTGACGACCAAACCGATCTACAAGAGAGGGGAGTGAAGGTGGCCGCGAGTGAGTCGTATCCCGAGGATCTGCTCTACCACCAGGAGCACGACTGGGCGCGCATCGACGGCGGCGAGGCCGTGCTCGGGGTGACCTGGTTCGCTGTCGACGCGCTCGGCGAGCTCGTCCACTACGAGCCGCCCGCCGTCGGCGCGACCGTTGCCAAGGACGCCTCCTACGGCGAGGTCGAATCCGTGAAGGCCGTGTCCGACCTGATCGCTCCGCTCTCGGGCGAGGTGCTCGAGGTGAACGAGACCGTCGTCGACGCACCCGAGACGGTGAACGAGGATCCCTACGGCGCCGGCTGGCTGATCCGCATCCGGCTCGCCGACCCGGCCGAGGCGGAGGGGCTGCTCGACGTCGCGGCCTACCGCGAGGTGCTCGCCGAGCAGTGAGCTACCTCTCGCTCACCGAGGCCGACCGGGAGGCGATGCTCGCGGCGATCGGCGTCGCCTCGATCGACGAGCTCTTCGGCGACATCCCCGCCGCGGTGCGCCTCGCCCGCCCGCTCGAGGTGCCTCCTGCGCTGAGCGAGGCCGAGCTGACGCGGCACCTCGAGGAGCTCGCGGCCAGGAACGTCCGCGACGACGTCTCGTTCCTCGGCGCCGGCATCTACGACCACTACGTGCCGGGCGTCGTCGACGCCGTGCTCCAGCGCGGCGAGTTCCTGACCGCGTACACGCCGTACCAGCCGGAGCTCTCGCAGGGCGTCCTGCAGGCGATCTTCGAGTACCAGACGGCGATCTGCGAGCTGACCGGGATGGACGTCTCGAACGCCTCCGGCTACGACGGGACGACCGTCGCGGCGGACGCCTGCTTCGTCGCGAAGGCCGCCACCGGCCGGGCGCGGGTGCTCGTCACCGAGGCGACGAACCCGCAGGTGCGGCAGGTGATCAAGACGTTCGCGGTCGGCTTCGGGCTCGAGATCGTCGAGGTGCCCCACGAGGGCGGGACGACCGACCCCGACCGGGTTCGAGAGCTCGCCGGCGAGGCCGCCGCCGTGATCTTCCAGCAGCCGAACTTCTTCGGCTGCCTCGAGCCGGCTCCGGATCTCGCGGCAGCCGCGAACGAGGCGGGCGCGCTGCCGGTTGCGCACGTCGACCCGATCAGCCTCGGGCTGCTCGAGGCGCCCGGGAACTACGGCTGCGCGCTCGCGATCGGGGAGGGCCAGTCCGCGGGCAACGCCATGAGCTACGGCGGGCCGCATTTCGGCTTCCTCGCCGCCCGTGAGCCCTACATGCGGCGGCTCCCGGGCCGGATCGTCGGCGAGACGCTGGACGCCGCGGGCAAGCGCGGCTATGTCCTCACCCTGCAGACGCGCGAGCAGCACATCAGGCGCGAGAAGGCGACCTCGAACATCACCACCAACCAGACCCTGCTCGCCCTGGCGGGCCTGGTGCACCTCTCGCTGCTCGGGCCGCAGGGCCTGCGCGAGACGGGGGAGACCTGCATGGCGCTCGCCGGCTACGCGAAGGAACGGCTGGCCGAGCGAGGGTTGAAGCTGCTGTTTCCCGACCGGGCAACATTCAAGGAGTTTGCCGTCGACGTCGGACGGAACGCGCGCGAGGCCGTCCGGGACTGTCGGACGCGGGGGGTCAACCCCGGCTACCCGCTCGGACGGGACTACCCGGAGCTGGACTCGGCGCTTCTCGTCGCCGTGACCGAGAAGCGGACGGTCGGTGAGATCGACCGGCTCGTCGACGCGCTCGCCGCCGCGGCCGGGGCCGGGGCGGCGCCGTGAAGCTGATCTACGAGAAGTCGCAGCCGGGCCGGCGCGGGCTCGCCGTGCCCCGCCCCGACCTGCCGGTGCCGGAGGTGCCGGCGGCGCTTGCCCGCCGGGCGCCGCCGCGGCTCCCCGAGCTCGCAGAGCCCGAGGTCCTGCGCCATTTCACCGCCCTCTCGACCCGGAACTTCGGCGTCGACACCGGCTTCTATCCGCTCGGCTCGTGCACGATGAAGTACAACCCGCGCGTCAACGAGCGGCTCGTGAACCTGCCCGGCTTCCGCGACCTGCACCCGCTCGCCGACGACGAGTCGGCCCAGGGCGCGCTCGAGCTCCAGTGGCGCCTCGGGGAGATCCTGCGCGAGGTCACCGGCCTCGACGCGGTCAGCCTCCAGCCCGCGGCGGGGGCGCAGGGCGAGCTGACGGGGCTGCTGACGATCCGCGCCTACCACGAGAGCCGCGGCGAGACCGCACAGCGGACGCACATCGTGATCCCCGACTCCGCGCACGGCACCAACCCTGCGAGCGTCACGATGTCGGGCTACCAGGTCACCCATGTCACCACCGACGCGCGGGGCAACATCGACGTCGACGACCTGCGCGGGAAGGTGGACGAGCACACGGCCGGACTGATGCTCACGAACCCCTCGACGCTCGGGCTGTTCGACGAGAACATCGAGCAGATCCGGGACATCTTCCGCGGCGCGGGTGCGCTCATGTACTACGACGGCGCGAACCTGAACGCCGTCTGCGGGATCTCGCGCCCCGGCGACATGGGCTTCGACATCGTCCACATCAACCTGCACAAGACGTTCTCGCAGCCGCACGGCGGCGGCGGCCCCGGCGGCGGGCCGATCGCCGTCCGCGAGAGCCTCGCCCGGTTCCTGCCGGCGCCGGTCGTCGTGCGCGACGGAGACGTGTTCCGGCTCGACCACGACCGGCCCGACTCGATCGGCAAGGTGCGGGGCTACTCGGGCCCCTTCGGAGTCTTCGTGCGCTCGTACGCCTTCATGCGCTCCTGGGGCCCCGGGCTGCGCGAGATGAGCGAGGCGGCGGTGCTGAACGCCAACTACCTGCTCGCGCGGTTGAAGGAGGCCTACGACGTGCCCTTCGACCGGCTCTGCATGCACGAGTTCGTGCTCAGCGCCCGCACGCTCAAGCACGAGCACGGGATCACGGCGCTCGACGTCGCAAAGCGGCTGATGGACTTTGACTTCCATCCGCCGACCATCTATTTCCCGCTCATCGTCTCCGAGGCGCTGATGATCGAGCCGACCGAGACCGAGGCGAAGGAGACGCTCGATGCCTTCGTGGCGGCGATGCTCGAGATCGCTCGGGAGGCGGCAGAGGAGCCGGAGACCGTTCGCTCGGCGCCTCACGGGCGTCCGGTCGAGCGGCTGGACGAGGTGCGGGCAGCGCGGGAGCCGGTCGTCCGGCACCGCTTCGACGGGTCGTAGCGTCGGCGTTCGCCGAACCGGGCCCGGAGGCTCTCGGGGGTCGCTCGAGCCCTCCGGGGGCCGGGAACGGGAGGCGGCAGCCCGTCGTTTTCCCCTCTGCAAGGATCGAAATGTCGGAAGAGACGAGGGAAGGAGATCGATTGACGAAGGTTGTCAAGACCGATGCGGAGTGGCGGGCCGAGCTCGACTCCGAGCAGTACCGGGTGCTGCGCGAGAAGGGAACCGAGGCGCCGTTCTCGGGCGAGTACGACCATGTCTTCGAGCCGGGCCGCTACCACTGCGCCGGCTGCGGGGCCGAGCTCTTCAGCTCCGAGGCCAAGTATGACTCGGGCTGCGGCTGGCCCGCGTTCTTCGCGCCGGCGAGCGACGAGGCGGTCGACGAGGAGGTCGACACGAGCTACGGGATGGTGCGCACCGAGGTGCTGTGCTCCTCGTGCGGGGGCCACCTCGGGCACCTGTTCCCCGACGGCCCGCATCCGAGCGGAATCCGGTACTGCATCAACTCCGCTGCGCTCAAGCTCGAGGAGGAGTGAGAGGTCGTCTTCGTCCACGACGCCGGACGGCGGGCGGCCGCGCTCGCCGTCCGGCGCGGCTCTCCGGATGGACGGCTCAGACGGCCTGGGCGCGCTCGCGCTTGCGGCGCGATGCCGCCGTCTGCCGCTTCGACGCGGACAGCTCGACCTTGCGCAGCCGGATCGACTTCGGCGTCACCTCGACCGCCTCGTCGTCGCGGATGAACTCGAGCGCCTGCTCTAGGGAGAGCGGGCGCGGCGGGATCAGGCGGACGAGCTCGTCGGCCGAGGCGGCCCGCATGTTCGTCAGCTTCTTCGGCTTGGCCGCGTTGACGTCGAGATCGTTGTCGCGCGCGTTCTCGCCGACGACCATCCCCTCGTAGAGGTCGTCGCCCGGCGCGATGAAGAGCGAGCCTCGCTCCTGGAGCGCCGCGATCGCAAAGGCCGTCGCGTTGCCCCGCCGATCGGCGACGAGGCTGCCGGTCGGCCGGGTCCTCAGCTCGCCGTGCCACGGCTCCCAGGCCTCGAACACGTGGTGGAGGATGCCGGTGCCGCGCGTCTCGGTCAGGAACTCCGTGCGGAAGCCGATCAGGCCGCGCGCCGGCACGAGGTACTCCATCCGCGCCCAGCCCGTGCCGTGGTTCACCATCTGCTCGAGCCGCCCCTTGCGCAGCGCGAGCAGCTGGGTGACGACGCCGATGTACTCGTCGGGGATGTCGATCGCGACGCGCTCGACCGGCTCGGAGCGGCACGCGTCGATCTCCTTCGTCAGCACCTCGGGCTTGCCGACGGTCAGCTCGAAGCCCTCGCGGCGCATCAGCTCGACGAGCACGGCCAGCTGGAGCTCGCCGCGGCCCTGGACCTCCCAGGCGTCGGGTCTGGCGGTCGGGAGGACGCGGAGCGAGACGTTTCCGACCAGCTCGGCATCGAGCCGCTCCTTCACCTGGCTCGCGGTCAGCCGATCGCCCTCGGTCCCGGCGAGCGGGCTCGTGTTGATCCCGATCGTGACCGAGAGCGAGGGCTCGTCGACGGTCGTCACCGGAAGCGGCCGCGGATCGGCCGGGTCGGCGATCGTCTCTCCGATCGTCACCTCGGGCAGGCCGGCGAGCGCGACGATCTCGCCCGGGCCGGCCTCCTCGGCCGGCACGCGGTCGAGCGCCTCGGTGATGTAGAGCTCGGTGACGCGGGCGGTCTCGATCGTCCCGTTCGCCCGGCACCAGGCGACCTGGGCGCCCTTGCGGAGGGTGCCGTGGTGGATCCGCAGCAGGGCGAGCCGGCCGACGTACGGGCTCGCGTCGAGGTTCGTGACGAGCGCCTGGAGCGGATGGGCGGGGTCGTACGTCGGCGCCGGGATCGTGCGCAGGATCGTGTCGAAGAGCGGCCCGAGGTCGGGAGCGAGCCCGGCGGGGTCAGACCCCGCCTGTCCGGCACGGGCGTTCGCGTACACGATCGGGAACTCGATCTGGTCCTCGCTCGCGTCGAGGTCGAGGAAGAGCTCGTAGACCTCGTTCACGACCTCCTCGATCCGGGCGTCGGGGCGGTCGACCTTGTTCACGACCAGCACCACCGGGAGCCGCAGCTCGAGGGCCTTGCGCAGCACGAACCGCGTCTGCGGCAGCGGGCCCTCGCTCGCGTCCACGAGCAGGAGGACGCCGTCGACCATCGTCAGCCCGCGCTCGACCTCGCCGCCGAAGTCGGCGTGCCCGGGAGTGTCGACGATGTTGATCTTCGTCTCGCCGAGCTGGATCGCCGTGTTCTTGGCCAGGATCGTGATCCCCTTCTCGCGCTCGAGGTCGGTCGAGTCGAGGATCCGCTCGCCGAGATCCTGGTTGTCGCGGAACGAGCCCGACTGCCAGAGCATCGCGTCGACGAGCGTCGTCTTGCCGTGATCGACGTGGGCGACGATCGCGACGTTGCGGAGGTCGTCGCGGGAGGTGAGAGGCGGCTCGGGCACGGCCCGCCAGGGTAGCGGGCCGTGCCGTCGAGGCCGTCAGCTCAGGCTAGGCGTGGCAGTTCTTGGCTGCCCAGGCGCTGATGTTCGCCTCCGCCTTCGTCAGGTCGGCCGTGTTGAGCTGGCTCGAGAGCGCGGTCAGCTTCGCCAGCGTCGAGGCGTTCGGGACCTTGCCCGAGCTGAGGTCGACGCCCTTGAGCGCGCTCGCGATCTTCGAGAAGGCCGCAGCCAGCGTCTCGAAGTCGGGCCGGATGTCCGACGGGGTCTTGTCGGCGAACTGCTGCAGGAGCGCGGCCTCCTTCTGCGGGTCGTTACCGGCGCCCGAGATTGCGGAGCCGAAGGCCTGGCCGAGGTTGGCCAGCTGGGCGCAGCTGCCCGTGAGCGCACCGAGCCCGGCGACCGCAGGCGTGGTGGTGGCCGCCGTCGTCGTGGTCTGGGTCGTCGTCGCCGAGGTCGTCGCGGTGGAAGCCGCGGTGGTGGCCTCGGTCGTCGTTGTCGTCGTCGTGACGGGCGGCGCGCTCGACTTCTTGCTGCCGCAGCCCGCCGCGGTGGCCACAAACACCGCGATCAGGGCGAGAACGAGTAGTTGAAGTGGCTTCCTGCGCATGTCTCTTCCTGCCTCCTTGTTGGTCGTCCGCGTCATTCGAGACTACGCGTTCGCAGGCGGCCGGGCAACCGCAAATGGCTCAGGCCCTGACATTAGAGCGGCCTCGACCCGGCGCCGGTTCGGCCTGCGGGCCCGCCGGCTCGCCCGGGGCCGGCGGGCCGGAGCGCGTTATAGTCCGCCGTTGTCCCGCGGCCTGCGAGCTGGGGCCGGAATCCTCGTGGCAAGGAGCCCTGGCGATGGCGGTTGAGCGGATCGTTTTGCGGCCGACCGGTCTCACGGTCGGGTCGAGGTGAGCGCGCCGATGGAGGGCCATTCGATCGAGACGATGCTGCTCGAGGAGCGGCGCTACCCGCCCGCGGAGTCGTTCGCCGCCCAGGCGAACGCGCAGCCCGGGATCTACGACCGCGCCTTCGACGAGTTCTGGGCAACCGAGGGCTGGGAGCGCATCTCCTGGTTCGAGCCGTTCGACCGTCTCTTCGAGTGGCAGCCGCCGTATGTCAGGTGGTATCTCGGCGGCAAGCTGAACGTCTCCTACAACTGCCTCGACCGCCACGTCGAGGCAGGCCGGGGCGACCGGATCGCCTACTTCTGGGAGGGAGAGCCGAGCGGCGAGCGGCGCGCGATCAGCTACGCCGAGCTCCAGGCCGAGGTGGCCCGCTTCGCCAACGGGCTCAGGAAGCTCGGGGTGACCAGGGGGACGGCGGTCGCGATCTACATGGGAATGGTTCCGGAGCTGCCGGTGGCGATGCTCGCCTGCGCACGCCTCGGGGCCCCGCACACGGTCGTCTTCGGCGGCTTCTCGGCCGACTCGCTCTCCGGGCGAATGAACGACATGGGCTGCGAGGTGCTGATCACGCAGGACGAGGCCTGGCGGCGGGGCTCGACCGTGCCCCTGAAGCGGACCGCCGACGCGGCGATGGCGGACGCGCCGGGGGTCCGGGCCTCGGTCGTCCTGCGCCGGACGGGCGGCGAGGTGCCGATGACGCCCGGCCGCGACCACTGGTGGCACGAGCTCCTCGCCGACGTCGACGACCGGTGCGAGCCGGAGCGGATGGACTCCGAGGACCTGCTCTTCCTGATGTACACGAGCGGGACGACGGCGAAGCCGAAGGGGATCGTGCATACGACCGCCGGCTACCTGGCGGGCGTCGCGACGACCCACCACTACATCTTCGACCTGAAGCCCGAGACCGACGTGTACTGGTGCGCGGCGGACATCGGCTGGATCACCGGCCACAGCTACATCGTCTACGGGCCGCTCTGCAACGGGGCCACCTCGGTCCTCTACGAGGGCACGCCCGACTTCCCCGACCGGGATCGCTGGTGGGAGATCGTCGAGCGCTACGGGGTCACGATCCTCTACACCGCTCCGACGGCGATCCGCACGCACATGAAATGGGGGCCGCAGTTCGCCGCGCGGCACGACCTCTCGAGCCTGCGCCTGCTCGGCTCGGTCGGCGAGCCGATCAACCCGGAGGCGTGGGTCTGGTACCGCGAGCACGTCGGCGGCGACCGGACGCCGATCGTCGACACCTGGTGGCAGACCGAGACCGGGATGATCCTGATCACGCCCCTCCCGGGCGTGACGACGGCGAAGCCGGGGTCGGCGACCCGTCCCTTCCCGGGCGTCGACGCGGCGGTCTACAGCGAGCGGGGCGAGGAGGTGGGGCCCGGCGGCGGCGGCTATCTCGTCCTCAGGAGGCCGTGGCCCGCGATGCTGCGCGGGATCTACGGCGACGACGCCCGCTACCGGGAGACCTACTGGTCGAAGTACGGCGACGTCTACTTCGCCGGCGACGGCGCCCGGATCGACCAGGACGGCGACTTCTGGCTGCTCGGGCGGGTCGACGACGTGATGAACATCTCGGGGCATCGCATCTCGACGATCGAGGTCGAGAGCGCGCTCGTCGATCACCACGACGTCGCGGAGGCTGCCGTCGCGGCCCGGGCCGATGCCATGACCGGCCAGGCGATCGTCGCGTTCGTGACCCTGAAGGGCGACGCCGAGGGATCGGTCGAGAAGCTGGAGGAGCTGCGCGACCACGTGTCGCAGAAGATCGGGCCGATCGCCAAGCCCGCCAACATCGTCTTCACCCCCGAGCTGCCGAAGACCCGCAGCGGCAAGATCATGCGCCGGCTGCTTCGAGACGTCGCCGAGAACCGCGCGCTCGGCGACACGACGACGCTCGCCGACCCGACCGTCGTCGACGAGCTCCGCCAGCGAGCGGTCGAGGAGGCAGCCGACGACGGCTGAGAAGCGCTAGCTCCGCCGGCCCGGGCGGGCCGGGTCCGGGGCTCCGGCTCGGGCTGCGCGCGTCAGACCTGCCGGCACTGCGGATCGTCGAGCGCGACGATCGCCTGGTCGGCGGTTTGCTGCACCGTCGGGTCGTACGGGCCGGGCGCGTCGCCGACCCACATGACGTCCGGCGTCACGCCGGGCCCGAGGATCGTTGCGCGGTACCTCGTCCCGGCGCCGGGCGGGTCGCTTCCGTGGGGATAGAACCCGTAGCAGAACGTTCCCCCCGGGTTGTGCGTCAGGAAGCTGTTCTCGCGTTCCCATCCGGGACCGTACGCCGAGTCGTAGGTGTCGAGGAAGACGTTGCGGCCGTACGTGTCGAGCGGCTGGCCCTGAGGGGTCGACCTGAAGCCGTGGACCGGCTCGCCGTGATAGGTGAGCGTGCCGAAGAGGTGGTCGAACCTCTTGTAGGCCCAGTTCGTCTGGATCGTGATCACCGGCAGGTCGCCCGTCCAGTGGGCGAGGTGAACCTCTTGCGCGGCCTCGAACGGCGTCGGGGTGGCCCCGTAGTCGGGCAGCTTGCGCTGCCACTCCTGAACTGCCCAGTAGCTTCCGTCCGGGGCCGTGCACGCGGCGACCCCCCAGGCGAGCGCCGGCCCGTCGTAGGCGGGACAGGTGAACGTCTCCCAGTAGTTCTCGGCCGCGGTCCGAAGCCTGCTCAGGAGCGCGTAGGCGGCGGCGATCCTCGGCGCGAGCGCGTAGCGCACGGGATTGTTCCTCGCCGCGGTCGCGCTCGCCATCTGCCTCTGCAGGTCGCGCAGCCGGACGAGGGCAGCCTGGACCTGCGGATTCTCGACGTAGTACTTCCGGTAGCCGCCGTCGTACTCCAGGTGGAACGCAACCTGCCGCCGCACGTCGTTCGGGGCGGTTGCGTTCACCGCGCCCCAGGCGAGGACGTGAACAGTCTTGCCGTGCGAGACGTAGGTGAGCATCGCCTCGCCCTTGCCGTTGACGCCGAAGCTGAGATCGCTCACGGAGCTCGTCGAGATGATCTGCGACGCGTTTGCGGTCGCGGCGGCGACGAACGCGACGAGGACCACGACGCCGGTGACGACGCGCTTCACCCTCGAACTATCGCACGGAATCGGCGCGGACCTGCATCGTTTCGGGCGAGGCCGCTGCCGGCCGCCGCGCGGAGCGGAGGTCCCGCGGGCGCGCTCGAGCGGCTCAGGCGAGCTCGACGATCCGGCGAACGACCTCGGGCCGCGCCTCGATCACGTCGAGCTCCCACCGGTAGGCGCGCTCGAGGCCCGCGAGCAGCCGCTCCCTCGAGGCCGCGAGGGCCGCGAAGCAGCTCTCGACCTGGTCACGGTCGAGCGCGGCCCTCGGCGCCGTCCCGAGCGGGACGGCGAGATCGAGTCTCTGAGCCGTTCGCGCCAGGCCGGGCTGGTCCCAGAAGAGGGGGTACGAGATCATCGGCACCTGGTGGAAGATCGCCTCGTGCGTCGAGTTCAGGCCGTGATGGGTGATGAACACGTCGGCCTCGGAGAGCACGCGCCACTGGTCGACGTAGCGCGCGACGCTCACGTTGTGCCGGCGGAGCCCGGTGACGGCCGCGTCGCTCAGCGGAGCACCGCCGAGGCTGATCGTCGCGATCATCTCGGGGTGGGTGGCGATCAGGTCGGCGATCTGGCCGAGGGCCGCCAGTGCTTCCGCCTCGTAGTACGGCCACGCCGCCGTTCCGAAGGAGGCGTAGACCCGCACACGGCCGCGCGGCCGTAGAGGCGGTCTTCGCCTCGCAGCGCCCCGGGGGCCGGCCTCCGCCGGGGCCGGCAGGGAGCCGAAGTAGGCGAGCGGCTCGAGCCGCTCCCGCGTCGTCTCGGACAGGAAGTCCGGCGGCTCGCAGTAGATGTTGAGCGACGAGCTGACCGAGGTGAAGTACGAGAACGGCGAGGCATCGGCGATCCCGAACCGCTCGCGGAGGACGGCGACCGCCTCGTGGCACCTGGCCGAGACGGCGAGGCGGGGGTCGTCGCGGAGCGCGGCCAGGAACCGCTCGGGATGCAAGTCGTGCCCGGAGCACACGTTCACGCACGGGAGATCGAGCGCCTTCGCGACGACCGACCCGACCACCGCGAACGTGTCGGTGACGACCAGCGAGGGGCGGAAGGCGGCCGCCTCGACCACGAGCTCCGCGGCCGCGCGGGCGGCGAAGGTGACGTTCCGGCAGGGGACCGGACTGGACGAGTCGTCGCCGCCGTCCGGGGAACGTCCCGCGTAGAGATCCGCGAAGCGTCCGCCGGCGGCCCGCACCCCCGCCTCGAAGGCCCGGTCGGTGAAGACGACGGCGTCGACTCCCCCCACGGTCAGCGCGGCGACGAGCGCCCGAATTCGCGAGACGTGGCCGTACCCGCCCATGACGAACACCACGGCCGTGGGCTTGACCGCAGGATGACCGCCGCCGTCTCCGCGACCCCGCCCCGCCGCCTCACGCCGGTCACCGGCAGCGCCTGCCTCACGTGGCGGCTAGGAGGTCCCGGCAGTCGCCGCGAGCTGCCCGCAGGCGGCTGCGATCTCCCGCCCGCGCGTCAGCCGGACGGTGGCCGGTAGCCGAGCCCGATCGAGAACGGACTTGAACCTGGAGATCGTCTCGCGGGCCGAGCCGTCGTACATGCCGGTCGGGTTGTAGGGGATCAGGTTGACCTTGAAGACCTTCGGGTCGAGGAGCCGCGCCAGCTCGGCGGCCTGCTCGACGGAGTCGTTCACGCCTGCGAGGAGCACGTACTCGGCGTACACCTTCTGGCCGCGCAGCGCGACGTGGCGGGCGACACTCGGCGACCACGTCCTCGAGCGGATAGCGGTCGTTGACCGGCATCAGGCGGCTTCGCAGCGCGTCTGTCGGCGCGTGGAGCGAGAAGGCGAGCCGGATCGGCTCGTCGACCTCGTCGACGAAGCGCTTCAGCCCCGGCAGCCAGCCGACCGTCGAGATGGTCGTGCGGCGATGCGTGACACCCGCGGCGGGCAGGCGGCGCGCGGCCTCGAGGACGGGGTCGAGGTTCATCATCGGCTCGCCCATGCCCATGAAGACGGCGTGGTCGATCGGCTCGATGCGGCGGAAGTGCAGCGCCTGGTCGAGGATCTCGCCCGCGGTCAGGTTGCGGCCGAACCTCATCTGGCCGGTCGCGCAGAAGGTGCAGGTGAGCGGGCAGCCGGACTGCGAGGAGATGCACACCGTCCGGCGGCCGTCGCGGTAGCGCATCAGCACCGCCTCGACCGGGTGCCCGTCGTGCGTCCGGAAGAGCACCTTCAGCGTCCCGTCGCGGGCGAGCGCCTCCGAGGCGACCTCGAGCGAGGAGAACGGCACGCGCTCGGCGAGCGCCGCTCTCAGCGACGCGGGCACGTTCGTCATCTCGCCGTACGACGAGACGCCGCGCGCGGCCCACTCCCACACCTGCCGCTTGCGGTAGGCGGGCTCGCCGGAGAGCGCTTCTTCGAGCAACTCGAGGTTCATGCGGTTACCGTAGCCTGATGGCTCGATACGACGCCGTCATCGTCGGGAGCGGGGTGAACTCGCTCGCCTGCGGCGCACTGCTCGCCCGCGCCGGCTGGGGCGTGTGCATCCTCGAGCGCAACGACTGGCTGGGCGGCGCGATCAGGACCGCCGAGATCACCGAGCCCGGCTTCCAGCACGACGTGTTCTCGGCCTGGCACCCGCTCTGGGTCGGCGGTGCCGCGCACGCGCTGCTCGGCGACGACCTGACGGCCCGCGGGCTCGAGTACCTGAACACCGACCTGCCGACCGCGACGGCCTATCCGGACGGCGAGGCCGCCTTCCTGCTGCGGACCGCCGAGGCGAACGCCGCCGAGCTCGCACGCCACGCCCCGGGCGACGGGGCGGCGTGGGAGGGCGTGCTCGCCGGCTTCCTCCCGACCGCCGACCTCTCCTTCGGCCTGCTCGGGACCGAGCTCTGGTCGGCGGCGGGCGTCTCGCTCGCGGGGAAGGCGATGCGCCGCCTCGGGCGCCGCGGCGCCGCCGAGTTCGCCGGCAACATGCTCCGCTCGGGCCGCGACTGGCTCGAGGAGACGTTCGCCTCGGAGCGGGCGCACGGCCTGCTCGCCCCGTGGGTGCTCCACACCGGGCTCGGGCCCGACGCAGCCTGCTCCGGCTTCATGGCCCAGGTGATCGCGGTCGCGATCCAGGAGGGCGGGATGCCCGTCCCGCGCGGGGGCGGCGCGCGGCTCGCGGACGCCCTCGTGCGGCTGATCGAGAACAACGGCGGCGTCTGCCGGACGGAGACCGAGGTCGAGTCGATCCTCGTCTCGGACGACGGGGCCACGGGCGTGCGGACCGCGCACGGGGAGACGGTCTCGGCGGTGCGGGCGGTGATCGCGAACGTGACCCCGACCCAGCTCTACGGGCGGCTGCTCGGCGATCCGCAGGACCCGGTCGCGAAGGCCGGGCGCCGCGTCCGCTACGGCCGCGCCGACATGCAGATCCATTTCGCCCTTTCGGAGCCGGCGCGCTGGGAGGGCGACGAGCGGCTGGGCCGGACGGCGATCGTCCACGTGACGCCCGGCCTCGACGGCGTCTCGCGCGCGGTCAACGAGGCCGAGCGCGGCCTGCTCCCGGCCGAGGCGACCGTGGTCTGCGGGCAGCCGCTGACGATCGACCCGAGCCGCGCGCCCGAGGGGAAGGGCCTGCTCTGGATCCAGCTGCAGGAGCTGCCCTGGCAGGTGAAGGGCGACGCGGCCGGCGAGCTCGACACCGGCGACGGCACCTGGACCGAGGAGCTCCGCGAACGCTACGCCGACCGCATCCAGGCCAGGCTCGCCCGTCACATCCCGAATCTCGAGTCCTCGATCCTCGCCCGTACCGCGCTCTCGCCGGCCGACCTCCAGGCCGCCAACCCGAACCTGCGGCAGGGCGACCCGTACGCGGGCTCGCTCGCGCTCGACCAGAACTTCCTCTGGCGGCCGTTTCCGGCCAGGCCCGGCCACCGCACCCCGGTCGACCGGCTCTGGCACATCGGCGCGAGCACCTGGCCCGGCCCGGGCCTCGGCGCGGGCTCGGGAACGATCGTCGCGCAGGAGCTGCTGAAGGTGCCCGTGTCCGAGCGAGTCCGCCGCCGCGTCCGCGGGCTACGCTGACCCCGTGGAACAGCGGGTCTCGCTCGTCACGCTCGGGGTGGCCGACCTCTCCCGCGCCCGTTCCTTCTACGAGGGGCTCGGCTGGGAGGTGACCGACGATCCCGGCGACGTCCTCTTCTTCCAGGCCGGCGGGATGGTGGTGGCGCTCTGGAGCCGCGACAGCCTCGCCGAGGACTCGAACGTCGACGACGGCGGCGGCTGGGGCGGGGTCGCGCTCGCCTACAACGCGCGCTCGCCGGCCGAGGTCGACGCCGTCCTCGAGGAGGCGCGGCTCGCGGGCGCGCGGATCGCCCGCCGGGGCGCGGAGACGTTCTGGGGCGGCTACTCGGGTGTCTTCGTCGACCCGGACGGCCATCCGTGGGAGGTCGCCCACAACCCCGGCTGGACGATCGCCGAGGACGGCTCCGTCGAGCTCTGACGGGCCCGGGGCCCGACTCCCCGGACCGGCGCCCGGCTCGACGCTCGGGGACTGACCGCCGCGCTCGTCTAGATTTGGCCCGTGATCGATCTTCGCTCCGACACCCAGTCGAAGCCGTCGTCCGGCATGCGCGAGGCGATGGCGAACGCCGAGGTGGGAGACGAGCAGCGGCGCGAGGACCCGACGGTGATCGCGCTCGAGGAGCGGGCGGCCGCGTTCCTCGGGCACGAGGAGGCGGTCTACCTGCCGACCGCCACGATGGCGAACCAGATCGCGCTCGCGATCCTCGGCGTGCGCGGCAGCGAGCTGATCGTCGAGGAGACGGCGCACATCATGGTCTCGGAGCTCGGCGGGGCCGCGGTGCACTCCGGGCTCCAGACCCGGGGCCTGCCGGGCTACCGGGGACGCCTCTCGCCGGAGCAGCTGCGCGGCGCGATCCGTCCGACCGACCGGCTGCACGGGCCGCGGGCGTCGATCCTCGCGCTCGAGAACACCCACAACAGCTCCGGCGGTGCCGTCTGGCCCCCCGGGGAGCTGCACGCCGCCGTCCAGGCCGCGCGCGAGCTCGGGCTCGCGGTCCACCTCGACGGGGCGCGGATCGCCAACGCGTCGGTCGCCTGCGGCGTCGCCGCCTCCGAGCTCGGCTGCGTCTTCGACACGACGACGCTCTGCCTCTCGAAGGGGCTCGGCTGCCCGTTCGGCGCCGTGATCGCGGGCTCGGCCGAGCTGATGGCGAGGGCCCGGATCGAGAAGCACCGCTTCGGCGGCGCGATGCGCCAGGCCGGGATCGTCGCCGCCGCCGGCCTCTACGCGCTCGAGCACAACGTCGCCCGGCTCGCCGACGACCACGCCCGGGCGCGCCGGCTCGCCGAGGGTTGGGCCGCGCAGGGCGTGCCGGTCGACCTCGACCGCGTCGAGACGAACTTCGTGCAGGTCGACGTCGGCGCCCTCGGCCTCGGCTCGGCCGAGGCGATCGCACGGCTCGCCGAGGCCGGCGTCGGCCTGAGCGGGACGGTCCGGCCGGGCATCCTGCGGGCGGTCACGCACCTCGACGTCGACGACGCCGACGTCGAGCGCGCGCTGGAGCTCGTTCCCAGGGCGCTGGACGTCCTCGCTCCGGCCTGAGCCGACGCCGGGCGGTTCCTAGTAGCGGTCGCCGGCGGCGACGAAGGCGGCCACGGCGACCAGGTAGACCCCGAGCAGGAGGAAGCCCTCCCAGCGCCGCAGGCGGCCGTCGATCACCACCGCCCAGACGGCGAGCACGGCAACGGCCATGGTGCCGATCTCGACCGGCCGGAAGCTCAGCGGCAGCCCGTTCCCGATCAGCCCCGAGACGAGCGCGAGCAGCGGGGCGACGAGCACCGCGATCTGGGTGGCGGAGGAGATCGCGATCTCGGCCGCGAGCTGCGGGTTGCCGCGCCGCGCCACCACGATCGCGCCGCCGTGCTCGGCCGCGTTCCCGACGATCGCGACGACGACTGCGGCGACGAAGAACTGCGACAGCCCGAGGGCGCGCGCGAACGCGCCGAGCGAGCGGACGAGCTCCTCCGAGACGAAGGCGGTTGCCACGGTTGCGACCGCGAGCGCGAGCAGCGCGCTGCGCAGCCTCCAGGCGCCGGGCGACGGCGCCTCGACGTAGGCGGCCCGCTGGGCCCTCAGGTGACGGGTCGTGAGCGAGACGTAGAAGACGAGCAGCACGGCGGCGACGGGAAGCGTCAGCACGTAGAGGCCGTGGCGGTCCGGGTTGCCGTGCCAGCCGGGGACGCTCGGGATCAGGAAGAGGGCGAGCGCGCAGGCGATCATCGCGCACTGGTCGAGCAGCGAGCGACGTTCGACCACGCCGTCGCCGCCGAACACCATCGCCCCGCCGAGCACGAGCAGCGCGGTGGAGACGACCGAGCCAGTGATCGTGCCCCGCACGACGTTGGGCAGCGTGTTCGCGATCGCGAACAGCCCGATGATCAGCTCGGGCGCGTTGCCGAAGCTCGCGTTCAGGAAGCCGCCGACGCCCGGCCCGGTGTGCTCGCCGACGTTCTCGGTCGCCTCGCCGATCAGGAAGGCGAGCGGCGCGATCGCGGCGGCCGAGAGGACGAACAGGAGCGTCCCGCTCGCGTCGAAGACCTCGTGCGCGACGATCACGATCGGGGCCAGCCCGAGCGACGCCCAGTACAGCCTGCGTCCCATCGCGCCAGCCTAATCGCAGGCCCGCCGGGGCCCGGCGCCGAAAATCCCTAGCGGCGGCGGGGGCGAAAGTCAAGTCTTGAAGATGGGCGGGACCGTGCCGACAATGGTCAGATGCCGCAGCACCAGACCGCGACGTCGCTGCCCCTCCGTCCCCAGGACGAGATGGAGTGCCGCCGCTGCGACGTCCACTGCGACAAGGTGGTCTACCCGGGCGCCTGCCTCGAGAAGAGCTGTCCGTTCGTCTACTCCTACGAGGCGTGGGGGCACACCTACGTCGGGTGCATGCAGAAGATCTACGACGTCGAGATCGACCTCGACATGCTCCGGGCCGCCGAGCGCCGGCGGGCGGGCTTCGGCGCGATCCGGGCGGTCCGCCGGCCGCTGCCGATGTGCAAGGCGGAGGTCGAGAACACCTACCAGTCCCGCTCGGCCGAAACCGGGTGCGTCAACCCCGAGTTCGGCGAGCTCCCCGTGGGCGAGCCGACCTTCCGCGTCTTCGCCCAGATCAAGACCGGCTGAGCAGCGCCTCCTCGCGGCGCCGGCGAACCGTGCGGGCGAGCAGCCAGCCGAGCCCGGCCAGCAGGATGATCGGCCCGCCGAGCGCGAGGAAGTAGACGGCGCCGATCCAGGCCCAGTGGAACGCGACCGCGAGCCCGTGCAGGGGCCCGTGCCCGCGCCGGGCGACCACGGGCGCCGGGCGGGTGGTGAGCTGGACGCTGACGGTCGCGTCGCTCGCGCTGCGGATCGTCGCCGCGCGGCCACGTACCAGGCGCGCGATCTGCGCGGTGAGGGCGTCGATGCGCTTCTGGTTCTCGGGCGAGGGCGCGAGCGCCTGCCAGCCGGCGAGCGTGTGCCTGAGCCGCGCGATCCTGCGGGCGGTCGAGTCGACCTGGGTCTGGAGGTCCTTGATCGCGACGCTCTCGCCGACGATCGTTCCGAGCGCCGAGAGGCGGGTGACCGCGGCCTGGACGTGCTGCTTCGGGATGCGGAGCACGATGCTGGCGTAACCCGTCTTGCCGGAGGCATCGACGTTCACCGAGGACGGGTAGCCGCCGAGCGCGTGGGAGATCCGGACGGCCTGCTTCGTGGCGTCGGAGACGGCCTGGGTGTCGGCGACGCGGAGCTGCAGCGAGGCGCTGTAGCGCTGGGCCCGGGCGGGGCTCGGCGCGGGGAGCGCGCCGCCGCTTCCGGGCACGCTCGTGGCGGCGCCCGAGCTGAGGGCCGGCGGGGCCGCCTGGATCCTCGCCGCGCTCGAGGCGGCGGCGTCGACGGGCAGGTTCGGCCCGGCCACGGGCTGCGAGCCGTGCGGGAGCAGCGCGACCGCGGCCGCCGCGGCGGCCGCGACGGGAACGACGACGACGAGCGCCCGGCGCCAGTTGAAGCTCCGGCGCGGCTCCGCGGGCGCCTGCGCGGCGATCCGGCGGATGTGCTCGCGAAGCTCGGCGGGTGCGACCGGCCGCGCCTCGCGCAGGTTCGCGATCAGGTCAGGCTGCGACATCGAGGGCCTCCTCGAGCTTGCCGAGCGCCCGGTTGAGGCGCGTCGTGCAGTTGGTGGTGGAGATGCCGAGCATCCCGGCGGCGGTTGCCGCGTCGAAGTCGAGGATCACCCGCAGGGCGATCACCTCGCGCTCGCCGGCGGTCAGTCCCCGGAGGGCGGCCTCGAGCATGGGCGAGAAACCTTCGACGAGCCGCTCCTCGTAGCGGTCCGGGAGGGCCGCGAGCTGCTCGCGCCGCCGGCGCCGCTTCTCGGAGCGGAAGTGGTCGAGCGCGACCGTTCGCGCCACCTGGCAGAGCCACGTGCGGGCCGACCCGCGCCGGGGGTCGAAGCGGTGCCAGAGCCGGAGCGCGCGCTCGAAGGTCTCCCCGGCCAGGTCCTCGGCGACGAACCGGTCGCCGGTGAACCACACGAGGTAGCCGTAGACGTCGTCGAGATGATTCTCGGCCGCCTGGGCGAAGCTGGTCACGCCGTCCATACTCCGCCGCCCACTCGGGCGTCACACGACAGCCGGGGATCCACGGGCACGGGTTCGTCGAGCCGCGAGACGATCCTCGTGGTACATGTCGCGAGCCCGTGCCGTCTGCTGCCGTCGCGAGCGGCGCCGTCGCCCGCGACACCGGGCACTCATCGCCGTGCCACCCAGCGGGCGTGGAGCTCGCGCACCTTGCGGAGCTCGTTCGCATCCGGCCCCGACCCGGCGCCCGGCACCTCGAGGTAGGCCGACAGCGACTGGAAGGCCGGATGGGCGAGGAAGGCTCCCATCCCCTCGCCGATCTCGCCCTCGAGGATGTTCGCGTGACGGTCGCGGTTCGAGCCGAGCGGGGTCGCGCTGTCGTTGACGTGGAGCGCCTGCAGCCGGTCGAGGCCGATCGTCCCGTCGACCTCGGCGACGAGGGCGGCCACGGCCTCCGGCGAGGTGACGTCGTAGCCGGAGGCGTAGAGGTGGCACGAGTCGAGGCAGATCCCGAGCCGCGGATGGCGGTCGAGCGCGGCGAGCAGGGTCGCCAGCTCACCGAGCGAGCGGCCGATCGTGCCGCCGGGGCCGGCCGAGTTCTCCATCAGGAGCCACGTCTCCCCGTCGCAGCGCTCCAGGATCTGCCGCAGCGCGGCCGTGACCCGGGGCAGCGACGCCTCGAATCCGGCGCCGAGGTGCGAGCCGACGTGGAAGATGACCGCATCGGCCTCGATCGCCGCGGCCGCCTCGAGCGTGGCCGAGATCGCCGCGATCGACTTCGCGTAGATCGCCTCGTCCGGAGCGGCCAGGTTGCAGAGGTAGAGCGCGTGGCAGACGACGCCGCCGATCCCCGCCTCGGCGCGCCGCTCCTTGAACCGCTCGATCGCCTCCGGCCTGTGGGCGGTCGGCTTCCACATGCGCGGGCTCTGGGTGAACACCTGTACGCAGTCGCCGCCGATCGCCTCGATCCGGTCGATCGCGGTGTCGATCCCGCCCGCCGAGGACATGTGGCCGCCGAACTCCATCGGGCTCGTACGATAGGCGCCCGGGGATCGGGGTCGCGGGCGCGCCGGCCGCGGGTCAGCGGCCGGCCGGGGCGTGAGCCACGCAGGAGCCGTCGTTCTCGTCGTCGAGGGCGATCTCGGTCAGCCTCACCCCAACCTGGCGCAGGACGGACGAGGTGGGGAGGCTCGCCGGATCTCCGTAGGTCTGCGAGTGGCCCGAGGTCGAGATGCGGACGTCGGTGAACCCGTGGGGCGGCACGCAGACGTCGACGTACTCGAGGGCCCGGTCGCCGTCGTTCGCCGAGCCGCCGACGCTGGACTGGTCGGAGACGATCCGGAAGCGCCGCGACGAGACGCCGGCCGGTGCGATGACGCCGAGTGTGAGGATCCGCACCTCCGCATTGCTCTGATCGGGTCGCGGGAAGACGCGGACGCGCGCGGTGAGGCCCGGCTTCGTCCAGCCGTCGTCGTAGAGCCCGAAGGTCAGCCAGTCGGCCCGCCAGGGCCTCGTCGCGGCGATCAGGAGCGTCGAGCGCGTGTCGAGGTCGCTCGGGTTCGACGCGAGCGGGCCCGAGATGCGAAAGCGGGTCTCCTGGTCCGACTCGGCGACGAGGGGCGTCGGGGAGGCGTTCGCCCGGCCGGTGCTCGGATCGAAGCGGAGGACGACCTCGGGGAACGTGCTCGGCGTCCATTCGAACTCGCCCGGCAGGTAGGCGGCGCGCACGATCGACCTGTTCCAGAACTCGAGGTCCCACCAGAAGGTGACCCCCGCCCAGTAGTCGTCGGGGTTCACCGGAAACGGGACCATCGTCACCCTGGCATCCGTGCCGGCCAGGCGGTCGACCCAGTCGAAGACCTCGCCCTGGCTGACGGTCAGCGAGCGGCCGGCGGTGTCGCTCGCCCCGAACAGGCGCGAGAACGCGTAGACCGTCTCGGAGGTGAGCGCGACGCAGGCGAGGGCCAGGACGATCGCGGTCACGGCCCTGCGGGGCAGGATGAACGTCGCCTCGACGAAGAGCGCGACCGACAGGATCGCGGCGCCGATGAGCAGGCCTCGCGCGACGCCGGGCGAGTGGGCCGCGCGCAGGAGCGGGTTGTCGAGAACCGACGCCGGCGTGTCGACGTTGAGCTTGGCGTACGCCGTGAGTGCGAGCTGGTCAAGGCCGTAGACGAGGAGCGCGAGCGGGGCGATGAGCGACCAGCGAGGCCTGCGCCGGCCGGCGATCGCCGCGGCGAACGCGATCAGGACGACCGGGACGATGTAGAAGAGGTAGCGGTCGCGAACGACCCCGCCGCCGAAGCGGAGGTCGAACAGGGTCACCTCCAGGGTGAGCGTGCCGATGGTCAAGGTGCCGACCGCCGCGAATGCGTGGGCGCTCCGGCCCGCCGGCCGCCAGAGCCCCGCGAGCAGCCAGGCGACTCCGAGCACGAACGGCAGCAGGCCGAGCCCGAGCGCGATCTCGGCCAGGTGCGCCGCGAAGGCCGGCACGATGTGGCCCGGGAAGAGGTTCCCGCGGGCGGTCGCCGAGTAGGTGCCGAGGGACTGCGACAGCCGCCCGGCGGCGAGGAGCGCCAGCGCAGCGAGGCCGACGATCGCGTAGACCCAGGCGAGCAGGCGATGCCGGGCGAGCGCCGTCCGGAGCCCCGCGCGCAGCCGCTCTCGCCGCCGGCCGGACGTCCCTGCCCGGGCGAACGCCAGCTCGTGCAGGACGATCGCCGCCGGCAGGACGAGGGCGAGGGAGACGAGCTGGGTGCGGGCGAGCGTTGCCAGGGCGAGCCCGAGGATCGCGAGCACGTCGTTCCTGATCCGGGGGGCGGCGGTCGCACCGTAGAGCGCGAGCACGCACCACGCGAAGGCCGGATAGGCGGCGACCTCGGTGAGCAGGAACGAGGAGACGACGATCCACGGGATGCAGACCGAGAGGGCGGCGACGAGATAGGCGAGCCATCGGCGGCCCGTCACGTGCCGCGCGAGGAGGAACGTCGGCACGACCGCGGAGGTCATGACGTAGGCGTTCAGGACGTGCGCGTCGTGCAGCGACCGCGGGACGTAGCCGTGGCGGTAGACGAGCGAGAGCAGCAGCGGGTAGAGCTGGTTCACGTTCGGGATCGGCTTTCCGCGCACCTGAGGCAGGAGCGAGTGGGTGGTGGCGATGCTGATGCCGAGCCGCTCGTAGAGCAGCTCGTCGGTCATCACGAACCAGTCGGCAACGCGGCCGGTCGCCCGGGAGAGCACCGTCCCGAGCACGAGCCAGAGCCCGATCGCCGGGAGGGGGAGCCGCAGCAGCCCGTGCCCGAGCGACCGCGCGAGGCGCCGGGGCCGGCGTGTCGAGCCGCTTCTCGTCGTCGCGTCCACTCCGCGTCACGGCTACCGTAGCGGCGCCCCGCGACCGTCCCGTCCGGGGAGGCCGGTGCGACGGCGCTCGGCGAGGCAGTCGTACGATATGCCGGGCGGAAGGGCTCGAACGAGCGACACGGGCCGCGCGCCCGCGAGAGGGAGGGGTTGGGAAGCGTGGAGGAGACGGATCGGCCGACCGGGAGCCGGCCCTGAGCGGGGCCGGGGAGCTCCGTGGGGAAGTCCGGTCCCGTCCGGTGCGGGTCCGGATGGCGCCGAGCCCGACCGGCTTCCTGCACGTCGGGGGCGTGCGGACGTTCCTGTTCAACTGGCTGTTCGCCCGGCAGCAGGGCGGCGAGTGCCGCCTGCGGATCGAGAACACCGACACGAGCCGCGAGGTCGCCGAGGCGGTCGAGCAGATCCAGGAGTCGCTGCGCTGGCTCGGGATCGACTGGGACGGGCCGGTCACCTTCCAGCTCGACCGGCTGGCCGAGGTACGCACCCATGCCGACCGCCTCCTCGCCGAGGGCAAGGCCTACGAGGACGAGGGCGCGATCCGCTTCCGGATGCCCGACGAGGGCGTGGTCGGCTGGGAGGACGCGGTGCGCGGCCGGATCGAGTTCGCGAACGAGAACCTCGCCGACCTGGTGCTCGTCCGCTCGGACGGCCGGCCGACCTACAACTTCGCCTCACCGGTGGAGGACATGCTCGACGGGATCACGCACGTGATCCGGGGAAACGACCACGTCTCGAACACGCCGACGCAGATCAACATCCTCCGGGCGCTCGGAGCAGAGCTCCCGGTCTACGCACACGTTCCCGACGTGAACGGGAACGACGGCAAGAAGCTCTCGAAGCGCCACGGCGCCGTCTCGATCGACGTCTTCCGCGCCGAGGGGTACCTGCCGGCGGCGTTGATGAACTTCCTCGCGCTGCTCGGCTGGAGCTACGACGACAGGACGACGGTGATGAGCCCCGCGGAGCTGGTCGAGCGCTTCTCGCTCGAGCGCGTCGGGCCGAGCCCGGCGACCTTCGACTACGAGAAGCTCGACTGGCTGAACGGCGTCCATCTGCGCGGCCTCTCGCACGACGAGTACGCCGAGGCGCTCCTGACCTGGCTCGGCGAGCAGGGAATCGGCTGGCCCGCCGATCGCGTGGGGCAGACGGTGCCGCTCGTCCAGGAGAAGATCGAGAAGTTCTCCCGCTACCCCGACTTCGTGCGCTTCCTGTTCGAGCCGGTCGGCCCGGCCGGCGCCGATCCGGAGACCTGCCGCGCCGCCGCGCAGGCGCTGGCGCCGATCGAGCCGTGGGAGGCCGCCGGGATCGAGGCGGCGCTGCGCGGGCTGGCGGAGCGCCTGGGCGTGAAGCCCCGGGACGCGTTCAGCCCGATCCGGCTCGCCGTCACCGGGTCGAAGGTCTCGCCGGGCCTGTTCGAGAGCCTCGAGCTGCTCGGGAAAGACGAGTCGCTCGCGAGGCTCGCCGCCGCGGGCGCCTGACCGTCGCGTCTCCGCGTCGCCGTCGAGCTCAGGGGCGGTAGAAGAGCAGCGAGAGGCAGACCGCGATCATGCCGATCACCCAGACCGGCCACGGGCCGACGGTGGCGCCGACCGCGAACGCCGCCGCGCCGCCGATCGTGAGGCCCGAGGCGAGCAGCGGCGCCTTCAGCGCCGGGATCGCGTTGCCCGCCGGATCGGCTGCCTTGCGCGGCCCGGTGAGGCGCAGCCGGGCGAGGCGGACGCGGAACAGTGCGCCCCGCCACTCGTGCAGGACCGTGTCGACCGCCGGCAGCCCGGCGCCGTCGAGCGCGCCGACCACCTCGCCGGTCGCGTCGCGGGCGCAGGTCAGCGCGGCCGCGAGCTCGCTGTGGGCGGGCTCGGCGGCTGCGGGCGGCGACAGTCCGAGCGTGTACTCGCTCGCCGAGTGCAGGCGGTACTGCAGCCGCCGCAGCGCGTCGACGGCGTCGTCCCGGTCGAGCCGCTCGGGCTCGAGAGCGAGTGCCTCCAGGTGAGAGAGCGTGTGCGCGAGCCCGCTCCAGAGCTCCCCGACCTGGGTCGCATACCGCTGCTCCGTCTGAGCCTCGGGCGCCACGGGGTGCATCTTAGCGTGTGCCCGATCGTCTACCATCGCAGCCGGTGGGGGAGGGTGTGTCGATCCTGGTCGTCGAGGACGACGCCGCGCTCCGGCTCGTGTGCCGGGTGAATCTCGAGCTCGAGAACTTCCGGGTGCGCGAGGCGGGAACGCTCGGCGAGGCCCGGGCTGCGCTCGCCTCGCAGCGACCGGCGCTCGTCTTCCTGGATGTCCACCTCGGCGTCTCGGCGAGCGACGAGCTGCTCGACGAGCTCCGTGCTGCGGGGATCCCGGTCGTTCTCGTCAGCGGCACCGTCGATGTCGACGACTACGTCCACCGCGCCTGTGAGGTGATCCCGAAGCCGTTCGAGCCGTCGGCTCTTGCGGCTGCCGCTCGTCGGCACATCGCCGTCGGCTAGCTTTGCCGGATGGCCACCGTCGTCGATCCGCAGCCCCGCCGAGTTCGAGAGCCGGCTCGCGCAGTACATGTTCGAGCGCTCCGAGGAGTCGCGCGCAGTCCGGGTGGGGGAGAAGGAGACCTCCGAGCAGGCGGAGATCGTCCGCCGCTACGCCGACCTCTTCAGCCGCGAGCAGCTCGAGGCGCTGCGCGAGGCGGAGGAGGGCGCCTCCGGCGACGAGCGCGAGCTGCTCTACCGGCTGCGGAAGACGTGCGAGGGCGGCCTGGCCGCGAACGTGCTCGTGGAGCGATACGACGAGCTCGAGAATCCGCTGCTCGCGGCGCGGGTGACGTTCCGGGGCGAGGAGATGCCGCTGCGGACGGCGCAGGCGCAGCTGGCGGTGCTCGCCGCGTACGCGGACCGCGAGGAGCTCGGCGACCTCCAGGCCGAGGTGAGCGCCGGCTTCAACCCCGACCGGCTCGCGCTGATGACCGCCGGCGAGGAGCTCGAGCGGGAGCTGTCCGGGATCGCCGATCCGGTCGAGCGCAACGAGGAGGAGAAGGGGATCTCGCTGCGGGAGCTGTCGGTGGTGCTGAAGGCGGCGAGCGACGCGTCGACGGAGTCGTTCCTGCCGCTGCGCGACCGCTGGTTCGACAGACTGCTCGGCCCCGAGCGGGACGCGGTGCCGACGAGCTGGCACATGTCGTACATGCGCCGGCTCTCGCCGCTCGAGTCGACGTACACGAAGGAGCGCGCGACCGAGGTCTGCCTCGCGACCCTCGGCGAGATCGGCTTCGACCTCGCCGCCGCGACGAACATCAAGCTCGACCTCGACGACCGCCCGCAGAAGGCGCCGCGCGCCTGCGTGATCCCGAGCGACCCGCCGAGCGTCGTCCACCTGATCACGCGCGCCCAGGGCGGCCTGCACGACTACCAGGCGTTCCTGCACGAGGCCGGCCACGCGCTGCACTACGGCGGCTGCGACCCGACCCTGCCGATGACCTTCCGCCGGATCGCGCGCGACCACGCGCTGACCGAGATCTACTCCTACATCGTCGAGGCGATCTCCCGCGAGCCCGAGTGGCATGCTCGCCACTTCGGCCTCTCGGATGCCCAGGCGGCCGAGAACGCCGAGGCGACCGTCTTCCTGGAGGCGATCCTCTTCCGCCGCTACGAGGCGAAGCTCCGCTACGAGCTCGACTTCTGGTCGCGCTTCACCGACGTGGGCGGGATCCCGGACGGCTACGAGGAGTACCTGACCTCCGCCACGGGCGTCCGCTACCGCCGCGCCGGTTACCTCGCCGACATGGACGCCGGCTTCTACTCGGCCGACTACCTTCGCGCCTGGATCCGCTCGGCCCAGCTGCGCCGGCACCTGATCGACACGATCGGCGCGGACTGGTGGCGCAACCCGGCCACCGGCGAGCTGCTGCGGGAGCTGTTCCGCGAAGGCACGAAGCCCTCGAGCGAGGACGTCGGCGGCCCGGATCGGCTTCGACCCGCTCGACACGAAGCCGCTGCTCCACGAGATCGGCGCCTCCGGGTAAACTGCTCGCTCCTAGCGGGGCCCATTCGTCTAGTGGCCTAGGACACCGCCCTCTCACGGCGGCGGCACGGGTTCGAATCCCGTATGGGCCTTTCGACACTGTTTGGTAGAGCCGATTTGGCTCAACCAAGCGGTGTCAGGCGTGCCGCTGGTGCCGGCTTTGGACATGTGGTGATCACTCGGTGATCACTCTTCCGCCGCGTCGGGGCTTGATGTTCGTCGCCCAGAGAAGAACAGCGCGACGGGCCCTTGAAGGTCGAGGGCCGGAGATCTTCATGAATCTGTAGGGCGCGTCGCGAGTAGCGTCGCGCGCGGTTGCGAGGCTTCGCCCACCGGTTGGGTCACGCTCGACAGGTCCACTCAAGGACACAGAATTAGTCGTAGTCTGAGCATGTGGTACGGAAGCTGTTCGAGAGGTGACCGAGGCCCCGCGGTCAGAGGCGCGCTGTTCATGCGGGCACCAGCGCATCGCTCTCGGCGCACCTTCGCACGAGACTGCTCGCGGACTGGTGGAACGCAAGACCCCGAACGGCACCACGCGGTTCCTCGTTCGCTACCGGCTGGGAGGCCGTGAGACGAAGTTCTTGACCGCTGGCTCATTCAAAACCGTACGAGAGGCGCGGATCCGGCTCCTATGGGTATCGGGCGAACTCGCGGCGATGCGCGTCCCGGACATCCGCCTTGTCAGCGCTCCTGCTCCGGTCGTCACGTTGAAAGTCGTCGCCGAGGCGTGGCGCGCATCACGAATCGACGTGGCAGACGGCACCGCCGCGACTCATCGTGTGAATCTCAGTCGTATCGTTCGCGTGCTCGGCTCGCGAGCGATCGACTCGATCAAGCCGGCCGACGTCGCTAGCTTCGTGTCGACGTTGAACGAGGACGGACTCGCCCGCGAGTCGATCCGTAAGACGCTGGCCACGCTCGCGATGGTGTTGGACTTCCACGGGATTCAGCCCAATCCCGCACGTGACCGCCGCACTGTCCGTCTGCCGCGGGACGAACGCGAAGAGGTCGATCCGCCTGCGGCGCCGGCTGTGCGAACTATCTATGGATTGCTTCCGGCTGCATATCGGTTGCCGTTTCTCGTGCTCGATGCGACAGGGATGCGAGTGGGGGAGCTTGAGGCGCTCAGGTGGGGCGACGTCGATGAGCCAAGCGGGCGATGGCGCGTTCGAGCCAGCGCATCGAAAACGCGACGCGCACGGTGGGTTCCTGTCGACCGGGATGTCTTCGCTTCCGTTGCGGCCACGGTGCCGCGCGATGATCGTGACCTCGACGCGCAGGTGTTCAATGGCTTCGGCGCAGACCGGCTGAGAACCGCGATCACGCGAGCCTGCAGGGCGGCAGCGATCCCCGCGTTCTCGCCGCATGACCTCCGACACCGTCGGGCGACGTTGTGGCACCTCAGTGGTGTTCCGCTCGCGGATGCCGCGGCTTGGCTCGGTCATTCGGGGCAGGAGCACCTCCGTACCTATGCCCACGCGACGCTGACTGACCGGACCGAGCTCGACTATCCCGAACTACTCGGTCGCTTGGAGGTCGCAGCGCGTCGTTGATACGGACATGCCGAGATCCCTCTGCATGAGTTGTCAAGCGCTGGCTGAGCCACCCGGTCGCGTGGGCATGATGGATCGATGGCCCGCGACAGCATCAAGCTATTCATGTGGGGGCTCCAGCGCAGCTTCCGGTTGGGTGTCGAGATGGCGGTCGAACGATCGATCGTGGAACTCGGTGCATCGGTGACTCCGGTCGTATTTCTAGTCGGCGTGCTGAGAGCAGGTGGGAAGGGTTACCCGTTGTGCATCGAGCCGGAGGACGGCGCTGTTGTGCCAGAGGACTTCGCCGATCTCGAGGCTGAATCGCAAAGTCCCAGGACTGCTGATTGGGGGTCAGTTGCTCGAATCCGGAACCCGTTTGCGGGACGGAGCTTGACAAATCGACGCTCTTCGATACATTTACGGATGTCGATATGTGAGGTGTGCGGTGTGGAGTCCGTTCGACACGACAAGCAAGCTGGCGGTGACGTTCCGTGAGCGTTGTAGACAGGTCTGCGACGACGGGTGCCGTCGGGCGGCGGTGCGCGAGCGGGTGCTGTTGCAGCAGCTGTGGCTGGGGGTGCGGCTCTGATGGCCGCGCTCGACACAGCGGTCGCTTGCTGCGCGCCGCTCGGCGCCCACGCGTTGGATGAGAAGGAGGCACTGGCGACGGCTGAGCTGTTCAAGGCGCTCGGTGATCCCGCGCGGGTGCGGATTGTGAACCTGCTCGCGACCAGCGCCGAGCCGGTCTGTGCCTGCGACCTCTACGAGCCGCTCGGCCTTGCCCAGCCGACGGTCTCTCACCATTTGAAGAAGCTGACCGAGGTCGGTCTGCTCGAGCGCGAGCAGCGTGGGAAGTGGGCGTATTTCTCGCTGAAGCGCGACGCCGTTGAGAAGTTGGCGGCGGTCGCCGATCTGAAAGGAGTGTGTTGCTGATGACGACGACCGCTGACGAGCTGCGCGAGGAGGTCCGGCGTCGCTACGCCGAGTCGGCCCGCGCCGTGACAGAAGCAGAGACCGGTGGCTGCGGTTGCGGGAGCGGTTCCTGCTGCGCGGACGGTGAGAGCGACTCGAGCATGTTCGGTGAGGCCCTGTACGACGCCGAGCAGCGTGGGGAGTTGCCGCAGGCCGCGACGCTGGCGTCGCTTGGTTGCGGCAATCCGACGGCTGTTGCCGAGCTTCGCGAGGGGGAGACGGTGCTCGATCTCGGCTCAGGCGGCGGTATCGACGTGATCCTCTCGGCGAAGCGAGTCGGGCCGACCGGGACCGCTTACGGGCTCGACATGACCGACGAGATGCTCGCGCTGGCCCGCAATAACGCAACCGAGGCGGGCGTCGCGAACGTCCACTTCCTCAAGGGCGTGATCGAGCAGATTCCGCTCCCGGCGGACTCGATCGACGTAGTGATCTCGAACTGCGTGATCAACCTCTCGGTTGACAAGCCGGCGGTGCTGACCGAGATCGCGCGTGTGCTCAAGCCGGGCGGTCGGATCGGGATCAGCGACGTCGTCGCCGAAGACCATCTGACTCCGGAGCAGCGGGCCGAGCGCGGCAGTTTCGTCGGCTGCATCGCGGGCGCGCTCTCGAAGGGCGAGTACGAGGCGGGGCTCGAGGCGGCCGGGTTCGAGCAGGTGAGCATCGAGTTCACGCACGAGGTCGCCGAAGGCATGCACGGGGCGATCGTCAAGGCGGTCAAGACGAGGGAGCCTGAGGCGAAGGGGCTGCCGGTGATCAAGCCGGCAACCAGGGCCGGCTGTTGCTGAAAGCTAGGCGAGCAGGTCGCGCAGGGCTGCGAGTGGTTCTTCGCGGACGCGGAAGTAGGCCCAGTTGCCGCGCTGCTCGCGCTCGACCAAACCGGCGTTGAGGAGCACCTTGAGATGATGGCTCACGGTTGGCTGGCCGAGGCCGAGCGGCTCGGTGAGGTTGCAGACGCAGGCCTCGTGGCCGGGCTGGGCCTGGATCAGGCTCAGCAGCCGTAGCCTCGCCGGGTCTGCGATCGCCTTCAGTGCGCCCGCGAGTTGCTCGGCGTCCTCAGCCGCGATCGGTTCTTGCAGGAGCGGTGCGCATGAGGCCGCGATTGTCGTGATGGTCTGCATCGATCCCATATTGACAGAGCTCGATCAGCTTGTCATCCTTGCGGGACGGCATCGATCGTCGTCGATGCCAATTCAAAGAGAGGGTATGCGCCTGGTTGAACCTCATCCGGCCGCTCGAACCCTCTGGGCGACCTGCGCGCCTGGTTCGTGAAGCAACTGCCAAAGGAGAGATGCGCGTGAACGAGAGTGTCGCCGTCATCACTGACATCCATGCCAATCTGCCTGCGCTCGAGGCGGCGCTGGCCAGGATCGAGGAGCTTGCGATCGAGACCGTCTATTGCGGCGGTGATCTGGTCGGCTACGGTCCGCACCCGAACGAGGTGTGCGCGCTGATCGAGGAGCGTGCGATTCCGACTATCTACGGCAACTACGACTACGCGATCGCCCGCGACCTCGACGACTGCGGCTGTGCATACCCCGACCCGCACGACCGGGCGATCGGCCAGCAGTCGGTCGCGTGGACGCTCACGAACACGGATGAGAGGTCGAAGCGATACATGCGCGACCTGCCTTTCGATCTGCGATTCGAGCTCGGCGGCACCCGGGTCAGGCTCGTGCACGGCTCGCCGCGGAAGGTGAACGAGTACCTGTTCGAGGACAAGCCGCCGCAGACGTTCGAGCGGATCGCGAAGCTGGCCGAGGCGGAAGTGCTGGTGTTCGGCCACACGCACAAGCCCTGGGTCGATGAGCGAAGCGGCGTTCTCTTTGTCAACTGTGGCTCTGTCGGTAAGCCCAAGGACGGCGATCCGCGCGGCGCCTTCGCGGTTCTGAGCGCGACCGGCGCGGGCGTGGAAGTGGCGATCGAGCGGGTCGGTTACGACGTGGCTGCGGTCGCGCGCGAGATGCGCGCGGTCGGACTCCCAGACGAGCTTGCGGTGAAACTCGCCGCTGCCTAGCGATGGGCCCCGGTCACGGTCGCGGCCGGGTCGCGTGTGACCGGGGTGTCCCTATGAGGCCCGCAGCAGTGTCGCGAGTGCGCGGGAGCCGGTGGGCGACTGGTGCCGCCAGGGGACGACCGCGAATCGGTCTGCCTGCGCGCGTACCTCCTGGAGGTAGGCGAACTCGTGGCGGGCGCGGGCGGCAAGGACCGGATCAGTGGGCCGAAGCGGCGTCAGGCTCTGGTTGACAATCCAGGCATACGGCTCGATCCCGGCGCGGCGGAGGTCGCCGGCGAGGCTGGCGGCCTCGTGCACGGGGGTAGCCTCGGGCAGGGTGACGAGCAGGACGCGGGCGTAGTCGGTGTCGCGCAGACGGGGGAGTAGACGGCGGATCTCCTCGGGGGTCTCACCGGTGGTGCGGGCGACCTCACGGTCGTAGGCTTCGGCGGCCTCGAGCAGGAGCAGGGTGTGGCCGGTCGGGGCGGTGTCGAGGACGACGAACCCGTCCTCGGCGGCGGCGACCGTGCGGGCGAAAGCGCGGAAGACAGCGATCTCCTCGGTGCAGGGGGAGCGGAGATCCTCCTCGAGCAAGGCGCGCCCGTCGGCGTCGAGGCCGGCGCCGGCCGTTGCGAGCACCTCCGCGGTGTAGACGCGGGTCTCGACCGCAGGGTCGATGCGGCTCAGGGTGAGCCCGGCACTGTCGCCGTCGAGGGTCTCGGCGAGGTGGGCTGCGGGGTCGGTGGTGGAGAGGTGGACGGAGTGGCCGCGGCGGGCGAGTTCGGTTGCGATCGCGGCGGCGATCGTGGTCTTGCCCACGCCGCCCTTACCCATCGTCAGCACGACGCCGTGGCCGCTCGCGGCGATCTCGTCGAGGAGCGTCTCGAGCGGCGCCGCCGGCTCCGGAAACGCGGCGATGGTCGGATCGGGGACGGGGCCGGGGTTGGGCGTCGGGTCGAACATGCCAGCGAGGCTGGCGAGCCCGAGCGGTGCGAATGGCAGCAGTGGCACCTCTGTGCACTCGAGCCCGGAGAGGCCGGGAGGAAGCTGCGAGAGCGCTTCGCGCTGGCGCTGGTGGAGCGCAAGCGCGATCGGGTCGGCGGAGCCGGGCGTGAAGAGGCCGTTGATCACGAGCTGCTGGTTCGTGACGCCGAGCGCCTCGAGCTCGGCACGGGTGCGTTCGGCTTCGGCGAGCGCGGAGGGCTCGGGGCGAGTGACGAGGATGAGCGTCGTCTGCGTGGGGTCGGCGAGCGCGGCCAGGGTTGTTTCGTAGAGTGATCGTTGCTGCTCGAGGCCTGCGAGCGGTCCCAGGCACGAGGTGCCTGTCGTGTTGCCGGCGATGAAGCCCGTCCAGGCGCGAGGCAGGCTGAGCAGCCGCAGCGTGTGGCCGGTGGGGGCGGTGTCGAAGACGACGTGGTCGAAGCCGTCGGTCGCCTGCGGGTCACCGAGCAGCCGCGCGAACTCGTCGAAGGCGGCGATCTCAAGCGTGCAGGCCCCCGAGAGCTGCTCCTCGATGCTCGCGACCGCGGCCTCAGGCAGCAGGTCACGGTAGGGGCCGACAACCCGCTCGCGGTAGCCGCGCGCCGCGGCCTCGGGGTCGAGGTTGAGCGCGAACAGCCGCGCCGAGCCGGCGACCGGTGTTGGGACATGCCCAAGCGGGGTCGCGAGCACCTCGTCGAGGTTGGAGGCAGGATCGGTGCTGACGACGAGCACCCGGCGACCGGCCTGGGCGAGCGCGACCGCCGTCGCGCAGGCGACCGACGTCTTGCCGACGCCGCCCTTGCCGGTAAAGAACAGCGCCCGGGTCGGCTGCTCACGGAAGCCCATCAGCAGCAGGAGCCCGAACCGGCCTGCGTCACTGCGACATCGGCATCGGCATCGCTGCTGCTGCAGCAGGCACCCTTCGAGACGACGCCCGGCTGCGGTCCCGTGCCGGCCTGGCCGGCAGCCGTCCCGAGCAGCTCATCGGCAGCTCTGAGGATGCTGCGCGCGGGCGTCTCCTTCACCTTGCGGGCAGTCTTGACGGCCTGGGCAATCGCTTCGTCGCCGACACCGAGGTCTCGCGCCCGCCCGAGGTGGAACTCGAGGCATGGCTCGCAGTTGGAGGCGACCGCGGCGGCGATCGCGACCAGCTCGTCGACCGCAGCGGTGTAGATCGTGGTCGGCTGCTCGAGGCCGGCGATGCCGGCGAGCTCCGCACGCGACAGATAGGAGCCTTCGCTGACCACCTGCCCGTCGGCGAGAACGAGCGGCAGACACTCCTCGCCCTTCTCCCGAAGCGCGTCGCTGACAAGCTCCCGCTCGGCGAACGCACCCGGCTGCTGGGCCAGGTTGAACCGCTCGACCGGCACGCCCTGGCCGCCAAGCCAGTCGAGATCGGCCGCGAAACGGGCCAGCGCAGGATCGACACTCGGTCCGCAGACCCCGGTCGAGCAGCACATCGCCGGATCGAACACTTCGATCGTCTTCATACAGCGAGCACCTCCAGTACCGTGTGCAGTCGGGTTGGCGCGCACGTGCGAGCACACCTATATTGACAGAGATCGATCACCCTGTCATGCTGCGGCGACCATCGATCCTCGTCGATACCAAGGAGCCAGGCATGCCAGAGATCATGGATCCGGTCACCCAGAGTCACGTCCGTCAGGCAGCACGAGGGCTGAAAACGGAGTTCGCGGGCATCTTCTCGGAGGAGACGATCGAGCGGTACATCGCGGACTCGCTTGACCAGCTCGGCAACTCGAAGATCAGCGTGTTCGTGCCGGTGCTCGCGCACCGGTTCGCACGCGAGCGGCTGAAGGCGCTGGCGCAGGCAGGCGAGCTGGTCTCGAAGGAGCAGCCCGAGGTGCTGTTCGTGTGCGTCCACAACGCCGGCCGCAGCCAGATGGCCGCAGGGCTGGTCAGGCTTCGCTCGGCCGGACGGATCCACGTCCGCTCGGCCGGGAGTGCGCCCGGAGACGAGATCAACCCGGCGGTGATCGAGGCGATGAACGAGCTAGGCGTCGATATGAGCGAGGAGTTCCCCAAGCCGCTGACCGACGAGTTCGTGCAGGCCGCCGACGTCGTGATCACGATGGGCTGCGGCGACGCGTGCCCGATCTACCCGGGGAAGAAGTACGCCGACTGGCAGCTCGACGATCCGGCCGGGCAGAACCTGGAGACGGTGCGCGTGATCCGGGACGAGCTCGACCGGCGTGTGCGCGAGCTGATCTCCGAACTGCTGCCCGACGACGCCCCGGCTCTGGCTGCAAGCTGAGCCGAAACGCGAACGTGAATCCGGCGCTTGCGCGTCGGCTGGCGGCCGAGTTCGTCGGCACGTTCACACTCGTCTTCGCGGGCTGCGGCGCGATCATGGTCGACGCCAAGACCGGCCAGCTCGGCCACGTCGGGGTCGCGATCAGCTTCGGTCTCGTGATCATGGCGATGATCTACGCGGTCGGACACATCTCCGGCGCCCACTTCAACCCGGCCGTCACCTTCGCCTTCGCGCTCAGCCGCCACTTCCCCTGGACACGCGCCGTCGGCTACTGGTCGGCGCAGCTGCTCGGCGCGCTCACCGCCGCCGCGCTCCTGCGCGGCTCGCTCGGCAACATCGCCCACGTCGGCGCGACCCTGCCCTCCGGATCGCAGGGCCAGTCGTTCCTCTGGGAGCTCGTGATGAGCTTCTTCCTGATGTTCGTGATCATGGCCGTCGCCACCGACACGCGAGCGGTGGGGGAGGCCGCCGCGATCGCGATCGGCGGCACGATCGGCCTCGACGCGATGTTCGGCGGCCCGATCTCCGGCGCCTCGATGAACCCGGCCCGCTCAACCGGACCAGCAATCGTCAGCGGCGACCTGCACGCGCTCTGGCTCTACATCCTCGCCCCGATCATCGGCACCGCGCTCGGCGCGCTCAGCTACCAGTTCATCCGCAGCGAACCATCAACGGTCGGCATCGACGCGCCGTCCGAGTTAGAGGAGACGCGCGAGGAGGAGTTAGTGCGAACCGTGCCGCCGCGGGGCATCAAGCGTCGACTATGAGCCGCGTGGTGTCTCGGCCATGACGAGCGCGCCGAAACGCACGTCGACCATCATCAGGAAGATGATCAAGAACACCCCTACGGTGGTCAGTTCGGAGAACGCGCTCGCACGCGCCTTCGACCAGCCGGCCTGCGGGTAGGCGAGCAGCGGCCCGAGCGCCATCGCTGCCAGCGCATAGCCGAGCAGGAAGCGGTTCAGGTGCTGCTGCAGCCGGCTCAGGTGGCGTTTCCGAGGTGCTCGGCGAGCGTGTCCTTGAGCGCGCTAAGCGTCGGGATCCGTCCGGCGAGCACGACCTGGTCGTCGATTGCGAGCGCCGGGGTGGCCATCACACCGAGCGCCGCCATGGCGGGGTAGTCGGTCACCTTCTCGACCTGTTCGCTGCGGCCGAGCTCGCTGAGCGCCTGGCCGGTGAGGGCGGTGAGCCGCTCGCAGTTGGCGCAGCCGCTTCCCAGGACTTTGACCGTATGCATGGCTGTCTCCTTTCTTAGATCACTGCGTTGAAGAGGAAGCCGATCAGGACGATGCCGCCGGCGACGATCGCGACGTAGATCGCGAGCAGCTTCGGCTTCAGCACCCGGCGGAGCAGGATCATCTCCGGCAGGGAGAGCGCGACGATGCTCATCATCAGCGCAAGCGCGGTGCCCATCGCCATTCCCTTTGCGTGCAGGACCGCGATCAGCGGCAGCGTGCCGGCGGCGTTGGAGTAGAAGGGGAGGCCGAGGATGACGGCGACAGGGACGGCGAGCGGGTTGCCGGGGCCGGCGACCTGGGTGAAGAACCCGGTCGGCACCCAGCCGTGGATGGCGGCGCCGAGCGCGATCCCGACCAGCAGGTAGGGCCAGACCTTGCCGACGATCGTCTTCACTTCCTCGATCCCGAGGTCGACCCGCTCCGACCAGGTCGGCTTGACCTCGCGACCGCCGCCGAGAGGGGCGACCGCGGCCGCCTCGAGGATCATCGGCTCGATGTGGCGCTCGAGCCGCATCCGGCCGAGCACGAAGCCCGCGACGATCGCGAGCAGCAGACCGAAGACGATGTAGAGCGCGGCGACCTCGAAGCCGAACATCCCGTAGAGGAGCACGACCGCGACCTCGTTCACCAGCGGGCTCGCGATCAGGAAGCTGAGCGTGACCCCGAGCGGGATCCCGACGGCGACGAAGCCGATGAATGCGGGCACGGCGCTGCAGGAGCAGAACGGCGTGGCGACACCGAGTCCGGCTGCGAGCACGTTGCCGACCCCTTCGCGCTTGCCGCCGAGCATGGCGCGGGTGCGCTCGATCGAGAGAAAGCTGCGAAGGACGCGGACGACGAAGATGATCCCGACCAGCAGCAGCAGGATCTTCGTCGTGTCGAAGAAGAAGAAGTGGACCGCCTCCGCGTAGTGCGTCCCGCGCGGCAGCGAGGCGAGGTCGTAGACCGCCCAGTTCCAGAACGGCCCCAGCCCCAGATAGAGCGCGACGGCGAGGGTCACGGCCGCCACGAAGGCGAGCGGCACGCGCAGCGGGCGTGCACGGCCGGTTGCGGCGATCGTGCTCACGCCGCTCGCTTCCCGGCCGGTAGCGATCCCGCGAGGTTCGCGAGCGCTTCACGGTCGAGCTCGACCTCGAGCCTGCGCCCGACCTTCTCGCAACGGATCAGGCCCGCCTCGCGCAACACCTTCAGGTGATGCGAGAGCAGCGGGGCCGAGAGGTCGAAGCGCCGCCGCAGGTCACACGCGCACATCGGCTCGGTCGCAAGCTCGTCGACGAGCGCGAGCCGCATCGGCTCGGCGAGCGCGCGCAGAGCGTCGAGGCGGGTGGGGAGCGACTCGTCGGCGGCCTGGCTCGGAGATGGGGGCTGTTCAACGCTCATTGAAGATTCAACTCCCATTGAACAGTTCGGACGTCTGGACGGCATCCGGCGAATCCGTGAGCGCGACACCGTAGAAACCACGCCCTCGGGTGGCGCAATTCCCCGGATGCCGCGTACGTCGCGAGAGGCGATCGTTGATTTGCGATCAACGATTGAGAGGTGCGAGATGAACTGCTTCGAATGCGCGAAGGCCAACGACGCCGTCCCGGCCGTCGGCGTCTGTCAGCACTGCGGTGTCGGCCTCTGCCTCGACCACCTGATCGAGGCGGGCGAGTACACGGTCGGCGCCACCCACTACGCCTGCCCGCACGAGATCCCGCGCACGAAGCCGCTGCGCGGCCTCCCCGCCGGGATCATGGCCGCGGCCCGCCACCACACCGCTCGCGTCTCGTGACGGTCGCAGCAGAACATCCGGCCGCCCTCGAGCACGATGTCGCGTTGCTCGCGAAAGCGCTCGGGCACCCCGCACGCGTCCGGATCCTCCGGTTGCTGCTCGCCCACGACGCCTGCTACTGCGGCCAGCTCGTCGACCAGCTCTCGCTCGCGCAAGCGACCGTCTCCCAGCACCTGAAAGTCCTCAAGGACGCCGGCCTGATCGTCGGCGAGATCGAGGGACTGCGCACCTGCTACTGCGCCAGCCGCGACCGACTCACCGAGCTCCACGACCTCGTCGGCGACATTCTCGACGAAGCCGTCGAAGTGGACACAAGTGGCTGCGACTGAAACCATCCCGCCGGCCCGCGCCGCAACCGGCGCCGCAGGAGACGGCGGCAGTGCTGGGCAAGCTCTCGACCCTCGACCGCTACCTGCCCCTCTGGATCGGGCTCGCGATGGCTGCCGGGCTCGGCCTCGGCCGGCTGATCCCCAGTCTCAACGACGGCCTGAACAAGCTCCAGGTCGGCACCGTCTCCTTGCCGATCGCGCTCGGGCTGCTGCTGATGATGTACCCGGTGCTCGCCAAGGTCCGCTACGAGGAACTCGGCCACAAAAAGCACGACGGCGTCTCCGACCGCACCTTCTTCGGCGTCTCCCTCTTCCTGTCCTGGGTGATCGGGCCGCTCTTCATGTTCACGCTCGCCTGGGTCTTCCTCGCCGACCAACCCGCCTACAGGACCGGCGTGATCATCGTCGGCCTCGCCCGCTGCATCGCCATGGTGCTGATCTGGAACGACATCGCCAAAGGCGACCGCGACCGCACCGCGCTCCTGGTCGTCTTCAACGCGCTCTTCCAGGTCGTCGCCTACTCGTTCCTCGGCTACTTCTACTTGACCGTCCTGCCGGGCTGGCTCGGCCTCGACACCCAGGGCTTCGAAGTCAGCATCTGGGCGGTCGCGAAGACCGTCCTGATCTTCCTCGGCATCCCGCTCGCCGCCGGGTACCTGACCCGCCGGATCGGACTGAAGCGCAAGGGCCGGGAGTGGTACGACACACGCTTCCTGCCGCGTATCGCCCCGATCACGCTCTACGGCCTCCTCTTCACGATCGTGATCCTGTTCGCGATCCAGGGCGAGAAGATCACCGCCGAACCCATCGACGTCGCCCGGATCGCGCTGCCGCTGCTCTGCTACTTCGCCGTCATGTGGATCGCCGGCTTCATGATCGGCAAGCTGATCGGACTCCCCTACGCGCAGACCGCGAGCATGGGCTTCACCGTCGCCTCCAACGACTTCGAACTCGCGATCGCGGTCGCCGTCGGCGTCTTCGGCGCCACCTCCGGGGAAGCGCTCGCCGGCGTCGTCGGGCCGCTGATCGAGGTGCCCGTCCTCGTCACGCTCGTCTACGTCGCCCTCTGGGCCCGCCGCTACTGGCGAACCACCACGGCCCCGACACGACCCGTTACCGCATCGCGGTAGCTGCGGTTCGCTGCGTCAGCGCTCAGGAGCCGAGTCAGTGTCAGCCGGCGTGGATGAGCCCGCTGGTACTCATCGTGGCTCGCCGCATCGGTAACCCGGACGAGATCAAGGTTCTTGCCCTCAGCAGCAGCCGTCCGCGCACCCTTCGCCCTTCCAGGTCTCCCGGCCCTCGTTCGCGGCGACCGCCGCGATCACGAGCGCCGCCGCGGGGTCCGCCCACCACCAACCCGCCAGCGCGTTCGCGAGCAACCCGACGAGGAGGGCGATCGACAGATAGGCGCAGATCATGTTCTGGCCCGCCTCACTCACCGTCGCGGCCGAGTTCAGCTTCCGTCCAACCCTCCGCTTCGCCCGCGCAAGCAGAGGCATCGTCGGCGCTGTGACAGCTGCGAGCCCGACGCCGACCCAGGAAACGCCCGGTTCGTAGCCGCCGACAAGGTCGCGGACAGACTCGACGGCGACGTAGACGGCGAGGACGAAGTAGCTCGCCGCGATCAACTGCTGCGCGCGCCGCTCGGCGCTCTCGGAGTGGAGCCGCTCCCCGGTGAAGAGCCAGATGATCACGAACCCCGAGGCGGCCTCGATCAGGCTGTCGGCGCCGAATGCGATCAGCGCGATCGAGCCCGCCGCGACCCCGGCACCGATCGCGATCCCGAACTCAAGAAGATGCCAGGCGTTCCCGCCCCAGGCCAGGAGCCGTGCTCGCCGCTCCAAGCGAACGCGCTCACCGCTCGGCGAGCCTGACACCTGCCCAAGCGACCTGATCTGGACGGTCGGGGATTCGATGGTCAAACGGTAGCCGGGCTGGCACGACCGGCCCTACCCAGCCGCTCCGAAACCTGCGGCAAGCAAGAAGCCCGGGGCGAAGAGTGAGCTCTTGCTCTGCACCCGTTCGTGAAGATCTTCGACCAGGTCGCCGATCGGAGAGGGCCTGCGCCCCACGAAGCGCCGCCGGATTCGGCTGGACCCCTTCACGTATTGGCCGGCCGTGTTCGGCTGGTGTTCGGACGTATTGTCTGATCAGGACGACAAAACAGAAAAAAATCCCTGCAAATCGAGAGCCGACGCGCGGATTCGAACCGCGGACCCCTTCATTACGAGAGTCGACCGAAAGAGGGCGGCCAGTTCCCTCCAGTCCCTCCAGGCCCCGTCGGAAAGCCAAAGGCGGACCAGAAGGACTGCGAGGAGCCCTCAGGTACATGACCGTGTTCGGTTGGTGTTCGGACGTCCGAATGGTCCATTGTCCGAAGCGCGACGTTCGCGGCAACCTAAGGTGTTTAGTGGCGGCGGGCGAACCGTTCGGCTTCGCGGCGGGATGAGCAGCCCTGCATATCGACGATCTTGCCGTCGCGGAAGGTGAGCACCTGATAGCGAACCTGCCGTCGGCCGTCCGTGGCCATCCATTCGCTCGATCCGATGATCGTGTTCTCGTCGACCTGGATAAACTCGGGTTTGATCTCGAGGCGGTTGTCGCCGCGTTTCTTGATTTGAAACTCCATCACCTTGCGGGCTTCCGTGGCCCGTGACACGCGGGTGTGTGCTTCCACCAGAGGTGGCCGTGCGCGATGCCGCGCCACTCAGAGTCATCGGCCATCAGCGCAGCAAACGGTTGAGGGTCGCCCTGGTTGAGCGCGTCAGCGGCGGCCCGTAGTTCCTCGATCATGCCGCGACCGGATCTTCGTCGTGGTTGATTCACCACCTTGGAAGCGTAGCGTGTCGGCTCCTGAGCCAACAGAATGCCGAGAATCGCCTCCTGAATTCGACGTGGCGGGGTGTGTGTCCTTATTCGGGCAC
Source organism: uncultured Actinomycetes bacterium (assembly GCA_963796625.1). GTDB lineage: Bacteria > Actinomycetota > Thermoleophilia > Gaiellales > Gaiellaceae > PALSA-600. The sequence continues at coordinate 770,890 of CAWCME010000002.1, forward strand.
CTGGGTCGAGCGGGCGCCTATCGGATGCGCACCACTCGAGCACATTTTCTTGGCGCGTTCCGAGACCGGTGGCGGCATCGAGCGCGGTGCCCTGCGCATAGTCGGGCTCCCAGTTGAGATCGGTGCCCGCGCTTCAACAGGCGCTCAGCTGCGCGACGTTGGCCGGCAGCGCAGGCGGCACGACAGCGCGAACTCGGTCCAACGCTCAGCGCCAGGCTCGACGTCGTATCCGTCGACGCGAACTGACGGGGAACCGAGGAGCCGAACCCGATTCGCCGTGGCGGCATCTGGCAGGTTCACGAGCTCTTCGATCGTCGGTTTCAGGCCGAGCGCGGCCGCGACCGTTTCCACAAGCTTCTGTGTCTGTTCGTGGTTAGGGCAGTCCTGGAGTCAGAGGATCTCAACCCGCGGCTTCGGCGGGGTCTCGTTTCGCCGATCCAGGGTCGAAGGACGAGTCTGCCCGCTCACCCGACCGTAATATCGGTTGTTCCGCAGTGCGCGGCCGAACGCTGCAACATCTAGGGCTTGGACGCTCTCACTCTCTACGGCGCGGCGGCGCTCACATTCATGATGCTGATGTATGCCCTTGAACGACGGGGCAACGGGTTCGTGCTCGCGTTCGCTTGCGGTTGCGCCCTGTCCAGCCTGTACGGCTTCCTGGCAGGGACATGGCCGTTCGGCGTAGTCGAAGCGATCTGGGCGCTGATCGCGCTGCGGCGTTACATGACTAACCGCTAGCCCGTCTTGCCCGAAACGTCGCGATCGCCCTCACGTCGACGTGCAACTTGCTCGCGCTCGCTTCAACCACGTTTAGGGGTGGTGGGCGGGGAAGCGGTGCTGCCGGGCGATCGTCAACTGGCGGCCCCGACGAACTCGTCTTTCATCCCGGCCCAGCATCCGCCCAGGGCGGGCGAACCATCGCAGTTTATGAACAATCGCGGTCCCGTCCGGCCTCGCCCGACCCTCGTTATCGTGTAGCTTCGGGTCCACGCCGAGGGACGACGAGGGGCAGGTTGAAGTCCGCAAGGACGACAGCTTGGCCCGACGAGTTCCTCGGCGCTGTTTCTGAGGTGGGCGGCTGGCGTCAACGTGGCCGAGGTGACGCTCGATCTGGTCGACGCGATCGCCCGGACGTACACCTACGAGGAAAACCACGTGGCTGGTTCGGCCTCGTGGTGCGACCGCGATCGTGACCTACTCGTGGGTGCCTGGGCGGTCGCGCCACTTGCCGGCGAGTGGATCAATCAAGCGGTGCTCGCGATCCGCGCCGAGATTCCGGTCGCCGTGCTCAAGGACACGATCGCGCAGTTCCCGACTTTCAGCGAGGCCTACGTGAGCGCGCTGCCCAGGCTCCCGAAGGCCTCCGGCCGATGAGACGGCGACGGGATCGAAGGACGCTGAGGCCCAATCATCAGGACCGCGCGGCGACCCACTCTGCATCGGTGCAGACGCGGACGTCACGACTCGCGTTGGAATGGATTGTGACGATCGTTTCTGATATAAGAACCAAGAGATATGAGAGAAGGTGCCGTGTCGCTACTTGAAGCGCCGTTCCGGTTGCCGACCGCACCGGTGAAGAGCGATCTCGTGGCGAAGTACTTCCGGGGGTTGGGCGATCCGACGCGGCTGCGGATTCTCGAGCTCCTCGGCGACGAGGGTGAGCTGTCGGTCGGCGAACTCGTCTCGCGCCTGGGAGTCGCGCAGCCGAAGGTGTCGAACCACCTGGCTTGTCTTCGCTGGTGTGGCTTGGTGAGAAGGCGCGGCGCGAGCATCGCGTGGTCTACAACCGCATCGCCGACGAGCGCGTCCAACAGTTGCTCGAACTCGGGCACGCCCTGCTCGAAGACAACGCAGAGCACGTCGCCGCCTGCTGTCACATCAAAGAGAAACCATGAACGGACGAAGTGGCGGAGTCGGTTTCGTACTGATCCCTTTGCTGGCGGTAGGCTGCTGCGTCGGGCTGCCCCTGATCGCGACCGCCGGCATTGGCGTCGCCGCGGTCGCCTGGGTGGGCGGGCTCGCGTTCGAGGCGGTCGCTGATCGCCGTCGTCATCGGCTCTCAGTCAGCTTCTCGCACGCGAGGCAGCGGTGGCTCGCTCCCGCGCGAAAGGCAGACCCGATGAACGATGACGACTGCTGCGCTCCGGCCTGCGCCGAACGCCCCGGCGGCGGTGGGGAACGAAGCGGCGGCGCACCATAAGGTCAGAGGTCTTTTACTTCGACGGCTGTCCGAACCATCGTCCGGCGGTGGAGCTGGTCGCGCGCCTGAGTCGCGAGCTTGGCCTCGAGCCGGACCTGCGACTCGTGAACGTCCCCGATAACGAAACGGCCAGGCGCTTGCGGTTCCTCGGCTCGCCAACGATCCGTGTGGGCGGCCGCGACGTCGATCCCGATACCGCGCAGCGCGGCAACTACGGGCTCTCCTGCCGCGTCTTCCGAACCGAGTCCGGCATCGTCGGCCAGCCCGAAGAGAAGTGGGTGCGGGAGGCTCTACTCCGGGAAGCCGGGGTGACGGACTGAGCGGGAGCATGGTCAGCTTCGCGTTCGTCGCGGGCACGGTCGCGACCGTGAACCCGTGTGGCTTCGCGCTCCTGCCCGCCTACCTCGCGCGGCGAGTCGGTGCTGAGGATGGAACGCGAAGGAGCGCGGACGCGGTGAGCCGGGCACTGCTTGTCGGCGCGCTTACAACCGCCGGCTTCATGGTTGTGTTCGGAACGATCGGAACGGCGATCGGTCTCGGCGCGCGCGAGGTCACGCGTGCGCTCCCCTGGGCCGGTCTGATGATCGGAGCAGCGCTTGTGCTTGCTGGCGCAGCGGTTCTCGCGGGCGGGCATCTCGGTCTGCGCTGCTCACCCTGGGTACGGCGGTTCGCGCGGCGGGCTCGGCGCCGACGTGCTCTTCGGCGTCGGCTACGGAATCGCGTCGCTTTCCTGCACCCTGCCGATCTCCTGGCCGCGACCAGTAGCGCCGTCACTGGCAGCCTCGTCGGCGGCGCTCTCGGCTTCCTCGCCTATGCCACCGGCATGGGAACGATCCTAACCGCGCTAGCCGTTGCTGCCGCGCTCTCCCAGCAGGGCCTCGCGCTGGCGCTTCGCCGCCTTGTCCCCTACGTCAACCGGGCCAGCGGCGCGCTACTGCTGCTCGCTGGCTCCTACGTCGTCTACTACTGGGCCTTTTTCGGCGGTCCTGCTGTTTCCCGTGGGTTGAGTTGTAGGCGCACGCCGTTCTGTTCCTAGGGTTCCGGCTGTCAAAGGTCGGCTCTCTAGGAAGGCAGGTGGCGGCGTGCGCCGAGGACAGGGTATTGGCGCGGCTTGTGGGTGTGTGTCCTGCTTCACGAAAGTGGCAGGGTTTCGGGCTCGTTTGACTTGAGGGTCTGGTCGGTGCTGAGCGGCTTCGAGGTGGACGTCGAGGGGGCGTCGGCCGGCGAGCGAGTGGTGGGGCCGGACCTGGTTGAAGAGCTCGCCGGTAGCGCTCGACGTGGAGGCCGAGGTCGTGGCCGTCGTCGATCTCGTGCCGGTAGAGGTGCTCGTACTTCAGCGAGCCGAAGGCGCGCTCGCGGACGCCGTTCTGGCCGGGGCTCTTGCGGCGGGTGCGGATGTGGATCAGCTCGGGATGCTTGTCGACGAACGCGGCGAAGCGGCCGACTTGAAGCAGGGCCCGTTGTCGGTGACGAGCGCGACCGGCCGGATCTCGCCGGTCGTCGGGTCGGTGACGAGCGTCGAGCAGCGGGCGGCCGAGCAGCCGCTCGGTCTCGGCGAGCGCGAGCTCGACGGTCTCGATCGCGTCGCGGTGGTTCTGGGTCGGTCGCGACGTGGTAGCCGAGCTCGAGCTTCGACCAGTAGTCGGCGATGCCGCCGATCCGCCAGGTGCCGCCCATCCGGGTCTCGAACTCGGTGAAGTCGAGCTGCCAGACCTGATTCGGGCCCGAGGGCGGCACCACGAACGCCGCCCGGCGCGCCTCGGCGTGCTGGCGCCGCTCGGCCTGGTAGTTGACCTCGAGCACCCGGCCGTTGCGCTTCAAGGCGCGGTAGACGGTCGCGTCGGGCGCGTGGTGGCCGTCGACCCGCATCAGCATCGCGATCGTCCTCGAGCCCCACTGCGGATAGCGGTCGGCGTAGGCGAGCGCGGCCGGCTCGATCCGGTCGGCCGACGGCGTCGGCCACGGCCCCTTCACCGGCCGCCCGTGCCGCTGCGCGCTGCTGCCAGCGCCGGTAGGAGCGCTCCGGCACGCCGATCAGCCGGCAGAACCGCGCGGTCGGCATCCCGGCCTCGAGGCGGATCACCTCGAGCTCCTCGTAGGCCCCAGGCGCTGCTCGGCGCTCTTCTTCCAGACCCGCAGCTCGACGTGCGCCTCACCGAGCGCGGCCTTCAACTCCTCGTTCTCGTCGAGCAGCTGCCGCTCACGCGGGTTCGGCCGCGGCCGCCGCCGTCGGCCAGCCCGGCCTTGCCGCCCTCGAGGAACTGCCGCTTCCAGGTCGAGATCGACTGCTCCTCGCCTTCGCCGCGCCGAGCGGCCTCCGCGATCGTCATCTCGCCCGAGATGACTGAGAGGACGAGCCGAACTTGTCTTCAACAGAGATAACAGAAGGACGTGCCATCGAGCAGCTCCCTTCAGAAGGAGCCCGACACTAACCGCCCTGCCAGATTTCGTGAAGCAGGACATGTAGAGCGGGCGGTGGTCGAGGAGGTCGTCGTCGAGGACGACGCGGTGGTTGTCAGAGTCCGACCGCGTCGCCGCGACGCGTCTCGTTGCGGTGTCTGCGGTCGCCGCGCGCGCGGCTATGACCGCGGCGAAGGAGCGCGCCGCTGGCGGGCGCTCGATCTCGGCGCGACAAAGGCGTTCATCGAGGCGGAGGCGCCCCGGGTCGAGTGTCGCCGCCACGGCGTCGTCGTCGCGCGGACCGCCTGGGCGCGGCACGGGAGCCGCTTCACCCGGGCGTTCGAGCAGCAGGTGGCGTGGCTGGCGACGCACTGCTCGAAGACGGCGGTCTGCGAGCTGATGCGGATCAGCTGGCCGACGGTCGGCCGGATCATCGAGCGGGTCGTCGCCGACGAGCGCGCCCGGCAGGGCGACCCGCTCGAGGGGCTGACGGCGGATCGGGATCGACGAGCTCTCGTTCCGGAAGGGGCAGCGCTACATCACCGTCGTCGTCGACCACGACACCGGCCGGCTGGTCTGGGCGCGCCGAGGGGCGCGACAAGCAGACCGTGCTCGCCTTCTTCGACCAGCTCGGCGCCGAGCGCGCCGCCCGGATCCGGCTCGTCTCCAGCGACCTGGGCGAGTGGATCACCCGTGCGGTGCTGGAGCGCTGCCCGAACGCGACGCTCTGCCTCGACCCCTACCACGTCGTCGCGCTCGCCAGCAGCGCCCTGGACGAGGTGCGGCGCGAGGTCTGGCAGCAGGCCCGCCGCGCCGGCGACACGACGGCGCCCGCTGGCTCAAAGGCGCCCGCTGGGCGCTCTGGAAACGACCCGAACGACTGACCGAGCGGCAGCAGGCGAAGCTCGCCGACGATCGAGCACGTCAACCGCCGCCTCTACCGCGCCTACCTGCTGAAGGAGCAGCTGCGGCTCGTCTTCCACAGCGACACCGCGAGGAGGCGTCGCGCTGCTCGAGGCTGGCTCGTCTGGGCGCGCCGCTGCCGGATCCCGAGCTTCGTCAAGCTCGCCAAGACGATCACCGCGAACAAGGCCGGGATCGTCGCGACGCTCACCCACCGGCTCTCGAACGCCCGGATCGAAGCGATCAACACCACCCTGCGGCTGATCACCCGCCGCGCCTACGGCTTCCACTCCGCCCAAGCGCTGATCGCACTCGCGATGCTCACCGTCGGCGGCCTCCGGCCATCACTCCCAGGCCGCGAATGAACCCACGGAAACGTCAGGAGCTCCCCTTTTTCCTCTGGCCCGGCTCCGATACCCGTACCGGCGGCCGATCCCTGATCAACCAGGGCGAGTCGCTCTCGAGTCAGGCTGCCACCTGGCTCGACTCGTCGAGCGGCAACACCGTCGTCTCCGTGCTGCTCGGCCTGATCGGAGCGGTCGCTGCCTGGACAGCCCTGCGCTGGATCTTTCGTGCACCCATGAAGCCCACCGAGACAGCAGAGATTGAAAGCGAACGAGCAGGATCCGAGCCAGAAAGGAGTCGGCGTGAACCAGCGTCCAGCGAGGCCTGATCAGGAGGCGCCGGTGCGATCGACGCGGGCGGGATGGCTCAAACCAGCGTTCGCGCTCGCGCTGGTCGCAGGTGCGGTCATTGTCGTAGCCGCCGTGGCGCAGCCGACCGGTAGCGGCAGCAGGGCTGAGGCACTGGGCGGGAGCGCCGCGAGTAGCAATCCTCCGGTTGCGCTGCGCGGAACCGACGTGATGACCGGCAAGCCGGTCAGCCTGGCCGAGTTCGCGGGAACGCCTGTCGTGCTCAACTTCTGGTCTTCCTCCTGCGGCGGATGCTTCGTCGAAGCGCGCGCACTCGCCACCTTCGAGCGAACCCATTCGGCAGCCCGCGTGGTTGGCGTCGATGTTGAAGACTCGACGGCGAGCGCGCAGAGCCTCTACCGGCGCGCCGGATGGCGGCACCCAGCATCGCCGACCCGAGCGGCCGGATCGCGGCCCAACTCCAGGTTCTGACACTGCCAACGACGCTTTGCCTCGACGCCAGCATCGCGACATGGCTGATCGACGGACAACAAACTCGCTGGCTTTCCGCCGCGATCTACAGGAAGGCGTCGGTGTGAGCGGGCGCTGCGGTAGACGCCAGTGCGATGCAGATGAGCCGTCCCGGGAGCGGCGGCTGGGCAGATCGGGGATGTCCACTCGGAGGCTCCACCCTCAAGTCCTCAGCACGCGCTGATGGCGCGTCGTTGGACGACCTCCGAGGACGAACAGCTGCGTACCCTCTACGACGCCGGCCAGCCGCGATGGGCGATCGCAGAGGAAATCGGGCGAAGCGTCGATGCCATCGCCGCGCGACGCCGGCTTCTCGCTCATCCCAAGAGAGCCCCGACGCGGCAGCCCTGGACAGCCCGCGAAGATGGCTTTCTGCGCGTCGCTACCAGCGCAGCTGTGCCTGCGCCTGAGATCCCCCGGCGCCTCGGCCGGAGCGCATACAAGGTCAAAGAGCGACGAATACAGCTTCGCATCACCCGGCCACCAACTCGCCAGTATCTCCCCGCCGAGAACGGGCAAATCCAGGCAGCGGCCGCCGCCGGTTCGCTTTCCTCGCTCGCCCACGAGTTGGGACGCAGCGAGGGCGGTCTCCGGCTTCACGCCAGGAAGCTCGGGTTGATCGCCCCGCGGGAACGTCGGCGGCGCTGGAGCAGCGACGAAGACACACAACTCCGTGCCGGCTACAACGCCGGCCTCTCAATCCACCTCATCCACACCAAACTCCTGCCGCACCGCACACCGGGCGCGACCGCCGTCAGGGCGCAACGACTCGGCTTGGCCACTTTCTCACGTCGCTGGACGACCGACGAAGAACGGCGCCTCACTGCCCTCGCCGCCGCGCTCGTCCCACCCGAAGCGATCGCCAAGACACTGCACCGAAGCCGAGAGGCAATCATCCGTCACTGCCACCTACTCCAAATCTCTCTCCCAGCAAACGGCGCAGCGCGAACACGCAAACGCTGGAGCGACAGCGAAGACGAGTTGCTCCGGTGCAACCCCGACAAAGACACTCGCGCGCTCGCCGAGCTCACAGGCAGACCAGAGCCCTCGATCCGACGACGCCGGAAACAACTCGGACTGACCCGTTCGACGCGGAGCAAGCATCACACCCCTCCCTCCAACCCCGACCCTGGGCGCGCCCGGCCAGCTACGACAGCTCGCACGCGAACTACCGCTGACACCGACACGCGCCCTCGCAGCATCACGCCGTCTCGACCTCCCCCTACACACCCTGCAGCAACTCGCACGCCGTCCCCCCGCTCCCAGTTCAGCGTTGACAGGTAGAGCTGACTTTGGGCGCCTCGGAGTCCGCCGGGTCGCCTCACCGATGGTGCTCGCCCATCATGCGGATCCAAACAGCGCCGGCCCCGACGGCAACACGCCCGATCGGCTCGCCGCCCGCGTCCTCGGCGACACCAACCTTGCAGGGTTCAAGCAGGCTCAGAGCGACTCTCGTCGCGCCTACCCGCAAACAAGCGAACCAGGAGTGCTGTCATGACTCCTGCTGCGGATCACGGGACCGGACGCTCTCCTCGATTCCCGGCCAGCGCCGTGGACGCGCCCGCCTCGCGCCGCTGCACCGGCGAGCAGGCGCTGTACGAATGGATCTTGCAGGCGTTTGCCGCCGGGGCGCCACCCTCGCCTGACACGCTTGCCGACGCCGCCTCGGCGTTGGAGGTGCAACGTCGATGCCGCGCTTGTCACCTTCGCGCGGGAGGATCTCATCCATCACGACGCCGCGTCCGGCGCGATCCTCGTTGCCTATCCCTTCTCCGGCATCCCGCGCGGCCACCAGGTGGGGATCGACGGGAGACATCTAGTCCAGGCGATGTGCGCGATCGACGCGCTCGGAATCGCGCCGATGCTCAATCTGCCGATCGAAATCACCTCCCGCGACCCACACAGCGGCACGGAGGTATGGGTGCGGCTCGACCCCGGCGAAGGCGCCTGGTGGGAGCCGCAGAGCGCAGTCGTGCTCGACGGCTGCGTCTGCGCCGATGGGCCCAGCTTCCGCAACTGGTGTGCCGCGCTCAACTTCTTCGAGTCGGCCGACAGCGCCCTGCGTTACCTGGTCGTGCATCCCGACGTCAACGGACGTGCGATCCCGCTGCCCGAGGCGATCGAGCTCGGCCGCAGCATCTTCGGCGACCTCCTCCAACCAAGCAGCCGTGACGTCGCATGACATCGGCTGCCGCTCACGCTGGATGCTCAAGAATCTCGGCTATCGCCTCGTCGAGCACAACGAAAAACAGTACCTCGGCGCGAAGGCGGCTTCCTGGGATCTCGCGCTCAAGCCGCGGCCCAAGCATTTCGACCGCCGCATCGCCGTCCAGACGCCGCTGAAGAAGGCCGGCGCTTATCTGCTCGTCGCCAAAATGGCCGGCGGCAACACCAGCCGGATCATCATCTGGCTCGACGACACGGCCATCGTCAAGAAACCGCTCCAAGGCAAGACGTTGTATTCGTCGCCGACGCGGCTCCGGCAAGCCGCTCCCCAAGATGAATGTCGAATTCTTCGGCTATCGCAACCAGCTACGTCCGGCAGAACCAGATCGAGTCGACATCCTCGATTTCGCCGCTTCACCGACGCCGACGGGCAAGCGATCGTCGATCAAGCAAAAGCTGCCCAGGATTACTCAGTGGCTGGCCATCGCCCGCAAGGCGAATTCCGGGCGCGTTGGCCTATTTGGGTTTCCGCAACGTTTGGTATCCGAACTACTACGACGCCGAGTACAACGCCACGAAGGTGTTCACGATCACGGACCGGCCCGTCTATCGCCCCGGCAAAAGGTGAAGTTCAAGTTCTGGATTCGGCACGCGAAGTACGACCAGGACGACACGTCCGATTTCGCCAATCAGAATTTCATGGTCCGAGATCCACGATCCGCAAGGGCCAGAAGGTGCTGGCGAAGCAGTTCAAGACCGACGCTTACGGCGGCATCGCCGGCGAATACGAGTTGCCGTCCGACGCGCAGCTCGGCGTCTATCAGCTTTACGTCGTCAACCACGGCGGCGGCAATTTCCGCGTCGAGGAATACAAGAAGCCCGAGTTCGAAGTGAAGATCGACGCCCCCACCGAGCCGGTCATGCTCGGCGAGAAGATCAAGGCCACGATCAAAGCCAAGTATTATTTCGGCTCCCCCGTCGTGAAGGCCAAGGTGCAATTACAAGATGCTCGCACTAGCTTTTCCCAGAATTGGTATCCGCCGGCCCCTTGGGATTGGTTTTATGGCAAGGGCTATTGGTGGTTCGGCTACGACTACGCCTGGTACCCGGGTTGGAGCCAATGGGGCTGCCGCCGGCCGATTCCGTGGTGGATCGGGCGCGGCTATAATCCGCCCGAAGTCGTGGCCGACGCCGAAGTGCCGATCGGACCCGACGGCACCGTGCTCGGTCGTGATCGACACGGCCGCCGCCAAGGCCGTCCATCCCGATCAAGATCATCAATATCAAATCACCGCCGAAGTGACCGACGACTCGCGGCGCACGATCGTCGGCAGCGGCAATGTGCTGGTGGCCCGCAAGCCGTTTCGCGTGACCGTCTGGCTCGATCGAGGCTACTATCACACGGGAGACGTGATTCAGGCGCGCTTCGCCGCCCACACGCTGGCCGACAAGCCCGTGCGGGGCAAGGCCATTTGGTGCTCTACAAAATCAGCTACGACGCGGCGGGAAAGCCGAGCGAAAAAGCCGTCGAGGAATGGAACGTCGATACCAACGCCCAAGGCCGGGCCGACAAGCAGTTCAAGGCGGCCGCCGCCGGGCAGTATCGCCTCGCCTATAAGCTGACCGACGCCGAAAAGCACACGATCGAAGGCGGCTATGTCTTCGCCATCGTCGGCCCGCAAGCCGCCGCGGGAAGCTTTCGCTTCAACGAACTCGAATTGGTTCCCGACCGCCGCGAATACAAACCCGGCGACACGGTCAAGCTGATGGTCAACACCAACCGCGCGGGCGGGATCGTCTGGCTCTTCATTCGCCCGGCCAATGGCGTTTATCTCCCCCCGAAGCTGCTTCGCCCAGCGGGGAAAAGCCGGATCGTCGATATCGGCGTGACGAAAAAGGACATGCCGAATTTCTTCGTCGAGGCGCTGACGATCGCCGACGGCCGCACCTACACCGACGTGAAGGAGATTGTCGTCCCGCCGGAAAAGCGCGTGCTCAGCGTGGCCGTGCAGCCGTCGCGCGAGACGTATAAGCCGGGGCAAAAAGCCACCGTCCAGGTCAAGCTCACCGACTCGGCCGGCAAGCCGTTCGTCGGCTCGACCGTGGTGGCGATTTACGACAAGGCCGTCGAATACATCTCGGGTGGCTCGAACGTGCCCGAGATCAAGGCCTTTTTCTGGAAATGGCGCCGCAGCCATTATCTGCAAATGGAAACCAACCTCGGCCGCTCGTTCTATAATTTGCTCAAGAGCGGCGAGACGGCGATGAACGATCTCGGCGTGTTCGGCAATTTGACCGCCGAGGCGGGCAAGCGCATGGAGGGAACACGAGGTCCGATCGCTCATGGGGCGCGGTTCGGCGCCCGGTGCCATGGCGCAAGATGGAGTTATGGACAAAGCCGCCGCGCCGATGGCCTTCGCAGCCGCACCGGGCGCCGCGGGCGGCGCGATCTCGATGGCGAATCGAAGGCTGGACTCGCTCACGGCTGGCGCCACCGAGGACGCCGCCAAAGGCGGCCCGCCCCCGCCCGAGTTGATGCAGCCGACCGTCCGCACGAAGTTCGCCGATACGGCGCTGTGGGTCGGGGCGCTTTCGACCAATGAAAGCGGCGAGGCCGAGGTCTCGCTCGACATGCCCGAGAATCTCACGACTTGGAAGATCAAGGTGTGGGGGATGGGGCATGGTACGAAGGTCGGCCAAGGCGAGGCCGAAGTCGTCACGCGCAAGGATCTCATCGTCCGCCTGCAAGCTCCGCGATTCTTCGTCGAGACCGACGAGGTCGTCCTCTCGGCCAACGTGCATAATTATCTCAAGACCAAGAAGAAGGTGCAGGTCTCGCTCCAACTCGCCGGCAAGGAACTCAACGATCTGGGAGACAGCACTCGCGAGATCGAGGTGCCCGCCGGCGCCGAGCGGCGCGTCGATTGGCGCGTGAAGGTGGTGCATGAGGGGCAAGCCACGATTCGCATGAACGCCCTGACCGACGAGGAGTCCGACGCCGTCGAGCAGAAATTCCCCGTCTATGTGCATGGAATGCTCAAGATGGATTCGTTCTCCGGGCGCTCCGCCCCAAGGACACCTCGGGCACATCACGATCAATGTCCCCGAGAAGCGACGGCAGAGCCGATCGGTGCTCGAAGTGCGCTACTCGCCGACTTTGGCCGGGGCGATGGTCGATGCCTTGCCGTATCTCGTCGAACTATCCTTACGGCTGCACCGAGCAAACGTTGAATCGCTTCCTCCCCACCGTCATCACACAAAAAGTGCTGCTCCGGATGGGCCTCGATCTCAAGAAGATCAAGGCCAAGCGCACCAATCTCAACGCCCAGGAAATCGGCAACGATCGCCAGCGGGCCGCCGGCTGGAAGCGCTACGACCGCAACCCCGTGTTCGACAACGACGAAGTCCGCCGCATGGTGCAAGACGGCGTGCAGAAGCTCACGCAGATGCAATTGGCCGACGGCGGCTGGGGCTGGTTCTCCGGCTACGGCGAGCAATCCTGGCCGCACACCACGGCCGTCGTCGTCCACGGCCTGCAAGTCGCCAAGCAGAACGACGTGGCCCTGGTGCCCGGAATGCTCGAGCGGGGCACCCAGTGGCTCAAGCAATATCAACAGCGGCAAGTCGAGCTATTGAAAAACGCGCTCGTCAAACCGAAGCCCAAGGAGCCCTACAAGACCACGGCCGACAATCTCGACGCCTTCGTCTATATGGTGCTGGTCGACGGCGGCGTCGATAACGCCGCGATGCGCGACTTCCTCTATCGCGATCGGGTGCATTTGAGCGTCTACGCCAAGGCGCTGTTCGGCCTGGCTTTGCAAAAGCAAGGCCAGAAGGAAAAGCTGGCGATGATCCTCAAGAACATTTCGCAGTTCTTGGTCGTGGACAACGAGGATCAAACGGCCTATCTCAAGCTCCCCGCCGACAATTGGTGGTGGACTTGGTATGGCAGCGAAGTCGAGGCCGACGCCTATTATCTCAAGCTCTTGGCCCGCACCGATCCGAAGGGAGAGATTGCGCCCAAGCTGGTGAAATATCTGCTCAACAACCGCAAGCATGCCAGCTATTGGAACTCGACCCGCGACACGTCGCTGGCGATCGAGGCCCTGGCCGAATACTTGAAGGCCAGCGGCGAGGACAAGCCCGATCTGACGGTCGAGGTCTGGCTCGACGGCCAGAAGCAGAAGGAGGTGAAGATCACCCCGCAAGACCTGTTCACCTTCGACAACAAGTTCGTCCTGCATGGCGATGCGGTGACGACCGGCAAGCACGACATCGAACTCAAGAAGAAAGGCCGCGGCCCGCTCTATTACAACGCCTATCTCACCGTTTTCTCCCGCGAGGACTATCATCCCCAAAGCCGGGCTCGAAGATCAAGGTGAGCCGCAAGTTCTACAAGCTCGTCCGCGCCGACAAGACGATCGACGTGGCCGGCTCGCGGGGGCAAGCTCTCGGGCAGCGGGTCGAGAAATACCGCCGCGAGGAACTCAAGAATCTCGCCACGCTCAAGAGCGGCGATCTGGTCGAAGTCGAGTTGGAAATCGACTCGAAGAACGATTATGAATACTTGATCTTCGAAGACATGAAAGCGGCCGGCTTCGAGCCGGTCGAGGTCCGCAGCGGCTACGGCGGCAACGCCCTGGGCGCTTATATGGAGTTGCACGACAATCGCGTGAGCTTCTTCGTCCGGCGCTGGCCCGCGGCAAGCACAGCGTCTCCTATCGCCTGCGGGCGGAAATCCCCGGCCGCTTCAGCGCCCTGCCGGCCCGCGCCTCGGCCATGTACGCCCCGGAGTTGAAAGGCAACAGCGCCGAGATCAAGTTGAAGATTGCGGATTGAAGCGCGGAATTCGTACCCAGCTCGGTGATCCTCTGTCGCGCGTGCGAATGCCGCGTTAGCCGGTTCGCTTGCGAACCGGCTGCCGGTGCATCTCCAGCCGAGTCGCCGCGAACGACGGCTCACCAGCGGAGCCGGCTAACGAATATCTTCCCCCGACGCGGCGACCGATGAGCGGTGCCGCGGCGGGTTGGCGCGGCATTGCCGATTGCCGGGCGCAGCGCGGCGGCGTATACTCGAAGGGTAGTGGGCCGCCTTGTTCGCAATCGAAACCGCTTTTTCACGGAGCGCAGCGTCATGTCCAGGGAATTCCGAAAATTCACGATCGTTTTGTCGAGCGGCTTGGCGCTCCTGTTCGCCTCGGCGGGGCTGGTTTTGGCCGCTCCGCCGGCGACCGCGGCCGCTCCCGTGAAGAAGGCCGCGCCGACCGAGCACAAATTCATTCGCCTGGTCCATGACAGCCACGGCCAGCCGCAAGCCATGGAAACCGCCATCGTGCATTATGTCCCCGCCAAGCCGGGCGATCGGCCGGGCTTGTCGGTCGATCTGGTCGGGGCGGTCCACGTCGGCGAAAAGTCGTATTACCGGCAGCTCAACAAGGCCTTCGAGAAATACGACGCCCTGCTGTTCGAATTGGTCGCCGACAAGAATGTCGTTCCCAAGCGCGGGCAAAAGAGCCGCAGCCCCGTCTCGGCGATCCAGATCGCCATGAAGAATTTTCTCGATTCTCGATTTCCAATTGGACGACATCGACTATTCGAAAAAGAACTTCGTCCACGCCGACATGTCGCCCGACGAGATGTCCAAGTCGATGGCCAAGCGCGGCGAAAGCATCTGGTCGATGATGGTTCGGATGATGGCGGCGAGCATGGCCCAGCAGGCGGGCAACGACAACACCTCGAACCTGGATTTGATCATGGCGCTGTTCGACAAGAACCGCGCGATTCAAATGAAGCGGATCATGGCCGACCAAATGGAGAGCATGGGGGGCGCTCGACGCCTTCGACGGTCCCAAGGGCTCGACGCTGATCACCGAGCGGAACAAAGCGGCCCTCAAGGTGCTGGCCCAAGAGATCAAGAGCGGCAAGAAAAAGCTCGCCATCTTCTATGGGGCCGGCCATCTGGCCGACATGGAAAAGCATCTGGAGAAGGATTTCGGCCTGAAGCGGGACGGCGTGCAGTGGCTCGAAGCCTGGAACCTCCGCCTGCCCGCCGCGAAGGGCGCGGCGAAATAATCCGCTGGCCCGCGGGGGGAGAGCAGGGCTAGGCTGTGAAAAACGCTCGATTCGTTGCGACCTAGGGGTGGGCGGATTCGTTGGTCTTCTGTTCCGCGCCGAGCGCTTCCGAATCAACGGGAGTCGTGGCCAGGGCATCCGTCTCCCGTAGCCTCGGGCTGCGCCTGGGCTGTGCAATCTGTGCGGTTTCGAAGTGGAATTCGAGTTCGTGTTTTGGTCGGTTTTTGTTTCGCCCATGTACTTGCACAATTCCGACTCCGAGGTGGCATGAAATTCATCCCGATAGGGATGGCAGACATTAGCCGGCGGTTGAGGCCGCAGGCCGACACCGCCGGTATCGGAAGGCGAAAACTTTTCTTCGACCCCGGCAGGGGTCGCAGAGCGCCTGGCACCCCTATCGGGGTGCAAAAGGCATTATTCGATTTCACGACCGGTGGTATCGGCCTGACGGCCTCAACCACCGGCTAATGTCCGGGAACCCTACCGGGTTCCTTGATCTCCTGCCGTCCTTTCCAAAACCCGGAACAAAAACAGCATAAACGTCGATACGATCCCATCTCACAAACCGCGCAGCCCGGGCCCAGGGCTGAAGCCGCCGAAGCGAACCCCGCCGAGAGTGCCGCGCTTTCCTCGATCCGCGTAAATCCGCGAAATCCGCGGCAAAAAAGCCTTCTGTTTTTTGCCGCGGATTGCGCGGATTTTCACGGATTTTCGAATAAGCAAATCGAAAAGCGGCGCGACGCCAGTTCCACTATCTTGCTGTGCGCTCTCGCACGCGGCGCGACGCCGCTTCCACATTTTCTTTCTCGCCGTCGAGTTCCTGTCGTTGTGACGGAACGACTCTGCCCGGCCACTTACCCCAAGGGCCGCGGTGCGTGCCGGAGCCTCAGGGACTATCCCCAGGGACTATCCAACCTGCGAACTTCCGGCATAATATGCAAATCTTGACTTACCCTCGTGGACCGTCGGCGATTTTCCGGCGACTTTATGGCTTCCGAGCCGCTTATCGTGCCGAGCGAGGAGTCCTGCCCCAGATGACGGCGACTTTGCTGGCCGCCATGGCCAAACTCATCAGCGGGGCGAGCGTGCGCTGGATCGACTGCCAGCCCGACACCTGCCAGCGCGTCTATTTCGCCAATCACACGAGCCATTTGGACGCCTTGGTCGTGTGGGCCGCCCTGCCGCACGAAATCCGCAGCCTGACCCGGCCCGTCGCCGCCAAGGACTATTGGGACCAAGGGCGGATTCGACGCTACATGGCCACCCGAGTGTTCAACGCCCTGTTGATCGACCGCAAGGAGATCAAGGTCCATCAGAGCCCGGTCGATCTGATGATCCGCGAGATCGGCGAGACCAAATCGCTGATCGTCTTTCCCGAAGGGAGCCGCAGCCCGGAGGGGACCATCGGCGAGTTCAAAAGCGGGCTATACTATCTGGGCAAGAAGCGGCCCGATTTGGAATTGGTTCCCGTGCATATCGACAATCTGAACCGGGTCTTGCCGCGCGGCGAATTCCTGCCGGTGCCGCTGTTGAGTTGCATCACCTTCGGGCCCGCCGATGTGGTTGGAGGCGGGCGAGCCGAAGAGCGATTTCCTCCACCGGGCCCGCGAGGCGGTCCGGCGGTTGAAGGAAGTTTAGCGGCGGCCGCGCGTTTCCAGTCGTTCCCCAGCTCTCCGCGAACCTTCGATCCCCCGACCGGCGATGACCGACTGGAAAACCTTGTCCCTGGTCGGCGGCGTGTTGGCCCTGCTGGCGGCGGCGACGGGGATCGGGCAATTCCTCAAGCTGTATCCCGACAGCGGCTTGAATCCGGCCGCCGTGCGGAATTTCAATCTGCGGCTGCGGGCCTGGTGGCTGATGTGCTCGCTGCTGGCGGCCGCGTTTCTCATCGGGGCGACCGCGACGGTGATTCTTTTCGGGCTGCTTTCGTTTTGGGCGCTGCGCGAGTTCATCACGCTCACACCGACGCGGCTGGGCGATCATCGGGCGCTGTTTTGGGTGTTCTTCCTGTTCACCCCCTTGCAATACGTGCTGATCGGGATGATGGGCACGACCCAAAGCGAACTCTACAACATGCTGATCCCCGTCTATGCGTTTCTGTTCATCCTGGCGCGGGTGGCCGTGTCGGGGGATTACAAGCGGTTTCTCGAGCGGACGGCCAAGATTCAGGCCGGGCTGCTGATTTGCGTCTATTGCCTGAGCTTCGCCCCGGCCTTGTTGTATTTGCCCTCGACGCGGTCGGCGACCGAAGGGGCGAATTTCCGGCTGCTGTTTTTCTTCATCGTGATGGTGCAGTTCAGCGACGCCCTGCAATTCCTGTGGAGCAAGATGGTCGGGCGGACCGTGATCGCCCCGACCGTCAGCCCCAGCCGCACCTGGGAGGGCTTCGTCGGCGGCACGGCCAGCGCCACGCTGCTCGGGGCGGCGCTGTGGTGGGCCACGCCCTTCGAGCCGTGGGGCGCTGCGGCGATGTCGCTGGTGATCGGCGTGATGGGCTTCGCCGGCGGGATGACGATGTCGGCCATCAAGCGCGATCGCGGCGTCAAGGACTATGGCACGCTGGTGGAAGGGCACGGCGGCGTGCTCGACCGCATCGATTCGCTCTGCTTCGCCGCCCCCGTGTTCTTCCACATCACGCGGTTCATCCTCGGCAAAAGCTGAACGTGACGGTCGCCTTACGGGACACAGGGCGCCGTGGCGAGCCGCCAAGCAAATCGGGGTCGCCTGCCGCAGCAGACTGCCGGCGGCGAGGGGAGAGAAGAATCTTGAAGTTGCCTCGGATCATCGATTCCAAATCCGCGCGGCGCGGCGCGGCCGGCGCGAGCCGAGCCGACAATTCGGGAATGCGCGGGCATCCGGCCGCTATCGCAGGCTTCACGGCGGCGATGATCGTTCTGCACCTCGTCTGGCGGTTTGGATTCCACAGCGCAGCCGAAACGCTCGGCCTGCGGCTCGATGAGTTGCCGCTGGTCGCCGCGCTGGCGTTCGGCGGCGCTCCGCTCGTGGTGGAGTTGGCGCTCGAAGCGCGGCGGCGAGAATTCAGTTCGGACCTCTTGGCCGGAATATCGATCGTCACCTCCGTCGCGCTGGGAGAGTTTCTGGCCGGCGCCCTCGTCGTCCTGATGCTCTCGGGGGGCCAAACGCTCGAAGCCTATGCCGTGCGGAGCGCGTCGTCGGTCTTGCAAGCGCTCGCCAAACGCATGCCTGCGCTCGCCCATCGCAAAGGCGCCGAGGGCATCGCCGACGTGCCGCTGGCGGACGTGGCCGTGGGGGACATCCTGATGATCTTTCCGCATGAAGTCTGTCCCGTGGACGGCGCCGTGGTCGACGGCCGCAGCACGATGGATGAGTCGTACCTCACGGGCGAACCTTACAAAATGTCGAAGGCGATCGGGTCGGCGGTTCTATCGGGAGCCATCAATGGGGACGCGGCGCTGACGATCCGAGCGGAAAAGCTGCCGCGCGACTCGCGCTATGCCAAGATCATGCAAGTCATGCGGGCGTCGGAGCAGCAGCGGCCGCGGATGCGGCGGCTCGCGGACCAACTCGGCACGTGGTATACGCCGTTGGCCGTCGGTTTGGCGCTGATGGCCTGGGCCGCCAGCGGCAACGCGACGCGGTTCTTGGCCGTATTGGTCGTCGCGACCCCGTGCCCGTTGATCATCGCCATCCCGGTGGCCATCATCGGCTCGATATCGTTGGCGGCGCGCCGCGGAATCATCATCAAGGATCCCGCCGTGCTGGAAGCGATCGGCCGATGCCGCACGGCGATCTTCGACAAGACCGGGACGTTGACCTACGGGGAACCGCGGCTGACCGAAATTGCCGTCGGCCCTGGCTTCGTCCGCTCCGAAGTTCTCCGTTTGGCGGCGAGCCTGGAACGCTATTCGAAGCATCCGCTTTCCGCGGCCGTGCTGAGGTCGGCACGCGAGGCGAACGTCGCGCTTTCGGAAGCAAGCGAGATCAGCGAACCTCCCGGAGCTGGAATGCGGGGGATCGTGGGGGGACGTTCGCTGCAGATTTCGAGCCGGAAGAAACTCGCGGCCGAGAATCCCGGGCTGGCGCTGGAACTTCCCGACGCCCGGCCGGGCATGGAATGCGTCGTATTGATCGACGACCGCTACGCGGCAACGTTTCGCTTCCGGGACGAGCCTCGTGCCGAAGGAGCGCCGTTCATCCGCCACCTCAACCCGCGGCACGGCTTCCGCCGAACGCTGTTGGTTTCCGGCGACCGAGACGAGGAAGTGCGCTATTTGGCGGAGCAGGTCGGCATCGCCGAGGTTTACGCCGGACAAACGCCCGAGCAAAAACTCGACATCGTTCGGCGCGAGACCGAACAAGCGAACACGCTCTATCTGGGAGACGGGATCAACGATGCCCCAGGCGCTGACCGCCGCGTCGGTCGGAGTGGCCTTCGGGCAGAGCAGCGACGTGACCGCCGAAGCGGCCGGGGCGGTGATCATGGACACGTCGCTGCGAAGGGTCGATGAGTTGCTGCACATCGGCCGGCGATTGCGCACTGTAGCCCTCCAGAGCGCGGTCGGCGGAATGGCGTTGAGCGGTCTGGCGATGCTGTTCGCCGCGGCGGGTTACTTGCCTCCCGTGGCCGGCGCCGTGCTGCAAGAGGTCATCGACGTGATCGCGGTGGTCAATGCGCTCCGCGCAGCGATCCCGCCGTCGGCGCTGTCGGACTATCCGGCCGATCGGTGTGACATCGGCAACGATTCTTGACTGCGGAACAAGGCGGCCGATTTGCCGGAACGGCGAATCCACCGCCCCGCGGGCGAGTGCGCCATCCGATCGGCTCTCGTCCTGCCCGAGGCGTCAACCGGCAAGCGACTACCGGCGATCGATTCGTCCGGCTCGTCCTTGCCGCGGTTCGGCATGCACCAGCACTTGATTGTCGATCTCTGCCACGATCCCCAGCTTGCCGATGGTCGCCTGGGCAAGCTGCTTGAGAAAAAAGCTCGGAACCATTCCTCGAATCGACAAGGCGCCCTCGTGGAAGACGCAGGTCAAACGGCGCAATGATTGGTGAGAGCTTTCACGAAGGATCGATTGGCATCGTTTGGCGACCGAATCGGACACGATCGTCATCGGCCGCGGAGCGGCGCGGAGCGACTCCATGAGTTCCGTCGATTGCATGGTTTCCATCTCCTTGTCGAAAGCGGTCATTCGCGAGCACGGAATTCGCACCCGGCGATGCCCGCCGAAACCGGTCGGCCGGATCGGGCGTTGCATCCGAGCCAATGGCCCAGCGCCGTTGAAAGATTCCTCGCGTCCAGTCGCCACAACGGCTCTCCAAGACGACTGGACGACTACCGGTTCCGTCGCGATCAAGGGGCGACGGAAATATGGTTCTCCACTTCCACGACGCCGGGGGCCGCCCAAGCGGCCTGCTGCGCTTCCTCGCGCTCGCTCCATGAGCGCACGTTCCCACGCAAGACGACCTTGCGATCGTGTGTTTCGACGGTGACGCGGCGGGCATCGAGTTGAGCGCTCCGCAGGAAAGCGGCTTCGATTTTTTGCTTGATTTCCGCAGCCTTCATGCGCGCCTTGACCACGACTTGATTCGTAACTCCGCGAACGCCGGTCAGATGGTGAACGTCGTCGAAGGCCGCTTCGCGCTGATATTGCCATTCCACCTCTCCTTCGAGAGTCAGCCACCCGTCGCTCACCGTGACGACGATCCGATCGTCGGGCACGGCAGTGTCCCAGCGGAGCGCGCCGAGCGCGGCGGCGGCTATGTCCGCATCGGATCTTTTGCCGAGGCCGGGAATCTTGACTTCGATGTCGTTTGCAACTCCCTTTACGCCGTAGACGCGCTTGGCGACTCGTTCGGCTCGCAGTTTGGCGGCATAGTCGGCCACCGAGCCGGTGAGGGTCACCACGCCGTCGCCGGCGGCAACGCCGATTTGCGATGCCTCGATGCTGGGCTCCCATTCGAGTTGGGCCACCACGGCGTGTTGAATCTGGATATCGGGTTTCATGACGATCGCTCCTGGAAACATGAGGTCTGGTTTCCGCCACGGTTGACGGCGAGATCCTCCACGCGAAGGCGCCCGGCGGAATTCTCTTCGATTCGAACGACTTCGTTATCGGAAATCGATTTCCCCGCTGCCGACGCCTTCGGCCGACAGGTCGCGAAGCACCGCGCCACCTGCGCCACTTGGGCCTCCGGCGGCTGTTCCGAATCGATCCTGCATTGTCGGAAATCCTCGGGCCACGTTTCCCAGCGGCCCCGTTGCCGTTCGAAAACATCGAGACTCGCCTGGGAGGCATCGCGGCGATCGGCAACTCGGCTGCGGATCCTCCGCCGGGCAACTTCGGGCGGACAGACGCACTCGACCGCCAAAAAACGCCCGCGGGGATGCGCGACGATTTCGCGGGCCGCCTGCAATTGCGCGGCGGTATCGAACGTGCCATCCAGGATCACGGGCACCCGCTCGTGGTGAAGCGCAGCGGCCCGAGCCAGCAATTCGCCGTAGACGCGCTGCCGATGCTCGGGTCGATAAATCCCGTCGTCGATGTCCGCCGGCGCGTTGCCGGCGCCGTAGACTTGCTGCCGCACGACGTCGGTCCGCAGCAGGTCGGCCCCCAAGCGCCGAGCCAATTCCACGGCCAACGTCGTCTTGCCCGTTCCGGAAAGACCACCGACGACAACGACCCAGGGCCGCTGCCAAAATCGCAAGTATCCTTCGGCGAGTTCCAGATAACTCTTCGCCTGGGCGAGTTCGCGGTCGCGACTCGCGTCGGCAACTTGATCGGCTCGCAGAGCCGTCACCTTGGCGCGCACGCAGGCGCGATACGACTTGTAGAACGCCCACAATCGAGGGTCCAAACGGTCCCCGGTCAACTGCCGGAATCGCACCGTCAAGCGCTGGCCGACCCACATGGCGCCGAGATGATCGCATTCCTCGACCAAAAACGCCAGATCGTCGGCCACGTCGAGCGTCCGAAGATTCTCGTTGAATTCGAGGCAGTCGAATATGGCCGGCGGCTCGGCAAGACAGACGTGCTCCGGCCGCAGGTCGCCGTGACCTTCGATGATCTTGCCCTCGGCGGCGCGTTGGTCGAACAGGTCGCCGTGGAGAGTCAGACACTGGAGCTGAGTCGCGTGGATTCGCTTGATGAGCCTCTCCGGCAAATGGTGGGCGGCGGCCAGCAACTCGCGCCGATTGTCCTGCACGTGCTCGAAGCAGCGGCGTCGGTATTCGTCGGGCGCGAGATTCGCGGAGGTCAAGCGACCGTAGAAGCCGGCCAACATTTCGGCAAGGCGATCGATCCGATCGGTCGCAATCGACCGCAATGCAAGAGAGCGTCCAGCATGCAATCGTCCGGCAGTCGCCGCATGCGCACGCCCCAATCCCGCGGCGTTCCCTTTCCTCCGAAGCGCAGCCCGCCGCCCGGCGTTTCCGTGATCGGCACGACGTCGAGGTAGACATCGGGCGCCAAGCGGCGATTCAGTCGCACCTCGTCGCGGCATGCCTGTTCGCGGCGCTCGACGGTGCTGAAATCGAGGAAATCGAAGTGGACCGGCTTTTTGACCTTGTAGACCAAGTCGCCGGCAAGAAAGACCCACGAGATGTGCGTCTCTTTCACCTCGACCGTCTCCGGCCGGTGCGGGTAGGCATCGACGCGGCCGAGCCGCTGAACAATCGTGTCATCGATTTCGCAGGTTTCCATCTCATCACCTTCGAAACGGTGGATCAGGGTCGGGCTCGATCGCGAGTCCCCGTTCCGATCGACGGCGGTGATGCTGCCATTACCGGTTGTCATGTTCCACCTTATTCCTTTCGAATGCCACGAAATGCAATTGCGATACCAATTGTCCGAATCGTGGCGAAAAGCCGCTTTCGATGGGCCATCGGGCAGTTTTCCCTTGCGGAAAGGAAAGCACGAAATGGGCCGCCTTCTTTTCTGCAAAACTGTTCTTCCACTGCCGCGATTCCCGCCGCGCCGGGCCTATCAAAGCGTGCGGAAAAGATCGTGCGAGCATGGAGAGCGCGCCATTCGGCACATGTCGCTCGGGGACCAGCGGCTCGCGAACAGCCCTTTTTCAGCCGGGATCACCGCGAATTCATGGAACGGGCCCCCGCTCTTTCGCTTGGCATGGCGCTTGCTTGGTTGCGAGAGTGAAGCCGGACAATCGTTCTCCGGCGGCCATGCGGAGGAATTCATGGAAAAGGAGGATCGATATGGCCAGTACATTGGCAAAACGGGAACCTCGCGGCTTGCGATCGTGGATCGAGCATCCATTTCCGTTGCTGCGCAAGGAGATCGACGATCTCTTTGCCCGGTTCGATGGCGAAGAGTTTCCCTCGTTCGGGATGTCGCTCGATGTCGATATCGCGGAAACGGAGAAGAGCCTGGAGATCCGAGTGGATGCTCCCGGCATGAAGGCCGACGAATTCGACATTCGGGTCAATAACAACGTGCTCACGATCGGCGGCGAGCGTAAAGAAGAAAAGACGGAGAAAACCAAGACCGTCCGCCACGTGGAGCGGCGCGTATGGCAACTTCTCGAAGTCCGTCTGGTTGCCCTGCGGCGTCAACGGCGACGAAGCCGCCGCCGAGTACGCCAATGGCGTCCTGAAACTGTCGCTTCCCAAGACGGAAGCGGCCAATCACAAGATCAAGGTCAAAAGCTGATCTTCTTGATCCATCCGAGAAAGCTTGGAGGGCGCGGCAGGCGCCTTCCAAGTCGACTGGCGCCTTGGTGGCCAGGGCTGTTGACGAGAGCACTGTCGAAAGAACTCCAAGTTCGATCCGAAAGGGACAGCTATGCAACGCGTCGATCAAGCAGAATTGTTGCGGTTGGCCGCCGAGCGCGGCGAGCCCCTCGTTTCGATCTCTATGCCGGTAAAGCGCGGCGGCGACGGCCCGATACAAAATGCGGTTCGGCTCGGAAACCTGCTCGCCGCCGCGCGCGAAGCGGTTGCCGCCCGAGGCCTCGACGAGTCGGAAACAAAACGATTCCTCGCGCCCGCCAGGGAGTTGTTGGAGAATCCGGCGACATGGGAGGGAAAGCTCGACGGTTTGGCGATCTTTGTTTCCGCGATGGAGTTCGGGCTTTCGGCCTGAGCGGCGCCGTCACGGAATCGTGCGTCGTGGGAAGACGGTATCGGGTCACACCGCTCATCGGCGCCATGACGAACGACGTGTCGTTCTATGCGCTGACCGTCAGCCAAAATCATGTGCGACTGTTTCACGCCACTCCGGACGAGTTCGTGGAACTTCCGGTTCCAGGCATGCCGGCGAGTATGGCCGAGATCGCCGGCGCGGCGGAAGCCGAGATCGGCCTGTATTTCCGCACCGGCCAGCCGCAGGCGCATGGCAAGGAAGCGCTCGTGTTTCATGGCCAAGGGGGATCGGCCGACGCGCTCAAGCCGAAACTCGCCGCATTCGTCCGCACGATCGAACGCGCCGTCGCCAAGCGAATCGACGGGGGATCGCTGCCACTGGTTTTCGCGGGCGTCGATTCCCTGTTCGCCATGTATCGCGCCGAAAACACCTATCCGCATCTGCTGCCGATTCACGTTTCCGGCAACACGGATTCCTTGCCGCTCGACGCGATTCGGCGATCCGCTCTTTCGCTGGTGCAGGCAGCCGCTCGCGATCGACGATCGGTCGCGATGGCGACATACTGGAATCTGGCGACCCACGGACGGACATCCAACCATTTGGATGAAGTCCTGGCGGCTGCCGAGAGCGGCGCCGTCGAAACGTTGTTCATCGATCCGCTGGAGCACCGTCTTGGCTCGTTCGATCCGCAAACGCTCGAGACGCGAATCGCCGAACAGCCCGGAACCGGCGGCGAAGACTTGATCAACGTCGCCGCGGCGCTGGCGCTCACGCACGGGGCGGCAATCGAGTGCTTGCCGGCGGGCTACATTCCCGGCGGCGGCGTGATCGCCGCCGTCATGCGCTATCCGGCGACGGCTTTTCAGGGTCTTGCTGCGCACGGCAAGGTCGAGGCGCTTCGGAACGTCTAGCCGAAGACTTCGAATTCCCATTTGGCCCATTACCCATTTCACTCGAAAGGAACGACAACATGGTCAACGACAGCAGCGCATTTTTCGAGGGCTGGCAGACCGATCGGGAGAAGATGAAGAACCAGATGCCCAAGCTCTTGGGAAGCTTTCGGGACGTTTCATCAGAGCGTGATGAAGGATGGAACTTTGTCGGTGCGCGAGAAGGAGCTGGTTGCGCTCGGCATTGCTTTGGCGCAGCGGTGCGCTCCCTGCATCAATCTTCACGTGCAGGGCTGCCTGAAAGCCGGGGCCTCGCAAGAGCAGATTCTCGAGGCGGCCGGGGTGGCCGTGCTGATGCAGGGCGGCCCCGCTTTCACCCATCTTCCGGAAGTTCTTCACGCGCTTGAGCACCTGCAGCAGCCGGCCGGCATTTGACGGCCGGCGAACGTGCAGCAGCCGAGCGGCAGCGGCGTTTCGAATTGCGCAGGGGGTGCCGGCCAAGCCGGCGATTTCGCGGGCAGGGCCGCAGCCGGTCCAACGGGCCGGCGAAACGGCGCGTTCCCGGGGCGGCGTTCAATGCGCCGCCACGCGCAGATCGTCGTGCCGCAGCGCGCCGTTGCCGCCGGGGCGGGTTTCCGCGGCGACGGCCGGGTGCAGCGCCAGCAGCCGCTCCTGGCAGCGGTAGGGACGCCTCCTTCCGGCGGCTGCAGCCGGATGTAGCTGCCGTCGGGCTGCAGGATGCGGGCCTTGACGTTGTCGCGCAGATAGGCCGGCACGATCTCGTGCAGAATCCGCTCCCTCAGATCCGGCGATTCGATCGGGAACATCACCTCCACGCGGCGATAAAAGTTGCGCGGCATCCAGTCGGCGCTGGCCAGATAGATCTGGGCATCGTCGTCGGGGCCGAACACGTAAATCCGGCTGTGCTCCAGAAACCGATCGACGATGCTCCGCACGCGGATGTTCTCGGAAATGCCCGGCAGCCCGGGCCGCAGGCAGCAGATGCCGCGGATCGATCAGGTCGATCGGCACGCCGGCCTGGCTGGCGCGATAGAGGGCTTCGATCACGCGATAGTCGACCAGCGAGTTGAGCTTGGCGAAGATGCGCGACGGCCGGCCTTCGCGGGCCCGCTGCGCTTGCTCGTCGATCAGCTCGATCGTGCGGCGATGCAGATCGGTCGGGGCGACGACCAGCTTCCGCCAATGATGCCCTTGCGAATAGCCGGTGAGCAGATTGAACAGGGCCGAGGCGTCGGCCGCCATGTCTTCGTTGGCGGTGAACAGGCCGAGATCGGTATAGAGCAGGGCCGTCGGTCGGATTGTAGTTGCCCGTGCCGAGGTGGACGTAGCGGCGGACGACGCTTCCCTCTTGCCGCACGACGAGCGACACCTTGCAGTGCGTCTTGAGGTCGAGAAAGCCGAACACGACGTGGACGCCGGCCCGCTCGAGCTGCCGCGCCCAGCTCACGTTGTTCTGCTTCGTCGAAGCGGGCCTTGAGCTCGACCAGGGCCGTGACGTGCTTGCCGTTTTCGGCCGCCTGAATCAGGGCCCGCGTGACCGGCGAATCGCCGCTGGTGCGGTAGAGCGTCTGCTTGATGGCCAGCACGTTGCGGGTCGTTGGCCGCCCGGCTGACGAACTCGACCACCGGGTCGAAGGAGTCGTACGGATGGTGCAGCAGGATGTCGTGGCGGGCGGATGGTCGGCGAACAGGTCGTCGCTGCCGCGCGGCCGATGCCCGCGCGGCAGCTGCGGCGTAAACGGCGGATCGCGAAGCTGACTCGCGGTCGGGAATCTGCGTCAGTTCCATCAGCGCGGTCAGATCGAGCGGGCCGGGAATCGCGATAGACTTCGCTATACGCTTCGGCGAGCCGTCGCCGTCGCGGATCGCTTCGGCTTCGATGATCATCCGGATCAGCTCTTCGTTGCCGCCGGCCGCGACTTCCAGCCGCACGGCCTGGCCGCGCTGCCGGGCCTTGAGCCGGTCTTCGATCAGCCGCAGCATGTCGTCCGACTCTTGCTCGAGCAACTCGATGTCGCTGTCGCGGCGTGATGCGGAAGGTCGTGCCAGGACAGGACCTCGAAGCCGCCGAACAATTCCGGCAAGCCGGGCCGAAACGGCCTCTTCCAGCAGGATGAAATGCTGATTCGTCGCCCTGGCCCAGCGGCACCAGCCGCGGCAACACCTGCGGCACTTGCACCACGGCGAACAATTGCTTCGGGCCCAAGCCGCGGCGGCGCTCGAGCATCGCCGCCAGATACAGCGCCGCGGTTGTGATAACGCGGGCTGGGGTGGGCCGGATCGACGGCCATCGGCGTGAGAATCGGAAACGCCCGCTCGCGAAAGAAATGGTCGAGCGCTTCGTTCTGGGCGTCGGTCAAGTTCGTCGGCGTCGAAGCAGCCGAATCCCTTCGGCGGCCAAGCTGCGGCAGCACCGATTCGTTCCAGCAGCGGTATTGCGCGGCGACGAGTTCCTGGGTCCGCTTGGCGATCCGCTGCAACTGCGTGACGGGCCGCATGCCCGTCGGGCGAGTAATCCTGCGGCGCCCCGTCGCCGAAGGCCTGCTCGCGCAAGCCCGGCCACGCGAACCATGAAGAATTCATCCAGGTTCGAGCTGAAGATCGCCAGAAACTTGCACCCGCTCCAAGCAGCGGATTGGTCGGATCTTCCGCTTCTTCGAGCACGCGCGCGTTGAACTCCAGCCAGCTCAACTCGCGGTTGATGAAATGTTCGGCTTGGAAAGTTTGTTCGGGCACGGAAGCGAAGTCGGCGTTTTAAGGATCGAGCGGCGGTAAATTGTCGGCAAGTCGCCGGCACGGATAAACGCGGCGGCGCGGTCGGGCATCGCGGAAAATCGTTCTCCCGCGCGTCTTCCAATTATAAATCATAGGAGGCGGCCGATCCGGCGAATACCCCCGTCCGCCGCCGGATTTCGGGCCGCAGCATGGGCGGCCCGCGGAATCTGCGAAATTCTCGCTCGCAACCTGTGCCGGATCACATTTGGCACACCCTATGCGGCGTGCGGACTAGGAGCCTGTTCAAGAACCTGCCGCGGCGAGGGGATGCTCGCCGTAAAAGGAGTCGGGAGTCCGTTTCGCCGGCCGAACGATCCGCGGTGCGAACCGGCAGCACGGCGAAATCGACGCCCGACCCGATTTGGCAATGCCCGCGGGAGAATCCTGCCATGACCGACGATCCGCCCATCGAATCACTCGAAGTGGCCACATATCGCGTCGCCACCGATCAGCCCGAATCGGATGGCACGCTCCAGTGGAATCACACCGACGTGATCGTCGTGCAGGCGACTGCCGGCGGCGCGACAGGACTCGGCTGGACCTATGCGGCCGCGGCGACTGCGCAGTTGATCGCCGGCAATTTGCGGCAAGTCGTCATGGGTCGCTCGGCGCTGGCTGTCGAAGGAGCATGGCAAGCGATGCGGCATGAGTTGCGCAATGCGGGCGTTCCAGGGGCCGGATCGATGGCGATCGCGGCGGTCGATATTGCCCTCTGGGATCTCAAGGCGAAGTTGCTGGACGCGGCGTTGATCGACTTGTGGGGCGCGGTCCGGCTCTCGGCGCCCTCTATGGCAGCGGCGGATTTACCAGCTATACCGAGGCGCGGTTGGCGGAGCAACTCGGCGGATGGGCGGCCGAAGGGATCGAACGGGTGAAAATGAAAGTCGGCCGCGATCCGGCGGCCGATCCAGGCCGCGTGGCCGTTGCGCGAAGGGCGATCGGCGACAAGGTCGCACTCTTCGTCGATGCCAATGGAGGCTACTCCGTCAAGCAGGCTCTGGCGATGGCCGAACGATTCGCCGCGGAGTCGGCCGTCTCTTGGTTCGAGGAGCCGCGGCCGTCGAACGATTTGCCGGGGCTACGGCTGATTCGCGAGCGCGGACCCGCCGGCATGGATATCGCCGCGGGCGAATATGGCGACACGCCGGGCTATTTCTTGCAGATGTTGCAGGCCGGCGCGGTGGATTGTCTGCAGGCCGATGCCACGCGATGCGGCGGCTATAGCGGATTTCTCAAGGTGGCCGCCCTCTGCGAGGCGTTTCACATGCCGCTCTCGGCCCATTGCGCCCCGCAACTCCATGCCCACGTGGCCTGCGCGGCTTCGGCCTTGCGGCATGTCGAGTATTTCCACGATCACAACCGCATCGATCGGATCGTGTTCGACGGCGCGCTCGCGCCGGCGAGGGGCAACTTTGGCCCGACCGCAGCCGTCCCGGCCACGGCATGACGTTGAAAGAGGCCGACGCCGCCGAGTATCGAATTTCCTAGGAGGCTGTCCAAGAACCGGCATATCTTCCGGTGGCGTTGCCAAAGGGGGTCGGGAGTCGATTTCGCCATGATGCCGGTTCGCACTACGGACGTTCAACGGGCGAAATCGACTCCCGACCCCTTTCACGGCGAGCATCCCTTCGCCGCGGGCAGTTCTTGCGGTGGCTCCTAGGGCGACGGCTCGGGAGAGCCGTCCTACGGGGGCCCCACGGCGGTTCGCAAGCGAACCGGTTAATACTAGCCCGGCGCGCGAGCGAGGGAGTCGGATCGCCCGGCCGCAACTAGGCACGATCCCTCGCTTGCGCTTCAACGACGATCCCTCACTTGCGCTTCAACGACGATCCCTCACTGGCGCTTCAACTATGATCCCTCACTGGCGCTTCAACGACGATCCCTCGCTTGTGCTTCGGGCTAGTGTGGCCACTACTGCCACCGAATCGGGCTCAACTGGAATGGGGTAAAATGCTTTGGACCATGCCCTTGATGGCTTGTTTGATGATGCCGGCCTCGTTCGGGTCGCCGCGGAGGATCGTCTCGGTGAAGTGCTTGGCCATCTTCATGCGTGATGTGCGGCGGGATGGTGGGCGTGTCGGGATCGGTGATCGCCTCGACGACGACCGGCCGATCGCTGGCGAGGGCCTGGTCCCACGCGTCGGCAAGCTGCTCGGGCTTTTCCACGCGAATGCCGCGCAGCCCGATCGATTCGGCGAAGGCGGCGTAGGGAAAATCGGGCAGCTCCTGGCTGGCGACGAAGCGGATGTCGCCCACCATGATCCGCTGTTCCCAAGTCACCTGGTTCAGGTCGCGGTTGTTGAGCACCAGCGTGATCCAGCGCGGATCGGACCATTCCTTCCAGTATTTCGCGACGGTGATGCAGGCGTTGAGCCCGTTCATCTGCATGGCGCCGTCGCCGGTGACGGCGATGCAGACGCGATCGGGAAAGCAGAATTTGGCGCCGACCGCATACGGCACGGCCGCGCCCATCGTGGCGAGATTGCCGCTGCCGCTGGCCATCATGCCGCGGCGGATCTTCAGGTCGCGGGCATACCAATTGGCGGTGGTGCCGCTGTCGGCCGAGAGGATGCAGCGGTCGGGCAGCTTGGGGCTGAGTTCCCAGAAGACGCGTTCGGGATTGAGCAGGCCGTCGTTGCCGTCGGTCATGCGCGCGGCCTTCGACGACCTTCCACCAATCCTTCACGCTCGGCGATGACCTCTTGTTGCCAACTGCGATCGGTCTTGCGTTCGATCAGGGGCATCAGCGCCGCGAGCGTCTGCTTGGCATCGCCCTTGAGATTCACGTCCATCGGATAGCGCAGGCTCAACAGCCGGCCGTCGATGTCGATCTGCACTCCCTTGGCTTGCCCGGCTGGCGGATAGAACTCGCCATAGGGAAAACTGCTGCCGACGACGAGCAGCGTGTCGCAATCCTGCATCAGATCCCAACTCGGCTTGCTGCCCGAGCAGGCCGATGTGGCCGGTGCAATAGGGAACATCCTCGGGCATGACGGCTTTGCCGAGCCAGCTTTTGGCGACTCCGGCGCCGAGCAGTTCGGCGATCCGCTGCACCTCGTCCTGCGCGTCGATGGCGCCGGCCCCGACGAGCATCGCCACTCTCTTGCCTTCGTTGAGGATCTTCGCGGCGGCCTGGAGATCGGCCTGGTGGGGAATCATGTAGGGCATGGGGCAGCCGACGCCGGTGAGCGCGTAATCGTGGCGCTGCGGCGGATCGGGCACGGCCGCTTCTTCTTGGATATCCTTGGGAAAGATCAGGCAGGTGACGGTCCGCTGATCCAAGCGCGATCCGCACCGCCCGATCGATGCAATGCCGCACGGCGCCGGGGCTCATCACCGTCATGCAGTATTCGCTGGCGACATCTTTGAAGAGCGATTGCAGATCGACCTCTTGCTGATATTGGCTGCCGATCGCCGTGGTCGCGGACTGGCCCGACGATGGCGACCACCGGCTGATGGTCCATCTTGGCGTCGTAAAGCCCGTTGAGCAGATGGATCGCCCCCGGCCCGCTGGTGGCCATGCAGACGCCTACGGTGCCGGTGAATTTGGCGTGCGCCGCAGGCCATGAACGCGGCCAGCTCCTCGTGCCGCGCCTGGATGAAGCGCGGCTTGTCGCCGTTCTTGCGCAGGCCCGCCGAGGAGGCCGTTGATGCCGTCGCCGGGAAAGGCGTAGATGCGCTCGATACCCCATTCCTGCAACCGCTGCATGACATATTGGCCGACTGTGATCGACATGATGACGTTCCTTAGGATCGAGAGGATAACGGTTTTCCGGAGTCCGCGGCAGCCGATTCGGACAGATCGATCAGCGCAAGACCGAACTCCGGCCGAAATGTTTTGCGCAAATGGGCGGGCGACTCGCTCAAGATCACTTCCAAGGTCGGCCGCACGCGACCTTTTTGCAGATGGCCGCCATGCGCCGTGCCGTCGCGCTTGGCCACGCAGATATGGGCATGCACGGCCGGATGGCCGCGATCGTCGGCGACGTCGCCGAGCAGGCTGAGCACTTCAACTTGCTCGTCGAGATGAATCGGCTGATACTCCTGGCGATCGAGATCGAACCAGGCCACGGTCGACTCGGCGAAAGCGCCGATTCCGCTGAAATGCGCCGCGGTGAGCCGCTGGTCGGCGGCGAATTGCTTCAAGCTCTCCAGCACGTCATCGCCGGCGTCGAAAACCAACGCCCATTGCCGCTCTTGATCGGCCGCAACGAGCAATTTCGCTTTCATCACATCGCCTCCTTGATTCCTCGCGGATCAGCCACCAATTCATCGGAAAGCTCGTCGCCAAGCCGGCCAGCATGCCGATCTGCATCATGAACCAAAACACGGGCGAATCGGCTTCGAGCCGCGGCTGAAAAATCAACGTCTGATAAACGGCCATCCAGGCGTACATGCCGACTTGAAATGCGATCAGCGAGAGCGTGTCGGCCTTGATCGCGGCCCAGATGCCCTGGCCGACAGAAAGCTGGCGCATCGGCGCGATCGCGAAATACTGAAACACAATGCCCAACAGATAAGCCGCGATAAAGTCGAAAACATACGACGTGAGCAAGGCGGACCCTAACAGGGCCGTCGCGCCCAATGCGAAACAAAGCGCCGTCGGAGAGCACGTCGCCGACCATGCAGCCAGCGCCGCAGTGGGTCGCGCCGAGCAGGGCGGCTTGCCACATCGGGCGCCGGCCGTGATGCATCGGCGGCTGCGCCGGCGACTGCCCGTGCGGCGACATCGCCGGAGTGCGGCCGATGGCCCAATAGGTTCCGAGAGCCAGCGGCCCGCCGTAGAGCGCCGTGAGCGGCCAGACGACGTTCATGATCGGCCATTTTTTGTCGCCGGCCCGCGAACAGATCGGCGGCGATCAGCCGCGGCGCGAGCCAGCCGCCAGGGCGAGGGAAATCCAGGCGATCGCGCGCAACGCGGAGAAGGAACCGCCGCCAGCAGCATCATGGCGTCCAAGCCGCGCATCGCTCATACCCTCCCCGGATTCGGTAGTGACTCCCGGCCGCCAGGGCCCGCTCGGGCGACGGCGATTTCCAATGCCTGTCGATGTCCTATCGCCGCGCTCGTCGGCAACTGGCGGAGTCGGCGAGCAGAAACCCGGCCAATGCCGCGACCCCCAGCAGCAATCCGCCCAGCAAGCTCTTCCGATGTTTGGTGGCCCAAAGCTGGATGCTGAAGCTGCGGGCCACGTTGTCGAAGGCGCCGTGCGAACCGTGATCGCCGGGCAGCGGTTCCCAGAAGTTATCGGGCTTGTCGGGGTCGGCGGGTTCCGGCAGCATGGCGCCGTCCCAGGCCGCTTTGGCCAGATAATGATCGAGCATGCCGGGGATGACTTTTTCGCCGAGCGTCGCCTCGACGGTCGTGTAGCCGACCATGACCTCGCGGCGATTGTTTTCCGCGGCAAACAGAATCGCATCGGCGGCCACTTCCGGCTGAAAAATCGTGCCGGTCGGCCGCGGCTTGTGCGGCATTTTGTTTTTGGTCCAGGTGAATTGGGTCGTGTTGAGCGCCGGCATGTTGACGACCGACACGCGGACGTGGCTCTTCTGATGAATCAATTCGCTGCGGATCGATTCGGTAAAGCCTTGAATGGCGTGTTTGCTGGCGCAATAGGCGCTTTGCAAGGGGATCGAGCGAAATGCCAGCGCCGAGCCGACCTGGATGATCACGCCCCGATTGCGCGGCATCATCTGCTCGAGGGCGCAGCGCGTGCCGTGAACGTTCCCCAGGAACGTCACTTCGACGATATGCCTGAAATTCGTCGGGCGTCATTTTCATGAACGGGCTGTACATCGAGACCATCGCGTTGTTGATCCACAGATCGATCGGCCCGAAGTTCCTGCTCGGCGGCGTCGGCGGCGGCTTGCACCTGGTCGAATTGGCTGACGTCGGTGGGAATCGCCAGGGCTTGGCCGCCCAGCGCTTCGACCTCGCGTTTGGCCCCTTCGAGCCCGTCGCGGCCGCGCGCGAGCAAGCGCGAGCTTCGCGCCGCGTTTGGCGAGCAGGCGGGCCGTCGCCCGTCCCACGCCGCCCGAGGCTCCGGTGATCACAACCACGCTGTTTCGATCGACGTGCATCATAGTTTCGCTTCTCGTGTGCGAATCCTTTTCGTGCGGCGGCAGTCGCCCACAGGACCAAGCCGCCGGCCAGTAGTCCGCGCGCCGAGCCGAGAACGGCGGCGCCGCGTCATGCCGCGCGCGCTCGGCGCGGCGGCGCTCGGCGACCATCGGCGCTTCGGGCGCGCCCGGCGGCATGGCGTCGGCGCCGTGACATGGCGAGTTGCAAAACCTGCGCCGATGTGCAGTGCCACGCGGTCGGTTTGTTGCTCGATTTGCTCCTGACAACTGAAGCCGTCGGCGACGATGAGCTCGTCGTCCGCCGCCTTGCGCACCTCCGGCAGCAGCACCCGTTCGCCGGCGGCGACGCCCACCTCGTAATGGTCGTTGACTTTTTCGTAGCCGAATGCGCCCGCCATGCCGCAGCAGCCGGCGTCGGGATGTTGATGCTCGAGGCCCATCTTGTCGAAGATTTCCTTTTCCGCGAAGAGCTTGCCGAATTCCTTGTCGTTGAGGGTGTCGAGCGCCTTTCTGATGGCAATGGCCATGCACGATCGCCTTGCGCTGCAGCGTGGGGATCGTATAGTCGCGGCGCTTGCGAGCGGAGAAAATCGCTCAGCGTGAAGGTGAGATCCTTGCAGCCGCTTCGCGTCCTCGTTGTTGGGCATGCAGATTGGTCAGTTCATCCTTGAACGCCGCCCAGCAACTCGGCTCGAGCACGACCATCGGAATGCCCGCCTGATAATACGGCCGCAGCTTGTCGAGCAGGTCGATCCACCACCGCTTGGCCATGCTCGAGAAAGCCATAGTCATAAAGCGGCGGCCGCAGCACACGTCGGCCATCGGCACGATCGACGCGGAATCCGGCGTCCTCGAGCACTTCGACGGCGGCGATCGCAACATCCGGATGAAAGTGATTGTTGAACGTGTCGGCGAACAGCACGACCGGCGGCCCAGCCGGATGCTTCGGCTCGATGCGACGGAACCATTGCTTGAACGACTGCGGCGCAAAGGCCGGAATCTTGCGCCTGCGGATGCACGCCGGCCAGCAAACTTCGCGATCGCGGCTCAGCCCGGGCAGCTGCGTGAACAGGTTCGCCAGCGACGGCGCCGACCGACGCCAGCGTCGCCCAGATGTGAATCCAGCCGAAGGCATAAGCATGGCGCGGCCGCAGCCGGCCGTCGTAATAGTGGCTGAGAAATTCGGCCTTGTACGTCGCCATATCGACGTTGACCGGGCAATCGCCCTTGCAGCCCTTGCAGGAGAAGCACAGGTCGAGCGACGTCCTTGACTTCTTCGCTTTTCCAGCCGTCTTCGATCACTTCACCGTTCATCATCTCAAAGAGCATCCGCGCCCGGCCACGCGTCGAATCCTTCTCTTCGCGGGTGACCATGTACGAAGGGCACATCGTTCCGCCCCCTTCGCGGCGGCAGGCGCCGACGCCGACGCACCGCAACGCGGCCCGCGCGAAGCTGTGGCGATCGGCCGGATAGGCGAAATGGGTCTGCGGCTGCGGCGGGTCGTAGTCCGGGCCCGATCCGCATATTCTCCGTGATGCCGTAAGCCGGGCCATCGAGATTCACCACTTTGCCGGTGTTCATGCGGTTGGTCGGATCCCAGATGCGCTTGAATTCCTCGAAGGCCTCGAACAATTCCGGGCCGAACATCTGCGGCAGGAATTCGCCGCGCGCCTGGCCGTCGCCATGCTCGCCCGAGGCGACGCCGCCGAACTTGATGACCAAATCGACCGCCTCGTCCATGAACCGCTTGTATTTCTCGATGCCCGCTGCCGTGTAAAGGTCGAAACCCACGCGGCAATGCACGCATCCCTGACCCATGTGGCCATACAGCGACGGGTGATAGCCGAACTTGTCGAACAGCGGCCGCAGCTCGCGCAGATATTGCGGCACCGCTTCGACCGGAACCGCCGAGTCCTCCCAGCCGGGCCAGGTGTCGGGCATGCCGGGCACCCAGGCCGTGCTGCCCAGGCCGCCCTCGCGCACGTCCCAGATCATCTTCTCCTGCTGCGGGTCGTCGTAGAGCTTCATGTCGACCGGGCGCGCGGCCCCAAGTCCTTTGACGTGATCCATCATCCGGCGGGCCTGATCGTCGCTGTCGGCCTTGGAGTCGCCGCCGAACTCGACCAGCAAGAAGGCCGGCCCCTGCGGCAAGATCGCCAAGCTGGCGTTTTCGTCTCCCTTCTTCTTCACATACTCGAACAGCAGCTCGTCGATTCCCTCGCAGGCGATCGGCTTGAATTTCAAGACCTCCAGCGCACACTCGGCCGCGGTGTAGATGTCCGCAAAGCCGAGCATCGCCACGGTGCGCGCCGCTGGGGCCGGAACCAGGTGCAGCGTGGCCTCCAGAATCGTCACCAGCGTCGATTCCGAGCCGACCAGCGCGCGCGCCACGTGAAAGCCGTTTTCCGGGCAGCAGATCGTTGAGGTTGTAGCCCGACACGCGCCGCTCCAGCTTCGGAAACTCGCTCGCGGATCGGCGTCGCCATACCGATCGACGAGCGACTTGCAGGGCCGCGTAGATTTCCCCGCGCCGGCCACCTCCGCGAATGATTGCGTCGAGTTCCTCGCGGCGGCGTCGGGCCGACGTGCAGCCGCGTGCCGTCGTAGAGCAGCACGTCGAGCGCGTGCGTGTTGTCGCTCATCCGCACGCCGAGTCCGTGATTCTTGCTCAGCAGCGAATGGCTGCCGCAGGAATTATTGCCGAGCATTCCGCCGATCGTGCAGCGGCTGTGCGTCGCCGGATCGGGGCCGAAAAACAGCCCCGCCTGCGTGCTTGGCCGTCTCGCGAAAATGATCCAGCACGCATCCGGGCTGCACATGGCCCAGCCGCGTCGCCGCGTCGATATGCACCACGTGGTGCATGTATTTCGAGAAATCCATCACCACCGCGACGTTGCAGCACTGTCCGGCCAGGCTGGTTCCCGCCGCCGCGCGACAAGATCGGCGCATCGTGCTCGCGGGCCAGTCGCACGGCGGTCTCGACGTCCTCCACGTGCCGCGGAACGACCACGCCGATCGGCGCTTGGCGGTAATTCGAGCCATCGGTCGCATAGAGCGCTCGGGTGCCCTTGTCGAACCGCACTTCGCCGTCGATCGCGTGGCGGAGCGCAGCTTCCAACGAGGCGGTGGCTTCGGCGTCAAGAGCGGTCCGCGAATCATCGGCTGCGAGCCGTTCACGACGCGTCGGTTCCGAGGGCAAGATCGGCAGTTGATGCATCATTCGATTCAGCCCCCCTTATTGGGTTCGGTTTTCGCCGGAGAACATTCCCTTCGCCGACGTCGATTCCCGTCGGCCGCAATTTCCCCCGCGGCGGGCGGAAAGCGACCAACGTGGACTCGAATCGCGCGGGGCCATCTCCGCCGGCACCGCGCCATCGTCGGCGTGAACTTTCGCACGACGCCAGCCGGTGCAGTTCAGCACAATCCATGCCAAAGAGGCACTTCGCCGAGCAAGGGTGCCGTGTCGGCAGTTCGTGCCACTGCTTGCCAACCGCCGCAATGGTCGATGCCGCAAGAGCCGGCCTTTTCGGCGGTTGGCAAGCAGTGCGGGCCCGCCGGGCGTCGCAAGCAACTGCTTGGCGGCTGCCATCGCGATGTCTCGTGGAACTGAGTCGCAGGTGGCACGATCGTTGCCGACAAAACTTGCCAACACCCGCCAGCGCGGGCCGCTTGACAGCCCGCGCGATGCCTCTGAGAATTGAATCCCTCGCGGCGCCCCCAGCGGCGACCCACCGCTGCGCCGCGGACGCCCATCTGACATCGCGGGGGCGATTCCGCCCCAACCAACGGCCGGCCGGATTTTCATGGTCAAAACCGTCGAACACAAGCCGCACGCCAAACAGATCGTCAAGCGCCTGCGCAAGGCCTATCCCGAGGCCCATTGCGCCTTGAGTTTCCGCTCGCCGCTCGAATTGCTGATCGCGACGATCCTCTCGGCCCAATGCACCGACGTGCGCGTGAACATGGTGACCCCCGTGTTGTTCGCCGAATATCCGAGCGCCGCCGCTTTGGCCGGCGCGAAGCGGGCCGACATCGAGCGGATCATCCAGAGCACCGGCTTCTTTCGCAACAAGGCCAAGAGCATTCAAGAGTGCTGCCGCCGATTGGTCGGCGCGTATGGCGGCGAGGTTCCGCGCACGCTCGCAGAACTCGTCGAATTGCCCGGCGTCGGCCGCAAGACGGCCAACGTCGTGTTGGGCACCGGCTACGGCATCGCCTCGGGGATCGTCGTCGATACCCACGTCGGTCGGATCAGCCGGCGACTGGGGCTCACTCGGGCGACCGATGCCGTGAAGGCCGAGCGGGATCTCATGGCGGTGATTCCGCGCGGCGACTGGATCGACTTCAGCCATGCAATGATTTTTCACGGCCGGGCCGTCTGCCTCGCCCGCAGTCCCAAATGCGAAATCTGCCCACTGGAATCCCTCTGCCCGCGGATCGGCGTGGAGCAAAAAGTCACGCGGCCCGCGATGCGCAGCGTCGCGCGCGCAAGCCCGCGCCGCGCAAGCGAAAGCCGGCCCCCCGGCGATCCGCACGCATGCCCCCGACGGTCGCTGCGCACTCCCGACCCTGACCCCCTGACCCCCGACCCCCGACCCCCGACCCTGACCCCTGACCCCCGACCCCCGACCCCTGATCCCCGACCCC
This sequence comes from uncultured Actinomycetes bacterium, assembly GCA_963796625.1. GTDB lineage: Bacteria > Actinomycetota > Thermoleophilia > Gaiellales > Gaiellaceae > PALSA-600. The sequence goes on from CAWCME010000002.1 coordinate 809,289, forward strand.
CGACCCCTGCACGATGATTCTCACCGGCCACGAAATCCGCTCGCAATTGGGTCGGAACATCGTCATCGAGCCGTTCGACGACGCGAATCTGAATCCCAACAGCTACAATCTCACGCTGCACCACGAATTGATGACCTACGAAGAGGTCGTACTCGACATGCGGCGGGCCAATCGCGTTCGCCGCGTCGAGATTCCCGCCGAGGGCCTGGTGCTCAGCCCGAATCAGCTTTATCTCGGCCGCACGATCGAGCGCACCGAGACGCACAACCATGTGCCGATGATCGAGGGGCGGTCGTCGGTCGGCCGCCTGGGGTTGTTCGTCCATGTGACGGCCGGCTTCGGCGACGTGGGCTTTTGCGGCTATCTGGACGCTCGAAATGTTCGCCGTGCAGCCGGTCCGCATCTATGCGGGCGTGCCGATCTGCCAGATCTTCTATCATCAGAGTCTGCGGCGAAATCATCGAATACGTCAGCGACAAGTATCAACACAACCACGACATCCAGCCGAGCCTGCTCTTCAAAGAACTCAATCCCGAGACCGACAAAGACCCGCAACTCCAACTGGAATTCGGCATGGAACGTTCGCATTGAAAGCGGTCGCACACTAGCCCGACGCGCTGGCAAGGGAGTCCAAGCACCGGTTGCGGCGAGGAGATGCTTCGCCGCGAAAGGGGTCGGGAGTCGATTTCGCCACGCTGCAGGTTGGCACTACGGGTCGTTCAGCGGGCGAAATCGACTCCCGACCCCCTTTTGGCAACGCCCGCCGGAAGATTTGCCGGTTCTCGGAGAAGCCATCCGCTACGGAGAAGCGAGAGCGCTCGGCAAGTTACGACCCGATTCCCTCGCTTGCGCTGCGGGCTAGTGTGGCACGCTCAGCGAGTGACGGCTCGCCGTGAAAGGGGTCGGGAGTCGATTTCGCCATGCTGCAGGTTGGCACTTCGGGTCGTTCAGCGGGCGAAATCGACTCCCGTCCCCTTTTGGCAACGCCCGCCGGAAGATATGCCGGTTCTCGGAGAAGCCACCGCTACGGACAAGCGAGAGCGCTCGGCAAGCTACGACCCGATTCCCTCGCTTGCGCTGCGGGCTAGTGTGGCATGCTCAACGAGCGGCGGCTCGCCGCGAAAGGGGTCGGGAGTCGATTTCGCCATGCTGCAGGTTGGCACTACGGGTCGTTCAGCGGGCGAAATCGACTCCCGTCCCCTTTTGGCAACGCCCGCCGGAAGATATGCCGGTTCTCGGAGAAGCCACCGCTACGGACAAGCGAGAGCGCTCGGCAAGCTACGACCCGATTCCCTCGCTTGCGCTGCGGGCTAGTGTGGCATGCTCAACGAGCGGCGGATGCTTCGGCACGATGTTGGGCGGCGCGGACTTCGGCTTTCAGGCCCGGCAATTCGGCTTGGAATTTCGGATCGGCGAGCAGCGATTCGGCGATCGCACGGCCGAGCATGCGCCCCGCGTAAATATCGGTCGGATGGTGCAAACCGGCGATCACCCGGTCCCAGCCGATTTGGCGGCCCCGCTCGAGTAGCGCGTCGCGGCGATCGGGCACAAGTTCGGCCAGGATCATGGCATAGAGCATCCCGCGCGTGGCATGGCCGCTCGGATAGGCAAAGCTCGAATCCTTCTGGATCGGAACATGAATCCGCTGGTCTTCATGTTCGGGCCGGGGCCGGCGAAAATGACTCTTGGCGATATAAGAGACCTGTTTGGTATCGGCGTCAACCTCCGCGAGCAGCTTGGCCAGCCGAGGCAGATTCTTTGTCGTACACCAGGGCCCCAACACGCTTTCGAACGCGTCGAGATGCAACCGAACCTCCGAGGCACAACGGGCCACGTCGGCCTTCGTTCGACAGTGTTGCATGGCGACCATTTCGTTCAATTCGTCGCGCACTTCGGCCGATTTGGCCGTCGGAGGCGCGGGAAGCAACTTGAGAGGATCGACCGCGGTCGCGCTCGCAAACGTCGGCCCCTTGGCGGCGACGCCGGAGGGAAGGGCCGTCAGAATGAGCACCGCGAACAAGCAGAGACGCGATTTCATGCGAAAGAATTCCTGATTCGGCGTCGGGCAAAAAGCTGGACTTGCCAGGGGAACCGCTCAGGTAAGCATAGCATTTGGAACGGCGCTGCCAATGCTGGCGATTTTTCAGCGCCTTTCGGGAATTCGGAGCGGGCATGGCCGATCGCTGCGGCCAACGGGGGGATGTAGCGGAGACGCCGACGAATTCGAATTCTGCTCGGAGTTCGCCCGCCGCGGCGCACAAAAAAACCGGGACGACTCATCGCGAGTCGCCCCGGTTGTGGTTTTTTCGATTCGAACAGGCCGAGCGAATCGGCTGGCGGCTTCCGAGCCCGCAGCCGTCTGTTCGGCCCCGAGACTAGAACACGTCTCCCAAAACACTCCCGATTCCACCCACCACGTCGCCGACTCCATCCAACGCTACGGTCACAGCGGTGCCCACTCCGCTGCCCACGTCGTGGCCGACGGCGCCGGCGAAACCTCTGAAGCCCGTGCCCAGGGTCGGAATCTGGCCCGGCTGCGTCGCGCCGGCGGCCGGCCCGATTGTGATCCATTCCCCCGCGAACCGGCACCGGCCGTCCTGCCCAGAATGCCCTGGAACTTGCGAGTCCCGGCAAACGTCGAGCCGGTTTCCAGGATCGGATGGGTCACGGTGCGCGGCGGAAGCTTGCCCGGATTCTCCGGGGTTCCGACCGGACCCATTCCCGGCGCCACTCCGCCCGGATATTCGCGAACAGGCTTTGTGCCGTCATGGCCCATCGAATTACCGCAATCCCCGTTGCCGTGATGTTCGTGTCCGCAATGATCCCAACTGCAAGAGTTGTGAACGTAATGACCCTGGCCACAACGATTCTGGCCGCAATGATTCTGGCCGCAATTTCCGCAATGGCCATGATCGTGGTCGTCGTGGGAGGCGCCGCCGAGATTCCTGGTGTTGCGGTGGCTGCCGGCCGTCGAGGGGCCGCTGTTGGAAGTTCCACCGAGATTCATGGTGTTGCGATGGCTGCTGGCCGTCGAGGGGCCGCTGTTGGAAGTTCCACCGAGATTCATGGTGTTGCGATGGCTGCTGGCGGTCGAGGGGCCGCTGTGGTTGCTTCCATGATGCCCGCCGGCCAGACCAATCGCCGCAGAGTTGATGAACAGACCGAAAATCGACAAGACGACCAAAGTTCCCAGACGTTTCATAGAGCACCAATTCCCTTCAGATTTCGGAAGTTACGCTTGTTTTGGGCGAATCACTCGTTCACCCCTACGAGAGAGAGCGTAGGGGGGGAGCGGATGTTACAAGCGAGCGGTCCGTGGGATTGGTCCGGGGCGGGTCGTTTCCGCCGGCCGGGGAACGATCATGCCGGTCGGCTGCGAAGTTCCGCCGTTGGCGCCATTGCCGCTGGAGAGCACGACCGCCACGATCGCGACAACCACCAACAGCACGATGATCGACACGATAAGCAACAACGGCGCCAGTGAGGCGTTCTTGCCCCGCCGCCGCGGCGAATACCGCATCGCAACCCGCGGACGGCTCCCCGGCATTGGGCTGCTGGGCAATTCGACGGCCGGCAGCGATTCGCCATGCATCGGGGACGCGGCAAGCCCTTCCGGCAGAATCGGAGCGGGGCGCGGGGCGGTGGGGAAGGGAAAGCCGGGGCCCGGGCCTCCCTTCGACCCGGGAAATGGGAAGTCGGCCGGAGGCACCGGCATCGGGGGGGGCGGGATCGGCGAAGAAACGGCTGGAGGTCGCGGCAAAACCGGTTCCGGCCGATCGGAGTCGGCCCGATCGGAGTGGGGTAGTCGTAGGGCGGAGGCGGTTCTTGAGGCGCCGCTACGGGGGCGACCTCGACGAGGTCCAATTCGCGCGCGGTCAGCGTCTGCCGCAGGGCTTCGTCGTATTCGGCCTTCTTTTGCGGCTGCAACAGGCAGACCCGCGCCGCGGCGACCTCGTTGAGAATCTTCTGCGACAGGGCTCCGTTTCGGCCGGCCTGGAATCCACGGAGATGGACCATCCGCTGGTCGGCGGCGTTGGAAATCACCTCGCGATCCGACTCGAACGGCTTGAGACCCAGCAACCGATAAGCGTGCGGCGGCTGCTCGTCAGGCGGAATTCCCAGCCATTTGTAATAGGGATCGAAGCCCCCGCTTGTGCCAGCCATGTCCGACGCGCCAGCCATGTCCGATTTCTCGACGGTCAACGAAGATCCCGCGCGCGATGCCGCACCGCCGCGATACCTTCGATTATCGGCCATTTATGCCCGATCTGCAACCGCAGCTTGCAGAACGCCGGCTAAAACAAGCGGGTAATATCCAATCCCAAGACAAACACCATCAGTGTCAGGATGATGATCAGCCCGGCGTAGGTGAGGATCATCATCGTCCGTTCGCTGGCCGGCTTGCCGCGGATGCCTTCATACAGCAGAAACATCATGTGGCCGCCGTCGAGAATCGGAATCGGCAGAAAATTGAGCACCGCCAGGTTGGCGCTCAGAAAGGTGAGAAACATCAGCAAGCTGGTGATCCCTTCCGAAGCGGCGTTCCCCGCCGCGTGAGCGATCGTGATCGGGCCGCCGAATCCGCTGACCGATAGCTCTCCCTTGACGAGCTTGCGGAGCGTCACGATCACTTGCCAGACCGATTCCTTGGTCTCGCGCAAACCGAGCGCGAAGGCTTCGCCCCAGGAATCGACTTGCCGCATTTCGAGCAGCGGCTTGAGATTCAAGCCGCGCTGCGGGTCGAAGCGGTCCTGGGCCGCCACCGTGGCCAGAGTCGCCTGGTGCTTCACGCCCCCGCGCCGCCAGGTGAGTTCGATCTTTTGGCCGATGGGCAGGTCTTGAAGCGACCGATCCAGCAGCGGCCAACTGTGATGATCCGGGCCGAATTCGAGCGGCTTGGCCGGCAAGCCAAGCTTCTTGTTGCGGGCTTTCTCCTCGGCTGTGGTCGCGGGAAAGGCCGCCGACGCGAGTTCGTCTCCCGCCTGAAGCTGCCCGGCGGCGGGACTTCCCGCCGCGATCGATTGCACCGTGTTCGACACGCGATAGGCGATTCCCAACTCATCGGCGCCACGGGGCTGTTGTCGGACAACGGCAGGGCGAAGTTGCGCGGGCGCGCAGCTTCACCGTCAGCTTGACCTCGACCGGCTGGCCCCCTTTCTGCGGTCGCGCGACCACGATCGTCGCTTCCTGGCCCACCAACGGACGCAGAACTTCTTCCAAACGCAAGGGGTCGATCCGATCCTTGCCGTTGACGGAAATCAGTCGGTCGCCGACGTGAAATCCGGCCTGCTCGGCGGGCGAGCCTTTTTGAATCGCCTCGATCGGCTGCATGGCCATCACGATGCCCAGAGTATGCCGGGGGTTGCGGGCGACTTCGATCTTCAGCGTCTTTGGCGGGACGGAGGGATTTTCGGCATCCGGCCGTTCGACCTCGAAGGTCAACGGCTCGTCGGGAAACTGCTCCAAGATTCGCTCCAACCGGAAATAATCGGCGCAGGCGTGATTCGTCGCGCCGACTTGCACGTGCGTGATCTTGTCGCCCGCCGCGAAGGCCGGCTTGGCCCGCGCCGCCGGCGAGTCGGGAAAGGTCGGATCGGCCGCCAGCGTGGTCGTGAAGCACGGGGTGACCCCGATGATCACCATGTCCTTGTGGGCCTTGTCGATGTCGGCGGGCCGCAAAGGGATCGTATCAACCTGGTCGGTGCCGTAGCGGCGGATTCCGAAGGCGAGCGAATCGTTTGTGCCGGTGAGGATCACGTTCATTTTCAGATCGTGATCGAATCGTAGAAACTCGCTTTGCGGTTGGCCGTCGATCTTGACGATCTTATCTCCCGGCTCGATCCCGGCCACCCAGGCCGGATCGCCCGGCGAAGTGGCCCCGATCACGCAGGGCAAGTAGCGCACTCCGTTGCGATAGGCGATCGCCGCGAAGATCACGGCGAAAATCAGATTCATGATCACGCCGGCCGAGATGATCGCCATCCGCTGGGGCACGCTCTTGGCCATGTAGCTTCGCGGATCGAAGGCCGCGTGCTCGCCGCTGGTCGGCTCGGCCGGCAGATCGCCCGGATGCTTGACCGCCGCGGTGTGCGGCTGCTGGAGCTTGCGCGCGCTCGCGTTCTTCGGCGGCGCGGTCGGGGTTGTCGTCTTGGCCGAGCATCTTGACGTAGCCCCCCAGCGGCAGCACGCCGATGCCGTATTCCGTTTCGCCCCATTGGAATTTGCAGATTTTCCAGCCGTTGATATCGAAGCCGAGATAGAATTTCTCGCACTTCACGCCGCACGCCTTGGCCACCAGAAAATGGCCCAGTTCATGCACGAAAATCACCAGGCCCAGGCCCGACCGCGACCTTGACGATCGTGTAGCCCGTATTCAGCCAGGCCCAAGCGTCGAATGCAGCCATCAGAGTGCAAGCCCACCGCGCAACCTCCTCTCGAGCCCAAGCGTCCAACTCCAGCAACCGCGCCAGCGTCGGGTCGGGTTCAAACGGGTGATGTTCCACAACCTTCCGGCAGACCGGGACGATCTTGCGTAAATGCCAGCCCGCCCGGCCAAAAATCGCTCGACCGCCGCCTCGTTGGCCGCATTGAGCACCGCTCCCATCGTCCCCCCGGACCGGGCCGCTTGCAAGCCTAGCTCCAACGCCCCGAAACGCTGCCAAGTCGGGGGGCTCGAATTCCAAGCGGACCATCCGCGACAGATCCAGCCGCGGGGCGATCCCGGCCCGGCGCTCCGGATAATAGAGCGCATACTGAATCGGCAGCTTCATGTCGGGCGGGCCCAGCTGCGCGATCACCGAGCCGTCGATGAACTCGACCAGCGAATGCACGATCGACTGCGGATGCACGACCACGTCGATCTGCTCCGGCGCCAGATCGAACAGCCAGCGGGCTTCGATGATCTCCAGGGCCTTGTTCATCATCGTCGCCGAATCGACCGTGATCTTCGGTCCCATGCTCCAATTCGGATGCCGCAGGGCCTCGTCGACGGTCACGCCGGCCAACTGCTCGGCCGTGTGCCGCAGAAACGGCCCGCCGCTGGCCGTGAGCACGATCCGCCGCACTTCCTCGCGGCGGCCGGCCTGCAAGGCTTGAAAGATCGGCACTATGCTCGCTATCGACGGGCAGGATTCTCGCCCCGGTGCGGGCGGCAAGCCGCGTGACCAGCGCCCCGGCCATCACCAGCGTCTCTTTATTGGCCAGGGCGACCGTCTTGCCCGCCTCGATCGCCGCCCAGGTGCTGCGCAGCCCGGCGCTGCCGACGATCGCCGCGAGCACGACATCGACATCCGCTTCGGCAACGACGCGATCGAGCGCCTCGGCCCCGACGAGCAATTCGGACTTCGCGGGCAAGCCGCTCCAATCTTGCCGCTCGGCGCCGAGCGGGTTGGTGGCGATGACCCACCGCGGCTCGAATCGCCGCGCCTGCTCGACCAGCGCGGCCGTATTGCCATGCGCCGAAAGCGCGATCGGCACGCAATCGGCCACTCCGAAGCGGCCATCACGTCCAGCGCGTTGCGGCCGATGCTGCCGGTCGATCCGAGGACGGCGATGCGGGTCGCGGATTGGGTTGGTCGATCGAGAATAAATTCACCCTGCTGGATGCCGGACGCAAGCGCATTCTAAAGCGGCCCTTGCGTGGCGGCAACCGCGGGTGGCAAGGGGGCGCGGCGCGGGCAAGCGCAATAGTCCCGTGCCGGGTGACGAAGGGCACGGGGCGAGAGGCGGGCGGCGAGCGCGCTGCGACCCCTATCGAGGTCGAGGCAACGTCGTCTCCTCCCGACCGGCGGTGTCGGTCGCTGGCCGAAACCGCCGGCTCATCTCGTTCATCTCTGTCGGGATGCTCCTGATCGGCAACCGTCGTGTCAACTCAAGATGAAACGACCGGTACAAAAACGCACGGAAAATGCAAGCCCAGTTGGCATCAACACAGGTTTTGCACAGCCCAGGCGTGCTCTCTCGCTGCCGCTTCGCGCCTCAGGAGCATGCCCAAGAACCGGCCGCAGCGACCGGGATGCTCGCCGCGAAAAGGGCGGGAGTCGATTTCGCCATGATCCAAGTTGGCACTACGGGTCGTTCAGCGGACGAAAACGACTCCCGACCCCCTTTTGGCAACGCCCGCCGGAAGAGATGCCGGTTCTCTCGGACAGTCTCCCAGCGTGGGGATTGACGCTGGCGGACTGAAAATGGACGAAACCGCAGCTCAAAAAATCCCCAGTTGGTCGCGGGCGTCTTCGGTCATGCGGTCGGGCGTCCAAGGGGGGATCATCACCAGCTTCACCTCGACGTCGCCGACTCCCTCCAAGCCGGCCCGAGGGCTTCCTTGGATTGGCCGAAGCAGCTGCGGGCCGGCGGGACAGGCCGGGCTGGTCATCGTCATCTCGATCTTGACGTTCTGCCTTCTCGCCGGCCGGTCGACCGTCACCAGGTAGACCAGTCCCAGGTCGATGATGTTGATGAACAGCTCCGGATCGATCACCTGCTTGAGCGCTTCGCGAACGGCGTCTTCGGTAATGGCCATGGCAGGGTCTCCGGAAAAATGTCTCGTCGGCAAGGTTTGCGGCACGCGGGTCTCATCGCTATTCGCAATTCGATTCTACTCATGACGCTCACGAACACGTCGTCGCCTTCGATCTTCACTTCGTGGGCCACGGTCGGCTGCGTGGCCGGCATCGATCAGCGCGCGGCCGTCGCGAATGTCGAACTTCGCGCCCGTGCCGCGGGCAGGCGATCGCGAAGCCGTCGAGCGTCGCCTTCGCCCAGCGGGCCGCCGTCGTGCGTGCAGACATCGTCGAGGGCGTAGAACTTCCCGCCGACATGGAACACCACGATCAGCCGATCGTCGACCTCGACCAACTGCCGGCCGGGATCGGGAATCTCGGACGACATTGGCAACGCGAACGAAATCGGACATGGCGGAAGTCGCAAATCGGAGTTTGGAAATCGGCAGTCGACGATCGAAAGTCAGCACGCGAACCGTTTCGCCGCGAACCGCCAGTGGCAGCGCCGTCGCCGCCTTGCCGTCGTCACTCGTATTCGCGAATGCGGCGGCCGATCGCTTCGCCCAGCGCCTCGCGAACGCTTTCGATCGTGATCCGATCGAACACCTGCTGGAAAAATCCGGCCACGATCATGCGGATGGCTTCCTTGCGGGTCAGGCCGCGGCAACGGCAGTAGAAAATCTGCTCGTCGTCGACGCGGCCGGCCGTCGAGCCGTGCGTGCAGCGCACGTCGTCGGCCTCGATCTCCAGCCCGGGGATCGAATCGGCCCGGGCATGCTCGGAGAGCATGAGGTTGTCGTTGCGCTGATAGCCGTCGGTCTTTTGCGCCTCGCGATCGACTTTGATCATGCCGCGCCAGACGAGCCGCGACTTGTCTTGCAGCGCCCCCTTGTACAGCAAGTCGCTGCGGCAGATGGCGGCGACTGGTGATGCTGCAGCGTGTTGTAGGAGAGATGCTGCTTGCCTTCGGTGAACATCACGCCGTTGACTTGCGTCGGCCCCCGGCGCCGACCAGCGCCACGTGCTGATTGACTTTGGCCAGCCGGCTGCCCAGCGCGCCGATCGTCCATTGCAGCCGGCCATCGCGATCGACCAGCGCCCTTCTGATGGGCGAAATGCCAGACGCCTGCGCCCCAGTTTTGCAAGTTGACGTAGCGCAGCTTGGCCTCCGGGCCGACGAGCAATTCGATGGCGCCGCAGTGCAGGCCGGCGCCGGTCGGGCCGTCGCTGGCCGTTTCGGCCAGCAGCGTGGCTTCGGCGCCCGCTTCGAGAATGACCAGAGTGTGCCCCAGATCGACGCCGCCATCGGCCAGGGCCGAGAGATGTGCAGCGGCTCGTCGATCGTTCACGCCGCGCGGCACATACAGCACCGTCCCGCCCGACCAACAGGCCGCGTGCAAGCGCCGCGAACTTGTCGGTATCGGCGATTCACCGCTCGAAACAAATGCGGCTTGAGCAAATCGCCATGCTCGGCGAGCAACGCATCGAGGCTGCCGAACAGCACTCCCCGCTCGGCCCACTGCGGCTCGATCGCGGCAGAAACGCAGTGGCTGTTGACGGGCAACCATCGAGCCGGCCAGATCAACGCCGTGCGACAACAAGGCCGCGGGCGGTGCGGCAGCCGGCGCAGCTTCGACCGGCAATCGAAACCGATCCAGTCGAAACAGCCGAATATCGGTCCGCATCCATTCTTCGTCGTTGCGATTCGGCATCGGCAGCGACTCGAATGATGCGCCAAGCGGCCCGCCGCTGGTCCTTGAGCCAGGCCGGCTCGTCGCGCGATGCGAGAAAGGCGTCGAAGGCAGCCGACGTGATTCCTGCCGTAGATTCCTGCAACTGACTGGGGAGCATGTTTCGCAACCTGATTTGTGCCTGACTGCTTTATCGGTCGCGGCGACGATCGGTCCGCCAGATGTGAAGCACGTACACAACCCGTCTGTCGTCGCTGACGCGAAACGTAAAGCCAAGAGGTTCAACAAAGTGAATCCGCTCGGCGCCAGATCGCGACTCGCCGAGCGATTCGGCCCGGAGTCGCAACTGATTGTCGATTTCCTCGGCGGCAATCGCAATCAACCGTCGCAAGCGTGCATCCGCCTCGAGCCACTCATGGGTTAATTCGTTGACGGCCCGCTCGACCCAGAGGGGATTGAACATTAAAGCGATTCCAGTGCGAGAGGACTTCAGCCGTCGTATAAAGCCGTCCCGGTTCCCTATAGCGTCGCTCGAGTTCCTGCGCTGAATTTGCGGCTCAAGCAATTTCGGATCGTAGCCCGCGGGAAGAAACGCGCGAGCAAATGCCCAGCTTCATCGCATAGTTCCAAGGGTGCGGCTAGCCCTTGCAGCTTATCGATCATTGTTGCATCGAGAACGAGTTTCACCATTGTCGGCTCCGCAAAGTCCCACGAACATAGAAATTCTTACGCCGCTTCCGTCTCAATTCTAGCCGACCGATCCTTCCATCTGCAACTCGATCAGCCGGTTCATCTCGACGGCGTATTCCATCGGCAGCTCCTTGACCAGCGGCTCGATGAAGCCACTGACGATCATCGTGCTGGCCTCGGCCTCGGACAGGCCGCGGCTGGTGAGATAGAACAATTGCTCCTCGCCGATCTTCGAGACGCTGGCCTCGTGGCCGATCGAGACGTCCTGCTCTTCGACTTCGATGTACGGATACGTGTCGCTGCGGCTTTGCGGAATCGAGAATCAGGGCGTCGCAAACGACGTTCGACTTCGACTTCTGGCGCCCGGCTCGACCTTGACCAGGCCGCGATAGCTGGCGCGGCCGCCGTTTTTCGAGATGCTCTTCGAGATGATCCGGCTCGACGTGTGCGGCGCGCAGTGCACCACCTTGGCCCCGGCGTCCTGATGCTGGCCGTGCGAGGCGAAGGCGATCGACAGGATTTCGCCCCGGGCGCCCGGCTCCATCATGTAGACGGCCGGATATTTCATCGTCAGGCGGCTGCCGAGATTGCCGTCGATCCATTCCATCACGGCGTCTTCGTAGGCCACGGCCCGCTTGGTCACCAGATTGTAGATGTTGTTGGCCCAGTTCTGGATCGTGGTGTAGCGGCAGCGGGCGTGCTTCTTGACGATGATTTCGACCACGGCCGAGTGCAGGCTCTCGGTCGTATACATCGGGGCGGTGCAGCCCTCGACGTAGTGGATCTGCGCCCCTTCGTCGACGATGATCAACGTCCGCTCGAACTGCCCCATGCTCTCGGCATTGATGCGGAAATAGGCCTGCAGCGGGAACTCGATCTTCACGCCCTTGGGGACGTAGATGAACGACCCGCCCGACCAGACGGCCGAGTTCAGCGCCGCGAACTTGTTGTCCGTCGGCGGGAATGATCGTGCTGAAGTACTCGCGCACCAGGTCGGGATAATCGCGGACGGCCGAATCGGTGTCGGTGAAGATCACTCCTTGCCGGCTCAGATCCTCGTGCAGCGAGCCGTAGACGACCTCGCTCTCGTACTGGGCCTTCACGCCGGCCAGGAATTTCTTCTCGGCCTCGGGAATGCCCAGCTTGTCGAACGTCTTCTTGATGTCGTCGGGCACGTCGTCCCAGGTGCTTGCCTTGGTGATCCGACGGCTTGAGGTAGTAGAAGATGTCCTGGAAGTTGATGTCGATCTTGCCGCCCCAGCGCGGCATCGGCTTGGAATTGAAGATCTCCAGGCTCTTGCAGCCGGAAGTCGCGCATCCAGTGCCGGCTCGTTCTTCATGTCCGAGATCTGATGCACGATCTCGGCATCGAGCCCCTTGCGGCTCTTGAAGATGTACTTCTCGGCGTTGCGGAAGTCGTATTTGTTGATCTCGCCGAGGCCGACCCGTGCGGTTCGTGACTTAAGGTCGGTGGCCATGATCTTCGTTCGTTGAAGTAGGTTTAGCCGTGACGTTGCACGGGTCGCTTGCCGAGGACTGAGAGCACAGATGCCGTCATCAGCTGTCATCTGCGTGGCTCGGAATCCGTCCTCAATCGTCAACCGTGCGTCGTTGTCTTGTCTTGCCAGCCGACGTTCGTGCGTTTTCGTCTTGCGTCATCGCCGCTTCGTCCGCGGCCGCGTCGGGATACTGGCGCGAATGCGGTCGTAGCCGGCCTGGTGCAATTCCTCGGCCAGCTCCGGCGCCGCCGGTCTCGACGATGCGGCCGCCCAACATCACGTGCGTGAAGTCGGGCGCGGTTGTGCTCCAGCAGCTTGTCGTGGTGCGTGATGATCAGGATGCCCATCTCGGCGCCGCCGATCTCGGCGATGCTCTGGCTGGCCAGCCGCACGGCGTCGACGTCCAGGCCGCTGTCGGTCTCGTCGAGAATGGCGAACTTCGGCCGCAGCATGGCCATCTGCAGGATCTCGGCCCGCTTCATCTCGCCGCCCGAGAAGCCGTCGTTGACGTAGCGGCGGGCAAATTCGGGGTCCATCCGCAATTGTTCCATCTTGGCCTTCAGCTCCTTGCGGAACTCGCGCATCGGAATCAGTTCTTCCCCTTCCTTGCGGTCGGGCCGGCGGACGTTCGTCGTGGCATGACGCAGAAAGTCGGCCATCTTCACGCCGGGAATCGACATCGGCCGCTGAAAGGCCAGGAAGATGCCGGCCCGGGCCCGCTCGTTGGGCTCCATGCCCAGCACGTCGAGCCGTTGACCGTCCGCCGATCAGTTCGATCGAGCCCTGCGTCACTTCGTAGCTCGGGATGCCCCATGATGGCGTAGCCCAGCGTGCTCTTGCCCGAGCCGTTGGGGCCCATCAAGGCGTGCGATTTCGCCGCGGCGGATCGTCAGGTTGACCCCGCGGAGAATCGGCTTGCCTTCGACCGACGACGTGCAGGTCGGTAATCTTGAAGCGTTTCAGTCAGCAGTTCGTCATCAGAAATCTCGAGAGGGTTTGAGTCAGCTCGTAGTCTAGCGAATTCCGGTAGACGATTCCCGGTAGTCTAGTGCCGGTGGGCTCTTCCGCCGTCGTTCACGCAGCTCACCTCCTAGTGCGTATGCATCGGCAAGACGCAGTATCGGCCTCGTTACCCGTGATTTTCTGGTGATCGAACAGCGGCTGCTCGTTCTTCGACGTCGACGTAGCCCGAGTGGTGCGGCACCGGCAATTCGTCGTCGACCTTCACGCCGGCCGTTGCCGCTGCCTGGCGAGCGATGTGGTGTCCCTTGATCTTGTCCTGGATCCGCATCAGCCCTTCGAGCAGCGCTTCGGGCCGCGGCGGGCAGCCGGGCACGTACACATCCACCGGCACCACCAGATCGACGCCCTTGACCACGTGATAGCCATACTTGAAGTACGGGCCGCCGCCGACGGTGCAGGCCCCCATCGCGATGACGAATTTCGGATCGGGCATCAGGTTGTAAAGCCGGCGCACACGGCTGGCCATTTTGTAGGTCACCGTGCCGGCCACGATCATCAAGTCGGCCTGCCGCGGCGTGGCCCGGAAGGCTCCCGCACCGAAGCGGTCCATGTCGAAGCGGCTGGCGCCGGCGGCCATCATCTCGATGGCGCAGCAGGCCAGGCCGAAGGTCATCGGCCAAATGCTCGACTGGCGGGCCCAGTTGATCGCCTGCTCGACCGTGGTGATGGCAAAGTTCTCTTCAAACCGCCCTTCGATCCAAGGTTCGGTCATGATTTTCTCTTCCGTCGTGTCGTTCAAGGCGCTCCGGCCAATGCCGAATCGCTCACTATACCGGTCATTCCATTGGTTTCGAAGCGGCAACAATTGCTCGCGCCGATCCAAGCGGCACTCCGTCAGCCGGACTTTCTCCCCCAACAGCTTGGAAAACAGAATCTTTTCGACCGCGCAAATGCTCCGATCCTGCTCGGCAAGCTGCGGATAGGGGCACGCCAAGGCCGTCAGCACCGGCAATTGCCCCGTGCGATCGACCGCAAATGGGACGTTCCGTTCACCGAGCATCCGCGTCACCGACTCCATTCGCTCGCCGGTCGTCGCACCGGCGATCTGCCCGCGATACATGCCGGCCATCGTTTGGGCCAAGCGCTGGATCAGCCCGCTGCGAATTTCCGGGTCTTTGATTTGCCGCACTTCGCGCCACAGGGCGATGGCCAAATCGGCGAAATTCGAGCCGGTCTGCCGGACCCCTTTGTCCGTGAGCGAGTAGCGATGGCTGGGCCGTCCGCGGGGCTGCTGGCCACATCGCGCTGAATCAATCCGTCGGCCATCAAGCGGCCCAATCGTTGACGGACGGCTGTCGCCGTGACTTGCATTGCCGCAGCCATTTCGGAAACGCCCAGCGCATCGTTCTGCCGGAGCAGATCGAGCAGCGCACCATCCGAACTTTCCACAACGGACTGCATGGTAAAATCGCTCTACTTTTCCCGAAAAAACAACGCCGGAAAACGCCGCGCTGCGGCCGACAAGTCCCGGCCCCTTCAACCCCAATAATATCCCTTCACGCATTTTATACAACACTATATTTGGAAAATTCGCGTGGCAGGTTGAACGCGATCCTGTCCTTTTACCGCAAGCCATTGCAGATAAACCGGTTGCGTAGCTTATCCTGTGCGATTCGAAACGCGCCGATAAAGCAAAATCCGGTTCATCCGGCTGAAGCGCCCGCCGCCTCCGCAGCGGCGGACACTCCTCGTCCGATTCCCAGGGGAAACAGACTGCTCATCTCTGCCCCGGCGGCGGCCGTAGTGCGCGTGGAGCGAGTGGAGCGGCGCGGCGGAATCCTTTCGGCGCTGAGAGTCTATGGCGACGACTCGCTGCGTCGCAAGCAATTCCCCCGATGCATCCGGTTTTTTGACCTTGCCCAAGCGGCTTGGTAGCATGAATCCCGGGGACGGTGGGCTTGCGGAGATTTCGCGCCTCCGGAAGCCGAGCACGGATTCGCAAGACGATCGGATGCCCCGGCTGGCATCGATCGCGGAATTCTTGCGAGTTCCGCGACAATGTGCGCGGTCGTGTCAGGCGGCATCCTTCAGAATCGAAGTGGGGAGCCACCCCCGATGAAATGCCGTTTCCAGTCTGCGCGGTCTCGCCTCGCGACCTGCGGGATCGCCGCCGCTCTGTTCGCTGCGCTGTGGCCGGCCTCGCGCGTCGCCGCCCAAACCTACTATTTCTGGAACGGCAGCGACAGCGCCAACGGGAATTACAACGTCTCCGACCCGGCGAATTGGGATGACGGCGGGGGCAATGCGGTCGGCGTCCCCACCGCGCCCGACAGCGGCATCATCGTCTTCTCCGACTATGCCGGCGACAATACCTACGTCAACTTCGACACGACCCTGGCCCCGGATGCCGTCTATTTCGACTTCAGCAGCGGCACGACCGGACCATTCTACTATCTGACGGGGAGCGCCGGCTTCGACGATTCGGCGAACGCCACTGCGATGAGCCTGAATGTGACCGATCCCAGCGGCGCGCTGGTGATCCTCGGCACCACCAATTCCTATTGCGGTCCGACGGTCGTGCAGTTCAGCTATCTGCAACTCGACGCCGCCGCCGCGCTCGGCGCGTTCAACCGGCGGGTCCAGCGCCCGCTATACGAGCACGCTCGAAGTCGATGCCTATGGATACGTCAACCTGTACGGCTTTTCGCAGACCGTGGCGCGCTGGCCGCCGCCGACGAGACGGGCGTGATCGACAATACGAACCCGGGCACGATCTCGACGCTGACCGTCGCCTTCGGCGCGAATGCGAAATCCGGCGCCGGTTTTTCCACCACGTCGGCGTTCAACGGCCTGCTGCTCGGCGACGGCGTCGATACGGAAAATGAGGGGACGCTGGCCTTGGTCGTCACGGTCGATCCCTCGGCCGCCGCGCAAAACGCGGCCGACTTTACGTTCTCGATCGGCGGCGACGTGCCCAACGCGTTCGCCGGCGGCACGACGATCGTCGGGCCGGGACAATTCCGCCCGATCAAGGTCTCGCTCACCGGCGACGAAGGGCTCGGCCTGGGCCCGCTCACCCTCGGCGGTCAAGGCTGCCTGCTCGACTTGAACGGCTTCGATCAGACCGTCACCGGGTTGACCGATTTGGGCCAAGCCGGCCCGGGCGGCGCCGGCCACGGCCAGATCACCAACGGCAATGCCGACGCCGTTTCGACGCTCACCGTGTTCGTGGCCGACGGCGACGACCCGTTCTCGGGCACGATCGCCGGTCCGCTCGTGCTGACCAAGGAGGGCGCCGGTTCGCTCACGCTCACCGCCGCCAATTCCTACTCCGGCGGCACGATCGTCAGTGAGGGCACGCTGCAAACGACTGTCGATGGGGCGCTGGGCAGCGGGCCGTTGATGGTTAACTCCGACGATAGCCCGACGGTCGTCAATCTCGGCGGCAGCGAAACTCTGAGCAGTCTCTCCGACACGGTCGCGGCCAACACGGCCACGGTGAATATCGCAGCCGGCGCGACTCTCACCGTCCAACCGGCTGCGACGGCAACATTCGACGGCACGCTCGCGCTGGCGGCCGGCGGTTCGTCGACGCCGGGGGAAGCTTCACAGTCGCAGGGACCGGCGCCGAGGTTTTGACCGCCGCCCCGCAGCTTGGGAATAATCGCGCCCTGAACGTCGCCGGCGGAACGCTCCGGGTGGAAGCCGACATGGGGACGGTCGCCGTCGGCATAGGGGTCGTGGCCCATATCAGCGGCGACGGCACGCTCGAGCTGGCCGGTGCGCTGTCGGCCTTGGGCACGCCGACGCCCGGTCAGCGGGCACGAATCGAGAACGATAGCACCGCCGCAGCCGGCCTGCTGATCACCGGAGGCGATCAACAAGTCGGCGGCATCGACGGCACGGGCAACGTGGAACTGGCGCCGCCGTCGGGCGAAAACGTGAGTCTCACGGCCGACCATATCACGGCCGGAGCGCTCGTCATCGGCGGCGATGCGACGAGTTCGGCAACGCTCATCATCGCGGCCTCCGATCCCTCCGGCAACCCGACGGCGACGGGCGGCTTCGCACTGGCCGGCTCGCTCGCGCCGAGCGCCGTGCTTGCCGCCGCGGCATCGAGTTCGTCGAGCCTGCTTGTCGCGGAAGACGCATCGTCGGCATACGGCGCCGGTTCGGACGGAACGACGCTTGTTGCGGCCCGCGCCGCCGGCGGCTCGATGCCGATGCCGGAACCTTCGACGCTGTTCATCGCGCTCTTGGGCCTGGCGCTGCTGGAATGCTTCGCGCGGCGCGAGTGAAGGCAAGATCGACGCCGGGCGAAGTGAATTGCGGATTTCGGCCTATCCCATGATCTTGGCGAGAAATCCGATTCCGCGCGATTCAGGCCCCCTTCTTGATCAGCTCCGCGTGCTGCTCGCGAATTTTGCAGGCCTTTGGAATCGCATGGGCTTGGATATAGGGCTGGCTGGGGTTGTGGCGGGCATAGTCTTGGTGGTAATCCTCGGCGGGGAAGAAAGTCGTCAGCGGCTCGACCTGCGTGACGATCGGAGCCGCCGAAGCGTTTGGCCGCGGTGAGTTGCATGATCTTCGCATGGGCGGCCTCCTGCTGTTTGTCGTCGCGTATAGAAGATCGCCGAGCGATATTGCGTCCCGACGTCGGCCCCTTGGCGATTGAGCTGCGTCGGATCGTGCGCGTCGAAGAACACGTCGAGCAGCCGATCGTAGCCGATCCGCCGGGGATCGTAGGTGATGCGGATCGCTTCGGCGTGGCCGGTGCGCCCCGTGCAGACCGTTTGATAATCGGCCGTTTCTTGCTTGCCGCCGGTATAGCCGCTGGTCACGTCGGAGACCCCTTCGAGCTGCTCGAAAGCCGCTTCGGTACACCAGAAGCAACCGCCGGCAAAGACCGCAGTCGCCGTTTCGCCGGATACATCGTCGGCCGACTTGGCCGTCGCGGCGCTGGCGGCCCCTGGGGTGATTGCGCCGTCGCCGGGCATTGCGGGGGCCGTGGTTCCCTCGGTCGGTGAATTGGCCGGCGAATCGGCCAGGGGATCGGCCAACGTGGCAAGTTGATCGGAGGGGGTGAACTTCAGCGACTCGGAATTCAAGCAGAATCGCAGCCCCGTCGGCGCCGGGCCATCGTCGAACACGTGGCCGAGATGCCCGTCGCAGCGGGCGCAGTTGATTTCGGTGCGGGCCATGCCGTGGCTGCGATCGACCCGTTGGGCGACATTTTCCGCGGCGATCGGCTGGAAGAAGCTCGGCCAACCGGTGCCCGAGTGGAATTTCGCGTCGGAGGCGAACAGCGGCAGTCCGCAACCGGCGCAGGAATAGACGCCGGGCGTCTTGGTGTCGAGCAGCGCGCCACAAAACGGCCGCTCGGTGGCGCTGCTGCGAAGGATTTGGAATTGTTCGGGAGTGAGCCGCCGCCGCCATTCGTCGTCGCCGAGCGTCAGCTTGGGCACGTCGACGGGGCCGACCAATTCCCCTTGCCGATCGAACAATTTCATCAAGGCCATGACCGATCTCCTCGAAAGATTTGCAAATGCGCCGGCAATGTCAACTTCTCGACGACAGAGCAGCTTGGAATCGCTATCGCCGAATTCGCTGGAATTCGGATCGCCCCCATTACGCGAACCACGGGATTCCTGCGAATTCCGCTACAAGGCGCCGGTGTGCCAATCAAGTTTAACGGTTCGCGGCAAGCGGTGCCATCGGCAACGGGCCGGCCCCGGCGCTGGCAGACTGCGCTTGCCAGCGCCACTCGCCGCAATCGGCGTGCCGCACCGCTATCGGCAATCGGCACGCCGCGCGCGGGCGGGTTGCATTCCGCCGCGGCCGGCGGCAGGATGAACGAAAGCCGATTCCGAATTCCATGCCGAGCGGAGGCGCTTCGATGATTCAGATTCGCAAAGCCGACGAGCGCGGCCATGCCGACCATGGCTGGCTCGACACATTTCACACGTTTTCGTTCGCCGATTATCACGATCCCAACCGGATGGGCTTTCGCTGCGCTGCGCGTCATCAACGAGGACCGCGTCGCGCCGGGAATGGGATTCGGCACGCATGGCCATCGCAACATGGAGATCGTCACCTTCGTGCTCGCCGGGCGCTCGAGCATCGCGACAGCTTGGGAAACGGCTCGATCATTCGGCCCGGCGACGTGCAGCGGATGAGCGCGGGGACCGGCGTGCAGCATAGCGAATTCAATCCGGCGGCCGACGAGCCGGTGCATCTCTATCAGATTTGGCTGCTGCCGGACCGAAACGGCTGGCCCCCGAGCTACGAGCAGCGCACGTTTCGCGCGGAGGATCGGCGGGGGCGGTTTCAATTGGTCGCGTCGCCCGGCGGCGCGGAGCAATCGCTGAGCCTGCATCAGGAGGCGCGAATCTATCTGGCCACTCTGGCGCCGGGCCAATCCGTGGCTCACTCGATCGCCGCCCGGCGCGGCGCGTGGCTGCAAGTTCTCGGCGGCGGCGTCACGCTGCAGGGCGAGCCGCTCGCCGCGGGAGACGGCGTCGCCGTCGAAGACGAGACGCGCTTGACCGTGAAGGCCGTCGCCGATTCGGAAATCTTGCTGTTCGATCTGGCGTGAACGGCTGGGCCGATCGGCCGACCGATTGTGGGAAATGCCGAAGTTTCGCCGGGATCAGGAGTTGTCGGCCATGCAGGGCTTCGCCACCGCGCCTGAAAAGCGAAATTCGCCGCTTGGCGCGCAAGGAAATCCGGGCCCAGCTCGAGCCCGTACAACGGGCCGCCGCCGCCCAACGCCGCGAGATCGCCGGCCTGAAGCGGCAGGCGACGGCGCTCAAACGGCGGATCGCGGCTTTCGAAGCGCGATCCGCGCGCAGTGCACGCCGCGGCCGACGCCGACGCCGACGAGCCGCGCAATCGCTTCTCTCGGCGGTCGGTGCGCGCCCAGCGGAAACGGCTGAAGCTTTCGGCGGCCGAATATGGCCGGCTGGTCGGCGTGTCGGGGCCGACGATCTATCAATGGGAGCAGGGCAGATCGCGGCCGCGCCGCTCGCAATTCGCCGCCCTGGTCGCGCTGCGTTCGATCGGACGCCGCGAAGCGCTCGCCCGCCTCGCAGCACGGCAATGTGCGAAGCGAGAGGAACCCGCCCGGCGTTTGCCACACTAGCCCGACGCGCAAGCGAGGGAGTCCGCGATGCGCAAGCGAGTCCGCGGCGCGCAAGCGAGGGAGTCCGCGCGCGCGCAAGCGAGCGCGTCCGCGTCGCGCACCGCAACGACCCAACTCCCTCGCTTGCGCTTCGGGCTAGTATGCCGATCGGCGTCTTGGCGCTCCGGACGCGGCGAGTAGGTCGCGCCGAGCGTCCAAACCGGTACACGATTTGCTCCTCTCCGAGATGGCAATCTCATCTGCCGGCCGTTTCGGGTGCTCCGGCGGGAGATTGCGGCAATTACGATTTCCCCGCCGGCGATGGCAGGACAGGCGGAAGGAATTTTTTACAACAAATCTTCGACTCGAGAGGAGGACGGATTCTCATGCACTCTTCACGAAATCGTATTTTTCCCAGAGTTTCGCTCCCCAGGATTCAACCAGCCATCGCGGCCGAAATGGCCGGCCGATGGGTCGCTTGGAACCGCGAGCAAACCCGCTTGATCGGCAGCGGTGAGACGTTCACCCAGGCGAAAAACGCGGCGGCCGCCACCGGCGAGCAGGCCATCTTCATGGCCCGGGTTCCGATCCGCGTGAATGGGAATCGCGTCGGGCCGCCGCTGCTTCGCATGGTGGCCGTATTCATCGCCCAGCAGACGACCGACGCGGACCACGGCCGGCGCCGCTCGTCCGCTGTCGCCAACCCAGCCGATGCCATCAACCCAGCCGATGCCATCAACCCAGCCGATTCTCATCAACCCAGCCAGATGCCGCCGAGCAGATCGTCGGTGGTGATCGGAGTCGAGCCGAGGTACGTGCCGCTGAGCAGATCGAAGACGCGGATGTCGTGGTTGCGCCCGTCGGTGCCCTGCGAGACGTAGAGTTGAACGCGGCCGATCCCCGCCGCGTCGCGAAGGACGAAATGGACCGTGGCGTTGCTGCTGGGGTCGGTGTAGGCCGTCACGGTGCTCATGACGGCGAAAGTGGCGCCGTTGAAGGCTCGCACCAGCGACGTGCCCGTTTGGTTTTGGCCGACGACGATGTCGGGCGTGCCGTCGCCATCGACGTCGCCGGTGCTGACGGTGATCCCGCCGCGGAAACTCGGATCGAAAGCCACGATGTCCTTGATCAGGGCATGGGTCTCGCCATTGAAGACGCGCACCTCGGCCGTTCGCCCCGAGCCGGAGCCGGTGATGATCTCGGCCTTGCCGTCGCCATCGAGATCGGCGGCGGCGAGCGAGACGCCGCCGATGAAGGTCGTTTCATAAGCATAGAAGCTGCCGACGAGCTGGAAATTGCCGCTGGGGCCGCGGTAGATCGAGACCTTGGGCGCGCCGCGATCCTGGGCGACGATGATTTCGGGTTTGCCGTCGCCATCGATATCGCCGACGGCGATTTCCACGCCCCCCACGTAGCTGCTG
Source organism: uncultured Actinomycetes bacterium (assembly GCA_963796625.1). Taxonomy (GTDB): domain Bacteria; phylum Actinomycetota; class Thermoleophilia; order Gaiellales; family Gaiellaceae; genus PALSA-600. Next base: position 831,174 of record CAWCME010000002.1, read on the forward strand.
GGGTAAGGTTGGAATTGGCCGATCAGAGCCCCCGTCTTGCCGTCGAACACCTTGACGACGCCGGCGATATTCCGGCCCGGCGCGGTGATGATGTCGGGCGTGCCGTCGCCGTTCATGTCGCCCATCGCGACGCGGACCCCGCCGGTGTAGGTGATCGGATACGCGTAGAATTGCAGCAGCACTTCGCCCGACAAGCCGTTGACCAATTGCACCAGCGGCTTGCTGTCGATGCCGGCCTCGGCCCCGACCGCGAACGGAACGGCGATGGGGTCGTTCACATTCTCGATGCCCGTGAAAACGATCGTTTTGTGCGCGTCGGTGAAGGTCCACGAGCCGGCGCCGGGCCCGGTGGTGTTCAAATGCCGCCCGATCGTGCCGAAGAATTGCACGGCCAGATAATCGCCCGTCGCGCCGCCGGGGGCCGGATCGTCGCCATTGACGAAGAACGAGGTCGTGACACTGGGGGTGACGAAAAATTTATTGGCGCCCTGGGTGCCATCGATCGTCGCGCTTTCGAGGCTGGCGTCGATCGTCACTCCGCCCCAAGGCCGCGGCGTTGTCGCGTCGGCGGCGATGGACGTCCCGGTGATGAAGTAGTTGTAGGGATTGTCGATCGCCGAATCGTCGAGCGTGAGTTGATCGTTCCCGACGCCGGCGGCGACGATGAACCGGCCGGTCAGCAAATCGAGATTGCCGGCGCCCAGATCGAACGTGTCGTCGCCGGTTCCTCCCTTGAGCGTGGCGGGGCCGTTCCAGGCGGAGACGGTGAAGGTGTTGCCGCTGTTGCCGCCGGTCAAGAGGGCATTCGCGCCGGCCACGTTCGAGAGGGTCCAGACCACGCCCGTGCTGAGGCTGAGGTTGGTGTTGCTCAGCGTGAAACCGGCGTCGGCGGCCAAGATGATCGTATCCGCTCCTCCGCCACCGTTGAGGGTGTTCGCCGCGCCCGACCAGCCGCTGAGCGTGAACACATTGTTGCTCGTCCCGCCCGTCAAATTCGCCGCATGGAAACCGGACAGCGCGAAGGTGGCCGGGCCGGCGACAAGCTGGGCGTCGCTCAGTGTGATGTTGGCGTCGATATTGACCGTCAGCGTGCCGTTTCCGGTGCCGGCGCGAGCGAGGTGCCGCTGCCGTGGAAGGCGTTGTCGGTGAAAATCTCGTTGCCCGTTCCCCCGCTCAGCACCAGCTTCATGATATTGGCCAAGCTGAACGAGGAGACGCCGCTGATCGCGAGCGACGTGTCGCTGAACGTGAAATTCGCGTTGGCCGCGGTCGGCACCTGACGCCACGACCGTGTCGGCTCCGCCGCCGCCGACGATCGAGCTGCCCGCGGCAGTGCTCGACCACCCGCTCACGTCGAACACATTGTCGCTGGCACCGCCGGAGAGTTTGGCCACGTTGAAGCCCGCGAGCGTGAAGGTGGCGGGGCCGGCGATCAATTGAGCGTTCTTGAGAGTGATATTGGCATCGATGCCGACGACCAACGTGCCGGTTCCCGTGCCGGTGCCGAGCGTGCCGCCGGTGCCGTGGAAGGCGTTGTCGGTGAAGGTTTCCGTTCCGGTCCCGCCGGTCAGATCGAGCCGGGCGATGCCCGAGAGCGTGAACGTCGAGACGCCGGTGATCGCCAGCGACGTGTCGCTGAAGGCGATGTTGGCGTTGGCCAGGGTGGGGAGCGTGGCGACGACCGTGTCGCTGCCGCCGTTGCCGGCGATCGAGCTGGCGGCCGAAGTGGAGGACCAACCGCTGATGTCGAAGGTGTTGTCGCTCGCGCCGCCTCCCAAAATGGCGGCGGCGTTGCCGATGTTCGAGAGGCTCCAGGTCACGCCGGTGCTCAGGGCGAGCTTGGTGTTGCTCAGGGTGAAATTGGCGTCGGCGGTCAGCGCGATCACGTCGTTTCCGCCGCCGCCGTTGAGGGTGTTGGTCGTGCCCGTCCAACCGGTCAATGTGAACGTGTTGTTGCTCGCGCCGCCGGTCAAGTTGGCGGCCTTGAAACCGGAGATGGCGAACGCGGCCGAGCCCGCCTTGAGCGCCGCGTTCGAGAGGGCGATATTGGCGTCGATGGTCACATCGATCGTTCCGGTGCCGGTGCCCGTGCTCAGCGTTCCGCCGGTGCCGGAGAAGCCGTTATCGGCGAACGTTTCGGCGCCGGTGCCGCCGGTGAGATTGAGCGTCGAGACGCCGTTAATGGCGAACGTGGCGACGCCGCCGATGGCGAGCGAGGTGTTGCTGAACGTGAAACTCGTATTGTTCGCGGTGGGGAAGTTGCCGATGATCGTGTCGGCTCCGCCGCCGCCGCCGATCGAGCTGCCCGCCGCGGTGCTGGTCCAACCGCTGATGTTGAAGGTGTTGGCGCTGGCGCCGCCGCCGAGGATCGCCATGCTGCACGTTGGTCAGCCCGATCGTGAGGTTGACGTTGCCGGCCAAGCGTGAGCGCGCTGTTGGTGAGCGTGAAATTCGTGTCGGCGGTGACTTCGATCGTGTTGGTGTCCGCCGGCCCCGTCGAACGAAATGCCCGAGTCGCCGGGATCGGATTGCCGTTGCTCATGTCGATGATGAGCGTGTCGTTGCCCGCGCCGCCGTTGACGAGAATCTGCGTCAGATCGGCCAAGGTGGCGGTGTAGGTGGGGATGCCCGTTTCGGCCGGATCGTTGTCGAAGAACTGCACGAAAGTGCCGCTCGGATCGAGCCGGACGATATACGTATTGTCGCCGGTCTCGGGCGTGAAGGTGACGATTTGGCTCTGGCCCTTCAAGGCGAAGCGATCGACCACCACGTCGGCATCGGTTCGCCCGCTGAGGAAATTGTCGGCCCAATCGCCGTAGGCCGAGCCTCCGAACGCGGCAAGGCCGATGTAATTGCCGAAATCGTTGAGGCTGTTCATCGTCAGGGCCGACGACAAGCCGGCCGCTATTTGCACGTTGGCCAAGAAGGTCTGACCGCCGTTGACGCTGGCCGAAGCGAAATAGGCGACCGTGTTGTTCGCGGCGCTGTTGCGGGCGTCGTACCAGCCGACGATCACGGCCCCGCTCGCTTGATCGACGCTGACCTTGGCGAAGTAGCGGCTGTTGAATCCTTGCCCGGCCGTGTTATCGACCCGCACCGCGGCGCTCCAAGTCAGCGCCGTTGTCGTCGGAGTAGCGCTCGACGATCGTGTTGTTGTTGCTTTGATCGACCGGTTCGTCGGTGTAGACCATGTAGAGACGGCCGGCGGGGCCGAACTTGCCGTTGACCACGCCGTTGCGCAGCGGCGCCGTGTTGCGCGTCTGGTCGTAGGCGATCGAGGGACCGGCGTTGTAGCCCTGCGTTCGGAGTCGATGGATTGAGGCTGAAGCTGCCGGCATTGCTGGTGGCCACGATCGTGTCGGTGCCGAATACGGGCGTCCCGCCGATGAGCCCGTTCGTCGAATGATTCGCGAAGATTCGCACCGGCCCGGAATACGATTGGACCTGAGGATTGTCGGTCCAGGTGACGGCCAATTGACCGGCCGGCCCGACCGAGACGGCGGAAAAATCGACCGGGGCGTCGGCGTCTTGATTGACTTGGACCGGCGCGGAGAAGTTGTCTACGTTGGCCAGGCCGGGCCCGGAAATCGTGGCCCCCATCGACGAAGATGTCCTGAGTGCCGTTGTCGCCGATTTCCGTGAAACCGATCCATACCGCGTCGTGATTCAAGATTGTTGGCGTCGGGTCCGACGGCGATCGACGGCGAATCGAGCCCGAAGGCCGGGTCGGTGATCAACATCTCGGCTTGGAACGTCGCGCCGTGATCGCTGCTGACCGCATAGACAAGTCTTCTTCGGTCGTCGGATTGAGATACACGTACACGACGTGGATATTGCCGAATTGATCGACCGAGCTGGCGGCCAGTTGCCGGAAGTCCAAGCCGACGATTTCGCGGCAGACCGTCGGGAATCGTTCCCAGGTCGTTGGCGGTCCAAGTGACGCCGGCGTTTTGGCTGACGGCGCCGGCCAAGATCGTGTCTTGCAGCGAGTCGCCGAAAATCATGGCCGTGCCCGGCCGCGTCGGATCCACCGCGACCGAGGCTTCGTTCTGATTGCCTGGCCGATTCATCGCATCGACATTGGCGGCGGGCGAACAAGCGAAGGGGCCGGTCCAACGCAGCGTGACCGAGAGCATCGCGCGGTCTTCGAGCAATTCGATCCCCAGCCGCCGCCCGCGGCGCTTGGCGGCGCGGCGGGTGGACGCGAGCGAGGATTTCTCCGACTTCGAGGTCGATTCCGCGCGATGTGGCTTGCGACGAAAGATCATCATGCGATTGCCCCAAAAATAAGCGAGCGTGAAGTGTTGCCTTCGAATCGGGCCCAGCGGCGCAGCGGCTCGTTGTCAGTATTGTGGTTGGGGGCCAATGCAGCGTCAAGAATTTTTTGCGCCGTTTCAACCCAAATTCGGGCCGGATAGTCTCGCTGGCGCGTCGGGCTAGTGTGAGGAAGTCACCGCTACGAGACGCCAATTGCCACACTCGCCCGACGGCGCAAGCGAGGGAGTTGGATCGTTGCGGTGCGCGATGCGCACTCCCTCGCTGGCGCGTCGGGCCAGTGTGAGGAGGGCACCGCTTCGAGACGCCAATCGCCATACTCGCCCGAAGCGCAAGCGAGGGAGTTGGATCGTTGCGGTGCGCGATGCGCACTCCCTCGCTGGCGCGTTGGGCGAGTGTGATCTCCCTTGCTTGCGCGTTGGGCTAGTGTTGGCCGGGAGGCGTCGGGTTTGGCGCGGGCGGGCTGGGCTTGGCTGCGGTGGGCGTGCGAGGGGCGGGCTTTTGGAGGCCCGGCAATTGGAGTTCCAGTTTGCGCTGTTGCAGTTTGGCGAGCTTCGCCGGCATCAGGGTCACGGTGCGCAGGTCCATGACGGCGATGCCCGGCTTGTCTTCGACGTGAATCGCCAGCGTGTAGTTGCCCGGCTTGTCGATCTTGATCGTGCCGATCTTGCGGTGGCTGAAGGTATGAAAGCTGCCGGTGTCGGGCACTTTGTCTTCCAGCTTCTGGCCGGCGATTTCGACCGTGAAATGACTCCCCCCGCTCCCCGCGCCGCAGCCGAGTTCCATCTCGACGAGGAACTCGTCGGGATGCGTGATTTCGAGATTCCAACTGACCCAATCGGATTGCTTGCTCCAATAGCCGATCGTGTTTTTGTCCGGTTCGTAGCGAACGACCTTGCCGTGGATCACGACGTCGCGGGCATTGAGCACGACCGGGCCCAGAGCCGTTTGCTTGATCCGCTTCGGCCCGGCCGCCGGCTTAGCTCGCGTCTTGGAGGCGTTGGTCTCGGAAGCAACGGTCTTGGGAACAAAAGTTTTCGGAGCGATCGTCTTCGGAGCGTCGATTTTCGGAGCGTCGATTTTCGGAGCGTCGATTTTGGGGGCCTCGATTTTGGGGGCCTCGATTTTGGGCGCGTCGGTCTTGGGCGCGTCGGTCGCATCCGCGCCACGCAATGGAATCGCGAAAGCTGCCAGCAAGCCGGCCGCGACAATAAGCTGCAACGAGATCGCTCGCTTCGGACTGAGTTGGTTTCTCATGGGTCCAATGCCTGTTGATGTGAATCGCCTGGCAATCGACCGCTTCGGAGCGATCGACTTGACGCCGGCCTTCATTCATCCTACGCGGCATCTCCGCCCACCGCAATCATCGGATTGTCCCGCGGCGTGGAGGGTGGAGCGCAGCAACCCGAGCGGACGGGATTCGATGTTTCCTTGCCGCTCGGTTTGCGAACCGCCAAGACGCCAAGGACGCCAAGGAAATTTCCACGGGTTGCGCCTCGCTTCACGTTCGGGGCAAGACGGGTTCCTTCTGTTGGCTTCCTTCGAATCAATCCGCGCGAATCTGCGGCAATCGGCAGAAGGGACGGATTCCGCGTCAGCCGAGCCGGTCGTTTTCCGGCGGCGGCGCGTCGGGCACTGCAGCGAGATATTTCTTGAAGTCCGCACGTCGTCCGGCATCGGCCTCGCGACGCAGATAGCCCATCGTCAGAATTGCCGCCAACTTCTCTCCCGCGGCCGTCGCCAAAAACTGGTTGACCGAATAGCCTTCCTTCGCAGCCAGCGCTTCGATGCTGTTCTTCAGCGACTCGGGGAGGTGGATCGTCAGAGTCGTCATGGTTTCCCGCGTATCTCGTTCAGGAATTCGCGATTGCTTGTTTCCATTATTCGCCGAACGTCGATTCAATCCCCATGAATCTGTCGCAATCGCGGCGAGATGCGGAGCAGAAGTTGCACGCGCTCGAATTCGTCGAGCCAGTCTTGCGTGACGGCGTCGAGCAGCGTGCGGTCGGGCGGGGCGAGGCCGGTCGGGCAGGCGGGGCCGAGTTGGTCGATGGCCATCTGGCGATATTTCGAGATCGTCCGATCGCCATACCAACCGACCTGCTGGCCGTCTTCGCTGAGAAACACGACGACCGGCACCCGCGCCCCGCCGCAAATCTTGAGTTCCGCGGCCAAATCGGGATTCGCGTCGCGATCGAAATAGCGGATCGAAATCGTGTCGGTTGCCGCGGCGAAATGATCGAAGATCGGGCATTGATTGACGCAATCGCCGCACCACGCACCCGTCAGACAGACCACCTTCATCTGCCGCTTGAAGCCGCCGAGCAACTGCCGCTGAACATCGCTCAATCGCACCGCTTCATGCACGCCGGCCCAACGGCGGCGATGCTCGTCGCTGCCGAAGCGGTTCAGGAACTCGGAGTAAGAAAGACCTTGGTCGAATTTGGCGGAGAAGTCGAGCATGGAGGCAGGGGGCAGGGAGCGGGGAGCGGGGAGCGGGGAGCGGGGAGCGGGGAGCGGGGGGCGGGGAGCGGGGAGCGGGGAGCGGGGAGCGGGGAGCGGGGAGCGGGGAGCGGGGAGTGGGGAGCGGGGAGTGGGGAGTGGGGAGTGGAGGGCGAGCCGATCGAAGTATATTGGCACGCTCGGCGGAGGGCAAGCAAGGGACAGGCAAAGTTCCCCGCGAAATCGCGACGGCAGCCCCCGAGCAGTGCGCGCGGCAACCGGCGGGCCGCACTGCTTGCCAACCGCCGACAGGCCGACACTTGGGCCTCGACGACCGCGGCGGTTGGCAAGCAGTGGCACGAACTGCCGACGCGGCCAGTTTACTTCACCGACCGTGCGTCATCGCCCCGGGCCCCCAGCTCCGCTGCTCCCTGCTCCCCGCCCTTTGAGCGCGGCGATTTCGGTCGCGGAGCGATTGGACGAGCTTTGCCGTCTGGGCTTGCGACTTCTCGCGGGCCGCGATCTCCGCTTGCAGCCGTTGAATCACTTTCTCGAAGCCGTTGACCTGAATTCTCAGCATCTCGACTTCGTCGGTCGGAGGATGCCGGGCGTCGGCCGGGGCGGCGATGCCGACCTCTTCGACTCCCTGGCTATTGTGGACCACGATCCGATTGTCCCCCGCATCGGAAATCCGCAACTGCGGGCCGACCTGAATCCGCCGCGACTTGGCAACCGCGATGCGCCCGCGCGGCAAGGCGCCGGCGGCATCGAGCGTCAACTCCACCAGCCGCTGCCGGCCGCCGTGATCGACCGTAGCGTCAGCTTGTCTCCCGGCTGCTTCACCATGATCCGATCGACGGCCTGGTAGGCGCTGCGAATTCGGCGGCCATCGACCTCGACGATCAAATCCCCTTTCCGAATGCCGGCGCGGGCGGCGGGGCCCCCATCGACGTGCTCGACCTGCACAACTCCCTCTTTCTCCGCGGGACCGAGCGTGAATCCGACCGCCGGACGATGCCGCTTCAGCTCGATTGCCGGCCCGGCCTTTTCCGCGGCGAGCAACCGCCGGACGTGCGACATCGGCACGGCGTAGGTCCAGCCCGGCCGTTCGCCGGCGACCGTGCTGGCCGCGACGATTCCTATCAGCCGGCCGGCGCGATCCACGATCGCCGCCCCGCTCGATGTTTCCGTCGTGCGCGACGTCGCATTGCAACAGCGGCGGCAGATCGATGCCGGGCAGAGTGCGGTCGGCCCCGCTCAGGATTCCCGCGGAAACGGCGGGGCGTCGATGCCGGCGGCGGCGGCCGTCAACACGGTCGCGCCGACTTTCGGCAAATCCTTGGCCAATTCGAGACCGGACAAACTCTTGGCGTCGATCGACAGCAGAACCAAGCCCGAATAGTGGTCCCAGACGCGGAGCTTCGCTTCGGCCTGATCGCCGCCTGGCAAAGTGACGCGGAACCGGGTCGTCGCAGCGTCGCGATCGCCGACGAAAGTGACCAGCCGCCCCCGGCCGAGAGACACCCCGCTGGCGACGACAACTTCGCCGGCTCTCGCCGCGCCCCCGTCGTGCAACGGCGCATCGTGCGCTGCACCGGTGCGCGGTCGCGTCGCGCGCCGTCGTGCGCACCGTGACCGTGGTGGCCAACAGACGGCCGGCGGCCAGTTCGTTCGAATCCCGATCGGCAGCCCGCGCTGAAACGGCCGTCGCGGCACCGAGCCAGCCGGCGATCAAACCCAGGCCCAACCAAGCGGCCCAGCGTAAGCCGGGGCGGTTGGCGCCGCTTCGACGGTCGGCGTTCGATTGGCTTGACATGGGGATTCTTGAAGGAGACACGCCGAGTTTGCGCGGAATCAAATCGACAATTGCGGTTCGCTTTGCGGATCGTTCTGGATCAGATCGAGCACCGCTTCCTGCTCCGCGCCGCTCAGGCCGCGAAAAACGGCCGGAGACAGGCCATCGACCCGCTCGCCAAGCTTGACCCCCGCGCGAGCCAGGCATCGGTCGCGCGGGCCGAGACGATCGGCGCCGAATTCGCGGAGGCGACTTCGCGGGAGAAATGCGCCACGCCGCCGGCCGGATCGTCCGAGCCGCCGATGCGCCCCCCGCAGAGCTGCCAGCCCACCGCGCCGATCACGATCGCCGCCGCCCCGCCCCAGCGCAATCCACGCCATCCGCGCCGCACGCCGGCAGGCCGCAGCGAGCGCGGATTCCACCGGCCGCCGCGCCGGATAACAGTCGAGCCAGGTGATCGGCATCGTCGCCGAGTTGCTCGGCCAGCGCAGCCAATTCGGCGCGGCAGATCCCATTCCAGCGACGGGGCCAAGGCCGATTCGTTGCCGCGACAATCGGCGACAGGAAGATCGCCCGCGCCGAGGTCTCCGTAGGCTCTCGCGGCGGCCCGTCGTCGCTCGAATACAGTCGCGGCTCAAACGGCATGGTTCATGTCCTCCTGCGGATGCGCCGGGATTTGCGACAGGTCATGGTCGGCGTCGAGCGATTCGCCGCAACGCCGCCAGCCCATGAAAAATCCGCGACTTCACCGTTCCCAGCGGGCATTCCAGCACCATCGCGATCTCCTCGTAACTCAACCGCTCGCTGAACCGCAACACCAGGGCCTGGCGTTGGCCGTCGGGCAATTCGGCGACTTTGGCCCACAGGCTCTTTTTCCACTCGGCGACTTCCAGGGCCGTTTCGGCCGCCGGGGCGGCCCGCTCTATCGTCGTTTCGTTGCCCCACAGCACTTGCAATTTCCGCCGCCGCACGCCGATTCGCCGCCGCTCGCGGCGCTCCAAATTCAAAAGAATTCCATAGAGCCAGGTATAAATCGTGCTGCGGCCGGCAAACCGATCGGCCTGCCGAGCGAGGACGAAAAACGTCTCCTGGGCCAATCGTCGGCATCCCACGGATTGCCCGTCAACACCAGCGCGGCCCGGTGGATTCGCGAGAAATAGCAGTTGGCTGGTCTGAGCGATTTCGTGAGGAGTCACGTGAGGCCACGCCGCCGGTGCTTAGAGATTCGGTTCGATGCCGCACCCTGTTCCGATGATTCCGACCTAGCTGCGATTCTAACGCCTGGCCCCGTCGCCGTAAGCTATCTTTCTCCGACACCGACGAACTCGCAGCCCAGCCTTCGCGACGCATTCGCGCCAGCGAATTGCTTGCAAATCCCGCTGGAGAAGCGCGGTCGGCCACCGGACCGAAGCGCCGCATGGCGACACCCCGAATTCGTAAGTTAGTCTTCCCACGGGCCGGAAAAGTTCAATTCCGGCCGGGGCAATGGGCCGAGAAAAAACGGCCAAATACGACCGATTCCGTCCAGCCGACCGCCGCGGCGGCCGGGCCATTCAATATCTGCGCTCATTCTGATACGTTAAGCAGCGACGGTTCAGCCGGTCGTGCGGACATTCAGGGAGCTATGCCATCGTGAAGATTCTGTTAGCCGCCAGCGAGGCCGTTCCATTCGCCAAAACAGGCGGTCTGGCCGATGTTTGCGGGGCGCTGCCCGCGGCCCTGGCCAAGCTGGGGCATCAGCCGGTGCTCATCATGCCCGCCTATCGGCAGGTGCTCGAGGGGCATTTTCCGCTCGAAGCGGCTGGGGATCGAGATTTCGATCCCCGTCGGGCGCAAGTCGATGCCGGCGTCGCTCTTGAGATCGCACCTTCCCGGCAGCGAGGTGCCGGTCTACTTCGTCGAGAACGCCCAGTATTTCGATCGCGATCATCTCTACGGCAGCGGCAATCAAGATTATCGCGACAATTGCGAGCGGTTCGTCTTCTTCAGCCGGGCCGTGCTCGAAGCGATCCGGCTATCTGGATCTCGAGGTCGACTGCTGCACGTTCACGATTGGCAAACCGGCCTGATCCCGCGCCTATCTCAAGATCGAATACCGCCACGTGCCGCGGCTTCGAGCGGATCGCCAGCTTGCTGACGATCCACAACCTGGCCTATCAGGGCACGTTCTGGCACTGGGACATGGTGCTGACCGGCCTGGATTGGAAATATTTCAACTGGCGGCAGATGGAGTTTTTCGGCAACCTGAATCTGCTGAAGACCGGGCTGGTCTTCGCCGACGCGATCAACACCGTCAGCCCCCGCTATGCCGAAGAGATCACGACGGCGCCGTTGGGCTGCGGGCTTGGAAGGGGTGCTTGCAGCATCGCCGCGGCGTGCTGTCGGGCATTTTGAACGGCGTCGATTACAGCCAATGGAATCCGGAGACCGATCCGCATCTTGCCGGCGCAACTACGGCGTCGAGAACGTGCGCGAAGGGAAAGCCGCGAACAAGGCCGCCCTGCTGACCGAACTCGGATCTCGCCGCGCGATGCCGACCGCGCCGCTGATCGCCTTCGTCGGCCGGCTGGTCGAGCAAAAGGGGATCGACCTGTTGGTCCAAGTGATTCAGGAATGGGTGCTCACCAGCCGGGCGCAATGGGTCGTGCTCGGCACCGGCGACGCCGAAGTTCCAGGAGCAGCTTCAACTGCTGGCCGAGCGCCATCCGCAAAAGGTCGCCGTGCGGCTGCAATTCTCCGATCCGCTGGCGCATCGGATCGAGGCCGGGGCCGATCATGTTCGTCGATGCCCAGCCGCTTCGAGCCGTGCGGCTTGAGCCAGATGTATAGCCTCAAATACGGCACGCCGCCGGTCGTGCGCATCACCGGCGGCCTGGCCGACACGATCGTCGACACGACCGACGAAACTCTCGCCGCCGGCACGGCCAACGGTTTCACCTTTCACGAGCCGACTCCGCCGGCGCTTTCGGCGGCCCTCAAGCATGCCGTCGCACTACTCGAACGGGCGGAGGCTTGGCAACGCCTGATCGCCAGCGGCATGACAGGAAGATTGGTCGTGGACCCGCAGTGCAAGCAATACGCGACCCTCTACGAAACGACCGTCGCCCGGACGCGGCAAGAATTCGCCGTTCCCAGCGGGCAAGCCTGAGCGACGGCGGAACTTGCTCCGCCCTCTTGGAAGAACGTCGCCTCTGCCACTCCGAACGGAGCGACATGCTCTGTTAGCCGGTTCGCTTGTCTTCGACCGCGAGAGTCAGACCGAGGGGCGAACCGCCGTGCCGTTTCACGGGCCATCGCCGATCGCTTGCGGTTCGCGCAGCAGATCACTTGCTGCCCACGAGAATTTCGATGCCCACCACGACGATCAACGCGACAAGGGAACCCAGCGATGCGCGCGCCGCTCACTTTGCCCCGCGCCGTGCCGAGCCCGAAATGTGCGCCGAGCCGATTCCAGAGTAACAGTCCCGCGACGAGGCACGCGCCGCCGAACAACCAAAGTTGCCAAATCGGCGCACCGAGGCGGAGCATGTCGCGCGCGTCTCCGGCGCGATAGAGCGAGCCGCCGCCGATGTACGCTCCGTTGGCGATCAAGCAGAAGCCGGCGAAAAATCGCCACAGGTAGAGTGCGTCGCGCCGCCATCCGGCCACCGCAATCCAGACCAGCAGCGGCGCCAGTGCACCGAAGATCGGTCCCGCCCACGCGACCGCCAGCGGCCGCGGATTTCGCGCCAAATCGGTGCGCGAAATCTCGGTGGGATAAAGAATCACGCGCGCGACTTTTCCGCCCGTACACCACGCCCCGACGACGTGCCCGAATTCGTGGACGGCTTGCATTCCCAGCCAGGAGACGAGCGCCAGCGACACGATCAAATTGATTTGCAGCAGCCGCCCGCTCATGCAAATCGCTCCTCGATGCTTCGGCAGGCAAAACGCAACCAGGCGCGGGCTCGACAGCCCGCGCGGCAATCGCGGCGAGCCGAACAAAAAACCGACGAAACCGGCCCTCGCCCGTTTGTCGATAGTGGTCGAGCACCTCCGGGCGCAGTGGCTATAGCCGGCTCGATGGGTAAGTCCCCTGGAAGGGGACTGGAATCCCCTGAGGAAGGACGCGGTCCCAGGCATAAATGCCTGGGCAACTTATAAGCGCAGCCCGCGGCTACTTATAAGCCGCAGCCCGCGGCTACTTATAAGCCGCAGCCCGCGGCTACGCGAGATCGACGCCTTGGCCATGATTCCGGCTGATTCCAAAGCGCGGCAATCGCGGCGAGCGGAACAAAAAACCAACGAAGCCGGCCCCTCCCGCGCCGCAACGAATCGAGCATTTCTCACCGCGTAGCCTAAGCGCCCGAACAGGCGGGTGCGGCGCGAGCGGCGCTCGGCACGCAGGCGGGCGCGGCGGCGCGTTTCGCTGGGCTTTTCATAATACTCGCGGCGCCGCATTTCCTTCTTGATGCCGCTCCGCTCCACGAGCTTGCGGAAACGGCGGACTGCCTCTTGGATCGACTCGCGATCCCGCACATTCAACTTGACCACGGATCCTCCTTCTTTCGGGAAAATAAAACGCGATAGCCCGGACGATCGGCCCCCCGATTCAGGCCCGTCGGGAATCCGCTAGTCTACACGGTCCGGGCCGCGCGATGTCTATTGGGATCGGCAAAAAATCGGGGCGATTCGCGGCCCGATTCGTGCCCTAGCCGACAGGGGGGTAGTGCGGCACAGCCGGCGAGGCCGCAGAGTCCGCCGACGCGGAATATTCCGCCCTCATCGTGGCGGAGGAGTCTGCCCATTCGGCGCGGCTTTCCGCGCGCAGCACGCGCTCACTGAATCCACCTCCCCGCAGTTGCCGATGGGTGAAAGGGAATCCGCCGCCACTTCGCGGCGGCTTCCCGCCGGCGTCATGGATTGCCGTAGGACGGCTCTCCCGAGCCGTCCAGTTGATGTAGAACGGCTCTCCCGAGCCGTCCAGTTGATGTAGAACGGCTCTCCCGAGCCGTCCAGTTGATGTAGGACGGCTCTCCCGAGCCGTCTCGTTCGTCGATGCCGGACGGCTCGGGAGAGCCGTCCTACAGGCGATTGCCGAAGTCGAGATTCGACACGCGGTTGGCCCACTCACGTCGTCCGATGTCAAAACCCATCGCGGCGACGGGAAGCCACCGCTACGAACCGACGGCTTTCATTTTCCAATCGTGACAAAGCGCACAAGCCCATTTCGATTCCCGCACCTGGGAGACCATCCTGATGACCGAGACCGCACCTTGCCGGTTCACGCTGTTGGCCGAGTTGGAAAATCGTCAGGAGGAAGTGTTGCGGCAACTCGATGAACTCAATCAGCGGATCGAGCGGGCCGTCGCGCAAAACCGCGGGGCCGGCGCCGATCGAGAAGCCGCCCCGAATTGACATCGCGAGCCGGTGAAACGGCGGCGGCGGGCGCATCTCAAAGCCGCTCGACCTGCAAAAACAGATCGTCGAGCCAAAATGGTTTCGACACGACGCCCGCCGCGCCGGCCGCTACGATGCGGTCGCGATCTTCGATCCGCGGAAAGTCGACCAGCGCCATGATCGGCACATGGCCGAGCGCCGCGCGCACGCGCTCAACGTCCGCGCTGCGCCGGCGCGCCGCCGGTCGCTTCCCAAATGGCAACCCGAATGCCGGCCAGATAGGGGAGCGGCAAACTGCGGACCCAGACGGCCGCGAATCCGCGGCTCGCCGCCGCATCGCAGAGGGCTGCCGCCGTTTCCGCGTGCCGCACATGAATCGTCAACAAGCCCCGATCGCGGCGCGGCGCCGCGGGCCGGCGAGCCAGCAACCGGTCTTCCTCGCTCGCGGTGGCGGGCAAGCCCCACAGCGGGCATTCGCCCGCCGCCGCGCGGGCAAATTCCGGGGCGAGCCGGGCGATCCATTGATGCCAATAGCAGCGCGTCGTGCCCGGCAACGGCGTGCCCGAGAGGGTCTGTCCTTCGCACCAGCTTCCCAAGAGTTCGTTGATCGGCGTCAGCGGCGCGCGGCGTCGCAGCGCGGCGACATCGCGCTCGGCAAATTCTCCCGGCCGGCGCTCCGCCAGCACGATCAGCGCCGGATCGCATCGGCCGGCGGCGATCGCGTCGCCGGCGCGGCGCGGGTTCTCGACGACGAGCAGGTCGGCCGCCGCGGCCAACCATTGCCGGACCTCGCGAAATTCGGGCCAGTCGCCGTCGCCGACGAATAATACACCAAGCCGTTTCATCGTGGTTTCGCCTGTTCGTCTCTCGGATGGATCGCTGGAGGGTCTCCGGCGCGCCGTCGGATTCCGGTGGATTCCGGCAAATCGCTGCGGTCATTTGGCGGCGGGGCGCAGCTCGGCCTCGGCCTGTTCGATCGTGGCGTGGACGGCGGCCGCGTCATCCGCGGTGCGCAACGAGGCGAGGAATTCCCCATTGGCGATCAATCGGCTCAGCCGGGCCAGTACCTGCAAATGGCCCCGATCCTCGGCCGAACAGATCAGGAAAAACACGTCGGTCAGCATCGTCCCGCCGAACGGGATGCCGCGCGAGGTTCGTCCGAAGGCCAACACGGGTCCGCCGAGAATGCTGGCCATCGGCCGCCGCGGATGGAGCAGCGCGACGCCGCTTTCCAGCGCCGTCGAGTGCAATTCCTCGCGCGCGGCGACCGCCTCGGCCATCCGCTCCGGATCCCAGACCAGCCCGGTCTGCGCCGCCAGATCGACCATCTCCTTGACGACCGATCCCCGCGTTCGCGCCAACAGGGGGACGGCGGTCGCTTCGATCGGCAGCAATTCCGCGACCGACGGCGGACGCTCGGCCGTTGACGACGCCGAGGGCCGCAAAAAGCCTTCCATTTCGGTCAACTCGCCTTCGTCCGACAGCCCGATCCGCCCTTCCAGCCAATGATGGATTTCGGCGCGGGAGAAGCGCCATTGCCCCTGCACCTTGCGGCAAGGAAGCTTGCCGCGCTCGGCCAATCGCGCGACCTGAGCGGCCCCCAGATGCAGATAGGCGGCCAGGCTTTCCACGTCGAAATCGTCGTCGGCCATCGCGGGTGGTCCTTTCGTTGCTCGCCGAGCGGTCGCGGGGCGATCCCTATCGTAGCCTATCGAAACCAAGCGCTCCGCTCGCGGAGCAGCAGGCCGCCGATCCACCGCGCCTCCCCCTCGGTGAGGCGCTTGATCGAGCACAACTCCTCGTTGTCCGCGGCAACGAACAGGAGTTGATGATAATAGGTTTCGTTCGCGGTCGTGAGGCTGCCGCGATTTTTATTCGTCGCCACGCGGTGCAGTTCGAGACGCTCGAGCCGGTCGGCCGGCCACCGCCGACTCCAGCCCGCGGCAATCCAGCGCTGGCGAAGCCGGATGTCGTCGGCGCCGAAGATCCAAGCGGTGCGGTGCAGCGGCTCGACCAGCACCCCAATCAGGGCGCCGATGATCAGCAACCCGATCACCTCGAAAGGAATCAAGAAAAAGAACAAGCCCCACCATGCGCCCCCGATCGGCTGCGGGTTTTTCAGCGGCACCAAACCGAACAGCACCATGACGAACACCGACACGATGCCGTTCCAAAACACCGTGACGAAGAGCAGTCCCAGCACGGCGGCAAGCGACAGCCGGCCCCGCCGCGAAACCGAAAAATCGTCGAAACTCTCTTGATAGCGCCAAGCGGAATCGATCGGCGGCGCGCCGGCAGCCCCCGCGGCGGTCAACACCTCGACGTCATCGGCCGCGACCGCCGTCGCCGCGACCGCTGTTGCCGCCGGCGCGGATCCCGTTCCTGCAACGTGCGCACTGCGGCCGGTTCGGCTTTCGATCCGCGCAACAAATGCAAATAGGTGTCGAGCTGCGTGCGGAGCCATTCCAGTTCGTCGTCCGATAGCCCTTCGAGCAGCCGAATCGCATGCCCCGTGGTGCGAATCTCGATGCCCGATTGCCGCCGACCGGTTTCGGAATCGACCACCACCGAATAGCGATCGAAACCACGAATCTCGTCGAGCGGCACAACTGCGCCGGCGCAGACGAATGAAGACCCGCCGCAGGTAGCTGATGCCATCGGGACCGAACGTCAACTCTTCGTACTGAAAAAACGTCTTGAGCAACAGGGCGAACACCAAGACCCACGACGCCCAAAACGGAATCGCAAACAGCACGATGAACAGTTGCCGTTTCAGGATCACCGCCGCGCCGAGCACCACGCAAGCCACCGTCCACCCGGTGAGCCAGAGCATCAGGAAGCAGCCCGCCGCCCACTGGCGATTGCGGCACCGCAGCCGGAGTTCTTCGCCGGAATGGTTGACAATCGTCTTGAGCTTTTCCGGCCTGGGCAGGGACGGCACGACGCCTTCGCTCATTTCCGATCCTCACGCACGTTGATTCTTCACCGCTGCGAATTTCCGTTCATTATGGCCCGATCGGCCCTGAACCGGCTAGTGCTTCGTCACGCCGGTCGTAGCGGTGGCTTCCAGCCGCCGCCATGAGTTTTTCGCAATCGCCCGTAGGACGGCCTCTCCCGAGCCGTCCCGCCAGCGAGCAGACGATCCATCCCCCTTGTGCGCTCCTCGGCGTCTTGGCGGTTATGACCTTCCCCAAGCCGCCCGGCCCGTAGGACGGCCTCTCCCGAGCCGTCCCGCCAGCGAGCAGACGATCCATCCCCCTTGGCGCTCTCGGCTCTTGGCGGTTATGACCTTCCCCAAGCCGCCCGGCCCGTAGGACGGCCTCTCCCGAGCCGTCCCGCCAGCGAGCAGACGATCCATCCCCCTTGGTGCCCTCGGCGTCTTGGCGGTTATGACCTTCCCCAAGCCGCCCGGCCCGTAGGACGGCCTCTCCCGAGCCGTCCCGCCAGCGAGCAGACGATCCATCCCCCTTGGCGCTCTCGGCGTCTTGGCGGTTATGACCTTCCCCAAGCCGCCCGGCCCGTAGGACGGCCTCTCCCGAGCCGTCCCGCCAGCGAGCAGACGATCCATCCCCTTGGCGCTCTCGGCGTCTTGGCGGTTATGACCTTCCCCAAGCTGCCCGGCCCGTAGGACGGCCTCTCCCGAGCCGTCCCGCCAGCGAGCAGACGATCCATCCCCCTTGGCGCCTCGGCGCCTTGGCGGTTATGACCTTCCCCAAGCCGCCCGGCCCGTAGGACGGCCTCTCCCGAGCCGTCCCGCCAGCGAGCAGACGATCCATCCCCTTGGGCTCTCGGCGTCTTGGCGGTTATGACCTTCCCCAAGCCGCCCGGCCCGTAGGACGGCCTCTCCCGAGCCGTCCCGCCAGCGAGCAGACGATCCATCCCCTTGGCGCTCTCGGCGTCTTGGCGGTTATGACCTTCCCCAAGCCGCCCGGCCCGTAGGACGGCCTCTCCCGAGCCGTCCCGCCAGCGAGCAGACGATCCATCCCCCTTGGCGCTCTCGGCGTCTTGGCGGTTATGACCTTCCCCAAGCCGCCCGGCCCGTAGGACGGCCTCTCCCGAGCCGTCCCGCCAGCGAGCAGACGATCCATCCCCCTTGTGGCGCTCTCGGCGTCTTGGCGGTTATGACCTTCCCCAAGCCGCCCGGCCCGTAGGACGGCCTCTCCCGAGCCGTCCCGCCAGCGGGCAGACGATCCATCCCTCTTGGTGCTCTCGGCGCCTTGGCGGTTATGACCTTCCCCAAGTCGCCCGGACGCGACCGGACGGCTCGGGAGAGAGACGGCTCGGGAGAGCCCGTCCTACGACAGAGACGGCTCGGGAGAGCCGTCCTACGACCGGCTGTCTGGCGAAAGCTTGCGGGGCAAGCGGCGGTGCGCGACAATAGAGAGCCGCGCGACGACCATCCGTTTGCGGCCGGATTCCCTCCCCGGATTCCCTCCCTGATCCCGCCTGCAGCTTCCGATCCCGGCTCATCGCTCGCGCGCTTGCCGCCCTCGCTCGGGTCGGCTAGCGACCGTTGACCTGACAACCCGCTTTTCCCACCGGAGATTCCCATGAAGATTTGTCTTGCTTGCTCGATGACTCTTGGCGCTGCGCTGGTCTTGTTTGCCCTGCCGGTCCGCCAATCGCACAGTGCTCCGATCACCGACCCGGCCAAGGCGGGGGCCGATTTCCAAGTGCAAGGCGAATATCTCGGCGCGATCGACGGCAAGAAGGGGCATTTGATAGTCGGCGTGCAAGTGGTCGCGCTGGGCAAGGGGGCGTTCGACGGCACGATCTATCAAGGCGGCCTGCCAGGAGCCGGTTGGAACCGCGGCGATCATTCGGAAGCCAATCACGGCCGGACGGCCGACGGCGTCACGACGCTGGCCGGCAAGCATCTCCATGCCACGATCAAGGACGGCTACGCTGGCAATCATCAACAAGTCCGACAAAGTGCTCGGCCACCTGAAGAAAATCGTTCGCAAGAGCCCGACGCTCGGCGCCAAGCCGCCGCACGGGGCGATCGTGCTGTTCGACGGCAAGAATGCCGATGCCTGGAAGAACGGTCGGCTCGTCGAAGGGCACTTGCTCAATTGCGGCGTGACGAGCAAGCAGGCCTTCACCGATTTTTCGCTCCACGTCGAGTTCCGCTGCCCCTTCATGCCCGACGCGCGCGGCCAAGGCCGCGGCAACAGCGGCGTCTATCTGCAAAGCCGCTACGAGGTGCAGGTGCTCGATTCGTTCGGCCTGCCGGGAGAGGACAACGACTGCGGCGCAATCTACAAGGTGGCCAATACGAAGGTCAACATGAGCTTTCCCCCGCTGGCTTGGCAAACCTACGACATCGACTTCACCGCGCCGCGCTTCGACTCGGCGGGCAAGAAGACGAGCGACGCGCGGGCGACGGTGCGGCAAAACGGGGTGCTGATTCACGACAACGTGAAGATTCCGCACACCACGACCGCCGCCCCGATCGGCAGCGAAACGCCCGGCGCGGAGCCGATCTACCTGCAAAACCACGGCTCGCCGGTCGTCTTTCGCAACATCTGGTTGGTCGAAAAAAAGTGAGGTCAGCCGCCATTCCCAACACTAGCCCGACGCGCCAGCGAGGGAGTCGGAGAGCGCCTCGGCCCCGCCGAACCCTTGCGAGCGCTTTGCGCCGAGCACGGGCGCCGCGGTGCGCGAAAAGAGCGCTATCGAGGCAAGATTTCGCCGGCTCCCTCGCTAGCGCTTCGCGCCTAGGAGATTGTCCGAGAACGGGCATAGCTTCCGGCGGGCGTTGCCAAAAGGGGGTCGGGAGCCGATTTCGCCCGCTGAACGACCCGTCGTGCCAACCTGCATCATGGCGAAATCGACTCCCGACCCCTTTCGCGGCCCGAGCTTGCACAGCCCGGAGGCTCGCTCTCACGCTTGCGCCCGCAGCACGCCGGAGAAGAACAGCGGCCGATCGCCGATCGTGCGATCGCGCCGCGGGGCTGCCGCCGCCACTTGAGCGACCGATTGCCGCGGGTCCGGCCCCCGAAGAAGCGCATGTCGCTCAAACTCCAGCCGGCAGCGCGACGGATCTCGGCCAGCAAGCCGCGAATCTCGCGGGCGGCCGAATCGAGATCGTCGGGCGGGATCCGATTGAGCCGCAGAATCCGCGGCTCCGAATTGTCCGGTCCCGGTTCGACGATGCGGATCGAAATGCGGAATTCATAAGGCCCCATCCGCAGATGATCCCCATCGCGGAGCCGCGTCCTGTGGATCGGCTGGCCATTGACGGCCACTTCCGGGCCGAATCCCAGCCAGCGAAGCGAAACCTCCCGCGGCGCGAGCATCAAATAGCAATGGGCCTCGGGAAACTTGCTGTCGCCGAGCACCAGGTCGCAATCCGTCGCGCTGCCGATCAAAAAGGCGGCCACCCGAACCGGCCGGACCCGATTTTGGGCTCGCCCCCTGAGAATCTCCAATTCCACTTTCGGCAGCCCACGCTGGTCGCACGATTGAGGGAGATGGGGCCGGTCGTGGCGATAAAAGGCGGGGCTCATGGAGCGGGTCTCGGGAGTCGGCATCTGCGGTTTTGGCGGGCCCCGCGGGCCACGCTACAGTCTCGCTAGATTCGTTTCGGCATCCCGGCGCGGACGGGTGAACGGCATTCCCGCCGCCGGCGATTGAATCCGCCGCCCAATTTAGCGAGTGGTCGGATTGGCGAAACCTGAGCGACTATCCGGAGTCCCAGCCATGTGCCCCCAGGGTAGGCTGTGAAAAATGCTCGATTTGTTGCGGTGCCGGGGTGGGACGGTTTGGTTGGTTTTTGTTCCGTCCACGTATCTCGCACAGTTCCGACTCTGAGGTGACATGAAATTCATCCCGATAGGGATGGCAGACATGAGCCGGCGGTTGAGGCCGCAGGCCGACACCGCCGGTATCGGAATGCGAAAACTTTTCTTCGACCCCGGTAGGGGTCGCAGCGCGCTGGCACCCCTATCGGGGTGCAAAAGGGATTGTTCGATTTCACGACCGGTGGTATCGGCCTGACGGCCTCAACCACCGGCTAATGTCTGGGAACCCTACCGGGTTCCTTGAACTCCTGCCGTCCTTCGCAAGCGAACCGGCTAACGAACGTTGCGCGGTGCGCTCGACGGAACAAAAACGGCATAAAATCGGATGCGGTCAACAGTCTCATTTTTCACAGCCTACCCCCAGGCAACGCAAATCATGCCTCGGACAGGTTTTCAACTTCGCCCGCGTCGATTGGCGGTTGAAATCCGAGCCCATTCGGGGAACAATGCTTCCAGCAACGAGGCAGCCCGGACCCCACGGCGATGGCGGCTCTTGTCTTCCGCCACAGGGCGAATCGGGCCAATGCCGCGAATCGGCCGCTGAACCTCTTTCACCCCTCCAACCCGTCTCTCCATGAATTTCATCGAGCAAGAAGATCCCCAAGTCTGGGCCGCCATCGCCGCCGAAATCGAGCGGCAGCAAGACGGCCTGGAGATGATCGCCAGCGAGAATTACACCAGCCCCGCCGTCATGCAGGCCGCCGGCAGCGTGCTCACGAATAAATATGCCGAGGGCTATCCCGGCCGGCGCTATTACGGCGGCTGCGAGCATGTCGACGTCGTCGAGAATCTGGCCCGCGATCGGGCCAAGCAGCTGTTCGGCGCCGAGCATGCCAACGTTCAGCCCCACTCGGGCAGCCAGGCCAATCATGGCCGTCTATCTGACGGCCATCGAGCCGGGCGACACCGTGCTGGGGCTCGACCTGGCCCACGGCGGCCATTTGACCCACGGCATGAAGCTGAACATCTCGGGCATGCTCTACCACTTCGTCAGCTACGGCGTGACGCCGCGACACCCAGCGGATCGATTTCGACCAGGTGGCCGCGCTGGCCCGCGAGCACAAGCCGAAGCTGATCGTGGCCGGGGCCAGCGCCTATCCGCGCGAGATTCCGCACGGCCAGTTCGCCGAGATTGCCCGCGAGGTCGGGGCGCAAGCTGTTCGTCGACATGGCCCATTACGCCGGCCTGGTGGCGGCCGGCCTGCACGACAATCCGGTGCCGGTGGCCGATTTCGTCACCACCACCACGCACAAGACGCTCCGCGGCCCGCGCGGCGGCATGTCGATGTGCAAGGCCGAATATGCCAAGGACCTCGACCGCAACGTGTTTCCCGGCATTCAAGGGGGGCCGCTGATGCACGTCGTCGCGGCCAAGGCGATTTGCTTCGGCGAGGCGCTGCAAGCCGGCGTTTCAAGCAATATGCCCGGCAGGTGATCGACAATGCCCGGGTGCTGGCCGACACGCTCTGCGGCCGGCGGCGTGCGGCTGGTGAGCGGGGGAACCGACAACCATCTGATGCTGCGTCGACGTCACGCCGCTGGGCATCGGCGGCAAGCTGGCCGAAGCAGGCCCTGGGCGCATTGCGGCATCACGGTCAACAAGAACATGATCCCCTACGACGAGCGCAAGCCGCTGGACCCGTCGGGCGTGCGGATCGGCACCCCGGCCCTGACCACCCGCGGCATGGGGCCGGACGAGATGCGGCGGATCGGCGGCTGGATCCTGCAAGCTCTGAAGTCGCCGACCGACGAGGCTTGCAGCAGCCAGATTCGCAGCGACGTGTTCGACTTGTGCGAGCAGTTTCCCGTGCCCGCCTCGCGATTGGCCGAGGTCTGACGCACCGCGAAGGAGCGCCGTAGCCGAATTCGCAAGAATTCGGATTGCCTAGGAGTCTGTCCGAGAACCGGCATGTCTTCCGGCGGGCGTTGCCAAAGGGGGTCGGGAGTCGATTTCGCCATGATGCAGGTTGGCACTACGGGTCGTTCAGCGGGCGAAATCGACTCCCGACCCCTTTCGGGCGAGCATCCTTCGCCGCGGCCGGATATTGGACAGGCTCCCGAGTTACCCGAATCATGGAATTCTTGCGAATTCGGCTACGGGCCGTCGTGCTAAGTGATTCGCCGCCAACGAGTTGACAGATTCCACGGGCGGGCGACGATAAAAGATAACGCGCTGGGCCGGCCGGCTGGAGCGGGGGCCGCGCCTCTGCGCGGAACTTTTCCGAACCCGCTGGCGTCGATAATCTTCGGAGCGGATGTGAACGACGATGCTCAACTCATCGACGAAGCCTTGGCCGGCCAATCGGTGGCGTTTGGGCAGTTGGTCACGAAATATCAGGATCGCTTGTACAACGCTTTGGTGCATGTCATCGGGTCGACCGAGGAAGCCCACGACGTGGCTCAAGACGCTTTCGTGCAAGCCTTCCTGAAATTGGACACGTTCCAGGGGGCTTCCGCTTTTTACACGTGGCTGTATCGCATTGCGTTCAATGTGGCGATCAGCCGGAGGCGAAGGCGGCGGCCGATGGTCTCGATCGATCAGTCGCGGGAAGTCTCGGGCAGCGAGCCGATCGCTCGCGACGGGGCTCCCTCCGAACGGCTGGAGCAGCAGGAGCGGGCGGATCAGGTGCAGGCGGCGTTGGCGGCAATGTGCGAAGAGCATCGCGCGGTGTTGGTGCTCCGCGAGATGGATGGACAAAGTTACGAAACGATTGCCGAAATTCTCGATCTGCCAGTCGGAACCGTCCGCAGCCGATTGCACCGGGCGCGGTTGGAATTGCGCGATCAATTGAAAGAAGTCCTTCAGGAAGAAGAACACTGAACAACGGCGGCACGTCGGCGGCGCGAGGTTGCAAACCATGAATCCCTGGCACGACGATCAACGCATCCGCCTATCTCGACGGCGAGCTATCGGCCGATGAGCAGGCCCGATTCGAGGAGCGGCTCACAAAAGCGCCGAGTTGCGGCAGTTGGTCGAACGAGCTGCGGCTGCCTTGCGCGGCAGCTTGGAACTCTTGCCGCGGCATCGCCTGGGAGAGGATTTCGCCCAGCGCAGGTGCTGCGCCGCGCAGAGCGCGAAATGCTCGGCCCGGAACTCGGTAGCGGTGGCTTCCAGCCGCCGTCTGCGGGGGCCGATGCCTCCCATCCGCCAACCTCCCAGCCGCCGACTTCCCTGCCGGCCGATTCCCCGTCGAACGGCATCCCCATGCAGCCCGCCCTGGCTGCCGCCCAACATCGCGCGGCCGATCGGCATCCTGCGCCAGCGCCGCGGACGGTGCGATCCCTGCGGGGAAATTCGCTGCCCCGGATTCCAAATCGCCGGCTTGGAAGCGGCGGGGTCTGCGGCCGCTCGTTTATGCGGCCATCGCGGTCGCCGCTGCCGTGCTGATCTCGATCGTTAATCCAGCGGCGCGCAAGGTGAAGCAAGTCGCCCAGGTCATTCAGCCTGCGCATGGGCGGCACAACACGCATGAAGCGATCTCGGCACCGGCGCTCAGCCGCTCGGCGTGGGCGAAAAGCGGGTCAAGAAGCAGCTCGCCGCGGATCACCAACAGCAGCCGCTGGCAAACCGGCAAGCGCAAGGCGCACGCACCGCGGATGCTATTGCCGGCGGCGAAAGGCAGCTCGCAAAACAGAGCCGGACCGAAAGCCCGCTAGCCGAGAGCACCCGCAGCAGCACCGCGCCGGCAACGCCGGCTATGGCCCGCGAGCTATGATGCCTGCGCAAATCGGCGGCAGCCCCGCGCCGCTTCGGCTGCGGGGGCCGGCCGATCTGACGGCGAAGGATGCAAACATCCTGGGAAAATTGGGCACCGTGGGAAAATCGGGGGCCAAACCGCTGGCCGTTGAGCCCATCTTCGGCGGTCGCCGACGATCGCGCGAATCCCCGCCGCAGCACCGACAATTCGCACGCCGGTTTCGCATCAACGCCCTCGGCCGAACGGAGCGGCCTTTGGCGGGCCGGCACTGGTGGAATGGGGGCGGCCAGATTGGGATTCGGCGGAATGGCCAGGTGGCGGAACGCGGGCCGGCGGTGATTGCGGAAGGCCGACCTGCGGACGGTCGATCGGCAGCCGGGCTGCCCCGGTTGTTCCGACCGAGATGGTCGTGGCGTAAGCTCGCGGCCCCCGAAGTCGCCGAGGGAGCGTTCAACCGCTTGCTGGCCAAGAACGGTATCGCGTGGAGCAACGCGCCCGAGAACGAAATCATCCCTCGCGCCGCCGAAAACCTGGCGGCGCCGAGTCGGCCGCTTCCGCGCCGGCCGAAAAGCCGGCGGAACGCTCGGAAAAACGGCGGGCCGCTCGCCGACGGCCGTGCATGACGATCGCGGGGTCGTTCTCGATGCCATGACTCGGCGCAATGCCAGCCGAATCGCCGCGCCGCGGGATGTCGAAATCGTGTATGTCGAAGGGACCGCCGATCAGATTCATGCCTTGGTGAGCGGTTTCAAGGCCCAGCCGGCCAGTTATTTCGTTCCCTGACCGTCGCGGCCTCCGCGCCGCTCGGGTTTGCGCCATCGCGCTGGCCTTCCCCCCACGGCACACAGCTTTCAGAGCGCGATGGCCGGGAATTTAGCCGCGGCGAATTCGAAGGATTGGGCACACGGAAGCCGAAGGTTCCAAAAACCGACGCCCCAAAACCGAAATTCCGAAAACCGAAGCGGCCGAATCGAAAGCCGCTGGATCGGTGGCATCAAAGTCGGCAGCAGCAACGCAGGCGAAAGCAACGCAGGCGGAAGCCGGCAAGCCGGCATCGGCTTTCTACAAAGCAAATCCCCAGCCAAAGGCGAGTTTCCCTCGACAAGCTGCCCCATGTGCCGGCACCCGTTCGCGGCGCCCGCTCCGGCCGACGGAAAAAAGGGCTCGGCGGCCGAGATCGCCAAGCCGGCTTTGGCCAGCGCGGAAAAATCGCCGCCCGCTACGGCCGACAAGTCGGCCGACACGGAGGCATCGATCGGACGACGGCGGCCCGGAAATCGCGGGCGCGGTGAAGCTGGCCGACCAGAGCAAGAATCAAGCCAAGAGCACGGAATCGACCAAGGAAGAGCCGGCCCAATTCTCCGCGCGTCGCCGCACGTCGAGCCTCCCGGCGCGGCGGCTCCGCGGCCGCGTCTCCTTCTGCGAAGGGCGCGGCCGCCGGTCCGATCGCTGCTTCGACCCCGACCGCAGGGGCGGCGAACCGCGATAACGCTGACCGCGACTTACCGCCAGCGGCTTCCGGCGCGGCGGCCCGCTCGCGCCGGTTCGCCGGCGACGGGCCGCGGCGCGCGGCTGAAATTGCTTTACGAAACGGACTCCGCTCAGCCGCCATCGAAGGCTGCCGAAAACAAGCCGCCCGCCAAGACGGCCGCCAAGACGCTCGAGCGATTCGAGGCCGCGCGCCACGGAACAGAATTGCTCGGCGACCGTGGGGCGGGGCCGATCCAGCCCAAGCTTCCCGCCGCGCAGTCCAAGGGCGCGGCGGCCGGCGCGAACGAGCAGTCGGCGGCATTCGCTGCACAGCGGTCGGCTGGCGGCCGCGAACTCGCCGCGCCGCGAATGCAAGCGATCTTCGTCTTCCGCCGCGCGGCCCCCGTCGCCGAATAGGCCGCCGCGGCGCGGGCTGCCGGCGATAATTCGGCCCCGATCGCCCCGGCAGAAATGACACTAGCCCGAAGCGCAAGCGAGGGAGTTGGGTCGTTGCGGTGCGCAACGCGCACTCCCTCGCTTGCGCGTCGGGCTAGTGTGAGGAAGTCATCGCTACGAGGCGCCAATCGCCATACTAGCCCGAAGCGCAAGCGAGGGAGTTGGATCGTCGCGGCGCGACGACGCGACTCCCTCGCTTGCGCGTCGGGCTAGTGTGATCCCATCCCATGCCGCGGCGTCAGTTGTTTTCGATCGTGGCTGCAGGCCGATTACCGGCCGCCGGATTCCCATCGATGGTCGCGGCGGCTCCGCGCTCGGCAATCTGCTCGTGGATCGCTTGGCTCAGAGCGATCGGATCGGCCACGCCCGCCGCCATTTCCTTTTCCACGGCGTGGCAGCGGCACCTTGTGTCCGGCGAAGTCGCAGTTCGCGCGGGAACCTCCGTGCGGCAGACGTCCATCGCCAACGGGCAGCGGGGATGAAAGCGGCAGCCGGCGGGCGGATTCGATCGGGCTGGGCACGTCGCCCGGGGAGCACGATCCGACTTGCTTTTGCGGGTCGGGTCGAGCGTCGGCACCGACGACAGCAGCGCAAGCGTATAGGGATGCAGCGGATGGTGGTACAGATCGCGGCTGCGGCCCGTCTCGACGATCTCGCCCAGATACATCACGGCCACGCGGTCGGAAATGTATTCGCACCACCGACAGATCGTGCGAGATGAACAGATAGGTCAGCTTGAATTGCTCGCTGCAGGTCGACCAGCAGATTGACGATCTGCGATTGGATCGAAACGTCGAGGGCCGAGATCGGCTCGTCGAGCACGATGAACTCGCGGATCGATGGCCAGCGCCCGGGCAATGCTGACCCGCTGCCGCTGGCCGCCGGAGAATTCGTGCGGATAGCGATTGATGTAGCGTCGGATCGAGCCCGACCTGCTCGAGCGTCTCGCTGCACCTTTTCCAGCCGCTCGCGCGCGATTGCCCATGCCGTGAACGATCAGCCCTTCTTCGACGATGCGCTCGGATCGTCATCCGCGGATTGAGCGAGCTGAACGGGTCTTGAAACACGATCTGCATATTGCGCCGCAGCGCGCGCAGCGTCGTTGCCGCGGGCTGTGCGTCACGTCCTGGCCGTCGAAGAGGATCTGGCCGGCGGTCGGCTCGATCAGCCGCAGCAGCGTGCGGCCGGCGGTCGTCTTGCCGCAGCCCGACTCGCCGACCAGCCCGAGCGTTTCGCCCTGCGTCGATCTCGAAACGACACGTCGTCGACCGCCTGCACGTGCGCCACCGTCCGCGAGCAGCAATGCCGCGCCGGACGGGAAAGTACTGCTTCAGAGTGCTGAACTTCGACCAGCGGCGTTGATGTCATCGCAGGCGACCGGTCGCGATTGGCCGACTCGACAGGCATCGTGTCGAACTCGTCACTGCTGGCTTCGACGCCGCGATGAAATCGAGTTCGCCGGCGAAATGGCAGCGGGCGAAGTGGCCGGGCGCGATCTCGCGCAGCGCCGGCTCCTCGGCCGTGCATCGCGGCTCTTGCATGAACGGGCAGCGGGGATGGAATTTGCAGCCCGCGCGGAAAACGCAGCGGGCTGGGGACCATGCCCGGGATCGTGTTCAGCCGTTCGCTCTTCGATTTGCCCGGCTCGGGCCGCGATTGAACAGGCCGGCCGTATAGGGATGCAGCGGCCGGGCGAACAGCTCGCGCGACCGGGGCGTATTCGACGACCTTCGAGGCATACATCACGGCCACGTCGTCGGCCATCTCGGCGACGATGCCCAGGTCGTGCGTGATCATCAGGATCGACATCCCCAATTCCGCCTGCAGCTTGCGGAGCAAGTCGAGAATCTGGGCCTGAATCGTCACGTCGAGGGCCGTCGTCGGCTCGTCGGCGATCAGCAACTCGGGACGGCAGGACAGCGCCATCGCGATCATCACCCGCTGCCGCATCCCGCCCGACAACTGGTGCGGATAGTCGTCGACCCGCCGCTCGGGCTCGGGAATCCGCACCTTCTCGAGCATTTCGATCGGCGCCGCTCGCGGGCCTCGGCCTTGTCCGACCTTGCTGATGCAAGCGAATCGCCTCGCACGATCTGCTGGCCGACGGTGAACACCGGGTTGAGCGAGGTCATCGGCTCCTGAAAGATCATCGAAATCCGCGCCCCGCGAATCCGCCGCATCTCCGGCTCGGGCAATTCGGAGAGGATCCGCGGTTGGCCGTTCGTCGTACATCGTGATCCGCCCGCCGGCGATCTTGCCGGGCGGCGAAATCAGCCGGATGATCGACATGGCCGTGACCGACTTGCCGCAGCCCGACTTTCGCCGACCAGCCCCAGCGTCTTGCCGCGCGGAATCGCGAGCGACACATCGTCGACCGCCTTGACCACGCCGTCGTCGGTGTAGAAATAGGTCTTGAGGTTCTGGATGTCGATGAGCGGAGGCATGGGGAACGAAGAGCAGGGAGCGGAGAGCGGAGAGCGGGGAGCGGGAGCGGGGAGCAGGGAGCAGCGGAGCAGGGAGCAGGGGCAGCGGCGGCGTCGTCGGGTTGCGGGTCAAATCCGCAGCCTGGGGTCCATCGCGTCGCGCAAGCCGTTGCCGACGAGATTGAAGACCGTGACGGTGACGAAAATCGCGACCGAGGGGACAACGACCAGCCACCAATTGGCATAGTTGTCTTGAGCGACGTTCAACAAGCGTCCCCAGCTGGGCGCGGGGATCTGCACGCCGAATCCCAGCAGACTCAGCCCCGCCTCGGTGATGATCGCGCCGGCGATGCCGAACGGCGCCGCGACCAACGCCGGCGACAACGAGTTCGGCAGAATATGGCGGAACACGATCCGCAGGTGCGACGCGCCCAGCGCCTGCGCCGCCAACGTGTAATCGAGCGAGCGCTGCTTGAGCACTTCGCCGCGAATCAGCCGCGCGACCGTCGGCCAGCCGGTGATGCCGATCACCACCATGATGATATAGATGCTCTGGCCGAGAAGCGCGACGAGCGTCAGGATCAGGAAGAAAGCGGGAAACAGCAGCACGACTTCGATCGCCCGCGAAATCAGGATGTCGACGATGCCGCCGAAATAGCCGGCCAACGCCCCGGCAATCACGCCGATCACCATATAGATGCTCACGGCCACGAATCCGACGGTCATCGAGATGCGCGTGCCATAGATCAAACGGGAGAGCACATCATCGCCGGCATTGACGGTGCCGAGCCAGTGGGTGTAGCTTTCGTTGGATTTGCTCAAGTCGGCGGCGGTCGGTCGCGGATGCGTGCGGTCGTAGCCGGCGTTCCAGGCGGCCGTGTTCCCCCGCCGATCGAGCTTGGCGGCGGCTTTCTCTTTGTCTGCTTGCCACTGGCTATCGAGTTCGTCGAGCACGTTGAAGCCGGGAGGGCGGAACCGCCACTTGTCGTCCTGTTCCGTGGGACCGAACGGAATGGGCGCATAGACGCCATGTTTCTTGCCGTGCGAGTCGGCCTGTTCTTGGGGAAAATCTCGGTCGCCATAGGAATTTTGCGGCCCGACGCCGGGAATCGAAAACAGGAGGACCAGCGCCACGACAATGGCGAGATACTCGAGCAGGATCAGTCCCAGCCGTCGCCGGCCGCTCGCGCCGCGCGATTTCGCCACGGCATTGGTGAGCAGGGCCACCGTCACCCATGGCAGAAATCCGAACAGCGCCATGTTGAAATAGAAATCGACGCTCCCCGCCGGATGAAACAGCCAATGAACCAGGGATAGATCGTGTGGCTGCCGTCATGAAAAAGCAAGCGGAATGTTCGAGGCCAACAGCGGAGCGAAGATGGCAACCAAGAACAACGCCACGGCCACCCAAAGCGAAACATAGGCCGGCCGGTTCTTCTTGAACTGCCGCCACACAATGTCCAGATAAGCTTCGCCTGTCGTTCATGCCGCGCTCCCTCGCCCCTCGAAGCTGATCCGTGGATCGACCAGCACATAGAGCACGTCGGTGATCAGGAAGCTCACCAGAGTGACGATCGCCTCGATGTACAACAAGGCCATCAGCGTCGGAAAATCCTTGTGCAGGATGGAATTCCAACTGAGTTGGCCGAGACCCGGAATCCCGAAGATATACTCGATCAGCACGCTGCCGCCCAGCATTGCCGGCAGAAAGCTGGAAAACAGCGTGAGAATCGGGATCAAGCCGTTGCGCAAGGCATGCTTGAGGATCACCTTGTCCCTCGGGCAATCCCTTGGCGCGGGCCGTGCGAATGTAGTCTTGGTTGATCACGTCCAAAATGCTCGAGCGGCTGTACATGGCCATGGCCGCCAGGGAGAACAGCGACAGGCAAACGACCGGCAAGAAGGCATGCCGAAGATAGTCGAGTAGGTACGGGCACAAACGCCAGACTGTCGGCATTTTCGGAGTGCAGGCCCAGCATCGGAAACAGCCTGAGATAATCGCCATAGGCAAAGAAGACGAGAAACAGCATCGCGGCGACGAACGGCGGAATCGAGTACAGAATGAACAGCCCCAGCGAGATGCTCTGTCGGCAAGCCGGCCGCGCTTCACGCCGCAACAGATCCCCAGCGGAACGGCGATCAAATAGATCAGCAATTCGGCCATGAACATCAGCGGACCGGACACGACGAACGCTTGCCAGATTCAATCGCCCGACCGGCTCGTGCGTCTTCAGCGCGGAGTGTGCCGAAATGAAACGTCACCAGCCGCACGACCATGTGGGCGTATTGCGTGTCGGCTGACGATGTTCCAGAGCTTGGCGAAGAACCCCGGCTCGTAATCCGCGCGGTGCAGCCGGTACTGCTCGATCCAATTCTCGGCCACCTCATTCACGTCGGCGGGCGAGGCGTCGAGCGGCACATCCATCTTGAGCGGCTCGGCGAACGATCGCCTTGAGATAGACGGCCGCCACGAATTTCACTTGCAGAGGACTGGCCGGATCGAGCAGCTTTTCGGCGAAGAATCGCGGGGCGATGTCGGCATAGTCATCGTTGTTCACGACCTCGCCGACTTGGCGGAACAGATCCTTCCGCGGACCGAGCATCGCGGCGAGCTGTTTTTCCAGCCAGCGGCGCACCTCGGGATCGACCGGGGGAAACGACTTTTTGTGGCGATTCCACCACAATTGCCAGGCGGCGACGATCGCCGGCGTCTTCGGGCTTTTCTTCGCGCTGGGAGGGGTTGTCTTCGTCGGATAGGTGTAAATGAACGGATTGGGAACCATTCGCCGCAGGCATTTGATCGCCCCGATCTTCAGCTTCAAGTTCGCATGCGGATCGCGGAGGATGCCGATCGCCGGCGAGACGCCGTTGCCCCCCACATCCTCGCTGAACACCATCGCAAAGTAGTCGATCGACTGGGCCAGCAATCCCCACCGCTCGGGGTCGGCGAGCCGCTCTCGGAAATGAGGGATCGGCAGCCACTCGACGAACGCCAGCCGCGACGCCGTTTCCGGATCGACGGGCGGCTTGGCCAGGGCCGGCAAATCCGCGCGGATTTCGGCAATCGTTCGGCCGCGATAGTAGGCGGCCCAATGCACCTTGGCGGTGTAGTCCTTGAAATAGTTGAAATTCAGAAGCACCGGCAAGTCGAGATGCAACTCGCGCTTCTGCAAGACATAGGCGTCGCGCGATTGGACCGACTGGCCGGCCGAACCGCCGCTCAATTGATACATCAGCGGATCGCCCGGGGCCAGTTCCATCACGAGAAACGAGACGACGGTCACGCCGAACAGCGTCGGCACCATCAGCAAGATGCGGCGGAGAATATAGGTGAACATCACGGCGGGGGGCGAGCGACAAGCGGCAAAGCGCCGGGCAACGCGGCGCGCACCGAGCGCGAGGGGCGGTGGTTGGCGAATCGAGAATCATGCGGCTCTCACGGCCCGGGCTCTGCGCGGAGTCGCGGCGTCCGGCGCTTCGGCCATTCGATCTTGCCCGTCATGGCGCGGGCGCGTCGGAATACCATTCGCGCGTGTCGTAGCAGGGGCGGATCAAATAGGTCTTCACATTTTGGAGCCGCGCGTCGTAACCGGCCGTGGCCTTGTCCATGAACAGGAACGTATAGGGCTGATCGTCGTAGATCAAGCGATGGATTCGATGATAGATTCCGATTTGCTTCTTCGGATCGATCGTCACTCGGAGTGTTTCGATCAATTTGTCGACCTCGGGATTCGAATAGCCGATGGAATTCGAGCTGTTCTTGACTGTCGCTTGGCTCCCGTGCCAAATCTGAAAGGGATCGTCCTTCCAGTCCATCGCCCAACCGAGAATGCAAGCGTCGAAATCCTTTTGATTCATCTTGCCGAGCATCAAGGCCCAATTCGTCGCGGAGATGCCGACATCCACTCCGATCTTCCGGCAATTCTCCTTGAAAATCGTGGCGATGCTGGCATAGGTCGGGCTTTCCGCGTAGATCATCAGATCGAATTTGGCCTCGACCTTGCGACCCTCGATCATCTTGCTGCGGACCGACTCTCCCTCGGCCATTTTCCAACCCGCTTCGTCCAACAGTGCGCGGGCCTCGTCGAGATCGTAGTCGAGCGGCTTGAGTGAGGGATCGTTGGCCTTGCTCCCCGGCAAAAACGGGCCCGTGATCCGCTCGGCCAGGCCATGATAGATGTCGGTGATGATCTCGTCGACGGGCACCGCATGGCCCAGCGCCCAGCGGACCCGCTTGTCTTTGAAAAACGGGCGTTGCTCGTTGTAGCCGATGTAGCGATAGCCGGGATAGCGGTATTCGATGAGCTTGACTTTTCCCGCAACCACGTTGGGATTCGTCTTGCTTTGGATATAAAGATCTTTCTCGGGAATGACGTTCCAATCCAGATCGTTTTGCAGCATGAGCTGCACGGCCGTGTTCGGATTCTTGATGTAGCGATAGATCATCTTGCTGAAATAGAACGGCTGGCCCCAATAGTCGGGGTTCCGCTCGAGCACGACGCGTTGTTGGCGAGTCCACTCCTTGAAGATCATCGGTCCGGTGCCGCACATCGCCCGATTGGCCCAATGATTGTTGAAGCCGTCGGCGAATTCCTTCGATGTGAAATCGAACGAAATCGGATCGCCGTTCTTATCGACCGAAAACACGTGCCGCGGAATGATGGGAATGCCGATCGTAAACTCGTCGGCGAGAAAATAGGGCTTCAACCATTTGATCTTCACCGTGTATTTGTCGTGGCGAGGAAGCGTCACCTTGATGAGGATCCGCTTCGATTCCTCCTTGGCCGCGGGATCCTCGTAGTAGCTGCGGGTATGCGCATCTTCGACGTTCTTGTTGAGGATGCAGTCGAACGTGAACTTCACATCTTTGTTGGTTAACTCCTTGGCCGGCAACAGCTTGCCGTTGGGCAACGTGATCGGTTGCCACATCACCCCTTTGCGCAGATGAATCGTGTATTCCAGGGTTTTCGGGTCGAATGTCCAGGATTCGGCCAGCGACGGCTCCCAAAGGTCTGGATTGCTGTAGCTCTGATCGGCCAGCGATTCATAGACCAACCGCATGAACGCCTGGCTCACCGTGTCGTTCGAGGTGACCGGATTGACCGTGTTCGGGATCGTCGTTATACGACATGACGAGCGCGTCCGCCTTGGCCGGGGTCTTTCCCGAGCGGGTCACGCTCCGGTCGATCGGCTTGGCGACCGGCGAGGCCACGATCGCATCCGACGACGCCGTGGCCGTCGCGGGGGCGGTTGCCGGCGACTTGTCGGCGCCCCGAACCTGGTCGATCGCCAGCGCAACGCCCGCGACGAGAAGCATGCCCAGCAACCAACGGCGGAGATTCATTGTCGTTTTGCCTCGAAAAAATGGTGAGCGGCGGCCCGATCGGCCACCGCCGGTTCGAAGTCATTGCGGAATCGACTGTTCGACCGAAGCCACGCTCGATTGTTCCCTATGTCGCGCGCTTGACGGCCTGGATCCTGTACGAATCCAACGGCCGGTCGAAGGCGGCCCTGCACCGCCCGGCCTCCGCAGCCCCGCCAATACCGCGGCCAAGCATGAAAACTCGATGCTATTCCATGACTTGTGCCGCGTCAAGGTGCGCTGGAATGGGTCGCGCCGATTCGGTCGGCCCGGTCGCGCGTGCCACTGCTTGCCAGCCGCCGCGATTGCCGACTCCCCAAGAGTCGGCCGGTTCGGCGGCTGGCAAGCAGTGCGGCGCGCCGGTTGCCACGAAGTCTGCTTGGCGGCGGCGCGCCGCGATTTCCGGAAAACTCGGCCGATTGTGGCAGTCGCCAAACGGTGGCAGGGCGCGTTTGGCCGTTCGATCCCTACGCCTAGGAGCCTGTCCAAGAACCGGCCGCGGCGAGGGGATGCTCGCCGCGAAAGGGGTCGGGAGTCGATTTCGGCGCATACTAGCCCGACGCGCCAGCGAGGGAGTCGGCGCGATACGCCCTCGCTAGCGCGTCGGACTAGTGTGGAGATATTGGCCGGTTCTCGGACAGGCTCCTAGGCTGTGAAAAAATGCTCGATTCGTTGCGGCGCAGGAATGGGGCGGTTTGGTTGGTTTTTGTTCCGCGCGGCGCGATTGCCGCGCGCTTCGCAATCAAGCGGCATCGTGGTCAGGGCATCCGTCTCGCGTAGCCTCGGGCTCTGCCTGGGCTGCGCAGTTTGTGAGCTGGGATCGCATCGACGTTGATGCTGTTTTTGTTCCGGGTTTTTGAAAGGACGGCAGGAGATCAAGGAACCCGGTAGGGTTCCCGGACATTGGCCGGTGGTTGAGGCCGTTAGGCCGATACCACCGGTCATGAAATCGAATAATTCCCCTTTGCACCCCGATAGGGGTGCCAGCGCTCTGCGACCCCTACCGGGGTCGAAGAAAAGTTTTCGCGCTCCGATACCGGCGGTGTCGGCCTGCGGCCTCAACCGCCGGCTAATGTCTGCCATCCCTATCGGGATGAATTTCATGCCACACCAGAGTAAGAATCGTGCGAGTACGCGGGCGGAACAAAAACCGACCAAACACGAACTCGATTTCACCTCGAAACCGCACAGATTGCACAGCCTACCCCCCCGGATTCCGTCCGAATCGCGAATTTCGCCCAGACGCCCCTCGGCAGGACCGACCAACCCGATTATAGTAAACCGCAAGCATCCCTACCGCCGTCCCCTGCTCTCCGCTCCCCGCTCCCCGCTCCCTGCTCCTGTGTCTGCCAACAAACGCATTCTCGTCACCGGCGGGGCCGGCTTTCTCGGCTCCCATCTTTGCGAACGGCTGGTTGCCGAGGGGCACGACGTCATTTGCCTCGACAATTTCTTCACCAGCCAGAAGACCAACGTCAGCCATCTGCTCCCCTGCCCGAATTTCGAGCTGATCCGCCACGACGTGGTCCATCCCATCTGGCTGGAAGTCGATGAAATCTTCAATCTGGCTTGCCCCGCCGCGCCCGGCCATTATCAGTTCAATCCGATCAAGACGCTGAAGACGTCGGTGGTCGGCGCGATCAATGTGCTGGGAATGGCCAAACGCTGCCGGGCCAAGGTTCTGCAAGCCTCGACCAGCGAAGTCTACGGCGATCCCGAAATCCATCCGCAGCCCGAAAGCTATCGCGGCTCGGTCAATCCGATCGGTCCGCGGGCTTGCTACGACGAAGGGAAGCGGGCTGCCGAGACGCTCTTCATGGACTATCACCGGATGAACGGGTGAATATCCGCATCGCCCGAATTTTCAACACCTACGGGCCGCGGATGCATCCGTTCGACGGGCGCGTCGTGTCGAATTTCATTCTGCAGGCGCTCGAGGGCGCGGCCGCTGACGATCTTCGGCGACGGCTCGCAAACCCGTTCGTTCTGCTATCGCGACGATCTGGTCGAAGGGCTGATTCGGCTGATGAACGCCCCGGACGACGTTTTCACGCCGGTGAATTTGGGCAATCCCGGCGAGTTCACGATTTTGGAATTGGCCGAACTCGTGCTGGAAATGACCGGTTCGAAAGCGCCGCTGGAGCGCCGGCCGCTGCCCGGCCGACGATCCGACGAAGCGTCGTCCGGACATCACGCTGGCCCGCGCAAAGCTCGGCTGGCAGCCGACGATCGCGCTGCGGGAAGGGTTGGAGAAAACAATCGCCTGGTTTCGCCAGATCGACGTGGAGCAGTATCGCCCGCCGACGCCGAATTACTAGCAGGGGTCGGGGGTCGGGGATCAGCGGGAGAGCGTCGCTGAACCCAATCGCCAACGATCGCACCAAGTCGTCCGCGGCCTCGCGAGCCCTCCCTGCTCCCTGCTCCCTTCCCCGACCCCCGACCCCCGACCCCCGACCCCTTCCCATGCTTCCCATCGAAGTCGACTGCCGCACTGTCGCCGCCGATCGCGCCGCCGACGCGGATTTGTTGCTGCTGGATTGCCGCGAGCCCGATGAATTCGCTCTGGTGAAAATCGCCGGGCGAAGCTCTTGCCGATGAGCGAAATGGCGGCGCGCGTGGATGAACTGGCGCCGCATCGCACGCGGCGGATTGTCGTTCATTGCCATCATGGCGGCCGCAGCCTGCGGGTGGCCAATTGGCTCCGCTCGCAAGGCTTCGAGCAGGCTCAAAGCATGGCCGGGGGCATCGACTGCCTGGGCCGTCGGAGATCGATCCGTCGCTGGCCCGCTATTGATGCCGAATGCGGCCGCGGCCGTGCGTCACTGCGCGGGCGCGGGAAGCGGCAGCGGCTCCGCAGGGGGCAGCGGCGGCCGGGGCCGATTGTCGTGCGGCGGATGCCGATAGAGATCGTCCCAGGGATTATCGCTGGTGAGCCAGAGACGGCCGTCGTGCATGTACATCGCGGCGCTGCTCGTCGCCAGTCAGCGGGCCGGCGCCGATCCGGCCGAAGACGGCGATTTGGTTACCCGATTCGTCCACCGCCCGGTCCCGATCGATCCCCTTGGAAATCGCCAGCGCCCGGCCTCCCTTGGGGGCCGGCCAACTGGCAATCAGGCACGGCGTGGGGCGCGGGCTGAAGCCGGAGTTGCCCGGCGTGTCGGGCGAAGTAAGCTGCACGACGCGGAGGCCGTTGCAGCCGTCGGCCAGATAGGCGAATTCGCTGGTGTAGGTGATCCCCAGCTTCAGATCGCACAGATCGTCGATCGCGCCGCCGGCGTTGAAGATCCGGTCGATCCGCGGATGCTCGGGGCGCTTGATGTCGAGAATGACCAGCCCCTCCGCGCCGCCGGCCACGTAGGCATAGGTCCGGGCGAGATAGATGATTGCGCGCGTCGGGCAGATAGACCGCGGCCCCGGCAACCGGCCGCGGCGCGGCCAGATCGGTCATGTCGAGCACCTTGACTCCCTCGTCGTCGCACACGAATCCATAGCGGAATTGCACCTGAATGGCGCGCGGATGGCGCAGCACGTCGGGGCCAAGCACCTTGGTGACGACGGGATTCTTCGGGTCGGCAATCGAAACGACAACCAACCCCGCATCGCAACTGATATAGGCATAGGTGCCGGCGATCGTGATCGCGCGGGCGCCGCAGAGGATGCCGCCGGGATTGAAGGTCACGTCGCGCTTCAGGAAGTTGTTGAGCGGGTTACCGTCCAAGAGCGTCCGCGCCGGCGACGAGGATCAGCCCCTCGTATTTATCGACGACGTAGATATAGGCATAGATGGCGTTGACGGCCCGCTCGACATTTTCGGGCATTTGCTTGCGGGTGGGATCGGGGGCGATCGTGGTCGGGGCGGCCACCGCCGTGGCGAATTTCGTGGTGGACGAAAAACCGCTGGCCGATCGGCGAGACCGGGGCGGTCGTGATCCGCTGGGAAAAGCCCTTGTCGTCGATAAACGCGATGTCGAACACGCGCAGCCCGCCCGTCCCGCAAGCCGCGTAGAGATATTCGCCGCGATGTTGCAGGCCGAGCACTTCCGGCTTGCGGAAGGGGTGCAGCACGGGATCGCTCACGTCGCCGCCGGAATGCTTGTGGGCATGCTGCAGGATGCCGTGATGCTTGAGGTGCTCGTTGTAGAAATCGGGGAAAGCCAGCCGCTGGAGCGAGCTGCCGATGACGGCCTGCGGCTCGTCGCGCTCGGTCACTTCGACGGCCGCCAACCCGTGCTCGCCCAGCCCGACCCAGCAATAGCGGCCGATGAAGTTGACGTAGTTGGTGCCTTGCATCAAGAGTTGGGCCATGATCGCGTTGTTGTCGCCGTTTTTCGAGACGTGGCAATCGGTACACATCTTGGTCTCGGTCACGCCGGGGCGATATTCATCGCGGAAGGTTCCCTTGGCCGGATGCGGCCCGCCGCGGACGGTGTGCGGCACGTTCGTACTGAAGGCGATGCCGCTCATCCCGTCGGCCGAGATCGTCTGCTGCTGGACGTAGATCGTCTCGCGATTGTTGTTGTAGGAATCGACGTGGATCGCGCAGACGAGCGGGCGGGACCGATGCGGTTTTTGGTCACGTCGCCGTCGTGGGCGAGCATGAAGACGTCGGCCCGCAGGGTCTGGAAATTGTAGGCCGTGTAGTTGCGGCTCACGTCCCCCGCGTTGTGCAGGCTGGGCATCTTCTTGTTGGCCTTTTGCGGCAAGTGGCAGCCGAAGCAGCTTGGATTCCAGGAGGAATGGCAGGTGATGCAGCTCATCCGCTCGTTTTTGTGGGCGCATCGGTAGCCCGTGCCGTCGCCGCCCCAGACGAGCTTGCCGTCGTCGTCGAAGCGGACGGTCTTGGCCATGTGCGACTTGACGTTGTAATGCGGATTGCCGGGCGTGATCGTGTCGATCGTCTGCACGATTTCCCAGCGCGATGTTCGGCTCGACCATCGAGTTCTGGAACAACTTGTTCCCTTCCCACTCGAACCGCCGCCGCCCCGAGGGAGTGCGCAGCGCCGCGAGATCGCGGCCGTCCGCCGGGCGCGGGCCGGACGTGTATGAGGCGGGGCCGGTCGTGCGCAGCGTGGGACGCGCGGTGATGGTGCCGTGGCAGTCGATGCACTGAATCTCGACCGCCGCCCGCACCTCGCGCTGCAAGCGCGTGTTGCCATGAGCATCTTGCACGAAGTGACAATCGATGCAGTGCATCCCCTTTTCCAAATGGATGTCGAGCAGATGCACGGGGATGTTGTCGCGGCGGGCGGTCAATGCCCGCTCCTCGGCCGCAATCTCGCCGGGCGTTTTCTTGTCGGCGTCGCGATAGGGCGCCTTGGCCCAAGCGGGAAAGGCGACCGCGGCGCGGAGTTTTTCATTCGTCACCGGCTCGACGATCTCACCGCGATGATCCAGCAGATGCCCCGCGCGATCCTTCTTGAACACGGCGCGAAACACCCAGCCGTGGCTATGAAAATCGGCGAACTGCGTGTATTTGGTCCGGGTGTTGAGGTCGGTCAGATTGGCGAGGAATTCCGGATTCGACCAGAGGCCCTGTTCGGCCGCCTCGTCGGGATTGAGCATTTGCGACTGCATCGCCTGCTCCGAGGTCGGATAGCGCTGCCGCGCCGGATACATGAGTTCGCCGTCGGTCTCTTCGTCCCACCATTGATAGCCGGCATAACTGTTGAGCACGGACGTGCCTGGGTGAACGTGGCAGACGAGGCATTGGCTGGTCGGAATCGCGTTGCCCGGCGCGAAGCGATGCGTGATCGGATGCCCCGGCTCGTTCTTGGGAATCATCGGATCGGGGCTGAACGACGTGCCGCGATTGCCGTAGACAGCGTAGGGTCCGGCGGTGACGGACGAGCGATCGTTGGCATAGATCACGTGACAAGCCGAGCAACCGCTCGAGCGATAATCGCCCGGATGGTCGTTGGTGCCGAGGAAATTGAGCGTCGGGTCGAAGAGCCGCGTTTTTTGCAGGCCGATGAACACCGGATCGGTCCGGTTTTCGGTTCCCAGGCCGCGGTCGCTCAGCCGGGTGCGCGGGCGGCCCGATTCTTCCTCGCGCTCCGGAATGCCCACTTCGGGACGAAATCGCCCGCCGCGCTCGAAAATCCGCAGGACGTTGCCCGGCTGGCTGATTTCGAAGCGGGGCAACGGATCGAGGTAGGGGACGACGCCGCGGTTGACGATCTCGTTGGCGCTGGGTGGAGGGATGGTCTGAATCCGTTGCGGCGTGCCGAGCATGCTGTAGCTTTCGCCATAGTGCGAATACTTCGTCGGGATCGCGCCGTTGTTGTAAAGAGCCGCGCCCCAGAGCATGCAGCCGTGCGTCATCATGCTCTTGCGCACCTCGCGCACTTCGGCGGCATGACATTGGCCGCAACTGATGTGAGCCACCCGCAAATCGCCGGGATTCATGAACCGGATGAACGCGGGCGACTCATGGTTCAAGAGCGTGTAGGAGCGAACCGGCTTGCGCCATGCCGGGCCAAGCTCGCGGAAATCGCGGGAGCACATGGGCGCACTCTTTCGTGTCGGCCGTCGGATCGCCGCCGTGGCAATCGACGCAGCCCAGCCGCACGGTTCCCTTGGCGTGCATGTCCTCCACGTGTTGATGGCAACGCACGCAACCGCGGCTCTTGGCGGCCGCGTCGACCGCCGTTTGCTTGCTCAGATCGACGCCGATCAACTCGGGCGGCATGGGAAACGATGCGGCCGCTCCGGCGGGCTGCTCGAAACTCGCGCGGTGCGCTTCCGAGCGCGGCTGAAAGCGGGGAGGCGAAATCGGCGCGGCAAACGGCGCCGGAGTCTGCGCAGGTTGCGGCACGCGAATTGGCGGTGGATACGGGGCCGCATCCGCCGCGGCGCTTGCTCCCGCGTTCGGCGGCCCATTCCAGGGCGTCTCACGGACGATCGGCGGCCGCTGCACGGCAGGCCCCGAATCCCGCGCCTGGGCTTGGCCGGCCAACTGTCCGGAGCGGTTGGTCTCTTCGGCGGCCCTGCTGGAATACTCGGCCGCGACGGTGGCGATCAACACGAGCGCCGCGACGAAGGCTCGCACGATGATTCCGTTTCGCAGTCGCATGATGTTGACATCCTTGTCGATTGCCTGCCCGTAGGACGGCTCTCCCGAGCCATCGGCCCGTAGGACGGCTCTCCCGAGCCGTCGGTTCGTAGGACGGCTCTCCCGAGCCGTCGGTTCGTGCCGTCACGTCCCCTCGCTGCCCAAGTCGGCTGGTGCCGTCACGTCCTCTCGCTGCCCAAGTCGGCTCGGGAGAGCCGCCCTACGTCACGCTCGGGAGTGCCGCCCAGGCTCGCGAGAATCTCTTGCGGCGTCCCCGGGCGTTGATCGCTCCGCGATTTCCATCAATAGGTCAATGCGATGTCCAGAAACGTGGCGAACAGATTGCCGACCCGGCCCACCACCGGATCGAAAATATCCTCGAAGCCGCGGCCCGGAATCAGTCCCGAGACCCCGGCCGTAATGATGCAATTGTTGTTGAGATACGGACGATACTCCGTTCCCAAACTCAGGTCAGTACCAATGTGCTTGTGGATGCCCGATTGAAAGGTGATTTCCTCGAGCGGAGCCGTCTCGTCGAACCAGAGCAAATTGCAATTGGAGATGATGCGAAATTTGGGGGTGACTTCGAAATCCATCCCGAAATTGGCGAGAAATAGGCCCGGATTCACGAAGTTGGCCTGCCCTTCGGCCTTGCTGGCTCTCAGGTCGGGAACCAAGCTGAACGGCTGCTTCAGGTTCACTCCGAACAGCTTGATCGGCTGCCGGACCCAATAGCTGAACTGCCCGCCGGCGAAATTCGGGTCGTCCAGAATCGTGTCGAAGCCGCGGGCGTGCTCGTCGAAGGGATTGCTATCGCCGCTGGCATAGAAGACCGAGGTACGAAACCGCACCCAATCGCAATCGTACGACAGCTCGACCGCCCCCATTTCCGCCTGGATCGATTCGGCCTGGCCCGCCAGCGGATTCAAGCTGTCGTGGCCGAAGGCAAAATAGAAAGCATGGTCGATGTTGAAGCGATTGATGTGGCCGTCCCCCGTCCAACCGAGATAGCCGACGTCGAGCGTATGAGGCTGGAAAATGCCGTCGGGATCGGGGCGGACGAGAAAGCCGTTTTCATCGTAGTGGGTGCTGGCGTCGTCGTGATCGTAGCTGAAGCTGAATTGCGCCGTGTAGCCCGGCCAAATGAAATCTTGGCGAAAGTAATTGGCGACCAACACTTGCTGGCCGCGGCTCTGGAATGTGTTCAAGTCGCTGTTGGTGTCTTTCTCCAGTTGATCGAGGTAGATCAGGTTGAATTGATCGCGGTTGGCCTCGCCGGTGCCGAACAGCCGCACGCCCCGATTGACATCGACGAACAGAAAGCCGCGAAAATCGGCGTTGAACGGCTGCGAACCGGCCCGCAGCGACACGAAATCGAAATCGGGGCTCGTATCGGCCAGCTTCGTTTCCGCGAACCATTCCTCGAGCGTGGAATAGGTCCGGGCCCGCACGTGCCCCTTGGTCACATCCGGGCTGACGATTCCCAACTCTTGGGGATTGAAATAGTTCAGGTCGAAGATCGGCAGCAGCTTCAACTGCCAGTCGGGCTGTTTGAATCCGGCATCGCCATGAATCAGGTCCACTGCGAGCGACAGATCCTGCCGGAAGAGAAACTGATTCGGATTGCCGAAAAACCCCGTCTCGCCGGGGCGCAGTGGGCTTTCGCCGGCGGGGGTGGGCACTTGCCGCGTTTGGAATTCGCTGAAACTCGTGGCCGTGATGTTCAAGAACGTGTGCTGCCCGATGATCGGGTAATCTCCCTTGAGCACGTTCTGTTTGTAGGAGTTGAGAATGTCCCCCTCGACGAACGGATAGTCGTCCATCGCCGGATGGCCGCGGCCATAACGGTCCCAAGGGGTGAAGCCCAGCCGCCAGCGATCTTCGATCGGCACGAAGTCGCTCGACTCTTGCGCCTGGCGCGGGCAGGATGCCCGACGGACCGGCGAAGCCCAGCGGAGGGGGCATCGGCATGCGAATCAAGCCGCCGGGCACGACCGGCTCGGCCCAGGGCTCGGGAAGCTCGGTAGGCGAGGGAAGGATCGGGGAATCGGGGTTTTGATTTGCCGGCGCCGGCAAGTCGCCCAAGGAGGGCTGTTCGTTCGACGGAAGCCGCAGGCTGCGGCGCTGATCGGCGCCGACGGCCGGCGCCGATTCGGGATTCGCTGCCGCAGCGCCCGCTGCTGGATTGCCCGCTGCCGCAGCCGGGGGCAACGGGGAACTTTGCGAACTCGAATCGAGAATCTTGATCTCCGATTCCGCCGCGCCGGCTTCGAGCATCGAAGCCACGACAAGGCCCACGGCCAAGGCGACCGACGCCAGGCGCAACGCAACGCCGTCTCCAGCGCGAACTTCGCGCGGAGCAACCCGCGACGGTTGCAATTCGGCGTGGATCGGGAATTGCTCCAACTCCATATGAGGGCACGCAATTTGGGGGGACTTTAAGGGTAGTATCGGCTGTAGGGTTCGAAACAATCGAGCCGGACCTACGGGTTTTCGCAGCCGAAACTTGAGAAAGGAGCGCCGTGCAATTCTGTTGTCGGATGGGCGACCGAAAGTTTGCCCAGTCGTCCCAGATTGCTCGCTTTCGCCGAAGAGTCTCGCTAGGAGCTTGTCCAAGGAGCCGGCCGCAGCGAGGGATGCTCGCCGCGAAAGGGGTCGGGAGTCGATTTCGCCCGCGGAACGACCCGCAGTGCCAACCGGCATCATGGCGAAATCGACTCCCGACCCCCTTTTGGCAATGCCCGCGGGAAGATATGCCGGTTCTCGGATAGGCTCCTAGAATCCATCCGCCGGTGGATGGCCGTTGGTAATGTTATTGCAGCGGCTGGAAGCCACCGCTACGTAGAGAGGATCGTGTGCAATTCTTGATTCCGATGGACAAGATCACCTGACGAACGAGGTGCCAACGATGGCCCACCGTGACCGCAAAATGCCCGGCCGCAAACCCTTCGGCCCCAAGGGAACTGGTCGCGG
The DNA here is from genome assembly GCA_963796625.1 of uncultured Actinomycetes bacterium. GTDB lineage: Bacteria > Actinomycetota > Thermoleophilia > Gaiellales > Gaiellaceae > PALSA-600. Next base: position 875,301 of record CAWCME010000002.1, read on the forward strand.
CCGCCGCCTGAGCATCGAGCGGCTGGAGCCGCGGATGGTCTTGAGCGGAACGTCGCTCGTGCCGGCCGCCCAGTTCGTGGGCCCGGTGCCGCCGGCCGCCAAACCCGCGCTGGTCATGCCGGCCGCTGCCGTGAACAGCCGGCCGTGCCGTCGCCGCCATCAACACGCCGGCCGTGCCGGCCGCTGCCGTCAACACGCCGCTCGTGCCGGTGATTACGCCCAGCGACGTCCAAGGATTGCTCGATACGGCGGAGGAAGCGTCGATCGATCGGACCGCGATCATCGCCGTGGTCGATCGCTCGGGCAATATCTTGGGGGTGCGGGTCGAACCGGGAGTGACGATCACCGACCAAACGAAAATGGTGTTTGCCATCGACGGGGCGGTCGCGCTGGCCCGCACCGGCGCCTTCTTCGCCAGCGGCGGCGATCCGAGCGTTCCCTCCGGTCGCGCCGCTCACCTCGCGCACCGTGCAGTTCATCAGCCAATCGACGATCACCCAGCGCGAGGTGCAATCGAGCCCCGACATCACCGATCCGAATTCACCGCAGAGCGGGCCGGGCTACGTCGCCCCGATCGGGATCGGCAACCATTTTCCCCCCGGCGTGACCAACGCGCCCAAGTTGACCTGTTCGGCATCGAGCAAAACGACCGCGGCATCAACATCGCCACCTCCGATTTGGCGATCGATCCGAGCACCGGGTTGCCGGTCGCGCTGCCGAACACCGACTCGTATGGCCAGGCGACGGGATTGCTGCCGACGGGCCAATCGCGGGGCACGGCCACTCTGCCCGGCGGCGTCCCGCTCTATAAGAACGGAGTGTTGGTGGGCGGAATCGGCGTGTTCTTTCCGGGGCCCAACGGATTTGCGGCCTACGAGCAGAATTTCGTGCCGGTCACGAATCCCAAAAACGAGGTCAAGGCGGAAACGGCTCGCATCAACGCTCCGCTCGTCCTGGAGGCCGAATGGATGGCCTTCGCGGCCGCGGGTGGCACGCGAATCGCCGCGCCGCAGCTCCGCTCGCTGCTGTTGCCGGTGCCGTCGGTCGCCGGCTATGGGCTGCCGCTGGGGAATTTGAATCTGGTGGGAGTCACCTTGGACGTGTATGGCCCGAATGGACCCGTTCAAGGGTGCGCCTCGCTGCTGGCCACAAAAAAGCGCGTCAAGGCTTTCTCTCCCGCCGCGATGAACACCTTGCAGCGCAGTGCCGACATCGCCGACCCCAACGATCCGAATGCGCTCGACGCTCCCGGAAAATACGGCACGGGGGTCACTCCGCCCAACGGCTGGCTGGTCGCCCCGCACGATTCGGCGTTTCCCGGCGGCCTGACGGCGGCCGATGTCACGCAGATCGTCGATCAAGGGATCGCGAAGCGGCCACGGCCCGCGCCGCGATCCGGCTCAGCCTCCCCTCGCTCAACGCCAGCGCGACGGCCCAATACGTGTTTGCCGTGGCCGACCAGGATGGCAGCATCCTCGGGCTTTATCGGATGCCCGACGCGACGATGTTCTCGACCGACGTGGCGGTCGCGAAGGCCCGCAACACCTATTACTACGCTTCGAGCGAGCTGCAAACCTCCGACATGATCTACAACATCGTGAACAAGACGCAGGTCGGCCCCGCGCTCGTGCCGGCGGGAACGGCGCATCACCAATCGCACCTTCCGAGCCCTGGCCGAGCCGCATTTTCCCGGCGGCATCGACACGGCCGCGCCGGGACCGTTTTCCAGCCTCAACGCGCCGGGGATCAATCCGCTGACCGGCGAGAACATCGCGCGCCGCTGCCGGCCTCGGTCTACGAGCAATCGACCACGCCGGACTACATGTACACGTCGTTCGTAGTCGGGGCGAATTTCCACGATCCCTACGATCCGGAAAACCAAAACGGCGTGGTCTGGTTTCCCGGCAGCAGCCCGCTGTACCTCAACACGGCGGGGGGCTCGCTCTTGGCCGCCGGATTCGGCACGAGCGGCGACGGCGTGGATCAGGACGACGTGGGAACTCTGGCCGGGCAGAAGGGTTTCGCGGCCCCGGCGATGATTCGCGCCGATCAATATCTGGTGCATAAGGTCCGCTTGCCGTTTCAAAAGGACGATCGCAACCCGAATGCGCTGTAGACGACGCCGGCTCTGCGTTCGCGCCACGGAAGGGAACCCGAATATGCGATTTCGATTCACAGGCGGAGTGATCGCGGCCACGGCGCTGATCGTGGCGATGCTGATTCCGGCTTCGCTGGCCTCCCGCGGCGCGGATGCCGCCGAGCCGGCGCCGCCGCCCGAACGGCCGCAGGTCGTCAGCTTCAGCTTTGGCGGCGGTTATGATTGCGTCGCCCGCTATGCTCGGCCCTCGACCACGCCGGCCTACGGGGGCTATTTCGTCGGGGGCGGCTCGGCCATCGACGGCGAGCCGCGGTTCACGAGCGAAGGCACTTGGGGCTGGGACTATTTCGGCCACCTCTTCCAGCGTCGCATCGCGCTGGATTGGTGGCACGGCGAGCGCTATCAAGGCGGCATCGGCGCCTACAAGCCGAACGGACCCAAGCTGCATCCGTGATTCGGGCGAAGCGGCGGCTCAGACGTTCAGGAACTCCTCAACCGCGTCGCGCATCAGATCGCAATCCGGCTCCAGCCCGGTCCAAATCCGGAAGGCGATCGCGGCCTGGTTGACGAGCATTCCCAGCCCGTCGAGCGTGCGGCATTGCTTGCGCCTTGGCTTCGCGCAGCAGCCGCGTCTCCGGCGGATTGATGATCACATCCGCCACGATCAGCCCGGCCCGCAACGAATCGAGCGCCACGGGCACTTGGGCCTGCGGATCGCCAAAACCGATCGAGGTGGCCTGTACCAGCACGTCGGTTCCCTCGGGCAGAGCATAATCCCCTTCCCAAGCCACGAATCGCGCCGGCACATGCATCTTGTCGTTGAGCAACTCGGCCAATTCCCGGCCCCGCTCGACGCCCCGATTGACCACCACGATCTCAGCCGCGGCCGCCAAGCCGAGTTCGACGGCGATCGCTCGGGCCGCGCCTCCGGCGCCGAGCAGCACGAATCGCTTGCCCGCGGGATCGACCAGCGTCCGCAGGCTTTGCAGGAAGCCTTTGCCGTCGGTGTTGTCGCCGAGGAGTCGCTCGTCCTGGCGTTTCCAGCAGTTCACGGCGCCCATCAAGCGGGCCGCTTCGGTCAGGTCGTCGAGCGCGGGGATGACCGCCACTTTATGGGGCATCGTGAGATTGCCGCCGCGAAAGCCCATCGCCCGCATCCCGCACACCGCGTCGGGCAGATTGTCCGGGGCGACTTCGAGCGTCAGATAGCGCCAGTCGATGCCGGCCCGCCAGAACGCCTTTTCCATCAGATTACTGGGTCGGATTCCCGGCCACCGGGTATCCGAGCAGGGCGACGATCTCTTGCAGCGAATTGGTGGGCATGACAAGCGCAAAATCGGGCGAGGGTGGAGCGGCAAGCGCGCTGGCCACGGAAGCCGGGCCATCGCGCCGCGCGGGTGACGGCGATCGATCGCCGCACCATCTTGCCGCGCAACCGCGCCGCGTGCAACTGCCGCGCGGCGACATTCGTCAAAGCAATTGTCATTCGCAACGTGCTCCGGCCATGCGGGGCACGTCGGCACGGAGCGGCGCGCGATCGAATCGGCCTCGGCCGCCGCGCCGTCAAGAACCAGCTCCGCCGGCCAGCGGCGGAGCTGGAGGCCAAGTCGCAGATTCGGCGGCAGGGGACGAGCCTCGATCGAAGCGGGAACTCTGATGGTCGCGGGAAGCCCGGCCCGAAAGGCATCGAATGCTCCGTGGTGCAGCCGCACACCGGTGCCCCGTTATGCGCGCGTCGTCTCGACAAGATCGTATCGCCGCGCCGACTCGATTTCGGACCGGGCCGAATCGAGAAACTCTCGCTCGACTTCCGGCGTTGCATCGACCAGCTCGACAACGGCGTCGGCGTCGCCCTCGGCATTGCGGACTCTTCGACCGGTCGAATGTTTTGCAAACCGGCGGGCCATCGGTTATCTTGGTGCTGCAGTTCGGCTCGGGCCGCTGCAAGGGGCCGCCTGATCGGCCCCGGCCATTGACCGCTCCGATGTGTTGCGGGGAGAGGATCGAGACGTACGCCCATGAAGCTGACTTGCAACGAGGAAAACGGCATCGTCGCGATCGGCGTCGAAGGCCGCCTGGTGCATGGCGAGATCGACACGGCCCAGGAGCCCCTCAAGACGCAGCTTGGCGCGGACGTGTATCGCAAGAAGCTGCTGTTGGATCTGGCCGGCGTCGATTTCGCCGATTCGGCCGGCATCAGTTGGCTGCTCGTCTGCCACAAGCGCTGTCGGGAGGCGGGCGGAAAGCTCGTCATGCATTCGCTCACGCCGCTGGTCCGCCAAGTGCTTGGCGTGCTGAGATTGGATCAGGTTTTCAATCTTTCCGACGACGCCGCCGCCGGCCGCAAGCGGCTCGAGGAATCCCGCGCCATGACCGCTCCGCAATCGATCGACTTCGAGCCCGCCGATCTCGCCAAGCTCTCGCCGGAAGAGGCGGTCGGCGGCTTGCTGGATCAGGCCGCCGCGATCCACGCCAGCGATCTGTTTCTGGCGACGAACGAAACCGAGATTGCCGTCTCGATCCGGCATCTGGGCCTGATTCGGCCGGTGGCCCGAGTCGGTCTCGAGCCGGGCCGGCGGTGGCTGTTGCATATCAAGGCGCAGTGGCGGGCATTCCGCTCGATGCGCGGCGGCGGCCGAACGAAGGGCGCTGGATTCGCGATCATGGGAATGGCCGCAAGACCGACCTGCGGATCAGCACGATCCCGACTCTCCACGGCGAGGACTTTTGCATCCGCCTATTGCAGCGCGAGGCGGGCTTGCGCCGGCTCGAAGCATCGGCCTCATGCGCCGGCAACATGGCGAACTCTTTGCGATGCTCAATGCGGCCGGCGGCCTGATCTTGGTAACCGGCCCGACCGCCTCGGGAAAAACCACCACGCTCTACTCCTGCCTCGAGTTCTTGAACGACGGGCGGCGCAAGATCAACACGATCGAGGATCCGATCGAATATGCGATCAACGGAGTCCGCCAATCGCAAGTCAATCCGGTGTTGAAAGTCGATTTTCTGGAGTTGCTCCGGAATGTGCTCCGCCAATCGCCCGATGTGATTATGATCGGCGAAATCCGCGATCCGCTCACGGCTCAGACCGCGGTGCGGGCCGCCGGCAGCGGGCAGCTCGTGTTGGCCACGCTCCACGCTCCGACCGCCGCCAGCGCGATCCACAGCCTGCTCCATCTCGACGTGCATCCGCATTTTTTCGCGGGTTGCCTGCGAGGCGTCGTGGCCCAGCGGCTCGTGCGAACGCTGTGTCCCGAGTGCAAGGTGGGTTACGATCTGTCGGAAGCGCCGCTGACCTCGACGAGGTTGCGACCTGGCTCGAGCCGGGCCAAGGGCAGCAATTCTTCTCGGCGCCGGGTTGCCCGGCCTGCGGCCAAAGCGGCTATACCGATCGGGTCGGCGTGTTCGAAGTGCTCAACGCCACCCCCGCCATCCGCCGGCTCGTGGCGCAAGGCGCGGCCGCGCACGACATCGAGCGCCAGGCGATCCGCAGACGGCATGGTCGAATTCCGCCGCTCGGGCCTGTTGAAAGTCGCCCAGGGAGTCCCAGCACCGAGGAAATCATCCGCGTCGTGCCGGCGGAGCATCTGGGGGCCGACTCGGCGCGACGGCCAGGCGCAGGCGCGTCGCCGCCGACTCCGCCGGCGGGAGATTTGGCCGCGGATGACGCGGAATGCGCAGGATTCGGCTGTAGGACGGCTCTCCCCAAGCCGTCTTTCCTGGAGCAGCATTTTTGTCGGGACGGCTCGGGAGAGCCGTCCTACTTGGAGCAGCATTTTTGCCGGGACCGCTCGGGAGAGCCGTCCTACTTGCAGCAGCATTTTTGCCGGGACGGCTCGGGAGAGCCATCCTACTGGAGCAGCATTTGCCCGGACCGCTCGGAAGAGCCGTCCTACTTGGAGCAGCATTTTTGTCGGGACAGCTCGGGAGAGCCATCCTACTTGGAGCAGCATTTTTGGCGGGACGGCTCGGGAGAGCCGTCCTACGTGCGATCCGCGAATTCCTTTGTCAAAACTCAGCCCGGCGTTGAAAACCCGCGGGCATCCGCGTCGTCCGCGGCGGCATTGTCGGAAATGAGTTGGTTTTCGAAGGTGGCGGGTGGACACGCTTCTCAAGGCAATCGGCATTGCGAAATCGTTTGGCGGCGTGCAGGCGCTCAAGGGGGTTTCGTTCGAGCTGCGGGCGGGCGAAGTTCACGGACTGATCGGCGAGAACGGCGCAGGAAAATCCACGCTGATCAAGATCATCACCGGCGCCCATGCCGCCGACGCCGGGATCCTTGAAATCGGCGGGCAGATCGTCGCCGATAACGATCCCGTCCGCGCCCGCGGGCTGGGGATCGCCGCCATTTATCAACAGCCGGCCCTGTTTCCCGATCTCTCCGTCGCGGAAAATATCAATATCGGCCTGGAAACCGGCGGCGCATGGCGGTGGATCAATTGGTCGCGGCGGCGGCGGAGGGCCGCCGAATTGCTCGAGCGGATCGGGGCCCGCATTCGCCCCGACGCCGATGTCCGCACGCTCAGCATGCCGCAGCAGCAATTGGTCGAAATTGCCAGGGCGCTCGGGCGCGAACGCCGCGGATTCTCATCATGGACGAGCCGACCGCGTCGCTGAGCGAGCGCGAGGTCGAGCATCTGTTCGGCGTGATCCGGCAATTGCGATCGCAAGGGGTCGGGATCGTTTATGTCTCGCATCGGCTGGAGGAATTGTTGCAGACGGCCGATCGTGTGACGGCCCTTCGCGACGGTTCGCTCGTGGCCACGCGGCCGATGAGCGAAGTCAATCGCGGCGATTTGATCCGGATGATGGTCGGCCGCGAATTGGCGACCGTGTTTCCGAAAATCGAGGTCGCGCCGGGCGAGGTGCTGCTCGAAGCCAAACGGTTGACCTGCCGCCCGGCAGGCGTGTGGGACGTTTCCCTGCAAGTGCGGGCCGGCGAGATTTTCGGATTGGCGGGCCTCGTCGGAGCCGGGCGGACGGAGTTGGCCCGCACGCTGTTCGGCATCACGCCGGCCGATCGCGGCGAAATTCTGGTCGCGGGCCGCCGGGTGCGGATCGCGTCGCCCGCTCGGGCCGTCGAGCTGGGAATCGCCTATGTGCCGGAAGATCGGCGGCAGCACGGCGTCGTGCTCGAAATGTCGGTGGCGGCGAACACGACGCTCGCCATTCTGCGGCGGCATTTCGTCGCTCGGGCTGCTCGATTTGGGCCGCGAGCGGCGCGCTGGCCGAGTCGTTCGTCGGCCGGCTCGGGATCAAGACCGCTTCGATCGACGTTCCGGCGGGAAACTTATCTGGCGGCAATCAGCAAAAGGTGGCGCTCGCCCGCTGGCTGGCGGCCGTGCCGCGGGTGCTGATACTCGACGAGCCGACGCAAGGAATCGACATCGGCGCGAAGGCCGAAATTCATCGCCTGATGGGCGATCTGGCGCGGCAGGGGATGGCGATTCTGATGATCTCGTCCGAGATGCCGGAGATACTCGGCATGAGCGACCGCATCGGCATAATGCATGCCGGGCAGGCTGGTCGCCACGCTCGATCGCGGCGAAGCGACGCAGGAAAAACTGCTCGCCTTGGCGCTGGGCCACTGCGCAGATGAAGGAAGGCATCGGCCGCATGATCGGTCGTCATTTGCGCGAAATCTCCGTCGCAGCGGCCTACGCCTTTTTGCTGTTGCTGTTGGCGATCGTCCGGCCCGATTTCTTTTCCACGGGGCAGTTCGCGAAAACGCTCGTTTATTCGCGCCCCGACGTTAGTGGCGGCCGTCGGGATGACGCTGGTGATTCTCGCCCGCGAAATCGACATTTCGATCGGCTGGGAGGTGTCGATCAGCGCGATCGTGGCCGGCTTGTTGGCCCAGCGCGGCTGCCCGATGCCGCTGGTGGCCGCGGCGGCGATCGGCGTCGGCGCGGCGCTGGGGGCGGTCAACGGGGCGTTGGTCGCCGGGCTGAAGCTGCCTTCGATCGTCGTCACTTTGGCGACGATGATGATTCTCCGCGAATCGCTGGGCTGGATTCGCAACGGCGAGCAAGTCCGCAATCTATCGGAGAGTTTTCAGTGGTTCGGGGCCGGTCAAGCCGAGCGGCGAATGGCTGCTTGTGGAGATCGCGGCCGGTGCGTGGCTGGCGTTTCTCTTGGCCATGCGTTATTCGCGCGGCCGGCCGAGCCGTTTATGCGACCGGCTCCGATGAAGAGGCTGCGCGATTGGCCGGGATTCGGCCGCGGTGGGTCGTGTTCAACGTGTTCGTTCTATGGGGGCGCTGGCCGGCCTGTCGGCACTGCTCATGGCCGTGCAGAGCCGCTACGATCGAGCCGGGACTCGGCCGCGATTTCGAATTCAAAGTGATCGCCGCGGTCGTGATCGGCGGCACGGCGATTTCCGGCGGCCGCGGCAATCTCGTCGGCACGCTCTTCGGCGTGCTGCTGTTGGGAACGATCAGCAGCGCCGCTCGTGTTTCTCGGCATCAAACCGCTCTGGGACATCGCGATCGAGGGGGCGATCATCCTGTTGGCCGTGGCCACCGACGCGCTTGGGCGGAGGAAATTAGCATGGCCGGCGGCCTTCGCAATTCGATTGCTCTCGCGGCGGCTCGGCCCGCCAACACCTTGTGCTTGCTGTTGGTTCTGGCGGTCGAGATCGCGCTGTTCTCGATCACCGGCACGAATTTCTTCGAGGGGGAAAATGGCTTCGAAGTCCTCCGCGTGAGCGTCGAGATCGGCTTGCTCGCCCTCGCCCTCACGCCGGTCATCATCAGCGGCGGCATCGACCTGTCGGTCGGTTCGCTGATGGGCCTCTCGGCCGTCGTGTTCGGCAAGCTCTGGCTCGACGACGGTTTTCACGCGGCGATCGGCTTCAATCCCGGATTGGCGGGGGCGATCGCCGGCACACTGGCCGTCGGGCACGCTGGCCGGGCTGCTCAATGGCCTCTTGATCACGAAGCTGCGGATTCCGGCGCTGATCGTCACGCTCGGCTCGATGTCGCTCTTTCGCGGGTTGGCGGAGGGGATCACCGGCGGCGTGCAAGATTTCACCGTGCCGCTGGGCCACAAATTCCTGTTCTTGGGCAACGGCTATTTTCTCGGCGGCATTCCGGCCCAACTGCCGCTGTTTCTCGCCGCCATCGCCGGCTTCTGGCTCTTGATGCATCGCTCGGTCATCGGCCGGGCCATCGTCGCGATCGGCTTTTCGCCGGAGGGAGCGCGCGCTATGCCGGCATCCCCGTCAATCGGCGGCTCATTCTCGTCTATCTGCTCTGCGGATTGACGGCCAGCGTGTCGGCGATCGTATATGTCGCCCACTTGGGGCAAGCCAAGGCCGACGCCGGCACCGGATATGAACTGCTGGCCATCACGGCGGTCGTGCTCGGCGGCACGTCGATCTTCGGCGGCCGCGGAACCGTGCTCGGCACCCTGCTGGGGCTGTTGGTCATCTCCGTCTTGAAGAAGGGGTTGCAGCTTTCCGATCTCCCCGCAGAATTGGCGGGGATCATGACGGGCGTGCTGTTGTTGGTTACGATCATATTCAATAGGCCGAAGAGCCTGTCGGCAGGCCGCCGAGGGCGGTCCGCCGCGCCGGAGTCCGCGGGACAAGCCGGGGCTGGCGCCGCTGCGGACGACAACGAGGAGTGGTCGATGAAGAATTCGCAAGTGGCCGCATTGAGCATCGTGATTTTGCTCGGGGCCCTGATCGTGGCGCTGAGCAATTGGCTCTTGGTCCGCTCGCTATCGAACGAAGCGGGCCGGCCGTTGCCCGCTGCGGCGGATTCCGATCGCGCATCGCCGAACAGCTCCGCCGCTCCGGCCGCCGATCCAGCGGAGGCCAAGCCGCTCACGATCGCCGTCATGCCCAAGAGCAAGGGGAATGCCTATTTCATCGCCTGCCAGGCGGGGGCCGAAGAGGCCGCGAAGGAACTGCACGTGAAGCTGCTCTGGGACGGCCCGCCGAGCCCGACCCCGCCAAACAGAACGAGATCATCGAGACCTGGATGACGCGCGGCGTCAACGCGATCGCCGTAGCCGTCGAGAATCGCGATGGGATTTCCACCGCCCTGCGCCGCGCAAGCGGCAGGGAATCAAGATCGTCACTTGGGATTCCGACGCCGCCCCCGATGCCCGCGATTTCTTCGTGAATCAGGCGACCCCCGAGGGGATCGGCCGGGCACTGATGGACAACGCGGCCCGAGTGATGCACGGCCACGGAGAGTTCGCGATCATCACCGCCTCGCTCACCGCCGCGAACATGAACGAGTGGCGCAAGCAGATCGAGTTGCGGCGGGCGGCGAAATATCCCGATATCCACCTGGCCGTCACCGAGCCGTGCGACGACAAGCAGCCGCAGGCCAAGGAAAAGGCCACGGCGATCTTGAATGCCTATCCGCAAGTCAAGCTGATCATGGCCATCTGCTCCCCGGCGATGCCCGGCGCGGCGGAGGCCGTGAAGCAATCGGGCCGCAAGGACGTGCAAGTGATCGGCCTGGGGCTGCCGAACGACAGCAAACCCTATGTTCACGACGGGATCACCGAATGCGTGATCCTCTGGAACACCAAGGATCTCGGCTACGCCGCCGTCCAAGCCGCCGTCGCCGATTGCCGCGGCACGCTCAAGGCCGGCGACAAGACCTTCGCCGCCGGCCGCCTCGGCCCGCTCCGAATGCAGGGAGACAACATCATCCTCGGCACTCCCTTCAAGTTCGACAAAACCAACATCGACAAATTCGATTTCTGACGGCGCGCGGGCGCGATCGATCGAGGAACGCGCCGGCCGGGAGATGCAACATGGCCCCCTGCGATCGCTATTATGCCGCCGCCTGCCAGACCGACTTGCCGAATCCCCGCGACGCGAGGAGATCGCCCCGCGCGTGCGACGAATGATCGAGATGATCGATCATGCCGTAGTCGGCTATGAGCCGTTCTTCGCCGGTGCGGCTGGTCGTCTTCCCCGAGTTCGCCCACGCGCGCGCCGATTTATGAGACGGTCGAAGAGCTGCACGATCGGCTCGCGGTGCCGATCCCCAACGAGCTCACCGACCGCTACCGCGGCAAAGCCCGCCAGCGCGGCATCTATCTGCAGACCGGCACGTTTCTCGAAGTCGATCCGCGCTGGCCGGGGCACGTGTTCAACACGACCTGCCTGATCGGCCCCGACGGCCTGCTGAGCCGATATCCGCAAGGTGCAATCCCTGGCTTCCCTGGGAAGTTGCACACCAGCCCGCACGATTTGCCGGGCTACGACGAGCCGCTCTTTCCGGTGGTCGAGACCGAGATCGGCCGGCTCGGGCGCGGCGATCTGTTACGACTGGCTGTTTCCCGAGGCGATCCGCGCGCTTGGCCTTGGCCGGCGCGGAGGTGTTGATCCGCGTCTCGGCCTACATGGACCCCTGGGGCGCGACGCCGCCGCTCGATTGGTGGACGCTGTTCAACCGGGTCCGGCGGCTCGAAAACCTGGCCTTCGTCGTGGCCGCGAACCAGGGCGCGAAGCACGAGAACTACCCGCCGTTCTCGTGGCCCGGCGGGAGCATGATCGTCGATTTCGACGGCCGGATCCTGGCGCAGGCCGACCCGGGTCCGGGCGAGAAGATCGTCGTCGGCCCGATCGATCTGGCCGCGCTCCGCGCCGCGCGCCATGACCGCCGCGGCCATCACATGCCGGCTCATCTGCGGACCGAAACTTACGCGGGCTATCGCGCCTCGATCTATCCGCCGCACTCGGCCGCCGAGAACCCGCCGACGGCCGAGACCATCGCCGCGGCGATTCGTCGCGGCAATCAAAACAGCGGCCCGTGAAGCGTACCCTCCAACGCGCCCTGCACCGGCCGTTCATTCCTTCGGCCCCGTGTCGTCTTCCATTTCCTGAATGTAGCGCCGCAACCGCTCCAATTCGTCGGTCACGTGGCGGAGCTTGAGCATGTTTTCGACGCGCTTGACCAGCTCGACTTTGTTGACCGGCTTGCTCAGATAGTCGTCGGTTCCGGAATCGACGCCCGCTCGATGTCGCCATGTTCGTTGAGCGCCGTGACCATCAGGATCATGATGCCGCGGGTGGCCGGGTCGTTCTTGAGCTTCTTGCAAACCTCGAAGCCGCTGAGTTTGGGCATCATCACGTCGAGCAGGATCAGGTCGGGATGGAAGCTGGCGACCTTGTCGAGCGTGTCGCGGCCATCGACGGCCACGGCCGTTTCGCAATCGACGCCGCTCAAGAAGGCTTCGAGCAATTCGACGTTCGACTGGTTGTCGTCGGCAATGAGAATGCGGCTCTTGGCCGGCCCGGCGCCGACGGCAGAATGCGTTTTGGCGAGAGGCGAGATGGTTTTGGTGGCTGCCATCGAAGAGTTCGCTTGCCTTTTGGCGGTTGTGATCGAGATGCCGGGCCCTCCGCGATTATAGGAGCCAAGCCGACTTTTGCGAAAGGGCGGATCGGCCCTGGAAAGGACAAGGTTTTCCAGGGGACGACCGTGCCACTGCTTGGCGGCTGTCACCGGCCGCCAGGTTCCACGAGAAATCGGGACGGCAGCCGCCAAGCAGTGCTCGCGGCGACCGTCGCACTGCACTGCTTGCCAACCGCCGAACAACCTGACTCTTGGTTCATCGACAACTGCGGCGGTTGGCAAGCAGTGGCACGAACTGCCGGCAATGCACCGTTACCTCGGAGCAACTCCACTACCGCCGGGAATCATTGCCACCCCTCGGCCCCCTGCCGCCTTGCCGCCGCCGAAAAACGTCGATAGGATGAGTCGCGCTGGCGGGTGCGAAATCCCCCCATATTGGCCGTTCCGGCCCCGGCGTTGGCACCGACCACTCACGCGATGTCCAAACGCTTGTACGCCTTAAAGCCTCCACCCCAGTCATGGATCCGGACCCCGGTGAGCTTTCCCAGCACCCAGTTGGCGCAGCCAGTGGCAATGCGCTGCAGCAAAGAACCCTCGTGCAGGTCTCGCCATCCGCAAACGATATCGAAGCCTTCTTCCAGCCTCTCGATAAATTTTGGGATGTCGGCCGCGTCGTGCTGCAGGTCCCCATCCATGGTGATGACGTAGTCGCCGCGCGCCGCGTTAAAACCGGCCCCCAGGGCCACCGACTTGCCGGCATTATGGCGCAGGGCCACGACCGTTACCCGGCTGTCCACCTGGGCAATCTCCTGGAGCAGCGGAAAACTCCCGTCCGTACTTCCATCGTCGACAAACACCACTTCAAAGCTGTGCCCAACTGAGTCCAGGGTTTCTTTGAGGCGTCCGTACAGAGGCGTGATGCTCTCACGCTCGTTCCAGAGCGGAACGATGACGGAATATCGAACGAATCGCAGATCGTCGGACATACGGGGGACTTCCGATCGTTTCTAGGTGTTGCCTGCGAGTTTAAACCCTCGGCTGGAATCGCACAACAGTTTCGCGGTGTGGGTTGCCGGCCGGGACGGACGGGGCTGCCCGGGGGAGTTGGCGACTCTAGTTGCGGATGTCCGCCAGCAAGCGCTCCACCTCATGCTTCAGGTCGGCGGTGAGGGGTAACAGTGGCAAACGCGCCGGACCACCGTAGTAACCGTTTAAGTCCATGCCATACTTCATGCCGGGAATGCCGAGTTCACTTCCGACGCGCTGCGCCGCGCCCGTGATTCGCTCCTGCTTGAGGCGCGCCAGCCCGGCGTCGCCTTCCTTCCAGGCAGCGTAAATTTCGTAACAGGCCGTAGGGGCGACATCGGCGAAGGCCAACACCGCGCCGACTGCCCCGGCCTGCAGGGATGGCTCCAGCTTCTGCGCCAGGCCGGCCAGCACCTGGAATCCTACTTCCTTCTGCCGCGTCTTGATCCCGCTCACCACATTCACGGCCGAAGACGACGGCTTGCTGCCGCCGAGTCCCGCGACCTGCACCAGTTCCCCGCCCTGCCCGTTACTGCCGCGAAGACGCCTTCAGCATGCGCGGCGTAACCGCCTCAAAGGTCTCGGTCACCGTGGCCGCGCGCTTGATGTGCCGCGTGCCCTCGACCATCCGGCGGACTTTTTCCACGTCACCGCCCGACTCCTTGATCCCAATGATGTTGGGATGCCCCGCCAGTTCGATGACCAACTCGGCCGGCATGTCATATCCAGTAAACGGCGGGACGTTGTAAATCAGTACCGGCAGCGGCGAACGGTCCGCCACCGTGCGATAGAAGGCCAGCATGTTTGCCGGCTGCATCGCCCGCTTGTAGAAATGCGGCGTACGCACCAGGGCAGCGTCGTAGCCGAATTCAGCCGCATACTCCGTTAGCCGTAAAGTTTCGACTGGCCGACTCGATGCCCGTGCCCGCGATCAGAACTTTGTTCGGCGCCGCGGCCTCCCGCGCGACTTTCAATACTTCGCGACGCTCGTCATCGGAGAGCATGACGGCCTCGCCGGTCGAGCCCAGAACCACGAGCCCAGCGGCCGGAGTTTTCGAGTAGCGCTCGACGTTGTGCTCGATCTTCTTGAAGTACACGTTGCCGTCAGGATAAAAGGGCGTCGTGATGGGAGGAAAAATACCGTTCAGCAGCATGGGATTTTCGGCCTTTAAAAGCTTATCAAATCTCTCGCACTGTCATCCTGAGCGGAGCCGGAACTTCGCGATGCGAAGTTCCGGCGGAGTCGAAGGACCCCTGCCACCACCACTCGCGCAGGAGAGCCAAGGATTCTGACAGCTTAGGCCGTGCGACGCTCCGGTGCGGGCGCCACAAAATGTGCCGCCGGCACGGCGCCGATCTGCACCAGCAGACCCAACTGGTCCCAGTTGTCCCAGCCTTCGACAATCTTGCCGTTGACGATTCGCTGAATCGTAGTGCCGGTGATGGTCACTTTCTTCCCCGTCGGCTTGAGTACCGAGGAATTCGCCCTTGTGCGTCATGGTCGCGGTCCAGCGGGCCGCCACTTTGTCGCCTTGCTCGACGGTCTGATCGATCACGACTTTCATATCGGGAAACGCACTGCGCAGACTCAGCAGCAAAAGGTCCTGAACTGCTCGAGACCGATGTCGGTATCATGTTGGGCCTGGCCATGGCCGATGACGTCGGGCGACGACATTTCATCGATCGCTTCCATCCGGCCCTTGTTCCAGACTTCCTCAAACCAGCGGCGAATCAGAGCGCTATTTTCTTGCGCCATACTGCACCTCCGAGGCGAAAGCTAGCCTCTTTGGCCCTTCACTGTACGCTCCGCATGCAGGTGCTGCAATGCCTGTACCCGCAGCTCCCCGCGTTGCAAAGCGGCGATGCCTTCCGCCGCGGCGCGCGCGGCGGAGAGCGTAGTGATGGTAGGAATCCGCGCCTGCACCGCCGCCCGCCGGATGGCCTGCTCATCAAACCAGGGATCCACGCCGTGCGGCGTATTCACGATCAGGTGAATGCGCTCGCCTTTGATCAGGTCCACCACGTTGGGGCGGCCTTCTTTCACCTTGTACACGCGCTCTACCGACATGCCCGCCTCTTCGAGCACGTCGGCGGTGCCGGCCGTGGCCACCAGCTTGAAGCCCATGTCCACGAACTTGCGCGAGACTTCAGCCACGCCCGGCTTGTCATGGTCGGTGACGCTGATGAAGACCATGCCCTGCGTGGGCAGCTTCTGTCCGGCTGCGGTCTGCGCCTTGGCGAAGGCCTCGCCGAAGTTGTCGGCCACGCCCATCACTTCGCCGGTCGACTTCATCTCGGGCCCGAGCACGGTATCCACGCCGGGAAATTTGTTCCAGGGGAAGACGGGAGACTTCACGTAGTAGCAATGCCCGGTGTCGAGATCGGCGCCGCGCTCAATGAACTCCGGCAGGAATTCGCGCAGCTTGCGTCCGGTCATGAGCCGGGCCGCGATTTTCGCCATCGGCACGCCCGTCGCTTTCGAAACATAAGGCACGGTGCGCGAGGCCCGCGGATTCACTTCCAGAACATAAACCTTGCCGCCATCCGGACCATGTTGCCGAGCCCGACAGCTGAGGCTCGCCCGGGGAATGGCAAACTGAATGTTCATCAGCCCGACCACCTTCAACGCCCGCGCCAGCTTGAACGTGTACTCCCGCATGCGCTGCAGCAGGTGCTCGGGAATATCCACCGCCGGCAGCACACAGGAAGAATCGCCGGAGTGGATCCCGGCCTCTTCAATGTGCTGCATGATGCCGCCGATGACGACATCTTCGCCATCCGAGAGCGCATCCACGTCCACTTCGATCGCGTCTTCGAGGAAGTGATCGATCAGCACCGGCCGGTCCTGCGAATACTCAACCGCTTCCTTCATGTAGCGGACGACCATCTCTTCGTCGTAGGCGATCACCATGGCGCGCCCGCCCAGCACATAGGACGGCCGCACCAGCACGGGATATCCAACCCGTTTCGCGCCTTCAATCGCTTCTTCGACCGAAGCCGCCATCGCCCCCGGGGCCTGCGGGATCTCCAGCTCGTCCAGCAATTTGCCGAAGCGCTTGCGGTCTTCCGCCAGATCAATCGACTCGGGAGAAGTGCCGATAATGTTCACGCCTGCCGCCTTGAGCGGCAGCGCCAGATTCAAAGGAGTCTGGCCGCCAAACTGCACAATCACGCCGACCGGCGCGCCGCGAGGAAGCTTCGTGCTCGCAGATGGCGAACACATCTTCCAGGGTCAGAGGCTCGAAGTAGAGACGGTCGCTGGTGTCGTAATCGGTCGAGACCGTCTCGGGATTGCAGTTGATCATGATGGTCTCGTAACCATCGTCGCGCAGCGCAAACGCCGCATGGCAGCAGCAGTAATCGAACTCGATTCCCTGCCCGATGCGGTTGGGCCCGCTGCCCAGAATGATCACTTTCTTCTTCTCGGTCGGCGCGGCCTCGTCTTCTTCTTCGTAGGTCGAATAAAGATACGGCGTGTAGCTTTCGAATTCAGCGGCGCAGGTGTCCACGCGCTTGTAAACCGGCGCAATGCCGTGCTTCTTGCGCAGATGCCGGACTTTTTCCTGCGCGCCCTTTGCCGTCGAGCCGCCACACCCCCGCCAGCCGTCCGTCGGAGAAGCCCATGCGCTTGGCCTCGCGCAGCACCTCGGTGGGAATCGATTCCATGGGATGCTTTTCCAGCTCCAGCTGCATGTCGTTAATCTCTTTGAGCTGGTACAGAAACCAGGGATCGATCGATGTCATCTTGGCCAGTTGCTTGACCGTGTGGCCCTGGCGCAAGGCGTAACGAACGTACGAAAGCCGCTCGGGATGCGGCGTCACCAGCCGCTGGGTGAGGATCTTCGGCTCGATCTTCTCCGACCCCGACTCTCTTGCCGGTATCGAGCGCGCGCACGCCTTTGAGCAGCGCTTCCTTGAAGGTGCGGCCGATCGCCATCACTTCGCCCACCGACTTCATCTGCGGGCCCAGGCTCTCATCGGCGCCGGGAAACTTCTCGAACTGCCACTTGGGAATTTTCACCACC
The DNA here is from genome assembly GCA_963796625.1 of uncultured Actinomycetes bacterium. Taxonomy (GTDB): domain Bacteria; phylum Actinomycetota; class Thermoleophilia; order Gaiellales; family Gaiellaceae; genus PALSA-600. The sequence continues at coordinate 892,775 of CAWCME010000002.1, forward strand.
ACGTAATCGAGCGTCGGCTCGAAGCAGGCAGGCGTCTTGCGCGTGATGTCGTTGGGAATTTCGTCCAGCGTGTAGCCGACGGCCAGCTTGGCGGCAATTTTGGCGATGGGAAATCCCGTCGCCTTCGAAGCCAGCGCCGAAGACCGCGAGACCCGCGGATTCATCTCGATGACCACCATGCGTCCGGTCGTGGGATGAACGCCGAACTGAATATTCGATCCGCCAGTCTCGACGCCAATCTCGCGGATCACCGCGATCGCAGCGTCGCGCATGGCCTGGTACTCGCGGTCGGTGAGCGTCTGCGCCGGGGCGACGGTGATCGAATCGCCGGTATGCACGCCCATGGGATCGAAATTCTCGATCGAGCAGATGATGATGACGTTATCTTTCAGGTCGCGCATCACCTCGAGCTCATATTCCTTCCACCCCAAAACCGATTCTTCGATCAGCGCTTCGTGCACGGGAGAGAAATCGAGCCCGCGGGCCAGCACTTCCAGCATCTCTTCGCGGTTGTAAGCGATGCCGCCGCCGCTGCCGCCCAGCGTGAACGACGGACGCACGATGACGGGAAACCCGATCTTGCCGGCAAATTCCAGGCCGTCTTTCAGATTGTTCACCAGCGCCGACTTGGGAACATCGAGGCCGATTTTCTGCATCGCGTCTTTGAAGTAAAGACGGTCTTCGGCTTTCTTGATCGCGGCCACATTCGCGCCGATCAGCTGCACGTTGTACTTCTCGAGCACGCCGCCGTCGGAAAGTTCAATGGCCAGATTGAGCGCCGTCTGTCCGCCCACCGTGGGCAGGATGGCGAATCCCGCGCCCGGCGACAGTTCGCGCTCGATGCGAATAATTTCTTCCAGGTATTCGCGCGTGAGCGGCTCGATGTAAGTGCGGTCGGCAATCTCCGGGTCGGTCATGATGGTGGCCGGATTGGAGTTGGCCAGCACCACTTCAAATCCCTCGGCCTTGAGCGCCTTGCAAGCCTGCGTGCCGGAGTAATCAAACTCCGCCGACTGGCCAATGATGATGGGGCCAGAGCCGATGATCAGGATTTTCGAGATATCAGTGCGTCGCGGCATTCAGTGGTGATTTTCTAGCTCTTTCTCCAACATGACTCTGTCATCCCGACCGACCCGGTTGATTCGCTTTGCGAATCAACTGGCGAGTGGAGGGACCTGCTTTCTGGCGCGTACCGTTCTCGCATGAACCACTCCGGCGCCAAATCTTCCCAAGTGGGATTTAGTGATCTGAATCAGCGCAAATCTTCTTCGTCCGGTTCCATCGATTTAACTGCTTCTCGCGTCAATCGCTTTTCTAACGTCATCGAACGATCTCGTAATAAACCAGTCGATTGACACTGGTACTGCTTCGAAAAACCTTCAATCACATCGTTTTTGTGCTCGAAAATCCGGCGCTCCAGATTGTTCGTCAACCCGATGTAAAGCACGCGCGACTTGCTGGCCACCATATAAACGTAATAGTTGTGGCGCTCTCATAAAGCAGATCCCTCGACTACGCACAACGATTCGCATGCGACTCGTCTCTGCTGCGCTCGGGATGACAGGTCTGTTACGCGGCCTCGCCTAATTTCTCCGTCACTCTACGGTCTCAACTTCTGTCATCCCGACCACCCAGTTGATTCGCTTTGCGAATCAACTGGCGAGTGGAGGGACCTGCTTTCCCGTCCGCTACCACTACCCTTTCCACTCCTCCATCATCTTCACAAAATCCTTGAACAGATAATGCGAATCATGCGGACCCGGCGACGCCTCGGGATGATATTGCACGCAGAACAGCGGCAAATTCCGGTGCCGCATACCTTCCAGAGTGTTGTCGTTCAAATCGATGTGCGTCAGCTCGACTTCACTCTGCGGCAGCGAATCCGGATCGACCGCGAAGTTATGATTGTGCGCCGTGATCTCGATTTTGCCCGAATTCAGCTGCTTCACCGGATGATTGCCGCCGTGGTGGCCAAACTTCAGCTTGAATGTTTTCCCACCGAGCGCGATGCCGGTGAGCTGGTGCCCCAGGCAAATGCCGAAAATCGGCTGCACGTCCCATGAGTCGCCGAATGTTGTCCACCGCGTAGGTGCAGGGCTCGGGATCGCCCGGGCCGTTGGACAGGAACACGCCATCCGGCTTCAGCGCGAGAACATCTTCCGCCAGAGTCTGCGCCGGCACCACGGTGACCTTGCAGCCTTCGCCGCGCAGCTTGCGCAGAATGTTCTGCTTGATGCCGTAGTCGTAGGCCACGACATGAAAGCGCGCCGGCTCGTCTTTGACGCCGACCACTTCCTCCGGCAGATGCGAGCGTTCGCCGGTTTCCCAGACGTAGGTGCTCTTGGTGCTGACCACTTTGGCCAGGTCAGTGCCATCCATCTTGGGGATCGAACGCGCTTTCGCCACCAGCTTGTCGGCGTCGTCTCTCCAGGGTGGAGACCACGCCGCGCATCACACCGTGGTCGCGCAGATGGCGCACCAGCGCCCGCGAGTCGATCTCCGCCAGCACCGGAATCTTGAATTGTTCGAGGTATTCTTCGGCCACCTGCTGCGAGCGCCAGTTGGAGCTGACTTTCGAGAACTCGCGGACGATCAGTCCCTCGATATAAGGGCGCGTGGCTTCGTTGTCTTCGGCATTGGTGCCGTAGTTGCCGATTTCAGGATTGGTGAGAACTACAATCTGGCCGCAGTAGGAAGGGTCGGTGAAAATTTCCTGATAGCCGGTGATGGAAGTATTAAAAACGACTTCGCCGTAACATTCGCCTTTGGCGCCGTATCCTTTGCCTCGGAAGACTCTGCCGTCTTCCAGCGCAAGCGTAGCTTGCATTCATGCTCCAGGGAGTGGATTTTCAGAATTTTAGCAGGGATAGCTGGAAAATCGCGAAACACATGATTTCGAATATTGATTCTACATTGCTTCGAGTCCTCAGCCGGAATCTAGCGAACTTTGCAAATGACGGTGCGACAGCCACGGCAATGCCAACCGCGTAACCGATCAGCCGCATTAAGCTGACTGCTGCAAGGCTGAGCAGCGGAGTTACCGCACTCTTCCCATCTTATCCATCGGCCAGTAGCCGAACACGGCCTTCCCGTAGATATAGCCGGCGTTCACCGGCCCAAAATCGCGGCTGTCGTTCGACATGGTGCGATGGTCGCCAAGCACGAAATAGCTGTTTGGCGGGACGACGATTTCGGGCATAGAGCGCTGGTCGGCGTAGGCCGGCGGGACGTAGTCTTCTTCGAGCGGCTTACCGTTCACGAATACTTCGCCCGCTTCAATGCGGATGCGGTCCCCGCCAGCCCAATCACCCGCTTGATAAAGCTCTTCGACGGATCGCGGGGATAGCGGAACACCACAATGTCGCCGCGCTGGATCGGCTCCAGGCGATAGACGTACTTGTTGACGAAGATGCGCTCCTGATCGTCGAGCGAGGGCATCATGCTGGTGCCTTCGACTTTCACCGGCTGGTAGAGAAAAATGATGATGAACGCCGAGATTGCCAGCGAGATGATCAGGTCGCGCAGCCATACCGACAGCATCGGGAAGGTGCGGGAGGGGCGGGTCGCGGCGGTCCGTTCGCTGGCGGGCGGCCGCGACTCCGCGGGGCGATCTTGTTCCGGCATGCTGACTTTCTATTATACGGATCGCATTCGCCTGGTCGACAGCGGTTGTCCGTTGCGTGCCGAGTTGCGCCGTTCCTGGGACTACTGCCGCGCCGCAATTCGGGTTACAATCATGCAGCGAGGGCATTCGAATCATGTTGAAGCGCGCGTTGAGCTTGACCTTTCTTAGGTCTGGTTGTACTTGCGGTCTCCGCCCCCTGGGCCACCTCACCAGACAGGTGCCGATGGGGCCGATTCCGGCATACAACCCGGGTCCGCCGCCCAAGGACGCTAAGCTGCCTCCGATTCTGGGCCGGAGCAGCTATGGGGGGCAAACGCCGCAGTACCCGTTTCAAACCCATGCCTACGAACTGGCAGCCAAAATTCCCGCCGTGCTGCACCAGCAGCCCTGTTATTGCTACTGCGATCGCGGGATGGGTCACAAGAGTCTGCACAGCTGTTTTGAGGGGACCACGGCGCCCGCTGTTCGGTTTGTTTGAAAGAGCTCTATTACACCTATTCATGAACACAAAAAGGGAAAGACGGCCACACAGATTCGGCAGGGCATCATTAAGCGGCGAATGGAAGCAGATCGACCTGCAGAACCGCGGCCTCCATCAATTGATCTGCCGGCGCTTTACCCTTCCCCGGCCGGGTTGACGCAGATGCGAATCCGCATATAACCTGCTGATCGAGGTGGTATCGGAGCTTTTCCACGGGCTGATATCTCAGGGCTCCTTGACCGACAGTCATAAGTTCCGGGGTCGGACAATCGGAAATCAGGGAAGGTCTGGAACGTCAGATTTCCTAAAGGCATACTGAAAGAGGAGAGCTTACGAAGAACACAGGAAGCGTCTTACGGATGGCACAGAAGACAACAGCCAAGAAGCCGATGAACGAAGATCCTCGTTTTGCACAGGCTGTGCAAAACTACGAGGCCGGACTGCGCGCCATGCAGGAGCACAAGTTCGACAAAGCGCAAGGCCCTTCTGCAGAAGGCTGTGGCCGGCGCCAGCAAGGAGTTGTCCGACCGGGCCTCGGTTCACCTCAACACCTGCAACCAGCATCTGGAGCGATCAGCCACCCAGTTCAAGACGTCCGGAAGAGCACTACGATTACGCCGTCTCGCTGATGAACGTGGGCGACTACGTTACCGCCCGCGAGCACCTGGACAAGCTCTCCAAGCAGGTTCCCAAGAGCCGACTACGTCGCCTATGGTCTGGCCGCACTGGATTGCCTGACCGGCCATCTGGAGGATTCACTGCGCCATCTGGATGAGGCCATCCGGCTGAATCCGATCCCTGCGCTTCCAGGCGCGCAACGATTCCGATTTCCAGAACCTGGCGGAGGATCCCCGCTTCACCGAGTTGCTCTATCCGGATCCAGGGGCTGAATTCTCGCCGGAGTCCGCGATCCCTGAGGACAATGGCTAGCCGTGGCTGTGCCTGATTCGCAGCGGCGCTCCCAGCGTTCGTCGCTGGGAAACGCGCTCGTCAACTCGCAGGTCTGCGCGTGGTCGCCATTGGCGGCGGCACCGGTCTTTCTACCCTGCTCAAGGGGCTGAAGCGCTATGTCACTCGCCGGTCGAGCGCTCCTGGAGCACAGCCCGCCAATCTGCCGAAATCAGCGAACTGTGCGCCGTGGTCACGGTCAGTGACGACGGCGGCTCCAGCGGGCGTCTGCGCAAAGAACTCAACATGCTTCCGCCGGGAGACATTCGCAACTGCATCGTCGCCCTCTCCGAAGACGAAGCCCTGCTCTCCCGCCTTTTCCAGCATCGCTTTGTCAAAGGCTCGGGCCTCGAAGGTCACAGCTTCGGCAATCTGTTTCTGGCGGCATTGACTGCCGTCACCAGCGATTTCAGCGAGGCCGTTCGCCTGTCTTCGGAAATTCTGCTCACCCGCGGACACATTTATCCCGCCACCACCTCCCACGTCGAGCTCGAGGCCTTGATGGAAGACGGCAGCCAGGGTGCGCGGCGAGACCAAGATCACCGCCAGCAGCGGCCGGATCAAGCAACTGTTCCTCGATCCTCCCGACGTCAAGCCGCTTGCCCCAGACGCTGGAAGCGATGGCCCGCGCCGACCTGATCACGCGTCGGGCCCGGGTCGCTGTTCACCAGCCTGATCCCCAATGTCCTGGTGCCCGGGATCGCCCAGGCGATGGTCGAATTCCGCCGCCGTAAAGGTCTACGTCGGCAACCTGATGACCCAAGCCAACGAAAGCCTGGGACTGACCGCCGCCGACCACATCCGCGCCTTGAATCGCCATGCCGGGGTCAAACGCATCTTCGATTTTGCCCTCATTAACCGCACTCCCGCCCCCCCGGCGCTAAAGGCGAAATACGCGCTGGAAGGCGCCAATCAGATCGTCGCCGACCTGGAGGCCATCGAGGAGCTGGGCGTCATCCCGGTGCTGGGCGATTACCTGGACGAGAAGGACATGGTGGCCCGCCACCTGACCGACCGAATCGCCACCGATCTGATGGAACTGGTCACCCAGGTCCCAGGCGGGACTCGAGCCGCCACCCCGTAGCTATGCATGAGGGTGGGTCGGCATGTGTGGATCAGCATGCTGTGGGTCGGACACTCTTGACTCGACGCCTTTGACTTTGATTTCGATTTTGACTTGATTCTCATCCGGTGCAACCAAGTACCTGGAGCTAGAAGTCAAAGTCAAAGGCGTCGGACAGGAGTGTCCGACCCACATCACGGGCCGGTAACCACGGTAACCCTGCTTGCCGCAGAGCTCTCGCGGTATATTGGATCGAATGCCGAAAGCCAATAACCATCACCCGGTGTCCCTAAGACCGCCATCGCCATTCTGGCAGCGGGCAAAGGTACCAGGCTGAAGTCGAAACATCCCAAGGTGCTGCATGAAGTCGGCGGCAAACCGCTTCTGGCCCACGTGATCGCAGCCGCGACCAAAGTGGTCCCGGCGAGCGACGTCTTCGCCATCATCGGATATGAGGCCGACCGGGTGCGCAGCGCCGTGGCCGCTTCTGGTATCGGATTCGTGCTTCAAGCCGGAGCAGCGCGGCACCGGACATGCCCTGATGGTCGCGCGTGAAGCGCTCGCGCCCTACGACCTCGTCATCGTGCTCTCCGGCGATGCTCCGCTCATCACCTCAACCAGACCATCGAGCAACTGCGCGACTTCCATCTTGCCAAGAAGGCCGCGATGACCGTTGCTCACGGCCCATCTGGAAAATCCCAGCGGATACGGAAGAATCGTCCGCAAGAAGGCCGGCAGTGCCGACGTCAAAGCCATCGTCGAACAGAAAAACCTGACGCCGGCGCAGCAGAAAATACATGAGATCAACGCCGGTTTCTACGCCTTCGACGCCCGGTCTCTGTTCAGCCGCATCGACAAACTGGGCACCGACAATCATCACGGCGAGTTCTATCTCACCGACATGGCCGCGATTCTCGCCAAAGCCAAACAGCGCGTGGTCGCGGTGCAAGCCCGCGACGCCTACGAAGTCCTGGGCGGCAACACTCGCGCCGAACTCTCCGAGATTGACCAGCACATGCGCCTGGCCAAGTGCCGGCAGTTGATGGATCAGGGCGTCACCATCCTCTATCCGCGAAACCTGCGTCATCGACAGCGACGTCGAGGTGGGCGCCGATACGGTCATCGAACCCAGCGTCCAGCTGCGCGGAACAACCCGCGTCGGCAGCGACACGCGCATCGGCTCCTACAGCGTGATCCTAAGCTGCGAAATCGGAGACAACGTGCTGGTCCAGACCGGCTGCGTCCTGGAACATTCAGTGATCCGGGCCCGCGCCTCGCTCGGCCCCTACAGCCATCTGCGCCCGGGCTGCGAAGTCTGCGAAGACGCGCACATCGGAAATTTCGTCGAACTGAAGAAGACCCGCGTCGGCAAAGGTTCGAAAGCTAACCATCTGAC
>CAWCME010000003.1:0-740000 GCA_963796625.1 uncultured Actinomycetes bacterium
CTCTGGTCCAGCCCCGGTTCCGTGGGGTCCGGTTTCTAGACTCGGGCGGCCTCGAAGAGGAGGTCGTATGGGACGGAAGGGGTATCCGGCGGAGTTCCGTCGGCGGGCGCTGGATCTGGTCGCGGCGGGCAAGACGGTCGCGCGAGGTGGCGCGGCTGCTCGAGGTCAGCGACCAGTCGATCTACAGCTGGCGGCGGCAGGAGCAGATCGACCATGGCGAGCTGCCGGGGCTGAGCTCGGCGGAGCGGGAGGAGCTGCGGGCGGCGCGGCTGCGGATCCGGGCGCTCGAGACCGAGCTGGCGGTGCACCGTCGCGCGGCGGAGTTGTTGAAGGAGTCGGTGCGCCCAAAAGGCGGTTCGAGGCGATCGCCGTGATCGCCGGCGAGGGGCTGCCGGTCGAGGTCGCCTGCCGGGTGCTCGACGTCTCGTGCGCCGGCTACTACGCGTGGCGGTGCCGGCCGCCGTCGGCGCGCGCGGTCCGCCACGCGTGGCTGACCGACGTGATCCGCGAGGTGCACGCCGCCTCGTACGGCACCTACGGCGCCAAGCGCGTGTACGCCGAGCTGACGCTCGGTCGCGGGATCCAGGTCGGTCACAACGCGGTGGCGATGCTGATGCAGCGAGCCGGGATCGCTGGCCGCAACGGCGCCCGCAAGTGGAGAGGCGTGCCGGGCACGCCGACCGCCGAGGATCTCGTCGACCGCCAGTTCCTCCGCACCCGGCCGAACGAGCTGTGGCTGACCGACATCACCGAGCACCCGACCCGGGAGGGCAAGGTCTACTGCGCGGTCGTGCTCGACGCGTTCAGCCGCCGCGTCGTCGGCTGGTCGATCAGCCACAACCCGACCGCCGGCCTTGACCTGCAACGCGCTCGGGATGGCGATCGAGCAACGCGACGCGAGCCGCGGCACGGTCATTCACTCCGACCACGGCACGCAACCCAGGCTCAACCGGTCGTCGCAACACCGGGTTGTTGACTTGATTGTAAATACTCATTCAATGCCTTCGGCCGGCGTCTTCCAGTCAAGCGTTTTGCGGGGTCGGCTGTTCAGCGCAGCGGCGACCGCTTCGATGTCGTCGGCGCTCCAGCGTGCGAGGTCGGTTCCTTTGGGGAAGTACTGGCGGAGCAGGCCGTTGGTGTTTTCGTTCGTGCCGCGCTGCCAGGGGCTCTGTGGGTCGGCGAAGTAGACCGGGATGCCGGTTTCGATCTTGAACGCGGCGTGCTGGGAGAGTTCTTTGCCGCGGTCCCAGGTCAGCGAGCGGCGCAGCTGCTCGGGCAGCGTCGTCATCGTCGAGGCCAGCGCGTTCTTCATCGTCACGGCGCCGTAGCCGGCAAGCGGCGGGCCGTTCTTGGTGCGCGGGATCGCCCCAAAGCCCTCCTCACGGGGCAGGTGGATCAGCATCGTGAAACGGGTGGTGCGTTCGACCAGCGTGCCGATTGCTGAGCGCTCGAGCCCGATCAAGAGGTCGCCTTCCCAGTGGCCAGGCACGGCCCGGTCGTCGGCCTCGGCCGGCCGCTCGCTGATCATCACCTCAGGGGTGACGTGCGCCCACGCCTTCTGGCGGGCACGGGCTCGCGGCACCCTCAATGCCCGCCCGGTACGCAGGCACGCGACCAGCTCGCGCTTGAGCGCCCCGCGGCTCTGCACGTAGAGGGCCTGGTAGATCGCTTCGTGGCTGATCCGCATCGACGGATCATCGGGGAAGTCGACACGAAGACGGCGCGCGATTTGTTCCGGGCTCCATCCCTGCACCCAACGCCGGTCGCCGCGATGCGGCTTGTTCTTGCCGTTCCATTTCGGCCCGGGCGGACCAGCAGCCTTACCGACGACACCGCGCACCGGCCCGAGAGACGCTCCTGGACATACGCACGGAGCCGCTCGTTCGTGGCCAGCTTGGCGGCCTTCGGCCGGCGGGCGCGACGCTCAGCGTGCCACTGCGCGATCGACGCCTTGTAGTCGAGCCGCCACGTCCGCGTCGAAGCGTTCCGGCGAAACTCCCGCGAGATCGTCGACGGACTGCGACCCAGCCGCCACGCGATCTCCCGCACGCCATGACCCTGAGCGCGCAGGAGCGCGATCTCCTCCCGCTCGCCGAACGACAGGTAACGGCCCGACACCGTTGGATGAAGAGAGGGATTCACGCCGCCAGCGTGGCGAAACCATCGGAACGCAACCGGCGCCGACACGCCCGCCTCGCTCGCCGCATCCTCCGTCTTCAGCCCAGCGCGACCGCCGCCCAGAACCGCACCCGGTCGTCACGCCACGCCACCGTCGGTCGGCCTGGCGAAGGTACCTGCCCCCGATACAGCTGGACCTGCCGCTGCCGCTCCCGCATCGTCCCCATCCCACACCTCCACGATCGAGGTGTTGCGACGACCACTTGAATCCGCCCAATTCACCGCCTGGACGTTCAGCGACCGAGCACGCAGGTCGGGCCTGCTGCCCTCGATGGGCTCAGTCGGTGACTGCTACGACAACGCGATGATGGAGGCGTTCTGGTCGCGGATGCAAGTCGAGCTGCTCGACACTCGCCGCTGGAAGACCCGGGTCGAGCTCGCGAACGCGATCTTCGAGTACATCGAGGTCTTCCACAACCGCCGTCGGCGCCACTCGAGTCTCGGCATGCTGACACCGATCGAATTTGAATTGAACAACACCAACACCCAACCCAGGCAGCCTGAGTCAAGAAACGCGACTCCACCGAACCCGGGGTACTGCGGAGCCTCCAACAGACCCAGGGTGGATCACTGCAAAACGTAAGCTGTTTGCAGGGATTTTCCTGAAGCCCTCTAACGGACTCGAACCGTTGACCCCCTCCTTACCATGGAGCTTGGGCTGCGGATGGGCGGGCAGGCTCGGGTCATCGCGGGCACGAAGATCCTGCTAACCGGATGAATGACGCGAAGCGCGTTGCCCGTGCTTGCCCTCGGTGGGTCGAGTTGCTGTTCCCTCAGGATTCCCTCGCCGGCGATCGTATTCGGGGTTCCGGCGTCAACCTTATGGCGCGGTGATCGGCGTGAGGCGAGGGCGGATGAGCCCGGCGAGGTCCGCCGGCGTGAGGTCGGCGCTGAGTCCGATGATCCAGTCGGCGAGCTCGGGGTCGGTTGCGTCGAGTCGCTGCTCGTTGAGTTCGAGGAACGTGAGCATGGCGACGAGTGCGAGGCGTTTGTTGCCGTCGAGGAACGCCTGGCCCTCCGCGATGCCGTGGGCGAGCACGGCCGCTTGCAGAGCGAGGTCGGCGTCCTCGTAGTGGGCGTATCCGGCAGCTCGTGCGAGGGCGCTTTCCAGGGTGGATCGGGAGCGGAGGAGAGCAGCCACTTGTTCCCGCGATGAGTCGATGATCGCGGCGTACAACTCGAGCGCGTCCTCGAGGGTGAGGTAAACCGGCTCGAGCTCGTCGTCCGGCACGGGGGAGGCGGGTTATTCGCTCGGTCGGGCGGTGTCGGGATCGTGCTCAGCCAGGATTCGGAGGGCTTCCTCGTGCTCGGCTACGACCCGGGCTCCGATTTCCTTGATGTGCGCCCGCAGCCTCTCCGTGGGAAGAATTCTAGCTCGCCCCCGGGGAGTTCCTCGACGAGGACCGAGGAGCCGGGGGTGTAGCCGCTCGCCTCGAACTCGCGCGGGATCGACACGACGTTGCTGTTACCTACCCGACGAACTTTGACGATCTTCATCCCGCTCAGTATATACACGGATAGCCAGGACGAGCAGCTCCATGACTGTCGCGGCTCCGTCCTGTTGGCATTTTAGACTACAAAGATGAGGATGACTGTCGCGGAGCGGACGCAGAGAATTGATGAGGCCGCTCCTCTCATCACGGCGGATGTGTTCGAGCGCGGGAGCGGTGTCCCGGCTGCACTCCAGCGGCTCGGCGCGCTCGTCACCGTCGAACCTTTGACGGCCGGCGACTACCGCGTTGGTGGCGGCGTCCTCATCGAACGCAAGACGGTGGCCGACCTTCACGGATCGCTCGGTCGTGGACGGCTCTGGGATCAGGTGGGGAAGATCCGCGATGAGGCCGTTTCGCCATTTCTGCTGATCGAGGGCGACCGGCTCGACAGCGGCCCTCGGCATCCAAACGCGATTCGCGGTGCTCTCCTGGCGATCGCGGACCTTGGCGTGACGCTCTTGTGGAGCCGCGATCCGTCTGACACCGCACTGTGGCTCCACCGTCTTGCGGTGCGTCACGCGAGGAAAGCGAGTGCTCGTCGTGGCTCCCGTCCGATAGCGGAGCTGCCGGAACCCGGTCTTGACGTACTCGCCGCCGTGCCGGGTATCTCCACCCAAACTGCCCGTGCGTTGCTCGCCCACTTTGGCAGCATCGGCGGCCTGGTCAGTGCGGGCCCCGAGCAATGGGCTGACGTCGAGGGAATCGGTGCCGTTCGGGCGCACGCGCTCGCGACCGCTCTGCTCAACGGGAAGGATCGGACCGGGGACGCAGAGAGGGGGTCAACTGTTCCCTAATGTTCCCTTGGCAGCGAAAAGCAAGCCTAAGCAGGCAACAGTCTGCAGAAGAAACCGTTTGATCCTGCGGTGTTCCTCGGAAGCCCTCTGACGGACTCGAACCGTCGACCCCCTCCTTACCATGGAGGTTGGAGCGCTCGCCGGCGGGTTCGGGGGTTCGTGCTTCCCGCCTTGTTTTCTCTGTATCTATGCGCCTTCGACGTTCTCACGAACTTGTTCTTGAGTTGCCTTGAGTTGTCCTGAGCACCCCGGCACCTGTCCCCAAAACCTGTCCCCAAGCTGTCGTCTTGTTGGACGGCGTCACGAGGCGCGTAACGCTGCTGTTCGGGGACGTGGGGCGGTTGGCCGATCACGCTCGCACTGGAAGCCGCGCGAGCGAGCCACAAGGCGCTCGGATGCTCTCAATGCAAGGAAACCGGGCCCTTGCCTAGCCGGGAGTCGGGGTGTAGCCTCGGGACGCGCGGGCTCATTCGAGAACGGGGGAGGTCATTCATGAGCACTGCTGCCTCGACCGCGACGGCGATCCGGCCCTTCCGGGCCGAGTTTTCGGAGGAGCAAATTGGCGATCTGCGTCGGCGTATCGCCGCGACCCGTTGGCCGAGCAAGCAGCTGGTCGACGATAGGTCGCAGGGCGTGCAGCTCACGGCCGCTGAGGTGCTCGCCCGCTATTGGCTGGACGAGTACGACTTCGGGCGCATCGAGGCGCGGCTGAACGAGTTGCCGCAGTTCGTCACTGAGATCGACGGTGTGGACATCCACTTCATCCATGTCACGTCGTCGCACGAGAGCGCGTTGCCACTGATCATGACCCACGGCTGGCCTGGGTCGGTGATCGAGCTGCTGGACACGGTCGGCCCGCTGACCGACCCGACCGCGCACGGTGGGAGCGCCGAGGATGCGTTCCATCTCGTTCTGCCCTCCCTGCCTGGGTACGGGCTCTCGGGCGAGCCGGTGGAGATCGGCTGGGATCTGGGCCGGACGGCTCGGGCCTGGGCCGAGCTCATGCGCCGTCTCGGCTACACGCGCTACGTGGCCCAGGGCGGCGACGTGGGTGCCGGCGTCACCGACGCAATGGGCCGCGAGGCACCCGAGGGCTTGGTCGGCATCCACACCAACCTGCTCGTGCCCGCGCTGGGCGGCACCATGCCGATGGACACGGACGAGGAACGCGCCGCGGCCGCGCAGATCGCCACCTTCGGGAAGTCCGGAAACGGCTACTTCGTCGAGATGGCTACGCGGCCGCAGACGATCGGCTACGCCTTGCTGGACTCACCGGTCGCCCTTGCGGCCTGGATGGTCGATCACGACACGGACGCCTACTACAAGATCGCACGCGCCTTCGTCGACGGGCAGCCCTCGGGCAACCTCACACGCGACCACATCCTCGACAACATCACCCTGTACTGGCTGAGCGGCACTGGCGCCTCCGCAGCTCGGTCCTATTGGGAGGCCTATGGCCCAGACGCCCCAGCCGCGAACCAGAAGCCCCTGCCCGCGCCGACGATCCCGTTCGGTTTCACTACGTTCCCCGGCGAGATCTGGAAGACGCCGCGCAGTTGGGTCGAGGCGAGCTACCCGAACGTCATCTACTTCAACGAGGTTGAGGAGGGTGGACACTTTGCGGCATGGGAGGAGCCGGAGCTCTTCAGCCAGGAGCTGAGGGCGGCCTTCAAGCCACTGCGGTGACGAAAGGTCACACACGAATGCCCGCGACACGAATGATCGTGACGCACTTCATCGTCTCCGATGACGTCGAGCGCTCCCGGCGCTTCTATACGGAGGTGCTTGGCGGCACGGTGGTCTTCGGCCCGGAGCCCACCAATATCGCGCTCGCCAACACGTTCATCATCATCAATGTCGGCGGAGGTCCCACCGACGACAAGCCCACGGTCACTCTCGAGACGCCAAGGGACCCCGACCGGGTCAGCAGCTTCCTCAATATCCGGGTCGCCGACATCCAGGCCGTGTACGCCGAGTGGAGCGCCCGGGGTGCGCAGTTCCTGACGCCGCCGAAGCAACACGCGTATGAGATCCGTTGCTACATCCGAGATCCCGATGGTTACATCATCGAGGTCGGGCAAACGACCGACCCTCAGGGAGACTGGTGGCCCGCCGATTGGCCACCGATCACCTCCGGCGGGCAATCCGACTGAACCGCTTATCCTCGGTCTCTCGGGCCGGCTTCTAGCAGCGGTGGGCGGTTCGCGGCTCATTCCACCAGGCAAGCGCGCGGTAGGTGAGACCATCGCGGCGAGGGGTTCGACGGAAGAGGTGGCGCCCGTCCGGGCGGCAAGGGCGATCAGGTCTCGGCGATCAATGAGTGCGCCTCTGCGGGGCCGACTACGCGATCGTGAAGGTCGCCGCCCACCTCGAGTCGGCCCGACTGTTTGAGCCCGCCGATCTTGGCTGGCTCGAAGCCGGCCGTTCGGACCAACCGCTCGACTTCCTCGCCAGTACGGCCGTCGTCGGTCGCGTAGAAGAGGACCGCCGGCTCCGGTGACCGCCTGCTCGAGGACTCGAAGAGAGGAGCCGACAGGGTTCCAAATGCCATGGCCAGGCGCGTCCCCGCCTTCAACCATCCGGCCACAACCTCGCCAGAGGATTGTCCCTCCGGCAGGAGACGGAAGATGTTTCCCTGCGCGTCGAGGCCGACTGGGTTGCTGGGGACGACCACGAGCTTGGCGGTTAGCGAATCGGCGATCTCGTCGATGACGCTCTTGAGCACCGAAAACCGCAGCGCGAGAACGACGGCATCGGCGTTCAGCAACGCGTCACGGTCGTCGACGGCGACGACCGCAGCTCGACCGATAACTGTAGCCAGCGTTCGTGCCGACTCACTGTTGGCGCTCGAGAGCCGCAGGGTCTCGCCGCCCAGGGCGAGCTGGCGGGCGATGGCCGATCCGATCCCTCCAGTGCCGATGATGGCGGTGGTCATGACCAAAACCTCCTCATTGAGCCTTCTCCTTCACAGATCGAGCACCAGGTCGTCGCGTGGTCGTGAGCAGCAGATGAGCGCGCTTCCCTCGGCGGGAGGTTCGACCGGCTCCGGGTCGTACTCGACGTCGCCGCCGATCAGAGTCGTCTCGCAGGTATGGCAGACACCGGTTCTGCATGACCAGCGCACGGGGACGTCGCATGCCTCGGCGAGCTCGAGCAAGCTGCCGTAGTCGCTGTCCCACGGGACGGCGAGGCTGCTGCGTGCGAACTCGATCATGGGTCCGTCTCCCGGTTTGCCCGCGGGTGCATGAGGCGCTCGTGCGGGTGTCGCTGCGATGCCCGGGGTCAGGCCCGGCGCAGGGCCGAACGGTTCGGTGTGGATGCGCGAGGCGTCGATTCCGATGGCCGCCAGTGCGGCACTGATCTCGTTCATGAAAGGCGCGGGCCCACACAGGTATGCCTCCGCGTCGCGAGGTGGCTCCAGTTGGGCCAGCTGGGATCCGGTGAGTCGGCCTGCGGTGTCGAAGTCGCGGCCCTGGACATCGGCTGGACCAGGACGGCTGTAGAACACGTGCGCGCGAACGTTCGGGAGCGAAGCGATCAGCGCGCGAGCCTCCGCGGCGAACGAGTGCTCTCGGGTGTTGCGCGCGGCGTGCAGGCACCAGATCTCGCGCTCGGAATGCTTCTCGGCCAGCGCGTGAAGCATGGCGAGCACGGGGGTGGCTCCGATCCCGGCGCTGATCAGCAGCACGGCTGCATCCGTCTGGTCGAGGATGAAGGTGCCGCGCGGTGCCGCAATGTCGAGTTGGTCACCGAGCTCGAGCCGGGTGTGCAGATAGCCGCTCGCGACACCACGGCGTTCGTGCTTGACGGCGATGCGGTAGTAGCCGGCCTCGGGTGGTCCGGAGAGGGAGTAGTTGCGGAGCACCGATCTGCGCTGCTTGGCGGGCTGGACTCGCAGCGTGAGGTACTGGCCCGGGCGCGAAGCCGGAAGCGGCGACCCGTCGGGATCCTCGAGCCGGATCGAGATCACCGCCTCGCTTTCGCAGGTGATCGCAGTGACGGTCAGCGGACGGAACCCTGACCACGCGGGCGGCGCGCTCGCCGGCGAGAGACCGGCGTTGCCGCTGCCGGGTTCTGCCTCGAGCAGAGCCCGAAACGAGGCCTGCCAGCCGGGGCTGAGCGCGGGGATCCGCAGCGCCCGGAGCAGTTGCTGGCGCGGGTGGCCGGGGAGGTAGAGCAGCGCGTCGACCTCGGTGACGAGCATCCGTTCGGGGCCGGAGGCGAGCTTGACGATCTCGTCCCCGGCTTGCACGTCGCCTTCTTCGAGGACGCGGAAGTAGAAGCCCGGGCGGTGGTGCGACACGAGCAGCGCGGGGATACTCGGGTCGTTCATCCGGATCCCGACGCGGTAGCACGTGACCCGGGGTTGGGTGACCTCGAAGACGGCATCGCCGATCCGGTAGCGATCGCCGACGCACACCTCGGCATCGGCGAGTCCTTCCACGGTGAAGTTCTCTCCGAACTGTCCGTGGACGAAGTCGTTTCGACCGAGCTCGCGTTCCCAGTACCGATACGAGTCGAGCTGGTAGACGAACACTGCTCGCTGTTCGCCGCCGTGCCCGGCGAGATCGCCCTGGCCGTCGCCCTCGACGTTGAGCTTTCGGACGCGGCGTCGGCCGGCCACGGGATCCTTGAAGACGCCGGTGAACACCGTCCTGCCTTTCCAGTCCACGTTCTTCGGCAGGCCGACGTTGACCGACACAAGCCGCCCGGCGATCTCACGAGCTTCGCTGTCCGGCGTCAACCGTTCGGGTGGAGCATTGTGACGAGCTCGGCCACGATCTCTGCAGCGGGCTGTGTCCGTTTGGCGAGCGCGACGCTCTGTCCGGCCCACATCGACAGCGGTTCGATCTCACCGGTCGTTCCGACCATCGGCGGCGCAGGTTCGTAGCGAACGATCGGTTCTCCGGAAGGGAAGTGCGCTAGCACCTCGCCCTCTCGGGGTCGACTGCCCGGTGCCGGGCGGCCAGCGGCCTCCCATAGCTCGGCCGTCGAGTTATGGATGGCACGGTGCGACGCGTCCGGCCAGCCCACCTCGTAGAGGTTCGGGAACCACACGGCTTCGGTCTCGGTCGCATCCACCAGACGGCGCCGGTACTCCTCGTGGATCGGCATCTCGTCGGCGAGCAGGAAGCGCGTGCCGAGCAAGGCGGCCTGCGCGCCGAGGGTGAGCACGGCCGCGACTCCTCGAGCGTCGCCGATTCCGCCGGCGGCGATCACCGGTACCGGTGACACGGCGTCGACGACCGCCGGCACGAGCGGGAGCGTTGCCACGCCACCCCAGACGTGCCCACCGGCCTCCCAACCCTGGGCCACAATGATGTCCACGCCACATCCGACTGCGCGCCGCGCTTCCTCGACGCTGCCAACCGTGTGCATGACAAGCCCGCCGCCGTCATGCACCAACTCGACGTAGTCCTGCGGGTCGCCCCAGAAGAGCGACACGACCCGCAGGCCCGCCGAAAGGGCCTGCTCGACTCGATGGTGCTGGTCGAACGCGAGCACGAAGTTGCCGGCGAACGGCCGATCGGTGAGGGCTGCCGTTTCCCGGACGACGGCTCCCGCGTCATCGGCCCACCCGAGGCCCAAGGTGCCGAGGCCGCCTGCATTCGACACCGCAGCGGGCAGGTGAGGATCTGCAGCGAGCGGCGCCTCGACGATCGGGAGCTCGATCCCGAGCAGCTCGCACACCGGCGTTCGCTTGTCACCTCCTGCACCCATGTCGGCCTCCATTCAGTACGTGTCCGGTCGCTCTGCGGTCCGGACGAGCTGCTTGTTCCAGCCGTGGAACGGCGCGAGGTCGCCCGCGTCCCATCGCTCGCGCAGGCCGGCGGCTGCGAGGTCCCAGTCGGGCCGGATCTCGCTCGACACGGCACGCAGGTCGCGCCAGAGGTCGACGAACGACGGTCGTCCCCAGAACCAGTAGCCGTTGTAGATGCTGTGGATCACAAGTCCCGGCTTGAGCACGAACGTGTGCGGGATCATCGGGTCGTGCTCGGTGTCGGTGTACTCCTGGATGTCGAGGTCCTTCTGGACGATCCGATCGGGATCCTCGAGGAATGGCCACTGGGCGCCGACCGAGGCGCGGAACTCCTGGCTCGAGTGGTGGCTGTCGGTCGAGATCGTGGCGATCTTCGTGTAGGCCACTGCGATCTTCGGATAGTTGGCGGCGAGTTCGAGGTGCTGTTGGTGCTCTTTCGGGCAATAGTCGCCGCGGGCGAGCGTCAGGATCAGCGGATCCTCTCCCTGGATCTGGCTGAGCGTGCGAGTGACGCGATCCTGGTCGGGCAGCTCGTAGTCGGGGAATGTGCCGCCGGGGATGATGTCCGAGCGCATGGTTCGAGTCCTTCCGGTCGGGTGAGGTTGACCTGTGCTACCGGCCGGCCGCCTGGCCGCCGTCGACGTGCAACGTCTCGCCGGTCACGAACGTCGCCCGCTCGAGATAGAGGATCGCGTCGACGACGTCGCTGACCTCGCCTACGCGTCCCAGCGGGTGGAGGGCGTCAAGCCCGTCGTAGGACGCGGGGTCGTGAGCGGGTGTCTTCACGACCCCCAGCGAGACCGCGTTGACTCGGACGCCGCGCGAGGCGTATTCGATCGCAAGCGATCGGCCGACTGCGACGAGTCCTCCCTTGGTAAGGGCCGGTAGCGCAGACGGCCTCGTGCTGTCTGCGTTGTCGACGAGGCTCGTCGAGACGTTCACGATGAGCCCGCTGCCCCGCGCGGCCATCTCTGCGATCGCCAGCTGGGTGAAGTGGAAGAAGCCGGTGAGGTTCACGGCCGTGATCGCCTCGTAGTCGTCGATCGTGTACTCCATGAACGGCTTGCCGATGTAGATGCCGGCGTTGTTGATCAGCGTGTCGAGCCGCCCGAACCGGTCGCGTGCCTCGTCGACCGCGTGCCGTGCGGTTTGCGGATCTGCGACGTCGCCGGCCACCTGGACGTAATCGGTCTCCGCATGCTGGGCCGACGGGAACGACTTTGCCACTCCGACGACGGCGTAACCCACACTGCGGTAGCCGGCGACGAGTGCGGCGCCGATGCCCTGGGAGGCGCCCGTGACGATCGCGACCGGCGGGCTCATCCGGAGCCCGCACCGGCCCGGCTCCCTGCCGCCGCGATCTCGAGCCGGAGTGCTTTCAGCGCCGCGGCGTGGATGTCCGAGAAGCTAGGGAACGGCTGGATCGTGTCGCGCAGCACCTCAAGTGGGATCTTGGCGCGGACGGCGAGCGTCGCCTGCTGAAGCCACTCACCGGCTTCGGGGCCGAGCGCGTAGGCGCCGGTCAGGCTTTCGCCGTCGCTGAGGAGGGTCAGGAACCCCTTCGACGTCGCATACGCGTGGGTATAGGTGGCAGTCCTGGCGACCTCAGACAGTGGAGCGGTGCCGCTGAACTTTGCCTCGGTGGCACCCACGGCCGCAGCCTGGGGATCGGTGTAGGTGACACGCGGAACCGCCTCGTAGTGAGCCTCGCGTGGTTCGCCGAGGATGTTCGAGGCGACGACCTCGCCCTGATACTCCCCGACGTGCGTCAGCTGCCAGATGCCGGTGACGTCGCCGATCGCCCAGAGCCGCTCGCCGACGCGTAGCTGGGCGTCAACCGGGATCCCGTGGGGGCCCGCTTGGACGCCGACCGTCTCGAGCCCGATTCCCTCGACTCGCGGGCGCCGTCCGGTCGCCACGAGCAGATGATCACCGCGCAGCTCCCGTCCATCCTCAAGCCGCAGGACGAAGTCTTCCCCGTCGCGCGTTGCCGCGGTCGCCTGCACACCGAACACCAGCTCGATTCCGTCCCCACGCAGCGCCTCACCCAGCCCCTCGCCGAGCGGCGCCGGCTCCCGCACGAGCACGCGCTCGGCGCCTTCGACGAGCGCCACCTCTCCACCCAGGCGGCGCGTCGCCTGGGCGAGCTCGACGCCGGCCGGCCCACCTCCGAGCACGAGCAGTCGTCTCGGCACGGCCTTCATCCCGGTGGCCTCGTTCGTGCCCCAGACGCCCTCGAGCTCTCGGAGGCCGGGAACCGGCGGTACGAACGGATCGGCGCCGTTGGCCAGGACAACGTGCTCGGCTGTGTAACGAACGCCGTCGACCTCGACGGCTCCGATCCCGGAGAGGCAGCCGCGGCCGCGCAGTAGCGTGATCCCCCGGTCAGTCAACCACTTAGCAGCCGAGGTATCGGAGTAGTCGGAGACGAGTACATCCCGCCAAGCGAGTGCGGCCTGCACATCCACCTCGGCACTGGCCGCGGCCTCACGTGCGCCGTGCACCGCCTCCCCTGGGCGCAGGAGCGCCTTCGAGGGAATGCACGCCCAGTAGGAGCACAGGCCACCGACCAGGTCGCGCTCGACGACGGCGACCCGAAGCCCACCCTCCGCCAGCGCGGCGGCGCAGTGCTCTCCGGGCGCGCCCCCTCCCAGGACGATGACGTCGTAGTCGGCTGCCTCACTCATCGAACAGGCTCACGGGTGTCAACCGGCGAGTTCGAGGACCGCGTCCGAGAAAGCCGCCGGCGCCTCCTGCGGAAGGTTGGCCGCGGATCCGGCGATTCGCGAAGCTCGGGCAGGATCACAGGCCGCGATCGCGGTGATGCCCGCCGTATGCATCCGCATCCGGCCCATGGATGTCACCCGATCCTACATTTGCGCGACCCAGGCTCACGCGGCGGTCTGTCGCACCCCTCGCTTCCGACGGGGCGCTACTGCCCGGCTGCGTCCTGCTTGGCCCTACTGCCCTGGGTCGCCCCGACCACAACAACCAGCCACACAGGACCTGAGCATGTCCATCCAGGGGACAAGGACGAGTTCTGGGGATGCCCGAGAGCGTCGAAGCTGGATTGCTGTAGTGCGGTTGTCTGATTCAACAACGGAATGGGCAGCTCCGCCCTGCGCTTCCAGGAAAGTGCAGGGCGTCGGCTTCTCTGACAACAGTGTGACCCGTCAGAGTTCGCCGAAGTGGGCGGGCAGCCCAGCGAGAATGTCCCCAAAACCTGTCCCCAGATCTTGCTGCCACCCCTGACGGCCACACCCGTCCGCGAGAAACGGCTTGCCCTAAGGCGTTCCCGCAGGTTCTCATCGCTCGTCCGACCTCCGAGCCCCTCCTGAACAAGGAGGTGCTCCATCATATCTATCGAGGCAACAAAAACCCCGCATTTGCGGGGATTTTAGAAGCCCTCTGACGGACTCGAACCGTCGACCCCCTCCTTACCATGGAGGTTTCGTGGTGCGTCGGCGAGTCGGAGGAGGTGCGCTTCCCGCCTTGCTTTTCGTGTATCTAAGCCGGTCCGGACTCCGTTCAAATCGCCTCCCTGAGTCTCCCTGAACAGTCTTGAGACGACCCGAACCTGTCCCCAAAACCTGTCCCCAAGATCGGGGCCGTCGGTCTTGGAGCCCCCTGGAGACCAAGAACCGAGTCCGGTCTGAAGCAGCCTTCGCAACGGAGTCGCGTACTTGCGCTCTCCTCCGGATGCGCGCACTCTTCGATCGGCTGCGGCCGTTTCGTTCGTCCTTTCAGGAATCCCTTCGCATCCCGATCGGAAGCGGATCCTTCGCCAGCTGCTCTCCGGGGTCAGCCGAGGTGTGCGTGAATGGCCTGAGCCAGGGCCAGATATTCCTTCTCGGTCGGGTACGAGGACGGGCTCCCTCCACCGAAGGCGCTGTTGTCGATCAAAACCGTGTACTTGGCGGTCTTGAAGAGCACGATGTCGATGTTGTGGTCACTGCTGAGGAGATACACGGCGCCGGAGCCGAGCCCGCGGAGGGCTCTCCGGGCAGAGCCCCGCTCGTAGTTGCTTGCGAGCGTTGGGAATGCGTCCGCCGCGTAGAGCTCCACCTCGAGGCTGGAAGTGGTGCCGGCGGTTCCGGGCCCGATCGAACAGTAGGCGCCGAGGTTGGGCGGGGAGGTCGGCGCCACGGTCGCCGCGTTCCCGAAGGTGGAGCCCTTACCGAGCACAGCTGCCGCGACCTGCTTGTTGACGCCCGTGATTGTGCAGATGTTCGGCGCCGCCTCGGCTGTGGCGCTCAATGCACAGAACGCCGCGAGGACAAGCAGCATCGGCGCAAGCATTCGCAGCCACCATGGATGCTGGTGAGGCTCACCTGCTGAAAGGAGTTGTCCGTCGCTCACTGAACGTCGCATGTCGACTACCGGCCGGGGGCGACGATAGCAGAGGGTCCACGCTGGGATGCCTGCACGCACGTCGTTGCGAACGTAGAGTGGAGCGTCGGGGCCAAGAGCGGAAAGGGCGGATCGGATGACGGGTCTTACGGCGAGGTGCAGTCTCATCACCATGTTTGCGATCGTCGGGTGTTACGGCGCAGTCGGGGTCTCCGCGGCCGCGGAGACACCGAACGTATGTGCCGCAGCCGGGGTTACCAACTCGATGGTCAAGAAGATCTTCGGGGTGACCGCGACGATCGACCCCGCAGGCGTCTCACGGGTTGACCGCTGCCCGATCCAGGCCGGAATAGGCTCAAAACCGGCCACCGACTGCCAGGACGGTTCAAAGACATGCACGAGCGTCATTGTCGAGCTTCAGCCCGCAAGTAACTTCCAGACCGACATCACCGCGAACGTGAGCGCGCTCGACCTCAACGGCCGAGCGTCGAAGACCCCCGTTAGCGGGGCGGGCTCAGGCGCCGTGCTCATGCGCTCGACAAACTACGGCGGGCAGTCGAACCCATTGGTGCTATTCCAGGCAGGCTCGTACACCGTGATCGTCGAGGGCCCGTACGGAGGCGTCGCGGAAACGCCCGCGACCTACCTCAAATGGGAGGCGCTAGCCCGGGCCATCCACACCCACCTTGGCTGAGAGATCCATGCCGGTGAGAACGCTCGTCACTCTGACTTCTTCGAAAGGTGCGCGGCATGAGAGATAAGCGCTGGCTAGCCGCCAGGTGTTCCAGAAGCTCGGGATCAACCCCCCAATCGCACCACGTCTCGTCGGGCGTCACTAGGGCGCGGACGCGCTCCTACCCTACGTGTGGACTGCTGCTGCTCGCCCTGATCGGGACGTTTTGGACAGGGACAGCCGCTGCCACCGCAGCCTCGGACGTTTGCGCCAAGACTGGGGTGACCACAGCCTTTGCAGTCTCGATCCTCGGGAAGGGAGCCTACGCCGAGCCCGTCGCGAACTACACCCCCCACTACTGCGCGATCCTTCCGGCGTCGAACGACGGCGGATCGTGGTACATCTCGATCCTCGTCTACCCGAAGAGCCAGTTCCAGGCCCAACTCGCCGGGCCGGGGACCCGGAAGTCCTTGAGCGGGCTCGGCGCGGGGGCCACCTCGATCCAGGGCACGACCATCGTGTTCCAGAAGGGTGCCTACACCGTTCACATCGGAGCGTCGTTCGTCCTCAGCAATACGAAGGTCCTCAAGCTGGCCCATTTGATCTACGCGCACCTCACGTGAACCGTAAAACCGGAGGCGTTCAGCGCGGCGAGGAACTGGTTTGCCATGGCCAGCGGGCGGTCGGGACGGTCGTGTCGGGCAGCCCGATCAGTGTTGTCCGGCGCGGCAGGTTGTGTGCGAGTGCTGCGCTCACGTCCGGACCCAGGAGGGGAAGTGCGCGAGTGCTTGGTCTTACCTGTAGTGGCTGCCCTTCGTCAAGCGGCGTGGCTGACGGACGTGCATGGCTCCCGTACCTGCGTTCCTTGCCGGGGCGGAGCCGGGGTCAAGGTCGAGGGGGCTGGTGCGCCCTGATGTCTGGGCGAACGACCTTGACGCCGGCGAGCACTGGCGCACAATCGTGTCCGCGAGGGAGCCATGCATTGACAAGCTCTCAGTCCACCGGAGTCACCTCCTCGAGGTGACGAGGGTGGTTCTCCGTGCGCGCGGGGCGCCCAGCCTTACCTAGGTCCACGGACTCGGATGGTCCGGCGACAAGATGATCGATGGGGTGTAGTTCCCCACGGAGGGTTTGCTTGCGGCCGCTCAATCTTTGGAGGCCGTCCAGGCGGGCCTGGCGGCAGACCAATTCGGGGAGCCGGTCGCAGAGCATCTGTGAGCTGATGGGCAGATGCCGCGCGCGGAAGCTTGAGGGATCAGGCGGCAGCTGCGATCGCCTCCTCGGGCTGCGCATCGGAGTCGACGGGCGCGAGAGCTTCGTCGCCGAGCTCGCGCAGGATGTGGTGGGCGCGGCGGCAGAGTTTGCGCGCGACCGAAAGGCAGGCGCGGTTGTGGTCGATCCGCTCGGCGACCTGCTGGTAGTAGGCGTGGTCGGGGGAGGTGCGTCGGGATGCTTGCTGGGCGGCCTCGAACAGCGCCCAGCGCAACACCTCGGGTCCCTGGTGAGAGAGATGCCCGGGTGAGCGTTTACTGTCGGACTGGTAGACGGTGACATCGAGGCCGCTGTGACGGACGGCGTCGTTGGAGCGGGCGAAGCGGCGGCAGTCGCCGAGCTCTGCCAGGATCGCGGTCGCGCTCACCGGGCCAACCCCGTACAGCCGCTCGATCAACGCGCGACAGCCGGGCTGGCGGCACGCGAACGAGCGAAGCCACCGGTCGATCGGCTCGAGTTCGCGGTCGATCGTGTCCAGCATCCGCAGCGCGAGCGCGGCCAGTTCGCGTCCGGCCCGGGAAAGCTCGACCCGTTCGAGCGCCTCTCGGCCGGCACGCGTGCGCAGTCTCAGCCCTGCCGGCGCGCCCTGGTGGAATAGCTGGGCCTGTAGCCGCTGCTGCCACGCGGTGCGCTGATCGATCAGCGTCTTGCGCATCCGCACCCGCGTGCGCAGCTCGAGGATGTGCGCGGGCGGGATCCACGACTCCGGCAGCTCCCCCGCCAAAAGCAGCTTCAGCATCAGGTCGCAGTCGGCATTGTCGGTCTTCGCGCGCCGCTTCCGCCCCCGCTTCGCCGCCGTCTCCGCCGGATCGGCGAGATACGCACGGTGCCCGGCCCGCACGATCTCCTCCACAACGAACCGCCACCCGGTCGTCCCCTCCAAGGCGAACTCGGCCTCACAACCCTCAAATCGCCCCAGCCAGCTGCGCACATCGGCCCGGGCCGCCGGCGCAATCCGGCCGCGCCTCACCTCGCCCGACTCACGCTCCAGCGACTTGTACGTGATCTGCTTCCGATGCACATCCAACGCTACTACCATCCTCATCGGGACCTCCTCGAGCTCCGTCTGTTGACAAGACACCGCGTGGATACCACGCACGTGCCGAGGGGGTCCCACTACATGTCATCTTTGAGGTCTCGGATCGCGAACTCGATGACGGCGTGGCCGCGGTGTTCGGCCTCGACGAGTTCGAGCGTGTCGAGGCGGTTTGTGAGGAACGCGTGGTGACGCCAGTCGGGCCACAGTTCGGCCTGAGCGCCCACAAGGCCGGACCGGCGAACGTTCCTCTCCGCAGGGGCAGAGCCGGACGTCTAGGCTGCCGATTCCTATCCTGCAGGGTCGCATGCTGCGGCCAGACGAAAGGTCATCATGTACCTCAAGCCCCGCTCCGTCGCAGCGTTCGCTGTAACCGTGCTCTTCATGCTCGGCGTTGCCAACGCGCAAGCCCGCCCGGCAACAAACGCCGCACCGCCAGCCAAGTGCGCTCAGTGGAACATCACCGGGATCTGGAAGTCAGCCGCGACGAACAACTACCACGTGACCTTCCGGTTCATTGAGACGGGCACCAGGGTGACAGGCACAGCAACGAACCCTCCAAGCGAAGCAGCAATCGCGGGCTATGCGACGGGGAAGCTCACCGGGTCGGTGAAGGGAAGCCGCTTCCGCGTCGTCGTCGTCTGGGCGCCCCGAGCCTCGGATCACCTCCAGCTCCACGGCCTCTACACCGGAACCGTGACCAAAAACCACATCATCGACGGTTTCGGGAAAGACCTCACCACGAAGCCGACCCCGACCCCCGCGGCCTGGTCAGCGACCGGGTCGTCGAGGTGCGTAAAGACCTGAACCGAAAGACCGAGTTCGCTCGCCTGCTCGCCTCCTGCTATCGGCTACGCAACCACGCGCGAAGGCGCGGTTGACGTGCGGCAAGGATGCCGATGATCACGACGACGAGAGCGATAAGGGCGAACGGCCACATCTGATGCCGACTCATGCTCGCTGGGATGACGATCGCTAAGACGATGGCGCCGAGAATGAGCCGGTAGATGGCGCCATGCAAGGTCAAAGCGAACCGTTCCCGCATACGGCGATGCTAACGCGCAGCCCTTCCGGAAGGCTTGGGGTGTCTGACCGGGTTAGGGAACCCTCGCGCGGCAGAGCGCTGCTCGCGAGGCACCGGCTTGAACGTGGTCCGCAAACGCCTATAGTCGTCTCACGCTCGCGATCCTGAGGAGCACCTTCTGATGCGGAAAGCAAAGGCCTTGCTCGGAGCGCCGCGCAATTTCTCGTGCAGCGGTCCGTGGGTCCGGCTGGCGGTATTGGCAGCGGCGGTGTGTCTATGTCTGCCGGCGACGGTTTCGGCAGGGACGAACCCGACATTGACATCGGGCACCTACTCCGTGGCCGTCCATGGAAACGCCCTCTACCACTCGACGTGGACCCTTCACGTAGCCAACGGCAACATCACGGGATCTTCGAAGTGGACCTGCTGTCCTGGCCCGCGGACAGACGCGCTCTCCGGGATCGTCACGGGTACGAGGGTCACGATTCGTCGTGACTGCAGCGGCCAGGGGGCGCCGGCTTCCTCGGTCACCCCGTGCGCTCAGGTCTACACCGGAACGATCGCGAAGGACGGGACGTTGAGCGGCACCTTCACACACAACGGCCAGGGGGGCTACACCTTCTCCATGCACGTGGTTGGCGGCGAGAACGTGATCGAGGGGTCGGCATACCGGCTGGTGTGTGATGACACTTCTTGTCACCATGCGGCCCCGTTCGGGCCTGTGACTGTCGTGGCGTCCTCCGGCGGCGACTCGGGCTCGGCCGTCACCGACGCCGATGGCCACTACGAGATCAAGTCGCTCGGCAACGGTTCGTGGCACGTCGAGCCGCGGGTCGAGGGGACGCTGAGGTCATTGCCGGAGTTCCGCGACGTGAACATCCAGGGCGATGTCGATCACGCCGAGACCGGTGTCGACTTCAACGTTTGCGACGAGCGTCCGGCTGCGAACATTCCGAACGGGTGCGCGCCCGTCTTCGACTACTCGATGCCGGACCGTTTCGACAAGGCCTCGCTGAGCCGGTCGTACACGAACCCGTCGAGCTTCACCGTCCTCTTCGAGCTGAAGGCGGGCTGCGACTCGGCGGCGTCGTATGCCTGGTACGTGGACGGCAAGCAGGCCGTCGACCGTCCCGGCGGGGGGTTGTGCAAGTTCCTGATCGATTTCGACAAGGAAGGGACATACAAGGTCAGGGTCGACAAGCAGGACGGCTCGGGCGAGAAGGTGCCGTACGTCTCCACCGTCGTCGTGCAGGACTTTCTGATCGTGTCGCTCGGCGACTCGCTCGCCACGGGCGAGGGCAACCCTCCGTACGGCGATTACTCATGCGATCAGTCGCCGAAGGCCTACGGCGCGCAAGCTGCGAGCAAGATCGAGGACGCCGACCCGCGCTCGTCGGTGACGTTCGTGCAACTGGCATGCAGTGGTGCGTCAATCGACTCCGACATCGCCGCCTTGCCGACGCTCTTCGTCAAGGACAAAGGGCTTCTCTCCAAGATCCAGACGGGTCTGGGAAAGAAAGCGGTGGAAATAACCAAGGGGCCGAGCGGCGCGAACAGCATCGCCTATCAGCTGGCGTACCTGAAGGACCTCATCGGCGACCGCCAGATCGACGCGCTAACGCTCAGCATCGGCATCAACAACCTTGACTTCGGCACGATCGTCAAGGATTGCATCCTGGTGAAGCGCTGCCAGGCTGCCCCGGACAAGTACGGGCCCATCACGCTCAGAACCGACCTCGGCGTCCAAGTCCCGGCGAACATGAAAATCCTCGCGGGTCTCTACTCTGACCTGCGCGAGACGATCACCGCACTGTTCCCACGCGCGCAGCTGAATCCGAGCGACGTCTACGTCGTCGGCTACCCCGATCCGCTCCACAACGAGACGGGCGCGCTGTGCCCGATCTTCATCGGCACCAAGGACGCCGGCGGCTTCGAGAACCTCGACAAGGAGGACGAGGTCACCTGGGCCGAGAACGCCTTCATGACTCCGCTCGAGCGCGCCACGAGCGACTTCGCGGCCGGCTGGAACTACGTCGGACTCGGCAGCCTTTTCGACAAGCACGGCTACTGCAGCACCGACACATGGTTCAACCAGATCCAGGACTTCACCGAGAAGAAAACGACGAACCCGTCCGGCATCCTCCACCCGACTGCGACGGGTCAGGGCGCGATCGTCGACGAGCTTCTCCCCACGATGAAGTCGAGGCTCTTCTCGAGCGGAACGTCGGCGCGAAAGCCGTCTTGAGCGAAGCGCTCCAGCCGCCTCCAAAGCGCTCTTGGCGCTGCCCAAACCGCCATACCCGCTGAAAAACCGACGCTTCCTAAATCGCGTTCGCTACCCATACGCCGGGGCGGAGGAGACGCCGTTCGACCAGGCGTGGGCCGGCTAACGACTCCGACGGCACGCCCGCTGAATATGCGCCGGAGCCCACCAGCCTCGGATCTCGAAAGGCGCGGCCGCATCAACGAGTTGCTGCGCGCGAGCGAAAAGCTCATCGCGCTGGTCAGTCTTGCCCTCGAGCGTCACGCTGACCTCGCCAGCCAACTCGTTCTCGTCCGGGTGGCGCGAATGCCAGCCGCGACAACATCACCGCTCTCGAGATCGACCTTCACGCCGACCAGCGCGGTGTACTCAACCTCGCCTTCCATGTCTGAAGTGTCCCCAAAACCTGTCCCCGGATCCAGCGATTCTCTCAGTCAAAGATTTCAACCCCCGAGTTCGCCTGGATTCAAGCCAGTTCTGTACCGTCACCCCGCCGTCTCCATCTTCGGCGCCCTCCTTTCAAGGGAGGTGCTCCATCGAAGCGGTCTGGGCAACAAAAACCGTAAGCGTTCAGGTGGTGGAGGGACCTGGGTCCGGGTGGCGAACGTGTGTGTGTGGAGCGGGCCGAGGCGGAGGCGATTCTGGATGGTGATCGCGAAGCGGCTATCGGTCTGTTGTTTCGGCTCGATGACTTGGTGGCCGCGAATGAGCGGTTGGTCGAGGCGAACGAGCGGCTCGAGGCTCGGGTGGCCGAGCTTGAGCGCCGTCTGAGTCGGAGTTCTCGGAACTCGTCGCTGCCGCCGTCGCAGGATCCGCCGTCGGCGCCGCCGCGGCCGCGCGGGAAGGGCTCGGGCCGCAAACAGGGCGGGCAGCCGGGGCACGAGGGCCGCTACCGGCGGCTGCTTGCGCCTGAGCTGGTCGACGAGATCGTCGAGCACTGGCCCGATCGTTGCCAGTCATGTATGCGGGAGTTCAGCGAGAGCGAGCTCGTCGACGCGGAGGAGCCGTCGCGGCATCAGCTGGCCGAGCTGCCGCCGATCGCGGTCAGGGTGAGCGAGCATCGGCTGCACTGGGTCTCCTGCCCCGCCTGCGCGGCAATCACAACGGTGCTGCCCGCCGAGTCGCGGTCGGCGTTCGGGCCCAGGTTGCAGGCGGCGATCGTGACCCTGGCAGTGCGCAACCGGATCTCGCGCCGCCAGACCAGCGAGCTCGCCCGCGAGCTGTTCGGGGTCGAGCTGGCGACCGGGACGGTCGACGCGATCGTCCACCGCGCCGGCGAGGCGCTGGCCGCGCCGCACACCCGGCTGGAGCAGGAGATCAAGCAATCCGCGGTCGTCAACATCGACGAGACCGGCTGGAAGACCAAGGGCGAGCGGCGCACCCTCTGGGGAGCGCTCACCGCTCAGACCGCGCTCTTCCGGATTGCCTCAGGCCGGCATGCGTGCGAGGCGCAGCTCATGCTCGGCGAGCGCTACGGCGGGATCGTCTGCTCCGACCGCTACGCCGGCTACGACTACCTCGACCCGACCCGCCGTCAGCTCTGCTGGGCGCACCTGCTCCGCGACTTCACCGCCCACAGCGAAGGAATGGGCGAGCAAGCACAGTTCGGAGCCGCCGGACTGGTTGTCGCCAACGAGCTGTTCAAGGCCTGGCAGCAGTTCCAGCACGACGGCAACCGGGCCAAGCTCCGCCGCCGGATCACACCGCTCCAGGACAAACTCCGGCAACAGCTCGATCACGCCTCCCGCAAGAGCGCGCGCACGAAGTACCACCGCCGGTTCGCCCGCAACCTCCTCAAACGCTGGCCCGCCCTGCTCCTCTCCGCCTCGATCACCTGCCGGCTCCGCGACCAATCCCTCTTCGCCTACCTCACCCAGGTCATCACCGCCCACGCCCGCGGCGACCCAATACCCAGCCTCAGCTGAAGCGCGCAAAAGGCTGAACGCTTACCAAAAACCCCGCCTGAGCGGGGATTTTAGAAGCCCTCTAACGGACTCGAACCGTTGACCCCCTCCTTACCATGGAGGTGCTCTACCAACTGAGCTAAGAGGGCAATGGAGCTAACTGTAGCCACTTCGAGGCTCCCCTCATCGAGTCGCCAACGTTTCGGCAGTCGCGCCGGCGGCGCCGGGCGCCTGCCGGAGTGCCTTCAGCCGGCGGGCTCCGCTGCGGCCGGCGCGGCGCCGACCCTGGCGTCGACATACGCCGTCAGGGTCTCGCTGGCGAGGTAGGCGACGACCACCGCGACCACGACCAGCGGGGCGACGGAGAGTCCCGCCTTCGCCGAGAGGAGGCTCGCGATCATCATCGAGGCGAGCGGGAGCCGCAGAACCGAGACGCAGGCGGCGCCGGTCAACGCGGCCACGGCCTGGGTCTCCGCGTACCCGGGCAGGTGCGCCGCCAGCAGGCCGGCGCTGACTCCGAGGAAGATCGCCGGAAAGGTCGGTCCGCCCCTGAAGTTGCCAAGCGACACCGACCACGCGAGCCCCTTGAAGAGGAGCAGCAGCGCGAGCGTTGAGACCGACACGGTCGTCGCCGAGGCGAAGAGCGAGCCGAAAGCCTCCTGACCGGAGAAGAGGACGGCATCGGGTGATCCGCCGGTTGCCTCGGCGAAGGCGATCGCGAGGCCTCCGACTGCCAACCCGGCCGCCGTCGTCAGGACGACCGGCCGCGGATCGACGAGACGTTTCGCCCAGCGGCCGAGCTCCATGATCGCGAACACGCCGGCCGCGACGGCGAGGGCGAGGGCGAGCGTCCACCCGAAGTCGCCCCAGCCGGGGCCCCCGTACGCCGGGAGCGGGAACGGGCTGAGCGACCAGGCGGCCGTGCTCAGGCCCGAGAACGACCCCAGGCCGGTGAAGACGAGCGACCCGATGCCGGCAGCCAGCAGCCCCGGCAGGAGGACGAGCGGGAGGGTCGGTCCGCCGAGCCCCGTCGCCTCGACGATCAGCACCGCGCCGATCACGGGGGAGCCGAAGATCGACGATACGGCGGCGAAGCTCCCCGCTGCGGCCATCAGCCCCAGGGCCTGCTGCGGCGCATCTCGCTTGATCAGCTGCATCGAGAGTGTGCCGAGGCCCAGCCCGAGCGCGATCAGCGGCCCCTCCGGGCCGAGCACGAGCCCGAGCCCGAGCGTCGCCAGCGCCGCCAGAAGGACGCCGGGCAGGTCGACCGGACGGATCCGCGGCCCGCTTGCCTTGAGGCCGTCGGCCGGCACGTGCCCGCCGTGGCCCGGCAGCCGCGTCACCGCGATCGCAGTCAGCAGGCCCGCAAGCGCCACCCAGGGAAGGGGCCACCAGACAGGCGCCTTGCCGTAGCCGAGGTGCCCCGGCAGGTCCTCGTACACCCACACCTGGATCTCGTGGACCCCTTCCAGGAAGCACCACGACGCCGCCGAGACGATCAGCCCGACGAGCGCCGCCAGCACGAGCAGGCCGCGATATCTCCGGCTGCGGAGGAGGGCGGCGGGATCGGTGGAGGGCGCGACGTCGCTCACGAGGCCCCAACCCTAGAGAGTTGCACCGGGCCGCGAGGAGCTCTCGGACGGCGTCCGATAGCCAAAGACTTGATTGTTGTCCGGAAAACGGTATAGGGTCACTCCGTGATGTTTCTGGGCGGCGCGTGAAGAAGGGCGGCTCGGTCGGTCTGAGACTCGCGGCGATCGCCGCCGGCGTCCTCGTGGTCGGCGTCCTGATCGGCTTCTACGTCTCGGACTACCTCGTCGGCAACACGCCGTCCTACTCGCCGCCGGTGCAGGCCGGCGCGACGCCGACGGTCCACCTCACGATCCAGACGGTGGCCGCGGTCGGCCCGACCCTCGCCCCCAACCACCCGGACTGGGTCTCCTATCTCGTGCGCGACTCGAGCGGCGCCTGGAAGAGAACGACGGTCTGGCACCTACCCGCGCACGCCATCATCCACGTGACGATCTACAACTTCGACGGCGCAAGCGGGCTGCGGAACCCTTTCTACGGGCGGCCGCAAGGGCTCGTCGGGCCCGAGCTCGTCGACGGGAAGCCGCTTCTCGCGATGAACCCCGACGACCCCTCGCACACCTTCGCGGTGCCGGCGCTCGGGATCGTCGTGCCGGTCGCGCCCGTCGCCGACAACGCGAAGAACCAGTGCGGCTACGCGCCGTGCGCGCTCACGATGGCGCACCGGACGATGACCTTCACCTTCAGGACCGGCGCCCCCGGCCACTACCGCTGGCAGTGCTTCGTCCCCTGCGCGGCAGGGTTCATCTACGGGTTCGGCGGCCCGATGCAGACGATCGGCTACATGGACGGCTTCCTGAATGTCAGCTGACCAGGCGGCTGCCGCCGGCGATTCCTCGCACGGCCGGCGCTTCGTCATCCTCTGGCTCGTCCTGAGCGCGATCGCGACGCCGCTCGTCGCGATCTTCCTCGGGCCGCGGATCCCGCCCGGCAACGGCACCGTCCAGGCGAGCGGGCAGGTGCTCGACAACACGGTCCTCGTCACCGTCGTGACGCCGATCCTGGTGTTCGTGCTCCTGTTCGTCGTCTACGCGCTCGTCGCATTCCGTGCACACGACGCCCTCGCCGGCGACGGGCCGGCCGACCGCGGCGACACCAAGATCCAGGTTCTCTGGCTGGCCGTCTCGATGGTCACGGTGATGTCGCTGGCGGTCTTCGGCACCTACGAGCTCATCCAGGACGGCGCCGGCGGCGGCCAGGGCCCGTCGGCCTCCTTCGTTCCTTCCGACCACGCGAAGGCGATGGACGTCCAGGTGATCGGGCAGCAGTGGGCGTTCACCTACCGCTACCCGAGCTACGGCGGCCTCGAGACCCCCCATCTGGTCCTGCCGGCGGACACGCTGATCCGGCTGCACGTGACCTCCCTCGACGTCGTCCACTCGTTCTGGGCCTACGAGCTCGGGGTCAAGGCGGACGCGAATCCCGGCGTCGACAACATCGTCTACGTGCAGCTGAAGGGCCCCCGGACGTTCAACATCCGCTGCGCCGAGCTCTGCGGCCTCTGGCACGGCTACATGTTCGACACCGGGCAGGTCGTGCCGCCGGCCCAGTTCAGCGCCTGGATCGCGCAGCAGCGGACGTACTACGCGCCGCTCGCCAAGTACCTGCCCCCGTACGCGACCTCGTATCTCCCCGAGCCGGCCGTCCGCGCCGGATGAGAAACCCAGCAGAGGAGCCGAGAACGTGAGCGAACCTGCCGCCGCGCTGATGCTGCCCCCGCCGCTCTGGCGGCGCCTGCTCGGGTTCCACCTCGGCACGGGCATCGTCTTCGGAATCGTCGGCTTCTACATCGGCTGGTTCGCCGGCCACCACATCACCCCGGCGAGCCTCGACTACTTCGCCGACATCGACCAGAACGACCTCGCGATCTTCCTCGGCTACTTCGTCGGCGTGATCGGCTTCCTCACCGGGCTCGGCTTCCTCGGCTACCCGATCTCGCGGATGCTCGGCCACCCCGCCGCGATCAAGCAGAAGGAGGTCCGGGATACGGCGCAGTACCTGAGGCTCTCGACCGACCACAAGGTGATCGGGATCCAGTACCTCTGGGGAATCGGGCTCTTCTTCTTCATCGGCGGGCTGAACGCGATGCTGATCCGGGTCGAGTTGCTCAGCCCGAACCACCAGGTCTTCCCGGCCGGCCAGTACCTGACGGTCGTCGGGATGCACGGCACGATGATGATGGGGATCATGACGAGCGCCGTGCTCGGGCCGTTCGCGAACTACCTGGTGCCGATCATGATCGGAGCCCGGAGGATGGCCTTCCCGCGGGTGGAGGCCCTCACCTTCTGGCTGCTGATGGCGGCCGGCGGAATCCTCGTCACGACGATCTTCTTCGGCGGCTTCCCGACCGGCTGGACCGGCTACGGGCCGCTGATCGACCAGGCCAACGGCGGCATCGACGCCTACATCGTCTTCTTCGCCCTCGTCGGGATCTCGATGTGCCTGCTGGGCTTGAACCTCGTCGTGACGATCGTCACGATGCGCGCCCCCGGGCTGACCTGGTTCCGGCTCCCGATCTTCGTCTGGGGCGTGGTCACGACCGCCGCCGTGATGGTCGTCGCCGCGCCCGTCCTGATCGCGGTGCTCGGAATGGGGATGCTCGACCGGACGGCGCAGACGACGTTCTTCATCCCGAGCGGCGGCGGCAGCAACTACCTCTACGAGAACCTGTTCTGGGTCTTCGGCCACCCCGAGGTGTACCTGCTCGCGCTGCCGGGGTTCGGGATCGTGCTCGAGCTGCTGCCCGTGTTCGCGCGGAAGCCGCTCTGGGGCTACCGCGTCGCGGTCGCCGGGATGCTGGGAGTCGCGCTCCTGAGCTGGCTCGTCTGGCAGCACCATCTGTTCGTGAGCGGGATCAACAGCGAGTCGCGGCCCTTCTACATGTTCTCGACCGAGCTGATCTCGGTCCCGACCGGGCTCACGTTCCTGTGCGGGCTCATGACCCTGTGGCGCGGCCGCATCCGCTTGACCGTGCCGATGCTGTTCTGCCTCGCGTGGTTCTTCAACTTCCTGATCGGCGGCCTCACCGGGGTCTTCCTCTCGGACGCTCCCAGTGACGTGACCACGCACGGGAGCTTCTTCTCGCTCGCGCACTTCCACTACACGATCATGGGCGGGCTCGTCTTCACCTTCTTCGCCGCGATCTACTACTGGGTGCCGAAGATGACCGGCTACCGCTTCAACGAGGGTGCCGCGAAGATCCACTTCTGGACGATGTTCCTCTCCTTCAACTCCACCTTCATGCCGCTCTTCGCGGTCGGCTTCCTCGGGCAGGCGCGCCGCACGGTCACCTACCCGAGCAACCTCCAGTTCCTGAACGACTGGGCCTCCGTCTCGGCGTTCGTGCTCGGCCTCTCGATGCTGGTCTTCCTCGGCAACCTCGTCTACTCGCTGGGCATCGCCCGGCTGCCGGCGGAGGCCAACCCCTGGGGCTCCCGGTCGATCGAGTTCCAGCTTCCCTCGCCCGTGCCCCCGGAGAACTTCGACCGCATCCCGGTGTTCACGAGCGACCCGTACGGCTACGGCACCGAGGAGAAGTCCTTCGCATTCCCGGCGGAAGGCGTCGCATGAGCGAGCACGCGAGAACGCTCGAGAGCGAGCCGCCCGAGCTGCTCGACCGGAATCTCACCGTGGCAGGGCAGCTGCTCGCGAGCGCCACGCTGTTCTTCTTCCTCGCCTTCCTGTTCGCCTACCTCTACCTGCGGTCGCTGAACAGCGACGGGCTCTGGCACCCGAAGGGGGTCGACCCGCCGGTCGGCCTCGGGACGGTGATCGCGGCGCTGCTCGTCCTCTGCGCCGTCTCGGTCCGGCTCGCACTCGCGGACGAGCGACGCGGCCGCAGCGGCGGCCGGAGCGGGAAGCTCGCGTTCGGGCTCGCGTTCGCGGTCGGCGCGCTCGTCGTGCAGGTGGTCGCGTGGGCGACCGCCGGGTTCGGCCCCGGCGACGGCGGCTACGCCAGCGTCTTCGTCGGCTGGACGGGGTTCTACTTCGGCTTCGCGATCCTCGCCGTCTACTGGCTCGAGACGCAGCTCGCGACGGCGCTGCGCCACCGGCGCGATCCCCTGACCGGCCTCGCCGGGCTCTCGGTCTTCTGGACGCTCTTCGCAGGGGTCGGCGTGCTCAGCTGGGTCGTCCTGTACCTGGTCACGCCGTGACCGGGCTCCTCGCCGCCCACTTCTTCGCCGGTTCGCTGCTCACGCTGCTCATTCCCGTCGCGCTCGTCGTGGGCGTCCTGGTCTGGTGGGGCGTGCTGATGCGCCGCCACCGGGACTGATCCCGGTCAGGGCCCGGGGCGGATCGAGACCAGCGGCCGCGTGAGGCGCCGGACTTCGAGCACGTCGAACATGCGGGCCTGCTCCTGCCCGGGCACGAGCGAGGCGATCCGGAAGGAGCCGGTCCGGCTGGCGCGGAAGGCGAACGTCGCCTTTGCGCCGGGGTCTAGCCCGCGGATCGGCCTCGGGCTTGCCGCGTCCCGGAAGGCCGGGGTGGTCTCCAGGGAGCCGCCGATGATCGCGCAGGAGGCGTTGCGCCCGCCGCGGTTCTCGCAGTCGACGACGACGCGGGAGCCGAGCGGCACTGCGACGAGCAGCTCGCCTCGGCCGTACCCGTTGAAGTTGAAGCCGTTGTTCTCGGAGTTGAGACCGGCAAGGAGCGTTAGATGGACGACTCGGTGACGGGCATCCCAGGAGACGATGCCGCCCGGCGGCGATCCGGCAGCGCTCGGTCCGGCGACGCCGAGGGCCGCCACGGCCACGATCAGGAGAACCCGCCGGCCCATCCCGCAACGGTATCGTGCCGGGACCGCTTCGCCCGCGCGACCGCCCAGATGCCAGCGAAACAGCCATCGCTCACCCGACTGAAGTGGGCGCTCTGGGCCGGGGCGCTCGTCATCGGCGTCGGCGTCGGGGCGGCGATCGCCCTCCTGCACCAATCCTCGACGGCGGCTGCGATCTCGAGCGCGGCGGCGCCCCCGGTCGAGACGTGGGCCGCCGGCGTCCGGCGCGCGCCGGGCTTCTCCCTGACGAACCAGCACGGGAAGGTGGTCTCGCTGGCGGCGCTGCGGGGGCGGCCGGTGATCGTGACCTTCATCGATCCGCTCTGCCGGAACTTCTGCCCGCGGGAGGCGAGGGTGATCAGCGAGGCGACGAAGAGCTTCGCCTCGCAGCCGGCGATCGTCTCGGTCAGCGTCAACCCTTGGGCCGACACGAGCCAGAACTTCCACCAGGACGCCCTGCACTGGCGGCTCGCCCCTCAGTGGCAGTGGGGCGTCGGCACGCAGGCACAGCTCGCGGCCGTCTGGAAGCGCTACCAGATCGGCGTCGCCGTGACGAAGAAGACGATCGCCGGGATCACCGTGCGGTACATCACCCACACCGAAGCCGCCTACCTGGTCGACGGCTCCGGCTACGAGCGGGCGCTCTTCCTCTACCCGTTCCGTTCCTCGGACGTCGTCTCGGCGCTCCACACCATCCTCGCCGGCAGCAGCTGACCATCCCGACCGGGCCGGTCCCCGGCCGCGGCCGGAGCGGACGGTCCGGGGTGGTCCCGGGAGCCCGGCGGGAGGTCGGGCGGCTTGCCCGGGCCGGCATCGAGCGGCCGATCGGCTCCTGTAAGGTCTCCCTTACAGGATGGGCGGTCAGGTGGGCCGCCGGAACGACCGAAGAGGTGAATGGTGCGCAGAGTCGTGGCAATCGTGGTGCCCGTGGCGATTCTCGTCGTCGTCGTCGCGGCGTTCGCAGCCTCGAGGAACGGCTCGACGGGCGCGGGCAGCCGATCGACCCTCACCGTGTACAGCGGCCAGCATCCGCAGACCGTCGCCAGGCTCGTGTCGGCGTTCGAGCAGCAGACGGGGATCAAGGTCGCCGTCAGGTCGGACGACGAGGGCGTGCTCGCGGCGCAGATCGCCCAGGAGGGCCGTCACTCGCCCGCAGACGTCTTCCTGACCGAGAACTCCCCGGCACTCGAGGAGCTCCAGCAGCGCGGCCTGCTCTCCCGTGTCGCGAGCTCGACGCTCGCGAAGACCTCCGCCCGCTACAGCTCGCCGCAGAAGCGCTGGGCGGCGATCTCGGCGCGCGTGAGCGCCCTGGTCTACAACACCCGCGACCTGAAGCCGTCGCAGCTCCCGACCTCGGTGCTCGGCCTCGCCGACCCGAAGTGGAAGGGCAAGCTCGCAATCGCGCCCACGGAGACCGACTTCCAGCCGATCGTGACCGCGGTCGCGGCCCGCTACGGCAACGCCAGGGCCGTCAAGTGGCTCGAAGGGATCCGCAGCAACGGCGGCGGCCACACCTACCCCGACAACGAGACGCTCGTCGCCCAGGTGAACAGCGGCCAGGCGGAGCTCGGAGTGATCAACCACTACTACTGGTACCGCTACCGGGACGAGATCGGCCGGTCGAAGATCCACTCCGCCGAGCACCTCTTCGCCCCCGGCGATCCGGGCTACGTGATCGACGTCTCGGGCGCCGGGGTGCTGGCCTCGAGCAGGCACCAGGCCGAGGCCCAGCGATTCGTCGCGTTCCTCGTCGGCAGGACGGCCCAGCAGATCATCGCGCACGACGAGAGCTACGAGTACCCGCTCGGCTCCGGCGTGAGCACCGCCAAGCCGCTCGTCCCGTTCGCCAGGCTGCGCCCGGACGCGATCTCGGTCGCCCGGCTCGGGAACGGGCAGCGCGCGCTCGAGCTGCTGCGCGAAGCGAGCCTGCTCTAACGGCCGTGACGACCGCCGGGCTCGCCACGGCCGCCGGCCCCATCCGCCGCCGGTTGCCGCCCATCCCCCTGCTCGCGACCGGCCTGCTGATCGCCGGCGTCGTCCTGCTTCCGCTCGCCTTCCTGCTGCTCGAAGCGGCGCAGACGGGCTGGAACGAGCTCCGGCCGCTGCTCTTCCGGCACCTGACGGCGACGCTGCTCTGGAACACCGTCCGGCTGACCGCCGCCGTCACGCTCCTCTGCGGCGTGATCGGCGTCGCGGCAGCCTGGTGCACCGAGCGGACGAACCTGCCGTGGCGCCGCTTCTGGAAGGTCGCGCTCGTCCTCCCGCTCGCGGTGCCGGACTTCGTGCTCGGGTACAGCTGGATCTCGCTCGAGCCGGGCGTCCAGGGCTACTGGGGCTCGGTGCTCGTGATGACGCTCGGGAGCTACCCGCTCGTGTACCTGCCGGTCGCGGCGGCGATGCGGGCCGCCGACCCCGACCTCGAGGACGTCGCGAGAGGGCTCGGGCTCGGGCGGATTCGCGCCTTCTGGCGCGTCACGCTCCACCAGATCCGACCTGCGCTGCTCGGGGGCTCGCTGCTCGTCGCTCTGATCCTGCTCGCCGAGTTCGGGACGTTCGAGATCCTCCGCTTCCAGACCTTCACGACCCAGATCTACACCGAGTTCGAGCTCGGCTTCAACACGCCGGCAGCCTGCGCGCTCTCGCTCGTGCTCGTCCTGCTCGGCCTCGTCGTCCTCGCAGCCGAGGGGGCCGGCCGCGGCCGTGCCGGGACCGCTCGCAGGAGCTCGTTCGCGCGGCCGGCCGCCCGGCTCGCGCTCGGCCGCGGCGTCGTGCCGGTCGTCGTCGGGCTCGCCGCGCTGCTCGGGCTCGCGCTCGGCATACCGCTCTACGCGCTCGCCTACTGGCTCGTGCAGGGGACGTCGTCGACGCTGCCGCCGGTCTCGATCGCGCACGCGGCGCTCACGACCGCCGGCTACAGCGCGGCCGCCGCGGCGCTCGCCACCTGCGCGGCGCTCCCGATCGCCCTGCTCGCCGAGCGACACCGCAGCAAGCTCACGCTGGGACTCGAACGCTCGACGTTCATCGTCCAGGCGCTGCCCGGGATCGTCGTCGCGCTGTCGCTCGTCTACTTCAGCGTCCGCTACGCCTACGGGCTCTACCAGTCGAGCCTCGAGCTCGTCGCCGCTTACGCGATGATGTTCTTCCCGCTCGCGCTGGTGGCGGTGCGGGCCGGGGTGGCGCAGGCCCCGCCGGAGCTCGAGGAGGTCGCTCGCTCGCTCGGCCACGGTCGCATGTCGGTCCTGCGCCGGGTCACGCTGCCGATCCTCGCTCCCGCGCTCGTCGCCGGATTCTCGCTCGTGTTCCTGACCGCCTCGACGGAGCTGACCGCGACGCTGATCCTCCATCCAACCGGCGTCCAGACGCTCGCGACCGGCTTCTGGGCCTATGCCAACAGCTTCGCCTACGGTGCGGCTGCGCCGTACGCTCTCGCCCTGCTCCTGATCGCGGCGATTCCCGGCGCCCTGCTCGGCGGGTGGTTCGAACGCATCGCCGGGAGCCGGGCGACATGAGCGAGCCGGACGGCGTCGGGCCGGTCTC
Organism: uncultured Actinomycetes bacterium; assembly: GCA_963796625.1. Lineage (GTDB taxonomy): Bacteria > Actinomycetota > Thermoleophilia > Gaiellales > Gaiellaceae > PALSA-600. The sequence goes on from CAWCME010000003.1 coordinate 32,650, forward strand.
GCTCTCGGTCCGGGGGCTGCGCAAGTCGTTCGGCGGCCGGGCAGTCCTCGACGGCGTCTCGCTCGAGGCTCCGGCCGGCTCGCTGACGGCGATCCTCGGAGCCTCCGGGAGCGGCAAGACGACGTTGCTGCGCCTGATCGCCGGCTTCGACCGTGCCGATGCGGGGACGATCGCCCTCGGCGGCGGGCTCGTCGAGGGCCCGCGGGACTTCGTCCGCCCCGAGCGGCGGCGGATCGGCTACGTGCCGCAGGAGGGGGCGCTCTTCCCGCACTTGAGCGTGGGCGACAACGTCGCCTTCGGGCTCCGGGCCGGGCGGGCCGGCCGCGACCGGGGAGCGATCGACGCACGCGTCGGCGAGCTGCTCGCCCTCGTCGGGCTCGACGGCTTCGAGCGCCGGCTTCCCCATCACCTCTCGGGCGGGGAGCGGCAGCGAGTCGCGCTCGCCCGCGCCCTCGCCGCCCACCCGGCCGTCGTCCTGCTCGACGAGCCGTTCTCCTCGCTCGACGTCGAGCTGCGAACGAGCATGCGGCGCGAGGTCGTCGAGGTGCTGCGGAAGGCCCGGGCGACGGCGATCCTCGTCACCCACGACCAGGACGAGGCGCTCTCGATCGCCGACCGCGTCGCCGTGCTCCAGCGCGGCATCGTCGTCCAGTGCGACGAGCCCGACGTCCTCTACACCCGGCCGGTCAACAGCGAGGTCGCGCGCTTCGTCGGGCACGGCAACATGCTCCTCGGGCGGCTCGAGAACGGCACCGTCCACTCGGTGCTCGGCGAGATCGCGGTCGAGCTGGGCGCGCCCGCTTCCGGGTCGTGCGCGGTGGGCGTCCTCGTGCGACCCGAGCAGATCGACCTCGTCGAGCCCGACGTCCGAACGGGCGCGGAGCGGCTTCCCCACGGAGTCGTCGTCAGCCGCGAGTTCCACGGCCACGACGTGCTCGTCGCGGTCCGGCTCGACGAGCCCGCCTGGGGGCAGGTGCCCGCGGGCCCGCGCCAGGGCTTCGAGATCCTCGTCCGCCTGCACGGCCCGGACGCGCCCGAGCCCGGCCGCCGCGTCGCGCTCCGAGTCCGCGGCACGTCCGCGGCCTGGCTCGCCGGCGAGCAGGCTCCCGGCTAGCCCGGCCCGCCTGCGACCGTGATCCGGAGGACCGAGCTCGACCCGTCGCCCCCGAACACGTAGATCGCGGGCCCGAGCGCGACCGCGGCCGCGTTCGCGAGCGGCTGGGCCAGATGTCCCGCGACCGTCACGGCCCTGCCCGGGGCGATCCTGAAGATGGTCGAGCTGCCGTCGCCTCCGATCAGGTACAGCGCTCCCCCCAGCGCGGCCAGGGGCGCGTGGGCGACCGGGGTGGGGAGGGTGGCGACGCGCCGCACGACTCCGGTCGCGGGGTCGAACGAGTAGACCGCCGAGCTCGTTCCGGCCGTGGTGATCCCGCCGGCGACGTAGAGCCGTCCGCCGAGCGCGGCGACCCCGGCGTAGCGCAGCCCGACCGGCAGCCGCGCGGCGAGCGTCGGGGTGCCGCCGTGGAAGGCCAGGATTCCCGTCGCGTACTGTGCTCCCGTGTATCCGCCTGCGAGATAGGCGGTGCCGCCGATCACCGCGGCTCCCAGGTCCGAGAGAGGCTCGCCGAGCGAGCCCGTCGTTCGGGCCCTGCCGCCCGGGGTGATGCGCACGACGGCGTCGCTCGAGGCCACCTGCCCGCCGCCGAGCAGGTAGACGGCGTTGCCCAGGCGCACGGCCGCGTCGTCGTGAGTCGCGACTGGGAGCGTCCCGACCTGTCGCAGCCGCGCCGGCGGGCCCGCCAGGATCTCGGTCGACGACGACGCGTTCACGAGCCCGCCCAGCACGAGAACGTGGCGGGCGTCGATCGCGGCCACCGCCAGCCGGGACGCCGCCGCGGGCAACCGGCCGACGGTCGCAACCCGCGCCGTGACCTCGACCGTCGCGCGCGGTTGGGCGGGCGGCCGGGAGCTCACGCGGGAGACCGCCGCCGGGAGCAGGTTGATGCCGTCGGGCTTCGAGAGGTAGCCGGCCGCCGCCGAGGCGACTCCGGTGTGACCGTACTGCCACACGATCGTCTTGGTGCGGGGGTCGATCACGATCACGCGATCGCCGTAGTCGTCGTTCGCCGCGATCATCCCGTTCGGGAGCCGGACCGCGAGCGACGGCTTGTCGAGGAGATCCGGGCCCGACTGCGAGCCGAACGACCAGGTCACCCGACCGGACCGGGTCAGCTCGACGATGCTCCCGGGGTAGGTAAACGAGGCGACCAGGATCCTTCCGTTCGGCAGCAGCTGCGCGTCCGAGGGGTAGGAGACCGGCGAGCGCACCGACCAGACCAGCCGGCCCCTGGCGTCGATCCGGTCGATCCAGCCGCCGATCTCGGTCACGAGCACGCCGCCGTCGGGCAGGGGGGTGTCGCCGTTCGGGCTCGCGAGGCCCTGCGGCGGGTCGTGAACGCAGCTGCCGCCGAGCACGCGCACGACCTTGCCCCGGGGCGTGAGCTCGACCACCCGGCAGTTGCGGATGTCGGCGACCGTGACGTCTCCGTTCGGGAGCCGGTAGGCGTCGTCGGGCGTGTTCAGGTATCCGGGGGAGGCGCCCGGGACGCCCGCGTGGCCGTAGGCCCAGGTGACCCGCCGGCCCCGCAGCGAGACCAGCTTGAGCGTGTCGTTGAACTCCTCGTTGGTGATGATGGAGCGCCAGTCCGGGGGTGAAGAAGGCATCGTCCGGGCCGCGCAGGGCGTCGTAGCTCCAGACGACCCGCTTGGCAGGCGAGACGATCAGCACTCGGTTGTTGTTCCGGTCGGCGATCAGCAGGTAGCCGGGGAGCGGTCCGGGCGGGACACGCGGCAGGCCGAGCGCGACGAAGGCCGGGTCGGTGCGCGGCGGCGGCGGCGGTGCCGCGGGGCGGGCGGCGGCGGTCGAAGCTGCGCCGGCTCCGGCTCCGCCGCCGGCTCCGGCGCCGGACCCGCAGGCCGCAACGAGCGTGACCAGGGCGATCCCGGCGGCGCCCCACCCGAGGTGGGCTCTCACGTCAGTGGAAGAGGGATCCGTTGAGCCACGGGCCGGCCAGGGGGTAGGTCGCGACGGCGATCGCCACGCCCGCCGCGAGCGCGAGCACGGCGACGATCACGCGAGCCGCCCCGCCGCCCGGGCGCCGCCCGGACAGATCGGCGAAGACGTGCCGGGCAGCCCGGCCGGTATAGGCGAGCACGTGGATCGACATCGCGAAGAACCAGACGATGAAGCTTGCCTTGTGGAGCCCGAGCACGAGCCCGCGGTGTGGAATCGCGAGCAGCGTGACCCCGCTTGCGAACAGGGTGACCGTCGAGAGGACGAGCACCGGGGCGACGAGCACGCGCATGAGCGGGGCGGGCGGGCCGAGGCGGACGTACTCGGGGCCGCGGGTGTAGTAGCGGACGAACCGGTACCCGGTGCTCGCGAGCTTGAGGGCGACCGGTCCGAGCAGCAGCATCCCGACGAAGACGTGCACCGAGAGCAGGCTGTGGATCGAGGGGATGGTCGCGCCCTCGACCGCGAGCAGCACGAGCAGGACGAGCCCGACGAGCGAGGTCAGGTGGAGGTTGCCGATTGCTCCGCCGAGCGGGCGGCGCCTCGGCCGGGCAGGTGCCACCCGGGTGAGCGTCCGGGTCCCGCCCACCTCGCGACTGGATTGCATCGCGGCAGGCTGCCACGCCCCGATGAGAGGCGAATGAGCGCCGGCGACCGGGGGTTTCACCGCCCCTTCATCTGGGACCGCGACAATGGTTGCATGCGGATCCTTGTCGTCGAGGACGAGCCCAAGCTCGGGCGCCTGCTCGTCCGCGGGCTGAACGAGGACGGTCACCCCGCCGACCTCGCACCGACGGGCGAGGAGGCGCTCTGGATGGCGCGGGCGGCACCGTACGACGCGATCGTCCTCGACGTGATGCTGCCCGGGATCGACGGCTTCGCGACGTGCCAGGAGCTTCGGACTCGAGGCATCTGGACGCCCGTCCTGATGCTGACCGCGCGCGATGCGATCGAGGACCGGATCGAGGGGCTCGACACCGGGGCCGACGACTACCTGGTCAAGCCGTTCGCCTTCAGCGAGCTGCTCGCCCGCCTGCGCGCGCTCGTGCGCCGGGCGCCGGCCGAGCGGCCGACCGAGCTGGCCGTCGGCGACCTCAGGCTCGACCCGGCCACGCACCGCGCCTGGCGCGGCGACGCGGAGCTCGAGCTGACCGCGAAGGAGTTCGTGCTCTTCGAGGTGTTCATGCGCCGCGCCGGCGAGACGCTCTCGCGTGTCCAGCTCCTCGACGCGGCCTGGGACATCGCCTTCGAGAGCCACTCGAACGTGGTCGACGTCTACGTCCGCTACCTCCGCGAGAAGATCGACCGCCCGTTCGGGCGGAATTCGATCGAGACCGTGCGGGGAGTCGGCTACCGCCTCTCGCCGGAGGGCTGACCTTGTCCCGGCTCCCGATCCGGTTCCGGCTGACGCTCCCGTTCGCGCTCGCGATGGCCGTCGTCCTGGCCGCGCTCGGCATCTTCGTCTACGTGCGCGTCAGCTCGACCCTGCTGCGGTCGAGCGACCAGAACCTGTTCGCCCAGGCGGCGGAGGCGAAGCTCAGGCTCGAGAACGGGAAGCCGCTGCTCGACCGCGACGCGATCGGCGGGGCGAGCTTCGCCGAGATCCTCGACGCGCGCGGCGCCGTCGTCTCCGCCGAGCCCGCCGGCCTGCCCGCGCTGATCGATCGAGCGAGCGTTCAGAGGGCGCTCGCCGGCGGCTCGCTCCGGCGGACCGTGGCGATCAAGGGCCGGAGCGGGCGCTGGCGGCTGCTCGCCACGGCCGAGGCCGCCGGTGGGAAGAGCGGCGTGCTCGTGCTGGGCAGCTCGCTCCGGATCAGGGACGAGTCGCTCGAGCGCCTCCGCCACGAGCTCCTGTTCGCCTCGCCGCTCGCGCTGCTCCTGGCGACGCTCGCCGGCTACCTGCTCGCCGGCGCCGCCCTCCGGCCGGTCGAGGCGATGCGGAGGAAGGCCGGCGCGATCTCGGCCGAGACGCCGGGGAGCCGGCTGCCGGTCCCGCGCGCCAGGGACGAGATCTCGCGGCTCGCGGAGACGCTCAACGAGATGCTGGACCGGCTCGAGGTCGCGTTCGAGCACGAGCGGCGCTTCGTCGCCGACGCGAGCCACGAGCTGAGAACGCCGCTCGCCCTGCTCCGCACGGAGCTCGAGCTCGCCCTGCGCAAGCCGAGATCGCGAGCCGAGCTCGAGGATGCGCTGCGCTCCGCGGCCGAGGAGACCGACCGTCTGACCGCGCTCGCCGCCGACCTGCTGCTGATCGCCCGCTCCGAGCAGCGCGCGATGCCGGTCAACCTGGAGGAGACCTCCGCGGCCGACCTGCTGGGAGCGGTGGCCGGCCGCTTTTCGGCCCGTGCGGCCGGGGCCGGCCGGGCCGTCGAGGTCGATCTGGAGACGGACATCTCCTTCGAGGCCGATCCGAAGCGGATCGAGCAGGCGGTCGAGAACCTGGTCGACAACGCCCTCGTCCACGGAAGCGGGACGGTCACGCTCTGGGCGCGGCTCGTCGCAGGGCGGCTCGAGCTGCACGTCACCGACGAAGGGCAGGGCTTCCCGCCGGACTTCGCCGCGCGCGCGTTCGACCGCTTCAGCCGAGCCGACGAGGCGCGGCGGCGAAGCGGGAGCGGTCTCGGCCTGGCGATCGTCCAGGCGATCGCCGTCGCCCACCACGGCAGCGCCGGGGTCTCCAACCGCCCCGGTGGGGGAGCCGACGTCTGGATCTCGCTGCCGGCCGGGGCCGGGCGCCCGTCGGAGCGCTCCCGCGGGCATCTCGCCAGCGTGCTGCGGCGGCCGGGCACCGCAGCGCCCGCCCGCCGCTCCCAGCCGCGCTGAGAGGCGGCCGGCGGGGCTGCTTACTTGGCCTTCAGCAGCGCGGACTGAAGCGACTGCGCGAACGCCTGGCTCGTGTAGGTGGCGCCCGAGATGTTCTGGATCCTCACGCTCTGCGCCTGCAGGAACTCCTGCCGGAGCATCGGGAGTGCCTGCGACATGATGTACTGCGAGCGGCTCGTGTGGTAGCTGTACTGGCCGCCGAGGTCGGTGAACTTGATCTTCGACTTCGCCGAGCCCGAGGTCGTCTTCTTCATCGTGACGACCACCTGCACGCTGCCCCATTGACCCGCGTCGGCCGACTGGCCGCTCAGCTTCCTCGTGACCGTCTTCGTCTTCGTCCCGGCCCGGGTGGCGGCGGCAGCCTGCTGGGCGACCGGGACGGCGAGCGCGAGCGCGCCCGACGCAATTGCCAGCGAACGTTTCATGGCCTGATGATCGCCGCTTTCGATGAGAAGTCGATTAGTGCTCGATAAGAGAACGGTAAGAGACCGCCTCGCGGCGTCGGCCGCCTGGTCGAGCGGCTACGAACCGGCGGGGGCGAGCGGGAGCCTGACCGAGAACGTCGTGCCCTCGCCCGGCGAGGAGGCGACGCCGACCTCGCCGCCGATGGGCGGCGACCACGGCGGCGACGATCGCGAGGCCGAGCCCGGCGCCGCCGCTCGTCCGGGCGCGGGAGGGGTCGGCGCGGTAGAAGCGCTCGAAGACATGTGCGAGCTGCTCGCCGTCGAGGCCCGGGTCCGGAGTCGCTGATCGAGAGCTCGGCGCGCCTCCCCGTCGTGGGCGAGCGTGATTCGCACCGGCGCGGCGGCAGGCGTGTGGGCGCGGACGTTCGAGAGGAGGTTGTCGACCACCTGGCGCAGGCGGTCCCGGTCGCCGAGGACGACGCTCGGCGCCAGCGCGACCTCGAAGCGGCCGGTCCGGCTCGATCGTCTGCGCTGTCTCGAGCGCCTCTGCGACGACCTCCTCGAGGCCGACCGGCACGAGCTCGAGCGGCCTGCCCTCGTCGAGATGCGCCAGGAGCAGCAGGTCCTCGACGAGGATGCTCATCCGCTCCGACTCGCGGGCGATCCCCTCCATCGAGCGCTCGAGGTCGGCAGGGCGCGCCGAGGCGCCCCGCTTGAAGAGCTCCGCGTAGGCCCGCACCCCCGCGAGCGGCGTCCGCAGCTCGTGCGAGGCATCGGCGACGAAGCGGCGCAGCTTGCTCTCCGAGGCCTCGAGCGCGCTCAGGGACTCGTCACGCGCGCTGACGGCCGACTCGATGTGGGAGAGCATCGCGTTCAGGGCGAGCCCGAGCCGGCCGACCTCCGTCCGCCGGTCTGCGTGCTCGACCCGCCTGGAGAGGTCGCCGGCGACGATCTCCGAGGCGGTCTTCTCGATCGCGTCGAGCGGGCGAAGCCCGATCCGGACGACCCAGAGGCCGAGCGCCGCGATCGCGAGCAGGACGGCGGCGGTCGCGATCAGCTCGATCGCGAGCAGCCGATGCAGGGTGCTGTCGACGCCCGCCAGGGGCTCGGCGAGCACCAGGATCCGGTTCGGGGCGCTCGGCTCGATCGAGGCGCGGACCCGGTAGTGGCCGCCGCCGCTCACGGCGGGGACGGTGAAGTAGCGCGACCCGATCCTGGCCCGGCGCCGCGCTGCGGCAGCGCGATCGAGGCTCGGGAGCCTCGGCGGCGGCGGCACCTTGGCGCCGAGGAACTGCGGGTTGAAGCTGTGGTCGACGCAGCTTGCCGTCGAGAGTGAGGCGGGCGACGTAGTCGCCTCGCGCCGCCGCTGCGAGCGGGCCGATGCCCGGGCCGGGACCACCGTTCTGCCGGCCGGGCTCCGGCGGGCCCTGGCCCGGGCCCCCGTTCTGCCCGCCGCCGGGGAGAAGGCCCTCGAGGGAGATGTGCGCGGCGTCGAGCGAGCTGTCGGTGCGCGAGATCTCGAACGAGCGAAGCGACGAGTAGGTGACTGCGTCGGCGGCGATCAGGCCGACCGCCGCGAGCAGGATCACGGCGAGGATCAGCCGCGCCCGCAGGGAGAGCGCGACGCCCAACTACCTGCGCTCGGCCTCGAGCATGTATCCGGCCTGGCGAACGGTCCTGATCAGCGGCGGCCCCGCGGCGTCGAGCTTGCGCCGGAGATAGCTGACGTAGGTCTCGACGACGTTCGTGTTGCCGCCGAAGTCGTAGCGCCAGACGTGCTGCAGGATCTGCCCCTTCGAGAGCACGCGGCGCGGGTTGAGCAGGAAGAAGCGCAGCAGGTTGAACTCGGTCGCCGTCAGGTCGATCCGGGTGCCGTCGCGGAACACCTCGTGGCGCCCCTCGTCGAGCACGAGGTCGGCGAAGCTGAGCACGTCGCCGGGGAGGTCGCCCGCCGTGCGGCGGAGGATCGCCTGGACGCGCGCGACGATCTCGGCGAGGCTGAAGGGCTTCGTGACGTAGTCGTCGCCGCCGGCCCGGAGCGCCTCGACCTTGCTCTCGACTCCGCTCTTCGCGGTCAGGAAGAGGATCGCGGTCCTGAAGCCGCGCTCGCGGAGGCGGCGGCCGACCTCGATCCCGTCGATGTCGGGGAGCATCCAGTCGAGGACGACCAGGTCGGGCTCGCCGGCGACCACCGCCGCGAGCGCCTCGCGGCCGTTGACGGCCTCCTCGACCTCGAAGCCCTCGTACCGCAGCGCCGTCGCGACCGCGTCGACGATCGCCGGCTCGTCGTCGACGATGAGGATCCTGGCCGCGCTGCCCGTTGCCGTCGTGTGTGCGTTCATGAGTCGATCGTCGCCGCTCCTCCTGGGAGTTTGCTGGGAAACGGGGCGCCCGTGCCTGTGAATCGGCTGTGAATCGAGGCGCCTGGTCAAGCGGCGAAGGCCGCCGGGCCGCCCGCGTGCGTCCGGCGCCGCCCGATCGGGGAGGCTCCGCCCCCGGGCCGGGAGCGGCGTCGATCCTGTGAGGGGGCCTGCGGCCCGCGTAGGATCACGGCGCCGTGAAAGAAAGTCTCAGGCACCGGGTTCGCAGGCTGCTCTTCTTCACGCCTTGGGTCTCGGTCCCGCTCGCCCTGCTCGGGGTCGCGCTCGCGCTCACCTATCCGCTGATGCTGGTCACCCGCTTCGGCTGGATCTGCGACCCGATCGCCGTCGTGCTCGCGGTCGTGCTCGCCTTCCGGCTGCGGTCCCGCTACCGGCTGAGCATCCTCGACAGCTCGCCGCTCGGCGTCTTCTACTGGCTCCAGCGGCGCAGCTGATCAGGCGAGCAGGCGGTCGATCGCAGCGTCCCAGGTGACGCCTGCCGTCGCGGCGTGGCCGGCCTCGCCGTAGGCCCGGGCGGTCTGCTCGTCGCCGAGCAGGTCTCCGAGCGCGACGGCGAGCGCCTGCCCGTCGGGCTCGGTGACGCGGCCGGTCTCCCGGTCGACCACGATCTCGAGCGGCCCCCCGGCGTCCGTGGTCGTCACGACCGGCTTGCGGGAGCGAAACGCCTCGAACGGCACCATTCCGAAGTCCTCGTCCACCGGGGCGTAGTAGACGGCCCGGCAGGTCGCGTAGAGGCCGGCAAGGGCCTGTTCGGAGACGGCTCCGGCGAAGCGGACCCGGCCCTCGGTGCCGGCGGCGGCAGACAGCGCCTCGAGCCGGGCGCGATCGGGGCCCTCTCCGACCACCACCGCCTCGAGGCTCGGTTCGGCGGCTGCGGCCGCGAGCAGCAGGTCGACCCGCTTCATCCGGTCGAGCCTGCCCACCGAGAGCACGAACGGCTCGTAGCCGTCGCAGCGAAACGCGAGCTCCTGTGGGGGATGCGGGAGCACCTCGGCGTCGAGCGCCGTCGAGCGCCGCAGCCGGTCGGCGACGTTGCGCGAGGTGGCGAAGAGCCTCCGCGCGCTTCCGAGCGCCTGGCGGTCGATCAGGTGGATCTTCTCCCGGATCGACCGGTCGAAATGCGTGTCGTCGAGCTGCCCGAGCTCCGTCCCGTCGAGCTCGTACGCCTGCCGCCACTGGTGGACGAGCCAGACCACCTTGTTCGGGTGCTCGAGCAGGTACGACGGGAACTTGGTCGCGACCACCAGGTCGGCGTTGACCACCGCATCGGTGTGCAGGTCGAGCAGCCGCCACATCAGCCCGCTCGTCAGGAGCCGCTCGTTCGGCCACGTCTGCAGGGGGATCGCCACGAGGTCGGCCTCGTGACCCCGCGCCCGGAGCTCGGCGACGAGCCGGTCGGTGAAGATCTCCGCCCCGCCGCGAACGAACACCACCTGGGGCCGGCAGACCGCGATCCTCATCAGCGCCCGGATCATAGGTCGCAGCACCGACTCGCCTGCGCAGACCGGCTGCGGGAAAAGCGCAACCCGAATCACGGAAAGACCGATTGCCCGATCGTCCCGGGTGCGCTGGAATGAGCACATGAGCCTGAGAGCCTGCTCCCACTCGGTCCGTGGCAGCCTCAGGCAGGAGATCGTGGTCGACGGGCGGTTCCTGCTCGTCACCGACGAGCCGGAGTCGCTGGGCGGGGAAGACAGCGCACCTTCGCCGCACGAGCTGCTGCCGGCGGCACTCGCCTCGTGTGTCTCGACGACGTTGCTGATGTTCGCGCGGACGAAGGGCTGGGAGCTCGGCGACGTGGTCGTCGACGTCGACTACGACCAGAGGGCGACGCCGCGGCACTGCACCGTCGAGGTGCGGATCGACGCGCCGCTCTCGGAGCTGCAGCTCGAGCGGCTCGAGAAGGTCGCGGCCTCGTGCCCGGTCAGGCGAGCCGTGGAGGGGTGCATCGAGTTCGATGAGCGCCTGACGGCCGGCAACGCCGCCCCGGCCGGGGTCGCCTGAGCCGGTGCCGCCCGGCAGCGGTTGCGCTCGGGCCGCTTCCCTGATATAACACTACACAACTGTTTAGTTGTTATAAAAGGAGGAGTTGTCCGTGGCCCTGCCCAACCAGCTTCCTGAGGAGCTCGTCGAGTTGATCGCACGCCGCTTCAGGGTGATCGGAGAGCCGATGCGGATCCGCTTGCTCGAGCGCCTCCGCGACGGCGAGGCGAGCGTGAACGCGCTGGCCGGGGCGCTCGGCGCGTCCCAGCAGAACGTGTCGAAGCATCTCGGCGTCCTCGTCGGCGAAGGGATCGTCGGCCGGCGCAAGGACGGAAACCACGCGTACTACCGGATCGTCGACGCGGGGGTCTTCGATCTCTGCGACCAGGTCTGCGGCTCGCTCCAGCGGCAGCTTCGCGCGCTCAGCGAGCTCGTGTCCGGGTCGGTGCAGTGAGCACCGTTCCCGTCGCCCCGCCCCTTCCCGCCCGCGCCGGCCCCGTGCCGGGGACCGTTCCCTCCGTGGGACCGCTCGGCCGGCTCGGAGCCTGGACGGCCGGGCACGTTCGTGCGGTAGCGATCGCCTGGGTGGTGATCGCGCTCGCCTTCGGAGCCTTCGCCCCGCAAGTCGAGACCGCCCTCTCCGGGGCGGGCTGGCAGGCGAACGGCTCCGAGTCGGTGCAGGCGCGGGCGCTGATCCAGCGGAGCTTCGGCGGCCTCTCGAGCTCGGCGCTGCTCGTCGTCGTCAACTCGCCCCGCCTCACCACGACCGATCCTGCCTTCCGCCGCACGGTCGCGCGGGCGGAGCAGATCCTCCGCTCGAACCGGAGCGTCGCCACGGTCGTCGCTCCCGGGGCCGCCGGGACGGTCTCCGCCGACCGCCACACGGCGATCGTGACGGCGGGGGCGAAGGGCGACCCGACCGCGATGGTCGCCGCTGCCGACGCGCTGAAGTCGAAGCTGCGCGCAGCGGGCGGCGCCGGAGTCACCGTCTCGCTCACCGGAGCCTCCGGGATGTGGAGCGACTTCAACGCCGCCAACCGCAGCGCGATGATGCGGTCCGAGCTCTTCTCGTGGCCGGTGACCCTCGCCATTCTGGCGCTCGCGTTCGGCACGCTCGTCGCCGCCGGACTGCCGCTGATGCTGACGATCGTCGGGCTCGTCGCCTCGGCCGGGCTGCTCGCGCTGCTCACGAACGGGTTCGAGATCTCGATCTGGGCGATGAACTTCGCGCTGATGTTCGCGCTCGCGCTCGGCATCGACTACGCGCTCTTCATCGTCAACCGCTTCCGCGGCGCCTTCTTCGGCTCGAAGCTCCCCGCCCGCGACGCCGTCGCCGTGACGATGGACACCGCCGGCAAGGCGGTCCTCTTCTCAGGGGTGACGGTCCTGATCTCGCTCTCCGCGGTGATGCTCGTCCCGAGCCCCGCCTTCAGGTCGATGGCGCTCGGGATCATGCTCAGCGTGGTCTTCGTGCTCGCCGCGACGCTGACGCTCCTGCCCGCGGTGCTGGCGAAGCTGGGCCCGCGCGTGGACGCGCTCGCCCTTCCCTGGGTTCACAGCGGCGAGCATCGCTCGGCTGCCTTCGCGCGCTGGGGCGCGCGGCTCTGGCGGCACCCGCACGTCTTCGGCCCGGCCGCGACGCTGCTGCTCGTCCTGCTCGCGCTGCCCGTCTTCGGCCTGCGCACGGGCATGCCTTCGATCAAGGTCGTTCCCGCCGGCGATGCCTCGCGGGTCGGCTACACGCAGGTGCAGAGCGCCTTCGGAGCCGGCGCTCCGGGCGCGCTCCAGATCGTGATGCCGGCACGTGAGGCCGCAGCGGCCGCTGCCGTCGCCCGGCGCGATCCGGGCATCGCCCGGGTCTCGGCGGCGGCGAGAGGCGCGAACGGGCTGGCGCTGATCCAGGCGATCCCGAGCGCCGACCCGTCGAGCTCCGCGGTCGGCGCGACGATCGACCGCCTGCGCGCCGCGCTGCCGCCGGCGGCGCTCGTCGGCGGTGCCGTGGCGGAGAACCACGACCTCGAGCACGTGCTCGCCGCGAAGACGCCGCTCGTGATCGGCGTCGTGCTCGCGCTCGGGTTCGTCCTCCTGCTCGTCGCGCTGCAGGCGCCGCTGATCGCCGCGCTCGGCGTGCTGACGAATCTGCTTGCGGTCGGCGCCGCCTTCGGCGTCGCGCGCCTGATCTTCCAGGACGGCCACGGGGCGGGCCTGCTCGGCTTCGAGTCGCAGGGCTTCCTCGATGCCTGGGGCCCCGTGTTCTTCTTCGCGATGATCTTCGCGATCTCGATGGACTACACGGTGTTCCTGCTCTCCTCGGCGAAGGAGCACTACGACCGCAGCGGCGACCCGCGCGAGGCCGCGATCGGCGGCCTGGCCCATTCGGGGCGCGTGATCTTCGCAGCCGCCGCGGTGATGGTCGCGGTCTTCCTCACCTTCGCCCTCTCCGGGCCGCTTCCGCCGAAGGAGATGGGTGTCATCCTCGGCGTGGCCGTCCTGCTCGACGCGATGCTCGTGCGGCTCGTGCTGATCCCGACGCTCCTGCGGGTCTTCGGCCACGCCGCCTGGGCTCTGCCTCGCTGGCTCGACCGGATCCTTCCCGACGTCAAGTTCGGTCACTCCTGATGCTCGAGCTGTGGCAGACGGAGTGGTGTCCGGCATCCCGCCGCGTGCGGCAGCGCCTGACGGAGCTCGGCGTCACCTACCTCGTCCACCAGGTGCCGGTCGACGCGGGCGAGCGCGAAGACCTGCTGGCGGCGACCGGCTCGAGCACCGTCCCGGCCCTCGTCGACGGGAGCCGCGTCCTGGTCGGAGCCGGCCCGATCCTCGACTACCTCGACTCGCGCTTCCCCGAGCCCCGGCAAGCCGAGGCGCACCGCCTCAGGGCGGCGCGTGCAGCGAGCAGGTACCTGGAGGAGGCATGCCCGCCTCAGCCGACCGCCCGCTGAGCCGCGGCTGCGGCAGGCAGGCGCGTCCGGCCCTCCCCGACCGGGTCGAGGCGTAGCCTTGGCCGAGCGGGTGACGGAGGTGCAAGCGCACGCGAGCGAGCTCGAACGGGCAGAGGCCGAGTTCAGGCGCGCCCATCCCCGCTACGCCGGGACGGCAGCGCTCGACGAGCTCCGCCGCCTGGACTTCGCTCGGCTCGACGCCGGCGGCCACGTGTACCTCGACCACACGGGCGCCGGCCTCTATGCCGACTCGCAGCTCGCGGAGCACCTCGAGCTGCTGCGCGCCGGCGTGTTCGGAAACCCGCACTCCGCCAACCCGACCTCGGCGGCGACGAGCGCGCTCGTCGAACGGTCGCGCGAGGCGGTGCTCGCCTTCTTCCGGGCCTCTTCCGCCGAGTACGTCGCGATCTTCACCCCGAATGCGACGGGGGCGCTCCGGCTCGTCGGCGAGGCCTACCCGTTCGAGCCGGGCGGTCGGTTCCTGCTCACCTTCGACAACCACAACTCGGTCAACGGGATCCGCGAGTTCGCGCGCGCCCGCGGCGCCGAGACCGCCTACGTCCCGAGCGTCGCGCCCGAGCTCCGGGTCGACGAGGGTGCGATCGAGCGCTACCTGGCGGAGGCCGGCGGCGGCCACAACCTGTTCGCCTTTCCGGCGCAGTCGAACTTCTCGGGCGTCCAGCATCCGCTCGAGTGGATCGAGCAGGCCCACCGGCAGGGCTGGGACGTCCTCCTCGACGCCGCCGCATACGTGCCGACGAACCGGCTCGACCTCTCCCGGACCCATCCAGACTTCGTGGCGGTCTCCTTCTACAAGCTGTTCGGCTGGCCGACCGGGATCGGCTGCCTGCTGGCCCGCAGGGAGGCGCTCGCCCGGCTCGAGCGGCCCTGGTTCTCGGGCGGGACGATCGTGGCCGCGTTCGTGCAGCGCGACTGGTACCAGTCGGCTCCGGGCGCGGCGCAGTTCGAGGACGGCACGGTCGACTTCCTCAACCTGCCGGCCGTCGAGATCGGCCTCCGGCTGCTCGAGCGGATCGGGGTCGAGACGATCCACGCCCGGGTGGAGGCGCTCGGCTCGTGGCTCCTCGAGGCTCTCGGCGGGCTCAGGCACTCGAGCGGCCGGCCGGCGGCCACGATCTACGGCCCGCCGGGCACCGACCGGCGCGGCGCCACGATCGCCTTCAACTTCCTGCACCCCGACGGCCGGATCGTCGACGAGCGCTACGTCGACCGGGTCGCCCGAAAGCACCGGATCTCCCTCCGCACGGGCTGCTTCTGCAACCCCGGGGCCGGTGAGGTCGCCTTCACGATCTCGAAGGAGACGCTCGTCGGCGGCGAGTTCGGCGAGGGGATGAGCCTCGACGACTACGTCACCGCGATCGGGCTGCCGTCCGGCGGCGCCGTCCGGGCCTCGCTCGGCCTCTCGTCGAATTTCGCCGACCTGTACCGGTTCATGCGCTTCGCGGGCGAGTTCGCCGACCTCGACCACGTCCCGCCCGACCTGCCGCCCCGCACCGGCTGCTGACCCGCGGGGGCCGGACGGCCTTTAACATCTCGAGGCATGGGCTGGCGCGTCCGCGGAAGCTACCTCGAGTCGTGCAATTGCGAGGTCGTGTGCCCGTGCCGGAGGATCGACGGCGTCCCCGGCGGCCGTTCGACCTACGGCGAATGCCTCGGCGTCCTCTCGTGGATGATCGAGCAGGGCCGGGCGGACGAGGTCGCGCTCGACGGCCTCGGCGTCGCGCTCGCCACCCGGTACCACGACGACGAGCCCGGGTCGCCGTGGACCTTCGTCGTCTACGTGGATGCCCGCGCCGACGGCCCCCAGCGCGACGCGCTGGTCGACATCTTCACGGGGCGGCTCGGCGGCGATGCGCTCGAGCATTTCCCCTGGGCGTGGAAGGAGAGCGTGCGCGTCGCGGTGCGGCCCGTCGAGATCGAGGTCTCGCACGAGCCGCGACGCCAGTGGCTTCGCATCCGCGACCACGTCAGCGTGCGGATCAGGGAGGCGTACGCCGGCCCCGAGACGGTGACGTGCGTGATCCCGGGCCACGAGGCGGGAGGCGAGGAGCTGATCGCCGACGAGCTGCGCGTCGACGACGGCCCGCTGCGGTTCGAGTTCCAGGGCAATTGCGGCTACGCGGCCAGCTTCGACTACAGCGGCTGAGCGACTGGTAGGGGCCGATCCGGGCAGGCCCGGCCCCGTGGCCGTTGCGTGCGGGGCGGAGCGCGTCCCCCGGGTGCCCTCGATCCGGTGGTCGTAGACCGGGCCGCGCCCTCGCTGTAACGTGCGCGTCGAGATCCGCTGCGGAGTCGACGAAAGGGGAGCGATGAGTCGGGACCCGAAGACCTACGACGGGCAGTGCTACTGCGGTGCGGTCAAGCTTGTCGTCACGGGTGACCCGGTTGGAGCCGGCTACTGCCACTGCGCCTCCTGCCGGAGCTGGTCGGCCGGCCCGGTCAACGCGTTCACGCTCTGGAAGCCCGAGGCGGTCGAGGTGACGCAGGGAGAGGACCAGATCGGCGAGTACCACAAGAACGAGCGGAGCTATCGCCAGTGGTGCAAGGTCTGCGGCGGCCATCTGCTGACTCGGCACCCGCAGTGGGATCTGGTCGACGTCTACGCAGCGACGATCCCCTCGTTCCCGTTCGCGCCCGGAGTGCACGTCAACTACGAGTCGACCGTGCTGCCGATGAAGGACGGCCTGCCCAAGCTCAGGGACTTCCCCGAGGAACTGGGCGGCTCCGGCGAGACGCTCTCCGAGTAGCGACCCGCGCCCGCACCGGCACTCGACGGCGCTCTCGAGCGGCCTCACGCCGAGAGGCCGGCAGGCGAGCGCGGGAAATTCGCGGCCGATCTCAGCCGCGGCTCAGCCCGGGGCCTCGCCGGCGGTTTCTGGCGCCGCGATCTTGTTGAGCTCGACGAGGAGCTCGCGCAGTTGTGCGAAGCGGGCCTCGCCGAGCGAGGCGGCCCAGTCGCGCTCGGTGTCCGTGACCGCGCCTCGGATGACGGGCACGAGTTCCCGTCCGCGATCGGTGAGCGCGATCCGGCGGGCGCGGCGGTCGTCCGGGTCGGGATGGCGCTCGAGGTAGCCGAGACGCTCGAGATCGCCGAGGAGGTAGTTCAGCGCCTGCTTGGTCACCTTCATGCGCCCGGCGAGGTCGGAGGGCCGCATCCCGTCGGGCCCGGGCCAGAGGAGGATGGCGAGCCGGGGGCCGTCGATGTCGCCGAAGCCGTTTTCCCGGAGGGCCTCAAGCATGCGGCGATGCACCGCTTCCCACGGGAGGCGCATGAGCGCGCCGATCATCGGCGGCCCGTGTGTGGCGGCCGCCATCTGATCAGTAAAAGGACTTGACGGATCGGTCCCGGGCATATATCGTCAAATCACTTTACCAAGACCCGCGGCGTGAGGAGGGCACGACGATGGCAACCAACGCGAGCGAGGAGATCAGGGTCGGCGGGATGGCGATCCGGTTCCTGGTCGAGGGCGGGCAGTCGGGAGGGTCGGTCGCGATCTTCGAGTTCGAGGTGCCCGTCGGTACCAGAGTCGCCGCAGCACACAGCCATGACGGCTACGAGGAGACGATCTACGGGCTCGAGGGCGTCTTGACCTGGACGGTCGAGGACGCTCGCACCGACGTCGGTCCGGGCGAGGCGCTCGTGATCCCGCGCGGCGCCGTGCATCAGTTCGACAACCAGGGCGATGTCGACGCGAAAGCGCTCGCGATCGTCACGCCCGGCGTGCTCGGGCCGGACTACTTCCGCGAGATCGCGGCCGTGCTCGACGCCGGGGCCGGCGGTCCGCCCGACTTCCCGGCACTCGGGGCGATCCTTCGCCGGCACGGCCTCACGCCGGCGGCCTGAGCGCGAGTCGCGGGAGAACCTGATGTCGACAACTTCTGGGGTCAGATCGGAGAGAAGATGAAGAGCTTGCCCAAACCGCGCTGCGGTGTTGCTCGGTGCGGTCGCCGTGCTCGGGGTCGTCGCCGGGCTTGCAGGAGCTGTACCGCCGAGTGCCGGCTGGTTCTTCGCCGGGAACGACCTCGGCAACAGCCGTTCGCAGCCGAACCAGCCGGCTCCGAACGTGCACAACGTCTCGAAACTCCCATGGCGCCCACGTCTACGCCGTGGACGCGCCGAACGGGAGCCTGATCTGGTCGACGCAGGTCGACGCCCACCCGGCCGCGATGGTGACCGCGAATCCGGTGGTCGCCGACGGCAAGGTGATCGTCGGCGTCTCCTCGAACGAGGAGGCGGACGCCGCGTCTGCGAGCTACCCCTGCTGCACCTTCCGCGGCAGCTTGGACGCGCTCAACGACCAGACCGGCGCGATCGACTGGCAGACCGGCACCGTGCCGCTGAACTCCGGTCCGTGCGCATCGTCGAACCCCGCGAAAGGGTGTGGCTACAGCGGCCGGCCCGAATCTGCTGACCGTGAGCACGGGCAAGAAGACGACCGAGACGCTGGTCGGCATCGGCCGGAAGAGCGGCGTCTACTGGGCCTTCGACGAGGCGACGGGTGCGATCGTCTGGCACCCTGGTCGGCCCGGAAGCTCGTTCGGCGGGATCGAGTGGGGAACCGCATATGACGGCAGTCAGATCTACGTGCCGAACGCGAACTTCTACGGCATCCCGCAGACGCTTCCGGGAGGCGGGACCGCAACCGGCGGCACCTGGGCCGCGCTCGACCCGGCGACCGGGGCGATCAGGTGGCAGGTTGCAACACCCGGCAACTGGACCGCG
Source organism: uncultured Actinomycetes bacterium (assembly GCA_963796625.1). Lineage (GTDB taxonomy): Bacteria > Actinomycetota > Thermoleophilia > Gaiellales > Gaiellaceae > PALSA-600. The sequence continues at coordinate 51,000 of CAWCME010000003.1, forward strand.
CTCGGCCCCGCGACCGTCGCCAACGGCGTCGTCTACGTCGGCGACACGAGCCCCTCGGGCAACAACATGTTCGCGCTCGACGCCTCGAACGGAAACGTGCTCTGGAGCTTTGCCGCGGGCGGCTCGGTCAACGCCGGTCCGGCGGTCGTCCACGACACCGTCTACTGGGGCTCGGGCTACACCAAATGGGCCGAATTCGGCATTCCCGGGACGGGGAGCGACAAGCTGTATGCCTTCTCGATCAACGGCAACTGAGCGGCAGGGCGGCGGCGCGCGGCTTCGCGGCGAGCGGTCTCCCTGACCACAGCGCCGCCGATCGCCGCCGGCCACACGTGCCGAACGTCCCCTGCTCCGGGTCGAGCGATCGGAGGAGCACGAAGTCCCCGTCCGCGGGGACTTCGTTAGTTGCCTTCGAGATCGAGAGAAGAAGATGGGGGCGGGAGGATTCGAACCTCCGTAGGCTGAGCCGACGGGTTTACAGCCCGTTCCCTTTGGCCGCTCGGGCACACCCCCGGGGAGAGCGCGCCGCATTGTAGCCTCCTGGTGGTGAAACGCTACGACGCGATCGTCGTCGGCGGCGGGCCGGCGGGCTCGACGACCGCGTACAGGCTCGCCGAGCAGGGCGCCTCGGTGCTGCTCGCCGACAAGGCGAGCTTCCCGCGAGACAAGCCGTGCGGCGGCGGAATGACGCTGAGGGCCGTCCGTCAGTGCCCCGTCGATCCGACGCCGGTCGTCGAGGAGTGGATCGACCTGGTCGAGCTGCGCTTCCGCTACCGGGCGGCGGTCGTCCGGCGGACGAACGAGCCGGTCGTCTGGATGACCCAGCGGCGGCGTCTCGACGCGTTCCTGCTCGACGCGGCGCGGGAGAAGGGAGTCGAGGTTCGCGAGGGAGTTCGCGTCGCGATCGAGCCGGGGAACACGGTCGTGCTCGGCGCCGGCGAGCGGGTCGGCGCCGAGGCGATCGTCGGGGCCGACGGCGCGAACGGCATCACCGCCAAGGCGGTCGGGCTCGGCGACGGGATCGTCTACGGCGTCGCCTACGAGGGAAACGTCAAGTACCCCACCCTGCCGCGGGAGCGCTACGCGCGCCGGCTCGTGCTCGAGCTGGCCGACATCCCCGGCGGCTATGCCTGGGTGTTCCCGAAGGGAGACCACGCGAACGTCGGCGTCGGGGGCTGGCAGAGCGAAGGGCCGAGGCTCCGCGAGCATCTGCGCCGGGCCTGCGAAGCGCACGGCCTCGACCCGGACGCCCTCGAAAGCCTGCGCGGCCACCGGCTGCCGCTGCGGCGGCCCGGTACCCGTATCGCGGGCGAGCGGGCGCTGCTCGTCGGCGACGCGGCGGGGCTGATCGACCCGGTCTCGGGCGACGGGATGTACGAGTGCTTCGTCTCGTCCCGGCTTGCCGCGGCGGCGATCGTCGACCTCCTGGCGGGCCGCACTGCGACGCTCGAGCCGTACGAGTCGGCCGTCGATAGCGAGCTTGCGGGGTTGCACCGGGCCTCGTGGACGCTCAAGCGGGCGCTCGACCGCTGGCCCCGGGCCTCCTGGCAGGTTGCGCGCACCAAGCTCCTCTGGGTCAGCATCCGGGGGATGATCGAAGGGGAGCTCGCCGATCCCGGCGATCAGCGCGGGATGGCCCGGGTGCCGCTGCGCATGCTCGCGCTGCTCGGCCGCTGACCGTCTCGCTCCGCCCCTTTTGCGCTTCAGGAGGTGGGCGAACCTGCCGATGAGATCTCGGTGACAGGCGTGAGCGAAGCGCCAGCGGCATCGATCCAACCCGGCGGCAGCAACCGCTTCGAGACCGCCTTCGTGAATGCGCCGATCGGCATGTCCGTGGTCAGCCCGGTCGGTCGCTGCCTGCAGGCGAACGAGACGCTCTGCCGGCTGCTCGGCTACGACGAGGACGAGCTGCGCAGCATCAACGTGTTCGAGCTCGTGCACCCCGACGACGAGCGCGCGGCTCGCGGCTACTGGCGCCGCCTGGTCGAGGGGGGCTCGACCGTGAGCAGGATCGAGCTCCGCTACGTCCGGCGCAACGGCAGCCCGGTCTGGGTCGCGGTGACGAGCACGATGCTCCGGGACGCGGCGGGGTCGGCGCTCTACGCGGTCTCGCAGACCGAGGACATCACGCCCCGCCGGGAGGCCGAGGAGGCGAGGCGGCGAAGCGAGCAGCGCTACAGCGACCTCTTCGAGCGCTGCAACGACCTCATCTTCACGCTCGACCTGGCCGGGGTCGTCACCTCCGTCAACCCCGCGGCGGAGCAGATCACCGGCTTTCCGCCCGCTGAGCTCGTCGGCAGGCGGCTGATCGACCTCGTCGTCGACGGCGATGCCGAGCGGGCCGGCAAGATGATCGACCGGCTGCTCGACGGCCACGACGAGACGACCGAGCTCGAGGTCGTCACCAGCGACGGCAGGCGCGTCTACATCGAGGCCTCGAGCCGTCTCGTGCGGGAGGGCGGCGAGCCGGTCGCGATCGAGGGCATCGCCCGCGACACCACCGAGCGGCACGCGCTGCAGGAGGAGCTGGCGCGGCGCGCGTTCTACGACGCGCTCACGGGCCTCCCCAACCGTGCCCTCTTCCTCGACCGCCTCGGCCAGGCGGTCGCCCGCCTGAAGCGGCCGGGCGAGATGGTCGCGGTGATGCTGCTCGACCTCGACGACTTCAAGGCGGTCAACAACGAGATCGGCCACGAGGGCGGTGACGAGTTCCTCAGGGCGCTTACCCCGAGGATCGAGGAGAAGCTCCGCGGCAGCGACACGGTCGCCCGCCTGGGCGGAGACCAGTTCGGGCTGATCATCGAGAACATCGCGAGCGAGGAGCACGTCCTGATCGTCGCCGATCGCATCCTCGGCACGCTGAAGGAGTCCCCGGCCGGCAGCCGCTGCCTGACGGCGAGCCTCGGCATCGCGCTGGCCGAGGCGACCAGCAACCCGGATGCGCTGCTCGAGAACGCCCACACGGCGATGCATCGTGCGAAGAAGACCGGGCGCGGCAGCTTCGAGTTCTTCGGAGCCGAGATCCGCAGCATCGAGCGAAAGCCCGCTCCTGCCGCCGCCGCTCGCGACGGCGCGTCCTAGCCCGGTCCGGACGCCACGGTCCGAACCTCCCCGGCCCGGCGGCTCGCCGGAGAGGATGTGCTCGCTGCGCCCCGGCGGCGTCCCGGCTGCGGCGTGTGTCAAGGGGTCAGACCCCTTTGCTGCGGAGCGATGTTGCGGGGTCAGACCCCTGACGGCCCGCGGCGGTCGTGCGCCTGCCGGCCCGGCGACCCGTCGCCGGCGGCGACGCCGTGAAGCGGCCTACGAGGGGAGCTTGCCGATGTCCTGTGCGGTCGTCCCGGGCGGCGCGAACTCGATCCCGTATCTCGGGCCGAGGGCCCGGAGCTGGTCGGGGTCCGGCGCGCCGACGCGCCCGCCGGGGAGCTCCATCGCCTGCGCCGGCCTTCCGAGCTCGCGGAAGAACCCCTCCATCCCGGGAGGCGAGAAGATCGCGAGCATCTCCACCTCGTCGGTGTCGGCCTGCAGCGTGTGCCAGCCGTTCGGGATCGTGCGGACGAAGTCGCCCTCGCGGGCAACCAGTTTCTCCGTGCCCACCCAGAAGCGCACCGCGCCCCGCAGGATCTGGAAATCCTCGGGCCCGTGCCGGTGCGGCGCGGGCGGCGCGAAGCCCTTCTCCATCCACCAGTGCACCATGCTGTAGCGGCCCCCGGTCTGCTCGGCCGAAGCGAGAAAGGTGATCAGGGCACTTCCGTACCAGATCGAGTTCTCGGGCGCAGGACGCGTGAACAGCGGCGCCGACATCGCCACGAGCATAGCGCCGGGCGCGCGTCGCCCAACTCCTGCTCGATCTTCAGTCAGATCAGCCGCTGTTGTTGACGAGCTTGAGCATCTTGAACATCGGCAGATACATCGCGATCACGATGATCCCGACCATCACGCCGACGGCGATCATCGTCAGCGGCTCGATGATCGAGGTGAGGGCGTTGATCGAGGCCTCGACCTCGTCCTCGTAGAAGTCGGCGATCTTGCCGAGCATCTTCTCGAGCTCGCCCGTCTCCTCTCCGATCTTGATCATCTGGCTGACCATCGGCGGGAAGACCGGGTTCTCGATCAGCGGCTGGGCGATCGGGATGCCTTCGTGCACCTTGATCCTCACCTCGGCAAGCGCCTGCTCGACGACCCAGTTGCCGGAGGTGTTGCCCGTGATCTCGAGCGCCTTGACGATGTCGACGCCGGCTCCGACCAGGGTCGCGAGCGTCCGCGAGAAGCGCGCCATCGTGACCTTGAGCACCACGTCGCCGATCTGCATCGGGATGCGGAGCTTCAGCGTGTCCCAGATCCGGCGGCCGTTCTCGGTCCGCTTCCACCTGCGGAGCCCCCAGATCGTGGCCCCGATCAGCGGGAAGATGATGAAGTAGTACGAGCGCAGGGCGTCCGAGACGCTGACGACCATCTGCGTCAGCGTCGGGAGGTGCCCGTTCAGCTGGGCGAAGATCTTCACGAACACCGGGACGAGGAAGAGCAGCATCCCGATCAGCGCCAGGGAGGCGAAGCAGAGGACGACGATCGGGTAGACCATCGCGCCCTTCACGCGCCGCTTGATCTGCGCCGTCTTCTCGATCTGGATGGCGAGCCGGTCGAGCACCCGGTCGAGCGTTCCCGACGCCTCGCCGGCCTCGACCATCGAGACGTACAGCCGGCTGAAGACGGCGGGGTGCTGCCCGAGGGCCCGCGAGAGGATCATTCCCGACTCGACGTCCGTCCGGACGGACTCGATGATCTTGGCCAGGTTCTTGTCGACGGTCTGGTCGTGGAGGATCGCGAGCGACGAGACGACGCTGACCCCCGCCTCGATCAGGGTCGCGAACTGGCGCGAGAAGATCTGGAGCGCTTTCGGGTCGACCTTCTTGAACAACCCCGTGCGCATCGCGAGCTTCTTGCCGGCCGAGTCGACGCGCTGCGGGAGCAGGCCCCGCTGGCGCAGAAGGTCGCGCGCCGCGTCGAGGTCGGCCGCGTGGAGCTGCCCCTTGAGCTCGACGCCCTGGGCGTTGATCGCCGAATAGCTGAAGGTCGTCATGCCTAGAACCCCTTTCCGGAGGAGCTCGGAAGCTGCTGAGCGCGAGCGTGCGGATACCCGTTGCGAAGCGCGCGGATGAGCTCTGTCCCGGCGGCCGCCTCGGTCGGGTACGGACCGGTGTAGACCGTGAAGTGCGCGGCCGCCCCGGACTCGCCCGGTACGGCGTCGTTCGCGACCACGTCCTTCAGCCCCGCGTTCTTCGCCGCCACGAGCGCTCGCGCGGCCGCCTTCTGGCTCGAGCTGCCGATGCCCGGAATCGAGGCGATCACCACGATGTAGCCGCCGCCCTGGGACGTCGCCGAGGAGGCGCCGGCCGACGCCGTGCCGCCGGTCGAGGTGACCGTCGACGGCGCCGCCGCGGTCGCCGGCGGCTTGACCTGCGGGACGAACAGATCCTTCGCGACGAAGTCCTTCGCGCGTACCGCGGGCCCCTTCAGGGTCACGCCGGCGGCCCCGGAGGCGGTCGCACCGGCCGACGTCGACACCTGCGGCAGGAAGAGATCTCTGGACGAGAGCCGCGCGATCGAGCGGGAAACCGGCGAGTCGGATGCCCCGGAGGCGGCCGCAGCCCGGGGCGCGACGCGAACCGCTGCGCTCGCCGCGGGAGGTGCGGGCCGCCGGCCCGGGCCCGACGACGAGCCGAGCAGGCCGGGAAGCTGGAAGCCGACGAGGCCGAGCAGCACCACGCCGCCCGCGGCGATGAAGATCCGCTGGCGGCGGGCTTTCGCGGCCTCGCGCTCCTCGGCGCGGGCCCGCCCGGTCCTTTCCGCCCCGGGCGCCATCAGCCCCCCTGGGCGGTTGCTGGCGCGCCCGGGACCGTCCCGATTCCCGTGTAGCTGAAGGCGTCGATCGTCAGGGTCGCGGTGACCTTCGGGGCCGGCATCGTGGACTGGAGCGTCACGCCGAGCACGTCGTACAGCCGCCCGGTTGCCGCCACGTCCGCGCCGGAGATGCGAACCTGGTTCCGGAGCTGCTGGAGGAAGCCCTCGACGTTGAAGAAGTTGCCGACGAGCGTGATCGAGATCGGAATCGCCTGGTACCCCGAGTACGTCAGCGGCGCCTGCGGCGTGATCGTGTCGAGCGAGACGTGCTCCTCTGCCGCGATCCTGCTGAGCTGGAGCACGATCTGCGGCATCCCGGTCACGCTCGGCATCGCCCTGACCAGGAGGAGGGACTGGGACACGCCGTGCTTGCGGGCGCTCGCCTCGCTGGTCGTCAGCTCGGCGAGCTGGGTCTGCGCCGTCTTGATCGTCGTGTCGAGGTTGTGTGCCCTGGACTGCTTGGGCGCGATCAGGGTGAACCAGGTCGCCGCGCCGAGGACGAGGAAGGTGGCGGCGAGGATCAGGGCGAGCCGGGCCGGCGAGATGTCGACGACGCGCGCGCTCATGGGATCGACGGGGTCGAGACGACGGTTGCCTTGACGGTGAACTGGAAGACGGTGACTGCCCCGACCGACGCCTTCGTGCTCGAGACGAGGCTGACGCCCGACAGCCACGGGACGATGTCCAGGCGGCGCATCATGCGCGCCACCGAAGGCTGGGAGTACGTGTACCCGGAGATCGTGAAGGTGCTCGCGGGCACGGTCACCGGGGGCGGAGGCGGGGTCGGGGTGGTGCTGCTCGAGGATTTCTTGGCGGCTGCAGCGGCGGAGGTGGCGGCGGCCGCGGCGGCCTGCTGGGCGGCGATGCTCGCCGCCGCGCCGGGCGTCGTCGACTGGAGGTTCTGAAGCCAGACGTCCTCGGGCATCACCTTCGAGAGCGTGCCGAGGAACTGATCCCAGGCGAGCCGGTTCGCGACCAGGGTCGTGACCGTCGCCTTGCGCGTGCCGAGCGCCGTCTGTGCCGTCGCGATCGTCGTCGTCGAGGCGATCTGCGACCGGAGGGCGTCGAGCTTCTTCTGCTTGTCGTTCAGGGACGAGCTCGACGACCACACCATCACCGAGAGCCCCGTGACGATCAGCACGCCGACGATGCCCGAGCCGATCAGGAGGTTCTTCCGCTTCGGGTCGAGCCCGGTCGTCCGCCTGGTGGAGCCGCGGTCGGCGGGCAGGAGGTTGACGGCTCTCATCTCAGTCCTCGATCCCGAGGCCGACGGCGACGACGAGCCCGTCCGAGCGCTCCGGCCGGATGACGTCGGGCCCGAGCTCGACCCGCGAGAACGCGTCGGCCGGGCTGACCGGCAGCCCGAGGTCCGATCCGAGTCGCTTCGCGAACCCGGGGACGTCGACCAGCGAGCCCGAGACGACGAGGCCGCGAACCGGGGTCGACCCGGGCTGGGACCCGTAGAAGCGGATGGAAGCCTGCAGCTCCCGCACGAGCGTCGCGAGCTCCCGGCCGACGACGTCCGCGGGACGCGGGCCCGTCGGCTGCGCGGTTCCGACCGCCTGGGAGGAGGGCTCGAGCGAGATGCTGCGGCGGATCTCCTCGACGTCGGTGGCCGCCACCTTGAGCGAGCGCACGAGCGCCAGGTCGATGTTCGCGGTCCCCCATTCGAGGACGCGGGTGAAACGGCAGCTCGAGCCGTCCGAGATCGCCATGGTGGTGAGATCGTGGTCGATCGAGACCGCGACGATCGCCGCCTGAGGATCCGGGTCCTCGGCCCGCGGGTGCAGCGACGCGCGGAGAAGCGCGAAGGCGTCGAGGTCGATCCCGGCGAGCTCGAGATTCGCGGCGTCGGTCGCGGCGAGGTAGCGGTCGACGGAGTCGCGGAAGGCGATCACGAGCAGGACGCGATACGTCGTCTCGCCCTCGTCGTCGACGCTCGTGCCGAGCACGTGGTAGTCGAGGACGGCGTTCTCGAGCGAGGAGGAGATGATCTCGTGGGCGCGGAAGCCGACGGCGTTGTGGAGCTGCTGGCTGTCGGTCACGCCGCTGATCTCGATCCAGCGCACGCCGATCCGGGTGTTGGCGAGGCCGAGCCGGACGCCCTGCCTCGGCAGCTCGTTCGCCGAGAAGAGCTCGTTGAGGGCGGTCGCGAGCCCGGCCGGGTCGCGCACCTCGCCCCCGATCACGATGCCCTGGGCGAGCGGCGCCTGCGCGAAGCGCACGAGCTTCTTGCCGCCGTTGTTGACGACGTGGGCGGCCGTCAGGCTTCCCGCCTCGATCTTCAGGCCGACGAGCTCGGGCGGCAGCGGCCGGTGCTTGGGAGCCTCGACCGGGCCGGCGCCCGTGCCTGCGCCCGGCCTGCGGGCGGGCAGCTTCGGGATCAGATCGGAGAGCTTGAGCTCCTTGTGCAGGTCGACCATCCGTTCACACCTCCGCGAGCCGCAGGCCGTTGCCCGACATCTGGACCGGGGCGTTGAGGGTCACGCCGCGGTCGAGGAGCGCCGAGAGCCCTTCGGGCTTGGTCGTACGGGTGTAGGCGGCCTCACGCGTGATGACGCCGCGCAGGATCAGGTCGGCTAGCGACTGCTCCATCGTCTGCATCCCCCGGCTGGTGCTCGTCTGCATGACCGAGTAGATCTGCTCGACCTTCCCCTGGCGGATCAGGTTCCTGACGGCGTCGTCCGGCAGGAGGATCTCGAGCGCCGCTGCGCGGCCCATGTGGTCGGCGGTCGGGACGAGGTTCTGCGAGACGATGCCCTGGAGCGTCCCGGCAAGCTGGATCCGGACCTGGTCCTGCTGCTCGGCCGGGAAGACGTCGATGACGCGGTCGATCGTCATCGGCGCGCTCTGGGTGTGCAGGGTGGCGAAGACGAGGTGGCCGGTCTCCGCGGCGGTCAGCGCGGTCGCGATCGTCTCGAGGTCGCGCATCTCGCCGACGAGGATGACGTCGGGATCCTGGCGCAGCGCGGCCCTGAGCGCCTCGGAGAAGGACGGCGTGTCGAAGCCCACCTCCCGCTGGTTCACGAGGCACATCCGATGCCGGTGGAGGAACTCGATCGGGTCCTCGATCGTCAGGATGTGCTCGGAGCGCGTGCTGTTGACGTGGTCGATCAGCGCCGCGAGCGTCGTCGACTTGCCGGAGCCCGTCGGGCCGGTGACGAGCACGAGCCCGCGCGCCTTGTCGGCGAGCCCCTCGATGTGCTGGGGGAGGCCGAGCTCCGAGAGCGACCGGATCTCGGTCGGGATCATGCGGAAGGCGGCGCCGAGCGCGGAGCGCTGGAAGAAGACGTTGACCCGGAGGCGCCCGACTCCCGGGATCGAGTAGGCCATATCGATCTGGCGGCGCGTCTCGAGGACCTTCTGCTGCTCGGTCGAGAGGATCCGGTAGAGCAGGTCCCGGGTGACCTCCGGCGTCAGCACTTCGTGGCGCTCGAGCGGCTCGAGCTCTCCCCGGCGGCGGACCATCGGCTTCGACTCGGCCGTGAGATGAAGGTCCGAGGCGTCGAGATCCTTCATCTCGCGCACCAGATCGTCGATCGAGAGGGGCATCATCGCAGGCTCACTATCGGCAGACTCCCGGGCCCGCTTTACCCAGATCGAGTGACCCGGTCGAGGGAGTCAGGCAGGGGTGAAGCGAGGCGCCGTCGAGCGCAGGCTGACCTCTCGCCCGTCTGCCGCCGGACCGGCCCCGGCGGTTGCCGTGAAGCGCGTCGACCACGGTCCCGGGCCCCTGACGGGGATGCGCACGGAGACGCGGTCGCCGGGCTGAAGGCGGTACGACGTCTGCCCGAAGAGGACGGTGACGGGGGCGGGCCGCGAGCGCGGGAGCGAGAGCGTGAACGAGACGGTGCCGGCGGGTACGCCAGCGAACCAGACCTCGAGCCCGCCCTCCGGTGCCAGCCAGCCGTCCCAGTAGCGCCCGAGCTCGTAGGCGCGCAGTCGCGGAGTTCCGGCCGGGCGCCACAGGGTGTAGGAGGAGTACCTCGCCACGAGCTTCGCGCCGGTGAACAGGGGCGTGACGGCGAAGCCCTGGAAGAGGAAGGCCGTCCCGAGCGGCCGGGCGACGCCGCCCGGGCCGCCGCCCGGGACGGTCAGGCTCCCGTCGCTCGCGACGTGAAGCGTTCCGGTTGCGAACACGTCGGTCGCGACGGGGTCGGAGCCGAAGAGGAGCTCCTCGCCGATCGAGCGGTTCCAGAAGAGCTGCTCGAGGAGGCTCGTGCGCGGGGCCAGGTCGGTCTGGATCGCCGCGACGGGCCCGACGTGCGCCGCGTCCACCCAGGAGGGGCTCGCCGCGACGAGTTGCTGCCGCACCTGCCGGGAGACGGTGTTCTCGAACCGTGCTGCGCCGACCGAGAGGGCGATCGCGAACACCAGGGCGCCGGCGAGCGCCGGCCGGGCCAGGCGCGTCCAGGCGGCGACCGTCGCCAGGCCGGCTGCGGCGACCGCGCAGCCGCCGACGAGCAGCGCCGCGCCCGTCGATCCGAGCTGCCGCTGCAGCTCGACGAAGCACCAGAGCAGGGGCGAGTCGTCGAATCCGTCCCCCTTGACATACCCGGAGAGCGGAAGCAGCAGCGCGCCCGCGGCGATCCCGGTAGCGAGCGCGGTGGCGGCCCAGGGAGCGGGCCGCCCTCGCTGCCGGTAGACGCCGAAGGCGATCGGCAGAAGCGGCAGGAGCACGAAGAGGTAGCGCTCCTTGAACCTGTCCGACCCGTTGGCGGCGTAGACGGCGGCCTCGGTCATCACGAGCAGCGAGAAGGCGACAGCGAGGGCCGAGAACGCTCGCTCGCGCCGCCCGCGGGCTGTCAGGAGCCCCACCACGGCACCGGGCACGAGCGCGACGCCGCTTGCGAGCGCGAGGAACAGGAAGTCGAGCGCCGCCCAGCGGAAGAAGTCGCCGTTGACGTGCAGGCGGCCGACCGCGCTGTAGTAGCCGAGGACGCGGCCCGGCCCGAGCGCGACGAGGAGGGCCGCGGCGGCGCCGAAGAGCGTGAGCGGCAGCCTGTGGACGCGGACGGATGCTCGCCGGTCGAGCACGACCGCCGCCGCGACGAACGCCGGTACGAGCACGACGAACTGCACCCTCGTGAGCGTCGCGACCCCGGCGAGGGCGACGAACGCCACCTGCGACCTGACGCTCGGAGACTGCAGTGCGACCACGCCCGCGTAGAGCGCCGCGAGGACGAGCGGGTAGGCGATCGGGTCGGACACGATGAACGGCGAGAAGGCCAGGTCGGGGACCGCGACCGCGAAGGCGGCGCAGAAGAGCGCGTACTCCGAGCTCAGGTCGAGGCGCCGCGCAAGCAGGTAGGCAGGCACGGCGGCAAGCGACATGAAGAGCGCGTTCTCGAGCTGGACGAGCCGGTAGGCGGTCTCGACCGAGCCGATCGTCCAGAGCGGCGCCGCGAGCAGCGGCTCGACGAGGGCGGGGAAGTGCGCAGCCCCGCCGCGGACGAGCGGCCTGCCGTGCGCGGCGAGCGAACGGGAGATCGACGCGTAGATGTACTCGTCGGGGAAGTAGCTCGGCACCGCGCGCCCCAGCGCGGCCAGCGAGCGGAGCGCGAACGAGCCGACGACGAGGCACGCGAGCCCGGCGCGCACGCCCAGCCTCACCTGGAGCAGCGTCGGCGAGCGCGCAGAGGTGAGCCCGGATCCGGCAGCCACAGTCCGTCTATCGGCAGCCGCCGGCCGAGCTTGACCGGTCCGGGCTCCGGGTGAGCCACGGCGGAGCCCCCAAGAGAAAGTGAGGGGCGGCGCGCCAGGCGCGCCGCCCCTCGTGGGGAGAATCAGGCCGTGCTCTGGGTTACGGACAGTTGCTGACAGCCGAGCTCGTGACGCCGCCGGCCGTGCCGCCGCCGGGGCCCGAGTAGTACCAGGTCGCCGTGCCCGTGCCGCCCTGGCCCGGGGCCGAGAGGCAGTAGCCGGTCGCGGTCACGTTGCTGAGGACGACGTCCTTGCCGAGGCCGCTGTCGAGGGTGGTCAGTGCGGTCAGGTCCATGCCGGTGTAGCTGTTGTTCTGGGCGAAGTACTCCTCCGCATCCGGGATGGCCGCGCGGACGTCGGCCTTGCCCTTGGTGTCCTGGGCGGTGCCGCGGAAGGCGAGGTACGAGGGAACGGCGATCGCGATCAGGATGCCGATGATGATCATGACGACCAGGAGCTCGATGAGGGTGAAGCCCTCTTCCGAGCGGAGTCGCTTCTGCAGACGAGTCATGGTGAGATTGGCTCCTTGGGTATCTGGCAGGAAATGGGGATGAGGGTCCACCACACGGCGTGCATCGGCAGGGGGGTGCGCCCGGGTTAGCCCCGAATGAGTGATTTCGCGCGCCTGCATCCCCCGCGGCGGGTGATGCCCGCTTCAGGAGACGACGCGGGCGAGCTCTTCGACCGTCGTCAGGCCGGAGGCGATCTTCTCCAGCCCGTCCGCCCAGAGCGTGCGCATGCCCTCGGCCGCCGCCTGCTTGTCGAGCTCGTCCTTGCTGGCCCGGCGGGCGGCGAGGCTCGCGAGCGTCTCGGACATCTCGAGCAGCTGGAACACCCCGATCCGCCCCTTGTACCCGCTGTTGCCGCAGCGGGTGCAGCCCACCTTGCGCCTGAACTCGGCTCCGCGGTAGTGGTCGAGCTCCTCGGGCGCCACCCTGGCGGCGAGCAGCTCCTCGTCGGTCGGGTGGTAGCCCTCGGAGCAGACCGAGCAGAGCTTCCGCATCAGCCGCTGCGCGAGGACGGCGGTGACGGCGGAGGCGGTCAGGAACGGCTCGACGCCCATCTCCGACAGGCGCGTGAGCGCGGCCGGCGCGTCGTTCGTGTGCAGCGTCGAGAGGACGAGATGGCCCGTGAGCGCGGCCTCGATCGAGATCTTGGCGGTCTCGACGTCGCGGATCTCGCCGACCATGATCACGTCCGGGTCGGAACGGAGGATCGAGCGGAGCACGGTCGCGAAGGTGAGGCCCGCGCGCATGTTGATCTGCACTTGGTTGATGCCGGCCAGGCGGTACTCGACCGGATCCTCGACCGTGATCACGTTGATGTCGGGGTTGTTGATCCCCGCGAGCGAGGCGTAGAGGGTCGTCGACTTTCCCGAGCCGGTGGGACCGGTGACGAGGACGGCCCCGGTGGGACGCTTGACGAGCCTCGCGAGCCGCTGGTGCATCTCCTCGGACAGCCCGAGCTCCTCGAGCGTCGGCGCCTTGCGCGACTTGTCGAGCAGGCGCATGACGACCGACTCCCCGTACACGGTCGGGAGCGTCGCGACGCGGATGTCGAGCTTCCGGCCCGCCGCGCCCGCCCCCAGGGTGAGGCGCCCGTCCTGGGGCTTGCGCCGCTCGGCGATGTCGAGCTTCGCCAGCACCTTGAGGCGCGTGACGACGCCGATCGCGAGCTGGCGGGGAATCCGCTGCGCGATCACGAGGACGCCGTCGACCCTGAAGCGGACGAGCAGGGCGTCCTCCTGCGGCTCGAAGTGGACGTCGCTCGCGCCGTCCTCGGCGGCCTGGAAGATGATCGAGTTGACGAGCCTGACGATCGGCCCCTCCGAGATGCCGTCGTCGGCCGAGAGGTCGTCGGAGTCGTCGTCGTCGTCGACGGACTGGTAGGCCTCGTCGTCGAGGACGGCGGCGAAGGCGACGTTGGCGCGGCTCAGCCGCTGCACCTCGACCATGACGTCCTCGAGCGGCGCCACCGCGAACTCGACCGGCAGCCGCGAGGTGAGCCGGAGCTCGTCGATTCCGTTCACGTTGTCCGGATCGGTGAGCGCGATTCGCAGCGAGCTCTCGTCGACCGAGTACGGGATCGCGCCGACCCGCTCGAGCACGGCGAGCGGGACGAGCTTCGTCGCCTCGGCCGAGATGCCGGTCACGGCGAGGTCGACGAGCGGCAGGCCGTGGCTCTCGGCGAGCTGGCGGGCCCGGTCGAGGTCGTTCAGCTCCTCGCCGTCCCTCGAGTCGCCGGCGCGCCGGCGGAACCCGCCGGGCGGGGCGGTCACCCCTGCGGAGTCGTCGGACGGCGCGGCGCCTGCTCCCTGCGGGCCGTGCGGATCGGGGACGTCGTCGGGCTCGAGGGGCGGGTGCGAGTGGATCGGCAGGACGTTGCTCATCGCCCGAGGGTCACATCAGGCTGAGGTAGGCATGGAGCACGGCCTGGCCGGCGAAGAGCGCGACGAGCCCGCCGGCGGCGAGGAACGGCCCGAGCGGGATCGCCATCTTCCGCGCGGCGCTGCCGTGGCGGGCGAGGAGGACGGCGGCCGGGACGAGGGCGCAGACCATCCCGACCATCAGGGCGACGGGAAGGGTCGCGCCGAGCGCGGCGCCGAGGAGCAGCGCGAGCTTCACGTCGCCCATCCCGAGCCCGCCGGGATACGCGAGCGCGGCGAGAAGCAGGGCGAGCGAGCCGGCCAGCGCCGCGATCGCCCAGACCGGCGAGCGGTCGATCAGGGTGCGCCCGAGGAGCACGAGGGCCGCCGCCGGGAGCACGACGCGGTTCGGGATCACTCGCTGCTCGAGGTCGGTGACGGTGACGACGACGAGCGCTGCGCAGAACACCGCCGAGACTGCCGCGGTCGGGGTGACCCCGAAGTCCAGGATGCACGCCGAGACCAGGACGGCCGTCACCAGCTCGACGAGGGGGTACTTGACCGAGATCCGGGCGCCGCAGTCGCGGCAGCGGCCGCCGAGCAGCAGGTACGAGAGGATCGGGATGTTGTCGTACCAGGCGATCTCGGTCGAGCACGCAGGGCAGCTCGACCTGGGCGCGACGATCGAGAGCCGGGCGGGGATCCGGGCCGCGACCACGTTGAGGAAGCTCCCGATCGCGAGCGCGGGGACGAACACGAGCGCGGCGGCGGCGCCGTTCATGGCTCGCTCGGCGAGCGCTGCCCCACGGGGCCCGGCACCTGGGCGCGTGTCATGCGGCGCCCGCCGGGAGCTGGCCGGTTCCGAGCAGCGACTGCCAGTCCGTCTCGCCGGTGCCCGCCTCGACCGCCTCGGTCGCCGCCTCGGCCGCAGCCTGCTCGGCGGCCTCGGCGGCCAGTGCCTTCTCGGCGTGGGCGAGCGCGATCTGGAAGTCGTGGGCGTTCGGAGCGGCGTTCGTCGCCGTCTCGTGGTCGACGAGCCCGGCGATCGTCAGGTCGAGCAGTGCCTGGGTCAGCGTCTGCATGTCGTAGTAGGAGCCTTCGCGGATCGCGGCCGTGATCTCCTCCGTCCGGCTCTCGCGGATCAGCTCCGCGATGCGGTCGTTCACGACCATCACCTCGACGGCCGCGATGCGGCCCGCGTCGGGCATCGGGAGCAGCCGCTGGCTGACGACGCCCCGGAGGACGCCCGCGAGGATCGAGCGGATCATCGGCTGCTTCGCGGCCGGGAAGAACTCGATCATCCGGCTGATCGTCTCGGCCGCGTCGATCGTGTGCATGGTCGAGAAGACGAGATGCCCGGATTCGGCCGCCTGGAGCGCGGTCTCGGCGGTCTCGGGGTCGCGCAGCTCGCCGATCAGGATCACGTCGGGGTCCTGGCGGAGGGCGCGGCGCAGCGCCTGCGAGAAGGACACGGTGTCGATCCCGACCTCGCGCTGGTTGACGATGCTGTCCCGGTCGGGATGGAGCATCTCGATCGGGTCCTCGATCGTGATGATGTGCTGCTTCCTCGTCCGGTTGATGTGGTCGATCATCGCCGCGAGCGTCGTCGACTTCCCCGACCCGGTCGCACCGGTGACGAGCACGAGCCCGCGCTGCTCGTCCGCGAGGCGGCGCACGCCCGGCGGCATGTGGAGCGTGTCGAAGCTCGGGATCTCGCGCGGGATGAGGCGGCACACGACCGAGATCGCGCCCCGCTGCTTGAACGCGTTGACGCGGTAGCGCGTGCCGGCGCACTCGTAGCCGATGTCGAGCTCGCCGCTCGAGAGGAAGAGCTGGTGCCGTTCCGGCGCCGTGCTCGTGATCGCCTCGATCACCTCCTCGAGCGCTTCCTCGCTGAGGATGGGCTCGCCGTCGAGGGGCTCGATCAGGCCGTCCCGGCGGACGACCGGGGGCTGGCCGAGCTTCAGGTGGACGTCGCTGGCGCCGAGGTCCGAGATCCGCACGAGAAGGCCGTTCAGGTCCATTCTGCGTCTCCTATCGGCGTGCGGCGTCCCGTGCTTTAGGTCGCGGGACGGCCGCCCGCCGGTCATCAGGGGGGCGTGATCTCCCGCTGCATCAGGACGGTGTAGGGCTTGTCGACCGTCGGGAACCACGGCGGAAGGAGCCAGAGGAGGTTGGGGTCGTAGTTGTAGACGCGGGTGCCGAACATCGACATAGAGCCGCCGGCGTTCGTCGCCGTCGAGCCGGTGAAGGTCATCGTTCCGTGCGTGCCGCACCCGTACGAGAAGGCGCCGCAGGTGTCCGTCCACTGCCCGGTGGTCGCGATCGTGGCCGCGTTCCAGGAGAGGCTGCTCGGAGCCCAGTAGGCGACGATCATGTTGTTCAGGGCGACGAGCCCGAGCACCGAGTTGGTGTTCGGCTGGTAGCTGATGTTGTTGCCGATCACGATGTTGTTGTTGGACGTGACGGTCACCCGGCCGTTCACCGTCGAGGCGGACGAGCCGGTGCCGCCGATGATCACCGTCTGCTCGGAGTAGATCGCCCCGTTCGTGGGAACGGGGTAGGTGGTGGCGGTGCCGCAGGTCGGCGCGACCTCCGAGACGTCGGAGCTCCCGACCTTCTGGCACGGGGCGGCCGAGAAGGTCCCGTTCGAGTTGAACACGACCTCCCAGGCGTCGGGCGGCGAGCTCCGGCTCAGGTCGACGCCGGCCGCGTCGGAGGCCCGCTGGATGTCGGAGATCGAGGTGAGGAAGCTCGAGAAGTCGATCGGGTCGGGCAGGACGCTCCGGATCGTCGGGGTCGTGCTCGGCGAGTACTTGGTGGCTGGAGGTACCATCGTCGGCGAGCCGAGCACGCCCACCTCCGAGTAGATATTCCCGCTCGCGGTGCCGTTGTGGGTCACCGTGCCGGACGAGTAGATCTTCCCGTTCGTGGTCGCCGTCGTCCCGTAGGTGATCGCGGTGTTCGCGATCATCTGGAAGTTCGCGACCGACGACGGCAGCAGCAGCGTCTGGATGGTGCGCCTGACGTTGTTGGCCGCGGAGCCGCACTGGTTGAGCGTGCTGTCCCAGCGGCACCCCGTCGAGACGATCTGGATCGCCTGCTGCTGGGGCGTGGCCGAGCCGCTCGGGGCCGTGATCTCGAGGTTGTAGGCGTAGCCGTTCCCGAGCGGCTTCCAGTTGTCCTGTCCGAACGGGTAGGTCCAGGTGATGCCGCCGCTCCAGGCGACACCCTCCGTCGCCGTGACGGGCCCGGACACACGGGTCGACTCGCCGTCGGCGACGTAGTGGAGGAAGTACAGGTGGTCGTCGAGCAGCTTCGACGCGTAGCTGTCGATCCCGGCCTCGGCGGCCTGGTAGGCGGAGTCGCTCGACGCGGCGTGGCCGCTCGACTGCGCCTCGCTCGTCACGAGGTCGGTCAGGCTGACCGCGAGCGTCGAGAGGAGGGCGATCATGAACACGACCAGCAGCATCGACTGGCCGGTCTCGCCCTGCAGCGTCCCCAGGAGACGCCTCATGACGGCGGGGTCTCCCGCAGGGTGGCGCTGTCCGAGTAGCTGAACTGATGGGCCGTCCCGGGCACGGTGACCGTGATCGTGACCACCACCGTCCGGACCGCCGCCGGATCCGTCGTCGGCATCGCGGGCTGGCTCCCGTCGTAGTACCGGAAGACGGTCGAGTTGACGACGCTGCCGATCTCGGTCACCCAGCTTCCGAGGGCCGGGATCGTCCACGGCGGGCCGTCCGTGTTCGAGCTCACCGAGGAGGCGCGCTGGAAGGTGCCGGCCGTGAGCTGGTAGGAGATCTCGCGGAGGTGGAAGCCGGTCGGGTCGGCCGAGGTGTAGGAGCCGTCCGGGGCGTAGAAGGTGAGCGAGGTGGGCGACATGACGTTGCCCACCGTCACGAACGGGGACGGCGAGCCCGCCGCCGAGACGGTCGCCTCGCGGAGATCCTCGGTCAGCTGGTCGAGCGCCGTCCGGACCTGGGTCTGGGCGACGCCCTCGTTCGCGATCAGCGCGCTGTGGGTCATCGTCGAGCTGACGACGAGCGCGAAGGCGGCGAAGACGATGCCGGTGATCATCATCGTCACGAGCATCTCGATCAGCGTGAACCCGCCTTCACCCGCGACGGTCGGACGAGCGCGGCGCGGACTCATCAGCACGTTCCGTGCGGCGAGAGGATGACGTTCGAGCTCGTGACAGAGACATTCGTGTTCGTCCCGCCGCTGGCCGCGGTGGCGGTGTACGGGCTGCCCGCCGGGACGTTGTTGAAGGTCACCTTGCCCTTGCTCCCGCCCGAGGAGGCGGTCGTGCCGCTGACCGAGTAGGCGTTCGCCCCGGTCACCGTGACCTGCGTTCCGCCGACCTTCGAGCAGCTCGTGTCCTCGACCGTCAGCGTGAGCGTCCCGACGGTGATCGCGACGGTCTTGGAGGCCGTCGGGCTCTGGGTGACGGTGACGTTCGTGGCCTGACCGGAGCCGGCGCCCGCCAGCGCGGTGACCGTGTAGCC
This sequence comes from uncultured Actinomycetes bacterium, assembly GCA_963796625.1. Lineage (GTDB taxonomy): Bacteria > Actinomycetota > Thermoleophilia > Gaiellales > Gaiellaceae > PALSA-600. The sequence continues at coordinate 69,474 of CAWCME010000003.1, forward strand.
GGTTCCGGCCGGGATGCCGGTCACGGTGACCGTGCCGAGCCCGCCGCCGGAGGTCGCGGTCGTGCCGGAGGCCGAGAAGCCGTTGGGCCCGGTGACGGTGACGGGCGATCCGCCGAGGTTCGAGCCGCCGAGGGTCACGGTGACCTTGAGCGACCCGGTCGGGATCGTCACGGCGGCCGGCGTCGGGCTGCCCGAGCCGACCGCGATGCCGGTCGCCGTCCCGCTTCCCTCGGCATAGGTTGCGGTGACCGTGTAGCCGCTGCCCTGCGGGACGCCGGAGAAGGTGTAGGTGCCGCCGGGTGCGGTGGTGCCGGTCGCGGTGAAGGAGCCCGGGCCGGACAGGGTGAGGCTCGCGTTCTGATAGGTCGTTCCGCTGCCGTTGCTGACGGTGACGGCGATCGAGCCGGTCTGGACCGTGACCGTGGCGGGTGTCGCGGGGGTGGCGGCGGCGACGACGATGCCGGCCGCGCTGCCGCTGCCGGCGCCGACGGTCGCGGCGACCGAGTACGCGCCGGTGCCCACGGGGACGTTCGGGAAGGTGAAGGTGTTGCCGCTGCCCGTCGAGCCCGTCGCGGAGAAGGAGCCGGGGCCGGTCAGGGTGAGGCTCGCCCCGTTGAGGGCGCTGCCGCCCTGGTTCTTGACGGTGACGGCGATCGAGCCGGTCTGGATCGTGACCGTGGCGGGTGTGGCGGGGCTGGTGGCGCTGACGACGATGCCGGTGGTGGTGCCGCTGCCGGCGGCGAAGGTTGCGGCGACCGAGTACCCGCCGCTCCCGACCGGGACGCCGGCGAACGTGTAGGTGCTGCCGGTCCCGGTCGAGCCCGTCGCGGAGAAGCCGTTGGGCCCGGTGAGCGTGAGCCCGGTCCCGGGGGAAGGCCCGGTCAGCGCGGTCCCGCTCTGGTTCTTCACCGTCACCTGGATCGAGCCGGTGGAGAGCGTCAGGGAGACGTTCGTGGCCGCTCCGTTGGACACGGTCTGGCTCGACGAGGTGACCGACCCGGTGCCGTCCTTGGCCGTGACGGTGTATCCCGAGCCGGCCGGAAGGTTGAACGTGTAGGTGCCGTCCGAGGCCGTCGTCCCGGCGGCGGCGGTGACCCCGTTCGTGCTCGCGAGGGTCACGGCCGCACCCTGGATCGCGGTGCCGGACTGGTTCTTGACGGTGACCTTGAGCGTGCCTGCCGGAACCGCGAGCAGCACGTCCGTGCGCGTGTTCGCGACGACGCTCTGGCCGGTCTGCTGCACGGTCGTCCCGTAGGTGGTCGACACCGTGTAGCCGGTGCCGACCGGGACGTTCGCGAACACGAAGAGGCCGGTCGAGTCCGTCGAGCCGGTGGCCGAGAAGGAGTTCGGGCCGGTGACCGTCACCGTCTGCCCGGAGAGCCCGGCCCCGTTGATCGTCACGGCCGCTCTGATCGAGCCCGTCGCGAGCGAGAGCGTGACCGGTGTCGTCGCGCCGGTGGAGACGCTGACTCCGTTCTTGGTCGCCGTGCCGCCGGCCGCGGTGGCGGTGGCCGTGAAGCCGGTGCCCGCCGGGACTCCCGTGAAGGTGTAGACGCCGCTCCCGTTCGTGCTGCCGGACGCGGAGTAGCCGCCGGCGCCGGTGAGCGTCACCGGGATGCCGCTCATCCCGGTGGTCCCCGCCTGGACCGTCACCTTGACCGAGCCGACCGGGATGTCGAGCGAGACGCCGGTCGTCGACCCCGTGTTGACGGACACGCCGGTCTGCTGGACGGTCGCCGGGCCGTCGCCGCTCGTGACCGTGTACGCGCCGGCGCCGGCGCCGACGCCCGTGAAGGTGAACGTCCCGCTCGCGTCGGCCGTCTTCGTGACCGAGTACCCGTTCGGGCCGCTCACCGTGATCTTCGCCCCGGCGAGCGCCGTGCCGCCCTCGGTCACCGCCACGTGGATCGATCCGGTCGCGAGCGTCAGGCCCACCGGGGTCACGGCGCCGGCGGTCACGCTCTGTCCCGTTGCGCTGGCCGTGGCCGCGCCGTCGGCCGCGCTGACCGTGTACCCGCCGCCGGCGCCGATGTTCGTGAACGAGTAGACGCCCGAGCCGTCGGTCGAGCCGATCACCACGAGCGAGTTCGGTCCCGTCAGCGTGACGGGGACGTTCGCGAGTGGGCTCGACCCGTCGGTCACGGTCACCCTGACGGTGCCGACCGAGAGCGAGAGCAGGACGTTCGTCGCCGCGCCCGTGTTGACGGTGATGCTCGAGGCCTGGGCGGTGGCGGCCCCGTCCGAGGCGGTGAGCGAGTAGCCGCTCCCGGTGCCGACGTTCGGGAAGGTCCAGCTGCCGCTGCCGTCGGTCGTGCCGGTCGCCGAGAAGCCGTTCGGTCCGGTCAGCGTCAGGGTCGCCCCCTGGACCGGGTTCGAGGAGCCGTCGGTGACCGAGACCGCGACCGACCCGGCGGCGACGCCCAGCGTGACGGGAGTCGGAGTGTTGGTTGCGACCGTGATGCCGGTCTGCTGGAAGGTGGCGGCCCCGTAGGTGCCGGTGATCGTGTACGGCGCCGCTCCCGCGGGAACCGAGGGGAAGTTCACGACGCCGTTCGGGTCGGTGGTGCCGGTCAGGTCGACGCCGCTCGGGCCGCCGGTCACGGTGACGGCGACGCCGGCGATCGGCGTGGTGCCGTTCACGGCGGTGATCGAGAGGGTTCCGGTCGGCGGGGCGAGGTCGAGGGCGAACGAGGAGGTGAGGTCGCTCGGGTAGTCGTTCGGCACCGTCTGGCTGACGGCCTTCGAGATCAGGCCGCCGGCGGTCGAGGCGGTGACGGTGTACTGGCCGTTCGGGACGAGGTTGCCGATCGAGTACTCGCCGTTCGCCGCCCCGCTGACCATATAGTTCTGCGGCCCGCCGGAGGGTGGCGTGACCTTGATCGTGGCGGCGCCGCTGTAGTCGCTGCCGCCGCTCGTGAGGTGCACGTAGATCGTCGCCTGCTGGTAGACCCGGATCGAGAGGTTGGTGATCTGCCCCGGGCCGAGCTGTGCCTGCTTGACGTCGCCCCCCATCTCGGTGTACCCGGGCGGCAGCGTCGGAACGACGTTGTAGTAGGCGGTCGGGCCGCTCGTCGGGTTCGCGGTCATCCCTGCGAAGAGGACGCCGCCGTTCGTGTCGGTCACGTCGGTTCGCGGCGCGCTCGGGCCGGTCTGGAGCGCGATCGTCATGCCGGGGACGGGCTCGTTGTCGCCGACGTCGGTGACGATCACGCCGAGGGCCACCTGGCTGATGCCGCCGTAGGGCGCGCGGGTCGGGGGCGCGATGTAGGTGCTCTCGGTCGCGAGGTTCCGGCCGTCCACGTTCCGGGTGACGCTGACCACCACCTGCTTGTAGTTCGTCTGGTTGTTGTAGCCGTCGGGTATCCCGTCGCCGACGTAGTGGATCGACGTCGTGACGGTTGCGTCGAGGCCCGTGATCCCGACGGCCGAGGCCGGCTCGGACGGCGTGACCGATCCCGGCGGGTTGCCGCTCGTCGTCCCGACGCTGTCGTAGGGGAGCGCCCGGACGTCCTCGATCTGCGCGTCGGCGGCCTCCTGCCCGAGCGTCTGCTCGAGGGCGAAGCCGTGCGAGTTGACGGAGGAGGTGAGGATCCCGGCCATCGCGGTCGAGACGACGAGGAAGAGGGACATCGCGATCACGGCCTCGACCAGACCGAAGCCGGCCTCGTCGAGGGTGCGCGTGCCGGGCCGCCGGGCAGCGGCCGCGAGCCGCCGGATGAGGCTGCCGTTCGAACCCGCACTCCCCGGCCCGCAGCCCGCACCTCCGCGGGGCGCGTGGTGTCCCACCGTCTACTCTCCCGCCCCGTCCGACGGGGATTCCAGCAGCGCGCGGGCGACCTCCTCGAGTCGCGCCGTCATCGACTCGTTCAGCGACCTGCTCCCGTCGAGTGCGTGGCGGAGGCTCTCGAGCTCGCTCGTCAGGCCGGCGACGACCTCGTCGTGGCTCTCGGCGACCCTGTTCGCCTCGGCGAGCTGCTCCTTGGCCTCGCGCAGCTCCCGCTGGGTGGTCTCGAGCGACGCCGTCAGCTGCTCGACCTGGGCCCTGAGGCTGCCTGCGCCCGTTCTGATCTGGGTGAGGAGGCTGTCCAGCGCGCTGGCAGCCTGGGTGGATTCGCCGGCATCCCCGTGCCCGGGCTCGGCCGGCTCGCCCGGGGAGCCGTCGTCTGCGGCCCGGGTCGAAGCCTCCTCGCTCTCGTTCCGCGGCGCCTCGCCGGCCTCGCCGCCGTGAGCCTCGTCGCCGGTCGGGGAGTCGACCTCGACGCGGTCGCCGTCCGTCCGGGCCCGGAAGAGGGACGGGCGCCGCCCGGCGGTCGGGACGCTGAACACCTTGCTGTTCAGGAGCGCGTCGAGCGTCTCGCGCGCGACGATCACGAAGGTCGCGTTGTCGCCGGCCAGGTTCCGCACCGCGGCGAACCGCTCCTCGCTCGGCTCGGCCACGGCGAACACCGGCCCGTCCGGGCCGAACTCGAGCGGCAGCACCTGGAGCCGGCGCGACTCGGCGCCGTCGACCGTCGAGAGCACGTTCGGGTCGATCGAGAGCGTGTGCGCCTCGCGGTACTCGAGCCCCCAGCGCTCTGCCAGCAGCTTTCCGGCAGGTGCTCCCTGGGCGCTCGTCTCTGGCCTTGCCCCCTTCACCGGCCTTCCCCACTCCTTCGGTCGACGTCCCGCGTGAGCCTCATGTCGGCTCGCTGGTCCTCGCCCTCCATATCGGTCGGTCGGTCGCCGCCGATGCTCCCTCGTACGAGCGATGTGGTCGGCGGCCGACCGGTCGAGGTTGCGGGCGGCGGCCCGGGGCGCGACCGTCGCAGCTCTGCGCGCCTCTTTACGTTCCCGTTACGTTCGGCAGATCCGCGTCTGACAGCTCGCAGGGAAGATGTGGGGGTGCCCGGGTACCGGTCCCCGATCGCGGCCTTCGTGGCCGTTGCGGCCTTCGCCGTGGCGGGCCCGGCCGGCGCGTCCAGCCTCGGGGTGCCCGGGTTGCCGCCCGGCTGGTCGCACGCCGAGATCAACGTCACGATCCGGCATCAGCCGCACACCCTGATCTACGACCGCGGACGGGTCACCGCCGTGACGGCGACCTCGCTCACGCTCAGGGAGCATGACGGGAGCGTCGTGACGGTGGACGTCTCGCCTGCCTCCCGGGTCACGGTCGCCGGCCGGCCCGGGTCGCTCGCGGAGGTTCGCCGCCTCGAGATCGCGACGACCCTTCGGGTCGACGGCGGCGCCGCGACGAAGGTCACGGTCAGGATCCCTCCGGGCCTGGCCGCCGCGCTCGCCCGGCAGGGGCGAGGGGGCGGCAGGTGAGCGGGCGGGATTCCGCGTCGACGCTCCGCGATGGGCCGGCTCTAGACTTGAGGTCGATGGCGGGGAGCGTTCTCCTGGTCGAGGACGAGCCGTCGGTCGGCGAGCTCGTGCAGGGCTATCTGGGCCGCGACGGCTACCGGGTGATCTGGGTGCGCTCCGGCGAGGAGGCGCTCGCCGAGCTCGAGCGGCACTCGGTGCGGCTGGTCATCCTCGACATCGGCCTGCCGGGGATCGACGGCTTCGAGGTCTGCCGCGAGATCCGCGCCCGCTCGCAGGTTCCGATCCTGATGCTGACCGCCCGCGACGAGGAGCCGGACCGGATCGTCGGCCTCGAGGTGGGTGCCGACGACTACCTGACGAAGCCCTTCTCGCCTCGCGAGCTCGTCGCCAGGATGAAAGCGATCCTGCGCCGCGCCGAGCCGCAGCGGACGCAGGAGGTGCTCCGGCTCGGGGACGTCTCGCTGAACCGGGAGACCCACGACGTGACGACCGCCGGCGAGCTCGTCGAGCTGACCGCGAAGGAGTTCGACCTGCTCGCCTTTTTCCTCTCCAACCCGGGCGCCGTGCTCTCGCGCGACGTGCTGCTCGACCGCGTCTGGGGCATCGAGTATCCGGGCGGCACCCGCACCGTCGACGTGCACGTCGCCCAGCTCCGGCGGAAGCTCCGCCGTCCGGGGCCTGATCCGCACGCTCCGGGGCAGCGGCTACAAGGCGGTCACCTCGTGAGGACGCTTCGGGGCCGGCTGTTCGCGGCGATGCTGGCCGCGCTCGCGCTGACCCTGGCCCTGACGATCGCGACCGGCGCCGTCCTGACGAGGCAGCAGGTCGACCGCAGCCAGGTGACGGCGCTCTCCGGAGAGGCCGACGCGCTGGCGCTGCTGCGGCGCAGCTCGGTCAGCTACGAGGTCTCCGACACGGTCTCCGGCGGGATCCGGACGATCTACGGCTACCGCTCGAAGCTCGCCGCCTACGTCCCGAACGCCGACCGGTCGAGCAACGGCGAGACGACCTTCGCGGGCAGGCAGTACATCTACTCCTACCGCACGATCCCGTCGCGCGGGCTGCTCCTGCTGCGGCTCGCGAGCGTGAAGTCGGCGGCGTGGCGCCCGTTCCTGCGCGACCTGCTCCTCGCCGCGCTGGCGGGCGCCGCCCTGGCGGCAGCGCTCGCCTTCGTCGTCGCCCGTTCGATCGTGCGGCCGATCAGGCGGGTCGCGGGGGCGAGCCGTGCGCTCGCGGCCGGCGAGATGCCGACGCGGCTCCCGGAGGACGGCTCGCTCGAGCTCGCCTCGCTCGCGCAGGCGTTCAACGAGATGGCCGAGCAGCTCGCCGCCTCGCGGGAGAGCGAGCGGAGCTTCCTGCTCTCGGTGAGCCACGAGCTGAAGACGCCGCTGACGGCGATCCGCGGCTACGCCGAGGGGCTCTCCGAGGGGGTCTTCCCCGCTGCCGACGCGTCGCGGACGATCCTCGTCGAGGCCCGCCGGCTCGAGCGCCTTGTGCGCGACCTGCTCGACCTGGCCCGGATGAACCGGCACGAGTTCTCGGTGCGGCGCGAGACCGTCGATCTCGCCGAGGTCGCGCGCGAGGCCGTCGCGCGCCACGAGGCCCCGGCGCGCGAGTTCGGCGTCGCTCTCTCGGCCGCCGGAGAGCCCACCTGGGTCGAGGCCGACCACGACCGCGTGCTCCAGGTCGCCTCGAACCTGGTCGAGAACGCGCTCCGCGAGACGCCCGCCGGCGGCTCGGTCACGGTGCGAACCGCACCCGGCTGCCTGATGGTCTCGGACACCGGCCCCGGGCTGGCGCCGGCTGACCTCGAGCACGCGTTCGACCGGTTCTTCCTCTACGACAAGTACGGGCGAGAGCGTCCCGTCGGGAGCGGCCTCGGGCTTGCGATCGTCAAGCAGCTCAGCGAGGCGATGGGCGGGACGGTCGCCGTCGACGCCGCCCCGGGCGGGGGCGCGTCCTTCGTCGTGAGGCTGCCGCCGGCAGCCCGGCCGCGGGGCTTCCCCGACCTCGAGGTCGGCCCCGTCGGCAGCGCCGCCCGTTCATGGACGGAGCCTCGACGTGTCGACGACCTCGAAGTCCGCTCCGACGATGCGGTCGAGACTATGTAGCTGTTCGTTCGACCAGCCGGGGTCGGGAGCGCCGCTGATGTACCAGGGCGAGCCGTTGTCGGCGAGGATCATCCCGTACCTCTTCAGCGCCTCGAGGACGGCGCGCGCCTGTGGTGGGAACCCGGCGATGTCGAAGCTCGCCTTCAGGCGGACGCGCAGTCCCATCGGCGGCAGCGCCGGGTCGGCCGAGCCGCTCGCGAAATGCCGCGCCGGGTAGACGTAGAGCCTGCGGGTTCGAGGCGCCGTGAAGCGGAGCGCGTGGTCGATCGATCCGGCGGCGACCTCCTGGTAGCGCGCGAGCCCGGGCAGGATCGGCAGGCCCGCCGCGTCCGCAGAGGTCCAGCCCGCCGGCCTCAGCCTGTTCGAGCGCAGGCTCCAGATCGCGCCCGACCCGGCCGCCCAGCCGTTCCCGGAGCGGCGGAGGTCGTACAGCTCGTACAGCGTGCACGTGTCGCGGTCGACGATCAGCGCGTGGCGGTCGCCGCCGTCCGGGTGCGGGTCGCCCTCGATCGGCACGCTGTCCGGGATCGGGTAGGGGCCCCGGTCGGACTCGTCGGCGTAGTCGAACGCCGGCGTCGACTTCGCCGTGCTCTTCCCCGACAAGACGACGTAGGGGATCCCGATTCGCTGCCCGTCGTAGAGCCCGGCCCCGAAGTCGGGGTGGACCGGGGCGTCAAGCCCGATCGACCGGATCAGGGCGGCCGAGTTCTTCGCGACGGGCAGCGCGTCGACTCGCCGGTTCCAGACGTTCGAGGCCGGGAAGACGGGGCAACCTGCGATCCGGGGCGCCGCCGCAGGCGGCGCCGGAGTCGCGGCGGCTCCGCCCGAGGCTGCGACGAGCGCCAGCCCGAGGATCACCGGGCCGCGCGAGACGCTCAGATCAGATCGCGGCGGATCGCGATCGCAACCGCCTGGGTTCGGTTCGCCGCGCCGAGCCGGTTGGATGCGTGCTGCACGTGGGTGCGAACCGTCTCGAGGCCGATCCCGAGCCGCTCGGCGATCGCGTCGAGGTGAAGCCCGTCCGCCAGCAGCTCGAGCACCTCGCGCTCCCGTTCGGTCAGCCTGATCGGCTCGACTGCGGGCCTGACCATGCGGGCGATCCTACCTTCGCCGGCGCGTTGCAGGCCGTCTGCGGCTCGCCCTCGCAGCAGCCGAGCTTGAAGCGGCACCCGGGGCACTGCCAGGTTCCATGCCGCCATTCCATCTCGGCGCCGCAGCGCCAGCAGCGTTCGTGCTCGGCCATCCGATCGAGGATACGAGCCGTCGCGGACGGTTGGCTACGATGACCCCGCCCTGGCGGCGTAGCTCAGCTGGTTAGAGCGCCGGACTCATAACCCGGAGGTCGGTGGTTCGAGCCCACCCGCCGCTACCTCGACTCCCCGGCGGGGCCGGGGAGCGACCGTGGGCCCGCGGGTCCAGCTACACTTCTGCGGCCCACGGGCAGTGCGTCAGCCTGCCGGGGATCCCCGTCCGGGGAGTTCAGGAGCCCACACACCCATGGCCAAGACCGGAGTCAGAGTTGCGATCACGCTCGCCTGCACCGAGTGCAAGCGGCGCAATTACCAGACGACCAAATCCAAGCGGAACACGCCCGACCGGGTCGAGTTCAAGAAGTACTGCCGCTGGTGCGGAAGCCACACGCCGCACCGGGAGTCTCGCTAGCGATGGCGCGCGAAGCGGATCTCGGCCGCGGCGTCCCGCCGCCGCCGCGGCCTCAGCCTCGCGCGGCCGGGGAGATCGAGGGCGGCGGCAACCCGCTCCAGAAGCTGATCCGCTTCATCAGCGAGTCGGTCGCGGAGCTGCGGAAGGTCGAGTGGCCCGGGCAGAACCAGGTCGTCCAGGGCACCGTGGTCGTGCTCGTCGCCTGCATCATCGTGGGCACGTACCTCTGGCTGAACGATCAGCTCTGGAAGGAAGTCGTCTCGAAGGTGCTGCTCTCGATGTTCCGCTGGTATGTCGTCAACACCTATTCGGGCCACGAGAACAAGGTGAAGGCCAATCTCGAGCATCGGATCGAGTCGATGGGACAGCGCCCGCGCTTCCGCCGGGTCGTCGTGCCGACCGAGCAGGTGATCGAGACCAAGGACGGCCAGAAGGTGCAGATCGAGAAGCGCGTCCTGCCGGGGTACGTGCTCGTGAACATGGATCTGAGCGACGAGGCCTGGACGGTCGTCAAGAACACGCCCGGCGTGACCGGCTTCGTCGGCGCCGGCTCCAAGCCGGTGCCGCTCGGTCAGGGCGAGGTCGACCGGATCCTCAAGACCGGCGCCTCGGCGGCCGACCGGCCGCGCGCGCAGGTCGAGTTCTCGCTCGGCGAGTCGGTCAAGGTGACGAGCGGCCCGCTCTCGGACTTCGACGGCGAGATCGTCGACGTCAACCCCGACCAGCAGAAGCTGAAGGTCCTCGTCGACATCTTCGAGCGGCAGGTGCCGGTCGAGCTCGGCTTCGACCAAGTAAAGAAATTAGACTGAAAGAAGCTCGACTGGCTCGAGCTGCGAAGTTCAGTCGATAGTCCGTAAAGGATGTAAATGGCAAAGAAGATCCTCACCATGATCAAGCTGCAGATCCCCGGCGGGCAGGCGAACCCCGCGCCGCCGGTCGGCCCTGCGCTCGGTCAGCACGGCGTCAACATCATGGAGTTCTGCAAGGCCTTCAACGCGCAGACCGCCCAGGAGAACGGCCGCATCACCCCGGTCGAGATCACGGTCTACGAGGACCGCAGCTTCACCTTCATCACGAAGACGCCGCCGGCGGCCGTGCTGATCAAGGAGGCGCTGCGGCTCGAGAAGGGCTCCGCCGAGCCGAACCGGACGAAGGTCGGCCGCCTCTCGCGCGCCCAGCTCCAGTCGATCGCCGAGGCGAAGCTCGTCGACCTGAACGCGCGCGACGTCGAGCAGGCGATGAAGGTGATCGCCGGGACGGCGCGGTCGATGGGTGTCGAGGTGGAAGCGTGAGCTTCCGGCCCGACACTGGGAAGGGTTCGGGAAACCGGGCGGTTTCCCGTTCGGCGAGTGCCGGGCTTTGCCCGGTGCTCGCTCGGGACAGTGAGGTGGAAGCCTGATGGCCGTGCGCGGGAAGAGATACAGCCAGGCGCGCGGAACGATCGACCGCGAGAAGGTCTACTCGCCGGTCGAGGCGATCCGCATCCTCAAGGCGAGCGACGCGGCCAAGTTCGACGAGACGGTCGAGGTGCACATGAACCTCGGCCTGAACGTGCGCCACGCCGAGGAGCAGCTGCGCGGGACGATGATGCTCCCGCACGGCACCGGGCGCGAGCAGCGGGTCGCCGTCTTCGCCGAGGGCGACAAGGCCCGCGAGGCCGAGGAGGCCGGCGCGGACGTCGTCGGGTCGGCCGACCTCGCCAAGCGCGTCGAGGAGGGCTTCACCGATTTCGACGTCGCAATCGCGACGCCGGATCAGATGGGCAACGTCGGCCGGCTCGGCCGCGTCCTCGGGCCGCGCGGCCTGATGCCGAACCCGAAGACGGGGACGGTGACGATGGATGTCGCCAAGGCCGTTCGCGAGGCGAAGGCCGGCAAGCTCGAGTACCGCACCGACCGTGGGGCGAACGTCCACATCCCGATCGGCAAGAAGAGCTTCGAGGAGCGGGCGCTGGTCGAGAACTACGCCGCGCTCCTCGACGAGATCATCCGGGCGAAGCCCGCGGTCGCGAAGGGCCGCTACATCAAGAAGATCACGCTTGCGAGCACGATGGGCCCCGGCATCCACGTCGACCCGTCCCGCACCCGTGACATCGCCGAGGAGCTCTCGGGCGAGGGTTCGTCGAATGGAGAGGGCAGCTAGGCTAGAGGCCAACGCGACTAGACCGCCGAAGACAGCTGGCAGCCGCAAGGTGGAAGTCCAGCCGAGGTGGGGCTCTCGGGGAGCATGGTGCTCCCCGGTGCAGGCCCGCCTCCGGCGGGCCTAGTCATTTCCGGAGGAAATGACATGCACAAGGACGAGAAGGAACGCGTGGTCGCCGACCTGACCGAGCGGCTTCGCGCGGCCGACACGCTGTTCGTCGCCGACTACCGAGGGCTGACGATGCCCCAGATCGACGCCCTGCGTGGGCGGCTGGTCGAGAACGGGGCCAGGTTCACGGTCGTCAAGAACACGCTCACCCGCCGCGCGGCCGAGGCCGCCGGCGTCGACGCGCTGCTCGCGCTGCTCGAGGGGCCGTCGGCGATCGCGTTCATCGAGAGCGACGGAGACATGGTCGCGGTCGCCAAGGCGCTCGCCGACTCGGCCCGCGAGACGAAGGTGCTCGAGATCCGCGGCGGCGCTGATGCAGGGACGCACGATCTCCGGCTCGGACATCGAGGAGCTCGCCAAGCTGCCGCCGTTCGAGGTGCTGCGCGGCCAGGTGCTCGGCGCGATCGTCGCGCCGCTGAGCAGCCTGCTCGGGCTCGTGAACGCGCCGCTCCAGAACCTGGTGGGCCTGATCGACGCCCGCATCGAGCAGCTGGGCGGCCCGGATCCGACCCCCGCTCCCGCGGCGACCGAGCCGGCAGGCGCCGAAGCGGCGCCCGGGGCCGAAGCGGCGCCTGCGGCCGAGGCCCCGGCCGCCGGGACCGGGACCGAGACGGAGACAGAGACAGAGACAGAGACCCCGGAGGCCGAGGCCGAGGCTCCGGCAACCGAATCCGAACCAGAAGACCAGGAGGCATGACGATGGCTGCAGTTGACACCGTCTTCGAGCAGCTCGGGGCGATGACCGTCCTCGAGCTGGTCGAGCTGAAGAAGAAGATCGAGGACGAGTGGGGCATCACCGCTGCGGCCGCCGTCGCGGTGGCCGCTCCGGGAGCAGGCGGCGGCGCCGCCGCCGAGGTCGAGGAGAAGACCTCCTTCGACGTCGTGCTCACGGGCCCCGGCGGGACGAAGATCCAGGTGATCAAGGTGGTGCGCGCGCTCACCGGGCTCGGCCTGAAGGAGGCCAAGGATCTCGTCGACGGCTCCGCCGATGCACCCCAGGCGGTCAAGGAGGGCGTGAACCAGGAAGAGGCCGACTCGATCAAGGCGCAGCTCGAGGAGGCCGGCGGCACGGTCGAGCTCAGGTAGGACCGGCTCGCCGGGCGAGTGGTGAGGGGAGCCGGGCTCGCGCCCGGGTCCCCTGACGCTTCACGGACGTCAGCTGAGGCGTCCGTTCGAGATCGCCCGGCTGGCCTCGCAGATCGGCCAGCCCTGGTCCCAGGGGACGTCGGTCTGGTCGATGCCGCAGAGGGCGGTGTCGGGGTCATCGTCGCCGACGAGGTGCTCGACCTGCTCGAAGTCGAAGCCGTTGTTGCCGAAGAGCGGGTCGCGCTCGACCCGCCGCGAGGGCCCGGCCGGCGCCTTCGGGTGCGTGCCTGCCTCCACCCGCGGAACGCTAGCGGCGCCGAGGGGGTCGGGAACCGCTCGGGAGTCGAGAGCGCCCGAACGAGGGGTGGCGGGACCGGCCGGCGGTGCTATCCTGTGCGAGTCGGCATTCCGGCCCTCGCTGCATGCCCTTGCAGCTGGAGGGTCGGCTCCGCTATCCTGGGAGGTTCGCCGACGATCGCCCACGGTTCCGCTCTCCGCACGCTCGTTTTTACTCGGTTCGCCCTCATCCATAGCACGTAAGGGAGGCTGTCTCCTTGGCCCAAACGGTCACCGCGCCTCGTGCGCGCAAGTCGTTTTCCCGTCTGAAGCACGTCCTTGACCTCCCCAACCTGATCGACATCCAGCGTGAGTCCTTCGACTGGTTCATGCGCGAAGGTCTCCGCGAAACGATCGACGACATCTCGCCGATCGAGGACTACACCGGCTCGCTTGCAGTCGAATTCGGCGACTACAAGTTCGGCGAGCCGCAGTTCTCGATCCAGGAATGCCGCGAGAAGGACCTGACCTATCAGGCCCCGCTCTCGATGACCGTCCGGTTCGTCAACAAGGACACCGGCGAGATTCGCGAGCAGACGGTCTTCATGGGGGACTTCCCGATGATGACCGAATGGGGCACCTTCATCATCAACGGTACCGAGCGCGTGATCGTCACCCAGCTCGTCCGCAGCCCGGGCGCCTACCTGATGGAGCCGAAGGACCCGACGAAGCAGGTCTTCACGGCCAACCTGATGCCGAGCCGCGGCTCGTGGCTCGAGCTCGAGATCGACAAGAAGGGCGTCGTCTACGCCCGCATCGACCGCAAGCGCAAGCTCCCGATCACGACCCTGCTGCGCGCGCTCCCGGCCGAGGACCCGACCACTGGCTTCGTCCTCGACACGAGCACGAACGAGGCGATCCTCGCCCTGTTCAACGGTTCGCACTTCATGCAGGCGACGATCGAGAAGGACACGACCACGCGCGAGGAAGAGGCGCTGATCGAGGTGTTCAAGAAGCAGCGGCCGGGTGAGCCGCCGACGCTCGACAACGCCCGCAACCTGCTGCGCTCGCTCTTCTTCGACCCGAAGCGCTACGACCTGACGAAGGTGGGCCGCTACAAGCTGAACCAGCGGCTCGGCGTCGACGTGCCCGACGACTGCCGCGTCCTGACCACTCAGGACATCCTGGCGCTCGTGCAGAAGCTCGTCTCGATGCCGCACATGATCGGCGTCCCCGAGGACTCGAAGGACTTCGCGGCCGACGCGATCTCGCTCGACCGCGGCCCGATTCGCGCCGAGCTCGACGAGTACGAGCACTTCGGCAACCGTCGCCTGCGCACGACCGGCGAGCTGATCCAGGAGGCGTTCCGGGTCGGCCTCTACCGGATGGAGCGGGTCGTCCGCGAGCGGATGACGACCGAGGACGTCGACACGATCACGCCGCAGACGATCATCAACATCCGGCCGGTGGTCGCGGCGCTGAAGGAGTTCTTCGGCTCCTCGCAGCTGTCGCAGTTCATGCAGCAGACGAACTCGCTCGACGGGCTCACGCACCGGCGCCGGCTCTCGGCGCTCGGCGCCGGCGGCCTCACCCGCGAGCGCGCGCCGATCGAGGTGCGCGACGTCCACCCGACCCACTACGGCCGCATGTGCCCGATCGAGACGCCCGAAGGGCCGAACATCGGCCTGATCGGCTCGCTCGCCTCGATGGCGACGGTCAGCGAATTCGGCTTCATCCAGACGCCGTACCGCAAGGTGGTCGGCGGCAAGGTGACCGACGACATCGTCTACCTCGACGCGGCCGAGGAGGCCCAGTACACGATCGCCCAGGCCTCCGAGACCGTTGACGACAGGACCGGCAAGTTCGAGCACGACCAGGTGCTCTGCCGCTCGCGCGAGGGCGAGGCCGTGATGGCGTCGCCGAAGGAGATCGAGTTCATGGACGTCTCCCCGGCGCAGATCGTCTCGGTGGCGACCGCGATGATCCCGTTCCTCGAGCACAACGACGCGAACCGCGCCCTGATGGGCGCGAACATGCAGCGGCAGGCCGTGCCCCTGATGATCCCGCAGTCCCCGCTCGTCGGCACCGGTCTCGAGTACCGCGCCGCGGTCGACTCGGGCGACGTGATCGTCGCCCGCGAGCCGGGCGAGGTCGTCGAGCTGGACGCGACCCGCATCGTCGTCGAGGGCAAGGGCACGCGCGACGAGTACGACCTGATCAAGTTCATGCGCTCGAACCAGGGCACGCTGATCCACCACAAGCCGATCGTGAAGCTCGGCGACCGGGTCGTCGCCGGCTCGGTGCTCGCCGACGGCTCCTCGACCGACCACGGCGAGCTGGCGCTCGGCGCGAACCTGCTCGTCGCGTTCATGCCGTTCGAGGGCTACAACTTCGAGGACGCGATCGTGATCTCGGAGCGGCTCGTGAAGAGCGAGGTGCTGACCTCGATCCACATCCACGAGTACGAGATCGACGCGCGCTCGACGAAGCTGGGCGACGAGGAGATCACTCGTGACATCCCGAACCGCTCGGAGGAGTCGCTCCGCAACCTCGACGACCGCGGCATCGTCCGCATCGGCGCCGAGGTCGGCTCGGGCGACCTGCTGGTCGGCAAGGTGACGCCGAAGGGCGAGACCGAGCTGACCGCCGAGGAGAAGCTGATCCGCGCGATCTTCAAGGAAAAGGCGCGCGAGGTCCGCGACACCTCGCTCAAGGTGCCGCACGGAGAAGGGGGCGTCGTGATCGACGTCAAGACCTTCTCGCGCGACAACGGCGACGATCTCTCGCCTGGCGTCAACGAGCTCGTCCGCGTGTACGTGGCCAAGAAGCGCAAGATCAGCGAGGGCGACAAGCTCGCCGGCCGCCACGGGAACAAGGGCGTCATCTCGAAGATCGTCCCGGAGGAGGACATGCCGTTCCTCGAGGACGGCCGTCCCGTCGACATCCTCCTGAACCCGCTCGGCGTCCCGAGCCGGATGAACATCGGCCAGATCCTCGAGACGCATCTCGGCTGGGCCGCCGCCCACGGTGTCTTCGCCGGGGAGGGCGTCGAGGTGATGAACGGCAACGCGAGCCGCGTGATCAACGCGCCGGCGCCGACCCCGGTCGCCACCCCGGTCTTCGACGGGGCGACGGTCGAGGACGTCGACGACGCGCTCGCCGCGTGGTCGGACACGAACCCCGACAGCCCGATCAAGCTCAGCGTCGACCGCAAGCAGCCTGCGGGCCGCATGGTCGCGGGCAAGGTGCGGCTCTTCAACGGCCGCACCGGCGAGCCCTTCGAGCAGAGGGTGACCGTCGGCTACATGTACATCCTGAAGCTGCTCCATCTGGTCGACGACAAGATCCACGCTCGCTCGACCGGCCCTTACTCGCTGGTGACCCAGCAGCCGCTCGGAGGCAAGGCTCAGTTCGGCGGCCAGCGCTTCGGCGAGATGGAGGTCTGGGCGCTCGAGGCCTACGGCGCCGCGTACACGCTCCAGGAGATGCTGACGATCAAGTCCGACGACACCGTCGGGCGCGTCAAGGCCTACGAGGCGATCGTCAAGGGCGAGAACATCGCCGAGCCGTCGATCCCCGAGTCGTTCAAGGTGCTCCTGAAGGAGATGCAGTCACTCGCGCTCGACGTGCAGGTGATCTCTGAGGACGGCGGCGAGGTCGAGGTCCGGGAGGAGGACGACGAGCTGCTCCGCGCCGCGGAGGAGCTCGGGATCGACCTCTCGCCGGGCTCGCTCCGTGCCGCCGCCGGGACGCCCGAGGTCGAGGAGCTCGAGGAGGGAGCCGAGCTCGTCGAGGCCGAAGGCGACCTCGTGATCACGGCCGACGACGACCCGCTCGTCGAGCTCGACGACGAGCTCGACGTGGGGCTGCTCGACGACGAGGACGCACCGGTCGGCGCGATCGACGAGCCCCCGCTGGAGATCGAAGAATGACGTTTCCGGCGAAAGAATCCAGCGTCCGTTTCGAACTTGCAGAGAGAAAGGTCGGCGAGGTCTTGACTGAGAATACGAAGCGCAATCGATCAGGCTTCACCGGAGGTGAGGCATGATCGATATCAACGACTTCGACGCGATCCGCATCGGGCTCGCGTCGAGCAAGCAGATTCGCGACTGGTCGTCGGGGGAGGTCACCAAGCCGGAGACGATCAACTACCGCACGCTCAAGCCCGAGCGCGACGGTCTCTTCTGCGAGCGCATCTTCGGGCCGACGAAGGACTGGGAGTGCTACTGCGGCAAGTACAAGCGCGTCCGCTACAAGGGGATCATCTGCGAGCGCTGCGGCGTCGAGGTGACCCGGCAGAAGGTCCGGCGCGAACGGATGGGCCACATCGACCTGGCCGCGCCGGTCTCGCACATCTGGTTCTTCAAGGGCGTCCCGAGCCGCATCGGCTACCTGCTCGACATCGCTCCGCGCGAGCTCGAGAAGGTGCTGTACTTCGCCGCCTCGATCATCACGAGCGTCGACGTCGAGGCCCGGGCCAAGGACCTGAACGACCTCGAGGACAAGGTCAAGGCCGAAGTCGAGCGGATCTACGTCGACCGCGACGAGGGCCTCGCCGCCCTTGAGCAGCGGCTCACCCGGCGTCGCGCGTACTTCGCGAGCGGGAAGGACAAGGGCTTCGATGAGGACGACGACTTCTGGGCCCGCGGCCTCTCGGCCTGGGCCGAGGAGCAGATGCTGCCGACGCTCGAGGAGGCACGGAAGCTCGTCAACGGGCTCTTCGTCGAGCTCGTCGCCCAGATCACGACCGAGGACGCGAAGAAGATCCGCGAGCTCGTCCGCAACGCCGCGATCCGCGACGACCGCAAGCTGACCCCGCGCGAGCTCGAGCAGGTCGCCTCGGCGGCCGAGCAGATCCGCGCTGCGCTCGTTCCGCTCCGCGAGGAGCAGGACAGGGCCTCCGGCTCGAAGAAGGGCGCCGTCTCCAAGCACATCAACCGCGTGCTCGAGACGCTGCTCAGGGGTGGCGAGGTGCACCCGGAGGATGCGGCGTACGTCGGGGCGGTCGAGACGAAGAACCTCGAGAAGGCGCGCGAGCTCGGCGCCGGCCTGCTCGGCGACGTGGTCGCCGCCGCCGGTGACGACGCCGACGTCCGCGAGCTCGCGAACGACCTCTGCCTGCGGACGGACGGGAAGATCCAGAAGGAGGACCTCGACCAGCTGATCCAGTGGGCCCTCAAGGTGCGCGAGATGTATCTCGACATCGAGTCGCGCCGCGAGGACACTCGCGAGGCGGCGGTCGACTCCGTCAACCGGCTCGAGCAGACCTGGCAGCTCTTCCGCGAGGCCGAGCCGAAGATGGTCGTCAACGACGAGCAGCTCTTCCGCGAGCTCAAGGACCGGTTCGGCTCACCGTACGGGTTCGGCGTCTACTTCCGCGGCGGCATGGGCGCGGAGTCGATCCGGGACCTGTTGCGGGACCTCGACCTGGCCGAGGAGTCGCGCGAGCTGCGCGAGATCATCCGCACCTCGAAGGGCCAGAAGCAGCAGCGCGCGATCAAGCGCCTGAAGGTCTGCTCGGCGTTTGTCAAGTCCGAGAACAGGCCCGAGTGGATGATCCTCGAGGCGGTGCCGGTGATCCCGCCCGAGCTGCGCCCGATGGTGCAGCTCGACGGCGGCCGGTTCGCCACCTCCGACCTGAACGATCTCTACCGGCGCGTGATCAACCGCAACAACCGCCTGAAGAGGCTGCTCGACCTCGGAGCCCCCGAGATCATCGTCAACAACGAGAAGCGCATGCTCCAGGAGGCGGTCGACGCCCTGTTCGACAACGGCCGCCGGGGCCGCGCGGTCACCGGCCCGGGCAACCGGCCGTTGAAGTCGCTGTCCGACATGCTCAAGGGAAAGCAGGGCCGGTTCCGCCAGAACCTGCTCGGCAAGCGCGTCGACTACTCGGGCCGCTCGGTGATCGTCGCCGGGCCGAGCCTGAAGCTGCACCAGTGCGGGCTGCCGAAGCTGATGGCTCTCGAGCTCTTCAAGCCGTTCATCATGAGCCGGCTCGTCGAGCGCAAGTCGGTGCAGAACATCAAGGCGGCGAAGAAGTACGTCGACTCGATGACGCCCGAGGTCTGGGACGTGCTCGAGGAGGTGATCGCGGAGCATCCGGTGCTGCTCAACCGTGCGCCGACGCTGCACCGTCTCGGCATCCAGGCGTTCGAGCCCGTGCTCGTCGAGGGCAAGGCGATCCAGGTGCACCCGCTCGTCTGCCATGCCTTCAACGCCGACTTCGACGGCGACCAGATGGCCGTGCACCTGCCGCTCTCGGCGGAGGCGCAGGCCGAGGCGCGCATCCTGATGCTCTCCTCGAACAACATCCTCTCGCCGGCGTCGGGCCGGCCGCTCGCGACGCCGACGCAGGACATGGTGCTCGGCATCTACTTCCTGACCTACTCGGCTCTCGACCTGCCGAGGACGGACTCTGCGTCGCTCGACCCGCGCCCGAAGCGCTTCGACTCGGCGGACGAGGTCGAGCTGGCGGTCGAGGGGAAGAGCATCAGCCTCGGCCAGCCGATCGAGTTCCGCTTCCGGGGCGAGCTGCACCTGACGACCGCCGGGCGCGTGCTCTTCAACTCGGCGGTCTACCGGCAGCTGGTCGAGCTGATCGGTGACGAGAACGGGTCGATCGAGGACTTCGTGTTCGTCAACCAGACCCTGACCAAGCCGGACACCGACCGCTTCGTGCTCGGCCTCTCGGACCGTTACGGCGCCCACACCCTGGCGCCCGTGCTCGACACGATCAAGACGCTCGGGTTCCACTACTCGACGCAGGCCGGCGTGACGATCTCGAAGAACGACATCGTGATCCCGCCGGACAAGGAGAAGATCCTCGCCGAGTACGAGAAGCGCGTCGAGGAGGTCCACGGGCAGTACGACCGCGGGCTGATCACCGAGGACGAGCGTCACGAGACGATCGTCAACATCTGGACCGAGGCGACCGACAGGGTCGCGGAGGCGATGGAGGTCAACCTCGACGAGCTGAACCCGGTCTTCATGATGGCCAACTCCGGGGCGCGCGGCTCGTTCAAGCAGATCCGCCAGCTGGCCGGCATGCGCGGGCTGATGGCGAACCCGAAGGGCGAGATCATCGAGCGGCCGATCAAGGCGAACTTCATGGAGGGCCTCTCGGTGCTCGAGTACTTCATCTCGACCCACGGCGCCCGCAAGGGGCTTGCGGACACCGCGCTGCGCACCGCCGACTCGGGCTACCTGACCCGGCGCCTGGTCGACGTCTCGCAGGACGTGATCGTCCGCGAGGCCGACTGCGGGACCGAGGAGTTCGTCGAGCTGCCGATTCGCACGAGCGAGGGGCTGAACAAGTCGCTGCTCGGGCGGCTGGTCGCCGGCGGCGTCTTCAAGCCGCTCGCGAACGGCAAGCCGGGGAAGACGGCGCTCGCCGAGCCCGCCGCGGTCGTCACGGTGCCGCTGCTCGAGGAGCTGGAGCGCGAGCTCGGCTCCGAGATCACGGTTCCGGTGCGGTCGGTGGTCAAGTGCCGCGCCGAGACGGGCGTGTGCCAGGCCTGCTACGGCATCTTCCTGGCGACCGGCGAGATGTGCGAGATCGGCGATGCGATCGGCATCGTCGCCGCCCAGTCGATCGGCGAGCCCGGAACCCAGCTGACGATGCGAACGTTCCACACGGGCGGCGTCGCGGGCGCCGACATCACCCACGGCCTTCCGCGCGTGGTCGAGATCTTCGAGGCCCGCAACCCGAAGGGCGCCGGTACCCTCGTCGAGGTCGGCGGTCGCATCGAGATCGAGCAGACCGAGCGCGGCCCGAAGCTCACGGTGCATCCGACCGAGCTCGGCAAGGACGGCGAGCTCGCCGATCCGGTCGAGTACCAGCTGCCGCGCCGCACCCGCCTGCTCGTCGCGAGCGGCCAGGTTGTCGAGCCGGGCGACGCCCTCAACGAGGGCTCGCGCAACCCGGCCGACCTGCTCGCGCTCAAGGGCTCGACGTCGACCGAGCTGTACCTCGTCGCCGAGGTGCAGAAGGTCTACAAGTCGCAGGGCGTCGAGATCCACGACAAGCACATCGAGCTGATCGTCCGGCAGATGCTCAAGAAGGTGCGCGTCGAGAGCGCCGGCGAGACCGACCTGCTGCCCGGCCAGCTCGTCGACCGGGTCGTGCTGGAGCGTGAGAACACGCGCGCCAGGAAGGACAAGAAGGAGCCGGCGACGTTCGAGCCGTTGATCCTCGGGATCACGAAGGCGTCGCTCGCGACCGAGTCGTTCCTCTCGGCGGCGTCGTTCCAGGAGACGACGAAGGTGCTGACGGACGCGTCGATCGAGGGCAAGGTCGACCGGCTGCTCGGGCTGAAGGAGAACGTGATCATCGGCAAGCTGATCCCGGCCGCAACGGGCCTCCGCCGCTACCGCGCGATCGAGATCGGGCCCACCGACCCGGTCGCTCCCGACGCCTACCAGCAGGACGTTCTGCTCCAGGCGCTGGAGGAAATCGGCCAGGACGGCGGGTCGCTGACGTTCGCCTCCGATCTCGACCTGCAGTTCGAGGACGGGCCGGCCGGCGGCGACGACGCGGGCGAGCTCCCGGAGATCGACGCGCCGCTCGACGACTGACCCCCGACAGCGCTCCGAAGCTCAGAGAGGCCGGGCGATCGCCCGGCCTCTCGCGTTCCCGGCCGCCTCGTCCCGGTCTTGCCGGGCTCGGGCGGGCGCGGACACCGGTGTTCTCCTTCGGGCCGGGCCCGTCTCGCCGGCCAACCCGACGCTTGCTCGCACAAGCCGGCCGGCCAAGAGTTCGCTCGGTGGCGTTGTCGAGGCTCGGTGGTGTGGCCCAGACCGGACAGAGGACACCGAGGCGCGCGTGATCTTCCGCACCGGGGTTCATGCTCTCGCTGCCGTCGCGATGCCCGCCATGGCCCTCTCGGTCGCCGCGCCGCTGGCCGCGCCGGCCACGGGCCACGCCTTCGCCGCCTCCTGTCGCGGCACCGGGGCGGTCGGGCGGGCCGCCGCGACCGGCAGCGGCAAGCTCATCGGGCCCGGCACGCTTCGCGGCTCGGCGCGCGGGCAGCTCACGAGCCCGACGTGCGTCGTCGTCAGCGGCACGGCGGTTCTCGAGGGCACGGCGGGGTCGATCACCCTCTCGGCCCGGAACGCGCCGGCATGCGCCGTCGGCGCCGGTCTCGGGAGTGTCGCGTTCTCGGGACGCGCACAGGTCGTCGCGGGCACCGAAACGTTCACGGGCGCCCACGGAACGCTCTCGTTCAGCGGAACCTACGTGAGGCCGGGCAGCGTCGTGACGATCAAGTTCAAGAGCCGCGTCAGCTACTGAGCTCGACTCGCCGCGCGACGTGCCCGAGGGTTCAGACCCCTCGGTGGGTTGAGGGTGAACCCTCGGGACTCTGCGGCCCCGTCGCGGCGCCGCGTGATGCGCCGCGTACCGTCGTCGCCGCCACGCATCGAGGCACGAGCCGGGGAGAGCTGAGACGCCGGCGAGCGCCAATCGGGGCCCCCGCCGGCCCGAGAGGCCAGGAGGGGCACGAGCTCTTGCCAGACCCATCGCCCCGGGCCGTAACGTTCCCGGGACGGCAGCCGGCTAGGCTGGCCGCCGGGGAATGGGCCGGATGGCGATCAGGGAGTCGGCGATGGTGCCCGCGGTCGACGGGCGGCGGATCGGCCTCGAGCCGTCCTCGATCGCGGTGCTTCTCGGGGCGGCGTTCGCGGTGCTGTTGCTCGTGGCCGTGCCCCTTGCGATCCTCGCCCACACGCTCGGAGCGAGCGCGCTCGTGCCGGCCTTGCTGATGATCCCGTTCGCGGTGATGGGCGTGCTCGTCGCGAGGCGTCAGCCGCTGAACCCGATCGGATGGATCCTGCTCGCACTCGGGCTCACGACCACGCTCGGCGTCGACGCGAGCCTCTACGCCGTCCGCGCCTACCGGATCGACCGGGACGGGCTGCCGCTCGGACGGCTTGCGGTCGCCCTCGCCCCGGCGTGGGTTCCGGTCATTACGCTCCTGCCGCTGCCCATCCTGCTCTTCCCGGACGGCCGCCTGCCGGACGGCCGCTTGCGCTGGACCTTCTGGGCCTATCTGGCGCTCGCCGCCTCCTTTCTCATCCCCCTGGGCCTCACCGACGCCGGGGCGTTCACGGACCGGCGGGTCGTGGTCGACTCGACCGGCTCTCTTGCCTCGATCGACGCGCCCGCCCGCGGAGCGGCTGCGATCGCTAACGACGTCGTGGTTGCCGCCTACGCCGCGATCTTCCTCTCCTGGGCGCTCCGGCAGCTCCTGCTCTACCGCCGCTCGAGCGGCGACGAGCGCCAGCAGCGGAAGTGGTTCCTGAGCGGGGGTGCGGTGGCCGTCGCCGCGCTCCTGGTCGCGAGCTCGGGCCCTCCGGCTCTCAGCCCGGTCTTCGTCGGCGTGATCGCCCTGCCGGTCGGAATCGGAGTGGGCGTCCTCAAGTACCGGCTGTACGAGATCGACCGGCTGATCAGCCGCACGATCTCCTACGCGCTCCTCAGCGGCCTGCTCGCCGCGGTGTTCTTCGGGATCGTCCTGCTCGCGACGGAGGTGCTTCCGTTCTCCTCGCCGGTCGGCGTCGCCGCCTCGACGCTAGTCGCCGCGGCGCTCTTCAGCCCGCTGCGCGGCCGCGTGCAGGGCGTGGTCGACCGCCGCTTCAACCGCACGCGCTACGACGCCGAGCGTGCCGTCTCCGATCTCGGCGCCCGGCTGCGAAGCGCGAACGACGTCGACACCGTGCAGGCGGAGCTGCTCGAGACCGTCGTCCGGGTCGTCGCACCCGAGCATGCGTCGCTGTGGGTCCGCCCGGGAGGGCAGACCCCCTGAGCCGGGGCCCGGCGCTCCGCGGCTACCGACGTGGTCGCGATCGTAACGTTCCCGGGACGCCCGCCCCGTAAGCTCGGCTCGACCACCACTCAAGGGAGGCATCGTCCAATGACCGCAATCCGCCGCGGCGCGGCCGCGGGGCTCCGCTACGTGATCGCGATCTTCTTCCTCGGCGTGATCGCCCAGTTCTTCCTCGTGGGCTACGGGCTGTTCGCCATGCACGCCGGCGCGACGATCGACAACGCGAAGAGCCTCGACGCCCACCGCAACTTCGGCTGGGCACTCGGCGAGATCGGCGGGGCGCTGATCCTGATCCTGGCCCTGATCTCCTGGCCGAGACCGAAGATCCTCGGCCTCTACATCCTCCTCGTCGTCCTGGCGTTCCCCGTCCAGGGCGTTCTCGCCTCGACGGGGGTGCACCACAAGTGGGTCGGGATGCTGCATCCCGTCAACGCGCTGATCCTGTTCGGGCTTTCGGGGTACCTCGCGCACCGCGCCTGGTCGAAGTGGGGCGGGCACGCTCCAGGCTCCGTCCCGGCGGCATGATCGCTTCGGCCTACTAGTTCGCGACCGTCCGTGCCTTGCCGGCGTTCTTGGCGCGGTAGAGTGCGTGATCGGCGCGCTTGAACAGGTCGGCCGAGGTGTCGTCCTGGCGAACCTCGGCAACCCCGGCCGAGATCTTGAGAGCCCCGATCTTGTCGATCTTCTGGCTCCTGATCGCGAGCGCGATCCGGTCGGCAAGCAGTTCCGCGTCGTCGCGGCTCGATTCGGGGAGGATGATCGCGAACTCGTCGCCGCCGACGCGGCAGGCGATGTCCGTGGCGCGGACGACGCCCCGCACCCGGTCAGCGACCTCCGCGAGGACGCCGTCGCCGCCGAGGTGGCCGATCCGTTCGTTGATGCGCTTGAAGTCGTCGAGGTCGAACACGATCAGCGAGACATAGCGCTCGTAGCGCTGCGCCCGCGCGATCTCGCGGCCGAGGAACTCGTAGAAGAGCCGGCGATTGTGCAGGCCGGTGAGCGAGTCGAGCTCCGCGAGCTCGCGCGCCTGGCTGAACCGCTGCGCATTGGCGATCGCCGGGCCCGCTCGGCGGGCGAGCGCATCGAGCGCGTCCGTGGTCGCCTCCGTGAACCCGGAGGGCTGCGATCGGCTGATCGCCGCGATCGACCCGATCGTCTCGCCCTCGGCGCGGAGCGCGACCGTGAGCGCGGCACGCGGGAGCTTCGAGCCCTCGTTCACCTCGTCCAGCCGGTAGCGGTACACGACCTCCAGCGCGCGCAGGTCGTGGTGGGTCGGCATCTCGATCAGCGTGCGCTCGACCTCGTCCTCCGACAGGCCCGCCGCCCTGGTCGTCCGCGTCGAGGTCTGCTGCCCGATCGAGACCAGCGCGGCCTCGACCCCGGGCAGCGCGACGATCGCGTCGAGCGTGCGGTCGAGGACGTCGTCGGGCTCGAGCGAGGCCGCGAGCTCGGCGGTATAGCCCAGCCCGCCGGCGAGGTCCTTCATCCGGTGGTCGACCGACGCGCGCGCGCGCAGGGCCACCACGGCCGCCGCCACGGCTGCCGCCGCAAGCACTCCAACCACGATGACGAGTGCCACACTCATCGATCTCCGCAGACCTCGATTCTTGCAGTCTCCCAGGATTGAGCGGCGCCAGATCGTGAACCGCCGGGCCGAGCCTCGACCCCCGCTCTTCCCCGAGCCGGGTGCCGGTCGGACCCGTGCCCTCTGCTACCATCCCTTCCTGGTTCGGCACGGGCCGCTAGCCCTGCCGACCTTTCGTGCGTAACGACCTACTTTTCTCATAAGGGATTCGATGCCGACCGTCAACCAATTGATTCGCAAGGGCCGCACGTCCAAGCGCGAGAAGACGAAGACGCCCGCCCTCCAGGGCGCCCCGCAGAAGCGGGGAGTTTGCACGCGCGTGTCCACGATGACCCCCAAGAAGCCGAACTCGGCGCTGCGCAAGATCGCGCGCGTGCGGCTCACGAACGGGATCGAGGTCGGCACCTACATCCCCGGCGAGGGGCACAACCTGCAGGAGCACTCGGTCGTGCTCGTCCGCGGCGGCCGCGTCAAGGACCTGCCGGGCTACCGCTACAAGGTGATCCGCGCCGCGCTCGATGCGTCCGGGGTCGCCGACCGCAAGCAGGCCCGCTCGAAGTACGGGGCGAAGAAGAGCTCCTGATGCCACGCCGCGCAGAGATCCAGCCTCGCCCGCTCAGCTCGGACCCGATCTACGACAGCCTGCTCGTCACGCAGCTGATCAACCGGGTGATGCTGCACGGCAAGAAGTCGAGCGCCGAGTCGATCGTCTACGGCGCGCTCGACAAGGTGGGCGCCAAGACCGGCCGGCCGCCTGCCGAGGTGCTCGAACAGGCCGTCAAGACCGTCACTCCGGTGCTCGAGGTTCGCAGCCGCCGCGTCGGCGGCGCGAACTACCAGGTTCCGGTCGAGGTTCCGCAGCGCCGGGGCCGAACGCTCGCGCTACGCTGGCTCGTGACGTACTCGCGCGAGCGGCGGGAGAAGCACATGGAGGACAAGCTCGCCGGCGAGATCCTGGACGCGCTCGAGCAGCAGGGGAGCGCGTTCAAGCGCAAGGACGACATGTATCGGATGGCGCAGGCCAACAAGGCCTTTGCGCACTATCGCTGGTGAGGGAGACGACTTGGCAGTAGCAGAGACACGCGTAGCGCTGGATCGCGTCCGGAACATCGGGATCATGGCCCACATCGATGCGGGCAAGACGACGACGACCGAGCGGATCCTCTACTACACGGGCCGCACCCACAAGATGGGCGAGGTCCACGAGGGTGCGGCGACGATGGACTGGATGGCGCAGGAGCAGGAGCGGGGCATAACGATCACCTCGGCCGCGACGACGGCGTTCTGGCGCAACTTCCGGATCAACATTATTGATACGCCCGGGCACGTGGACTTTACGGTCGAGGTCGAGCGCAGCCTGCGCGTGCTCGACGGCGCCGTCGCCGTCTTCGACTCGGTCGCCGGCGTCCAGCCCCAGTCCGAGACGGTCTGGCGCCAGGCCAACAAGTACAAGGTGCCCCGGATCGCGTTCATCAACAAGATGGACCGCACCGGCGCGAACTTCTTCGCCGCTGTGCAGTCGATGCAGGAGCGCCTGGGCGCGAACCCTGTCCCGGTGCAGATCCCGATCGGCCAGGAGGAGCACTTCGCCGGCGTGATCGATCTCGTCGAGATGAAGGCGATCGTCTACAAGGACGACCTCGGGCAGGACTTCGACATCACCGAGATCCCCTCCGAGCTCGCCGAGCAGGCGCACGAGTACCACCACCAGCTGATCGACGCGATCTCCCACTTCGACGACGACGTGCTCGAGGCCTACATCGAGGACGAGAGCTCGGTCACGGCCGACCAGATCAAGCGCGCGCTCCGCGCCGCCACGCTCGCCGACGAGGTCACGCCGGTGCTGCTCGGCTCCGCTTTCAAGAACAAGGGAGTCCAGCCCCTGCTCGACGCCGTGATCGACTACCTGCCGAGCCCGCTCGACGTGCCCCCGGTCCAGGGAATCGATCCGAAGACGAACGAGCCGACCGAGCGGCCCGCGACGATGGACGCGCCGTTCTCCGCGCTCGCCTTCAAGGTGATGACCGATCCCTATGTCGGCAAGCTCACCTACTTCCGCGTCTACAGCGGCACGCTCAAGTCGGGCGATCGCGTGCTCAACACCTCGACCGGGAAGACCGAGCGCGTCAGCCGCATCCTCCAGATGCACGCGAACCATCGCGAGGAGCGCGACGAGGTCGTCGCCGGCGAGATCGCGGCGGGTGTCGGGCTGAAGGACACGACCACCGGCAACACGCTCTCGGTCGCCACGGCTCCGATCGTGCTCGAGTCGATGACCTTCCCCGAGCCGGTGATCTCGGTCGCCGTCGAGCCCAAGTCGAAGGCCGACCAGGACAAGCTCGGCTCCGGGCTGGCGCGGCTGGCCGAGGAGGATCCGACCTTCCGCGTCAACACCGACGAGGAGACCGGCCAGACGCTGATCGCCGGGATGGGCGAGCTCCACCTCGAGATCATCGTCGACCGTCTCAAGCGCGAGTTCAGCGTCGACGCGAACATCGGGCGGCCCCAGGTCGCCTACCGCGAGACGATCTCGCAGCCCGCCGAGAAGATCCGGGGCCGGTTCGTCCGCCAGACCGGCGGCTCCGGCCAGTACGGCGACGTCGAGATCAACCTGATCCCCCAGGAGCCGGGCGCCGGCTACGAGTTCGTCGACAGGATCGTCGGCGGCAAGATCCCGAAGGAGTACATCGGGGCGGTCGACGCCGGCATCCAGGAGGCGATGGGATCGGGCGTGCTCGCGGGCTACCCGGTCGTCGACGTCAAGGTCGAGCTCGTCGACGGGTCGTACCACGAGGTCGACTCGAGCGAGCGCGCCTTCAAGATCGCCGGGTCGATGGCCTTCAAGGATGCGATGAAGCGGGCGAAGCCGAAGCTGCTCGAGCCCGTGATGTCAGTCGAAGTGACCACGCCCGAGGACTACCTCGGCGACGTGATCGGCAACCTCAACTCGCGGCGGGGCCGCATCGAGTCGATGAGCCCCCTCGGCAGCGCTCAGGTCGTGAAGGCGATCGTCCCGCTGGCCGCGATGTTCGGCTATGCCACCGACCTGCGCTCGATGTCGCAGGGCCGGGCAGACTTTCACATGGAGTTCGAGCGGTACGAGGAAGTGCCGCAGTCGATCGCAAGCGAGATCGTCGAGCAAGGCGCCGGCGGCTCCTGACCAGGTCTAACGGAGGATAAGAGCAAATGGGCAAGCAGAAGTTCGAGCGCTCGAAGCCGCACCTGAACGTCGGCACGATCGGGCACATCGACCATGGCAAGACGACGCTGACCGCCGCGATCACGAAGGTGCTCGCCGAGTCGGGCAGCGGCAACACGCAGATCCGCGACTTCGCGTCGATCGACAACGCTCCCGAGGAGCGCCAGCGCGGCATCACGATCAACACCTCGCACGTCGAGTACGAGACGGCCAACCGCCACTACGCGCACGTCGACTGCCCGGGGCATGCCGACTACATCAAGAACATGATCACCGGCGCCGCGCAGATGGACGGAGCGATCCTCGTCGTCAGCGCCGCCGACGGCCCGATGCCGCAGACCCGCGAGCACATCCTGCTCGCCCGCCAGGTCGAGGTGCCGTACATCGTGGTCGCGCTCAACAAGGCCGACATGGTCGACGATCCCGAGCTGCTCGAGCTCGTCGAGATGGAGGTCCGCGAGCTGCTCTCGAAGTACAACTTCCCCGGCGACGACATCCCGGTCGTCCAGGTCTCGGCGCTGAAGGCGCTCGAGGGCGACCCCGAGTGGACGCCGAAGATCCTCGAGCTGATGGAGGCGGTCGACTCCTACATCCCGGAGCCGGTCCGCGACTCCGAGAAGCCGTTCCTGATGCCGATCGAGGACGTATTCACGATCACCGGGCGCGGCACGGTCGTCACCGGCCGGATCGAGCAGGGCACCTGCAAGATCGGCGACGAGGTCGAGATCGTCGGCATCCACGAGAAGACGGAGAAGACCGTCGTGACCGGGCTCGAGATGTTCCTGAAGACGCTCGACTTCGCGCAGGCCGGCGACAACGCGGGCGCGCTGCTCCGCGGCGTCAAGCGCGAGGAGGTCGAGCGCGGCCAGGTGCTCGCAAAGCCGGGCTCGATCACCCCGCACACCCACTTCAAGGCCGAGGTGTACGTGCTCGGAAAGGACGAAGGCGGGCGTCACACGCCGTTCTTCAACAACTACCGGCCGCAGTTCTACTTCCGGACCACCGACGTGACGGGCGCGGTCAGCCTCCCGGAGGGCCAGGAGATGGTCATGCCGGGCGACAACACGAACATGGACATCCAGCTGATCCAGCCGATCGCGATGGATCAGGGCCTGCGCTTCGCGATCCGTGAGGGCGGCCGCACCGTCGGCGCCGGCGTCGTCACCGAGATCATCAAGTAGGCAGCGAGGGAGACACATGGCACAGGGGAAGATCCGCATCCGTCTCAAGGGGTACGACCACCAGCAGCTCGACCGGTCGGCCCAGCAGATCGTCGACACCGCCCAGCGGAGCGGTGCGACGATCACCGGACCGGTCCCCTTGCCGACCGAGAAGAACGTCTACTGCGTGATCCGCAGCCCGTTCAAGGACAAGGACTCCCGGGAGCACTTCGAGGTGCGCACGCACAAGCGCCTGATCGACATCCTCAGCCCGACCCCGAAGACGATCGACCAGCTGATGCGGCTGGACCTGCCCGCCGGAATCGACATCGAGATCAAGCTCTAGCGATGGCGAAAGGCATTCTCGGCAGGAAGCTCGGCATGACTCAGATCTTCGATCCGGAGAGCGGCGTCGTCACCCCGGTGACCGTGATCGCGGCCGGGCCGTGCCCGGTCGTCCAGGTCAAGACGGTCGCGACCGACGGCTACGAGGCCGTCCAGCTCGCGTTCGATCCCGTTCCCGACTGGAAGCTGACGCTGCCCGAGCTCGGCCACCTGAAGCGCTTCGGCGTCGGCGCGCACCGCCGGCTGGTCGAGTTCCGCGGCGGGATCGACGGGGCGGTCGAGGGCGAGACGGTCACCGTCGAGCTGTTCCAGCCCGGCGACGAGGTCAAGGTGGCCGGCATCGGGATCGGCAAGGGCTTCCAGGGGACGATCAAGCGGCACAACTTCTCGAGCGGCCCGCGCGGCCACGGCTCCCACAACATCCGCGCTCCGGGCTCGGTCGGCGCCTCGGCGACCCCGTCGCGGGTCTTCAAGGGCGTCAAGCTGCCCGGGCGAATGGGCGGCAAGCGCGTCACCCAGCTCGGGCTGACGGTGCACGACGTCGACGCCGACAAGAACCTGCTGCTCGTCAAGGGCTCCGTGCCGGGGCCGAAGAACGGGCTCCTCGAGGTGCGCGGGTAATGGCCGCTGCTCCGAAGGCACCCGTGCTCGACGCCAGGGGCGGGAAGGCGAAGGACGTCTCGCTCGAGGCCGGGATCTTCGGCGTCGAGGTCAAGCCGCACCTCGTCCACGAGGCGGTTCGCGCCGAGCTGAACGCGGCCAGGGCGGGGACGTTCGCGTCGAAGAGCCGCGGCCTCGTCTCCGGGGGACGCTCGAAGCCGTGGCGCCAGAAGGGCACCGGCCGCGCCCGCGCCGGCACGACCCGCGCCGGCCAGTTCACGGGCGGCGGCCACATCTTCGCCAAGACCCCCCGCACGTTCGTCCTCAAGGTGAACCGGAAAGCTGCCAGGGCCGCCCTGCGGTCGGCTCTCGCGAGCCACGCGCAGGCGAACACCCTGGCGCTCCTGGATGCCGGCACCTTCGAGGCGCCGTCCACCAAGCAGGCCAGAAGCTTCCTCGAGGCCACCGGCCTCGAGGCTCCGGTTCTCGTCGTGCTCACCGAGGAGGAGAGCGCGGCGGCCAAGTCGTTCCGCAACCTCCAGCGCGTCGCCGTCGTCGATCCGGCCGAGCTCGAGGTCGGCGCTGTCGTCTGGGCGCGCTCGCTGATCGTCAGCGAGGCGGCCCTCCCGCTCGTCGAGACGAGGAGCCGCTGATGCACGCCCACCAGATCGTCCTCGCGCCGATCGTGTCCGAGAAGAGCTACCACGGCAGCGTCCACGGCGTGTACACGTTCCGGGTGCACGAGGACGCGCACAAGACCCAGATCCGTCAGGCCGTCGAGGAGCTGTTCGAGGTCAACGTGACGCGCGTGAACATCGTCAAGGTGCAGCCGAAGCCCAAGCGCCGCGGCCAGATCAAGGGCACGCGGCAGGGTTGGAAGAAGGCGATCGTGAGGCTGAAGCCCGGCGAGACGATCGAGGTCTTCGAGGGAGCGCAGCTCTGATGCCCGTCCGCCGCTTCAAGCCCACGAGCCCCGGCCGCCGCTTCATGACGGTCTCCGATTTCGCCGAGGTGACGAAGTCGAAGCCCGAGAAGGCGCTGACCGAGAAGCTGACGAAGAAGGGCGGCCGCAACAACAACGGGCGGATCACGACGCGGCACCAGGGCGGCGGCCACAAGCGCCGCTACCGCGTGGTCGACTTCAAGCGGACGAAGGACGGCGTCCCGGCGAAGGTCGCCGCGATCGAGTACGACCCGAACCGCTCCGCCCGGATCGCGCTGCTCCACTACACCGACGGCTTCAAGGCCTACATCCTCGCCCCGGCCGGCCTCCGGGTCGGCTCCGAGGTGCAGTCGGGCCCCGGCTCGGACATCAAGCCGGGGAACGCGCTCCCGCTCGAGAACATCCCCACCGGCACGCTCGTCCACAACGTCGAGCTGAAGCCGGGCCGCGGCGGCCAGATGGCCCGCTCGGCCGGCTCGGGGATCCAGCTCGTCGCCAAGGACGCGGGCTACGCGACGCTGCGTCTCCCCTCGGGCGAGATGCGCCGCGTGCTGCTGACCTGCCGGGCGACCGTGGGCCAGGTCGGCAACGTCGACCACGGCAACATCACGGGCGGCAAGGCAGGCCGGAGCCGCTGGCTCGGCAAGCGCCCGACCGTGCGCGGCTCGGCGATGAACCCGGTCGACCACCCGCACGGCGGCGGCGAGGGCAAGTCGAAGGGCGGGCGCCATCCGGTCACCCCGTGGGGCGTGCCGACGCTCGGCAAGCGCACGCGCCGCAAGCACAAGGAATCCGACAAGCTGATCGTCCGCGGCCGGCGCCGCGGGAAGGAGAAGAGGTAAGTGTCGAGGTCGAGCAAGAAGGGCCCGTTCGTGGAGGAGCGTCTGCTCGCTCGGATCACCACGATGAACGATGCCGGCAAGAAACAGATGATCCGCACCTGGTCCCGCTCCTCGACCGTGTTCCCGGAGATGATCGGGCACACGATCGCCGTCCACGACGGCAAGAAGCACGTGCCGGTGTTCATCTCCGACCAGATGGTCGGCCACAAGCTCGGCGAGTTCGCGCCGACGCGCCACTTCCGCGGCCATGCGGGCGACTCGAAGACGCAGGTGAAGCGGTGACCGCGGCCCGCCCCGACGTCCGGGCGACCGCGAAGTTCGTCCACGTCTCGCCCCGCAAGGCCCGGCTCGTCGTCGACCACATCCGCGACCGCTCGGTTCCCGAGGCGCGCACGATCCTCGCGTTCATGCCGCGCGCCGCTGCGACCGAGGTCGAGAAGGTGCTGAAGAGCGCCGTCTCGAACGCCGAGTCGAACCCGAACCTGCGCTGGAACGGCGACGACCTCGTCGTCGTGGCCGCCTACGTCGACGAGGGCCCGACGCTCAAGCGCTGGCAGGCCCGCGCGCGCGGCCGCATGAGCCCGATCCTCAAGCGCACCTGCCACATCACGATCAAGGTCGAGCCCGGGGCGAGCCCCGGGTCCGAGCAGCGCCCGAGTGGGAGCGGCTCCGCGGAAGCGGGAGCCAAGCCCAGGCGCCGCCTGAGGAAGAAGGAGGTGGCTGCAGGGTGACCCTGCTGAAGAACATCGGCGGCGCCCGGCGCGCGATCACGCCGCGTCATGCTGCGTCCTCAGTCCCCCCGACGGTCACCACCATCGGGGCTCCCTGCGTCCTTGCCTGGCTCGGTGCGAGCGCCCCGGGCTTCCACCGCTGTCGTCAGGAGGGCCACTGATGGGCCAGAAAGTCCACCCCGGCGGTCTGCGGGTCGGGGTCATCCACGACTGGAAGTCGAACTGGATGGTCAGCGACAAGGAGTTCGCGGGCGCGCTCCTCGAAGACATCAAGATCCGCGAGCACATCGTCGGCAAGCTCTCCCACGCCGGGCTGTCGGACATCCTGATCCGCAAGGACAAGCAGCGGATCACGATCGACATCTACACCGCCCGCCCCGGGATCGTGATCGGGAAGTCCGGCGTCGAGGTCGACGCGTTGCGCAAAGAGGTGCACGCCCTGACCCAGAAGAACGTTCACATCAACATCAACGAGATCAAGCGGCCGGAGCTCGACGCCAAGCTCGTCGCGCAGTCGATCGCCGAGCAGCTCCAGAACCGCGTCTCGTTCAGGCGTGCGATGAAGCGCTCGCTCGCGAGCGCGATCCGCTCCGGCGCGGCCGGCGTCAAGGTGCAGTGCTCCGGCCGCCTCGGCGGCTCCGAGATGAGCCGCTCCGAGCAGTACTCCGAGGGGCGCGTCCCGCTGCACACGATCCGCGCCGACATCGACTACGGCTTCACCGAGGCGCGGACGCCGACGGGCCGGATCGGCGTCAAGGTCTGGATCAACAAGGGCGAGATCATGCCGGCCGGCTACGGCGGCGTCCCCGGCGGAGGCAAGGAGACCCGGCTCGGCGAGCAGGACACCGCCCGCCGTCGCGGCGGGGTCACCGAGGGTCTCGGCGCCTCCCGCGAAGCCGGACGTGGGCGCAACCAGGACCGCGAGGGCCTCGGCCCGGTTCGGCGCGGCCGCCCCGGTCAGCGTGGCGCGCGCCCCGGCAGCGGCGGTCCCCGCCGGGCCGGCGGCGAGCGGCCGCCCCGCGACCAGGGCGCCGAGACACCGGCGGTCGAGCCCGTCGAGCAGGTCGCGGCGGAGGAGACGAGCCCCGTCGAGCAGGCGATCGTGGTCGAGCCGACCCCGGCGGCGCAGGAGGCCGCCCCGGAGGCCGGCGCGGGCAAGGGTGACGACTGATGCTGCTGCCGCGCAGGACCAAGCACCGGAAGATGCACCGTGGCCGCCGCCGCGGCGAGGCCAAGGGCCAGTTCGAGGTCCAGTTCGGCGAGTACGGGATCAAGGCGCTCGAGAACGGCTGGATCACGAACCGCCAGATCGAGGCGGCCAGGATCGCGATGACGCGCAAGATCAAGCGCGGCGGGAAGGTCTGGATCAACGTGTTCCCCGACAAGCCGTTCACGAAGAAGCCCGCCGAGACGCGGATGGGCAAGGGCAAGGGCTCTCCGGAAGGGTGGGTCGCCGTGATCAAGCCCGGTCGCGTCATGTTCGAGCTTGCCGGGGTGCCGGAGGGGCTCGCCAAGGAGGCGCTCCACCTGGCCGGGCAGAAGCTTCCGATCAAGACCAAGTTCGTCCGTCGCGAGGGCGGTGATCTCTTTGCGGGCTAGGGATCTGCGCCATCTGAGCGGGGAGGAGCTCGAGACCCGGCTTGCGGACACCCGGAAGGAGCTGTTCAACATTCGCTTCCAGACCGCGACCGGCGCGCTCGAGAACACCACACGGCTGAAGCTCGCCCGCCGCGAGATCGCACGCATTCTCACCGTCCAGCTGGAACAGGCCGCCGGCGCGAAGGCACAGGGTTAGGAAAGGCACAGGAGAGATGGCAGAAGACGAGATCACGAACGAGACAGACGCGGAGGAGGCTCCGGCGGCGCCCGAGGCCGAGGCGGAGACGCCCGGGCCCGAGGCTGTCGCGGAGCCGGAGGCCGCCGTGGAGCCGGAGGCTGCCGTCGAGCCCGAGGCTGCTGCTGAGCTCGACGCTGCGGTGGAGCCGGAGGCTGCCGCGGAGCCGGAGGCTGCGGTGGAGCCCGAGGTTGCCGTGGAGCCCGAGGCTGCCGTGGAGCCCGAGGCTGCGGTAGAGCCGGAGGCTGCCGGGGAGCCGGAGGCTGCCGTCGAGCCCGAAGCTGCCGTGGAGCCGGAAGCTGCTGCGGAGCCGGAGCCGGAGCCGGAGCCGGAGCCGGCGCCCGCCGCCGGGCCGAAGAAGAAGCGCAAGCGGCTGCCGCGCGCCGAGCGTCACAAGCACTCGAAGCCGGCCCGCGACGCGTCCGCGGCGCGCAAGCCGATCACCCGCACGCCCGGGCCCGAGCCCGAGCTCGGCCGCCGGCAGGAACGGCGCGGGATCGTCGTCTCCGACAAGGGCGACAAGTCGATCGTCGTCAAGGTCGAGACCATCCGGGCGCATGCGAAGTACAAGAAGGTCGTCCGTCGCAGCCGCCGGCTGCACGCCCACGACGAGCAGAACGCGGCCGGGGTCGGCGACGTGGTGCGGATCGTCGAGACGCGCCCGCTCTCGAAGACGAAGAACTGGCGCCTGGCCGAGATCGTCGAGAAGGCCAAGTGATCCAGCAGGAGACACGCCTGAAGGTCGCGGACAACACGGGGGCGCGCGAGATCCTCTGCATCCGCGTCGCCGGCGGCTCTCGCCGCCGTTACGCGCGGGTCGGCGACATCATCACCGCTACCGTGAAGACGGCCTCGCCGCAGGGCGCGATCAAGAAGGGAGAGGTCGTCAAGGCGGTCGTCGTCCGGACGAAGAAGCCGTTCGGCCGCGAGGACGGCACGCTGATCGCCTTCGACGAAAACGCCGCGGTGATCATCGACGCAGCGCGGAATCCCCGCGGCACGCGCATCTTCGGGCCGGTCGCCCGCGAGTTGCGCGAGAAGAACTTCATGAAGATCGTCAGCCTTGCGCCGGAGGTGTTGTAGGTGAAGGTCAAGAAGGGTGATCTCGTCCAGATGCTCGCCGGCAAGGACCGCGGCAAGCAGGGCCGGATCGTCGAGGCGCAGCCGCGTGCCGGCCGCGTGATCGTGGAGAACCTGAACGTCGCGAAGCGCCATCGCAAGCCGCAGCCGATCCGCGACGCGAGCCGGATGGGCGGCACGCAGATGACGCCCGGCGGGATCATCGACATGCCGATCGCCGTTCCGGTCGGCAACGTGATGATCGTCTGCCCGACGTGCAAGCTGCCGACG
Organism: uncultured Actinomycetes bacterium; assembly: GCA_963796625.1. GTDB lineage: Bacteria > Actinomycetota > Thermoleophilia > Gaiellales > Gaiellaceae > PALSA-600. The sequence goes on from CAWCME010000003.1 coordinate 105,638, forward strand.
CGCATCGGCTACCGGACGAAGGAAGTGAAGGGCGAGACGCTCAAGGTGCGGGTCTGCAAGCGCGACGGCTGCCGGCAGGAGATCGACTGATGGCCGCCTCCGAGACCTACGTGCCGCGGCTCAAGCAGCGCTACAACGACGAGCTCCGGGCCGAGCTCAAGGAGCGGCTCGGCGTCGACTCGATCATGCAGGTGCCGCGCATCACGAAGATCACGCTCAACATGGGCGTCGGCGAGGCGAAGACCGACGCGAAGGTGCTCGATCAGGCGATGGACGAGCTCTCGATCATCGCCGGCCAGCGCGCCCAGATCCGCCGGGCGCGGAAGTCGGTCGCCCAGTTCAAGATCCGCGAGGGGATGCCGATCGGCGCCCGCGTCACGTTGCGCGGCGACCGGATGTGGGAGTTCCTCGACCGGCTCGTCTCGATCGCGCTGCCGCGCATCCGCGACTTCCGGGGGCTGAACGCCAACTCGTTCGACGGCCGCGGCAACTACTCGCTCGGGCTGCGCGAGCAGATCATCTTTCCGGAGATCGACTACGACACCATCAAGGAGATTCGCGGCCTCGACGTCGCGATCACGACCACTGCCGAGACGGACGAGCAGGCCGAGGCGCTCTTGCGGGGCCTCGGCATGCCGCTCGCAACCGAGGCTGGGAGGGATTAGTGGCAAAGAAATCGCTGATCGCGAAGGCCGCGCGCCCCGCGAAGTACAAGGTGCGCAACTACAGCCGCTGCAACAAGTGCGGCCGGCCTCGTGCCGTGTTCAAGAAGTTCGGGCTCTGCCGTATCTGCCTGCGGGAGCTCGCCCACCAGGGCGTCATCCCCGGCATGACCAAGAGTTCCTGGTGAACCATGCTCACTGATCCCGTCGCCGACATGCTCACACGCATCCGCAACGCCAACAAGGCGCTGCACGACCGCGTCGAGATGCCCACCTCGAGGCTCAAGGAGGAGATCGCGCGCATCCTCAAGGAAGAGGGGTACGTGCGCGACTACCACGTCGAGGAGCGCGAGCTTCCCTACAGGGTGCTCGTGATCGAGCTCAAATACGGTCGCAGCCGGGAGCGGGTGCTGACCGGGCTGAAGCGCATCTCGAAGCCGGGTCGCCGCATCTACGCCGGCAAGGATCGCCTGCCGCGCGTCCTCGGGGGCATGGGAACTGCAATCCTGTCCACGTCGCGGGGCGTGATCACGAGCCGCACCGCCGAGCGCGAGGGCATCGGCGGCGAAGTCATATGTTTTGTCTGGTGAAAATGGCCACCAGACAAAATATTGAAGATATGAATATTCAAGATCAAGTTCTAGATCGGTTGTCTTCCGCCGCGACCCGTTGGAGTCACGCGTGAGCCGTATCGGAAGACAACCGATCGAGGTGCCGGCCGGTGTCATGGTCTCGATCGACCCTGGCCGCGTGCTGGTCTCCGGGCCGAAGGGGGAGCTGCAGCAGCAGGTCCCGCTCCGGATCAAGATCGAGCAGTCGGGCGACGTGATCACCGTCACCCGGCCGACCGAGCGCGGCCCCGACCGGTCGCTGCACGGCCTGACGCGGACGCTCGTCGCGAACATGGTCGAGGGCGTCACCAAGGGCTTCGAGCGGAAGCTGGAGATCCAGGGTGTGGGCTACCGCGCCGCACTCGCCGGCTCGACCCTCGAGCTGCAGGTGGGCTACTCCCATCCGGTGCGCATCGAGCCCCGCCAGGGGATCGAGTTCGAGGTGCCCGCTCCGACGCAGATCGTCGTGCGCGGGATCGACAAGCAGATGGTCGGCCAGACGGCCGCCGAGATCCGCAAGGTGCGCCCGCCCGAGCCGTACAAGGGCAAGGGCATCCGCTACGAAGGCGAGCACGTGCGCCGGAAGGTCGGGAAGAGAGCATGAGCACGCTCACCGTTCGCGAGGCGAGGCTGCGGAGGCACCGGCGGGTGCGCGGCAAGGTTGCCGGGACGGCGGAGCGGCCGCGCCTGGCCGTGTTCCGTTCGAACCGCGGCATCTTCGCGCAGCTCGTCGACGACGACAGCGGCAAGACCCTCGCCGGTGCGAGCTGGGTCGGGCTGAAGGGATTCAAGGGCGACAAGACCGCCCAGGCACGCGAGGTCGGCAAGGTGCTGGCCGCGGCCGGGAAGAAGGCCGGCATCGAGACGGTCGTCTTCGACCGGGGCGGCTACCTGTACCACGGACGCGTGAAGGCTCTCGCCGAGGGTGCGCGCGAGGGAGGACTCATTTTCTGATGGCAGTCGACATCGCTGAATCGAGAGAGCTGAAGGAGCGCGTGGTCGAGATCAACCGCGTCGCGAAGGTGGTCAAGGGAGGCCGGAGGTTCTCGTTCACGGCGCTCGTCGTGATCGGGGACGAGGTCGACCGCGTCGGCGTCGGCTACGGGAAGGCACGCGAGGTTCCGCTCGCGATCTCGAAGGCCGTCGACGACGCCAAGAAGAACCTCTTCTCCGTTCCCAAGCACGGCCAGACGATCACGCACGAGGTGCTCGGGCGCTTCGGCGCGGCGAGAGTGCTGCTGCGCCCGGCCTCGCCCGGAACCGGCGTGATCGCGGGCGGAGGCGTCCGGGCGGTGCTCGAGCTCGGCGGCATCCGCGACGTGCTCGCGAAGTCGCTCGGGACCACGAACCCGATCAACATGCTGAAGGCGGCCGAGGCGGCGCTGCGGGACCTCCGGCGCCCGGAGGATGTGGCGCTGGCGCGCGGAAAGTCGATTCGCGACGTGCTGCCGCTCGCCAAGGTGGTCGCCTCCGAGGAGGAGCCGGCGGAGGCCGAGCCGGCCGCGGTCGCGCCGGCAGGCGACGAGACGGAGGCGGTGGGCGGCGATGACGAAGCTTAGGCTCACCCAGACCGGAAGCGCGATCGGGCAGTCCCCGCGCCATCGCGGCACGCTGCGCGCGCTCGGGCTCGGGCGGATCGGCAAGAGCCGTGAGCACGAGGATTCCCAGGTGATCGCGGGCATGCTGCGCAAGGTGCGCCACCTGGTCAGGGTGGAGGAGGTCTGATGGGCGGCGAGCTCAACCTCTCGAACCTCACGCCGGCCCAGCCGCGCGTCGAGCGCAAGCGCGTCGGCCGGGGCATGGGCTCCGGGAAGGGGCGCTACTCGGGCCGCGGGATCAAGGGCCAGAAGTCGCGCGCGGGCTCGCACATGATGCGGGCCGGCTTCGAGGGCGGCCAGATGCCGCTCGCGATGCGGCTGCCGAAGCTGCGGGGGAACACCTCCCGTGACGCGATGCCGGTTGGGCCGTTCCGCACCTACACCCAGCCGGTGAACATCCGCGACCTCGAGCGCTTCGAGGCCGGGGAGGAGGTCACCCCCGAGAGCCTGAAGGCGAAAGGCCTGATCCGGTCGGTCCGCAAGGACGTGAAGCTGCTCGGCGTCGGCGAGCTGACGAAGAAGCTCTCGATCACCGTCCACGGTGCCTCGGCGGTCGCGCGGGCGAAGGTCGAGGCGGCGGGCGGCACGCTGATCCTTCTCAAGGAGCCGAAGGTCAAGAAGTCCAGGAAGCACCGTCAGGGGCCGTCGGCTCGGGCCGTGGCCGCCCTCCAGGGCGGAGAGGCCGCCGGCGAGGACGCCGCCGTCGGGGCCGAGGCCGAGCAGGAAAGCGGGCAGTAGCGAATGCTGTCCTGGCTCGCCAACGCGTGGCGGGTCCCCGAGCTTCGGCGGCGGGTGCTGTTCACGGCCGGGATCCTCGCCATCTACCGGCTCGGATCGTGGATCCCCGCTCCCGGCGTCAACGCCTCGGCGATCCAGGGCCTCTTCGGCGGCGGCGTCCTCGGCCTGCTGAGCCTCTTCAGCGGCGGGGCGCTGGCGCGGTTCTCGATCTTCGCGCTCGGGATCATGCCGTACATCACGGCCTCGATCATCCTGCAGCTGGCGACGGTCGCGGTGCCGAGCCTCGAGCAGCTCCAGAAGGAGGGCGAGTCGGGCTACGCCAAGATCAACCAGTACACGCGCTACCTGACGGTCATCCTGGCGGCGGCGCAGGCGGCCGGGTACGCGTATCTCTTCCACCGGACCGGCGGGCTGAAGCTCGACACCGGCCGGTTCGTGCTGATCGTGATCACGCTGACGGCCGGAACGACGCTCCTGATGTACATGGGTGAGTCGATCACCAAGCGCGGGATCGGGAACGGGATCTCGCTGCTGATCTTCGCCTCGATCCTCAGCTCCGCCCCGGCCGGGATCAGCGCCTGGCTGAACGGGACGCCGGTCGAGAAGCTCTTCTTCCCGATCGTCGCGCTCATGGTCGTCGTCTCGGTCGTGTTCGTCCAGGAGGGGCAGCGGCGGATCCCGATCCAGTATGCGAAGCGGATGGTCGGGCGCCGGCAGACGACGGGCGGATCGACCTACATGCCGCTGCGCGTGAACATGGCGGGCGTGATCCCGGTCATCTTCGCGGCGACCCTGCTCGCCCTGCCCCAAACGCTCGGCTCGTTCGCGCCGAACACCCAGAACTTCATCAACGCCCACTTCTCCCCGAGGTCGTGGACGTACCTCGGCACCGAGGCGTTCCTGATCATCGTCTTTACCTTCTTCTACACCGCCGTCCAGTTCAACCCGGTCGACCAGGCAGACAACCTGCGGAAGTACGGCGGGTACATCCCGGGGATCCGGCCTGGGCCGCCCACCGCGCAGTACCTCGACCGTGTGATGACCCGGCTGACGCTGCCCGGGTCGCTGTTCCTCGCCACCGTCGCCGTCCTCCCGTCGGTGTTCATCAACTACTTCAACTTCTCGCAGGCGACCTCGCGGGCCCTCGGCGGCACCTCGGTCCTGATCGTGGTCGGCGTCGCGCTCGACACGATGAGGCAGATGGAATCGCAGATGATGATGCGCTCCTACGAGGGATTCCTGAAATGAGGCGCGTCAAGGGGCCGGTGGGCAGTTGAACTTGCTCGTGCTGGGGCCGCAGGGAGCGGGCAAGGGAACGCAGGCCAAGCAGATCGCGACCGACTATGCGATTCCCCACATCTCGACGGGCGAGATCTTCCGGCAGGCGATCGCCGCCGGGAATGAGCTCGGCCGCCGGGTGGAGCCGATCCTGGCGAGCGGAACGCTCGTCCCGGACGAGATCACCGTGGCGCTGATCCGCGAGCGGCTCGCCGAGCCCGACGCGCAGGCCGGGTTCGTCCTCGACGGCTTCCCCCGGAACCGGCGGCAGGCCGAGGAGCTCGACGCCATGCTGGCCGGGATCGGCCGCAGGCTCGACGCGATGCTCCTCTTCGACCTCTCGGACGACGTCGCGACCGAGCGGATGCTCCTGCGCGCGGCCGAGGAGAACCGCGCCGACGACACCCCGGAGGTGATCGCGCGCCGGCTCCGCACCTATCACGAGGAGACCGAGCCGATCGTCGAGCACTACCGGGCAACGGGCAGGCTCGTTCCCCTGCACGCCGAGCGAACGATTCCCGAGGTCTACGCAGAGGTGCAGGATGCGCTCGCGACGCTGGAGGGCGAAGCGTGATCATCCGCAAGAGCGCTCGCGAGATCGATCTGATGGCTGCCGCGGGCGCGGTCATAGCGGGCGCGCTGGCGCTGGTCGAGGAACGGCTCGAGCCGGGGGTGACGATGGTCGAGATCGACCGCCTCGCCGAGGACTACATCCGGGCCCACGGCGGGGTACCGACCTCGAAGGGCTACCAGGGCGCGGGGAGCGACCCGTTCCCGACCGCGACCTGCATCTCGCCGAACGAGATGATCGTCCACGGCATCCCGGGCGACTACCGCGCCCGCGAGGGCGACATCATCTCCGTCGACATCGGCGTGACGAAGGACGGCATGATCGCCGACTCGGCCTCGACGTTCCCGGTCGGCGAGATCGCGCCCGAGGCCCAGCGCCTGCTCGACGTCTGCCGCGCGGCCCTCGAGGCGGGGATCGAGGCCGCCCAGCTCGGCGCGAAGGTCGGCGATATCTCCGAGGCCGTCCAGGCGGTGGTCGAGGGTGCCGGGTTCTCGGTCGTTCGCAAGCTCGTCGGCCACGGCGTCGGGCGCGCCTACCACGAAGACCCCCAGGTGCCGAACTTCGTCCTCCCCTACCGGGGGCCCGCGCTGGTCGAGGGGATGACGATCGCGATCGAGCCCATGATCACCGCCGGCGACCCGGACGTCTATCCGCTAGACGACGGCTGGTCGATCTCGACCGTGGACGGGTCGCTTGCGGCACACTTCGAGCACACCGTCGCGATCACCGCGAACGGCCCGCGCGTGCTTACGAGGGCAGCACAGGTCCTGGTACCATGACCGCTGCGCGGCGCGAGCCGTGCGTTCGTGTGTTCATGGGGCAGAAGAAGCAGCCCGGTGGATACCGGTTTCCCGACCCGAGTAGATAAAGAGGGGGATTGGCAAGCAAGGAAGAGAAGATCGAGGTCGAAGGTGAGGTCACCGAGGCCCTGCCGAGCACGATGTTCCGGGTCAAGCTCGACGGCAGCGGCCATGACGTCCTCACGACGATCTCGGGGAAGATGCGCAAGCACTACATCCGCATTCTCCCCGGGGACAAGGTCAAGGTGGAGCTCTCACCTTACGATCTGACCCGCGGACGGATCACCTACCGCCACCGCTCATGAAAGTCCGTCCCTCCGTCAAGGTCATGTGCGAGCGCTGTCGCGTGATCAAGCGCCACGGCCGCACGCTCGTGATCTGCTCGAATCCACGTCACAAGCAACGTCAGGGGTAAGCCAAGCATGGCTCGAATCGCAGGCGTCAACCTTCCGAATCAGAAGCGGCTCGAGATCGGGCTGACTTACATCTACGGGATCGGCAGGCCGACCGCAGGACAGATCTGCGCGGCCCTCGGCCTCTCCCAGGACACCAAGGTGCGCGACCTGACCGAGGAAGAGGTCGCCAAGCTCCGCGACTACATCGACGAGCACCATCAGGTCGAAGGCGATCTTCGCCGCGAACGGACGCAGGCGATCAAGCGCCTGTCCGAGATCGGCGCCTACCGCGGGCTTCGCCACCGCCGCAACCTGCCCGTGCACGGGCAGCGCACGAAGACCAACGCCCGCACTCGCAAGGGCCCGAAGAAGACCGTCGGGCGCGGCAAGAAAGCGGCAAAGTAATGGCCCCTCCCCGCAAGGCGGCGACCCGTGGTCGCGCGCGCCGCCGTGTCCGCAAGAACATCGCGATCGGCCAGGCGCACATCAAGACGTCGTTCAACAACACGATCGTCGCCCTGACCGACCCCGAGGGCAACGTGATCGTCTGGGAGTCCGCCGGCTCGGCCGGGTTCAAGGGCTCCCGCAAGTCGACCCCGTTCGCGGCGCAGGTGACCGCCGACGCGGCCGCCCGCAAGGGAATGGAGCACGGGCTCCAGAAGGTCGAGGTGTTCGTCAAGGGCCCGGGCTCGGGCCGTGACACCGCGATCCGCTCGCTTCAGGCCGCCGGTCTCGAGATCCTCGGCGTCAAGGACGTCTCGCCGCAGGCGCACAACGGCGTCCGCCCCAAGAAGCGCCGGAGAGTCTGATGGCCCGCGACCGCTCCCCGAAGTGCAAGCAGTGTCGTCGCGAGGGCATGAAGCTCTTCCTCAAGGGGGAGCGCTGCCTGACCGAGAAGTGCGCCGTCGAGCGCCGCAGCTACCCGCCGGGCGAGCACGGCCGCGGCCGCATCAAGCAGTCGGAGTACCTGCTCCAGCTGCGCGAGAAGCAGAAGGCGCGCCGGTACTACGGCCTGCTCGAGGCGCAGTTCCGAACCTACTACGCGAAGGCGAGCCGCCAGGGGGGAGTCACCGGCGAGAACCTGCTGCGGCTGCTCGAGACCCGGCTCGACAACGTCGTCTACCGGCTCGGCTTCGCCGCCTCGCGCGCCCAGGCGCGGCAGCTCGTACGCCACGGCCACTTCTCGATCAACGGCCGCCGCGTGAACATCCCGAGCTACGGCGTCCGCCCGGACGACATCGTCACGCTCAAGACCGGCTCCACCGCCGAGCAGGTGATCCGCGACGCGACCGACCTCACCGCTGCCGTCGCCCCGTGGCTGCAGGCCGACCACGAGGGACTGACCGGCAAGGTGCTGAAGTGGCCGGAGCGCGACGAGATCGACACGCCGGTGCAGGAACAGCTCATCGTCGAGCTCTACAGCAAATAGCAGGGAAATCGCGTTCGCGATCTCCCTAGAGAGAAGGGATCAATTTGGCTAGTCGCTCTACTGTGATGGATTTCCAGGTGCCGAAGATCACCCACGAGGAAGTGAAGGAGCACCGCGGGGTGTTCGTGATCGAGCCGCTCGACCGCGGCTTCGGCTTCACGTTCGGGAACTCGCTGCGCCGCGTGCTGCTCTCGTCCCTCGAGGGCGCCGCCGTGACCTCGGTCAAGCTCGAAGGAGTCGCGCACGAGTTCACGACCCTGCCCGGCGTGCGCGAGGACGTCACCGACATCCTGCTCAACCTGAAGCAGCTCGTCTGCGTCCTCCACGGCGACTCCCCCGAGGTCGAGGTCAGGCTGACCGCGAAGGGCGAGGGGACGATCACCGCCGCCGACATCGAGGTTCCGGCCGACCTCGAGATCCTCAACCCCGAGCTCGAGATCGCGAACATCTCGTCCAAGGGGCGGCTCGAGATCACGCTCACGGTCGGCCGCGGCCGCGGCTACGTCCCGGCCGAGGGGAACCGCGGCCAGGCGCACACGATCGGGGTCATCCCGGTCGACTCGATGTTCTCGCCGATCCGCCGCGTCGCCTACGACGTCGAGGCCGCCCGCGTCGGGCAGCGCACCGACTACGACAAGCTGATCCTCGACGTGACGACGAACGGCTCGATCGACCCCAAGGATGCGATCGCCCAGGCGGCCGAGATCCTGATCCGCCAGCTCGCGATCTTCACCGATCTCGAGAAGATGGAGGGCTTCGGCGCCGACTCGCCGGCACTCGAGGGCGGGGCGATGGTCGACGTCTCGCTCGCGCACGGGATGGAGAACTTCCCGATCGAGGAGCTCGAGCTCGGCGTCCGCTCCTACAACTGCCTCAAGCGCGTCGGGATCGAGACGATCGGCGACCTCGTGACGAAGACGGAGAACGAGCTCGCCTCGATCCCGAACTTCGGCAAGAAGTCGATCGAGGAGGTCAAGGAGACGCTCGGCCAGCACGGGCTACGGCTCCGCGGCGACAACGGAGGTTCCGAGTAACGTGCGCCACGCGCGCTCCGGCAAGAAGCTGGGCCGCGACTCGGCCCACCGCAAGGCGCTCTACGCGAACCTCGCCGGCGCGCTGATCGAGCACGGCCGGATCAAGACGACCGTGACGAAGGCGAAGGCGGTCAAGCCGATCGCCGAGCAGATGATCACGCTCGGCCGCCGCGGCGACATCCACGCCCGGCGCCAGGCCGTTGCCTTCCTGCGCTCGAAGGACGTCGTCCACAAGCTCTTCACCGAGGTCGGGCCGTTCTTCGCGGCCCGACCCGGCGGCTACACGCGGATCACCAGGATCGGGCCGCGGCAGGGCGACGCCGCCGAGCTGGTCTATCTCGAGCTGGTCGACTCGCCGCTCGTCTTCAAGACGAAGCAGTCCGACCTCCCCGCCGGGAGCGAGGGCGAGGAGGCCGCGCCGGCGGCGGACGCCGAAGGCGACGAGGCCGAGCCGGAGGCAGGGGCAGCGGAGCCGGAGACCGAAGCGGAGGCGCCGGAGGCCGAGGCCGATTCGCAAGCCGGGGAGCCGGCGGTCGAGCCCGGGTCGGAAGCCGGGGAGCCGGCGGCCGAGGTCGAGGCCGGGTCGGAAGCCGGGGAGCCGGCAGCCGAGGCGGAGCCCGAGGCGTCCGCCGCCGAGGCCGGCGCCGGCGCGGATGCTGCGTCCGAAGACGCCCCGGACGAGTCCTAGCCGCTCAGGCGGTCGCTCCGAGGGTGGCGCTGACCGCCACGATCACCCCTCCCGCCAGCGACACGGCGGCGAGTGAGGTGGTGAACCTCGTGCTGAAGAAGCGCGCGCGCAGCACGGCGAGGGCGACCAGTTCGAGCGCGACGACGATGAACGCCGTCACGAGCGCGACGTGGTAGGAGGGGATCAGGAACGGCAGGGAGTGCAGGATCCCGCCGACGAAGGTGCCGAGACCGGTGATCCCGCCGCGGATCAGCGGGCTGCCGCGACCCGTCAGCTCGCCCGTGTCCGAGAGCCCCTCCGAGAACGCCATCGAGATGCCCGCGCCGATCGAGGTCGCGAGCCCGGCGACGAACGCGTAGAAGGGGTCGTGGCTGATCAGCGCGACCGAGAAGATCGGAGCGAGCGTCGACAGCGATCCGTCGATCAGCCCGACCATGGCAGGCTGCACCCGCTGGAGCAGGAAATCGTGCTGCTCGGACATGTATATAGTGTATCAGAAAGATTGCAAGCATATAGAGCATAAGGCAAACCTGACAATGACCGTCAGGAGGGCCTGACGTGCCCCTGAAGCTCACGCTCGCCTACGACGGCGCCGGCTTTCGCGGCTGGGCGCGCCAGCCGGGCGAGCGCACGGTCGAGGGCGTCGTGGCGGCGGCGCTCGCCGCCGTGTACAGCTCGCCGGGCCGGCTCGCGGTCGCCGGGCGAACCGATGCCGGCGTCCATGCCCTCGGCAACGTGGTCTCGCTCGACGCCCTCGGCGGGCCTCCTCTCGAGCGCGCCGCCGAGGCGCTCAACGCGGTGCTGCCCGACGACGTAGCCGTCGTCGGGGCGGCCCAGGCGCCTGCCGGATTCGACGCCCGCTTCTCGGCGGCCGCGCGCTTGTACCGCTACCGCATCTGGCGCCGCCGCACCCGCTCGCCGTTCGAGGTCGGCCGGTCGCTCTGGCATCCGCGCCCGCTCGACCTGCAGCGCCTGAGCGCCTCGGCGGCGATGCTGGTCGGCGAGCACGACTTCCGTGCGTTCACCCCCACCGACACGCAGCACGACGTCTTCGTGCGGGTGGTCGAGGACGCGCGCTGGCACGACCGGGGCGACACCGTCGAGCTCGAGATCACCGCGGACTCGTTCCTGCGCCACATGGTGCGCACCCTCGTCGGGACGATGCTCGAGCGGGAGCCCGGCGAGCTCGCGGACCTCCTGCAGGGAGCGCCGCGGTCGGCCGCGGGCTCGACCGCCCCCGCGTCGGGGCTCTACCTCGTCGGCGTGCGCTATCCCGAGGATGGGCGGCCGGGCCCGGACGTTCGGCCGCCCCGGGCTCGAGGCTGACCGGCGCGGCTAGGATCGAGCGGGTGCGCTTCCCGGTCGTGCTCTTCGATCTCGACGGCACCGTCGTCGACTCCGGCGGGATCATCCTCGCCTCGATGCGTCACGCGACGAGGACGGTGCTCGGCCGCGAGATCCCCGACGAGGCGTTGATGGCGACCGTCGGTGGGCCGGGGCTGGAGTCCCAGATGCGGGAGTTCGGGGGCACGGAGCACGTCGAGGAGCTGATCAGGGTGTACCGGGCCCACAACGAGCCGCTCCACAGCGAGCTGCGGCTCTGCGCCGGGATCGACGAGGTGCTGGTCCGCCTGAAGGACGAGGGGCGGAGACTCGGGATCGTCTCGGCCAAGCGGCGCTCGACCGTCGAGCTCGCCTTCGCCGCGACCGGGATCGGGCACCTCTTCGACGTGGTCGTCGGCGGCGACGAGGCACCCAACCAGAAGCCGGCGCCCGACACCCTCCTGCTCGCGCTCGAGCGCCTCGGCGCCCGCCCCGCCGAGGCCGCCTACGTCGGCGACTCGCCCTTCGACGTGGGCGCCGCCAGGGCGGGCGGCCTCTACGCGATCGGGGTGACCTGGGGCGGCGTGCACGATCGCGGGCTGCTCGCGGAGGCCGACACGATCGTCGAGACCCCGGAGGAGCTGCTTGCCGCCCTCTGACCCGGCAGTCCGGGCCGCGGAGCTGCGTGAGCTGCTGACGCGCTGGGGGTACGAGTACAACGTCCTCGATGCACCGAGCGTCGAGGACGCCGTCTACGACCGGCACTACGACGAGCTGGTCGCGCTCGAGCGGGAGCATCCCGAGCTCGTCAGCGGCGACTCGCCGACGCAGCGGGTGGGGGCCCCGCCCTCGGAGCGGTTCCAGAAGGTGCGGCACCTCGAGCCGATGGGCTCGCTCGAGAAAGTGACCACGGCGGAGGCGCTCGCCAGGTGGGCCGACGACGTCCGCAAGCGCCTCGACTCCGGCGAGCCGGTCGCCTACGTGATCGAGCCGAAGATCGACGGGCTCGCGATCAACCTCACCTACGAGGACGGCCTGCTCGTCCGGGGCGCAACGCGCGGCGACGGCGTCCAGGGCGAGGACGTGACCGTCAACCTGCGCACGATCGGCACCGTCCCGCTGCGGATGCTCGGCGGCGTTCCGCCCGCGCTGCTCGAGGTGCGGGGCGAGGTGTACCTGCCGATCTCCGGCTTCAGGGCGCTGAACGAGTGGCTGGCCGGGACCGACCAGAAGCTCGCCCCCAACCCGCGCAACGCCGCGGCCGGGTCGCTGCGGCAGAAGGACTCGTCGATCACCGCTTCGCGCCCGCTTGCGATGTGGGCGTACGGGATCGGCCGGCGCGAGGGCCTCGAGCTCGGCTCGCACTGGCAGACCCTCGCCTGGCTGCGCGAGCACGGGTTTCCCACCAACCCCCACGCCGAGCGGCTCGAGTCGATCGAGGCGGTCGCCGAGGCCTGCCGGAGCTGGGAGCGACGCCGCTCCGAGCTCGACTACGAGATCGACGGGATCGTCGTCAAGGTCGACTCCTACGCCCAGCAGCTGGCTCTCGGGGCACTGCACGAGCGCCCGCGCTGGGCGCGTGCGTACAAGTGGGCGCCGCTGACGGCCCGGACGAAGCTCGAGCAGATCCTGATCCGCGTCGGCCGGACCGGCGCGCTCAACCCGTGGGCGGTGCTGGAGCCCGTCCAGGTCGGCGGGGTGACGGTCTCGCGCGCGACGCTGCACAACGAGGAGGACATCAACCGGAAGGAGATCCGGGCCGGCGACATCGTGATCGTCCAGCGGGCCGGCGACGTGATCCCGCAGGTCGTCGGGCCCGCCGGCCCGCATGCGCCGGGGACGCACGAGTTCCGGATGCCGACCCACTGCCCGCTCTGCGGGACGGAGATCGTCAAGCCGGAGGGAGAGGCGATGCATCGCTGCCCCAACCGGGCCTGCCCGTCGCGCGGGCTCGAGACGCTGATCAACTGGGTCGGAGCCGCCGCCGAGATCGACGGCGTCGGCGAGCAGTTCGTCAGGCGGCTGTGGGGCGAGGGGCTGCTGCGCTCCATGCCCGACCTCTACCGCCTGACCGCGGAGCAGCTGCTCGCACTCGACGGCTACGGAGAGGTCTCGGCGCGGAACGCGATTGCCGCGATCGAGGCCTCGCGGACGGCGATGCCGTTCCGGCGCGTCCTCTTCGGGCTCAACATCCCGGACGTCGGCTGGGTCACCGCGCAGAGCCTCGCCCGGCACTTCGGGGACGTCGACCGGTTGCTCGCGGCGACGCCGGAGGACCTCGTCGAGTGCGAGGGGATCGGGCCCGAACGCGCCGAGGCGATCGCCGAGTGGTTCGCCGACGACGACAACCGCCGGCTCGTCGCCGAGCTTCGCGCGCTCGGCCTGCGCTTCGAGGCCGACGAGGGCGACCGGCGGCAGGAGGGGCCGCTCAGCGGCCGCCAGTACGTGATCACCGGAACGCTCGAGTCGTTCACCCGCGAGGAGGCCCGGGCGGCGCTCGAGCGCCTCGGCGCCAGGGTCTCGGACAGCGTCTCGAAGAAGACGGCCGGCGTGGTCGTCGGCGAGAGCCCCGGCACGAAGGTCGCCAAGGCGGAGGCCCTGGGCGTGCCGCTCCTCGACGAGGACGACCTGAAGGCGCTGCTGGCGACTCCTCGCTAGCGGGCGGAGGTCTCGCCGGCGAGGGCGTCGACGAACGCGTCCTGGGCGGTGTGGGCGGCCCAGACGTCGACCGGGTCGCCGTTCTCGATCGTGACGAACGCGAAGCTGTGGCCGATGTAGCCGGAGAGCGCGGAGCTGATGTCCGTCGTTCCCGTCTTCGCGTGGACGAGGCCTCGCGCCGGGCCCGTCGACAGCCGGTACTGGAGCGTGCCGCTCTCGCCCGAGACCGCGAGCGCCCCGTAGACGATCGGGCGGAGGCTCGGGTTGTTCCAGATCACGACGAGCAGGGAGGTGAGCTCCCGCGCCGTCACGCGGTCGAGCCGCGACAGGCCGGAGCCGTCGACGACGCGCACCCCGGCGAGCGGGATGCCGGCCGCGCCGAGGTCGCGTGTCGTCACCGCCGCGCCGGCGGCGGTCGTGCCCCGGCCGGCGGCCTTCGCGCCGATCTCCTTCAGCAGCATCTCGGCCGTGAAGTTGTCGCTCTCGTGATCCATGAACTCGAGCACCTGGGAGAGGGGATCCGAGTAGATCGTCGCGATCGTCACCGCCCAGGGGTGAGCGCGACCCGTGCTCGCGCCGCGGGCGATGATCCCGCGCGCCCGCAGGAGGCGGTCGAACTCGGCCGCCGCCGCCAGGGCCGGGTCGCCCACGAGGCGCCCGTTCCGGGCCGCCCGGTCGACGACGAGCGCCGACAGCGGCGGCGACTCGGTACCGGCGAACGACGGGAGCCAGCCGGGCGCGACCCGGGCCGAGTCGAACCACGACGCGTCGCCGACGATGCCGCCGGTCACGCGGCGGATCCCTTCGCGCCAGAGGATCCCGACCAGCCGGTTCAGCCCGCTGCTCGTCAGGGTGGGGTCGCCGAAGCCCTTGAGCACGAGCCTGCCCTGCCACGTGCTCCCGACCCGCCGCCCCTCGCCGAGCACCTCGGTTGGAAAGCGGTAGGACGCCCCGAGCTCGACGAGCGCGGCATAGGTGACGGGCAGCTTCTCGTTCGAGGCGGGCTCGAGCGAGAGATCGGCATTGCGGGCGAACACGATCCGGCCGCTCGGCAACTCGACCGCCATCGCCGTCGAGGCCCGGGCGACGACCCCCCGCACGCCGAGCGCCCCGACGAGGCGATGATCGAGGCTTCCCGTGCCGGCCCCTGCCGACGTCACGGCGAGGCCGAGGATCGCGACCGCGAGGCTGCCGATGCGACGGACCACCGAGAGATTGTGACTGATGGGCCTGTCGTCGCCCCAAGATGGGCCGCTCGGCCCATGGCGGAGCGCCCGCACGGGGCCGATACTCGGCCTTGATGAGCGCTCCCGATCCGCTCCTGGACGAGATCGTGTCGCTGCTCGCGCGCCGGGGCGGCCGAGCCGACCGGGCGCGCCTCGCGCGGACTCTCACCGACGGCTACGCGCGCGCCCTCTCGCTCGAGGCCGAATGCTCACGCCTCGAGAGGCAGATCGGGCGCCTGGCCGCCGCCGCCGACCGCAGCGACGACGAGTCGCGCCGGGAGCTGGCCGCTCTCGCCAGGACGGCGGAGGCCCGGGCCGACGATCTCCGGCGCCTGCGACCCCTGCTGGCGTCGCTTCGCCTGCGCTACGCGGAAGCCGCCGCCGCAACCGCCTAGCCGGCGCCGCTCAGGCGATGCCGGAGCGCACGGCGAACACGGCTGCCTGGATGCGGTTCTCGATCTGGAGCTTCATCAGGATGTTCGAGATGTGGTTCTTGACGGTCTTCGGGCTGATGTGCAGCTCGGCGGCGATCTGGGCATTGTCCTTGCCGGCGGCGATCAGCTTCAGCACCTGGATCTCGCGCTCGGAGAGCTCGGTCCTGATCGACTTCGCCTCGAGCGGCGAGGTGCTCGTCGCGCGCAGCCGCTGGAGCACCTTGGAGGCGATCGCCGGCGAGACGAGCGACTCACCCTGGGCGGCGGCCCTGATCCCGGAGAGCAGGTCGTGGATCGACGCCTCCTTGAGCAGGTAGCCGCAGGCTCCGGCCATGATCGCGTCCATCACGTCCGCGTCCTGATCGGAGATCGTCAGGACGAGGACCCGGGTGAGCGGGGCGATCATCGCCATCTGGCGGATCGCCTCGACGCCGCTGATTCCCGGCATGTTCAGGTCCATCACGACGACGTCCGGCGCCACCGTGCGGATCTCGGCGAGCGCCTCGCTGCCCGACCGGGCCTCCCCGGCGACGTCGATCCCCTCCTCGGCGAGCAGCGTGCGGAGGCCGGTACGGAAGAGGTCGTGGTCGTCGACGAGCAGGACCCGCGGGGACTGCTCTCTGCTGGGGTGTGGCGGGTCGATGCTCCCGACACCCACCGCGTCCGACCGTCCGGACGGAAGAAGCTCAGTGGAGGGCAACTGTGATCGTGCGCCTTCCCCAGGCGTTCGCCTGGGCGGGTGTCGGGAACCAGAGGTCGATCGTCGACCCGACGATCGCCGAGCCCGTGTCGGCGGCGATCGCCTCGCCGTAGCCGGGGATGACGAGGTGCGTGCCGAGCGGGATCACCGACGGGTCGACGGCGGCAACGCCCCAGCCGACCGGAAGCCCCGTCGAGGTCGTGCCCGAGAGGTCGTAGCCGGTCGCGAGGACCGTGAGCGACCTGCCGCCTGCGACCACCGGTGCGGCCGGGGCGGGTGCGGCCTCCAGCGAGAACGCGGGAGCGGGCGGCGGGGTGGGTGCGGCGAGCGTCAGCCGCTGCGAGAGCGCCTCGGCGGCACGGGCGCGCGCGTCCAGCTGCGCGATCTGCGCCGCGTCGAGCGACCGCTGCGTCTCGAGCTGCCCGATGTATGCAGCCCGCTGAGCCCGCTCGGAGCCGAGCTCGGAGACGGTTGCGGCGGCAGCGAGGGTGGTCGCGGTCAGCGCCTTCGCGCGGGCCCGCAGCTCGTGCGAGAGGCGCGAGAGGTGCCCCTCGGCCGCCAGTACCTGCGTGAGCACGTCGGCGTTCACGGCCGCGACGCGGTTGAAGTCGTCGAGCTGGGTGATCGCGTCCTCCAGCGACTTCGCCCCCATCAGGACGTCGAGCGAGCTCGTGTTGCCGTGCTCGTAGAGGAAACGCAGCCGCGAGGCGAGCCGGCTCCGCGAAAGCCGCGTGTCGAGCCGGGCGAGCTGGATCTGGCGGCCGATCGACGCTCGCTCGGCGCGGAGCCGCCCCGCCTCCGCCTGGAGGGCCGTGAGGCGCCTCTGGGCGGCCGAGAGGCGCGAGTCGAGCGAGTAGAGGCCGAGTACCGCCGACCTCGACTTCGCAGCGAGGTCTGCGTCCTCGGCGCGAAGCTGCGCGGCCGTCGGCGGCGGGCCGGCGGCGCTCGAGAGAGGAATCGCGAGCAGGCCGAAGCAGGCCGCGAAGATCACGAGCAGCCCCGATCTGGGCATGTTCCCCCGCCCGAGCAAGGGCAGGACCGTACCACAGTCGGCGAGACCTTTCCGCGCCAGCCGGACAGGTATGAGGAGCTTTCGGCAGATTCGTGTAAAGAGCCCGGTTGCCGGGGTGCGAGCAGATTGCTAACGTCGTCTTCCAGTGACGTGCCGGCCCCTTCCGGTGCGCCCGTCCTCGAGCGGCCTGCGCGGCGTCGATCGCGCGAGACGAGGGTGGGTGCCCTACGTGCTGCTCGCGACCGTTGCCGGGCTTCTGACTGCCACCCCGGCTCCGGCCGCCCCTCCGCCGTCGATCTCCTCGGCCCAGGCGCAGGCACAGCAGGTGCTGGCCGAGATCAACGGGCTGAACGCCAGCCTCGACCGCTCCGACGAGCTCGTCAACCTTGCCAACATCAAGCTCGCCCGGGTCCAGCACGACATCGGGGTGAACCGGCGGGAGCTCGGTATCGCCGAGCACAACCTGCTCGAGAGCCGGAAGACGATCGCGCGGCGGCTCGTCACCCTCTACACGAGCGGATCGACCTCGACCCTGGACGTGATCCTCGGCGCCCAGAGCCTCGACGACGTGCTCAATCGGATCGATACGGCCGACCGGGTCTCCTCGGTCGACGCGCAGGTTGCGACCCAGGTGGTGCGCTTCAAGGCAGCGGTCGAGCAGAACCGGCTCGACCTCGCGGTGGAGCAGAGCCAGGTGCGCCGGCTCGTCGCCGAGCGGACACGCCAGCGCCAGGCGATCGAGGCGCAGCTCGGGGAGCGGCGCCAGCTGCTGAGCTCGCTCGACGGCGAGGTCCAGCGGCTGCTCGCCGCCCAGCAGGCGCGTGCGCTCGCCGCCAGTCGGGCCGCCGCCCAGCAGGCCGCCGACGCCCAGAGCCAGCAGGCCGCCACCTTCGCGGCGACTCCGGTCGGGGCCACGGCCCAGGCCGCCGAGGGCACCGCCGTGCTCCCGCCGTCGAGCCACGGCGGCGTCGTCGGCGCGGCCCTCCAGGAGCTCGGCGTTCCGTACGTCTGGGCCGGGAGCTCGCCGAGCGGCTTCGACTGCTCGGGGCTCGTGATGTACGCATACGGGCAGGTCGGGGTCTCGCTGCCGCACTCCTCCTATGCGATGTGGAGCCAGGGCGTCGCGGTGCCGCGCGACCAGCTCGAGCCCGGTGACATCGTCTTCTTCGACGGTCTCGGGCACGTCGGCATCTACATCGGCGGCGGCGAGTTCGTGCACGCTCCGCACACCGGAACCGTCGTCCAGGTCTCGAGCCTCGACGAGGGCTCCTACGCGGGGTCGTACGACGGTGCGCGGCGGATCACCTAGAGACCGGGCAGGATCCGGGCCGGTTGGAGCGAATCCAGTGCGTCCCGCCTAGACTTTCCCTGACATGCGCACAACCTGGAACGGATCGATCAGCTTCGGGCTCGTCAACATCCCGGTCGGGTTGGCGCCGGCGACCGCTGCGTCGTCCCGTCAGTCGGACGTGCAGTTCAAGCTCCTGCACCGGGAGTGCCTCAGCCCGATCAAGCAGAAGCGCTGGTGCCCGGTTCACGACGTCGAGCTCGGGCCGGACGAGATCGTTCGGGGGTGGGAGGTGGCGAAGGGCCGGTTCGTCCCGGTCGAGGACGCCGAGCTCGAGGCGCTCGAGAGCTATGACACCTCGCGGGCGATCGAGATCTCGCGGTTCGTCCCGGTCGCCGAGGTCGACCCGGTCTACTTCGACCGGACGTACTTCCTCGTTCCGGCCGGCACCGAGGCGCAGCGTCGGCCGTACGCGCTCCTGCTCGAGGCGATGCGCGCCGCGGGAGTCGCCGGGCTCGGCTCGTTCGTGCTCGCCGGCAAGGAGAAGCTCTGCCTGATCCGGCCCAAGGGCGACGCGCTCGCCCTCGAGACGCTCTTCGTCCTCGAGGACGTCCGGAGCCAGGCCGAGATCGACGAGGCGGTCGCCGCGACTGGCGTCCGCAAGGAGGAGCTCGCGCTCGCCGGGCAGATCATCGCCGGGCTCGAGGGCCATTTCGAGCCGGCCGAGCTGCACAGCGAGTACCGGGCCAGGCTGAGGGAGATGCTGGAGGCGAAGCTCGAGGGCCGGGAGGTCGCCGAGCTCGCGCCGGCGGTCGAGGACGCCCCGGTGATCGATCTGATGGAGGCGCTGCGCGCGTCGGTCGCCGCGGCCGGTGCACCGGCCGCCGGGAAGAAGCCGGCCGCGGCGCGCGGCCGAGCCGCCGCGCGCAAGTAGCAGACGGCGCCGGTGCCGGCGCTTCCGGCCCCGGCGCTTCCGGCCTCAGTGCGGAGCCGGGAGCGACCTGATCGCGACGAGCTGGGCCTGGAACAAGGTCTTGTCGATCTTGCCGTGGTAGATCGGGACGTGCTCTTCGACGCAGATCCGGATCACTTCGTCGCGGTCGATTCCGACCTCCTTGGAAAGCTCGTCCGGCGTCAGATGATTGGCCATCACGCTCCTCTCGTCGATGCACGAAAAAGCCCGCCGCGCTCTCGGCGCCGGCGGGCTGGTCCTGCAGCGGTATCTCCGGTCAGGGGCACGGCTACGCACCCTGCCCTATCCGGAGCCCATTCATCGAATGAACGATAGTTGACGGAACGGACGCGCGCAACGCTGCGGGAAGGCGCGGATCGCCCCCCGCATGCAGCCGCTACCATTGGCCGCGCCTCGGGGTGTGGCGCAGCCTGGTAGCGCGCTCCGTTCGGGTCGGAGAGGCCCCCAGTTCAAATCTGGGCACCCCGATCTTCGGCTGGGGGGAAGACCTGCGGATCCCCCCAGCCGACCCTGCCGCCGGCTGCGGGTCGGGAGCGGCCCCCCGGGGGGGCGACCGCCCACGGCGGCCGCGAGCCTCGCCGCGAACGATCTATCCTCGGCGGCAGCGTGCTGCGGGCGGTTGTCTTCGACGTCGACTTCACCCTGGCCCGTCCCGGGCCGGATCTCGGGCCGGCCGGGTACCGCGAGCTGGGATTGCGGTACGGGCTCACGCTCGACTCGGCGCGGTATGAGCAGGCCCGGGCGGCGGCGTTCGCGGAGGTGAAGCGCCACCCCGAGCTCGATCACGACGAGGAGATCTGGGTGCTCTTCACCGAGCGGATCATCCTCGGGATGGGCGGCGTCGGCGACACCTACCGGGCCGCGGTCGAGATGGAGCGACGCTGGTCGCACTCGGCGCACTTCGAGCTCTACGACGACGCGGTCGCCGCCCTCGAGGCGGTGCGGGCACACGGGCTCAAGGTCGGCCTGCTCTCGAACTCGTCTCGTGATCTCGCCGAGTTCGTCCGCCACCACGGGCTGACCGCGGACGCCGTGCTGACCTCGCACGCCCACGGCAAGACGAAGCCCCACGACTCGATCTTCCGCGCCATCCTCGAGCTGCTGGCGGTCGAGCCTGCGGAGACGACGATGATCGGCGACACCCTCGAGGAGGACGTCGAGGGGGCCCGGGCGGTCGGGATGCGGGCGGTGCTGCTCGACCGCGAGGATCGCCATCCGGCCCTCCCCGGGCGGATCCGCGATCTGCGCGAGCTCCCGGCGGCCCTCGGTCTGCGGTAGATATTCCGTCGTGCGGCGCGTCAACCTCCACTCGCCGGAGCTCGATCAGTCATCGGAGCGCGACGGCTACCGCTGGCGCGGATCGCGCCTCGGCAAGGCGATCGGCGCCGAGCTGATCGGCGGCTCCCTGTACCGGCTCGACGACGGCGAGCGGACCTTCCCGTACCACTTCCATCACGGGACGGAGGAGTGGCTGCTCGTCGTCGACGGCTCACCGGTCGTGAGAACACCCGAGGGCGAGCGGGTGCTTCGGGCCGGGGACGTGCTCTGCTTCCCGGTCGGGCCGGCGGGCGGCCACCAGGTTCGCGGCCCGGGGACGGTGTTGATCGTGTCGGCGAGTCACGCTCCGGAGACGGTCGAGTATCCGGACAGCGGCAAGCTCGGGGTGCGCCCGCCGGGGAAGATCTTCCGGACATCGGACGCGGTCGACTACTGGGAAGGCGAATGAGCGCCGGCGCGGCGGTCAACCTGTTCGAGGCGGAGCGTGTCGGCGACGAGCACGACCCCGAGGGGTACAGGGTTCCCTCCGTGCGCATCGGGCCGCTGATCGGCGCCTCGGCGCTCGGCCTTTCGGTCTACGAGCTCGCCGAGGGCCAGAGCATCTGCCCGTACCACTACGAGTATCCCGAGGAGGAGTGGCTGCTCGTGCTCGAGGGCAAGCCGACGCTCCGTGACCCGGGCGGCGAGAACGAGCTCTCGGCCGGCGATCTCGTCTGCTTCCCGTCCGGCCCCGAGGGAGCCCACAAGGTGACGAATCGCAGCCCCGAGCGGGCGCTCGTCGCGATGCTCTCGACGAAGTCGAAGACCGCGGTCGCCGTCTACCCCGACAGCAACAAGGTCGGCGTCTGGTCGGGCGACGGTGACGTTGCGATGCTCGTCCCGCGCGACTCGGCCGTCGACTACTGGCACGGCGAGCTCTGAGCCGCGGCTCGAGCTCGAGCCCTGTCCCCGGCGATGGCCGCGGCTGCCGCCGGCGGTGCGCATCGGCCTCCGCGGCGAAGCGCGCGACCGGCCGTGGAGCGGCCGCTTCTAGCCGTGCTGGTGCACCGGCGCGAGCGCCGGGGCCCACGAGCAGATCGGTGACGTCTCGCCGCCGCGGCCGTTCAGCTGCCGGTAGCCGAGCGCGTGCTCGGCCTGCATCAGCTTGTGGATCTGCGTCGTCCCCTCGTAGATGATCGGCGCCCGCGCGTTGCGGAAGTACCGCTCGATCCCGACCTCGGCGCTGTAGCCGTAGGAGCCGAACACCTGGATCGCGAGGTGGGCTGCCTCGAAGGCCGACTCGGTCGCATGCCACTTGGCGAGGGACGTCTCCCGCGTCGAGCGCTTCCCCTCGTTCTTCATCCAGGCGGCCTGCATCACGAGCAGCTTCGACGTCTCGTAGCCGAGCACCATCGTCGCGATCATGTCCTGGACGAACTGGTAGCGCCCGATCTCGCTCCCGAACGTCTCCCGCTCGCGCGCGTACTCGACCGAGCGCTCGAGGCAGGCCCGCACCACCCCGCAGGCGCCTGCCGCGACGGTGAACCGCCCGTGGTCGAGCGAGTACATCGCGACCTCGAAGCCGCGCCCTTCCTCGCCGATCCGGTTCGCCACCGGCACCTCGACGTTCTCGAAGAAGAGCTCGCCCGTCGAGCCGGCCCAGATCCCGAGCTTGTGCTCCTGGTCGCGCGTCGTGAAGCCCGGCATCCCCTGCTCGAGCACGAAGGCGCTGATGCCCTTGTGCCCGGCTCCGGGATCCGTCTTCGCGAAGACGAGCGCGTGATCGGCGACCGTGGCGTAGGAGATCCAGTTCTTCTGCCCGTTCAGGACGTAGACGTCGCCCTCGCGGCGCGCGGTCGTTCGCATCGCGGCCACGTCGGAGCCTGCGCCCGGCTCGGTCAACCCGAAGCAGGCGAGCTTCTCGCCCTTCGCCTGGGGCACGAGCCAGCGCTGCTTCTGCTCCTCGGAGCCGTAGCGAAGCAGCGAGAGCGAGTTCAGCCCGACATGGACGGAGATCAGCGTTCGGAAGGCGGCCTCGCCCCGCTCGATCTCCTCGCAGGCGAGCGCCTCGGCGACGAAGTCGAGGCCGGCGCCGCCGTACTCCTCCGGGATCACGATCCCGAGGATCCCCAGCTCGGCCATCCCGTCGATCAGCTCCCGGTCGAGCCTGTGCTCGATGTCGTTCTGCACGGCGACCGGGAGGATCCGGTCGTCGACGAACGACCGCACCGTCTCCTGGAGCAGGCGGTGCTCGCCGCTGAGCTCGAAGTCCATCGTGCGTAGCCTAGATGCGGCTCCCGCCCCATGCCTCGCCTGCCGTCGGCCGCCTTCTCGCCCGGCCGTGCCCGCCGCGCGGCGACGGCTCGGGGGCCTCCGAGCCCGTCCAGGAGCGCGCGCGGAGAGCGGCGATCGAGGAGCGGCCGCCGGCCCCTCAGGCAACCCTCAGGAGCGGGGCGGCTGCCGATACGATTGGCCGGCCGTGAGCGTCCGTGCCTCGACAGCCGACCAGGCTCGTCGGACCGCACCGCAGGTGCGTGACCACCACCTGCGTCTTGCCGCGGCCGCAGCCGGCCTGGTCGCGCTCGCAATGGTGGTCGGCTTCGCGTTCTCCGGCTCCTCGGACACGCTCGCCGCGGGCACCCAGATCGCCGGGATCGACGTCGGGGGTCTGACCCCGCAAGCGGCGGAAGCGATGCTCGCTCGGCGCAGCGCCGCTCTCTCCCGCGTCCCGGTCACCTTCGTCGCCGGCTCGCGCCGGTTCACGATCCGCCCGGAGGAGCTGGGCGTGACCACGAACTGGGCCGCCGCCGTCGTCGCGGCCGAGGAGAAGGGACAGGGCGTCAGCATCCTCCGCGGCTTCCATCGGCTCGCGCTCCGCTTCTTCCCGGAGAACGTCGTCCCGAAGTCGCGCGCCTACGGCGCGGCCCTGAACTACGAGCTCGGCCTGCTCGCGATGAAGATCGACCGGCCGCGGAAGGCGGCTCGACTCGTCCGCCACGGCCTGCGAATCGCCGCTCTCCCCGGCCAGACGGGCGAGCGCCTCGACCGCCCGGCAGCCGAGCGGGTGATCGTCGTCGGCGCTCTCGAGCCTCTCGCGCCCTTCGGGCCCCGTCGTTCTCCCGACGAGCCTCGAGCTGCCGACCGTGACGTCCGACCAGCTCGAGAGCTTCCAGGCGCAGGCCCGGCAGGCCCTCTCGGCCCCGGTGACGCTCGCCGTCGGCCGGAGGCGGTTCGAGCTGACGCCGAAGCAGCTCGCCCCGATGCTCCAGCTACCCGATCGAGCCAGCGGGCAGCTCGTGCTCGGCGGCCCGGCGGCCGACGCCTACTTCGCCCGGCTCGACCGGACGGTCGGGCAGCCTGCCCACGGCGCGCGCTTCGCGGCCGAGGGCGACCACGTCAGCGTCGTCCCGGCCCAGCCGGGGCTCGCGCTCGACGTTCCGAGGGCGGCTGCCGCGGTGCTCGCAGCCGCCGAGCAGACCCAGGGCACGGGTGGCGCGACTCGCGATCAGCTCCGTCTCGGTCGGGCGCACGACCCGGGCGGCGAACGCGATGGGGATCACCGGCCTCGTCAGCAGCTACGAGACGTTCTACGGCGGCGTGCCGAACAGGATCCACAACGTCGAGCTCGTCGCCCATCTCGTCGACGGCAAGCTGATCGCCCCGGGCGCCACGTTCTCCTTCAACCACGCGACCGGCGACCGGACCGCGGCGAAGGGCTTTCTCGAGGCGCCCGTGATCATCAACGGCGAGCTCTCGACCGGCCTCGGCGGCGGCGTCTGCCAGGTCTCGACGACCGTCTTCAACGCGGCCTACGACGCGGGCCTGCCGATCACCGCCCGCACGAACCACGCGCTCTACATCTCGCACTACCCGCTCGGTCGGGACGCGACCGTCGACTACCCCGACGTCGACCTCAAGTTCGTGAACGACACGAGCCACTGGCTCCTGCTGCGCACCTTCGTCGGTCCGTCGTCGCTCGTCGTCTCGCTGTACGGGACGCCTCAGCATCGCCGCGTGGTCAGCGAAGCGGCGCCGCTCACCGTCGTCGCCCCGGCGCCGGTGCAGCGAACGCTCGACCGCTCGCTCGCTCCCGGCCAGACGGTCGTCGAGGATCCGGGGTCGCCGGCGCTCTCGACCTCGGTTCGCCGCCTGGTGTACGCGCAGGACGGGAAGCTCCTCTCGGACGCGACCTGGTACTCGAACTACCGCTCCTCGCCCGAGCTCGTCCTCGTCGGCCCGAAGCCGAAGCCGGCGCCGAAGCCGAAGCCGGCGCCTACGTCGACGTCGACGACTCCGGCGACGCCGTCCGGCCATCGCCCGCCGACGCAATAGCCGACCGCAGCCAGTCGGGTGTCCTCGTCGGGCGCAGGGTCGCCGCATCGACCGTCCCGTGCGCCGTCCAGCCGTCGGCGATCACGACCCCATCGCGCTCGACGGCGTACTCGAACCGGAAGCGGGCGCCCCGGGCATCGAGGCAGCGGGCGTGCACGAGCAGCCGGTCGTCGAAGACTGCGGGGGCGAGGAAGCGAGCGTGCGCCTCGAGGACGAGCGATTCGATCCCCTCGTCGCGCAGTCGCTGGTAGCCGCCCGCGTACCGCTCGAGGAACTCGACGCGGGCGACCTCGAACCAGACGAAGTAGTTGGAGTTGTGCGCGACGCCCTGGGCGTCCGTGTCGGCGAACCGGACCCGGACCCGGGCGGCGAAGTCGAATCCCTCCACGACTCCGAACTCTGTCAGAACGCCTGGAGCGAGAACTGGAGCTGCGCATGGCCGGCGAGGCCCGAGACGCCGACGCCGACGAGCCGCAGCGGCCCGGGACGGTCGCGAAGCGCGCGGTCGAGGAGGGCGCAGGCCAGGTCTCCGATCCTGGCGCCGTCGTCGATGCCGATGCTGAGCGAGGTCGACCGGGTGCGGATCGCGAAGTCCGGGTAGCGGAGCTTCGTCGTGACGGTCCGCGCCGTCTGGCCCTGCTCGCGCAGGTGATCTCCGAGCCGCGCGGCCATCCGGCGAAGCTCGTCGTGCAGCCGCTCGACGTCGCCGACGTCCCGGGCGAAGGTCTCCTCGTTCGAGATCGAGATCCGCTCGGTCGAGACCTCCAGCGGCCGCGGATCGATCCCGCGGGCGCGCTCACGGACCAGGCGTCCGACCTTCCCGGGCAGGAGCCGGCGGAGCTCCGCGTCGCCGAGGGCGGCCAGCCCGCCGATCGTCTCGACGCCGGCCGTCGTGAGGCGCGCCTCGGCGCGCGGGCCGATTCCGGGCAGCATGCGAATCGGTAGGGGTGACAGGAAAGCCGCCTCGCGTCCCGGCCGGACGACCGTGAGCCCGCCCGGCTTGCGCCGGTCGGAGGCGATCTTCGCGACGACCTTCGAGCTCGCGACGCCGAGCGAGCACGAGAGCCTTGTCCGGGCGCGGACGACGGCGCGAACCGCCTCGGCCACCGCTCGCGCGTCGTCGAAGGCGGGCGCCACCTCGGCCAGGTCGAGGTACCCCTCGTCGATGCCCGCCTGCTCGACGGTCGGGACGACGTCCCGCACGATCGACCACACCTCGTGCGAGTACTCGCGGTAGAGCGCCATCCGGGGGCGCACGAAGACGGCCCCGGGACAGCGCCGATGCGCCTCGGCACACGACATCGCCGAGACGACGCCGAACCGCCGCGCCGCGTAGTTCGCCGTCGCGACGACGCCGCGTCCACGGGGATCGCCGCCGACCACGAGCGGCACGCCGCGCAGGTCGGGGCTCTCGAGCTCCTCGACGGCGGCGAAGAACGCGTCGAGATCGAGGTGGGCGATGATCGCCGGCGGCACGCAGACGAGGGTAGTGGCGGCGCAGGTCAGATCGACTGGTCGGCGATCCGCTCGGCGAGCGCGCTCGCCTGCTCGGGGCCGAGTCCGGCCGCCGTCCCGAGAGAGGCACCCGCCGCCGGGTCGGAGGCGGGCGGGCGGCGGGCCGCGACCAGGGTCACGTACCGCCCGAGGGCGTGCGCGTACGTTCGCGGGGCGGCGCCGCTCTTGGCGAGCCGCCCGACGAGCTCTGCGGCTCCGGCCTGCTCGGCCTTCGTGAGGTCGATCTTGAGTCCCGGTCCGGTCGAGCTCGATGCTCCCGATCCGGTCGTGGAAGACCGCGATCAGCGCGGCGCCGGTCCCGAGCAGGACGAGCACGACGGCGAGCGTCTCCGAGCGGCGCGACGGCGCCGCGGCGACCGTCGTCCTGACCACGGTCGTGACCCGGTGGGTCGGCCTCGTGGCGGCGTTCGCGTCGACCGTCGTGACGGTCCGGCCGACGGCTCCGCCCGTGCCCGGGCGCGGCAGCCAGATCCGCCAGATCGCGACCCAGACGAGGAGCCCGGCGAGCGGGATCAGGACGATCGGGACGATGTTCGCGCCGGCCCAGGCCAGCCGGCGGCCGGCCCGCGGGCCCGTCGTAGGCTCTCCTGGCATGAGGGGACTCTACGCCTTCGCAGACATTTGTCAACAGGGCCCGCGCGCGTCCGTCGCGCGCGATCGCTAGCCTTCCGGAACGAATCACGAAAGGACGGACCGTATGGCCACCAAGAAGTCGGTGATCTCGCAGCTCCAGACGGCGAGCGAGAGCGCGCTCGACAGGCTCACCCAGAATGCCGCGCGCTCGGCGCTGCACAGCGCGAGAGAGCTCGTCGACCGCGCCGAGCGGTTCGTCCGCGGGCTCGAGTCGATCGAGTCTCGTCTCGCGGCGGTCGAGGAGCGGGTGAACGCGCTCGAGCACGTGAAGCCGAAGCGGACGACGACCCGCGCCCGCTCGACCGCGGGCAAGACGGGGACGGCCACGGCGAGCAAGACACGAGCCGCCGCGAAGGCCAAGCCCAGCGCGTCCTAGGGCCCGCGGCCGGGCACCCGGACGCGCAGCGCGCCCGGGACGACCTCGAGCCGGGCGGGCGTCGTCCCGTCGTGCTCGCCGTCGAGCTCGAGCGGCAGCGGAACGCGCGCCTCGATCTCGACCGCCGCGCTCCTGACCACCTCGACCCGGGGGTGGCGGACGTGCCCGCCGCCGTAGAGCTTCGGCGAGGTGGTGACGAAGTCGAGCTTGGTCACGTCGCCGATCAGCACGACGTCGAACAGCCCGTCGTCCGCGCTTGCGTCGGGCGCGAGCTTCATCCCGCCGCCGTGCCACTTCCCGTTCGCGACGATCACGTCGTGCATCCGGCCGTGGCGCTCGGTTCCGTCGAGCCGCACGGTCACCTCGGTGTTCTTCCAGACCGCGAATTCGCGTACGAGCGCGTAGTAGAACGTCGTCCGCCCGCCGAGTGCCTTGGACATCGCGTTCGCCCGCCTGGCGACCGCGCCGCTCATGCCGGCAGAGCCGACGTTCGCGAAGAGGCGCATCGCTTCGCCGCCGTCCGGCCCGGTGAAGACTGCGCGCCCGAGGTCGATCGCCCGAGCCTCCCCCCCGAGCGCGACGCGGACGGCGTCGTCGAAGCCCGTCGGGATCCCGTGCGTGCGCCCGAAGTCCTGGCCGGTTCCGGCGGCGACGAACGCGAGCTCGCAGTCCGAGCCGGCGATCCCGTTCACGACCTCGTTCAGCGTCCCGTCGCCGCCGACGACGACGATCAGGCCGCCGGCCGCGGCCGCCTCGCGTGCCAGCTCGGTCAGGTGGCCGGGGCCTTCGGAGAGGAGCGCCTTCCCGCTCAGCCCGAGCTCGCGGGCGCGCGCCTCGAGCTTCGGCCACCGCTTTCCGGTCGCGCCGTTCGCGCTCGCGGGGTTGACGAGGAAGACCGCCTCTTCGCTCACGCGGAACGGCTAGCGCTTCTCCGAGATCGCCACGTCCAGCGCGAGCTTGGTCATGCGGTCGACCGCCGCGCGGAGGTCGTCCTCGGAGATCCGCGTGAAGACGCCCTCGACGACGATGTCGCTGACCGTGAGCAGGCAGGCCGTCTCGACGCCGCGCAGCGCTCCGATCGTGAAGAGCGCAGCGGCCTCCATCTCGACGGCGAGCACGCCGCGCGCCGCCCACCGCTCGTACTGCCCCGCGTTCGGGTTGTAGAAGAGATCGCTCGAGACGACCGGCCCGACGTGGAGGTCGAGGTCGCTGTGCTTCGCGATGTGCACCGCCTCGTGGACGAGCGACCAGGACGCGGTCGGGCAGTGCGGCTCGCCGCCGACGAGGTGCGACGCGGTCGAATCGGCCGGCGCCGCCGTCAGCGCGACGATCAGGTCGCCGAGCTCGTGGCTGATCTGCAGGCCGCCGCAGGTGCCGACGCGGATCAGCTTCTTGCAGCCGAGCTGCACGAGCTCCTCGAAGACGATCGTGGCTCCCGGGCAGCCCATCCCGGTTCCCTGGACCGACACGGGCCGGCCCTCGTAGAGCCCCGTGTAGCCGAGCAGGCCGCGCTCCGCGTTGCGCTGCACGACCTCGTCGAGGTAGGTCTCCGCGATGTACTTGGCCCGCAGCGGGTCGCCGGGGAGCAGCACCGCCTCGGCGTACTCGCCCGGCTCTGCCCGGACGTGGATCGGCATGGGGTCGAAGCCTAGTGGCTTCGAGGGCCGGTGGCCGTTTGAACCGAGCTCGCCCGTCGTGTATACGCAAGCGGTGCAGCGAGGGCCCCGCCCCCTAGAGTCTTCGGGTCAGTGACCCGGCGGCCCCACGAGCCGAGCTTCGACCAGATCCTCGCGTTCTGCGCCGGCGCTCCGGTCGAGCGGGTCTTCCTCGAGGACGTCGCCCGGCGCGGCTACGGCCGCTTCCTCGCACTCGAGGAGGGCGGCTCGCTGACCGCGCTCTGCCACCTGGGCGCCAACCTCGTCCCCTCGGGACACGGCTGCGGGGCGTTCGCCGAGGCCGCCGCCCGGAGCGCGTCCAGGATGATCATCGGCGACGAGCGCGCGGTGGGCGAGCTCTGGGAGGCGGCGGCGCGCCGGTTCCCGGCGCCGCGGGCGGACCGGCCGGGGCAGCCGGTCTACGCGATTGCCGAGCCGCCGCCGGACGGCGGGAGCGGGCTGCGGCAGGCGACGCTCGACGATCTGGAGCTGCTGATCCCGGTCTGCGCCGCCGCCCACGCCGAGGAGCTCGGCGTCGATCCGCTCGGCCGCGACCCCGAAGGCTTCGCCTGGCGGACGCGGGCGCAGATCCTGGAGGGCAGGTCATGGCTGTGGCTCGAGGACGGCGTCGTGCTCTTCAAGGCGGAGGCCTCCGCATGGACGCCCGCCGTCGTGCAGGTGCAGCAGGTCTGGGTCGATCCGCAGGCGCGCGGTCACGGCTACGGTTCGCGCGGGATGCGGGACCTCTGCCGGCTACTGCTCCGCACAACCCCGATAGTGACCCTCTTCGTGCGCACCGAGAACGACGTCGCGATCGGGCTCTACGAGTCGATCGGGATGGGCCTCGTCGGCCGCTACCGCTCGCTGCTCTTCTGAGATGAGGCGGGTGATCCTGACACGGCACGGCGAGAGCGAGTTCAGCGTGAGGGGAGCCCTGAACGGCGATGTCGGCGTTCCCTGCGGGCTGACTCCGGCGGGCCTCGAGCAGGCGCGCAGGCTCGGCCGGGAGCTGGTGTCGGAGCCGATCGAGCTCTGCGTGACGAGCGAGTTCGAGCGGGCCCGGGCGACGGCGGACGAGGCGCTGCGAGGGCGTGAGGTGCCGAGGCTCGTCCTGGCTGAGTTGAACGACCCGCTCTACGGGCGCTTCGAGGGTGCCCCGCTCGAGGAGTTCCGGGCCTGGGCGGCCGGCGCCTCCTCGGCTGAGTCGCCGGGACCGGGCGGCGAGAGCCGCCGGCAGATCGCCGAGCGCTACGCGCGGGCCTACCGCATCCTGCTCGACCGTCCCGAGCAGGCGATCCTCGCCGTCTCCCATTCGCTGCCGGTCGCCTACGCGCTCGCCGCGCGGGACGGCGGCGAGCCCGCCGCCCGCGTGGCGCTCGCCGGCTATGCGACCGCCTACCCGTTCGTGGCCGACGAGCTCGACCGGGCCGCGGGGGTGCTCGAGCGATGGCTCGCCGCGCCGAGCTGGTGATTGCAACACTTGCCGGAGTGGACGTGCTCGCGCGGATCGAGGCGCACATCCGGCGCCAGCGGCTGATCGAGCCGGGCGGCGCGGTGCTCTGCCTCGTCTCGGGCGGCCCCGACTCCACCTGCCTGCTCCACGCGCTGCGCGAGCTCGGCTACCGCGCCTCGGCGCTGCACGTCGACCACGGGCTCCGGGGGGGAGAGTCCGACGAGGACGCGCGCTTCTGCGCGCGGGAGCTCGGCGCCGAGATCGTGCGGGCCGGCGGCGCCGGGGCGAGCGAGGCGGAGCTGCGCGAGCTCCGCTACGCACAGGCGGCCGGACGCCTCCGTGCGACGGGTCACACCGCGAGCGACCAGGTCGAGACGATCCTCTACCGGCTCGTCACGAGCGGGAACACCAGGGGGATCAAGGTGCGGCGCGAGGACGGCGTCGTCCGGCCGCTCCTGCCGCTCTGGCGCGAGGAGACCGAGGCCTTCTGCACCGAGCGCGGGCTCGCCTTCCGGGTCGACTCCTCGAACCCCGGCACGACGCGCGGCCTGATCCGCGACGAGATCGTCCCGCTGCTCCGGCGGATCCATCCCGCCGCCCGCGAGAACGTGCTCCGTTCGCTCGAACGGCGCCGAACGCTCCCGCCCGCGCTCGCGGAGCTGCTCGACGCCCCCGCCGGCTCGCTGCGCGTCGACCTCGGCGGCGGCATCCAGGCGGTGCGCGAGCACGACCGCCTCTGGCTCGAGCACGGCCCGATCAGGCTCGACGGCGAGGTCGCCTGGGGCGTTTGGCGCATCCGCTCAAACCTGCCAGGCCTTATCGTGCGCGGGTGGAGGCCCGGCGACAGGCTCGCCGGGCGCTCCAGGAAGATCCAGGACGTGTTCGTCGACGCCAAGATCCCCCGCTCGGACCGTGAAGGGTGGCCGCTCGTCGTCCGGGGCGACGAGGTCGTCGCCGTGCCCGGGATCGTCGAGGCGGTCGGCGTCGAGGCGGTCCGCGCATGAACCGCCGCTTCACCGAGCTCGAGCGCGGCGTGGGCGAGATCCTGATCGACGAGGAGCGCCTCCAGGCCCGGATCCACGAGCTCGGCCTGGAGATCAGCGCCGACTACCAGGGCCGCGAGCTCCTGCTGGTCGGCGTCCTCAAGGGAGCCGTCTTCTTCATGGCCGACCTGATGCGCACGATCAGCGTGCCCTGCGAGGTCGACTTCATGGCGATCTCGAGCTACGGCGCCTCGACCGACTCGTCGGGCGTCGTCCGCATCCTCAAGGACCTCGACATCAACATCGGGGGTCGTCACGTGCTCGTGATCGAGGACATCATCGACTCGGGGCTCACGCTCTCCTACCTCGTGCGGAATCTCGAGTCGCGCGAGCCGGCGAGCCTCCAGGTGTGCGCGCTGCTGACGAAGCCCGATCGGCGCGAGATCGAGGTCGACGTCCACTACGTCGGCTTCGAGATCCCGAACCGCTTCGTGATCGGGTACGGGCTCGATTTCGCCGAGCGGTACCGGAATTTGACCTACGTCGGCGTGCTCCACGACGATCTGATGCCCGAGGGCACCTGAATCGGTTCCTGTGCGGGAAGTAAAACTGCCCTCGGCGTCAAAAAAGGTTCCGGTACCCTGATCGGCGAGGATCTGTGAATCGTCTCTTCCGCAGCGCGTTCATCCCGCTCATCGCGATCGTCCTGGTCGTGTGGCTGGCGAGCAGCCAGCTCATGCACACGAGCAGCACGGCGGTCCCGGGCGTCAGCACCTACTACGAGCTTCAGCAGTGGATCGCGACCGATCAGAAGCCCGTGTTCGACAAGGTCGTCTTCAACCCGAGCAAGCGCTCGATCACCGCGACGCAGAAGGACGGCAAGTCGGTCACGGTCCACTACCCGAGTGACCAGTCCGCGCTCCAGTTCCAGGACCTGCTCGACAAGCACCACGTCAACTACGACTCGAAGGGCGTCGGCGGCTTCTCGTGGGCCTCGACGATCGTCGGCTTCCTGCCGATCCTGCTCCTGATCGGCTTCTGGATCTTCCTGATGAACCAGATGCAGGGCGGCGGCTCGAAGGTGATGAGCTTCGGCAAGTCGCGCGCCAAGCGGATGGCGCCGGACTCACCCAAGATCGGCTTCAAGGACGTGGCGGGCGTCGACGAGGCGGTCGAGGAGCTGCAGGAGATCAAGGAGTTCCTCGAGAACCCGAAGAAGTTCCAGGCCCTCGGCGCGCGGATCCCGAAGGGCGTCCTGCTCTACGGGCCTCCGGGCACTGGCAAGACGCTGCTCGCGCGCGCGGTCGCGGGCGAGGCGGGCGTCCCCTTCTTCTCGATCTCGGGCTCGGACTTCGTCGAGATGTTCGTCGGCGTCGGCGCCTCGCGCGTTCGCGACCTGTTCGAGCAGGCGAAGCAGGCGAACCCCTGCATCATCTTCATGGACGAGATCGACGCGGTCGGGCGCCATCGCGGCGCCGGCCTCGGCGGCGGCCACGACGAGCGCGAGCAGACGCTGAACCAGCTGCTCGTCGAGATGGACGGCTTCGAGATGAAGGACAACATCATCCTGATCGCCGCCACGAACCGCCCGGATATCCTCGACCCGGCGCTGCTGCGGCCCGGGCGCTTCGACCGGCAGATCGTCGTCGACCGCCCCGACCGGAACGGCCGCAAGAAGATCCTCGAGGTCCACTCGAAGGGCAAGCCGCTCGCAGCCGAGATCGATCTCGACTCGCTCGCCGGCGGCACGCCCGGGTTCACCGGCGCCGATCTCGCGAACCTCGTCAACGAGGCTGCGCTGCTCGCCGCGCGCCACGGCAAGAAGACGATCGAGCAGGACGACCTGGAAGAGGGGATCATGCGGGTGATCGCAGGGCCCGAGAAGAAGGCGCGCCTGCTCTCCGAGAAGGAGCAGCGGATCACCGCCTACCACGAGATGGGCCACGCGCTCGTCGGGCACTACCTCGAGAACACGAACCCGATCCACAAGATCACGATCGTCTCCCGCGGCCAGGCGCTCGGGCTGACGATCTCGCTGCCGACCGAGGATCGCTACATGCAGACCAAGCAGGCGCTCCAGGAGGAGATCGCGATGACGCTCGGCGGGCGGGCGGCGGAGGAGCTCGTGTTCAACGAGGTCACGACCGGCGCGGCGAACGACATCGAGAAGATCACCCACACCGCGAAGCAGATGGTGATGCGGTTCGGCATGAGCGAGAAGCTGGGCCCGCGCGTGCTCGGCCGCGACACCGGGATGCCGTTCCTCGGCCGCGAGATGGGGCACGAGCCCGACTACTCGGACGAGCTCGCCCGGGAGATCGACGACGAGGTGCGGCGCATCATCGAGGACGGGCACGAGCTGGCGCTGAAGGTGCTGCGTGAGCACATGGACGACCTCCACCGGATCTCGCAGATCCTGATCGAGCGGGAGACGATCGACAAGGACCAGTTCCTGCGCCTGCTCGACGGCGAGTCGGAGGACGAGGTCTTTGCCGCCGAGGATCAGGCCGCGCTGCCGCCTCCCGAACCGAAGCCGCGCAGCCGCGCGCAGGTCAAGCCGCGCCCGTTCCCGCTGCCCGGGTCGGCGATGCAGCCGCCCGAGCCCGAAGGCGCCAAGTAGCCGTCGAGCGGTAAGACTTCGGCGGTGAGCTCCAGGCCGCCGATCGACGTGCGCTTCGCCCGCCCGTCCGTGATGGGCGTCGTCAACGTCACGCCCGACTCGTTCTCCGGCGACGGTCTCTACCTCCGGCCGAACGTCGCCGCCGTCGAGGCGCGCGGGATGCTCGCCGAGGGGGCGGCGATCGTCGACGTCGGCGGAGAGTCCACCCGACCCGGCTCCGACGGCGTCTCGCTCGACGAGGAGCTGCGCCGGGTCGTGCCGGTGCTCGAGGCGCTGGCCGGCGAGCCCGTCTCGATCGACACGGCGAAGGCCGAGGTGGCGCGCCGGGCCCTCGAGCTCGGGGCGGAGCTCGTGAACGACGTGACCGCGCTGCGGGACCCGGAGCTTGCCGGGGTGGTGGCCGACGCAGGCGCCTATCTCTGCCTGATGCACATGCGTGGGGAGCCGCGGACGATGCAGGCAGACCCGGCCTACGACGACGTCGTCTCGGAGGTGAAGTCGTTCCTCGAGCAGCGGCTCGCGGTCGCGGTCGAGGCAGGCGTCCCGGAGGACCGCATCTGCCTCGATCCGGGGATCGGGTTCGGGAAGACGGCGGCGCACAACTTCGAGCTCG
The DNA here is from genome assembly GCA_963796625.1 of uncultured Actinomycetes bacterium. GTDB lineage: Bacteria > Actinomycetota > Thermoleophilia > Gaiellales > Gaiellaceae > PALSA-600. The sequence continues at coordinate 140,493 of CAWCME010000003.1, forward strand.
TGCGCCGCCTGGGGGAGCTCGTCGCGATCGGGCGCCCCGTGCTGGTCGGCTTCTCGCGGAAGAGCTCGCTGGGGAAGCTCCTCGGCGACCCCGCGGCCGCCGTCGGGACCGCGTCCGCGTCGATCGGCGCCGCGGTGGCCGCCTATGACCGGGGCGCCACGATCCTGCGCGCCCACGATGTCCGCGCCCACGTCGAGGCGCTGCGGGCGGCGCAGGCGGTGGCCGAGGGGCCGTGAAGATCGAGCTGCGCGGGATCGAGCTCTACGGGCACCACGGCGCCGGCGAGGCCGAGCGCGCGCGGGGGCAGCGGTTCGTCTACGACGTCGAGCTGGAGGTCGGCGAGCGGGGGGCAGGCGACCGGATCGAGGACGCGGTCGACTACCGCGACGTCGCGGCCGCCCTGTGCGAGATCGCAGGCCGCCGGTTCATGCTGCTGGAGGCGCTCGCCGCTGCGATCGCCGACGAGCTGTTCGCGCGCTTCGAGCCCGTCTGGCTCCGGGTGCGCGTCCGCAAGCCGGAGGTACGCCCGGCCGGGGTCGAGCTCGAGTTCGCCGCCGTCACGGCCGAGCGGGGTCAGACCCCTTGACGATCGGGACGCGTGCGTACGTCGGGCTGGGCGCGAACCTCGGCAACCGGGAGCGGGCCATCCGACGGGCTGCCGGACTGCTCGGGGCCCGGCGACTCTCCACGATCCGGGAGACCGAGCCCTGGGGGCTCCTCGACCAGCCTCTCTTCCTGAACGCGGTCGCCGAGGTCGAGACCGGGCTAACGGCCCGGGCGCTGCTCGACCGGCTGCTCGAGGTCGAGCGCGAGCTCGGTCGCGTGCGCGGCGGGGAGCGGTGGGGCCCGCGGGCGATCGACCTCGATCTCCTGCTCTACGGCGAGGAGACGGTCGCCGAGCCGGGGCTCGAGGTGCCCCACCCGCGGCTTCACGAGCGGCGGTTCGTCCTCGAGCCGCTCGCCGAGCTCGACCCCGGCCTCGTGGTTCCCGGGCGGGGGGTCGTCTCCACGCTCCTGGCGGAGCTACAATCCCCGGCGTGAGCCACCTTGACGAGCTCGACGAGTTCGAGGCCGAGCTCGAGCTCCGCCTCAAGCGCGAGTACAGCGCGGTCTACACGCTCTTCCGCTACTGCGTGCTGACCCAGGATGCGACGTACCTCTGCAACAAGCTCGACCTGCAGTACGTCCCGCAGCCCTCCTACCCGTTCTTCCAGCTCAAGATGGAGGACGTCTGGGTCTGGGACAAGTCCCGCCCCACGCGGATGATCCCGCGCGTCGAGCTCTGGACGTCGGGCGACGTGACGGTCGAGGAGCTCCGTACCGACGGCGACGAGCCGGCGCTGACGGCCGAGGCGCTCGCCAAGCGGATGAGCGATCTCGCTGCCGACGACGACGCGTAGCTCTCTCCGCGAGCCCAACCGATGCTGCTCGCGATCGACGTCGGCAACACGCAGACCGTCTTCGGCCTCTTCGACGGCGACCGGCTGGCGGAGCAGTTCCGCGTCGGCACCGACCCGAGGCACACAGCCGACGAGCTTGCGGTGATGCTGCGGTCGTTCCTCGAGCTGGACTCGCTGGACGGGATCGCGCTCTCGGCGACGGTGCCGCAGCTCGTCCGCGAGTACGAGGCGTTCGCGTCGCGCTGGGCGGGCGTCGACCTGCTCGTGCTCGGGCCCGGCGTCTCGACCGGGGTTCCGATCCGCTACGACGACCCGCGCGAAGTGGGGCCGGACCGGATCGCGAACGCGGTCGCCGCCAGAGAGCGCCACGGCGCGCCGGTGATCGTCGTCGACTTCGGCACCTCGACGAACTTCGACATCGTCTCGGCGGCGGGCGAGTACCTCGGCGGCGTGCTCGCGCCGGGAATCGAGGTCTCGATGGATGCCCTGTTCGCTCGCGCCGCGCGCCTGCTGAAGGTGCCGTTCGAGGCCCCCGAGCGGGTGATCGGCAAGACGACGACGCAGGGTCTCCAGTCGGGGCTCGTCTACGGCTTCGCCGGGCAGGTCGACGGCATCGTCGACCGGGTCCGTGCGGAGCTCGGCGCCCCGGATGCGCTCGTGATCGCGACCGGCGGCCTGGCGGAGCTGATCGCGCCGCACTCGCGGACGATCGCGGAGATCGATCCCGAGCTGACGCTGCAGGGGCTGCGGATCGTCTGGGAACGGAACCGCGGACGTCCGTGAGCCGACCGCCGCGATCGCCCCGGCGCCGGCCGGCAAGGGCGCCGGGGGGGCCGGTCAGCCGCCGCCGTAGAGCGAGATCGGCAGCGAGTCGAGCAGCACCTCGTCCACCGGCCCGAGGTCGGCCTCGAGCCGCTCGAGGACCTCGCGGGCTCCCGGCGCCGCCGCGAGGAGCCGCACCTCGACCTCGTCGATCGTCGGCAGCATTACGAGCTCCTGCTTGAACGGCTTCGGGAAGCGGCCGCGCCCCAGATACCAGGCGTAGAACTTCTTCAGGAACCCCGTCGCGCGCTGCTCGCCGAGCTCGCGCACCGTCTCCCGGATGAACAGGAGCAGCTCCGCGACCACCTCTTCGCGCGTCGGCTCCCGCGGGTCGCCCATGATCTCGCGCAGCGCCCACGGGTTGCCCTGCGCCGCCCGGCCGACCATGACCGCCGCGGCGCCGGTCGTCGCGAGGACGGCCTGCGCGCGGGCGCGGGAGGTGACATCGCCCGAGGCGATCACGGGCACCCCGACCATCCCGACGAGCTCGGCGGTCAGCGAGTGGTCGGCGACGCCGGTGTACATCTGCTTCGCCGAGCGGGGGTGCAGCGTCAGCGACGCCGCGCCGGCCTCGACCAGCCGCGGCCCGACGGTGAGGCAGTCGCGGGAGCCGTCGGCGGTCCCGCGTCGCATCTTCACCGAGACCGGCAGCTCGACCGCTCCGGCGACCGCCGAGACGAGGCGCGCCGCGTGGTCGGGATCGTCGAGGACGGAGGCCCCGGCGCCGGTCTTCGTCACCTTCCTGACCGGGCAGCCGAAGTTGATGTCGACGATGTCGGCCCCGGCCGCCTCGACGGCGCGCGCGGCCTCGGCCATCGCGGCCGGGTCGGAGCCGAAGATCTGGATCGCCAGCGGATGCTCGTCGGCGGCCACTCGCAGGTACCCGAGGGTGCGCTCGTTGCGGTGCTGGATGCCGGCGACGGAGACCATCTCCGAGCACACGAGGCCGGCGCCGTAGCGCCGCCCCTGGCGCCGGAACGCCTGCACGCTCACGCCGGCCATCGGCGCCAGGACGAGGCGGGTCGGGATCTCGACTCCTCCGAGGAGCCAGCGCTCGCCGAGGTCGATCTGGGGGCCGTCGCCGCGCATCGGGCCGATGGTAGCGATGGGGCTTGCGGAGGCCCCGCCCGCGAAGCTACTATGGCCGCCCGTTCGGGCCGCCAGGGCCCGTTCGTGGTCGCCAGGAGGGCGCTTGAAGGAAGTCATACTCACCTCTCAGGGGTACGAGAAGCTGAGACAGGAGATCGAGTATCTCCAGACCGAGAAGCGGCGCGAAGTCGCCGAGCGGATTCGCGTCGCCCGCGAGTTCGGGGACATCGCCGAGAACGCGGAATACGACGATGCGAAAAACGAGCAGGCGATGCTCGAGCATCGGATCGCCCAGCTCGAGGAGCGGCTGCTCTCGGCGCGAGTGATCACCAAGAAGGAGATCTCCAAGGACAGCGTCTCGGTCGGCGCCACCGTCCGGCTGCGCGATATCGCGGCCAACAAGACGGTCGAGTACCACATCGTCGGCTCGGCCGAGGCGAACCCGTCGGAGAACAAGCTCTCGAACGAATCGCCGGTCGGCAAGGCGATCATGGGCCGCAAGAAGGGCGACACCGTCGAGGTCGCGGCCCCGCGCGGCTCGCTCAAGTTCAAGATCCTCGAGATCAAGGCGGCCTAGCTAGGAGCGAGCGGGCGTTATCGTCGCGCGATGGAGATCGTCCGGCTGCGCGCCGATCAGCTGGCCGAGGCGAGCGAGGTTCTCGCCCGCGCGTTTCACGACGACCCCGCCTGGAGCTGGGTGCTGCCGAGCCCGCGACGACGCGAGTCGCTGCTGCCGTGGCTCTTCCGGGTTGCGTTCGAGGTCACGGACGGCGAGGCCTGGACGACGCGCGGAGCGGTCCTAGGCTGCGCGCGCTGGCTACCGCCCGGCCGGGCCGAGGTTCATGTCGGGGCCATGCTGCGGGCTCTCGTCGCGACCCCGGTCAAAGTGCGCGAGGGAACCTCGCGCTTCCTGGCCTACGGCCGTGCCGTCGAGGCGATGCGGGCGGTCGCGGTGCCCGAGCCGCACTGGTACCTGGCCGGAATCGGCGTCGAGCCGAGCCGCCGGCGGCAAGGGATCGGCAGCGCCCTGATCGCGCCCGGCATCGAGGCCTCGACCCGCGACCAGGTTCCCTGCGCGCTGCTCACGAACACCGAGCACAACCTCGCGTTCTACGAGCACCACGGCTTCGAGGTCGTCAGGGAGGGGCGGACCCCGGACGACGGCCCGCCCGCCTGGATGATGTGTCGCAGGCCGGCCTGACTAGGCTGCCGTGATGACGCCGAAGCGCTTCCCCGACCGGGACGAGATCGCCGCCGTCCGGGTCGAGGCGGAGGCGCTCGACCCCGGCGTCGAGGGGCCCGCGGAACGGCGCCTCGCGGGCCGCGTCCTCGCCCGCAGGGAGATGGGCAAGCTCGTCTTCCTCGATCTGGTCGATCGCTCCGGCCGGATCCAGCTGCTCTGCCCCGTCGAGCGGACGGGCGAGGTCGACGTCCATCTCGGCGACCTCGTCGGCGTCACCGGCCACGCGACGAAGTCGAGGCGGGGCGAGCCGTCGCTCCTGGCCGACAGGCTCGAGCTGCTCGCGCGGATCCGCGCCCCCCTTCCGGACACCTTCCACGGCCTCACCGACGTCGAGCAGCGCTACCGCCGGCGCTACCTCGACCTGCTGATGAACCAGGAGACGCGCGCCGATTTCATGCTGCGCGCCCGCATGGTCACCGCGGTGCGGCGCGCTCTCGACGACGAGGGGTTCGTCGAGGTCGAGACGCCGATCCTGCAGCCCCGCTACGGCGGCGCCTTCGCCCGTCCGTTCGAGACGTTCCACAACGAGCTCGAGCAGAGGTTCTACCTGCGCATCGCGACCGAGCTCTACCTCAAGCGGCTGATCGTCGGCGGCCTCGAGCGCGTGTACGAGCTCGGGAAGGACTTCCGCAACGAGGGCGTCTCCTTCAAGCACAACCCCGAGTTCACGATGCTCGAGTGGTACGAGGCTTACGCCGACTACCGCGACACGATGGACCGGATGGAGCGCCTCGTGGCCCGGGTCGCCGACGAGACCCTCGGCACGACGAAGGTCGTCTTCCGCGGCCACGAGATCGACCTCGGACGCTGGCAGCGCGTGCAGCTCGTCGACGCGCTCGCCGAGCACGGCCTCTGGACGCGCGACGAGCACGAGCTCCGCGCCGGGCTCGTCGCGCGCGGGGTCGAGACCCAGCACGACAGGACCTGGGCGCAGCTGATCGACCATGCCCTCTCGCACTTCGTCGAGCCGGCGCTGATCCAGCCGACGATCCTCTACGACTACCCGGTCGAGCTGTCCCCGTTCGCCCGCCCGACCGAGGGCGGCGAGGGCATCGTCGAGCGCTTCGAGTACTACGCGGGCGGGATGGAGCTCGGCAACGCATTCACCGAGATCATCGACTCCGAGGAGCAGGCGGCGCGCTTCGCCATGCAGGAGGCGGAGGGTGCGGGCGGGAACGTCGAGGCCGAGCCGGGCGATCCCGACTACGTCGAGGCCCTCTCCTACGGCATGCCGCCGACCGGTGGGCTCGGGATGGGGATCGACAGGCTCGCGATGGTCCTCCTGGGCAAGGACTCGATCCGCGACGTGATCCTCTTCCCAGCGCTTCGCGAGCGCCACCAGTAGGGTGCTTCATGCGGATCGGGTCAACACTGCCGACCGCTGGCCGATACTCCTGGGTACCATGGCGTAGTCCGGAGAACGGGCCGCGGACGGCGTTGGGTTAGGCGGAAGAGAGGTCGAGGTGTTCGAGAGATTCACGGAACGGGCTCGTCAGGTCGTCGTCCTCGCCCAGGACGAGGCGAGGGCGCTCAAGCACAACTACATCGGCACCGAGCACATCCTGCTCGGGCTCCTGCGCGAGGAAGAGGGTCTCGCCGCACGGGTGCTCGAGTCGCTCGACATCACCGTGGAAGAGGTGCGCGCGCAGGTGGCCCGGATCGTCGGGCAGGGCGACGAGGTCACGAGCGGCCAGATCCCGTTCACCCCGCGCGCGAAGAAGGTGCTCGAGCTTGCGCTGCGCGAGGCGCTGTCGCTCGGCCACAACTACATCGGCACCGAGCACATCCTGCTCGGGCTGGTGCGGGAGAACGAGGGCGTCGCGGCACGGATCCTGCTCGATTTCGACGCCGACGCCGAGAAGATCCGCAACGAGATCATCCGCATGCTCTCCGGTCCCGGCCGCCGTGGGCAGGCTCAGGGCGGGCCTCCGGGAGAGAAGTCGAAGAGCTCGAAGCTGCTCGACCAGTTCGGGCGGAACCTGACCAAGCTCGCTGCAGAGGGCAAGCTCGACCCGGTGGTCGGAAGGCAGACCGAGATCGAGCGCGTGATGCAGATTCTCTCCCGGCGGACGAAGAACAACCCCGTCCTGATCGGCGAGCCGGGGGTCGGCAAGACGGCCGTCGTCGAGGGCCTCGCGGCGCGAATCAGCGCGAACCAGGTTCCCGACATCCTCAAGAACAAGCAGATCTACACCCTCGACCTGGCCGCCCTGGTCGCCGGCTCGAAGTACCGCGGCGAGTTCGAGGAGCGCCTCAAGAAGGTGATGAAGGAGATCACCCAGCGCGGCGACATCATCCTGTTCATCGACGAGTTGCACAACCTCGTCGGGGCGGGGGCCGCCGAGGGCGCGATCGACGCGGCGTCGATCCTCAAGCCGGCGCTGGCGCGCGGAGAGCTGCAGACGATCGGCGCGACGACGCTCGACGAGTACCGCAAGTACCTGGAGCGCGACGCCGCGCTCGAGCGGCGCTTCCAGCAGATCCGGGTCGAGGAGCCCTCGACCGACGACACCGTCCAGATCCTGCGCGGCCTTCGCGACCGCTACGAGGCGCACCATCGCTGCAAGATCACCGACGACGCCCTCGTCGCCGCGGCGACGCTCGCCGACCGCTACATCCAGGACCGCCAGCTCCCCGACAAGGCGATCGACCTGATCGACGAGGCCGCGTCGCGGATGCGGATCAAGACGATGACTGCGCCGCCGCGCTACCGCGAGCTCGAGGAGGAGATCGAGCGGGTTCGCAAGGACAAGGAGGAGTCGATCGAGAACCAGGAGTTCGAGAAGGCCGCCTCCCTGCGCGACAAGGAGCGCAAGCTCACGCAGAAGAAGCGCGAGCTCGAGGAGGAGTGGCGCAACCAGGAGCCGTCCGAGCAGCCGCAGATCGGCGAGGACGAGATCGCCGACATCGTCTCGATGTGGACCGGGATCCCCGTCTTCAAGCTGACCGAGGCCGAGTCGCAGAAGCTGATCCGGATGGAGGAGGAGCTCCACAAGCGCGTGATCGGCCAGGATGCGGCGATCATCGCCGTCTCGAAGGCGATCCGCCGCGCACGCGCCGGGATCAAGGATCCGAAGCGCCCGACCGGCTCGTTCATCTTCCTCGGCCCCTCGGGCGTCGGGAAGACCGAGCTCGCGCGCACGCTCGCCGAGTTCCTGTTCGGCGACGAGGAGGCGATGATCCAGATCGACATGTCCGAGTACATGGAGAAGCACGCCGTCTCGCGCCTCGTCGGCTCGCCGCCCGGCTACATCGGCTACGACGAGGGCGGGCAGCTGACCGAGTCCGTGCGCCGCAAGCCCTACTCGGTGGTGCTGTTCGACGAGATCGAGAAGGCCCACCCCGATGTCTTCAACATCCTGCTCCAGATCCTCGAGGACGGGAAGCTGACCGACTCGCAGGGCCGCAAGGTGGACTTCCGGAACGTGATCGTGATCATGACCTCGAACATCGGCTCGACCTCGATCTCGAAGAACCAGGCGCTCGGCTTCAATCTCTCCGACGAGCAGGGGCTCTCCTACGACGACATGAAGGGCCGCGTGATGGGCGACCTGAAGAAGTCGTTCCGGCCGGAGCTGCTCAACCGGATCGACGAGATCATCGTCTTCCCGAAGCTCTCCAAGGAGGAGATCCTCCAGATCGTCGACCTGATGCTGAACCGCCTGCGCGTGCAGATGGCGGAGCACGAGGTGACGATCGACCTCGCCCCGGAGGCGAAGGAGATGCTGGTCGAGAAGGGCTACGACCCGGCGATGGGGGCCCGGCCGCTGCGCCGCGCGATCCAGCGCCTGATCGAGGATCCGCTCGCCGACTTCGTCCTCGGCCGCAGCCTGGAGCCCGGCTCGACGATCGTCGTCAAGCGCCAGAACGAGGAAGAGGTCGACATCGAGGTGATCCCGCCCGTCTCCGCGCCGGAGCCGGCGAAGGTCGGTGCAACCGCCTCGGCCTCCGAGCCGGAAGCCGACGCGCCGGCCTCCGAGCAGTCGGAGTAGCCTCCGGGCAGGCGCCGGCCGCGGCCTGACCGGCCGCGCGACGGCCGTCCCGCGACGCTCTTCAGGTGTCGGTCGGGGTCGCGGCCCAGGTCTTGCCGAGCCCGCAGAGCCAGTTGAGCGCGCGGTGCCGCTCGTAGGCGATCGAGAGCACCTCGGCATGCTGTTCCGGGGAGAGCTCGCGGTACCCGGTGCCGAAGGCGGGGAAGTCGCCGCGGAGGGGCGCGGGAAGCAGCCCGCGCTCGTATCCCCGCATCGCCGCGACCGCGACGAGCTGCTCGAACGAGGTCCAGCTCCCGGGAAGCTCGAGCTCCGGCTCGTCCCGCAGCGCCCGCGTGCGCGCGCGCCAGTGCCAGAGGCGGGCAGTCTCCCGCGCGTGCTCGATCTCCGCCCGCGCCCTCAGGGAGCCGCTCGCGAGCGGCGTGGCGACGAGCCACTCCGGATCGAACGGGTGGTCGAACCGCTCCTGCTCGACGAGGCCGAGCGCCCAGAGGAGGGTTCCGAGGCCCTCTGCCTGCCACATCGCCTCGATCACCCGCGGGTCGTCCGGGTCGTCGCGGACGCGCACGAGCGCGGCCCGCAGCACCTTGCCGAGCTCTCCGGCGCGCTCGACGACCTCCCGGCGGCTGCGAAGCTTGGTGCGTGCCATCGCCGCTGAGGCTAGACGAACCGGCTGCCGGCGCCCGGGCTCTCCGCGGCGGCGCGAGGGGTCTCGACGTCGCGGGCCGGGCGCCCTCGCTTCGCGCCCGCGACGGCCGGTGCTGAGCGATAATCCCGGCCGTGGCGACGAATTACGAGCGCGCGTTCGCGGAGCGGCCCGAGGTGTATGCGGCCTGGGCGCAGCTGAACGGCGCGATCAAGGCCGGGATGGACCTACGTCGCTACGAGCTCGCGACATTCGCCGCGGCTCGGCGGCTGCGGTCGAGCTACTGCTGCCTTGCCCACGGCACCGTCCTGCGGGAGCGCTTCGACGAACCGGTGCTGGAGATCGCCCTCGATCACCGTGCCGCCGGCCTGGACGAGGTCGACGTCTCCGTCATGGACCTGGCAGAGCGCGTCGTCGACGACGCCACCTCGATCGGCGACGCCGAGCTCGGGCGGCTCCGCGAGCTCGGGCTCTCGGACACCGAGATCATGGACGTCGTCCTGGCGGCCACCGCGCGCTGCTTCTTCTCGAAGACGCTCGACGCGCTCGGCGTCCGCCCCGACGCGATCTACCGCGACCTGGAGCCGGAGCTCCGCGATGCGCTCGTGGTCGGCCGGCCGATCGCCGAAGCGTAGCGACGGCCGACCCACGAGGCCGGGGCCGCTCGCGGGAGCCGGTTCCCCGACGCGGCCCGGACGGCACTCCGCTCGGCTCCGGGACGGCAGCTCTATGCTGGCGGGAGCGTGAAGCCCAACCGCTCGATTCCGCAGAGCTCCGTCATCCCCGTTCTCATCTACCCCGACGTGCGCGAGGCGGTCGCCTGGTTGACGTCGGTCTTCGGGTTCGTCGAGCGTGTCCGGATCGGCGAGAACCACCGCTCCCAGCTCCGCTTCGGCGACGGCGCGGTGATCGTCGGCGACGTCCGCCACGAGCGGCGCCCGCCCAGGCCCGGCGAGGTCACCCACTCGGTGATGGTGCGCGTGGAGGATGTCGGCGCGCACTGCGAGTGGGCCAGGGCCCACGGCGCGCGCATCCTGATGGAGCCGACCGACTTCGAGTTCGGCGAGCGTCAATACACCGTCGAGGATCCCGCCGGCCACCAGTGGACGTTCTCGGAGACCCTCGCCGATGTCGCCCCCGAGGAGTGGGGCGGAACGCTCGTCACGCCGGGCTGACGCCGAGCTCCTCGGGGCCGCGGGCCCTCACGGCTCGAGCGGCCCGAGCTGCGGGGGGCGCGTCGGGGAGCCCGTCGCGCGTCGCGCGGAGGCCCCTGATCCCGAGCACGAGCGGCAGCGCGAGGGCGAAGACGTAGCGACGTTGACGGCGGCGACGACGCCGAGGGAGAGCAGGCCGGGGAGGCCGAATGCCAGCGCCACGGGCCAGACCGTCGGCTTCAGGGTCAGCCCGAGGGCGAGCAGCGGAAACCGCAGGCGCGGTCGCTCCGAGCAGAGAGCCAGCCCGATCAGCCCGGCTGCGGCGAGATCGACGTTCTGCAGCCTCAGCTCCGCCATGACGGGGGCGGAGATGCCCGCCGCCAGGACGAGCAGGCGCAGTACGGGCTCCGCGCGCCGAGGCAGACGATCGCCCCGACGAAGAGAACCACCGAGAGCACGACGAGCAGCGTCCGCGCCGCTCCTCCGGGAGGGCCGTGAGCGGCGAGAGCAGGATCAGCTCCGAGGGGAAGTGGTTGAACGTGACCGAGGTGGTGACGGCGGCGTACGCCGATTGGTGGTGGACGAACCGGTGGACGCCGGCGAAGATGATCCCCCAGCCATGACCCGGGTGGCGGGCCGTGAACACGAGCTCGTAGGCCCAGACGCAGAACGCCGCAGCCCAGACGGCGGGCGCGAGCGGGCCGAGCCTGGCGGCGGCGTCGAGCGCGGCGCGGGCGCCCGAGGCGGGCCCGCGGTCTGCGGGGGGCAGTCCCGACGGCGCAGCGGCGGTCACCGCCGCACTCTAGAGCCTGTCGGCCTCGACGATCTCGAGCTGTGGGCGGGGTGAGCCGCGGCTCGACGCGCGACCCGAGCTCAGCCGAGCGGGCAGGGCGAGAACCGCCAGCAGCGCGACGAGGAGCAGGTCTCTCGCCAGCACGAGCCAGGCCAGGCGGAAGTCGGCGACCGAGCTGTAGTGGGTGGGGAAGTACCACTGGGTCACGATCAGCGCCGCCGCGAGCAGGGTCATCGCGAGCAGCCCGCGCCGGCCGCGCACGAGCGGCACCAGCGGCACGAGCCAGATCAGATACTGCGGCGAGAGAACCTTGCCGAGGGCGATGAAGGCGCAGACGCAGGCGGCGAGGTAGCGCACGAACCGGTCGGGCTCGGCCTCGCCTCGCGCGAACCCGAGCCAGAGAGCGAGGAGCACCACGATCTCGACCACGGTCGAGACGGCGACGAGGAAGTGGTGGCCCGCGACGCTCGAGGCGCCGAGGGAGAGAACCTCGACCGGTCGGCCGAATGTCGTCAGCAACGCCCCCGGCAGGCTCTCGATCTGGATCGCGCGCGCCGCCTGGTCCCGGAGGCTCGACCAGAGGCCGCGCGGAGCGAGCACGAGGAACGGCCCGAACGACGCGGCCACGACGATCGCCCAGCCTGCCAGGGCGGGGCCGAGCGCGCTCCTTCCCGCTCGCCGCACGGTCCAGACGATCGCGACCGGGAGCAGCACGAACGCGAACAGCTTCGTCGCGAAGGCCGCGCCGAGCGCGGCGAAGCCGAGCACGTGCCGGTCGCGGATGAACGCCGCCACCGCAGCTGCGACGAGCGCCGCGGCCCAGAGGTCGAAGCGCGAGAGGAGGATCGAGCCGATCAGGAGCGGCGACACGGCGAAGAACGCGATCGCGCGGCCGGGCGGCCGGGCGGCCAGCACGAAGAGGAGGCAGAGCACGGCGCCCACGGCCATCTCCCGGGCAAACCACCTCTGGTAGCCGGGAACGTCGCCGGCCGGGACGGCATAGGCCGGCGCGAGGAACACGGGCAGCCCGCCCGGCGGGTACACGACCGAGAAGTCCCTGTAGGGCAGCCGGCCGGCACGCATGTTCGCCGCGTACCCCTGGTAGACGAGGCTGTCGTGATTCTGGGTGACCAGCTTCTCGTGCCGCCCGTAGAACCAGTGGCCCAGGAAGGCCCAGGACCAGAGGAGGACGACGATCGCGAGGGCGCCGCCGATCCTGCGCGGCTCGACCAGGGTTCGGGCCCGTCCCGCATGTGCCCCCGGCCCCGAACCAGTCACGGGCCAAGAATAGGCGTGAACCGTGCCGCTGCCGCACGGGCGCGCGGGGCCTCGTCGGCACCTTCGCGCTGCCGCCGTCGCCGGCAGCACGGCGGCGCAGGTGGATCGATTGTTCCTGTTTCGGCACGATTGTCGTCGGGCGCTCGGCGTACAGTGACCGACCTGTGGCGAAGACGGCAGCCCTCCAGCACGCCTGCACCGAGTGCGGCACCGTCACCGGTCGCTGGTTCGGGCGCTGCCCGGGCTGCGGCACCTTCGGCACGCTCGTCGAGGAGGCCGTGCCGTCGCGCGGCGCCGAGCCCTCGCTGGCGCGGCCGCTGCTGCGACTGGTCGACGTCGTCGCCGAGGAGGCCGACCGGATCCCCACCGGCGTCGATGAGCTCGACCGCGTTCTCGGCGGCGGGCTCGTGCCCGCCTCGCTCGTGCTCGTCGGCGGCGAGCCGGGCGTCGGCAAGTCGACCCTGCTCCTCTCGGCCCTCGGGGCCATGTCGCAGGCCCGCCGAGCCCTGCTCGTGACCGGGGAGGAGTCGATGGCGCAGGTCAAGCTCCGCGCCTCCCGCCTCGGCGGCTGCGACGCCGTCGAGATCCTCGCCGAGACCGAGCTCGACGCGGTCTGCGCGACGCTCGAGCGGGAGCGGCCCGGCGTCTGCGTGATCGACTCGGTGCAGACGCTCTACGCGTCGGAGATCGGCTCGGCGCCCGGCTCGGTCGCCCAGGTTCGCGAGGCCGCGTCGCGCATCCTCCGGGTGGCCAAGGCGGCCGGCGTCGCGACGTTCCTCGTCGGTCACGTGACCAAGGACGGCGCCGTCGCCGGCCCGCGCGTCCTCGAGCACCTCGTCGACTGCGTGCTCCAGTTCGAGGGCGACCGCTACCACGCCCATCGCATCCTGCGCGCGACCAAGAACCGCTTCGGCTCGACGAACGAGCTCGCCGTCTTCGAGATGACCGGCGCCGGGCTCGTCGGCGTTCCCGACCCGTCGGCGCTCTTCGGGCGCAGCGAGCCCGGCGAGGTCGGCGCCGCGGTCGCGTGCGCGCTCGAGGGAACGCGGCCGCTCCTGCTCGAGATCCAGTCGCTCGTCGCGCCGACCGACCTCGCGATGCCCCGCCGCGTCGCAACCGGCGTCGACCCGAAGCGGCTCGCGATGATCGTCGCCGTCCTGGCACGGCATGCCGGCCTGCCGCTCGGGAGCGCCGACGTCTTCGTCAACGTCGCCGGCGGCGTCCGGATCGACGAGCCGGGGGCCGACCTCGGGATCGCGCTCGCGATCGCCTCCGCGGCACGGGGGCTACCGGTCCGGGACGGCCTTGCGGCGTTCGGCGAGATCGGGCTCACGGGGCGACTGCGCCCGGCCACGCAGGCGGCGCGCCGCGTCGAGGAATGCCTCAAGCTCGGGCTCGGCTCGGTCGTCGCACCCGCCGGCACCGAGGGCGCAACCCGCCGGCCGCACTCGCTCCGGCAGGCGCTTACGGCCGCGCTGGACGAGAAGCCCGTCTGAGCAGGGATTTTCCAAAATCCCTGCAAAAATGCGGCTTTTACAAAGGTTTTCTGGTAAGCTTGACAGCCTTCGCCGGTAGCCCGAGTGGCCGCCGGCGCTTTCACGACACGGGAGAGGGAGTGAGCTTGTACAAGGTCGGCGACAATGTGGTGTACCCACACCACGGGGCGGGCACCATCGTGAAACGTGAACGTCGCGAGATCCTCGGGGAGACGCGCGAATACCTCACGATCAAGATCCTCCACAACGACATGACCGTCAACGTCCCCGCGGACAACGCCGAGCGGGTCGGCCTGCGGAAGGTGATCGACGAGGAGGCGGTGAAGAAGGTCGTCAAGTATCTGACGAGCGGCGGCACGGAGATGCCGAAGAACTGGAACCGGCGCTTCAAGCACAATCGCGACAAGATGAAGACGGGCGACATCTTCGAGACCGCCGAGGTGGTCCGGAACCTGTCGCTGCGAGACGGGGAGAAAGGGCTCTCCACCGGCGAGAAGCAGATGTACGTGAAGGCGAAGAAGATCCTCGCCTCGGAGCTGATGTACGCCAAGAACCTGTCGGAGGACGACGCGCTCACCTGGCTCGAAGGCGTGCTGACCGGAGCGGAGGCCGCCCCGGCGGCCGTGAAGCGGCCGCCCGCCAAGCGGCCGACCGCGTCGAAGCCGACGCCGAAGACGCCGGCCGCCGCGTAGGCACATGAGCGTCTGGGCCGTGCTCGTCGCCGCCGGGCGGGGAGAGCGGCTCGGGGAAGACCGCCCGAAGGCGTTTGCGCGCCTCGGCGGTCTTCCGCTGCTCGCCGAGCCGCTCCGCCGGCTCGACGAGTCCGAGTGGATCGACGGGATCGTCGTCGTCGCGCCGCCCGAGTGGGAGGAGCCGGCGATCCTGCTCGCGGAGGAGATCGGGACGTCGAAGGTCGCCGCGTGCGTCGCCGGCGGGGCCACGCGCTCGGAGTCGGTGCGGATCGGGCTCGCCGAGGTGCCGGCCGACGCGGCCGTGGTGCTCGTCCACGACGCCGCGCGGCCCGTCCTGCCGCCCGAGCTCGTCCCGCGGCTGCTGGAGGCGCTCGCCGAGGGGTTCGACGGCGCCGTCCCGGGACTGCCCGTCACCGACACGGTGAAGCTCGTCCGGAGCGAGGTGGTCGTCGAGACGCCTGCCCGTGACGAGCTCGTCGCCGTCCAGACGCCCCAGGCCTTCGTCGCCTCGGTCCTGCGGGCCGCGGCGGCCGGCGAGGGCTCCGACTGCGCCTCGCTCGTCGAGGCGGCGGGCGGGCGCATCAAGGTCGTCGCGGGCGACGAGCGGCTGCTCAAGGTGACGACGCCGGCCGACCTGCGCCGCGTGGAGGCGTGGCTCGCGGTCTAGCCTTGGCCTGTGAGCGATCTCCGAATCGGAACGGGGTACGACGCGCACGCCCTCGAGGAGGGCGTGCCGCTCGTTCTCGGCGGCGTCGAGCTCGAGCACCCGTGCGGGCTCGCCGGCCACTCCGACGGGGACGTGATCGCCCATGCGCTGATCGACGCGCTGCTCGGCGGGGCCGGGCTCGGGGACATCGGCTCGCTCTTCCCCTCCGGCGAGCAGCGGTTCCGGGGGGTCTCCTCGCTCGAGCTCCTGCGCGAGGCCTACGGGCAGGTGCGGGACGCCGGCTGGCGGCTCGTCAACGCCGACTGCGTCCTCGTCGGCGAGCAGCCGCGGATCGCGGGCCACCGCGACGAGATGCGGCGGCGCCTGGCCGAGGCGATCGGCGAGGGCGAGGTGAACGTGCGCGCGACGACCACCGACCGCCTCGGCTTCGCCGGCCGCGGCGAGGGTCTCGCCGCGCACGCGGTTGCGCTGATCGAACGCCGGTGAGGCTCGTCCGCTACGCCGGCCGGCCCGACCTCCGCGAGCGGTGCGACCCCGGCGCCCGGGTCCAGCGTCTGGGTGTGCAACCGCCTCTGGAGGGGCGGCCCGCCGCAGCCGCTCAGCGGCCGGGCAGCGCCGCCCGGCCGTCGCGGCCGACCGTGGCCAGGCCGTCCCGCGCGAGCGACGCGACGGCGTCGGCGTCGTCGACCGGGCATCCGGCCGCAACCGCCCGCAGCGCAACGGCGCGCCGCTGCCGGAAGGAGCCCTCGAACCGGGATTGCCTGCGCAGGGCCTCGTAGCGCCGGCCGCGCGAGGGGCACGCCCCCGCCAGCGGGCAGGCCTCGCAGCGCGGGACGCGCGCCAGGCACACGGTCGCCCCGAGGTCGAACAGCGCCTGCGCGCACGCCCCGTCGAAGGCCTCGCCGGTGCGTTCCTGGACGCGGCGGACGTTCGTGTCCACCGGCAGCACGTCCCGCCCGAAGGCGAAGTTGGCGACCGCCGCCGCCGTATAGGGGCCCACCCCGGGCAGCTCGGTCAGGTCGTCGGGCCAGCCCGCTCGGGCGACGATCCCGGCCGCCCGGTGCAGGTTGACGGCGCGCCGGTTGTAGCCGAGCCCCTGCCATTCGACGATCACCTCGGCGGGCACGGCGGCGGCCAGGGCGTGGACGCTCGGCCAGCGCTCGAGCCAGCGCCGGTAGCGCGGGATCACCCGCTCGACCTGCGTCTGCTGCAGCATCACCTCGCTGACGAGGATCGCGTACGGGTCGCTCGTCTCTCTCCAGGGCAGCGGGCGGCGATTCTCCCCGTACCAGGCCAGGAGCGGTTCCCTCACGCGGGGCAGCGTATTGGCTCCTCCGGCCGACGCGAGGTCAGGCCGGTGCCCTGCTGCCTGCCCGCGCGCGGCCGTAGCGCACGAGACGCTGGATGCCCACGGCGGCGAGAGCCAGCGCGAGCGGGTCGACGGCAAGCCTGAAGCGGTAGTTCTCGCCGACCTCGGCCAGGTTGCCGACGATCCCGACGTAGAGGATCGTCAGCAGCGAGAAGGCGACCGCCACCGTCGGCGGGTCGGCGCCCGGGCGGAACCGGCGGGCGGAGATCCACGTCCCGGCTGCGATCGCGAACGCGTACAGCGCGATCAGGAAGATCCCGTCCTTGCCCGGCCCGAGCCGCCCGTAGACGATCTTGCTGAACCAGCGGTCGTAGCCGCGGATCTTGGTCGCGTTTCCCCGCGTCGAGGAGATCGTCGGCGGGGCGAAGAAGTCGGCGACCCCGAGGCCGACCGAGTGCAGGTAGGCGCCGGGACGGTGCTCGACGATCCAGAGATCGTCCTGCCAGTATTGGCGCGAGATGTCGATGAAAGTGCGGTTCTCGAAGTTGCGGGGGAAGAACCTGTCGCCCGGCTCGTCGAGCATCGGCACCCCGGTGCGGGGAGCAGGCTCGATCCCGACCGCCTCGTAGGCCGAGAGGGGCGACTGCGGGGTGACGAGCGAGACGGCATGCAGCTTCCCGGCCGCGACGAGGCGGCGGCGCTCGCTCAGCGGCAGGCTGGTGACCGCCGAGCGAGCGAGCATCATCCCGCTCCACGACGTCGTCGAGGGGACGTCGTAGAGGATCCAGTTCTTCGCGATCACGGCTCCGACGAGCAGGAACGGGAGCGCGCAGCCGGCCAGCACCGCACCCCGATTCCGGCGGCAGGCCACGAGCAGCAGCGCGGCAACGAGGACGAGCCAGGGCCACTGGAACATCGTCCGCGTCAGGACGAGGGTCGCCGCCGATCCGAACAGGAGCAGTCCGCGCCCCGGCGAGGGCCGCGCGACGAAGTGCACGACAGCGAGTGCGGTCACGGTCAGCAGCACGATCGTCGGGTAGTCGTAGAAGAAGTCGTTCTCGTAGACGAGCACGGCCGGGGAGACCGAGAAGAGGGCGGCGACGACGGCGGCGGGGCCTCTGGCGATCCGGAGCCGCACCAGGAGCGCGAAGAGGGCGAGCACCTCGACCAGGCCGAGGCCGAGGAAGGCCACGTGCCAGATCCGGGGCCAGAACGCGTTCCCCGCCTTCATCGAGAGACCGACGAGCGCGTTCCAGAGGGGCGGCTGGCCGTGCAGGTACCAGAGGCTCTGCCAGAGCCGGGTCTGCAGGAGCCTCGGGTCGATGTTCTGGATCGAGAGGCCCTCCCACTCGACGTCGAAGCGAAAGCCGAGCGCGAGCACGACGGCGCGCGAGACCACGAACACGACGACCAGGAGCGCGACCACCCTGCCGGTCGAGATCCGGCCGGCGCCGAGCCGGCCCGACCGGCCGCTGCGCCTCCACCTCCCGGCGGCGACCGACGCGGGTCGGCCGGGAGCCATCCCGCTGCTCGGCGCCACGCCGCCATCGTTGCACGAATGCGGCCGGGCGGCACCCGCTTGCGGGAGGCGAGGCGGGCCGTGGGAAATCGGTAGGGTCGCTCGGAATGGCGGCGGAGGGATCGGGCACCTACGAGGACGGAGGCTCGCCGCCTCTCGATCTCGACTGCACGTCGAGCCCGGGCCCTGCCCCGGACCGGTAGGAGCGGGTGCCCGGCGAGAGCACCCCGAACCTCCTCTTCCGGCTGTTCGTCGCCGGACAGCTCGCCGGCGCCCTGCTCGGCAGGGCGATCGAGGCGAGCGGCCTGACGCCGAACGAGTTCGCGGTGCTCTCGATCGTCGGCGCGTATCAGCCCGTCGGGCCGACCGAGCTCTCCCGGCTCGCCGGGATGCCGCCGACGACCATGTCGGATCATGTCGCCCGCCTGGAGGGGCGTGCGCTCGTCGACCGGGCGCCGAACCCCGAAGACCGGCGCTCGCGGCTGCTCGAGCTGACCGCCGAGGGGCGGCGCCGCAACGAGCTCGCGATCGAGGGCCTGATCGCCTCGAACCGGGCGATTGCCGAGCGGCTCGCCGTCGAGCCGGAGTCGGTGCGCTCGGCGCTCGAGGAGCTTGAGACTGCGCTCCGGGCGGCGGCCGGCTCGGGCGCGTAGCAATGTACTACGATCTCGTAGTATAGTAGTACGAGGGCGTAGTAATGCGGAAGGAGCCGGCACCGGCCTTCACGGCCGGCGCGATCGCCGCCGCCACAGCGAGCCGGGCGCGTCCGCGTGGTGGCGACCGTCGAGACCGGCGCTCCCTAGACTCAGGCAGATGAGGGTCCGCTTCGCTCCCAGCCCGACCGGGTCGCTTCACATCGGCAACGCGCTCGGCGCCGTCGCCAACCGCAACTTCGGCGGGACGATGCTGCTCCGGATCGACGACACCGATCCGGCACGGAACGTGCCGGGCGGCGAGGAGGCGATCCTCGACGACCTGCGCTGGCTCGGCATCGACTGGGACGAAGGGCCGATCCGGCAGAGCGACCGGCAAGGGCGCTACCGGGAGGCCGCGGCCGGCCTGCCCGAGCGCTTCGAGGGCGTGACGCTCCTGCGCGAGGACGGTACGGCCACCTATCACCTGGCAAGCGTCGTCGACGACATCGACTTCGGGATCACGCACGTGATCCGCGGCAACGAGCACCGGCCGAACGAGGAGCTGCACGCGGCGCTGACGGCAGCGCTCGGAGCCGAGCCGCCGGTGGTGATCCACTACGGGCTCGTCCTCGGGCCGGACGGCAAGAAGATCTCGAAGCGAGCGGAGGGGGCCTCGATCGCGTCCCTCCGCGAGGAGGGCATCCCGCCCGAGGCGGTGCGCGCCTATCTCGACGAGCTCGGCGTCCCGAGGCACGACGTCCGGCTCGATCTCGCGCGGATCCGGTCCTTCGCGGTCGACGTCCTCGCCGCCCTGCCGGACGCGGAGCTCGCAGCGCGGGTCGGCGTCCCGGTCGAGGTCGTCCCGGCGCTTCGCGGCTCCCACGACCTCAACGAGGCCCGCGAGCTCGCCCGCTCGATCCTCGCCCCGCCCAACGTCTCGCTGCCCGACGAGCGCGAGACGCTGGAGCGCTTCCACGAGCTGCGCGAGCGGGCAGGCGAGGGGCTCGACAGGGATGCGGCCAGGGAGATCGTCCGCGAGCTGAAGGCGGTCGGCGGCCACCTGCGAGCGGTGCGGCGAGCGCTGACCGGGCGCGACAGCGGCCCGGAGCTCTGGGCCGTGCTCGCCGCGCTGCCCCGCGAGGAGACGCTGCGGAGGGTCGATGCGGCTCTTTGACACCTACTCGAAGTCGCTCGTCGAGCTGCCGCCGCCGCCCGGCAGGGTTCGGATGTACGTCTGCGGGCCCACCGTCTACGCGCGCGCCCACGTCGGCAACGCGCGGCCGTTCGTGATCGGGATGTGGCTGCGCTCGTGGCTGCGCGCGTCGGGCTACGAGGCGGTGCTCGTCCACAACATCACGGACGTGAACGACAAGATCTACGACGCTGCGCCGGGCGCCAGCGCCGAGCTCGCCGCGCGGGCGACGGCGTGGTACCTCGAGGACACCGCCGAGCTCGGGCTGGGGATGCCCGACCACCTGCCGAAGGTGACCGACCACATCCCGGCGATCGTCGGCTTCGTCGAGGAGCTGATCGAGAGCGGCTTCGCCTATCCGGTCGACGGCGACGTCTACTTCCGCGTGGCGCGCTTCCCGGAGTACGGGAGGCTCTCGGGGCAGCGGCCGGACCAGGTCGAGGAGCAGGAGCCCAACCCGCGCAAGGAGGATCCGCGCGACTTTGCCCTCTGGAAGGCGAGCAAGCCGGGTGAGGACACGGCCTGGGATGCGCCGTGGGGCCGCGGGCGGCCGGGCTGGCACATCGAGTGCTCCGCAATGGCCGAGGAGCTGCTCGGCGAGTCGTTCGAGATCCACGGCGGCGGGCTCGACCTCGTCTTCCCCCACCACGAGAACGAGCTCGCGCAGTCGCGTGCGCTCGGGCATCCGTTCGCCGAGATCTGGGCCCACAACGGGATGCTCCGCTTCACCGGCGAGAAGATGTCGAAGTCGGCCGGCAACATCGCCACGCTCCGGGAGGTGCTCGACGAGTGGGGACGCGAGACGCTGCTCGTCTTCTTCCTCGGCGGGCACTGGCGCAAGCCGATCGACTTTTCCGCCGAGACGATGGCGCAGGCGGCTGCCCAGGCCGAGGGGTTCCGCGACGTCTTCCGCGCCGCTTCACAGCCCGCCGCCGCAGGCGGCTGGGAGCGGTTCACGGCCGCCCTCGACGACGACTTCAACACGCCGGCCGCGCTCGCGGTGCTGCACGAGTGGCGCGACCACGACCTGCTCCGGGCCGGGCTCGACGTCTTCGGCCTGGCCTCGCTGGGCGCTCGCGACGAGGCTCCGGTCGAGGTCGCGGGCCTCGCCGAGCGGCGGCTGGCGGCGCGCGGAGACCGCGACTTCGAGCTCGCCGACCGGCTTCGCGCCGAGATCGAGGCGGCCGGCTGGGAGATGCGCGACGAGCCCGGCGGCTACCAGCTCGTCCGCAGGCGGTGAGCTCCGACCTCGTCTACGGCCGCCGGGCCGTCCGGGAGGCGCTGCGGGGGCGGAGGCAGGTGCTCGAGCTGCTCGCCACCGAGCGGGCGGTCACGGCCGAGGAGGCATGGCTCGCGGGGGCGAAGCCGAGGCTGCGGCTCGAGCGCGACCTGAGCGAGCTGGCCGGGACGCGCGACCACCAGGGAGTCGTCGCGCGCGTCGAGCCGTTCCGGTACGCGGACGCGTACGAGCTCGCCGCGGTCGACCGGCCCCTGCTCGCCGTGCTCGACCGCGTCACCGACCCGCGCAACCTCGGCGCCGTCTGCAGGAGCGCAGAGGGGGCGGGGGCCACCGGGGTGGTCGTGCCCGCGCACGGCTCGGCGGTGGTCACGCCCGCGGTCGCGAGGTCGTCGGCGGGCGCGGTCGAGCACCTCCCGATCGCCGTCGTCACGAACCTGGCGCGCTACCTCGAGGAGGTGAAGGGGCCGCAGCTCTGGGTCTACGGCGCCGCGGGCGATGCCGGGACATCGCTCTGGGAGACCGACCTGACGGGCGGGGTGGCGCTCGTCTTCGGGGCCGAGGGGAAGGGGCTGCGCCCGCTCGTCCGCCGCTCCTGCGACGCGCTCGTGTCGATCCCGCTCGGCGGGAAGGTCGACTCGCTGAACGTGAGCGTCGCGGCCGCCCTGCTCCTCTTCGAGGCCCGCCGGCAGCGCCGGGCGCTCTGATGGCCGAGGCGACGCTCTACCTGTTCGACGGCTACAACCTGCTGCACGCCGGGCCCTTCCGCGACCGGCGCGAGCTGGTCGACACCCTGGCGGGCTTCGTCGCGACGAACGGGGCGCGCGGCGTGGTCGTCTTCGACGGCGCCGGCGACGACGCCGAGGTCGGCGCGCTGTCGGTGCGGTTCGTCGCGCACGCCGACACGCTGCTCGAGCGGCTCGCCGCCGAGCACCGCCAGCGCGAGCGGGTGCTGCTCGTCTCCTCCGACGCGACCGTCCTCGAGACGGCGGGGCGCCAGGTCGCGAACCTCTCCTCGCAGACGTTCTTCCACGATCTCCGGCCGCCCACCGTTCCCGCACCGCCCCCCGGCGGGCTCGGCGACAAGCTCGATCCCGAGACGCTCGCCCGTCTCGAGCGGCTGCGCCGGGCCCGTTGAGAAGGTTGCGAAAGTACGCTTCGTCCCGATGGCCGACCGGTCACAGCCCGCGGGCGAGCTCTCGCTGATCGGGACTGCCGGGCACGAGGCGGGCGCCGCCCCCGGCGGCGCCGGGCGAAGCGGCTTCCGCCGGCTGGCGCTCTCCCGCTGGGGCGTCCTGTTCTCGCTCACGGCGCTCGCGGGAATCGCGCTGCGCGTCTACACGTACCGCTCGGCGCTCGGGACTCCCAACTCCGACGAGGCCGTCGTGGGGCTGATGGTCCAGCACGCGCTGCACGGCGACCTGACGATGTTCTTCTGGGGCTCGCCCTACGGCGGGCAGCAGGAGGTCTTCCTGACCGTTCCGATCTTCTGGATCTTCGGGAGCAGCTGGCTCGCGCTGCGGGTCGTGCCGATCACCCTCTCCGCCGTGGCGGCGCTGATCGTCTGGCGGGTGGGCCGCCGCACGATCGGCGAGCCGGGGGCGGCGGTCGCCGCCGGCGTGTTCTGGGTCTGGCCGCCGTTCGTGATCTTCCAGCTGACGCAGCATCAGAGCTTCTACGCCAGCAACGTCGTCTACTGCGGGCTCGTCGTCCTGCTCGCTCTCAGGATCGTGGAGCGGCCCGACCGCCTCCGCGTCGCGCTCTTCGGGCTCGTCCTCGGGCTCGCGTTCTGGCAGTCGCCCCAGATCGTCCCGGTTGCCGTCCCCGCGATCGCGTGGACGATCCTGAAGCGGCCGCGGGCCGTCCGTCACCTCTGGGCCGGCGCGCTCGCCGCGGTCGCCGGCGCGCTTCCCTGGATCGTCTGGAACGCCCTCAACTCGTGGCGGTCGCTGGACGTGCACGGCGGCCTCGACACGTACCGCAAGAGCCTCCGCATCCTGGTCTCGCCGATCGCCCCGATGACGCTCGGGCTCCGCGCCCCGTTCACGGCAGCCTTCTTCTTCCCGTCGGCCGTCCTGACCTACGCCGTCTACGTGCTCGTGATCGTCCTCTTCGGCTACGGGGCCTGGCGGACCCGGCACCGCGACGCGTCGATCCTCTACTTCGTCGTCGCCGTCTTCCCGTTCGTCTACGCGCTCGCGCGCATGACCTCGTACATCACCGGCTGGCCGCAGTACACCGTCATCGTGACGCCCGTGCTCGCGGTTCTCTTCGCCCAGCTCGCGAGGACGTTCTCGCGGGCGGTCGCGGTGCTCGCCCTCGCGGCGGCGATCTCCGCCGTCGGGCTGCACCGGATGGACTCCTGGATCGTGATCCCCCAGCCCGTGGCGAGGGCGCCCCGCAACCTCGCGCCGCTGATCACGACGCTCGACCGGCTCCGGCTCGACCGCGTCTATGCGGACTACTGGATCGCCTACCTGCTGGACTTCGACACGAACGAGCGGATCATCGGCGCCGAGAGCACGCTCGACGGACTGACGTTCGCGAACGGCCGCGCGGTGCCGCTGCCCGGCGGCGTTCGCTACGTGCGCTACAACCGCGAGGTGGCCGCCGCCCGGCACGGCTTCGTCTGGTTCCGGCGGACGCCGCCGGCGCGGGCGGTCGTGGCTCAGCTCGTGCGGCACGGGTACAGCCCCCACCGGGTCGGGCCGTTCGTCGTCTACGCCCCGGGCGGCTGATCGTGGAGGAAGGTGCCCCCGGCGCCAGCCGTTCGAGGGCGCGGCGGCCTTCGGCCTCGCGGCTGATCGTGCTCGCGATGCTGGCCCTGTATCTCGCCGCGCTCGCCGCGCTCGGAGGCCGGCAGCACTGGGGCTCCCTCGGCGTCATCCCGGGCAGCGTCGCCTTCGGCGATCTCCGCTCGATCACCTCCGGCTGGGAGTGCACGCGACGCGGTATCGACGTCCTGCCGCGCAACCCGTGCGATCAGTCCGACCGGCCGGCCAACTACCCGCGCATCTGGATGTCGCTCGCGTTCCTCGGGCTCGGCACGGGCAGCACCGTCGTCCTAGGTTGGCTCTTCGCGGCGGTGTTCTTCCTGGCCGCCGTCGCCGTGCTCCCGTCACGGGCCTCGCCGTGGGCGGCAGTGGTCTACGGCGTGGCGCTCTGCTCCCCGGCGGTCATGCTCGGCGTCGAGCGCGGCAACGCCGACATCGTCGTCTTCGCGGTCGTCGTGCTCGCGGTGCTGCTGTACCGCCGGGAGGGGCGATCGATCGCGAGCCACGCCCTGATCCTGTTCGCGGCGGTGCTGAAGCTGTATCCGATCTTCGCCGCAGGCTGGCTGATCCGCCGCCCGTCGCGCCGCGCCGCGATCGGCTTCTGCGCGGTGCTCGGCGGCTTCGCCCTCTACGCCCTGGCGACTCTCGGCGACATCAGGACGCTCCAGCGGGTGACGCCCGAGTCCGACACCAACTCGTACGGGGTCCGCCTGTTCTCGGAATGGCTCACCGCCGGCGTCTATGCCGCCGCACGCCGCGTCGGCACCGGCTCGGTCGAGCAGCTCGGCCTGCGCGCGTGGGACCTCGGGGTGGCGGCGCTCGTCGTCGTCGCCGCCCTCCTGGCCCGCCGCCGGCTGCGGGCACAGCTGCCGGACGATCCCGATCCGCACGTCCAGCGCGAGCTCGACCTGTTCGTGGCGGGTGCCGGCGTCTACGTCTGCTCGTACGCGCTCTTCCGCAGCTTCGACTACAGGCTCGTCTTCCTGCTCCTGACCGTCCCGCAGCTGCTGCGCTGGGCGGGCCGGCGTCGCCCGCTCGCTCTCGTCTCGCTCGCCGCGCTGCTCGGGGTGCTCTGGCTCGACGCCGACCTGACGGCGAAGGTTCCGGGGCTCGGCCGCGCCCTGCGCGCGTGGAACGACGGCAGCACGTTCGCCCCGTTCCACCGGCCGCTGCCGCTCTCGTTCCTCGCCCAGCTGGTCCTGTTCGCCGGTCTCGTCTGCTGCCTGGTCGCGACCGTCCCCGCGCGCTCCCCCGACACGGGCTGACGGGCCGGGCTAGCCCGCGTGCGCCCGGAAGATCTCGAGCTTCAGCTTCCGGAACGCGAACACGGCCATCCGGAGCAGGAGCCAGCCGTGGCGGAAGCGCGAGATCTTCGTGTCCCCGTAGTCCCGGGCGTGGTAGCGGACCGGCAGGTCGACGATCTTCAGGTTCAGCTTCGCCGCGCCGAGCAGGAGGTCGAAGTCGCCGAACGGGTCGAAGTCGCCGAAGTACGCCCGCCCGGCGGCGATCTGCTCGTAGCGATGGCGCTCGAGCACCTTCGTCCCGCAGAGGGTGTCCTTGACCGGCTGGCCGAGCAGCGCGCTGAAGACGAGCGAGAACGCCTTGTTCGCCAGCAGGTTCAGGAATCGCATCGCGCCCGGCTCCAGCCCGTAGACGAGCCGCGACCCGTTGACGAGCTCGGCCCGCCCGGACTCGATCGCCTGGACGAAGGGCGGCAGGTCGCGCGGGCGCACCGTCAGGTCGGCGTCGAGGATGACGAACACGTCGTTCCGCGCCCGCGCGAAGCCGAGGCGCACCGCGTCGCCCTTCCCGTGACCCGTCTGCTCGACGTAGACGATCTCGCGCTCGGGATGGAGCTCGATCTGGCGCCGGATCTCGTCGGCGGTGCCGTCGGTCGAGTGCCCCTCGACGAAGATCAGCTCGCTGCCGGAGCCGAGCGAGGGCGTCTCGGCGACGATGCGCTCGATCATGCCCGCCTCGTTCTTCGCCGGCACGACGATCGAGACGCTCAGCTCGCGCCGCTCTCCGGTCGGCTGCACCCGTGCCACGATCCAGTACGTCAGGCAGAGCTGGCGGATGATCCAGAGGTTCGCCAGGAAGCCGTTGAAGAAGGCGGAGACGAAGGGGATCTGGAGCGGGAGCAGGATCCTACGGGTCGTCGTCACCGGCTCCAGACCCGCGAGCTGGAGCAGGTTCTGGACGTCCTGGATCGTCACCCAGTTGCGGACCGGCGTTCGCGGCTTCAGCCGCAGCAGCTCGAGGACGCGGAGCGCGGGCCGCCAGAGCTGGCTCCAGGAGTGGATGACGATCCGGGTGTCGCCGTTCGAGTGTCGCGCGACGTTGCGGAAGAGCGAGACGAGGTCGTCGACGAAGGGGATCAGATCGGACATCAGGACGAAGTCGAACGTCTCCCCGAGCTCGACCTCCTCGCCGGCGCCCACCCGGAGGTCGAGGCCGGGGTGCCGGGAGCCCGCCAGCTCGACCATGCCGGGGCTGACGTCGATCCCGACGCCGTGCCCCGGAGCGAGCGACGCGAGCAGGTCGCCGGCGCCGCTGCCGATCTCGAGCACCGAGGAGCCCGCCGGCACGATCGCCCCGTGCAGGGCCTCGACCTGGCGGTGGTAGCCGCGCGTTCCCCGCCACTTGCCCTGCTTCTTCGCGAGCGCGTCGAACGCCGCCGCGACGGCCGCGTAGCCGTTGCCGGCGGCCACGGTCTCGGTCTCGGGCGCGCTCATCCGATCAGCCTGCGCTCGGGCACGGCCGCGCGCCCCTCGAGGTGCGGTAGAGGTAGACCCCGCCGACGTCCTGCCGCTTTGCGATCAGGTCGAGCCCGGGCAGCCAGGGCCTCCCGAGCTCCTTGTCGGCGACGACGCTGGTGACGCCCTTGGCCCGGATGAACGCCCGCGCCAGGCCCGCCTGGCCCCGGGTCAGGCTCTTGCCCCGGGTGATCACCTCGATGCTCGGCGGGTTCATGAACGGTGAGGGTGGCTGTTGGGTGATGCGGCCGCCGGCCATCCGGAAGCGGAAGTCGTCTGCGACCTGCCACAGCATCGAATCGCCGCCGACGCTGATCGGCGCGGGCATGACGATCTCGCCGGGGCGCAGGCAGCCACGATACTCGGCCGCGGTGAAGAAGCGCGGGATCGAGTACGTGGTCGCCCAGTCCTTCGACCACGGGTTCGGGACGAGCGCGACCATCGCCAGGCCCGGCATCAGCCAGCGCCGGGTGCTGCCGGCAGGTTGCGCGGCCGTCCAGAGGGCGGCGATGACCCCGACGACGAGCGAGACGTACATCGCGAACCTGACCGTCAGCACGTTGTCCCAGATCGGGAGGCCGACCACCGCGTCCCACGGCAGCGCCACCACGCGATGGCCCGCGACGTGGAGCGCCGAGCCGAGCGAGAAGAACACGGTCAGCGCGAACGCCGCGACCAGGAAGCGCCGAAGGCTCGTGCGCGGGCCCTTCCAGGCGAAGAGCACGACGATCACGAGCGCGAGCGGCCCCAGGAACGCTCCGTTCTCGGAGTCGTTGCTCGGGAAGTGCGCGGCGATCGAGTGCGCCCAGCTCTTCCCGGCCAGCTCGAGGGTCGTCGGGACGAAGAAGTTCAGCAGGTCGGCGACGTAGCTCTGGCGGCGGGACGAGCGCGGTCGTCGTGCGGCCTTTCCAGGCGTAGTAGAGGAACGGCGCCGTCAGCACCGCCGCGACCCCGTAGGCGCCGACCGCGCACGCGGCGAGGGAGCGAAGCCTGGCGCGCCGCTCCGGCACGAGCGCGAGCGCGAGCAGGATGGCTCCCGCCAGGGCGAGCGTGAGCGTGAACGTCAGCTCGGTCGAAAGGAGCAGCTCGAACGCGATCAGCGGCGCGAGTCGCACGATCAGGCCCCGCGCCCCGAGCCCGCCCTCGACATACCGCACGGCGACGAGCGCGACGAGCGGGAAGACGAAGACGGCGGTCAGGTGGATCTGGCCGAGCATGTGCCCGACCACGTAGCTCGAGAAGCCGAAGAGGTAGCCGCCGACGAAGGAGGGCCAGAAGGCGTGCGTGAGGTGCCGGCAGAGCAGGAACGCCGTCCAGGCCGCGAGGGCCGGCATCAGCATCGCCGCGACGTTGTAGGCGGCGAACGGGCCGATCAGCAGGGTCAGGGGGGCAAAGAGGGCCGAGAGCCCGACGGTCGCAGTCGACCAGGTCAGGTTGACCCCGGCCGGCGCCCAGACCGCCGGGCTGACGAACGGGTTCTCCCCGTGGAGGACGGCGTGGGGGTACCAGGCGAAGGCCCAGATGTCGATCTGGGGGTCGTCGAAGAGCCCGATGTACTGCTTCCCCGGCTCGAGCAGGAGCCGCAGCCCGAAGTAGAGGAACGAGAGCGCGACGTAGACCGCCAGGGCCGCCGGGCTCGTCCAACGGGTCACGCCGAACCGAGAGCCAGCCGTCGACACGTTGGCGGATCGTACAGCCTCGCCGGGGTCGGATCGGCCGCTCCGGGTGGCGGCCGGCGGCGCCCGCCCGGGCCCCGGTCGCGCCGATCGGGACGTTGCATGGAAGGTCCCGTGCAAAGGAACTTGTCTTTTCTGATCAACCTTGCTAGATTCACCTCAACCTAAGGATGAGGCTTTCGCCACCAGGCAAAAGCTGAAACCGCTCTAAACCGAGGTAAAGAGCGTGGCCCTCCCGATCAAAGCTGCAGCGAAGACTCCCCAGAAAGCTCAACGTGAACTTGAGGATCTTCAGCTCGTGCTGAAGGCCCGCAACGGCAGCTCCGTCGCGCTCGACGGTCTCATCCGCCGCTACACGCCGTTCGTGCGGCTCAAGGCGAGCGCGTACTTCCTGGTCGGCGGCGGAAACGACGACCTGATCCAGGAGGGGCTGATCGGCCTCTACAAGGCGGTTCGCGACTTCCGTCCCGACAAGGAGACGTCGTTCCGGTCGTTCGCCGAGCTCTGCGTGACGCGCCAGATCATCACCGCGATCAAGACGGCCACGCGGTACAAGCACTCGCCGCTGAACAGCTACGTCTCGTTCAGCCACACTCCGGCCGGCCAGGAGTCCGACAGCGACTGCACACTCGGCGACGCTCTCCCCGGCTCGCACGTCAACGACCCGGCCGTCAGCGTGATCTCGACCGAGGAGCTGCAGAGCCTCGTCGGCTGCCTGGGCACGACGCTCTCGCCGCTCGAGTCGGATGCCCTGAGGCTATACCTCGAGGGGGCGTCCTACGAGGAGATGGCCGAGGAGCTCGGCTGCGACACGAAGACGATCGACAACGCGCTGCAACGGGTCAAGCGCAAGATCCTGAACCACCAGCGCGAGCGCCAGGTTCTCCTCTAGCTCAGGCGGGGTCGGAGCCGGCCAGCCGCGAGAGCCGCTCGTCGACGGCGCCCACGTGGGCGGCGACCCGCGCGACCGCCGCGACGATCTCCTCGTCGAGATCGGGCTGCGTCGCCTCGACGAGAGTTCCGTCGGGCTCGAACGCCGGCGGGGGCGCCGTGCTCGTGCGCGTGCCCCCGGCGAGCCGCACCGGGTCGACCGGGACCGGCGCCGGGCTGCGGATCTCGAGCAGGCGGCCGGCCGGCGCCGACAGCGTGCACCCCGTCATGGTTCCGCGCTTCGCGGGCCAGTCCAGGCGCAGGAGCACCCGGGCCGAGCCGAGGCCGAGCCGCGAGTCGCTCCATTCGAGCGAGGCGGCGGCGGCGATCGCCACCACCGCGTCCGAGCGATCGCCCGCGAGCGTCGTCCCGTCGAGCCGGACCGTCCCGAACCACGCATTCGAGGCCACGTAGCAGCCGAGTAGCGCGTCCGGCGCGGTGCTCCGGGCAAGCGTCGAGCTCTCCACCGCAAGGGCAACGTCGGGCCCCCACGCCGTCAGGTCGACGACGGCGCGCTGGCGCGGGTCGCCCTGCGCGCCGAGCACGACGAGGCGGGTGAGCGAGATCGAGCGCGTCGCGGAGATCCCGAGCGCGGGCCGGAGGGCCCCGACGAGCGCAAGACCCTCGATCGTCACGCTGCGCGCGGCGATCCGGAGCGGCAGGTTCGCGAGGACGGTGAGGCCGTCGCTTCGGAGCACCACGTCGATCGGCGGCGGCTCCCTGGCCCCGGGTGGGGCGAGCGCGAGGTCGCCGCTCGGATGATCGGAGTCGAGGCCCAGCACCCCTTCGCGGAACGCGGCGGTGAACGTCTCCGCTCCCGCGCCGACCGCCTCGAGGTAGGCGGTGCGCAGGCCGAGCAGGCCCGCATCGTCGGCGACCACCGTGTCTTGCACGGTCAGGGCGCTGGGATCGTGAACTCGTTGGACATGACCGACCCGTACAGCCTGAAGAACCTCTCGAGCGGGAGCGTGAACTGGCCCGACTGCGACGGCGTCAGGCCGGTGTTCAAGTCCCTGGCGCTCTCGTCGCTCGACTCCTTGCCGGTTGCGTCGGGCGCATTCGTGTGATGCGGGTTCATCAGCGTGACCGTCGAGGCGGCGAGGTCGATCGTCGGGTAGAGCGCGCGCCGGAACATCGCGGGAAGCAACGCGATCGGCGACGGCCCGCCCCCGACCGACCTGATGTCGACCGACAGCACCGCGTAGACGTGGTTGGCGTACACGCTTCGCGTCCCGCCGCCCTTGTCGTTCGGCATGTTCTGGACCACGAGCAGCAGGTCGAGCGTCGCCTTCAGCGCATCCGACCGGGCGTGCATCACCTCGGCGTCGCTCGCCGCCGCCTGGCAGGCCTGCTGGAAGCCGTTCATCGCCCAGGTCTTCGTCCCGGGGTTCGGCACCGCCGGCGCCGGCGTCGGGTCGGGCTGCGCCGCGAGCCAGCTGGCGGCCCACTGGTTCGCGGTCGCGATCTTGGCCTGCGCCCCGGGGGTGAGGCTGCTCCAGTCGGGCGTTCCGCTCAGGGAGGCGATCGCTGCTTGCAGGCGGGTCGCGTACAGCTGGACGCCGGGATCGCCCGTGCCCGTCGTCGCGGTGACGATCGGGGCGGTCGTGTCGCCGGCCGCGTGCCCGGCTCCGCGCAGCGAGAGCGTGAGCAGGCCGTCGAAGGCGGCGGCGTTCGCGCTGAGCAGCACCGCTGCGCTCTGCCCCGGCCCCCAGCTCGTGCCCTGCTCGTCTCCCGCGCCGCCCGCGATCACCTCGCCGGCCTGCCCGTAGAACATCGAGAGCGTGTGTCCCGACCAGCCGCCGCTGATGTTGGCCTGCCCGCTCGAGCCGGTCTTCTCGCCCTCGCCGGCGATCTCGGCGCCGTGCCCGAACTGCCCGTAGCTCTGGGAGAAGCGCTCGATCGCCTTCTCGAGCAGCGGTGCCCAGCGGGCCATCTGGTACACGTCGCGCCGGTGGACCTCGAGGGTGCCTCCGTTGACGACGACCCACCAGTGCATCGCCTTCGGCTGCTCGCCGACGAAGAGCTGCGCGCCGTGGATCTGGTGCCCGTACTCGGGATGCGCGGGGTCGCGGAGCGTGATCGAGGTCGCACCGGGGGCGGTTCGCTCGAACGCGAGCTCGCCGGTCACCGCCACCTGCTCGGGGGCGTAGCTCGGGCCGGTCAGCAGGCCGAACATCCCGGGCGGCGCCGGCACCCGGTGGAAGAGCGTGACCGTCGCGCCGCCCCTGCCGTCTCCGGCCATCATCCCCGTGATCTTCCCGGGGTCGCGATTGACGACCCCGATGATCGTCGCCAGCGCGTAGCAGTCGCCGATGCCGTACTGCTGGACGTCGAGTGGCTTGGGGCCCGGGTCGATCCAGAGGGAGCTGTCGGCGACGCGGTCGATCATCGGCGCGCTGCGCGTGCCGTCGTAGCCTGTCACCGAGACGAAGCCGGAGGCTGCGGTGGGCCGGTGCTCGAACAGGTCCTCGCGCGCCGGAGCGGCACCCACGAACGGCGCCGCCTCCGTCGCCTTCGGCTTGACGAACGCGGGCCCGGCGAGGGAGCTCGACACCGCGGCGTCGGGCGCGCCGAGCACGAAGCCGCCGGGGGTGAGCGCGTCCTCGACGCCGGGGGTCGCGAACGTCGTCGTCGCGGAGCCCGACGCGGGGTCGGCGAGGTCGGCGGGGTTTCCGGTGATCAGGCGGGCCGCGGTCCGCCCCGGGCGCCGGGTCAGCAGGCGCGCGACCGCGGCGTTGCCGGCGCCGCCCTGGAGGGCGAGCGCGGCGGCGGCGATCGACCGCGAGTCGCCGGCCGTCACGCCCGAGTCGGGCCCGCGCCCGGCGACCGGTTCCTCGGCCGGGCGCGTCCGGCTCCGGTCGGTGCGCTGCTCGTGCATCCCGGTGTTCTAACGCGCCTCCGGTTCGCGGTCAATCCGGCCGGGCTCTCGAGCGGGGGCCGAACCCCGTGAGCCGTGCCCGGAACGGGCACGAGCGCGGTCGCCTACGATGTCGGAAGGCCGGAGTAGCTCAGCTGGCAGAGCACCGCTCTTGTAAAGCGGATGCCGTGGGTTCGAGTCCCACCTCCGGCTCTGGCGCGAACCGCCTACTCCCCGATCGCCTTCAGGACGACCCGCTTGCGCCGGCGGCCGTCGAACTCGGCGTAGAAGACCTGCTCCCAGGGGCCGAGGTCGAGCTTTCCGTCGGTGATCGGGAGCACGACCTGGTGGGCCAGCAGCTGCCGCTTCAGGTGGGCGTCGGCGTTGTCCTCGCCGCGGTTGTGGCGGTAGCCCGAGACGGGCTCGTGCGGCGCGAGGCGCTCGAGCCAGTCGTCGATGTCCTGGAGCAGGCCGCCCTCGTCGTCGTTCACGTAGACGGCTGCGGTGATGTGCATCGGGTTGACGAGGCAAAGCCCGTGCTGGATCCCCGACTCGCGCACGAACGCCTCGACCCGGTCGGTGATGTTGAGGTAGTCGCGCCGGTGCGGCGTCTCGAAGGTCAGGTACTCGGTCGCGTGCCTCATCGCAGCGCCTGCTCGAGATCGTCCCAGAGCTCGTCGACGTCCTCGAGCCCGACCGACAGGCGCAGCAGCCCCTCGGGGATGCGGTCGCCCTCCCAGCGGTGGCGGCTCTCCATCGTCGAGTCCGAGCCGCCGAGGCTGGTCGCGTTCGTGATCACCCGGGTGCGGGTCTCGACCGCCCGCGGATCGGGGACGTCGAACGAGATCAGCCCCGAGAAGCCGGGGTAGCGGACGAGCGCGACCGCCGGATGGGCCTCGAGCCGGCGCGCGATCTCCGTGGCGCTTGCGCTGATGCGGGTCATCCGCTCGTCGAGCGAGTCGAGCCCGGCGAGCAGCGAGCCGGCCGCCTGCGGGGAGGCGACCAGGCCGGTGCGGGTGCGGATCGCGCGGAGCCGCTCGCCGTGCTCCGGCTCGCGGGTCACGGTCGCGCCGAGCAGGGCGTCGTGGCTGCCGGTCAGGAACTTCGTCGCCGAGTGGACGACGACGGCGGCGCCCTCGTCGAGCGCTCGCAGGTAGACGGGGGTCGACACGGTCGCGTCGCAGACGACGAGGCCGGGATGGCTGCGAAGCGCGTCCCAGTCGGGAACGGTGAGCGTCGGATTCGCCGGCGACTCGACCCAGACGATCTCGGCCTGCGCCGGCGGCGGCCCGGTCTGGTCGTACTCGACGAGCCGGAGCCCCCAGCGCTCGAGCTCCCGGAAGAGCACCGAGGTGCCGAAGTAGGCGCCCTCGGCCAGGGCGACCGTGACGCCGGGCTCGGCAAACGCGAGGACGACCGCCGTGGCCGCTGCGGTGCCGGAGGCGTAGAGCAGCGCCTCGCCGCCCTCGAGCGCCCCGAGCCGGGTCTCGGCCGCGGCGCCGGTCGGATGCCCGTAGCGGGTGTAGAAGAACTCGCG
The DNA here is from genome assembly GCA_963796625.1 of uncultured Actinomycetes bacterium. Classification (GTDB taxonomy): domain Bacteria; phylum Actinomycetota; class Thermoleophilia; order Gaiellales; family Gaiellaceae; genus PALSA-600. The sequence goes on from CAWCME010000003.1 coordinate 174,184, forward strand.
CGGCTCGCCGTGCTCGTCGTAGGGCCAGATGGTCGAGCGGTCGACGGTCTCCACCGAGCGAATGTAGCCGCCGCGCCGGGACGGCGGCCAGTCGAGCTTCGCGCGACCCGGGCCCCCGAGAGCCCCGGTCGGCGCGAGGCATTCGGTGGGAGCTCCCTACGAGGAGGCGACCGCGCGGCCTCTGAGGACGCTCGGCGCCGAGCGCGCGTAGTCCAGCCCCGAGACCCACGTCAACCCGAGCGCGACGAGCAGCAGCCACCAGGAGACGGTGGTGCTCCAGGCCCCGGCCGCGGCGAGCCCGCCCGCCGCCGCCGCGATCGCCTGCGACCACGTCTTCAGCTTGCCGAGATCGCGCGCCGAGATGACGACGCCGCGCTCGAGCGCCGCGAGCCGCAGGCCGCTGACGAGCAGCTCGCGAGCGACGATCGCCGCGACCATCCAGGCGGGGAAGACCCCCTGGTCGAGCAGCACGATCAGCGTGCCGAGCACGAGCAGCTTGTCGGCGACGGGATCGAGCAGGGAGCCGAACGAGCTCGTCCTGCCGGAGCGCCGGGCGATCCGCCCGTCGAACCAGTCGGTCGACATCGCGACGCAGAAGACGCCCGTCGCCCAGTAGTCGTGCGCGGGGAAATCGAGCGAGAAGAGCAGCACCACGAGTGCCGTGGACCCTGCCCGGGCGACGGTCAGCTGATCTGCGAGCGTCATCCCCCGGGGAGGATACGGGCGCCCGACGCGCCCTGCTGCCGCAGGGTCGGCAGCCGAGATACAGTCGGGCGACGTGGACCTGTACGAGTACCAGGGCAAGGAGCTCTTCCGGCGCTTCGCCATCCCGGTCTCGGACGGACGGCTCGCGACGACTCCCCTGGAGGCGCGGCGGGCCGCCGAGGAGCTCGGCGGCCCGGTGGTGGTCAAGGCGCAGGTCCTGACCGGGGGGCGCGGCAAGGCGGGCGGCGTCAAGCTCGCCGGGGGCCCCGAGGAAGCCGAGCGCGCGGCTGCCGGGATCCTCGGGCTCGACATCCGCGGTCACCTCGTCGGGAGGCTCTGGGTCGAGGCGGCCTCCGAGATCGCGCGCGAGTACTACCTCTCGGTCACGCTCGACCGGGGAGCGCGCCGGCCGCTGCTCATGTTCACCACCGAGGGCGGCGTCGAGATCGAGCAGGTGGCCGCCGAGCGCCCCGACGCGCTCGCCCGGGTGCACGTCGACGCGCTCGAGGGCTTCGAGCCCCACCACGCGCGCGAGCTGCTCGCCGGGGTCGAGTCGCAGGGGGAACGGCGCCAGATCGAGGAGATCGCCGAGAAGCTCTTCCGGTGCTTCCTGGGGAGCGACGCGCTCCTCTGCGAGATCAACCCGCTGATCGTCACCCCGGAAGGAGAGGTCCGCGCGCTCGATGCGAAGGTGACGATCGACGACTCGTCCCTCTTCCGGCATCCCGACCTCGCCGGGCTGCGCGACCCGGGCGCCGCCGATCCGCTCGAGTCGCTCGCACGCGAGAAGGGCGTGATCTACGTCAAGCTCGACGGGACGGTGGGGATCCTCGGCAACGGTGCGGGGCTCTCGATGTCGACCGTCGACGTGGTCGTGGTCGCCGGGGGCCGGCCCGCGAACTTCTGCGACCTCGGCGGCGGCGGCTCGGCCGCGGGCGTCGTCTCGGCGCTGGAGGTGATCTCCCGCGATCCCCAGGTGCGCTCGATCCTGTTCAACGTTTTTGGCGGGATCACCCGCTGCGACGAGGTCGCGCGGGGCATCCTGACCGCGCTCGACGAGCTCGGCCTGGCCGTCCCGATGGTCGTGCGCCTCGACGGCACGAACGCCGACGAGGGACGCCGCATCCTGGCGGCCGCCGCGCGCGCCGGGCTCCACGTCGAGCCGACGATGCTCGACGCCGCCCGCCGGGCCGTGGAGCTGGCCGCATGAGACGGACGGTCGCACCGGCGGCGGTTCGGGCGGCGGCCGTGAGCCTCTCTCGCGCCGCCCGCCGCCGCGGAGTGCTCGCTCCCGCCGGGCAGGCCGTGGAGGGCCCGTGAGCAGCGATGCCTGGAGCGAGCGGGCGGAGCTCTACCGGACGAGTGCGGCGCACAGCGCGGGCCCCGACCTCGACCTCGTCGTGGAGTGGGCCGCCGGGTGTGCGACGGCGATCGACGTCGCCACCGGCGGCGGCCACGTCGCCCGCAGGCTCCGCGAGGCCGGGCTCGAGGTGGTCGCCTGCGACCCGGCGCCGGGGATGCAGCCCGACGTGATCTGCTTTGCCGAGGAGCTTCCCTTCGCCGACCGGAGCTTCGAGCTCGGGGTGACCCGGGTCGCCGCCCATCACTTCTCGGATGTCGGCCGGGCGACCTGCGAGCTGGCGCGGGTCGCGTCGCGGAGCGTCGTCGTGGTCGACAACCTCCACGGCGGCGACGCCCTCGAGCTGGCCGAGAAGATTCGCGATCCCTCCCACGTCCGGAACTACACCGAGCCCGAGTGGCGCTCGTTCTTCGCCGCTGCCGGGCTCGAGCTCGAGGAGGTTCGCGTGTTCGACTTCCCGGTCGAGCTCGAGCCGTGGCTCGAGCGCACGGGCTGCGCGGGACCGGATGCGGAGCGGGTGCGGGAGCTCGTCGCCGGGCGGACCGACGGAGGCTTCCTCGGGCTGCGGCGTATCGCGCTGCGCGGCGGGCCGGGGGCCGCCTGATGGCGATCCTGGTCGATCGGGAGACGCGGCTCGTCGTTCAGGGCCTGACCGGGAGCGAGGGCCGCTTCCACGGTCTTCGCAACCGGGCCTACGGGACGACGGTCGTCGCCGGCGTCACGCCGGGCAAGGGCGGGGAGGAGGTCGAGGGGATTCCGGTCTACGGCACCGTCGCCGGGGCGGTCGCGGAGGCCCGCGCCAACACCTCGCTCGTCTTCGTTCCCGCACGCTACGCCGCCGATGCCGTCTACGAGGCGGTCGACGCCGGCATCGCGACGATCGTCTGCATCACGGAGCACATCCCGGTGCACGACACGCTCCGGTTCTGCGCCTACGCCGCGACACGGGGGGCGAGGATCGTCGGCCCGAACTGCCCCGGCGTGCTCTCACCCGGCAAGGCGAACGTGGGAATCATCCCGGCGGAGGTGTTCGCGGCAGGGAAGGTCGGACTTGTCTCGCGCTCGGGCACGCTCACCTACCAGATCGGCTACGAGCTGGCTCAGCTCGGGATCGGCAACTCGACGATCGTCGGCATCGGCGGCGATCCCGTCGCCGGCTCGTCGTTCGTCGACGTGCTGGACCTCTTCGAGGCCGACCCGGAAACCGAGCTCGTCGTGCTCGTCGGCGAGATCGGCGGCGACGAGGAGGAGAAGGCGGCCAGGCACGTCGTCGAGCGGATCACGAAGCCCGTCGTCGCCTACATCGCCGGCTTCTCGGCCCCTCCGGGGAAGACGATGGGGCATGCAGGCGCGATCGTCTCGGGCACCTCCGGAACGGCACAGGCCAAGAAGGAGGCCCTCGAGGCGGCTGGCGTCGTGGTCGGGACGACGCCGACCGCGGTCGCCCGCATCGTGGCCGACCGGTTCTGAGCGGCCCGAGCGGAGCCTGTCACTAGACTCGAAGCGTGGAGTCGATCTCGCTTGCCCGCGGCGTCCCGGCCCCCGAGTGCCTCGCCGAGGAGGAGCTCGCCGACTGCGCGCGAGCCGTCCTCGAGCGGGACGGCAAGACGATCCTCTCCTACGGCTCCGGCGCCGGCTACACGCCGCTGCGCGAGCTGATCGCCGGGTGGTTCGCGGTCGACCCCGGCCGGGTCGTGCTCACCAACGGGGCCCTGCAGGGCTTCGTCCTGCTCGCGCAGCACTTCGGGAGCGGGCAGGCGGTGTTCGTCGAGTCTCCGACCTACGACCGGCCGCTGAAGATCCTGCGGGAGAACGGCACGCCGGTCGTCTCGCTCCCGATGGACGAGCACGGGCTCGTGCCGCGGGAGCTCGAGAACGCCCTGCGCGCGAACGCGAAGCCGGCGTTCGTCTACCTGATCCCGACCTTCCAGAACCCGAGCGGCCGCACCCTCCCCGAAGAGCGGCGCCGCGAGGTCGTCGAGATCGCCCGGTCGGCGGGCGTGGCGATCCTCGAGGACGATCCCTACGGCCGGATCCGCTTCGAGGGCGAGGCGCCGCCGGCGATGTTCGACCTCTCGCCGGAGACGGTGATGTACACCTCCTCCTTCTCGAAGACGGTCGCCCCCGGCCTCCGCGTCGGCTGGTACATCCTCCCGGCCGACGTCGCCGGGCGGATCGCGGATCGGGCGAATGGCACCTACATCACGCCGGTGCAGCTGAGCGAGGCGATCGTCCACGAGTTCATAAGCCGCGGCAGCTTCGAGCCGAACCTGAAGCGCGTCAACGCGCTGCTGAAGCTCCGCCGGGACGCCATGCTCGCCGCGCTCGAGAAGCACCTCTCGGGCGCCCGCTGGTCGCGGCCGGACGGCGGCTACTTCATCTGGCTCGAGCTCCCCGAGGGGACTAGCGCCAGGGATGTGCTCGAAAGGGCGGAGGGCGTGACCGCCGTCCTCGGCACCGACTTCGGCGGCGGCGACAACACGATCCGGCTCGCCTACAGCTTCGTCTCGCCCGACGAGATCGACGCCGGGATCGAGCGGCTCGCGGCCGCGGTCGGCTGACCGCCCCGGCCGCGAAGGGCTGACCGTGAGGGGCCGGCACGCGCTTCCCACGCCGTTCCGCATCCGTCCCGCGCGCGACGACGATCGCCGCGAGCTCACCGTCCTGCTCGCCGCGGTCGCCGAGGAGCGGGACGGAATCGCCACGGAGCCGCCGGTCGACATCGAGGCGCGCGCTGCGCGCTGGGAGCTCGACGGAGTGCTGGTCGCGGTCGCCGCCGACGAGATCGTCGGCTCTCTCTGGGTCAGGCCGAGCCGGTTCGGGTTCGGCGAGGTCGGGATGATGGTGGCACGCGGGTGGCGCGGCTGTGGCGTGGGGTCGGCGCTGCTCGCCGCGGGAATCGACCAGGCGCGCGAGCGCGGCCTGCACAAGCTGAGCCTCGGCGTCTTCGTGCACAACGCGGCCGCGATCGCCCTGTATACGAAGTTCGGCTTCGTCGAGGAGGGCCGCCGCGTCGAGCACTACCGGCGGGCGAGCGGAGAGCTCTGGGACTCGATCGAGATGGGCCTGCGCCTCTGAGCCGCCCTCCGTCCACGGTGACGGGTGGGCTCCGTTCGAGGGATAACCGGGCTCCGAGGGATGCAGAGCCCGCGCGCCGGCGTCGACATCGGGACGGAGGCTTGTCCCCACTCGAAGAAAGAGGTGGTCTTCTATGTGGAGGCGAAGTGGAACCCGGCCGGCCCTGGCTGCCGTCGTCGCGGCCGCGCTGGTCGCGCTGCAGCTCGTGGCGCCGGTCTCGGGCCTGGCCGATGCTGCGAATCCGGTCGGTGCGACGGCCGGCACGGAGACCCTGAACGCCGACGGCTCCGTCTCGATCGTGCTCGGCGGCTCGTGGACCTGGAGCGGGCAGAAGTGCTCGCTGCGCTACGGGATCGGTTGGGCCGTCGACTGGTGGGGGCCGGGCACGACGAACGCGCCCGGCGCCAGCTTCTCGTTGACGAACGCAACGGTGGTCGCACCCACCGGGCCCATGGCCCACCCCTGGGCTGCGAGCGCCGTTTCCACCGGCACCGCCTCCTACGCCGGATCGCTCCGGCTCGGCGGGAAGCCCCCTTCGTACTTCCACGTCGGCGCGGCGTACGCAGGTGAGGACACGAACCTCTGCGCACAGACGCTGACCGACGGCACGCCGTACGGGTCGTGGTCGGCGGCGGCCACGTATCCGTCCCGGGCAGACGTGCAGGCGGCGCTCTGCGTGAACCTCTACGACGAGCACGGCTCGGCCGGGAAGTCGAGCGGAAACGCGAAGGACTTCAGTCCCACGGGCGACACCGACAACTCGATCCAGACGAACGACTACAACCCGGCGATCGGGGGCAGCTGCACCGCGACCTCGTCCCTGACCTACGTGGACGACAGCGGCCCGAACCTCTGACCGACGTGCTCGACGGCCGGCGGGGCTCCGGCCGGCCCGCGCCTTGGCCGGAGCCGCGACAGCCTCCGCCCGGCGAGCACGCCGCTCGACTCGCGGCTGCCGGGGCGCGGGGCCCGGTGTCTCGGGGAAGCGCGACTGCTCGAGCGCGGCCGCCTGCGTCGGGAGCCGGCAGGCTCGAGGGGTCAGGAGGGGTCTGACCCCTCGACGTGAGCTCCGCCCGCGGCGTTCCCCGGGGGGTCTGACCCCTCGGGCCCGGCCGGGCCTACGTGGCCGGCACGGCCGCGGCTGCGGCCAGCGGGCGCGGGACGAGGCGGGGCTGGGGCGGGGGCTCGAGGATCCGCCCGGCGGCCCTGAAGGTCGGGCACGGCCGCTCGACGGCCAGCGCGCAGAGCCCGTTGCGGCGGAAGTAACAGTCGTGGCAGGTGGGTGCAGGCTTGCTCATCTCGGGGGCTGAAGAGCCGCAGGGGCCTCTCCGACGAGAAGCGATCCTACGTCCGTACCACGCGGGATCAAGTGCTTGCCTGGAGAGAAAACGCGCAGTTTCCGAGCCTTTCCGGCAGCGGAAATTCCCAGTCTTCTAGCCGCGCAGCGGCAACGTTGCCAGCGCGTGCAACGCCTGTTGAAAACTCTTCACCGGGATGATCTTCAACCCGTGTGCGTACTTGCGGGCGCCGCTCGCGTTCTGCACCGGGACGAGAAAAGCATCCACACCCGCCTCGCGCGCGCCGATCGTCTTCTGCTTGATCCCGCCGATCGGGCCCACCTGGCCGTTCGGGAAGATCTCGCCCGTCGCGGCGATCTTGAGCCCGCGGTCGACGTTCCGGCCGAGCTGCTGGAGCACGTCGAGCGCGAAGGCGAGCCCGGCCGACGGGCCGCCGACGCCGTGTGCGTCGATCGAGACCCGGATCGGGAGGTGGATCGTCTCGTCGGGCGCGACCAGGATGCCGACGATGCCGCGCTTCGAGCCGTGGGTGGCCGGCACGGTCACGAGCGGGACCGCCAGGCGCCTGCCGCGGCGCAGGACGGTGAAGCGCACGCTCGAGCCGATCGGTTTGCCGGTCATGATCCGGTGCACATCCGCCGGCGAGTGGACGGGAATCCCGTCGATCGCCACGATCACGTCCGTCGGCTCGAGCTTGCCGGCCGCCGGGAAGCCGGCCTCGATCTCCGAGACGAGCGCGCCGGCGGCGGAGGTCGTCACCCTGCGGCCGAGGGCGCGGAGAGCGACCGCCGCGGCCACCTGCTGCGAGGTCTTCATCTCGGAGAGGTTGACGTTCTCCTCCTGGGTGCTCGTCACCCCCGGCGGAACGACCTCGGACGCCGGATAGAGATCGGCGCCGTCGTGCAGGCCGCCGAGGATCTGCTCGAGCAACGTCGCCTTGCGCACGATCACGTCGACAAAGTAGATCCCGCCGCCGTTCTTCGGCTCGTGACCGCCCGCGACCTTGACGAGCGGACCGACCGGGTGGGCGCGGTCCGGCAGGAAGATGTAGTCGTTCGAGGAGACGATCTCGAGTGCGAGGACCGCGAGCGCCAGCACGGCGCCCGCTGTCAGCAGGCGTCCTGGGCTGAGGAGGCGAGAGACGCGGGAGCGGGGCGCCACTGGGTTCACTGTAGACGGTCGGAAGCGACAGGAACCTAAGAAACTCCCAGGAACGAGGAGGCCGTCAGGCCCCTTGCGAGCCGAGCACGCCGACCACCTCGCGCACCGCCGCCGCGGACGCCGCGAGGGCTGCGAGCTCCTCCGCGTCGAGGTCGAGCTCCACGATCTCCTCGATCCCGCCCGCCCCGAGCCTGACCGGGACGCCGACATAGAGCCCGTCGATCCCGTATTCGCCCTCGAGGTGGGCGGCGCAGGGGAGCACGCGCTTCTCGTCGAGCATGATCGCGTCGACGATCTGGGCGGCCGCGGCGCCCGGCGCGTACCAGGCCGAGGTGCCGAGCAGGTTGACGATCTCGCCGCCGCCCTTCGCCGTCCGCGCGATCATCGCCGCGATCTGCTCCTCCGGAACGAGCTTGCGCAGCGGGACGCCGCCGACCGTGGTCGCGCTGACGAGCGGAACCATCTGGTCGCCGTGACCGCCGAGCACGAGCGTCTGCACGTCCTTGACCGAGGAGCCGGTCGCCCACGCGATGAACGTCCGGAAGCGGGCGGTGTCGAGGATTCCCGCCATCCCGAGCACGCGCTCGCGGGGAAGGCCCGACTCGCCCTTCGCGACGTGGCACATCGCGTCCAGCGGGTTCGAGACGACGACGATCACGGCATCCGGGGACTGCGCGACCACCTTGCCGGTCACCTCGGCGACGATCCGCTCGTTCGTCGTCACGAGGTCGTCGCGGCTCATTCCCGGAGCCCGGGGCAACCCGGCCGTGATCACCACGACGGCGGACCCGGCCGAGGCCTCGTAGTCGTTCGACCCGACGACGTTCGGCTCGAAGCCGAGCACGGCGCCCATCTGATCGATGTCGAGCGCCTTCCCCTGCGGCAGTCCTTCCTTGATGTCGATCAACGCCACGTCCGCGTAGTCGCGGGTCGCGAGCACCTGCGCACAGGTGGCGCCGACGTTCCCGGCTCCGACGACGGTGACCTTGCGGCGCGCGCTCACGAGCTCAGCTTGCCAGCTTTTCGATCAGCGCGTCGGCCACCTCGCTCGTCCCCACCGCCGTCGGGTCGTCCCGCGACGGCTTCATGTCGTAGGTGAGGCTCCTGCCCTCGCGGATCAGCTCGGCGATCGCGCTCTCGAGCCGGTCGGCGGCATCCGCCTCCTCGAGGTGCCGGAGCATGAGCACGCCCGAGAGGAGCTGCGCGATCGGGTTGACCCTGTTGCGGCCCGCGTACTTGGGCGCCGACCCGTGCGTCGGCTCGAAGACGGCGACGTCCCGGCCGAAGTTCGCGCCGGGCGCAACGCCGAGGCCGCCGATCAGGCCCGCAGCGAGGTCGGAGACGAGGTCGCCGTAGAGGTTCGGCAGCACCATCACGTCGTACTCCTCCGGCCGCTGCACGAGCTGCATGCACATGTTGTCCGCGATCCGGTCCTCGAACTCGATCTCGGGGTTCTCGGCGGCGACGGCCCGGGCCTCGCGCAGCCAGAGGCCGTCGGTGAACTTCATGATGTTCGCCTTGTGGACGGCGGTGACCTTGCGACGGCCCATCCGGCGCGCGTAGTCGAAGGCGAACTCGAACACCCGGCGGGTGCCGGTGATCGACGTCGGCTTGATCGAGATCCCCGAGTCCGGCTGGGGCAGCCGGCCGCCGTGCGCCTCGATCCAGCCGATCAGCTCCTCCGCGTCCGCCGTCCCCTGCTCGAACTCGATCCCGGCGTAGATGTCCTCGGTCGTCTCGCGCACGATCACCAGGTCGACGTCGTCGTAGCGGGTCCGGACGCCGGGGTAGGTCTTGCACGGCCGCACCTGCGCGTAGAGGTCGAGGCTGACCCTCAGCCCCACGTTGACCGACCGGAACCCCTCCCCGACCGGGGTCGTGATCGGCCCCTTGAGCGCCACCCCGTTCCGGCGGATCGACTCGAGGGTCGACTCCGGCAGCGGGTTGCCGCCGTGCTCGGCCATCACCTCGGCTCCCGCGGGACGGACGTCCCACTCGAACTCGACGCCGGTCGCCTCGAGCACCCGGCGGGTGGCCGCCGTCAGCTCGGGGCCCGTGCCGTCTCCGGGGATCAGTGTCACGCGGTGTGCCATCTGCGAGCCCGGGATTGTACGTTCGGCCCGGCTCCGGCCCGCGTCAACCTCCGGGCCGGCGGCGCCGGGCCGGCCCAACCGTTCCGCTAGCGTTCTTCGGGTGAGCGACTTCCACCCGGGGCTCGAGGGCGTGATCGCGTTCGAGACGGAGATAGCCGAGCCCGATCGCGAAGGCTCGGCGCTCCGCTACCGCGGCGTCGACATCGAGGAGCTCGTCGGCCGGCGTCCGTTCGAGCAGGTCTGGGGACTGCTCGTGGACGGGAGCTTCGAGCCGGGCATGCCGTTCGCCGAGCGCGTCGAGCTCCGTGACCCGAGCGGCTCGGTGATGGCCGACCTGCAGGCCGGGCTCGCGACGCTCGGCCCGCGCTGGGGCCTGAAGCAGCTCGTCGACATCACTCCCGAGCAGGCCCGCGACGACCTCGCGAGGCTGTCCGCCGGGGCGCTCTCGATCGTCGCCCGGGCCGCCCGTGGCGGCGGGACGGCCGTTCCCGAGAGCGAGGTGGAGCGGGGCGACAACGCGGCGGCCCAGTTCCTGATCCGCTGGCGCGGCGAGGCGGACCCGCGGCACGTGACGGCCGTCGACACCTACTGGGTCTCGGCGGCCGAGCACGGGATGAACGCCTCGACCTTCACCGCCCGGATCGCTGCCTCAACGGGAGCCGACTGCGCCGCGGCGCTCTCGTCCGCCGTCGGCGCTCTCTCGGGGCCGCTGCACGGCGGCGCGCCCACCCGCGTCCTGAAGATGCTCGACGACGTCGAGGCGAGCGGCGATGCCGACGCCTACGTCCGCGCACTGCTCGACCGGGGCGAGCGGATCATGGGCTTCGGCCATCGTGTCTACCGCGCCGAGGACCCGCGCGCGCGGGTCCTGCGTCGTACCGCGCACGAGCTGGACTCGCCGCGGGTCGAGGTCGCGGAGAGCCTCGAGCAGGCCGCGCTGGCGGCGCTGAAGGAGAAGTCGCCCGACCGCGTGCTCGAGACGAACGTCGAGTTCTGGGCGGCCGTCGTGCTCGACATCGCCGAGATCCCGCCGCCCATGTACCCGGCCATGTTCGGCTGCGCGCGCGTCGCGGGCTGGTCGGCCCACGTCGTCGAGCAGCGCCGGACCGGTCGGCTGATCCGCCCCTCCGCCCGCTACGTGGGCGCCCCGGCCCACTCGCCCGCGGCGTGAGCGCTCTCGCCGAAGCAGCGGTGGAAGCCGCCGCCCTCGCCGACCGCGGCGCCGAGCAGGAGCTCGCGGAGATGCGCGGGAAGTGGGACGACGAGCTCGAGCACGCGGCCCGGTCGCCCGACTTCCGCGAGCGCGTGGTCGCCTACCGGGCGATCTCGCAGTTCCGCTTCCGCCAGAAGATCGAGCTGTTGCGGCGAGGGCTCGAGGACGAGAGCCCCGCCTGCCGCGGCTCGGCGCTGCTCTCCCTCGAGCTGCTCTCGCGGGATCATCCGAGCGTCGTCAACGGCGTGCGCCCGCTCCTCCACGAGCTCGTCACCCACGACCCGAACGACGCGGTGCGCCGGTTGGCGGTGATGGCGCTGCGAAACGGCTCCGCCCAGCGCGACACGATCGCCATCCTGACCGCGCTCGGCACCGACGAGGAGGCAGGGCGCGAGCTGCGCGAGGCCTCGGCCAAGGTCGCCCAGGTGCTGCGCCGCAAGGCGGGCCCGGCGAAGTAGCGCTCCTCTAGGTCCGCCGGCGCTTCGCGTGCGGATGGGCCTGGAAGTAGAGGTCGCGGCGCCGCCGGTCGGAGACGTGCGTGTAGAGCTCGGTCGTGCTCAGGTCGGCATGGCCGAGCATCTCCTGGACGCTGCGCAGGTCGGCGCCGCCCTCGAGCAGGTGGGTGGCGAAGGAGTGGCGCAGCAGGTGCGGATGGACGCGCCCGGGCTCGAGCCCGGCCGTCTCGGCGAGGCGGCGCAGGACCAGGAACGCGCCGGAGCGGGTCAGCGGCCCGCCCCTCGCGTTGAGGAAGAGCTCGGGCCGGTGCCGGCGATCGAGATAGGGGCGCCCGCGCGCGAGGTAGCGGCGCAGCGAGTCGACGGCCTGCCGCCCGACCGGGACGACCCGCTCCTTGCCGCCCTTGCCGGTGACGCGGACGAGCCGGTCGTCGAGATCGACGCCGCCCTTCGCGAGCCCGACCGCCTCGGACACCCGCAGCCCGGCGCCGTAGAGAAGCTCGACGAGCGCGCGGTCCCGCAGCGCCCTCGGCGCGACGCCCCCCGCCGCCTCGATCAGCCGCTCGGCCTCGCCTGCGGAGAGTGTCCGCGGCAGCTTCCGGGTGCGTCGCGGCAGCGCGATCTCCGCCGCCGGGTTGTCCGCGCGCGCTCCGATCAGCTGCAGATGGCGGAAGAACGTCCGCGCCGCCGCGGTGCGCCGCGCGAGCGTCGCGGCCGCGAGCCCGTCGGCCCGCAGCTGCGCCGTGTAGCGCTCGAGGTCGTCGACCGTCGCCCCCGAGACCGGCTTGCCGAGGAATGCGCCGAGCCGCGCCAGATCCCGGCTGTACGCGTCGACCGTGGCGGCCGCCCGCCGGACGGCGAGCAGGGCCAGGAAGGCGCGCACCTCGGGATCGTCGACTCGATCTGGCCCCCGGGTCGTCACGTGAGCTCACGTTTCGACGCGCAGGGCGTGCGTTCCTGGCCGGCTCCGGCGAAGCCCGGACCCCGCGAGCCGTTCCTGCCCCGGGAGACGCCCCGGCCCGTCGCCGGGGTTCCCGGCGGGGAGGAGGCTACGAGCGCGGGTGCGACCGGTCGTAGACCCTGCGCAGGCGCCTGGCGCTGACGTGGCTGTAGACCTGGGTCGTCGAGAGGCTCGCGTGGCCGAGCAGCTCCTGGATCGTGCGCAGGTCGGCGCCGCCCTCGAGGAGATGGGTGGCGAAGGCATGCCGCAGCCGGTGCGGGTGCGCCACCAGCCGTCGCAGGGTGGAGGTGTCGAGCCGGCGGCCCCGCGTCGAGAGGAAGAGCGCATCCTCGGCGCCGCGGGCGAGCTCCGGCCGCGCCTCACGCAGATAGCGGGCCGTCCAGTGCGCGGCCTCCTCCCCGAGCGGGACGACCCGGTCCTTGCCGCCCTTGCCGTTCCGAACGTGGACGTGCTCCTGCTCGAAGTCGACGTCGCCGAGGTCGAGCCCGACCGCCTCGGCGCTGCGCAGGCCGGCGGAGTACACGAGCTCGAACAGCGCCCGGTTCCGCAGCGCGAGCGGGCCGCTCCCCGCTCCCAGCACGTCGATGACCGCCTCGACCTCCTCGGCCTTCGGGGCCTCGGGCAGCCGCCTCCCGCGCCGGGGCGCGAGCGGCACGTCGGGCACGTGCGAGGGGCCGAGCGCGAAGCGCAGCAGCGATCGGACCGCGCAGAGCCGCCTGGAGATCGTCGCCTGCGACAGCTTCCCGCCGGGGCGGGCGCGCCCGAGGTCGGCCGTGTACTCCGAGAGCACGCGCACGTCGACGCGCTCGAGCAGCCCGTCGCCGTACCAGCCGGCGAAGTCGCGCAGGTCGGCGGCATAGGCGCGGCGGGTGGCGTCCGAGATGCCGCCTGCCGCCAGGTAGCGGGCGATCGCGGGCTCGAGCCTCACCGACTCACTTTCGCGCCCGCGGTACGATCGTCCTCCTGTGGACGATCGCTTCCAGGCCGTGGCCGAGCTGGCCGTCTACGGGGCGAACGTCCAGCGGGGCCAGGTGGTCGCGGTGGGCGCCGGCGTCGGCCAGGAGGAGCTCGCCCGCGCCACCGCCGCGGCCGCCTACCGCAGGGGGGCCAGGTTCGTGGACGTCGTCTACTTCGACCCCTACGTCAAGCGGGCGCGGATCGAGCTCGCCGAGGCCGAGACGCTCGACTACGTGCCGCCCTGGTACGTCTCGCGCCTGCTCTCCCTGGCCGAGCGCGGCGATGCGCGGATCGGCTTCGCCGGCGCGGTCGCGCCGGGCGCGCTCGAGGGGCTCGATCCCGACCGGCTCGGCCGCGACCAGCTTCCGTGGCTGAAGGAGTCCTCCCAGGTGATCGGCGAGCGCTCGACCAACTGGACGCTCGTTCCGTGCCCCAGCCGCGACTGGGCGCGGCTCGTCTTTCCCGCGCTCGGCGAGAGCGAGGCCTACGAGCGGCTCTGGACGGAGCTGTGGCACGCCCTCAGGCTCGACGAGCCCGATCCGCAGGCGGCGTGGGAGGCCCGCGCGGCTGCGTTGACGGCCTCCGCGGAGACGCTGGGCGCCCGCGACTTCGACGCCGTCGAGCTGCAAGGCCCCGGCACCGACCTGACGATCGGGCTCTTCCCGACCTCGATCTGGCTCGCGGCCGACTTCGCGACCCGCACCGGCCTGCGGCACCTGCCGAACCTTCCGACCGAGGAGGTCTTCACGTGTCCCGACCCCCTGCGGGCGGACGGCCACGTCACCGCGACCAGGCCGCTGGTGCTGAAGGACGGCACGATCGTGCGCGGCCTGCGGGTGCGGTTCGAGGGCGGTCGCGCCGTCGAGATCGAGGCCGACCACAACGGTGCCGCGCTGCGGGCGAAGCTGGCGCTCGACGACGGCGCCACCCGCCTCGGCGAGCTGGCGCTCGTCGACCGCCAGGGGCGGGTCGGCCGTCTCCAGACCGTCTTCTACGAGACGCTGCTCGACGAGAACGCGGCGAGCCACATCGCCTTCGGTAACGCCTACTCGTTCTCGGTCGGGGACCCGGATCGCGAGCGCGCAAACCGGAGCGGGCTCCACATCGACTTCATGGTCGGCTCGCCGGAGCTCGAGGTGACCGGGATCACGCGGGACGGAGAGCGCGTTCCGGTGCTTCGCGGCGGCGACTGGCAGATCTGACCGTCCGGGCTCCGGCACCCTGCGCCTATCATTCGCACCCGTCTTGGCGGCGACGACCCACCTGCGAGGGCTGGACCGGCACGGCATCGCCGCGGGCGCGTCCGTCCACTGGAACCTGCACACGCCGGCGTACTACATGCACGCGCTCAGGCGCGAGGAGGGCGTGCTCGCCCACGGTGGGCCGCTCGTCGTCGACACCGGCAAGCACACGGGCCGGTCGGCGGAGGACAAGTTCGTCGTCCGCGAGCCCGGCTCCGAGGACCGGATCTGGTGGGGAACGGTCAACAGGCCCCTCGAGGAGGCGCGCTACGAGGGCCTGAGGGCGAAGGTCGCGGCGTATCTCGGCGAGCGCGACCTCTACGTCGTCGACGCGTTCGCAGGCGCGGATCCCGAGCACCGGCTCTGCGTGCGCATCGTGACGCCGTCGGCCTACCACGGGCTGTTCGCGCGGACGATGTTCCTGAGGCCGAGCGACGCCGAGCTCGCCGTGTTCGAGCCGGAGGCCGTCGTCCTCCACGCGCCCGGCTTCGAGGCCGACCCGGCGGAGGACGGGACCCGCACCGGGACGTTCGTCGCGCTCCACCCGACGAAGCAGGAGGCGCTGATCGGCGGCACCTTCTACGCCGGCGAGATCAAGAAGTCGGTCTTCACCCTCCTGAACGACCGCCTCCCCCTCGAAGGCGTCTTTCCGATGCACTGCTCGGCGAACGTCGGCGCCGAGGGCGACGTCGCGATCTTCTTCGGGCTCTCGGGCACGGGCAAGACGACGCTCTCCGCCGACCCGCTGCGCGAGCTGATCGGGGACGACGAGCACGGCTGGGGCGACGCCGGCGTCTTCAACTTCGAGGGCGGCTGCTACGCGAAGGTGATCGCGCTCTCGGCCGAGGCCGAGCCCGAGATCTTCGCGACCACCCGCACCTTCGGGACGCTGCTCGAGAACGTCGTCGTCGACGAGCGCGGCGACCTCGACCTGGACAGCAGCGCGAAGACCGAGAACACCCGGGCCGCGTACACGCTCTCGAAGATCTCGAATGCGCTGCCGGGCAAGCGGGCGGGCCACCCGGCGAACATCGTCTTCCTGACCGCGGATGCGTTCGCGATCATGCCTCCGATCGCCCGCCTCACGAGCGAGCAGGCCCGCTACCACTTCCTCTCGGGCTTCACGGCTCGTCTCGCCGGCACCGAGATCGGCGTCACCGAGCCCGCCCCGACGTTCTCGCCGTGCTTCGGCGGCCCCTTCCTGCCTCAGCCGCCCTCCGTCTACGCGCGCCTGCTCGGGGAGAAGCTCCGCGAGCACCGGCCGAGGGTGTGGCTCGTCAACACCGGCTGGAGCGGCGGCCCGCCCGGGGAGGGCCACCGGATGCCGATCCAGGCGACTCGCGCGCTGCTCCACGCGGCGCTCTCCGGCCGGCTGGAAGGCGCCGCCTACCGCATCGACGAGGTGTTCGGGTTCGAGGTGCCGCTGGCGGTGCCGGGGGTCGACCCGTCGCTTCTCGATCCACGCTCGACCTGGCGCGACCCGGCAGCCTACGACGCCGCCGCCCGCAGGCTGGCGGCGCTGTTCCGGGCGAACTTCGAGAGGTTCGGCGGCGTCGAGCCCGAGGTCGCGTCCGCCGGGCCGCAGCCGTAGCCCTCGACTCCGATCATCTCCCCGCACGGCGCCCGGGCAATCCGCTAGCGTCGCGGACGTGGAGACGGCGCACGACGTACTCGTGATCGGCGCCGGCTGTGCCGGCATGCGGGCGGCGATCGAGGCGTTCGACGCGGGCGCCGACGTCGCGGTGATCTCGAAGCTGCATCCGACGCGAAGCCACTCCGGCGCGGCCGAGGGCGGCATCAACGCTGCACTCGGCAACACCGGCGACGACAGCCCCGAGACCCATGCCTACGACACGGTCAAGGGCTCCGACTTCCTCGGCGACCAGGACGCGATCGAGGTCTTCACGCGCGAGGCGCCGGCCGACATCTACCAGCTCGAGCACTGGGGCGCGATGTTCACCCGCGCCGACGACGGCAGGCTCGCCCAGCGGCCGTTCGGCGCGGCCGGGTCGCCCCGCACGGTGTTCGCCGCCGACATCACCGGGCACGTCCTGATCCAGGTGCTCTACGAGCAGCTCGTCAAGCGCGGGATCACGGTGTACGAGGAGTACTTCGCCTGGAAGCTCGTCGAGGACGCGCGGCCGCTGCCAGGGGGTGATCGCCTGGGATCTCCTGCACGGCGGGTTGAAGGCGATCGCGCGGCAAGGCGGTCGTGCTCGCGACCGGCGGCGTCGGGCAGGGTCTTCCGGATCACGACGAACGCCTACGCCTGCACCGGCGACGGGACCGCCATGGCGCTTTCGCCTCGGCGTCCCGCTCAAGGACATGGAGTTCATGCAGTTCCACCCGACGACGCTCTACCCGACCGGGATCCTGCTCACGGAGGGGTGCCGCGGCGAGGGCGCCTACCTGATCAACAAGGACGGCGAGCGCTTCATGGAGCGGTACGCGCCGAACGCGCTGGAGCTCGCCTCGCGCGACGTCGTCTCCCGCTCCGAGCAGACCGAGATCGACGCGGGTCGGGGCGTGAACGGGAGCGTGCATGCTCGACATGCGCCACCTCGGGGCGGCGAAGATCATCGAACGGCTGCCCGGCTCGCGCGAGCTCTCGCTCACCTATGCGGGCGTCGACCCGATCTTCGAGCCGGTGCCGGTGCGGCCGGGCGCCCACTACCACATGGGCGGGGTCGTCGACCGACAAGGACGGGCTGACCGAGCTGCCGGGCCTGTACGCGGCGGGAGAGGCGGCGTGCGTCTCGGTCCACGGCGCCAACCGGCTCGGCGGCAACTCGCTGATGGAGACGATCACCTTCGGGCGGCGGGCGGGACGTGCCGCGGCCGAGGCGGCGCTGATCCAGCGCGGCGGCTCGGCCGTCCCCGAGAGCGCCCTGGAGGATGCCCGGCGGGAGCTCGGCGGGCTGCTCGGCCGCGAGGACGGAGAGCGCCCCTGGCAGATCCGCCAGGAGCTCGGCACCTCGATGCTGGAGAACTTCGGCGTCTTCCGCCGCGAGGAGCAGATGGCGGCCCAGATCGAGATCATCGACGGGCTCTCCGAGCGATACGAGAGCGTCGTCGTCGAGGACAAGGGCGAGATCTTCAACAGCGACCTGACCCAGGCTCTCGAGCTCGGCTTCTGCCTCGACATCGCCTCCTGCATGCTCAGGGCCGGGATCCTGCGCAAGGAGAGCCGCGGCGCCCACTCGAGGCCCCACGACTTCCCGGATCGCGACGACGAGAACTTCCTCAGGCACTCGACCATGCGCCTCGTCGAGGGCCGGTTCGAGCACGACTGGAGCCCGGTGACGATCACGAAATGGCAACCTGCAGCGAGGACCTACTGATGCAGCTCGCTCTCAAGATCTGGCGCACCGATGCCGAGACCGGCGAGCAGGCGGCTTCGCGAGTACGAGGTCGACGCGCCGGAGGAGGCGACGCTGCTCGACGTCCTCGACCTGATCAAGGACCGCCAGGACGGCACGCTCGCCTATCGCAAGAGCTGCCGGATGATGATCTGCGGCTCGTGCGGGATGCGCATGGACGGCGCCGCCGTGCTCGCCTGCAAGGTGAGGATGCACGAGATCGCCGACTCGGGGCGGGTGCCGGTGATCTCGCCGATGGGGAACCTGCCGGTGATCAAGGACCTCGTCGTCGACATGGCTCCGTTCTGGGCCAAGTTCCGCGCCGTCAACCCCTACCTGCAGCCCGGGTACACCGTCCCGCCGGCCGGCCGCGAGCACGTCATCTCGCCGCGAGCGGATGAGCGCGGTCCACAAGGAGTCGCTCTGCATCAACTGCGGCTGCTGCGTCTCCGAGTGCAACGCGATGGAGTCGAGCCCCGACTTCCTCGGGCCGCAGGCGCTCGCCAAGGCGATGCGCTTCGTCGGCGACCCGCGCGACGGCGCCAAGAACGGGCGGCTCGAGGACGTCAACGGGCAGCACGGGATCTGGGAGTGCACCCGCTGCTACTTCTGCAACGAGCGGTGCCCGAAGGGGGTCGACCCGCGCGACGCGATCGCCAAGCTCGGCGCCGAGTCGATCAAGGAGGGAATCAACCACGACATGGGCGCGAAGCACGCGAGGTGGTTCGTCACCTCGGCGAAGACGACCGGCTGGCTGCGCGAGACCGAGCTCGTGCCGAAGACGCAGGGGCTCGTCGAGTCGATCAAGCAGGCCCGCTTCGCGCTCGGGCTCGCCCGGGTCGGCAAGGTGCCGCTCCCGTTCCCGCCGCACGTCGCGAAGGACGTCCGCGAGTCGCGGCGGCTCCACGAGCTGCTGCAGGAGCAGGGCAGGGACGGGTACTCGCGGGATCGTCCAGGGCGAGCGCGCGCTGGCGAAGCTCGCCCACGGCCACACCGAGGGCGAGCACGACCCGTACGGGGAAGGCTCGTTCCCGCGGCCGTTCCTGCCGAGCGAGGGGGAGCAGGGCCGATGAGGAGGGTGGCCTACTACAAGGGCTGTCTCGCCTCGCTCTCGGCCAAGGAGCTCGACTCCGCGACCCAGGCGCTCGCCCCGAAGGTCGGGATCGAGCTCGAGGAGCTCGAGTCGGTCACCTGCTGCGGCGCCGGCGACATCCACGAGGCCGAGCCCGACTACTACCTGCACCTGAACGCCCGCATCCTCTCCTACGCCGCGGCGACCGGCTGCGACACGCTGCTCACCGTGTGCAACGTCTGCACGCTGAACCTCCGTCAGGCGAACTTCCAGCTGATCGGAGACGAGGCGCTGCGCGCGCGCGTGAACGACAACCTGGTCTCGGTCGGGGTGCCCGCCTACGAGAGCGACGTCGACGTGCGCCACCTCCTCTGGGAGCTCGCCGAGGGCGACGGCTACGCGCGCCTGCAGACGGCGGCCCACAAGGGGCTGAAGGGGTTGAAGATCGCGCCGTTCTACGGCTGCCAGATCCTCCGCCCCTCGAAGGTGATGGGCTTCGAGGACCCCGACCGGCCGTCGTCGCTCGAGCGGATCATCGAGGCGTGCGGCGGCGAGGCGGTCGACTACCCGGCGAAGCTCAAGTGCTGCGGCTTCCCGATCATCCAGGCCCGCGAGGAGACGGCGCTCGGCGAGCTCATCCAGCCGATCGAGCAGGCGATCGAGGCCGGGGCGGACGCGATGGTGACGCCCTGCCCGCTCTGCCATCTCTCGCTCGACGCATGGCAGTCGAAGCTGAAGGCGACGACCGGGCGCGACTTCGCGATGCCGATCCTCCACCTCTCGCAGCTGATCGGCGTCGCGGCCGGCCTGGGCGAGTCGGAGCTGAAGTTCAAGCGTCACGTCGTCTCGGTCGGGCCGGTGCTCGAGAAGCTCGACGGATGAGCTAGGAATTGGAGGGGCAGAGCGTCGTCTCGCCCGAGGTGCTCGCGCGCTACGCGGGGGACGCCGCGCGGGAGGTCGACGGCATCGCCCGGATGGTCGAGGGGGTGCGCAAGGGCGTCCGCGTCGACGGCGAGGTGGTCGAGCTGCACATCGCCGTCCGCTGGGGGGCCTCGATCCCCGAGGTCGGGGCCGCCGTCCAGCAGCACGTCGCGCAGTACCTCGAGCGGATGACCGGCGCCCGGCCGGCGGCCGTCAACGTCGTCGTCGACGAGGTCGATGGCCCCGCCTAGCCTGACCGGGCTGACCCGTGTCACGCTGGAGACGGCCCCGTCGGTGTGCCACGGCTGCATCTGGTGGCAGTCGCGCGGGTCGCGGCGCGAGGTCGACAAGGATCGCTGGACGGAGCGGGTCGAGGACGAGTTCGGCGCCTTCGGGACCGTCTACTACGGTGACGACGGCGCGCGCGCGCTCGGCGTGCTCCAGTGCGGGCCCGGCGCCGCTCTTCCCGCGCGCCTACGAGCTGCCGGCGGGGCCGCCTTCCGGGGACGCGCTGCTCGTCACCTGCGCCTACCTGGTCGACGAGTCGAGCCCGTGGGTGCTGCAGTCGCTCTTCCTCGCGGCGATCGGCGAGGCTCGCGACCGCGGCGCGGCGCTGATCGAGGCGTTCGCGTACCGCTATCCGGAGGGTGAGTCGGCCTACGAGCGCTTCCGGGTGCACAAGACGGTGTTCCCCGCCGACTTCCTGGAGGACTTCGGCTTCCGGATCGTCCGGTCGGCGGGCCGGGTCGGGCTCGCCCGGCTCGAGCTCGGAGGGCTCGCTCCGGTTGCCGAGGGACGGCGGGAGAAGGTGCTCCGCGCGGTCAAGGAGGCGTTCCTTCCGGAGCCCGTCCCGGCGCCGCGTCCCTAGGGGACAAGTCCGGTGTCCGACACCGGGACTCGTCCAGCGGGGACGTGTCGGCGGAGGGCGGTCTCGTGCCTTACGCGGCGGCGGCGCGGGCGCCGTCGAGGACGAGCTCGGCGATCTGGATCGCGTTCAGCGCCGCGCCCTTGCGAAGGTTGTCGCTCGCCAGGAAGAGCGCGAGGCCGCGGTCGACCGTCGGGTCGCGCCGGATGCGGCCGACGAGGACCTCGTCGATCCCGGCTGCCTTGCCGGGGGAGGGGAACTCGTCGAGGCGGATCGACGGCGCGGCGTCGAGCAGCTCGCGGGCGCGGTCGGGGGCGAGCTCGTCCTCGGTCTCGATCCAGACGGCCTCGGCGTGGCCGATCATGACCGGCACGCGGACGCACGTGGCCTGGATCGGCAGCTCGGGCAGCTCCATGATCTTCTGCGTCTCGGCGCGGAGCTTCGACTCCTCGTCGAACTCCTCGCCGTCGAAGTCCCAGTCCATGCGGAGGTCGTGCTCGGCCGGGGCCTCGCCGGCGAGGCGATCCATCGCCTGCGCGCCCGCGCCCGACACCGACTGGTAGGTGGCGACGCGGACCCTGGCCAGGCCCGCGGCCTCGTGCAGCGGCTTGAGCACGCAGGTGAGCGGGATCGTGCAGCAGTTCGGGTTGGCGATGATGCTGCCGTTGCCGAGCGCGCGGGCGCCGTTCACCTCCGGAACGACGAGGGGGATCCCGTCCTGGAGCCGGTAGGCCGACGACTTGTCGATCGCGACCGCTCCGCCGGCGACGGCGTGCGGTACGAGCTCCCGCGAGGCTCCCGTGCCGACCGAGAAGAGGAAGATGTCGACGTCTCCGCGCGAGAGCGCCTCCGGCGTCGCCTCCTCGACCGTGTGCCCGCCGACCTCGCGGCCGGCCGAGCGCGCGGAGGCGAAGACGCGCACGTTCTCGAAGCCGTGCTCGCGCAAGAGCCCTAGCGTGACGGTGCCGACTGCGCCGGTTCCGCCGACGACGCCGATTCGGGTTTCGCGTGCCATCGGGCTAAGGGTAGCGGCGAGCCCCAACGCCGCCCCTCCGAACGGGTGGCCCAACCGGGCTCGGCGATCCGGGCTCAGATCTCGCGGCGGCCCGACAGTGCCCGGCCGAGCGTGACCTCGTCGGCGTACTCGAGATCGCCGCCGACGGGGAGCCCGCTGGCGAGGCGCGTCACGCGGACCTTCGCCCGGAGGCGGTCGGCGAGGTAGGCGGCGGTCGCCTCGCCGGTCATGGTCGGGTTCGTTGCGAGGACGACCTCCTGGACGCCGTTCGCGTCGACGCGGTGGATCAGCTCATCGATCCGCAGGTCGCCGGGGTCGACGCCGTCGAGCGGGCTCAGCGCGCCGCCGAGCACGTGGTAGAGGCCGCGGTACTCGTGCGTCCGCTCGAGCGAGACGACGTCGGCGGGCTGCTCGACGACGCAGATCGTCGTGTGGTCGCGGCGCGCGTCGAGGCAGATCGAGCAGGTCTCCTCCTCGGTCAGGTTCCCGCACTCGCGGCAGAAGCGGACGCGTTCCTTGACCTCGACGAGCGCGGCGGCCAGCGCGAGCGCCTCGTCGGCCGGACGCTGCAGGATGTGGAATGCGAGGCGCTGCGCCGTCCTCTGCCCGATCCCGGGCAGCCGGGTCAGCTGGGCGACGAGGTTCTCCACCGACGGGCTGAACACGACCCCATTGTGCCGGTGCCGCCCGGTCGGACAGCACTCGACCGCACCTGCCCCCGCGCGTCATCTCCCGTTCCGGCATGTCGGGGACGCGCCCCGGACGTGGCGAGAGCGGACAGATGCCCCGGGCGCCGAACGGCCGGGCGGGATGCCTGGACCGTCGACCCTCCGGACCCGACTCAGCCGTCGAGCTCCCGCGCGTCGAACGTCGACTTCATCAGCTCCATGATCTCCTCCTCGGTCGCGGGGTGCTCGGCCTCCGAGGGATCGTGCCTGGGGGGCTCGCCCGTCGCGAAGACGAGCTCGAGGTGGCGGCCGGTCACCTCGTAGAGCGCGTCCCGGAGCGCGGTCAGGCTCCTCGGCTCCTGCGCCTTCTCCCGGCCGAAGGAGGCCGCCGGCGGAAACTCGAGCGTCAGCGTGTCGCCCGCGAGGGCCGCCGGGTGGGCCTCCGCGAGGAGCGTCGAAGCCGGGATCCAGCGGTGCTCGACCGCGGGCAGGATCGAGCGGCGCCACGCTTCCTGGAGCTCCTCGAGCTTCAGGCCGGGGGGTGGGGCGCCGTCGCCGGGCGCGGGGGCTGTTTCGTCCTTCGGCGCCGTCGCGGTGGGCGGGGCGGGGGCGGTCTCGGCGCCGGCCGGGGCGGTGCCGGCCGGGGCGCCGCCGCCGGGAGAACCGGCGGAGCCGGCCTGGCCGGCGCGTTCGAGGCGCTCGAGCCGGTACGCCGTCGACTCGCGCGAAAGGTCGGTGCCAGGCCGGGTCACCTTCACCAGCGCGAGCTCGAGCGGCAGCCGCGGGTCGCCGCCCTGGCGCAGGTCGTCGACGGCGACGTGGAGGAGGTCGATCAGGCGCACGACCGTCGCCTCGCCGAGCTGGTTTGCCTGCTCGCGCAGCCGCTCGCGGGCCTCGTCGGTCACCGGCAGCGTGTCGGGCACCTCGCCCATGTGCTGGATCAGCATCAGGTGGCGCAGGTGCTCGAGCAGGTCGGTCACGAGGCGGGCCAGGTCCTGCCCCTGCTCGGAGAGCTCCTCGAGGAACACCAGCACGCCGGCGGTGTCCCCGTCGACGATCAGGTCGCAGAGCCGGAAGAGCACCTCGTCCTCGACAGCCCCGAGCAGCTGCAGCACGTCCTGCACGGAGACGGCGCCTCCGGTCGACGAGGCCAGCTGGTCGAGCGTCGACTCGGCATCCCGGAAGGCGCCCCGCCCGCCGCGCGCGATCAGCGCCAGCGCCGCGTCGGGCACCTCGATCCCCTCGCCGTCGGCGATCAGGCGCAGCTTCCGGATCAGGTCGGGCAGTCGCGGCCGCTGGAAGACGAACGTCTGGCAGCGGGAGCGGACGGTCGGCAGCACCTTCTGCAGCTCCGTCGTGCAGAAGACGAACAGCAGGTGCGGCGGTGGCTCCTCGATCAGCTTCAGGAGCGCGTTCCAGGCGGCGTCCGTCAGCTGGTGGGCCTCGTCGAGGATGTAGACCTTCGAGCGCCCCTCGACGGGCTGCAGCACGACGCGGTCGCGGATCTCGCGGATGTCGTCGATCCCGCGCTGGGAGGCCGCGTCCATCTCGATCACGTCGAGCGAGGTCCCGTTCGTGATCGCGACGCACGCGTGGCAGGTGCCGTCGGGGTGTGCCGTCGGCCCGAGCTTGCAGTTCACCGACTTCGCGAGGATCCGGGCGAGCGAGGTCTTCCCGGTCCCGCGCGGCCCCGCGAACAGGTAGGCCTGGCGGATCTTCCCGCCCTCGAGCGCGTTCGTCAGCGTCCGCACCACCGCCTCCTGCCCGACGACCTGCTCGAAGGTCTGCGGGCGGTACTTGCGGTAGAGCGCAGCCACACGCCGATTCAAGCAGATCGGCGTCCCCGCGGCGGCCCGCGCCGCGCCGGCCGTTGATACGCTCGCGGGTGGAGCCGGTGGCTCTGCAGGTGCCGAAGCGCCGACTCGCGCAGCATCGGAGATCAATCACCGCAACTCTATGAAAAACACGCAAACTCTTATTTGAGTTCTATCGATCTGTCGCGTACTCTCGAAGTGCCCATCGACCGAGCGGGAGAGACAAATTCCATGAGTCCGTCACCAGTACCGGCCGGCAGTAGCCTCGAGAAGAAGGATCGCTGGTCGGCCGGCGTCACCCCGTACGCCGAAATGGGGTACTACGACGCCGACTACGTTCCGAAGGACACCGACATCCTCTGTGCGTTCCGCATCACCCCGCAGCCCGGCATCGACGCGATCGAAGCGGCCGCTGCCGTTGCGGGAGAGTCCTCGACCGCGACCTGGACCGTCGTCTGGACCGACCGCCTGACCGACCACAAGCACTACCAGGCGAAGGCCTACAGAGTCGAGCCGGTTCCCGGGACCGACCAGTTCATCGCCCGGATCGCCTACGACATCGACCTGTTCGAGGAGGGCTCGATCGCGAACCTGACCTCGTCGATCATCGGCAACGTCTTCGGCTTCAAGGCCCTCAAGGCCCTGCGCCTCGAGGACATGCGGATCCCCACCCACTACGTGAAGACCTTCCAGGGCCCGGCGCACGGGATCGTGATGGAGCGCGAGTACCTGGACAAGTTCGGCCGCCCGCTTCTCGGCGCGACCGTGAAGCCCAAGCTCGGCCTCTCGGCCAAGAACTACGGCCGGGTCGTCTACGAGGCGCTCGTCGGCGGCCTCGACTTCACGAAGGACGACGAGAACATCAACTCGCAGCCGTTCATGCGCTGGCGCGACCGCTTCCTCTACGCGATCGAAGGCGTCCAGAAGGCGCAGGCGGGTAGCGGCGAGATCAAAGGCCACTACATGAACGTGACCGCGGGGACGATGGAGGACATGTACGAACGGGCCGAGTTCGCGAAGGAGATCGGCAGCGTGATCCTGATGGTCGACCTGACGATCGGCTACACGGCGATCCAGTCGATGGCCAAGTGGTGTCGCGCGAACGGCCTGATCCTGCACCTCCACCGCGCCGGCCACGGCACCTACACCCGCCAGAAGACGCACGGGGTCAGCTTCCGCGTGATCTCCAAGTGGGTGCGCCTGATGGGCGTCGACCACGTCCATGCCGGGACCGTCGTCGGCAAGCTCGAGGGCGACCCGCACGCGACCAAGGGCTTCTACGACACGCTGCGGGAGAACCACATCCCCGAGAACCCCGCCAACGGCATCTACTTCGACCAGGACTGGGCCTCGATGCCCGGCACGATGCCGGTCGCCTCGGGCGGCATCCACGCCGGCCAGATGCACCAGCTCCTGCACTACCTGGGCGAGGACGTCGTCCTCCAGTTCGGGGGCGGCACGATCGGCCACCCGATGGGGATCCGCGCCGGCGCGACCGCGAACCGGGTCGCGGTCGAGGCGATGATCCAGGCCCGCAACGAGGGCAAGGACTACTTCCAGGAGGGGCCCGACATCCTCGAGAAGGCGGCCAAGGGCTGCCCCGAGCTGAATGCCGCGCTCCAGATCTGGAAGGACATCACGTTCAACTTCGAGTCCACCGACGTCCCGGACTTCGTCGCGACCCCGTCCGTCGGCTACTAGGAGGCAGGGAGATGAGGATCACACAGGGCACCTTCTCGTTCCTGCCCGACTTCACCGACGAGCAGATCGAGGCGCAGATGCGCTACTCGGTCTCCCACGGCTGGTCGCTCTCGATCGAGTACACCGACGACCCGCACCCGAGGAACGCCTACTGGGAGATGTGGGGCCTGCCGCACTTCGATCTCCCCGCCGACGGGATCGAGACGGTCATGCGCGAGGTGCGCGCCTGCCGGGAGGCCTACCCGGAGGCCTACATCAAGGTGATCGCCTACGACGCCACCTACGGCCGCCAGACGAGCGCCATGAGCTTCATCGTCAACCGGCCGTCGGTCGAGCACGGCTTCGAGCTCGAGCGCTCGGAGGACCACGACCGCATGATCCGGTACCGGCTCGTCCACAAGAAGCAGGCGAGCGGCACCGTCGAGCTCGGGAATCAGCCCATGCGCGGCGCCGATCCGGCCTCGAACGGGTCGTGAGCGGCACGCCGTTCGGAATGGTGCGCAACCCGCCGGCGGCTCCCGTCGAGGAACCGGCGGCGGGGGCGCAGCCCGGGCCCGCCGAGGAGCGGCCGCTTCCCGACGAAGCGGATCTGGGCGCGGCGCTCGCCGAGACGAACGTCACCGAGGTGCTCGACCAGCTCGACGAGGAGCTGATCGCGCTCGTCCCGGTCAAGACGCGAATCCGCGAGATCGCCGCGCTGCTCCTGATCGACCGCCTCCGCGGCGAGGTCGGCCTCGCCTCCGACCGTCCGTCGCTGCACATGTCCTTCACCGGCAACCCCGGCACGGGCAAGACGACCGTCGCGATGAAGATGGCCCAGGTCCTGCACCGCCTCGGCTACATCGCCGAGCCGCGCGTCGTCGCCTGCACCCGCGACGACCTGGTCGGCCAGTACGTCGGCCACACGGCGCCGAAGACGAAGGAGGTGCTGCGCCGGGCCTACGGCGGAGTGCTCTTCATCGACGAGGCCTACTACCTGTACCGCCCGGAGAACGAGCGCGACTACGGTCAGGAGGCGATCGAGATCCTGCTCCAGGTGATGGAGGCCGAGCGGGACAAGCTGGTCGTGATCTTCGCGGGCTACAAGGACCGGATGGACGAGTTCTTCCGCTCGAACCCCGGGCTCAGCTCGCGGGTCGCCCACCACATCGACTTCCCCGACTACGACGTCGACGAGCTGATGGCGATCGCGCACCTGATGCTCGACCACCAGAACTACGTCTTCGGCCCCGGTGCCGAGGAGGCCTTCCGAGCCTACCTCGAGCGGCGCGTGCAGCGGCCCAGGTTCGCCCACGGCCGCAGCGTCCGGAACTCGATCGACCGGGCCCGGCTGCGGCAGGCGAACCGCCTCTTCGCCGAGGGCACGGGCGTACTCTCGCGCGGCGAGCTGATGACGATCACGCCGGACGACATCCTGCGCAGCAGCGTCTTCGCCGAGGACCGCGAGCCCGAGGACGAGGCGCCGGCGCTCGGCGCGCACTAGAGGCGGCGTGGGACGCTCGATCATCCTCGGCGTCGTCGGCGACTCGGCGGCAGGCAAGACGACCCTCACCCGGGGCCTCGTGCGCGTGCTCGGCGAGGACAACGTCACGCACGTCTGCGTCGACGACTACCACCGCTACGACCGGCGGCAGCGGGCGGATCGCAACATCACGCCGCTGCATCCCGAGTGCAACTACATGGACATCATGGCCCAGCACCTGGCGCACATGCGCGCGGCCGAGCCGATCCTGAAGCCGGTCTACCAGCACAAGGACGGGACGTTCGGGCCGCCCGTCCGGATCGACCCGAAGCGGTTCTCGGTCGTCGAGGGACTGCTCGGCTACTACACCGAGGAGCTGCGGTGCCTGTTCGACGTGCGCATCTACCTCGCCCCGCCCGAGGAGCTCCGCCGCAGGTGGAAGGTGCAGCGCGACTGCTCGCGGCGCGGCTACACGACCGACCAGGTGCTCTCCGACCTCGACCGCCGCGAGCCCGATTCGGAGGCCTTCATCCGGCCCCAGCAGAAGCACGCCGACATCGTGGTCTCGTTCCTGCCGAGCGGCGCCGGGGCCGACCAGGAGCACCTCGACGCCGAGCTCGTGCTCCGGCCGACGCTCCGGCATCCGGACTTCCGCTCGGTGCTCGACGGCGAGGCGGAGGCGAACGACGTGATCCGGATCAGCGAGCAGGACGGCGACATGCACCTCCACATTCCCGGCCGGCTCGAGCGCGGGCGCGCGGAGGCGATCGAGGAGATGATCTGGGACGGCCTCCACTTCGCGCGCCACCTGCGCTCGGAGCGGCTCGGCGAGTTCACGATCGGCACCGACCTGCATCGCTCCGAGTCGCTGGCCCTGATCCAGCTGCTGATCCTGCACCACCTGTTCACCGCGACCGCGAGCGCCGCGCTCGACGGGCTCGGCACGCAGGCGACGACACCGGCCGCCTGAGCGGTCATCCGGCCGCCGGGCGAGGCGGCCTCATTCCTCCGGCGGCGGCAGCGGGATCTGGGGGTTCTTCGTCCCCGCGCTGAACTCGCCGGCGTTCCAGTTCTCCATCACCTTCCTCATCTCGGCCGTCGCGGGAGCGCCCGGGTCGCCGCCGCCTCGCCTCGGCGTCGGCGCCGCCGCGCTCGTCGCGGCCGGGAGGCCGCCGCCCGGGTCGGAGGCCGGGCCGGCGCCGCCCGCGGCCGGCGTCCGCAGTGCTTCGAGCCGGGCGACGACGGCCTGGGCGACCGCATCCGCGTTGCGCTCGCGGTCGCTGCCCGGGCTTCCGACCAGCAGCCTGGAGCTCCGGCCGGGGTGCCGAGCGAGCAGGAGGAGACGGCGAGGTTGCCGGCCGTCCGCTGGAGCAGGAGGACGGCCCGGGGGCCGGGCGGGATCCGGTCGTCCGGGGCGCAGTCCGCGGCCGTACGCCGGCGGGAGGCCGGCGCATCCCCCTCCGGTCGGTTCGCGACCTGCTGCTGCCGGCACGAGTGGGGCAAGCCTTTCACCTCCGAGCGAAGTTCCTCTGCTCCGGCGGTCGGGAGCCGCGAGGGCAGCGCGGCCGACGATACCAGCGCGGGCCGTCGCCGGCAGGGCCGCCGAAGCCGGGCTGCGACCGGCCCGGGTCGCGTAGGGTAGGCCCGTGAGGACTCCGGGGAGGCCTCGCTGACGGTCAAGCTGTACCGCTGCTCGAATGTCTGGGTCAAGCTCGGCGGCCACCCGTGCTGGCGCGTGCAGAGGGCTCTCGACGAGGCCGGAGTCGACTACGAGCTCGTCAGGGGCCCGGTCAGGCGCTCCCGGCGCGACGAGCTCGAGCGCCTGAGCGGCCAGCGCCTCTATCCCGTGATCCAGTTCGAGGACGGATCGATCTACCGTGAGGGGTCGGGGGAGATGGCGGCGAGGATCAGGGCCGGCAAGCTGGCGGAGGCCCGGGGCGGCGCTCCGTCGTCCGCCGGCGAGCGGGACGGCGGGCAGCCGGGCGGTCCGGCCGGCTAGCCGGCGTCGGCGTCGAGCCCCTCGTAGTAGACGTCCGCGAGCTTCAACCGCTCGTGGATCACGTTCACGGCGCGCTCGGCGTCGCCCCGGGGGACGACGCAGGAGACGCGGATCGACGAGGTCGAGATGATCTCGATGTTGATCCCGGCGTCGGCGAGCGCCTCGAAGATGTCGGCCGCGACGCCCGGGTTGCTCTTCATCCCCGCGCCGACGACGGAGACCTTCGCGACGTGGGGGTCGCAGGTGAAGCCGTCGGCCTCGATCTCGCGCGAGAGCCGCTCGAGGATCGGCTCCGCGCGCTCGAGCTCCGTCTCGGGGAGCGTGAAGGAGATGTCCGCGAGGCCTGCGACCGACGTGTTCTGAACGATCATGTCGATGTTGATCCCCGCGTCCGCGAGCGGGCGGAACGTCCGCCCCGCGACGCCCGGCCGGTCGGGCACGGCGCGGATCGTCACCTTCGCCTCGCCGGTGTCGTGCGCGACTCCCGAGATGATCGCCTGTTCGAGCATGTCCTCCTCCTTGATGATCCAGGTGCCGTCGATCTCCGTGAAGGACGACCGGACGTGGAGCCTGACCCCGTGGTTCCGAGCGTACTCGACCGAGCGCAGCGCGAGCACGCGGGCGCCGCTCGCGGCCAGCTCGAGCATCTCCTCGAACGAGACCTCGTGCAGCTTGCGGGCGTCCGGGGCGATCCGCGGGTCGGCGCTGAAGACGCCGTCGACATCGGTGTAGATCTCGCAGGCGTCGGCCTCGAGCGCGGCCGCGAGCGCGACCGCGGTCGTGTCGGAGCCGCCGCGCCCGAGCGTCGTCACGTCCCGGTTGGTCGAGACGCCCTGGAACCCCGCAACGATCGCGATCTTCCCGTCCGCGAGCGCCTCGTGGACGCGGCCGCGCCGCATCTCGACGATCCGCGCCCTGCCGTGGCTCGTGTCGGTGACGATCCCGGCCTGCGAGCCGGTGAACGAGACGGCCTCGCGGCCGAGGTCGTTGATCGCCATCGAGACCAGCGCGACCGAGATCCGCTCGCCGGCGGTCAGCAGCATGTCCTGCTCGCGCGGCTGCGGGAACGGGGAGACCTGGTGGGCGAGGTCGATCAGGCGGTCGGTCGTGTCGCCCATCGCCGAGACGACGACGCAGACGTCGTTGCCCGCCTCCGCGGTGCGGACGATGCGCGCCGCGACGCGCTTGATCTCCTCCGGGCCGGCGACCGAGGTGCCGCCGTACTTCTGGACGATGACGGCCACGGCCGCGAAAGCTACCGGCGGCGAGTCGCCCCGCGGCCGCTCGTCAGTAGCGGTCGATCTCGACCAGCCGCTGGTCGCTGATCCCGAAGTGGTGGGCGATCTCGTGCAGGACGACCCGGCGGACCTGGGCGTGCAGCTCGACCGGGTCGTGCCCGTACAGGCGCTCGAGCGGCCCGCGGTAGATGCTGATCCGGTCCGGCAGCACCCCGGCGTAGTAGCTGCCGCGCCGGGTCAGCGGGACGCCGTGGTAGAGCCCGAGCAGCGGCTGGCCGCCGGGCGGCTCGTCCTCGACCACGACGGCGACGTTGTCCATCAGCCGGCTCAGCTCCCGCGGGAGCGTGTCGAGCGCGTCCTGCACGGAGCTCTCGAAGCGGTTGGCGCGCTCGTCGTCCAAGCCCCCAGCGTAGACCGCCTCACCGGGGTGGGGCCGGCTCGACCTCGAGCGTGAGCCCGTCGACGCGCGTGACCCGCACCGAGTCGCCGACGCGCGCGCCCGCCTCGGCGCGCGCCTCCCAGATCGTCCCGTCGAGCTTCACCTGCCCCTGGGGGGCGAGCGTCGTGATCACCTCGGCGGTGCGGCCGACCATCGTCTGCGCACCCACCTGCGCGCGGCGCCGCCGCGTGTAGCGAACCCCGTAGAAGGCGAGCGAGGACTCGAGCACCGCCGCGAACCCGATCACCGCCAGGTTCCACGGCCAGGGCAGGAAGAGCAACGCGAGGATCAGGGTGATGATGAAGATCACGCGGTCAGTCCGGTTCCATGCCCTACCATGTGCGGGCTCGGCGGCTTGAGGGCTCATTTCCGGGCCCGTGCTGCCGAAGACTAGTGCTTCCGCGCCCTTTTTTGTGGCGCCCCCGAAGACGAGCCCACCAGCGAGCTCGCACCGTGTCCCCTAGCAGGAGGTCAGAACTGCGTTTCCGCGCAGCCATATCGATTGCGGTCTCGTCGGCCCTCGCCGCGAGCCTCGCAGCAACGGCAAGAACGACGGCACTCCCGCACTGGTGGGTCTCCGAGGCCCTGTGCGTCCACCGGCACGAATCCGTCGACTGGCACCGCATGACGGACTGGCTCGGCCGGCCGTCCCCGGATCACGGTGGGATGCAGATCGACGTCGGCACCTGGCGGGCCCTCGCCCCGAAGCGGTTCCCGCGGGAGCCGGCAGCGGCCACCCCGCACGAGCAGCTCGTCGTCGCCCACCGGATCTGGCTCCGGAACGGGCGCCGGTTCGGCGGCAATCAGTGGTTCCTCTCGGCCGCGAGGTGCGGCGTCGAGTGAGGGGGCCCGGCGACCGGAGCGACGGCAGCCCCGACGTGCCGCAGCCGCCTGCGGGCACGCGGGCTCAGATCGCGACGCGCGCCCCGGCGCCGTCCCGGCGTGCGGCGGCGGCGGCCGCCAGCTCGGCCACCGGCGGGCCCTCGAGGCCCATCGCGGCTCTGAGCGGCCCGAGCCAGGCCAGGATCTCCGTGTCGACGACCTCGTTGAGCGCCCGCTCCCTGTGCAGGAAGTCGTCCGGCCATTTGCGCGTGCCGGCCGGATCCGAGCGCCCCCGCTCGAACTTCAGCCTGCACTCCTCCTCCGACCTCGTCCAGTAGTGGTTCATGCGGAGCTTGCGGACGCTCGTCCGCTCCGAGATGGCGCCGTCGATCCGCTCGTGGTTCTCCGTCACGGCGTGGAAGCCGGGGCGGTAGACGGGGTGATGCGGGATGTCGAAGCGAACGGTCCGGGCGGGGCGGACGACGCTGGAGATGCGGGAGTTCAGCGGGTAGTAGTTGCGCAGGTCGCCCGGGTCGAGCCCCGGAGCCCTCAGCCCTGCCGGCAGGTCGAGCGCGGTCTCGTGTCCGGCGCGGCGGAGGTAGTTCTCGAGCACGAGCCCGTCCGGCGTCTCCCGGTGCCCGGACGTCCCGTAGTTGACGTAGTTGACGGCGACGCCGCCGACCTCGGGCAGCTCGAACTCGGTCAGCGCGGCACGCAGATCGCCGCCGGGGCCATAGAAGAACTCGTCGGCGTCGACGAAGCCGATCCACTCGACCCGGTCGGCGTAGGTGGTCGTGCAGTGGGTGTAGGCCGGGTTCTGTCCGACCTCCATCGGCCAGGGGTGCAGGGTCACGATGCCGGAGCGCACGTACGGCTCGAGCACGGCCTCGAAGTCGTCGTCGCTCCTGTTGTCGTAGAGGAAGAAGTGGTCGACGCCGACGATCAGGTGGAACTCGATCCACTCGCGCAGGTAGCGAGCCTCGTTCCGGAAGATCGCGCAGAGGGCGAGGTAGTCGCGGGCGGTCGGTCGCGCGATCCGGCGCCGGGCGGGCGCCGGCGTGAGGCGGGGGAGGGTCGCGAGGGGCCGTCGGCGGGCCCGCCGATCAGGGCGGTCGCCGACCCGGCGGCGGCGGCGTCGTTCTCCGGGGTCGCCTCGACCGCGATCGCGGTGAGCCGGGCGCGCTCGGCGTCGCGCCCTGCCGCCGCGACGATCGGCCCGATCCGCGCGGCGACCTCCTCGGGCGTCCAGCCGGGCGCGTAGATCGTGAGCGCGGCCTCGGAGTCGCCCCCGAAGCGCTCGAGGTAGAGGTCGAGCAGGCCCGGATCGGCTCGGAGGGCCTCGGCGAAGACGAGCGGGTGCGCCGCCCGCGCCACGGCGGTCCGCAGCCGCTCGATGCGCGGGTTGCCGGGGTCGAGCGAGGCGAGCCGCTCGAGCAGCGGCTCCGGCGCGGCGTCCTCGCGCTCGGCTCTCGCCAGGACGAGGCGGACGAGCGTCGGCGAGATCGCGGCCGTGCGGGTGTCTCCCGCCGGCGCGTCGGCGAGCTGGAGCGCGCGGTCGGGCCAGGGCCCCAGGGCGAGCAGGCGCCCGCAGACGAGGACGAACGGGTCTTCCCAGCGTGGCTGTGCGAGCAGCGCCGCCCGCTGGCCGCGCGCCGGTCGCGCGGGCGGTTGCGGACGCGTGAGCGCCTCGGCGAGGGAAGCGAGCCGGGGCTCTGCGAGGCAGAGCGGGAGCAGCGCCACGCCGAGCACGTAGGCCGGGTCGGCGCCGCCTTCGGGCGGCCGGACGCTCCAGTCGACGGAGGGATCCGCCGTCAGGCCGGCCTCGAGCGCGGCGAGCAGCCCGGCCGCACGCTCGATCAGCGGGGCGTCCACACGACCTCGAAGCAGACGAGTTCGGGATTGGAGACACGGCGGAGCGGCCCCGAGTCGAGCGCGTCGACCTGCGTGCGGTAGGCCGCCGTCGCGGCGAGCTTCCGCTCGAGCCTCGGACCCTCCAGGCACGCGACCTCCGGCTCGAGGCTGCCGAGCGAGAGCCCGCCGTTGATCAGGTGCTGCTCGAGGTAGACGTCCTGGTCGAGGAAGAGGCTCGGC
Organism: uncultured Actinomycetes bacterium; assembly: GCA_963796625.1. Taxonomy (GTDB): domain Bacteria; phylum Actinomycetota; class Thermoleophilia; order Gaiellales; family Gaiellaceae; genus PALSA-600. The sequence goes on from CAWCME010000003.1 coordinate 208,172, forward strand.
TCGCCGCCGGTCACCCAGCTCGGCCAGCCGTACCTGATCGAGTACCGGCAGTCGGCGTAGAAGCGCACCTTCGCGCCGGCCCGGAGGAACCAGCGGCCGATGTTGCGGACGACGCCGTGGTCGGGGTGGCCGCCGATCGCCGCCGGGAACACGACCGTCTCCGCCTGCGCGACATGCGGCTCGAGCCGCTCGATGATCTGCTGCACCGGAACGTTGGTGCCGCCGCCGTAGCGACTCGAGGAAGCCGAGGTTGGTCGGGAGGATGCCGGCGAGAGCGAGCGCGTCGCCAGTCCTCGAGCACCCGCTCGCGGATGCGCTCGGCGACCGTCCCGCGGGTGCGGGTCAGGCCTTCCCAGTACGTCCGGCCCGCGTTCGGCGGGTTCAGGGTGAAGACGTTGACGACCCGCGTATCCGGCCCCTCGAGCAGCGCCCAGGCAGAGAGGACGGCGTCGTCGAAGTGCGGAGAGACGACGAGTGTGCTCACGCCGCCGGTGGTCGGCCGGGGCGGAGCCCGGTTTAGAGGTCGCGCCGAGCGCGGAGCGGGCTACGTCGGCGTCTTCGCCGACTTGCGCTGCTTCTTGGCGGTGCCGAAGACGCTGTCCCAGTAGGGCGCGCTGACGCCGAAGTAGGTGTCCTCGTTCTCGAAGTGGTGCCGCATGTGCAGCTGCCGCAGCCACTTTCCGAGCCGCCCCCTGGGACGGGAGTGGTGGAGCCGGTAATGCAGGAGGTCGTAGAACAGGTACCCGGTGTAGAAACCGGCGGCGACGCCCCAGGCGAGCGGTGTTCCCAGCACGAGCAGGAAGAGGCCGAGGAAGGCGAGCCCGAGCGGCACGGTGATGATCGGCGGCATCACGAGTCGCAGAGGGTCGTTCGGATGATCGTGATGGACGCCGTGGATGATGAAGTGGATGCGCGAGCCGAGCCGGCTCTTCGGCTCGAGGTGGAAGACCGAGCGATGGATCCAGTACTCGCAGATCGTCCAGAACGCATACCCGCCGACGAAGGCCAGCACGATGCCGAGCGACGAGAGGTGGTCGACGGCCGCTGCGCCGGTGAGCAGGATCGCCGGGCCGAAGATCAGCGGCGGCACGACCGGACGGACGCGCGTCAGGCGGTCAAGCCATCGTGACTCGAACAACGGCGGGGAGGCTCGCAGCACCTCCATCCGCGGAACTCTCTCCACGCCCGGAAGACTACTACCAGCGGCGGACCGCAGCAGCGCGAGGCGACCGGCCGCGCCGGGACCCGGCCGGGAACGGCCCCCGACCGCGCCGGATCGCCGTCGCGGGCGGCTCATCCCGTCGGGGTGACGAGGCGCGGCGAGGCTCGGCCTAGCTTTCGCCCACATCCTGAGGGCAGGAGGAAGGAGCAGTGACGGAGACCGGCCTCGACCACGCCCCGGCGGCGGTCGACGCGAGCCTCTGCGGCGCAGCCGCCCCCGATCCGGGCCGCCGTGCCCCCGCGCGCGCCTCTTCTTATGGCACGTTGAGGTTCTGCTGCTGCAATTGCGGCTCCACATCGAGGGGGCTGTGGATTGAGCGGGGCCGGGCAGCGGAGTACCTTCACCGACGGCGGCGACGGCGGCCGCTTCGAGCGACGCGCCGCGGCGGGCCTCGCCGCGGAGGCGGCCTCGCCGGGAGGCCCCGCGGGAGCGGACGTCCTGGCGGCGCGCTACGAGCGCAGCTTCGCTCACGACGGCCTGACGACGATCGGGATCGAGGAGGAGCTGATCCTCGCCGAGCCGGGGTCCTTCGAGCCCGTGGACGAGGTCGAATGGGTGCTCGGACTGCTCCGCGACCCGCGCTTCGTGGCCGAGTTTCGCCTCGCCCAGATCGAGCTGGTCACCCCGGTCTGCCTGACCGTGCCCGACCTTCGCCGTGAGCTCGGAAACGCACGCGTCGAGCTCGTCGAGGCGCTGGCTGGGCGGCTGCGCCCGCTCGCGGTCGGCACCCATCCGGTGACGACGAGGCCGAGCGGCATCACCGGCAGGCCGCGGTACCAGAGGATCGCGCGCGATTGCCCGTGGGCGACGCTGCGCGGGCTCCCGAGCGGGCTCCACGTCCACGTCGCGGTCGACGGCGCCGCCGATGCCCTGGCCGTCTACAACGCGGCGCGCTCCTACCTTCCCGAGCTCGCGGCGCTCGGCGCGAACTCGCCCTTCTTCGAGGGCCGGGACACCGGGCTTTCCTCGAGCCGGCTGAAGCTGACCGAGGACCAGCCGCGCTCCGGGGTGCCGCCCGCGTTCGCCTCCTGGCGGGAGATCGCCGAGTTCGTCAGCTGGGGGGAGCACGGCGGCCTGTTCCCCGACCCCAGCTTTCTCTGGTGGGACCTGAGGCTGCGTCCCGAGTACGGGACGATCGAGTTCCGGGTCACGGACACGCAGACCTCCCTCGACCAGATCGCGGCGATCGCCGCGATCTGCCAGGCGCTCGTCGCCGCGCTCCGGGCGCGTCACCGCGCCGGCGACCGGCTGCCGGTCCACTCCTCCCACGTCCTCGCCGAGAACCGCTGGCGGGCGCTCCGCGACGGGCTCGACGGCGAGCTCGTCGATCCGCAGACGGGCGAGGCCGAGCCGGTGCGGGAACGGCTCGCACGACTCCTGCTCGAGCTCGAGCCCTGGGCCGCCGAGCTGGGCTGCTCCGACGAGCTCGCGCACGCCTGGCCGCTCCTGGCCGGGAACGGCGCCTGCCGCCAGCGCGAGATCGCCTCCGAGCGAGGCCTCGACGGTCTCCTGGAATGGCTGGCCGAGGAGACCGAGCGCCCGGCGCTGCAGGCGCACGCCGCTCACGCGTGAGGCCGCGCTCAGCGGCGGCGGGCAGCCTGCGGCTCGACTGCCCAGAGGGTCGCCCAGCCGTACAGGAGCAGCCGGCCCCGGTTGCCCGAGACGGCGACGTACTCGCCGTGCGGGAAGGAGAAGAGGGCGCGCCCGGTGCGGGCGTCGGCGCCGACGATCCGGTGGGAGAACGTCCCCACGTAGACGACGCCGTCGACGATCGTCGGCGAGCCGGAGATCTTCCCGCCGGTGGCGAGCGTCCAGATGATGCTTCCGGTCGCGGCCGAGACGCAGTAGAGCGTGCCAGTGTAGGAGCCGAAGTAGACGCGGCCCTGCCAGACCGCCGGGGCCGAGTAGACCAGGTCGCCGGTGGAGACGTGCCAGAGGTACTGCCCCCCGGTGGTGTAGGCGTAGAGCGCCTCGCCGCCGCGGGAGGGGACGAAGACGCGGCCCCCGGCGGTGGCCGCCGTCCCGTAGACGGCCCCTCCGGTCGAGTTGCTCCAGAGGAGCCGTCCGGTCGAGCGCTCGAGGGCGATCGCCCGCCCGCAGTAGTCGCCGATGTAGAGCGAGCCGCCTGCAAGCGTCGCGCTGGCGGTGATCTTGCAGCCGTCGTGGTAGGTCCAGCGCAGCTTCCGCGTCCGCAGGTCGAGCGCGTAGACGTCCCCCGCCCAGTCGCCGAGGTAGTCGATCCCGTCCTCGACGACCGGTGAGGACTCGATCGCCCCGGCCGCCTGCCAGCTCCAGAGCAGCTTCCCGTTCGCGCGGTCGAGGACGAGCACCCGGCCGCTCTTGGAATGCGCGATCAGCTCGTCGCCGACCACCGCGGGAGACGAGTCCTGCTCGCTCGAGTGCAGGTTGAACTGCCAGAGGGTCCGCCCGTCGGCCATCGAGAGCGCGTAGAGCTGGCCGCCCAGGTTGGAGAGGTAGGCGACGCCGTCGTCGACGACCGCCGGGAACTCGAGCAGCGTGTGCAGGTAGCGGCTCCAGACGACGTGGAACGGCGGCCGGAGCTGGATCGCTCCCTGAACCTGCGTCCTCGCCGGGGTCGCCCCGTACATCAGCCACTGGCCGTCGGTGCGATAGAGGTCGACCGTCAGCTGCCTCGCCGGGCCGGGCGCGAGCCGGAGCGTGCGGGCCGTGTAGTGGGGCGCGCTGGCCGTCACGCTCGCCCGCTTCGTTCGCGCCCGCAGGAAGACCAGGGGCCCGTGCCGGACGGCGCCGCTCACCGTCACGGTGGCGCCGGCGACCGGCCGGCCCGTGTCCCCGTCGACGACGCGCACCCGCAGCGGCGTGAGCGCCCGCCGGTGGACGCCCGGCGAGCTCGCGCGGCCGGGCGCCGTGCTCATCGAGGCCTGCTTGCCGCCGCCGCCGCAGCCGGTCGCAGCCAGCAGCACGAGGGCGACCGCGAGCAGGGCAGGCGCGGGACCTGCGACCCACCTCGTCCTGCGCCGGTTCGTCTGACGGTGGAGCTCCTGCATCGGCTGCGCACGGGCATCGTGCCAGCGAACGCGGTCGAGGCACCCGGTGAAGCGTCCCGCTCCTCTCCACGCGGGTCTCCGACGCCCGGGCGTGCCGCCGATCCGGAAGCGGGGTAGCGTTCCCTCCGATGGTCGGCAACGTCGACGGCGGCGACGCCTGAGCCCGGCGTGCGAGTCGCCCTCTTTGTCACCTGCATCGGCGATGCGATCTTCCCGGAGGTGGGCAAGGCGACCGTCCGCGTGCTCGAGCGGCTCGGTCACCGGGTCGCCTTCCCGCCCGGGCAGACCTGCTGCGGGCAGATGCACCTGAACAGCGGCTACCGGGACGAGGCGGCGGCCCTCGCCCGGCGCTTCGTCCGCGTCTTCGGCGGCTTCGAAGCCATCGTCGCGCCCTCGTCGTCCTGCGCCGGCATTGTTCGCGAGACCTACCCCGAGCTCGCGCGCGAGACCGGCGAGGCGGCGTTCGAGCGCGAGGTGTGCGCGCTCGTGCCGAGGGTCTTCGAGCTCTCGGAGCTGCTCGTGAACCGCCTCGGCGTCACCGATATCGGCGCTTCGTTTCCGGGCCGGGTGACCTACCATCCGACCTGCCACTCGCTGCGGGTGGCCCGGGTCGGGGACGCGCCGCTGCGGCTGCTCGAGGCGGTCGACGGCCTCGAGCTCGTCGAGCTCCCGGATGCCCGCGAGTGCTGCGGGTTCGGCGGCACCTTCGCCGTCAAGAATGCGGACACCTCTTCGGCGATGGTGATCGACAAGTGCCGCGCGATCGCCTCCACCGGGGCCGCCGTGTGCACCGCGCTCGACTGCTCGTGCCTGCTCCAGATCGGCGGCCGCCTCTCGCGCGAGCGCACGGGAGTGCGCACGCTGCACCTCGCCGAGATCCTCGCGCAGGCAGCCGGGTCGTGAGCGAGACGCTCCGGCCGTTCCCGGCGGCAGCACGCGAAGCCCTCGCCGACCGGCAGCTGCGGGCGAACCTGCAGAACGCAACCGGGGCGATCCGCGACAAGCGCGCCCGCGTCGTCGCGGAGCTGCCGGACTGGGAGGAGCTGCGCCGGGCCGGCCGGGCGATCAAGGCCGGCGTGCTCGCCCGCCTGGACGAGTACCTGATCCAGTTCGAGGAGGCCGTCACGGCTGCAGGCGGGCAGGTTCACTGGGCGGGCGACGCAGCCGAGGCGAACCGGATCGTGCTCGAGGTCGCCCGCTCGCACGGGGTCACGGAGCTCGTCAAGGTCAAGTCGCTGACGACCGACGAGATCGGGCTCAACGACGCCCTCGCCGCCGGAGGGGTGCAGGCGATCGAGACCGACCTCGCCGAGCTGATCCTCCAGCTCGACGGCGATTGGTCGTCGCACATCCTCGTCCCCGCGATCCATCGCAACCGCAGCGAGATCCGGGACATCTTCCGGCGCACGATCGCCGACGGGACGATCTCGGACGAGCCGCGCGAGCTCGCGGAGGCCGCCCGGGCCTACCTGCGCGAGCAGTTCCTGCAGGCGCGGATGGCGGTCAGCGGCGCCAACTTCGGCGTCGCGGAGACGGGCACCGTCTGCATCGTCGAGTCGGAGGGCAACGGCCGGATGTGCACGACGCTGCCCCCGGTGCTCGTCACGATCCTCGGGATCGAGAAGCTCGTCCCGACCTTCGCCGACCTCGAGGTCTTCCTGCAGCTGCTCCCCCGCTCCTCGACCGGCGAGCGGATGAACCCGTACACGTCGCTCTGGACCGGGACGACCCCGGGCGACGGGCCGCAGGAGCTCCACGTCGTGCTCCTGGATGCGGGGCGCACGCGCGTGCTGGCCGACGAGGTCGGCCGCCAGGCGCTCCACTGCATCCGCTGCAGCGCGTGCCTGAACGTCTGCCCCGTGTACTCGCGGACCGGCGGCCACGCCTACGGCTCCGTCTACCCGGGGCCGATCGGGGCGATCCTGACCCCGCAGCTCGTGGGGATCGAGCGGGCGCCCTCGCTGCCCTTCGCATCGAGCCTCTGCGGCGCCTGCTACGAGGTCTGTCCGGTCCTGATCGACATCCCGTCCGTGCTCCTGCACCTGCGGGCGAAGGCCGTGCGGGCCGCCTCCGGTCGCGAGGAGCGGCTGCTCCTGCGGGCGATCGGCTGGGTGTTCGCGGGCTCCCGCCGGTTCGAGCTGGCCCAGCGGCTGGGCCGGCTCCTCCAGCGCCCGCTGCTGCGGAGCGGGGCGATCGGCCGGCTGCCCGGCCCGCTCGCCGGCTGGACGCGCACCAGGGACCTGCGGCCGCTCGCCGGCGAGAGCTTCCGGGAGTGGTGGAGGGGGCGGCAGTGAGCGCGCGCGAGACCGTCCTGAGCCGGGTCCGGAGTGCGATTGCCGCCGCCCCCGCCGCGCCGGAGGCTGCCCGGACGTACCGCCGGGAGGGGGCGCTCGAGCGGCCGGCGCTCGTCGACCTGCTCTGCGAGCGGATCGGCGACTACCGGGCCGAGGTCGTCCGGGTCGACAGGGCCGGTCTGCCGGCCGCGATCGCCGCCGCCTTCGAGACCCGGGCCGCCCGGCGGATCGGCGTCCCGGGCGGCCTCCCGCCCGAGTGGCTCCCCGGGGGGCTCGAGCTCGTCGAGGGCGGAGCGCTCTCGCCCGGCGAGCTCGACGGCCTCGACGGCGTTCTCACGGGCTGCACGCTCGCGATCGCCGAGACCGGCACGATCGTCCTCACCGCCGGGCCGGCCGAGGGGGCGCGCGCACTGACCCTCGTCCCCGACCTGCACGTCTGCGTCGTCTCCGAGGAGCAGGTGGTCGAGCTCGTGCCCGAAGCCATGTCGGCCCTCGCCGAGCTCGTTCGGCGGGAGCGCCGCCCGGTCACCCTCGTCTCCGGGCCGTCGGCGACCTCCGACATCGAGTTGCGGCGGGTCGAGGGCGTCCACGGCCCGCGCGACCTCGTCGTGATCGTCACCCGACCGGAGGCTCCATGACCCGGCGGGCACGCCTCGTGCCCGGCGCCGAGCCGGAACGGCGGTCCGGCCCGGGCGCCCGGATCAGCCGCCGCTGATCGCGGCGATCACGTCCATCCGGGAGCGCGGCTCGAGCGGCGTGTCGAGCCGCGCGCGCTGCTGGTCGACGTAGACGTGGATGTGGTGGCGCAGGACGGGGCCCGGCTCGCAGAGCCGGTCGCGCAGGCCCGGCCAGCGCTGCTCGAGCTGGTCGATCGCCTCGGCGACGTTCCCCGCGTCGAGCTCGAGGCGGCGCGGCAGGTCGCTGAAGAACGACGGGAGCGTCGGCGGCAGGTGGACGTCGGCCATGAGACGTCAGTCCAGGACGGCCGCCTCGACCGACCAGATCGGCGGCAGGTAGGCGGCGATCTCGCTCCAGCTCTCGCCCTCGTCCGCACTGGCGAAGACCTGGCCCGTGCTCGTGCCGAAGTAGAGGCCGGGAACGTCGTGCTCGTCGATCGCCATCGCCGCGCGCAGCACCCCGAGGTGGGCGTGGCTCTGCGGCAGTCCCCGGTCGAGCCGGTGCCAGCTCTCGCCGCCGTCGCGGGTGCGCCAGACGGCGGCCTTCCCCTCCGGCATGCAGCGGCCGTGGCCCGGGTCGAGCGGGATGACGTAGAACGTGTCGCGGTCGTGGGGGTGGGTCGCGGCGGCGAACCCGAATTCGCTCGGCAGCCCGTCGGTGATCTCGTGCCACGACCCGCCGCCGTCGTCGCTGCGGTGGACGCCGACGTGGTTCTGCTGGTACATGCGGTTCTCGTCGACGGGCGAGCGGACGAGGCGGTGGACGCAGAAGCCCACCTCCTCGTGCGGGCGGGGCCAGTCGGCGCGCAGCCCGCGGTTGCGCGGCGTCCAGCTGGCGCCGTCGTCCGCGGTCTCGAAGAAGCCGACGCCCTGGACGATCGCCCAGAGGCGAGCCGGGTCGGCGGCGTCGGGCATGATCGCCGAGACGCCGAGATGCCCGGGCGGCTGGTTCTTCGGATCGTCCCAGTCCTCCCGCCCTGGCTGGCCGTCGAGCGTCGACAGCTTCGACCAGGCGACGCCGCCGTCCCGGCTCTCGAAGATGCCGGCCGCCTCGGCGCCGACGAGCACGCGCCCGTGCGCGGCGGCGAGCGTCGAGACCTTCGACACCTTCCGCTCGCCGTCGTGGGCCAGACCCTCGCTCGAGAGCGCCCAGCTCTCGCCGAGGTCGGTGCTGCGCCAGACGGCCGAGCCATGCCATTCGCTCGCGGCGGCAGCGTAGAGCGCGCCCGAGTCGCGATCGTGGATCGCGTGGTAGACCGGCCAGCTGTCGCAGTACGGCCCCCGCATCTTCCAGTCGCGCCGATCGCCGTCGCTTTCGAGCAGGAACGCCCCCTTTCGGGTTCCGATCAGCAGCAGGGTCGTCGCCATCGTCATCTCACCTCCGGGTCGGTGTGGCCTCAATAATGACTCGCCGCTCACTGAGACGCTCGGGCTGCCCCGAACTCATCGGTCGGGTCACCAGGTGTTGTGCGCGAGCACGCCGCCGTCGACGACTAGGTTGGCTCCCGAGATCCAGCGCGCAGCGGGCGAGGCGAGGAAGAGCACCGCGTCGGCGACGTCGCTCGGCCGGCCGAGCCGCCCGAGAGGCGCCGCCGCGTGCCAGCGCGCGACGCATTCCGGCCAGGCCGCGCCGATGCCGTCGGCCTCGATCAGCCCGGGCGAGACGCTGTTCACCCTGATCCCGGCCTGCCCGAGCTCGAGCGCCGCCGCGCGGGTGTGCATGATCACGGCTGCCTTCGAGGCGGCGTAGTGGCTGTGGTCGAAGGCGGGCTGCAGGCCCTCGATCGAGGCGATGTTGACGATCGCCCCCGCCGCGCCGGCCATTGCGGCCGCGGCTTGCCGGGTCATCGCCGCCACCCCGGCGACGTTGACGCGAAGGAGCTCGATCAGCTCGTCGCCGCCGATCGACGCGAGCGGGGCCACGGGCTGGACGCCGGCGTTGTTGACGAGGATGTGCAAGCCGCCGAACGACTCGAGGGCAACCGCGCAGATCGCCCGGGCTTCGCGCTCGACATCCCCGACCGCGGTCGCGGCGCGGTCGCCGAGCTCGGCGACCAGGCGCTCGACCGCGGCTCGGTCGCGCCCGGCGTGAGCGACCAGCGAGGCGCCCGCCTCGTGGAGGCGGCGGGCGATCCCGACGCCGATGTTGCCGCTCGCCCCGGTGACGATCGCGACCCGGCCGCTCAGATCGAGCAGCCGGTCGACCGGAGGCGGGGAGGACGGGCTCACGCCCGTGACGCTACCGGTAGCTTCCGCCGGATCGACCCCTCGGTGAGGCTCCTGATCGAACGTCTCGGACTGACGGCCCTGCCGGTCGAAGCGGCCCTGTTTGCGGGCACCTACCGGAGCCGCGAGACCACTTCCACGGGCGGGCCGGTGGGCTCGGCGGGGATCGGTCTCTTCTGCGTCGAGCCGTCGAGCCGCTCGCTGTTTCATCGCCTCGCCTTCGACGAGGTGTGGCACTTCTATGGCGGCGACCCGCTCCGCCTCGTGCTCCTGCACCCGGACGGCTCGGACGAGGAGGTGATCATGGGCAGCGACATCCTCGGCGGCCAGCGGGTGCAGCACGTCGTGCCGGCGGGGGCATGGCAGGCGGGCGAGCTCGTCCCCGGCGGCCGCTGGGCGCTCTTCGGGTGCACGATGGCTCCGGGCTTCACGGGCGCCTGCTTCGAGGGCGGCACCGTCCCGGACCTGCTCGCGACCCATCCACGTCGGGCGGCCGAGATCGAGCGGCTGGGAGTCCCGACCGGTCGCCCGGCGTCGATGCCCGAAGGCTTCGCGAGCTGACCGGCCCAGCCGGGGCGAGCTGCTCTCGGGCCGGGATCGCGCTCCCGCACGGCCTCGATGACGGGCGCCTCGCTGCATGAGCGCGGGGCCCGAGCCGGAGGCGGGCGGCTCAGACGCCCCAGCCGTCGAGCCACGACGACCGCGGGCGCGCCGACCTGATCAGCCCGGCCGCGAGCGGCGCAGCCAGGTAGACGAAGACGACGCCGCAGTAGAGCGCGACCGCCGTCGTCGAGGCGGTCAGGTGCGGGAACTGCAGGACCGGCTGCCAGAGCGAGCTGAAGTCGGGGACGAACCAGCAGAGGTGCTCCTGCTGATAGCCCGGGTTCACGCAGGACGAGAACATCTGACGGAGGTCGGCGATCGCCCCGGCGGTCGCCACCCACGACGAGAGGGCGAGCACGCCCAGGCTGACCGCGTCCATCAACGGCGACTCGCCGGCACGCCGGATGCGAACGGCGAGGAAGAGCGAGGCCGGAACCACCGCGAAGACGAAGTAGCGGGGCCCCCAGCTGAGCCCGCCGTACCAGGCCCACCAGCGGGAGTAGACGAGGACGAGGCCGGCGATGAAGAGGAGCATCATCGTCACCGCGCGGCGCCCAGGCGTGATCCGGCGGGTGCGCCCGTCCAGCCAGAGTACGAGACCCGGCATGTAGAAGAGCAGGCCGCGGCCGAACGAGAAGAGGATCGCGGCGACTCCGAGCAGGAACGGATAGCTGAAGCCCGGGCGGCCCGAGTAGGGCATGACCGTCCTGTAGCCGTGGTCGTTCTCGTAGCCGGTGACGAACGGGCCGCCCCGCCTGGCCCAGTTCTCGAGCATGATCAGCGCTGCCGCCGCCGCCAGCGGCGCCAGGTGCCGGAGCCTGCGAGTCCGCGCCGCCTGGAGGGCTGCCAGGAGCACGAGCCCGACGAAGGCGGCGGGTGTGTTCGCGACGCCGACCACGATCGCGGCCCAGCCTGCGAGGACGTGGCGGCCCGTCGCCAGGCAGATGATCCCCACGGCGACGAGCGTTCCGGTGAGCACCTCCGGGTAGTAGTCGCGCAGGCGGTTCGTCAGGAAGGAGGCGAAGAGCAGCACGAGCACGACGGTCCGGAACAGCCGCGGATCGACCCGGCCGCGAAGGAGCCGGTATGCGACCAGCACGCCCACCGCGACCACGATCACGTTGAACCGGGACGCCCACCAGCTTCGCGACTCGACGAGCTTGCCCAGGGCGAGCACGGGCACCGACGACAACGGCATCACGAGCGAGAAGTGGCTGCTCGTCAGGTGGCCGTGGTGCAGCAGCTCCTCGATGTCGTTGAAGCGCACGAGGTCGTCGCCGAAGAGCCCGTGCGGCAGCAGGAAGAAGAGGACCAGGAGCCCACCCACGATCAGGCCGGTCTCGAACACGGCCACCCGCCGCGCCGCCGTCCTGCTGCGTTCGGCGACACGCTTTACGCCGGTAGTCATGCGGCCCCAGCGTAGCTTCGAGCGCCGGCGGATCGGCAGCTCGCCGGGACGCGGCGCCTCACCCCGAGCCGGAGGAGGCGTGGCGTCTGACGGCCCACGCATAAATACGTGATCGCCGCCGGCATGCAGCCACTCCAACCGAGGATCGAAGGGCGGGCGCTCCGCACGCCCCGCTCGGCCGGCTTCGCGGGCATCGTCTTCTCGCTCCTGCTCGCCGTCTCGTTCGTCACCCTTCGCCTGGCGGTGCCCGCCCGGCCTGCCGAGGCCGGGCAGTGGCTCGCCGACCCGACCAGGCGGGACCTCGTCCTCGCCGCCCTCGCGCTGGTGCCCTTCGCAGGCATCGCGTTCCTCTGGTTCGTCGGCGTCGTGCGCGACCGCGTCGGGGACGCGGAGGACAGGTTCTTCGGGACGATCTTCCTCGGGAGCGGCCTGCTGTTCGTCGCGATGCTGTTCGCGGCCGAGGCGACCGCCTCCGGGCTGGTCATGAGCCTGGGCGGAGGGAGCCTGCCTCCGGCTGCCACGAGCAGCTGGGCGGCCGGCCGGAACGTGGCCCGGGAGCTCCTCGAGGGCGGGCTCCAGATGGTGGGCGTGTTCACGATCGCGACCTCGACGATCATGCTCCGAACCGGAGCGGGCCCGCGCTGGCTGGCGCTCGCCGGATACGCGATCGCCGTCGTCCTCGTCGTGGCGATCTACTTCTTCGCCTGGACGGCGCTGCTCTTTCCCCTCTGGGTGCTCGCGATCAGCGTGGACATCGTCGCGCAGAGCTTCAGGCGCGAGCGAGCCCGCCTCTGACCGCGCCCGTCTCAGAGGCGGACGGCGGGCGACGTCGCGAGCGGCTTGTGGTCGCGGTCGAGAGCGGTGACGACTGCCAGCGCCGCGTTCGCCGGGGGCGCCAGAGCTGTCTCGAACCCGGTGCGCGGCGCCGTCGAGACCGGCGTCAGCCGGTCCGGGGCCGGGCCGGCGCTCAGCTGCCACGCCACGGTCTCGGTGCTTCCGTTCCAGCTCGCATAGAGGCGACCGTGACTCGCCGTGAGCGCGGGCGGCTCGGCCGGACGGCCTTCCCACGGGTAGCGCAGGACACGGTAGCTCTCCCCGCCGTGGGGGAGGGTCGCGTCGTAGCGGACCTGGCCGTCGCTCGAGTACTCGGTGAAGAAGGGGCTTGCCCCCCAGCCGACCACGACGTTCCCGTTCGCCTGGGTCTGGACGCTGCCGAAGATGTGGGCGAGCACGGGCGGGGTGTGCGTGTAGGCGTGGAGGAGCGTCGCGCGCTTGCGGGCGAAATCGAGTGACAGGCTGAGCGCCCTCGACTGCGGTTCGACCCGGGGCGAGTCTCCGTTGTCGAAGACGGTGAGCACGTCGCCGCTTCCGTGGTGGCGCGCGTCGTGCTGCCAGGCGAAGTGGGCGCCCTTGCCGAGGTGGAAGTCGCTTCGCTTGCCGCCGAGCCGCCACGAGATGCTCCCGTCGCGCCTGGCGACCTTGTAGACGGCCCAGGTGTTGCGAGCGGAGACGAGGAGATCGCCGTCGGCGTCGACGTCGATGGAGTTGATGTGGAAGTAGTCGAAGAGCCTGCCGATCCCCGCGTAGCTCTCGCCGACCGGCACGTGGTCGAGGCTTCGCCACTCGAAGAGGACGCGCGCGGACGGGATCTCGAGCTCCTGGACGACTCCCTCGACGACCTGCTTGCGTCCGTGGCCCAGCTTGGAGAGGTCGAGCGTCCGCACGTCCCAGGCTGCCACCAGGGCCGTGCCCTCGGGCGTGACGAGGTACTCGTGGAGGTCGGCCGCGAGCCCGCCGCCGGCCGGGAATCGGGCGATCTCGCGGTAGCTGCGGTCGAAGATCACGTGCTCGCCGTCGCCGAGGCCGTGCTGCGTCTTGCCCTCCCACCAGGTGAGCACGGGCTCTCCCTTGTAGACGGCGGTGCGGAAGTTCGTCGCGGCCAGGTGAGGCGTCGGCTGGAACCAGACGGTCTCGCCGTCGTTGTCGACGATCAGCACTCCACGCTGACCCGGGCCCGAGGAGGGCGCGACGAAGAGCCGACCCGGAGCCGTCCCGGTCGCGGGCTGGAGGACGGTGACCTTCGGCGGCTTCAGATCCGGACGCGACACGAAATGATGGATGTCGTCCGCCCGCCCCGATCCGGCGGCGGCGCCCGGGAGCGCGCGCGCGGCGGCGCCGTCGAGGCCGGCGAGCAGGCAGCCGGCGGCGGCGGCCCGGGCGAGGAGCCCGCGGCGCGTGACCATGCCGTCCGGCGGGATCACCGCTGCGGCGCCTCGAGCTCCCGGACCGCGCAAGGAGTCGCGCCGGCGAGCCCGTCGAGTCGCCGTGCGAGAGCCGACCGGACCGCTTCGTGCGCGGGTTCGTTCACGACGTCGTCCGCCGCGGGGTGACGAATCTCGATTGGTTTCCCAGCTTCCTCTTTCTCCTTCTCGGCCGTTCGGGTCGGAGCGCTTACGAACGATGCCTGCAGAGCGGCGGCAGGTGGGTTAGCCGCGCGCTAAGCGTGGGCTAGCCGTTGGGCTGCCGGCGACCGGCCGGCGGCGAGCCATGCCGAGGGCCGCCGGCACGGGGCGCCGGTCGGACTCGGCATGGCTCGGTCGGCTCCCGCGCGTCCTGATCGTGCGACGAGCGGCGGCGCGGCGCGGCTCAGGCGGCGAGCGCTTTCGCCTTCAGCTGGTCGAACTCGGCCTGGCTGATCGCACCGCTGTCGAGCAGCTGCTTCGCGCTGGCGATCTGCTCCGAGGGGCTGGACGACGAAGCCACCGAGCGGACGTAGTTGTCCATCTCCGATTGCGCGGCCTGCGCCTGCTTCATGCTCCGCTCGCCCATGGCCTTCCCCTCGGCGATCAGATACACGAAGACGCCGAGGAACGGCAGGATGATCACGAAGATCGTCCAGCCGGCCTTCCCCCAGCCGCTGATGTCGTGCCGGCGAAAGAGATCGGCGAAGACGGTGAAGAGGAGCCAGAACCACAGGATCCACATGAAGAAGATGAACATCGACCACATCACCTGGCCGAACGTGTATGCAGCGAGCATTTTCTCCTCCTAGCTAGCTTCGGTCGTGGGTCGCGCAACGGCTGCCCTGACCGTACGACTCAGGCGTCTGCAGCACATCGGGAAAACCCGCAATGACCTGCTGAATATAGACGGATACGCGACGCTGTGATCGGCGTTCCGCGCCTTGCCGCCGCTGTCGATCTCGCCGGGGCGGGGCGCCGGGTCTGCGCGATCAGGGCGTGCAGGACGGAGGCGTGGGCGAGACCTCGTAGACGAGCACTCCACCGAGCTTTCGGGGAGTGGCGATTCGGTCGAGTGCCGGTTCCCAGAACGGGGCCATCGTCTCCTCGACGACGACGGTTGACACGTCGTGCGCCTCGATGAAGGACTGCACCATCGGCGCGTCGCTCGACGACAGCTGAGGCGGGATCTCATCGGTGACGAAGTCGTTCTGGTCGGCTCCGAATGCGGACGGAACAACCGCCGCCACCATGCCGCCTGCGGCTATCCGAAACCGATAGCCCGCCTCGGCCTGCCACAGGAGCGACTCGTTGTTCGAGACGCCCGGCAAGGGCAGGATCGTCTCATCGGGATCGAGGCACGAGCGGTACGCACTGTCTGTGAAGAACGTCGGCACCCCGTACGCCGTGGCCCAGACGCCGGCGGCAGGGTTGGGGGCGACGGCGACGAGGGCCAGTGCGGGCAACAGCCAGCGGCCGAGCCCCGGCGGCCGGGCAGCCGTCCAGAGCGCCACGATCACCGCGGTGACGAGCGAGACGTAGAGTGCCAGGCGCTCGGTCAGGACGCTGTCGAACAACGGCGAATGCGCCACCCAGGACCACGGCAGGGCGACGGTCTGGCGGCCGTCGATCGTGAGCCTCGGACCGAGGGAGGCGACGACCGCCACGACGAACGCCGCCAGGAGGAATCGTCCAGACGGCGTTCGCAGTCGCGTCCGGACCGAGAGCGCGACGATCAGCAGCGCGGGTAGCCCGAGGTAGGCGCCCCGCTCGGCGTCGTTGCCGGGGAAGCGATCGTAGATCGAGTGCGCCCAGCCGAGGGAGGTGAGGGACAGCTTCGTCGGCACCACGAAGTTGAGCAGGTCGGTCACATACAGCCACGGCTCGTCCAGGGTGCCGGACTTGAATCCGCGGATCGCGTAGTAGACGAACGGAGCGGTCAGCACCGCGGCGAACACGTAGGCGGCGGTCAGCGGGAAGACCAGCTTTGCGATCCGCCGCCGACGCTCCGGCACGAGCGCGCAACCGAGGATGAGCCCCGTTGCCAGGGCGAGCGCGAGCGTGAAGGTGACCTCGGTGGAGACGAGGAACTCGAACCCGAGCAGCGGCCCGAGCCGCATGGCCGTTCCGCGGCCGTCGAGCTCTTCCCGGACGTAGCGGATCGCGACAAGCGCGACGAGCGGGATGACGAACACCCCCGTAACGTGGGGATGGCCCTCCTCCTGGCCGAGCATGTAGCTCGAGAAGCCGAACAGGTAGCCGCCGACGAACGCCGGCCAGAAGGCGTGCGTGAGGTAGCGGCAGAGAACGAAACCCGTCCAGGCCGCGAACGCGGGCAGGAGGACGCCGGCGAGGTTGTAGGCAACGACTGGACCGGCGAGCAGCGTCACGGGCGAGAAGAGCAGCGCGAGACCCGGGACCGAGGCGGTCCAGACCAGATTCACCCCGCTCGGCGCCCAGATCGCGTGGGTGACGAACGGGTTCTGACCGTTCAGGATTGCGTGGGGCCACCATCCGAAGCACCAGATGAACGCCTTGGGATCGGAGCCCGACCCCAGGAACTGGCTGCCGGGGTCGATGAGGAGCCGCAGCCCGAGAAAGAGGAACGCCAGCAGCCCGTAGGCGCCGGCTGCCACCACGAGGTCGGGCAAGGCACGCCCACCGCCGGGCACGAGGCGGGCAGGGAAGGACGGACGATCGCGATCGTCCGCGTCGAGAACCGTGACCTTGTCCAGCCGCTCGTCTCGCCGCTCGATCCGGTCTGCCGGCACGTCTCCGGCGATCATAATCTGGGAGGACGCCGGCGCAGATCGGTGCCGGTGTGGCGCCCGGCGATGTCGTGCCCGGTTGCGGCCGTGGACGGCGTGGTGGAGACTACGTTCGTGTCTGCGGCGGCTTGGGGGCGGCGTGCTGGGCTCAGCCGCGGGCATGAATCGGCGCGGTCGTGAGCGCCGTTTCGTGGTGGCGGACGGCGTTGTGGCGATCGGCGCCGTTCGCGCTGTTGCGACTTCGAAGCGTCTTCGTCGCGGTGACGGTGTCGGGCTTCCTGGTTGCGTTGGCGGCTGCTTCGGCGCCCCTGGTGGCGACCGCCTCGGCGAGCGTGGCGTTGAAGAACCAGCTGGTGCAGCTCAGCCCGCTTGCGACCGGCCTCGACATATCCGCTCCGTTCGACGTGATCGAGCTCGGAGCGGGGCTGCCGAAGGGGAGTGATTCTGCTGACCGGATGGACACTGCGGCGAATCGCTGGGCAGCTACGGCGCGGCAGGTCGCCACCGGCCTCCATCTGGATCCGCCGGTGTTCACGGAGGAGTCGGGGGCGCTCGGGGTGTTGAACGGGGTCGGAGATCAGCAGGTCGTGCTGATGGCACGGACCGCCGCGGTCGGGCACGTGCACGTGATCTCGCGCGTCGGCGGAGCGGGGGTGTGGGTTTCGGACTTGACGGCGAACGCGATCGGGGTGCGGGCGGGCGGGATCCTGCGTGTCGGGTTCTCCGAGCAGGACTCGGCGCCACGGACGGTCAGCCTTCGCGTGAAGGGGATCTACGAGGCGCTCGACAGCTCCGCCCCCGGGCCGTACTGGGCAAATTTCCTCCCTCAGATTCTCCCGCACGGGGTGGATCCACCCCCACCCGTGAGGTTCGTGTTCCTGGGCCGGGATGCGCTGTTTCGTGTCGTGGCGTCGCTCTCGACGGTGAGGACGTTCCGTTTCCAGGGCCGGACGCAGCGTCTTGCCGTTGCCCCCGATCTTTCGGCCTCCGCCGAGATGGCTGTTGCCCAGAAGGGGTTGACGCTTCCGAAGGCGCGATCGCTTTCAGGGCAATTCGCCATCCTCCCTCGGACGCTTCGGGCTTCTCACCTGGAGAGACGGCTCGGTTGTACGGTGGCGGCGTTGCGCCGCGGTCCCGGCGGCTCGGGGCTTTTGTGCTCTATCTCGAGCTCGCTGTCGTCGGCCGTTGCGATTGCGGACGAGAACGCAAAGGAGATCTCGCCGGTGGTGTCCTTGCTCTCCGGGGCCGGGGTCCTGGTTGCGCTCGGTGTCGCTGGAGCAGCCGGGGTGTTTCTGGTCCGCCGCAGGGCGGCAGAGGTGTCTCTCCTGTTTGCGCGCGGTGAACGTGTCGCTGCGTTCGCGGCGCGAACGGCCGTCGAGCTGGTCGTTCCGTTCGTTGCCGGTGCGGCAGCAGGGCTCGGGTTCGCGCTCGCTGTTACCGGCTTGTTCGCACCGTCGGGCTCGTTTGATTCCGGGACTCTTGCGGCGGCTGCCGGACGTGGCGGAATCGCCGCCGCGGCCGGTCTGCTCCTTGCCGTCTCCGTCGCGTCCACGGCGTTCGTGCGCCAGTTCGACACCGGGACGCGCAGGGCCCGGTGGGTTGCCCGGGTGCCGTGGGAGCTTCCAGTGCTGGCGGTCGCGCTGTGGCTGCTGCTCGAGATCACGACGGGGCACGGCGTCGCGGCGAGCGGCGCGGCGGGCGCGCGTCATCCGACGCTGGCGGTGTTCGCGCTTCCACTCCTGCTCGTTGCTGCGACGGCGGGCGTCCTGGCACGCCTCGTTCGAGTCGGTCTGCGGCGGATAGGAGACCGGGGCGCGAGCTTCCCGCCGGCCCTGTTCCTCGCGTTGCGGCGATCGGCTGCAGCCACGGGGATCCTGACGGCGTTGTTGCTCGTGTCGGCGGTCGCGTTCGGCGCGTACTTCTACGCCGAGTCGTTGTCGGCGTCGCTGACCCGGAGCGTGACCGAGAAGTCGTACGCCGCCTATGGAGGTGACGCGCAGGCGCTCGTCGCGGCCCCCACGCCCGTCCCGCGGGGGTTCCCCTATCCGGTCACCGAGATCACCGAAGGGAACCAGGTCGCCACTCTCGGCGGCCCGACCGGCCCGCAGGCCGACGTCTTCGAGATAGACCCTGCGCTCGGATCGGTGATCCGGTGGTTCCCCGATTGGGGCCCCGACCCGCGCCCGCTCCTGGCACGTCTTCGGTCCTCGGCCGGCCCCTTGCCGGTGATCGTCGCCGGGGCCGCGCCGGCAGGTCTCGGCGCCGTCTCGTTCGCCGGGCAGCGGTTGCCCGTCCGGGTCATCGCACGCGAGAAGGTGTTCCCGGGCATGAGCGCCGGGGTCCCGCTCGTGATCGCCGACCGCTCCTCGCTCGAACGGGCCGCCAGACGCGCTCAGATCTTCGACCCGCTCGGAGTGCCCCTGGTGTACGCCTGGGCAAGGGGACCCGCGGATGCCGCCTCGGCTGCGCTGGTCGCCCGCCCGTTCCAAGGTTTCTACGCCACCACGGTCAAGACGTTTACCGCCGACCCGGAGGTCCAGCTGGCGACTCGCACGTTTCGCTACATGCGGCTGATCGCGATCGCGGCGGGCGTCCTCGTCATCGTTGGGCTGCTCCTGTACCTGCAGGCGCGGCAACGGTCACAGGCGGTCTCATCGGCGCTTGCTGCGCGGATGGGCCTTGGTCGCCGCACCGAGGTGCTCTCGCTGACGGTCGAGCTCGTCCTGATCGCGCTTGTCGCGGCGATCGTCGGCGGCGTCGTCGCGCTCGCGGCGGCGAGCCCGATCATCTCCCACATCGATCCCCTGCCGGCGAACCCACCCGCACCTGCGCTTGCGATCCCCGTCGCGGCGATCCTGCTCGCCGGCGCAACGCTGATGGTGCTCGCCGTTGCTCTCGCAATCGCGACGAGCTGGTCGGCACGGAGGACGGACATGAGCGAGGCGCTTCGTGTCGCCTGAGTCGATCGTCCGCTCCCGCGCGCTCGGCAAGACCTACCGCACCCCGAGTGGCGACATCGAGGCGCTTCGCGAGGTCGACGCCGAGTTCGCGGCTGGCGAGGTCACCGCGATCGTCGGGGCCTCGGGGAGCGGCAAGTCGACCTTCCTCCGTGCGATTGCGGGGCTCGACCGACCGACGACCGGGGACCTCTACGTCGGCGGCAGAAACATCACCGTGGCGACCCCCGGTGCGCTCCGCCGCCTCCGACGCGACGCTGTCACCTACGTCAGCCAGAAAGCCGCCGACAACTTCATCCCGCATCTCACACTGGGCCAGCACGCTCACGACACCGCGGGTCACGCGATGAGCCTGCTGGCAGACGCGGGGCTCGAGCACCGGCTTGACTCGAAGCCGATCGAGCTGTCGGGGGGAGAGCAGGCACGCGGCGCATTCGCGCTTGCGCTGGCCCGCGATACTCCACTGGTCGTCATCGACGAGCCGACGGCCGAGCTCGACCGCGGCTCCGCTGCTGCGCTCCTCGATGCGATCCGCCGCCACGCGGGCGCCGGCACGGCCTTCGTGATCGCCACTCATGATCCCGACGTCACCGCGATCGCCGACACCGTTCTCCGTCTCGACCGCGGACGCGTCATCTCCGGCGCCGAACGACCCATCACGCCGTACGCCGGGAAGGGCCGCCCTTCCCGGCCCGGCGCAGTTGCACTCGAAGCGCGCGGGGTCGGTAGGACATTCGTCCGGGGCAAGGAGGCGATCCACGCACTGT
The DNA here is from genome assembly GCA_963796625.1 of uncultured Actinomycetes bacterium. Lineage (GTDB taxonomy): Bacteria > Actinomycetota > Thermoleophilia > Gaiellales > Gaiellaceae > PALSA-600. The sequence continues at coordinate 228,363 of CAWCME010000003.1, forward strand.
CCGATGTGAACCTCGAGCTCGGCCGCGGCGATCTCGGCGTGGTCCTGGGCCGGTCCGGCTCCGGAAAATCGACCCTGCTCACGCTCTTCGCCGGCTGGCAGCAACCAGACACCGGCGAGATCCGTCAGGCCGGGAAGCCTGCGGGCGAGGAAGCACCTGGCTGGGGCGAACTCGGCTACCTCCCGCAACGGTTTGGGCTTCTCAGCGAGCTGACGGTCCGCGAGAACGTCGAGCTTCCTGCACGGCTCGCGAACAGACGCGTAGAGCTCGCCGCGCGACTCGAACACCTCCTCCGCGAGCTCGGGCTCGACGAGCTCGCCGGCCGGCGCCCACACGAGACGTCCATCGGTCAGCAGCAGCGGACAGCGCTCGCCCGCGCTCTTCTGCTCCGCCCAGCGCTTCTGATAGCCGATGAGCCGACCTCACACCAGGACGCCGGCTGGCGCGATGCCGTCTGGCGGCAGATCGCACAGGCCTCGTCCGACGGGACCACGTCCCTCGTTGCGACCCATGAACCGCAGGCCGCCGAATACGCAAACCGGCTCTGGCGCATCGATGAGGGAGTCGTGCGATCGGTCGACTGAATCGCTACAGGTGTTGCAGGTAAGCCTCCGCCCGGCCCGCGCTCGACGCGCCGACGAGGTCGACCCCGAAGCCGGCACGATCACCTGGCCCCACGGCCTCGACATGGCCCCCGAGCCCCTCTACAACGAAGTCGATCACGCTCGAACGTAAGTACGCTGGCGCAGGTGAGCGCCCTATTCGTCAGAGCCCCGCGTGTCGCGTGGAATCGCCGGTTCGTGACATCGCACGACTGGGAGCCGGCACGGCTTCCGCCAAGCTCTCGACGTTGCTCGACGCCGCTCTGGGGCGAACGAGCGGCTCAGACGGCATAATGGGCAGGTGCGTTTGGGAGCCACGCGTCTGGCGGCGTTGGTACCGGTCGCGGCATGCTCGGTGCTACTCGTCTCCGCCGCCGGAGCAATGACGCTGCCGAAGAACTTCGCCGGTTCCCTGAGCGGCTCGGAGACCGAGGCCCCGTGGGCCTACGGGACAGGGAACTTCACCGGCTACCACGCGACCTTTACGTTCACGAAGCTCGTGTTCGGGCCGGGAGCCCAGGGCCCCTACACGCTTCTGAGCGGGACGTTGAAGTTCAACGGGTTCGTAGAGTCGCTGAGCGCGCCGACCGGCGGAGCGCCCGGCATACCAAAAGGCAACTGCACCGCGCACTACACGTTCCAGCTCGTCAAGGGGAAACCGTTCTCGGGTGACCTCGGAAGCTTCTCGCAGACTGGCAGCGTCTGGCATGCGATTCTCGACCTCGGCATCCAGACCCAGGCGAACGAGATCCACGCGAACGGCTGCGGTCCGAACCTCGAAAGCACCGGGAGTGAGTTCGGGAGCCCGGCGAGGATAGCGCTCTCGATCAGCGCGACCGGCGCGTTCAACCCGTCGACCGGCGTCGTGAAATTCGCCTCGACCCAGCGCACGCCGGGGAGCAGCTCGGGCGGTGCCCGGACCGACGTGGTCAAGGGCACGCTGCACGGAAGCGGCTAGCGCCAGCTGATCCAAGAAGTTGCACCTCGTCCACCTGCAAAAGATGCCAACTCGTCGGGCGTCAGTCGCGAACGTTCGCGCAGGCCACGCTCCTCGCCTACGAATCTGCCTCTACCACCACAATCGGTCCATGCTTGTCGTGGAAGCGGTCGAGCACCCCCGACTCGGAAAGCCTCCGCTGGGCTTCCTGTGCGTCTTCCGCGGAGCTGAACTCCAACTGGATGAAGACGTGGTTCGGGTCCGCGACGCTGCGGAAGACTCGCTGAGACTTCGCCTTCTCACGCGCACGTGGCCGGTCTTGGTCGAACATCGGCCGCCAGGTCGCGTAGTCGCCGACCTGGATCAGAGTGAAGATGAACGCAGACATCGCGGTTCCTCTGATGGGATGAATCGACCCTACAGGCATGTTGCGGGTCGGGTCGCTGACGACGCCTCGCTCGGGTGACATTCGCGAACTGGCGCAACCCAGCGTCCTAACGCTTGCGTACGCCAGTCGAGGAACAGGCCGTGGGCGAGACCGCCGCCGATGCAGGCCATGGTGACGAGAGGCCCCGGGGTGACGAGGGGCCCTGCTCCGCTAAAGCGAGCGCATCGAAGCTCCAGTGTTCCAGAAAGGGCGAATCCACCCTTTATGGCTTGACGGAGACATAAGTGCTGGTATAGGTACCTGGCCGACCGGCGGCCGTAACGAGCTGGACGAAGAATGAGGTCGCACCGCGGACACGAGGCACGCTCGCCACCACGCTTCCATGGCCAGCCGCGTTAGAGGTCAACGTGCCGCCGTTCGCCAGCGACTGTGGGCAGGATCCCGGAACTTGCTGCATGTACACGCCAAACGACGTCTTCGGCCGTCCGTGCACGAGGTCGATCCGAGCCTCGAACTTAGTAGTCGTAACGATCAGCGTGACATGCCCGACGGCAGCAACTCTCTCCTGACTAGGCGTCGTGCAGTCGCCAGGCGAGGGGTTGTTCGCACCGAGCGCAACCTTCCAGCTTCTCGGAGCAGTGGCCGCAGGGGAGGCGCTAACAGAAAGGACGGCAAGCGCCGCGATGCTCGCGACCATCAACATGAACCTCGAGACGGACAGTGACACCATGACGACTAGGCTCCCTCGCTGTTGGAGATCTGCGATTTCGGCGTACGGCCCGGCGGTTTCGCGCCAGCGCCGAGTCTATAGCGTTCCCTGGCGTGATAACCGAACACTCGCGTAGGCGACCGGCGTTGCTCCCGAGTGCTCCGGAGCGGTACGGCCGAGCGTGACGCATGCTGGTGTTTACCGCGTTTCCGAATCGGAGGCTCGCGCGATCGGGAGCGCCCTTCGTGATGCTGGCTGGAAGGTATTCGTGTTGCCCGATGGACTTGACAGCAAGGAGAGCTTCTTTCGCGCCGTCGCTACGACGATGCCCTTTGGACCCGCCTCAGGGCCCAAACTGCGTACTGGGGGAGGCATCGGACGTCCGTAGACGAAACTTTCACGCCACCCACGAAGGGACAAGCTGTGCGAGCCTGTCTGGGTCGGTCACCGACTTCATATGGACGATCAGTCCTTCGCGGATGGTGAACGTCAGGACGGAGACGGGTCGGCCCTCGACAACGATTAGCACGCCCGGCGTGCCGCGGGCAGTGAGTGGCCGCACAGCCGCACCCCGGCTCGCGCCGACCTTGGCCTGAGCGGCGATCTTGGCTGCTCCCCGCACAAGGGTGACACCCTTTGCGGTGAAGACGTGCAGTTCGGCGTCGGGAGCGAGCAGCGTGATCAGCGCTGACAGGTCACCGGACCCGGCGGCAGCAAGGAACGCGTCGACCACCGCGCAGTGTTGAGCGTCTTCGCGGCCCGATTCCGGAGACGCCAGGCGCACCCGGTGGCGACCACGACTCGCGAGCATCTTGACCGCATCCGTCGAGCGCCCTAGCACATCGGCGATCTGGCCGAACGGTAGATCGAATATGTCGTGGAGCACGAACGCGACGCGTTCGGCCGGGGTCAGGCTGTCCATCACGACATGCAGGGCGAGGCCGACGGATTCGGCTAGCAGCACCTCATCCTCGGGGGTCTGTGCGCGACCGGCGAGGTCCGTTCGGGCGGACCCGCCAAGAAGCTCATCCAGATCGATCTGAATCGACACCTCTCGGCGCCGGCGGCGAGTTCTCAACATGTCGAGGCATACCCGACTTGTCACCGTCGTCAGCCAGGCGTGGAGATCCTCGATGCCCTCGCCGCCCGTGCGGCTCAACCGCAGCCAGGTCTCTTGGGTCGCGTCGTCCGCTTCGTCACCCGAACCAAGCATCCGCAGCGCGACTGTCCGCAGGTACGCCCGCTGACCCTCGAACCCGGCGGCCAGATCACTGTTGTCACTCACGTCGCGTTCGCTCATCCTCCTCCTGAGACGCTCACCGAGGCGGCGGAGCAACACGACCGCATCGCCGTGTTACCTCCGAGTAACTGCGGTCGTCTAGTTGATATCTGCAGTTGATGCTCACGACCAGAGGCGATGCTCCTCGGAGGAACAAATGACTCAGAGCCTGACACGAACACCGCGTCTCTCGAACGCAAACTCACCTGATCTCGCCGCTGGCGTAGGGCAGATCATGAAAGCGATCTACGCCGGCGGTGCCCCGCGCCAGACGCTCGAACTCGTCCACATGCGTGCCAGCCAGATCAACGGGTGCAACGCGTGCATTGCATCCGGCATCAAGAACGCGGAGAATAGCGGCGTCGGTACCGAGCGCCTGCTGGCGCTGCCAGCGTGGCGCGAGTCGGCGCTCTACGACGATGCGGAGCGCGCTGCTATCGAACTCGCCGAGGCGATGACCCGCCTTGCTGACCACCCGGACACGGTTACCGACGAGGTCTGGAAGGACGTCGCCGAGCACTTCGATGAACAAGCGCTCTCAGGACTTGTATCGATGATCGCGCTGACCAATTTCTTCAACCGCGTCAACACCACCCTGAAAGTCCAGCCCGGCTCGTGGGAATAGCCCGAGGCGGAGTAGCCCTGCGCGAGATGAGGCTCGCCTTGTGAGTCCTTCTCCGGCGTCTGTAGCGCACGCTGGGACAGGTCAGCGGCCTCGGGTCAGAGCAGACGGGCGGAGACGAGAATGAGCCAGCCGAGCATGGCGGCGTAGTAGCCGCGTTCGACGAGTCCGAACCAAGGTCGAAGCGACGTGCGGAGCGAGAGCATCGTGCCGATTGCGAGTGCGGCCATAAGCCAGCCGAGCCAGGGCTCGCCATGGTTGCCTGGTCGGAGGGCGATGGCAGCCCAGGACGCCGCCGTGAAGGCGACAAGCGCGAGGACGAGATGGACGCCGCCACGCCAGGTCGGCTCCTCCGACGCAGTCCCATCGGTCGGGAACCAGCCGATCGCGATCCGCGCAGCGGCGAGAACGGCGAGAAGCATCACAACCCGGCGCGGATGTCCGAGCGCAATCGCCAGGCAGATCGCCGCGATCCCTGCCAGGGAAGCCTGTAGCCCGTACCAACGTGCGTATCGGCCGACGCCATATTCGCTGACCGCGTTCCGTACTGGCGAGTAGCCCGTAGGCGCCAGGTGCAAGTAGACCAGGCACGCGACGCTGCCGCCAACACAGGCCAACGCCAACGCAGCAGGAACCACGACGACATCCTCGCACCTGCGCCAGGCGTCATTAGTGAGCGCGCTCGCGCAACACACTGTCCTCGGCCTCGACCGCCCCTATAGGTCTCTCCTGTAGGTGCGACGCCTCAGACCGCGCGGAGTGCGTCGGCCGACGTTGTCTTGACGAGGCCCGACACTGCGCGCGCCAGTTCCGCATCGGACGTGACGAGCATGTCCGCGTGGAGCCGAGTCAGAGCGACGAACTCTGCGTCGTAAGTGGTTTCCCAGCCGAGCCGGTCCGCGACCTCCCAAGACGTCTGCTGCAGCACCTTGTCGCCGAGGAAGCGAATCTTGAGCGCGTTGACCCGTCTCACACGCCGAAGCCCCTCGGAGGGCGTCATCTCGCCCCGCCTGGCCGACTGGTAGAGCGCGGACACCGCTTGCGAGCGGACGAGTGCCGGAGCGAGAAGCGTGTGCCCGGGGGCGACCTCGATCTCGCCTGAAACGATCCTGAGCAGAGTGTCGCAGTCGACGACGAATTTCGTCACGCCGAGACGCTACATAGCCGGCGGCTGACAGGGCGGATTCAAGTGGTCGTCGCAACACCTCGATCGTGGAGGTGTGGGATGGGGACGATGCGGGAGCGGCAGCGGGAGGTCCAGCTGTATCGGGGTCAGGTACCTTCGCCAGGCCGACCGACGGTCGCGTGGCGTGCCGACCGGGTGCGGTTCTGGGCGGCGGTCGCCGCTGGGCTGAAGACGGAGGATGCGGCGCGCGAGGCGGGCGTGTCGGCGCCGGTTGCGTTCCGATGGTTTCGCCACGCTGGCGGCGTGAATCCCTCTCTTCATCCAACGGTGTCGGGCCGTTACCTGTCGTTCGGCGAGCGGGAGGAGATCGCGCTCCTGCGCGCTCAGGGTCATGGCGTGCGGGAGATCGCGTGGCGGCTGGGTCGCAGTCCGTCGACGATCTCGCGGGAGCTTCGCCGGAACGCTTCGACGCGGACGTGGCGGCTCGACTACAAGGCGTCGATCGCGCAGTGGCACGCTGAGCGCCGCGCCCGCCGGCCGAAGGTCGCCAAGCTGGCCACGAACGAGCGGCTCCGTGCGTATGTCCAGGAACGACTGTCAGGTCGAGTGCGCGGTGTCGACGGTAAAGCTGTTGGGCCGCCCGGGCCGAAATGGAACGGCAAGAACAAGCCGCGTCGCGGTGATCGCCGCTGGGTGCAGGGATGGAGCCCAGAACAAATCGCGAGCCGGCTGCAGGTCGACTTCCCCGATGATCCGTCGATGCGGATCAGCCACGAAGCGATCTACCAGGCGCTCTACGTGCAGGGCCGCGGGGCGCTGAAACGCGAGCTGGTCGCGTGTCTACGCACGGGTCGTGCGCTCAGGGTGCCTCGCGCGCGGGCGCGTCAGAAGGCGTGGGCGCACGTCACCCCTGAGGTGATGATCAGCGAACGGCCTGCCGAGGTGGTCGATCGGGCGGTCCCCGGCCACTGGGAAACCTGGGACCGCGGCAAAGAACTCTCGCAACACGCCGCGTTCAAGGTCGAGACCGGCATCCCGGTCTACTTCGCCGATCCCCAGAGCCCCTGGCAGCGCGGCACGAACGAGAACACGAACGGGCTGCTCCGCCAGTACTTCCCCAAAGGGACCGACCTCTCCCGCTGGAGCGCCGAGGAGATCGAGGCCGTGGCCGCCGCTCTGAACAGCCGACCCCGCAAGACCCTCGGCTGGCGAACGCCTGCGGAAGAGCTCGATCGATATATACAGTCAAGTCAACAAACCGGTGTTGCGACGACCGGTTGAGCCCGAGCAATTTCGATCACGGCCCTTCCGGGCGGTGCTCGCCGTGAACCGGCTGCGCGGCTCGATGGGCCGCGTCGCCGCCGCCGGCGACAACGCCGCCATGGAATCGTTCTACGCCCTCCTGCAGAAGAACGTCCTCGACCGGCGCGCCTGGCAGACCAGAGACCAGCTGCGTCTCGCGATCACCGTCTGGATCGAACACACCTACAACCGCCGACGCCGCCAACGCGCCCTCGGCAAGCTCACCCCCGTCGAGTACGAACTCGCCCTCCACAACATGCACCTCGAAGCAGCCTAAAGGTCAAAACCACTGTCAATCAGAGTCTGGGCAGACCCCTGAGACGACGTCGGAAAGCGGAGTCGCCGAGTTCGAAACGACTGCTCGACCTACTTCACGCAGCGAGGACGAGATCACCGAAGCTCTCATAAGCACTGGAGGTCGATTTAACACCTGACTGGCGATCGGCGGAATCAGAGGCGCTATCAGGAGTTGCTCGCACTCTTGGACGCGATCATCCGCGACACCGAGAATGCCGCGGAGCACTGGGCTAAAGACTCGCCCGGCTACGACGGTCGAGTGTCTAGCGAACACTGGGGCAGGTCAGTCGCCCGACGTCTGACCCGTCGGAGATTAGTCGATGGGCCCGACGGTCGAATGTCCGTTCAGCGACGGATCGAGGATGAGTCCACGTCAGCCGCCGTTTCCTGCAGTGCCCGTCGGTGTTCGTCGGTCAGGTCGGCATGGCCTGCCGCCGCGCCACCCGGACTAGCAGGCGGGGCATCTCTTGGATGGCCTGGCGGCTGACGCCAAGCTCGCGAGCGAGCTGGGCCTGAGACACTCCCTGCTGGATGAGCGACTCCATCAGGACGCGACGCTGGGCGCCAAACTGCCTGGCGATGCGGGCCACCGACACGAGCAGTAGGGTAGCGAGAGCTGGTTCAGCGGATACTGAGAAAGCGAAAGGGGGCGTCCTGTGTTGTCACCGATCTCGATTGCGCGGGCCTCGACGATGGCCCTTTTGGTCAGTGCGGCGGTGCTCGGTCCGCAGTTGCTGAGTCCGGCCAAGGCGAGCGCAAAAGGGGAGCCACCGTGCCCAAGAAGCGGTCAGGGCGGACGACCCGAGCGAGGAGATGTGTGCATCAAGCTTCCGGTGCACATGATCCCGGTGACCAGGTCCAGCGCGACGGGCTGCGCAGAGGCGCTGTTCATGGAGGTACCGCTCGAGCTCAAGGGCCACCCCGTCCAGTACGTCGCTTCGTGGAGCTGGGATACGTCCGCCGCGGAAAAGTCTCCATGGACGTTCACAGCGACGGGCGGCGAAGGCGGTACTGGAAGTGGACCGTACGGGGAGGAGCAGTGGTCGACTACGGCGCTGACCGCCCAGAACACCGGGGTCAACATCAAGCCTTACGAGGTGCCACACGGCTACGGCGCGTGGTTCGTCGCCGCCGGCGGTGGCCCACTACCGTGCACCGTGAAGACGGGAAGCGCAACGGCGTGGATGTGGCGGTCGCGCTCCTCGTAACCCGTAAATGCTCTCGCCGCAGTCATTTCCCTAGGCCGGGTCAGTCCAGAGTCCGGATCTGGTCGACTTGGCCCGCTGCACCACCTGACGATTCCACGGCACGACTCACTGCGGATCGGGACACTCGGCGGCATCCTCACGACGTGTCCGGTTACGTCGGTCTCGCGCGCGAAGAACTCATCCAGCAGCTGTTCGCTCGGTAGCGCCGATCGGGCGGGTCGCCTCGGGTGGGATTCGCACACCGCTCGCCCAGCGGAGCGGCCTTCGCCCTCGATTAGTCTGTTGCCGAGGTCGGTGAGCCTAGGCGGGAGGAGTCGTCAGTGCGGGTGTCGGTCGGTGACGTCAGCTTGTATTTCGACGTCAGCGGAACCGGATGGGCGGTCGACCAGGACGGGATTCACGAGCGGCCGGTACTGATCGGGCTGCACGGCGGGCCTGGGATCGACGGCACGAAGCACCGCTACACGCTCGCGTCGCTGTCCGATACGGCGCAGGTGATCGTCCCCGACCAGCGTGGTCACGGACGTAGCGATCTCAGCGACGCCGAACATTGGAATCTCGCGACCTGGGCGGCAGACGTGAAAGGGTTGAGCGACGCGCTCGGGATCGAGCGCCCCGTCGTTCTCGGGTCATCGTTCGGTGGCTTCGTCGCTCAGAAATACGCCGCGACCTACCCCGAGCACCCGGCTGGGTTGATTCTCGCCGGCACGTGTGCCCGAATGCTTGTCGGCGAAGAACTGATCGAGCGGATTCGGGCCGTCGGCGGGGACGAAGCGGCAGACGTCATGCGCCGCGACCTCGACAACTCGACGGAGGAGACGCTGGCCGAGTCGCGTCGGGTCATCGGCCCGCTCATGTCGGTGAACCCCGACGCCGATCCCCTGGTACCGATCCTCGATGCCGCGCGCATCACGACGATGCAAGTGAACCTCTCCTGGTTCGAGAACGAGGGCTACGCAATGGATCTTCGCCCCGACCTTGCGAATGTGCGCTGCCCGACGCTCGTTCTCGTGGGCGAGCACGACCCGCTGAACCCGGTCGCCTGGGTCGAAGACATCGTCACGGCGATCCCAAACGGCCTTGCGCGGCTTCAAGTGGTGCCCAACGCGGCGCACGACATCGCCACCGACAACCCTGACTTCACGAACGGCTGTATCCGCGAGTTCATCGCTGCTCTCACCTAGTAGGACTTTGTTACTCACGCCGGTGAGGGAGCGAGAGTTGCGTGAGGTCGACGGGTTGTCGGCAGGTTCGGCATCGTCCGGCCCAGCAACGCAGGACGGGCTGGAGGAGCAGCACCGTTTGCGGCAGCGTCAGGCCGGCTGCGGGGCTTTTGGGTCAAGCCGTTCGAGCGTCAGGAAGGCGTGGGCGCAGGTGACAAGCGCTGTGTGGTGATGGAAACCGAGATAGCTGCGTCCCTCGTAGTGGTCGAGCCCGAGCTCGCCTTTGAGTTGGCGGTAGTCGAGCTCGATCGTCCAACGCAGCCGCGCGAGCCGGGCGAGCCGCTCCGGGACGCTGTCGGCCGGGAGGTTGGAGAGCCAGTAGTCGGACGGCGCCTGCTCGCTCTCGGGCCACTCGATGATCAGCCACTCCTCGCGCGGCGGCAGGTTCTTGTTCCGTACCGGGTTGGTCGCGACGACGCGGACGAACGCGAAGCGGCCGCAGAGATCCTCGCCAGCTGGGCTGGTGCGGCAGGGCAGCGTTCGCCACGCGCTCCCGGGCAGCCGCGCCGCGAGCGCGCGCACCGATTCGGGTTTGCGGTCGGGCCGCGCGACCGACGGGCTCGGGCCACGCTTGTCGATCCGCTCGGGCACGGTAAAGGTCGTCTCGGGTCCGTAGACGCTGACTTTTGCCGAGACTGCGACGACGTACTCAAGCGCCTGTTCGTGCAGGTTGATCCGGAAGCGGGTGTCGTCGCCGTAGGCGCAGTCGGCCAGGATCGGCGCAGCCGGGATCTGCCAGCCGGCTGCGGCTTTGCAGACCTCGCTGGCGAGTTCCGGCTTGGTCTGGAAGCCAACCTGGTCGGGGATCTTCGCTTTGCGCCGACGCTCGAGATCGTCGCACCACTCCTCGGGCAGATAGAGGCGCCAGCCGAGCGGGAGCGTTCCGCGCGCGCCAACCGCGTGCACGCTGACCGTGATCTGGCAGTTCCCGATCTTGCCGAGCGTGCCCGAGTACTGCCGCTTGACCCCGGGCGAATGCTTGCCGTCCTTGACGATCCCGGTGTCATCGACAACCCAGGCCGTGACGCCGATCTGAGGCGCGACCAACTCAGCGCTCGCCCGCACCAGCAGCGTCGGATCCCAGGGCGAGTCAGCCAAAAACTGCTGCATCGACTCGTACCGAGCCGGCGACTCCTCAAGCCGAAACAGCGTCGGCTGCAGACTCTTGCGGCCACCAGACTCGATCAACCCGCGCACATACAGAAGCGCGTTCTCACGCTGGCGCTGAAGCTGCAGCCGCCCAGCGACCTCGTCCACGAAGCCACCGAGTCGGTCACGCACCTCGACCGCCGGCAGATCCAATGCGAATACAGCTTCCATCCGGCTCCTCCTCTAACGATGACCGCTGACGCGGACACCGTTCGCCGAGGACGAAGCGGACCCTTCAACCAGCTAACAAAGTCCTACTAGAGGCTTGATGTGAAAGTCGGTGGGTTGGCAGGGACCCGCCGGTTGAAGACGAAGGGCTTCCAGTCCTTGTGTCCCCTCGAGATAGGAGCTCGAGATGACGGATCTGGAAGCCCTTGTCGTTGCAGCGTATGTGTTCGCCGACGAGTATCGGGTCCCTGCTCGTGGCGGGCGGCCGGCGTTGGTCAGTGACGCTGAACTGGTCGCGTTGGCCGTCGCGCAGGCCGCGATCGGGATCAGCTCTGATCGGCAGTTCCTCGGGTTGATCGGGCGGGTGTTGCCGGGCTGGTTTCCGCATCTGCCCGAGCAGTCGCAGTACAACCGCCGGTTGCGCGGCCTGGTCGAGCTGATCTCGATCGTCCAGCAGCAGCTCGCTCGCTGGATCGATGTCGGCGGCGCGCGGCTCGCGGACGGCACCCAGTTCGCCGTGGCCAACTACCCGGGTTGCCGGCAGCGGAGCGACTTCGCCGGGTTCGCCCGCTACGGCTACGCGCGCTCGCAGCACCGTTTCATCTGGGGCGTGCGGCTGGTGCTGCTCACCGACACGCGCGGGCTGCCGCTCGGCTACACGATCGTGCCCGCCAACGAGCACGAATACGAGCCGCTCGCCGACCTCTTGACTGGCACCCCGAGCGAGGTCGTGATCGCCGACAAGGGCTTCTGGGGCCGCGCCTACACAGACCGGCTCGCAGCGACCGGCACCGTCTTGCTCACCCCGAACAAGACCCGCACCGCCGCCAGCCTCGGCCGCGAACGCGCACTCGCCTCGACCCGACTCGTGATCGAGAGCGTCTTCGCGAACCTCAAAGGCCAAATGCGACTCGAACACCACCTCGCCAAAACAGCCGCCGGCCTGGCCGTCCGGATCGCCCAACGAATCCTCGCCCTCACACTCGGAATCCTGCTCAACACCCTCACCGGACGCCCAGCACGCGCCCTCGCCGCCTACGACGGCCGCTGAATCACATCAAGCCTCTAGTCGTCCGCTCAGGCGCCTTGCATCGTCTGACCAGCCGGCGCGTCGAGGATGTGGAAGACATGCCCGCCTCGGACCTGAACCCGAAGGATCGCCAAGCGTTCGAGAACGCGGAGAACCCCCCGCAGGCGTGGGGCGGAGTGGGTGCCGAGGCAGTGTCAGAGGACATCGTTTCCCGCCCGGAAAACGCGCTCGACAGCCCGCCTGACGAAGAAGAGGTCGAAGCGACCTCACGAGCTAGGCATGCTCTCGGGCTCTGTGGAACGCTGGAGCATCTCGACATTCCGGCGCCGTAGCAAGGGTCCAGGCAGACGGCACGCTCAAGCCCGGGACCGATCTCGGCGTGCCGAGGAACCGTGGTCGCCGTGGCGCCGTCGCCACTTCGTATGCTTTGCGCCCCTCTGCCATCAGGTGGGCATTGGGAAACACTGGCGCCGCCGAAGACGTTCGAAACGATGATGGGCGCACCTGGGATTGAACCAGGGACCTCCCGCGTGTGAAGCGGGCGCTCTCCCGCTGAGCTATGCGCCCGGGAAGGGTCTAGGTTAGCCATTCCGCCGGGGCCGGAGGTGATTGCAGAGGGCGGAGGCCCGGAGCGTCGTTCGGTCCTCCGCCCTCAGGGTGCGGGGAGCGCGCCGGGGCGCGGGCTCCGGTGACCGGCGGCCGGCCTAGCGGCCGCCGGTCACTGCGAGCTGCCCGATCGCCGCGCCCCCCTGTGCTGCCCCTTCGCTGCCGGCCGCAGGCATCGCCCCGCTGACGGCCGACCGGGCAGTCTCGTCGCACAGGAACCGGACGAGGCCGCCCGGGCCCCCCTGCTCGAAGGCGCGCCGCTGGCGTCCGGCTCCGCCGCCGCTCGCGATCATGGCGCCGATCCGGGCCAGCTCCTGCTCGCAGCCGAGCGACACGGCCGTCTCGTGCAGCCCCTCCGAGAGCTCGAGCAGACGATCGGCGGTCCAGGTGCGGCGGCCGGTGTCGAGGTCGATCAGGACCCCGGCGAGCCCGTCGCGGGTCGCGAGCCACGTGTTCTCGACGATCCGCTCGTCCCGGCCGACCGGCAGGCTCTCGCCGGCGTCGTGGCGGGCGGCGAGCTCGTAGACGAGACTCTGGACGAGGGCAACGATCGCCGCGGCGTCCTCGACGCGGGTCTGGACGTCGGCCACCCTGATCTCGAGCGTTCCGTGCTTGAAGTTGAGCCGCAGGTCCCACCAGTGGTAGCTGCCGTCCGGAAACGCCCCGCCGTCGCGCGCCCAGGCGGCGAACTTCGCCAGCTCGCGCCAGGATGCGAACGCCGGCGGAACGGCCGCCCGCGGAAAGAACTGGCACAGCTTCGGCCGCACCGTCGCAAGCCCGGAGTCCTCGCCGTGGTAGTACGGGGCGTTCGCGGCCAGCGCCAGGATCTCCGGCAGGTAGCTCCGGAGTGCGTTGTGGACGGCGAGCGTCCGGTCCGCCCCGCCGGCGGCGACGTGGACGTGGAGGCCGCAGGTGATCGCATGACGCGCCGCCCAGGGGTGAGCGGCGGCTACCTCCTGGTAGCGTGGCGAGTCGGAGATCGGGCCCGGAGCGAGCGCGAGCGGATGGGTGCCGGCTGCGAGCAGCGACGCGGTTCCCTCCAGGCGTCCGCCGACGAGCCGGCGAACCGACGCGAGCTCGCGCTGGACGTCCGCCGCAGTGCAGCAGACCGGCGTGATCGCCTCGAGCTGAGCCTTGCGGAGCTCCCGGGTCACGCGGCGGTCGCCCTCGCAGAGCCCGAGCGCGAGCTCTGCTGCGGGGACGAGCCCCAGCCCGGCGTCGCCGACGAGCATCAGCTCCTCCTCGGCGCCGACCGTGAACGGCGCGATCCGGTCGAACGGCCGGCGCAGCTGCTGCTCGAGCGCGGCCGGGTCGGTGTGGAAGCTAGGAAGGGCGATATCGGCCTGTGCGGGGGCTTGAGTTTTCATGCCCTCCACCGTACGTCCGGCGGCTGAGCAAGGCGCCGTGCGCCATGAGCCCGTGGTCAAGATCCCGTGAAGACTTGCTCACACTTCGGCGGGGCTCCCGGGCAGCCGCAGCCCGGCGCGATACTGATCCGGTGAGGACAGTCCGGATCGGCATGCGCTGGTGGCTGGCAGGGGTGTTCGCGCTGATCGCGATCCTGACCGCCGTCCTGATCGCCGGCGTCGCCTCGAGGCAGGCGGACCGCGACCTGCGGGCGAACGCGGAGAGCATCGCCGTCGGCGGCACCGTCTCGGCCGGATTCGCCGTCGAGCAGGCGATCAAGAGCGGCGAGCTCTCGCAGCAGCTCGTCCCGATCGGGGGGCAGCACGGGCTGGCGCTCTTCGTCTTCTCATCCGATCGGACGCTGATCGCGCAGTCGGGCCTGCGGAACATCCAGTGGCAGGACGTGCCCCTCGGGAACGTCGCCCTGACGAGCGCCCTGCACGGGCGGCGCTTCGTGCAGGGATTCGGGGGCGGCCGGACGACCGTGGTCGGGCTGCCGCTCAACCGCACCTCCGTCGCCGCCGCGCTCGTGGCGTACGCGCCCCGCGGGCCGGCCTACACGGCCGCGAACACGATCTTCCGGACGGACGTGCTGCGCGCGTCGATCTGGGCGGTGGTGATCGCGACGGTGACCGGGCTCGTGGCGGCGGCGCTGATCGCCCGCCGGCTCCGGCGGATCACGCGGGCGGCGCAGGCGATCGAGCAGGGCGACTTCGAGCTCGAGCTGAAGCCGGGCTTCCGCGACGAGATCGGCGAGCTCACGGGCACGATCGACCAGATGCGGCGGCGGCTCGGGGACTCCTTCGAGCAGATCACCTCCGAGCGAGACCGCCTGGAGCTGCTGCTCGAGCAGCTCCAGGAGGGCGTGCTAGCAGTCGACCGCGAGCTGCGCGTCCAGTTCGCGAACACCCATGCGCGGGCGCTGCTCTCCGGGGTGACGCTCGACGCGGGCTCGCCGCTGCCGGCGACGTTCGCCGAGCTCCCGCTGCGGCGGCTCGCCGAGGGCCTGTTCGTGCCGGGAGCGCCGGTTGCGGAAGCCCGCAGCCGGCGGGAGGACGGCGCGACGATCTCGCTCGTGGCGGTGCCTGCAACCGTCTCCGGGCTGGTCGTGCTCGTGTTCGCCGACATCACCGGGCGGGAGCGGCGGCGCCAGGCCGAGCGGGAGTTCGTCGACAACGCCTCCCACGAGCTGCGGACGCCCGTGACCGCGATCGTCGGCGCCGTCGAGGCGCTCGAGGCGGGCGCACGGGACGATCCGGCCAGCCGCGACCGGTTCATCGCCGTGATCGGCCGGCAGGCGAACCGACTCACGCGCCTGACCAACGCGCTCCTGACCCTCGCCCGCGCCCAGACCCAGCAGGAGCCGGTGCAGCTCGAGGCGGTCGCCGTTCAGGCCCTCCTCGGCGAGGTCGCGGCGGCCTGTCCCGAGGTCGAGGGTGTCGACGTGCGCGTCGACTGCCCCTCCGGGCTCGTCGCGGTCGGGCGGCACGACATTCTCGAGCAGGTGATCTCGAACCTGGTCGAGAACGCGCTCAAGCACACCGACCGGGGCGAGATCGTGCTGAGCGCGAGGCACGTCGACGCGAACGTCGTCATCGAGGTGACGGACACCGGGTCGGGAGTGCCGGTGGCCGCGCAGGGGCGGGTCTTCGACCGCTTCTACAGCATCGACCAGAGCCGGCAGGACGGCTTCGGGCTCGGGCTTGCGATCGCCCGCGACTCGACCGAGGCGATCGGCGGCGCGCTGACGATCGAGTCGGAGCCGGGACGCGGAACGACCGCGCGCGTCGTCCTCGCCGGGAGGCTCGAGTCGTGAGCCCGCGCATCCTCTTCGCCGACGACGAGCCCGACATTCTCGGCCCGGTCGAGTACGCGCTGACCCAGCAGGGATTCGAGGTCAAGTGCGTCCCGAACGGCGACGCAGCGATCGAGGAGGCACGAAGCGGCGTCTACGACCTCCTGGTGTGCGACGTGCTGATGCCGGGCACGCTCGGCACCGACGTCTGCCGGATCCTGCGCTCGGAGAGCGACCTGCCGATCATCCTGCTCACCGCACGCGACTCGGAGCTCGATCGAGTCCTCGGCCTCGAGCTCGGTGCCGACGACTACGTCACCAAGCCGTTCTCGTCGGCCGAGCTCGTCAGCCGCATCCGGGCGTTGCTCAGGCGGCGCGAGCTCGACCGCACCAGCTCGACGGCGGCGACCAGGAGCATCGGCGGGCTGCGGATCGACTTCGCGCGGCACACCGTCGAGGTCGACGGGAGCCCCGTCAGGCTGACCGCGTCGGAGTTCAACCTGCTCGCGCTCCTCACCGGCGAGCCCGACCGTGTCTTCACCCGCGGCCAGATCATGGAGCATCTCTGGCAGACGCCGCACGTCGGCGACCCGCGCGCGTCCGACGTCCACATCTCGAACCTGCGCCGCAAGATCGAGCGTGACCCGAACCATCCGGCCCGGATCGTCACCGTGCGCCAGGTCGGCTACAAGTTCGCGGCAATGTGAGCGAATGCTCATCGACGGCTAACGAGATCACCATCGCGCCGCGGGCACAGCTCACGTCCGTGTCGTAGGCTCGGACGCAGGATGGTGCGTACCTTCGACCGGCAGGCGGTCCTTGCCCGCTGCCACGGCTTCCAGCTCGTGAGCGGCGACGAGCTCGTCGGCTTCGTGGAGACACCCGTCTTCTCGGGGACCTCGATCGAGCCGGACTCCCTGGTCGTGCGCACCGTCCGGTCGATCCCGGGGACGTTCCGGACGATCGCGGTCGCAGACGTCGAGGAGGTCGATCCCGACCGGGGGCTGATCCGCACCGCGCGCCGGCTCCTCGAGGGCCTGCACGAGGGCGGGGACGGGAGCGGGTAGGACCGGCCGCCGCGCGAGTCTAGGAGCGCAGGGGTGAGCCGTCCAGGAGCGCGAGTAGCTCGACGAGCCGTGCACGCTCGGCGCGCAGGTCGCCGACGGCCCCGCTCAGCCGGCGCTCGCCCTCGTCGGTCAGGCGGAGGTAGCGGATCCGCGCGTCGAAGCTCGAGAGCTCGCGGCGGACGAGGCGCAGGTTCTCCGCCCGGCGGACGAGCTGGGTGACCGTGCTCTTCGCGAGCTCGAGCGAGGTTGCGAGCTTCCCGACGGTGGCGCCACCGTCGTCGGTCGCCGCGAGCTTGATGAACAGCAGGAGCTGGTAGCGCTCGGTGGTCAGGCCGTGCTTGCGCGCGATCAGCTCCGTCTCGCGAGTGAATGCCTGGAGCGCGCGCCGGAGCTCGCCCGCCTGCCGGTACTCGGCCGCCGACGGTCGGCGCTCCTGGCCTGCCTGCTTCGACGTCACGGTGGTTCTCCTCTCGTCTCTCGGGTCTTTCCAGCGCCATTGTAACAGAACATCACACTTTTACAATGAGGTTACATTAGAAAGTGTATGCTGAGATAAAAGCGTAATACAAACTACATTGGGGAGGCGATCAGATGAAGAGGCTGCCGTCTATTCGTGCACTGGTGCGGGGGAAACGGCGAGGGACGTTCCTATCCCTCGCCGTCCTCGCGTTCGCCGCACTCACGCTCGTCGTCGGTGCCGCCGCCGCGGACTCGCCGCCGGTCAACAACTCGCTCCCGACGATTACCGGGACTGCGCAGCAGGGCCACGTGCTGACCGTTCAGAGCGGGAGCTGGTCGGGCGCGAATCTCGTCTTTTCGTACCAGTGGAAGCGCTGCGACGCGGCCGGCGCGAACTGCGCGCACATCGGCGGTGCGACGGCGCAGACCTACACGCTCGCGGGCGCCGACGTCGGAGCGACCCTGCGCATCTCGGTGACGGCGACGAACTCGGGCGGCGCCTCGAAGGCGCTCTCCGACCCGACCGCGGTCGTGAGCGCGGTGAACGCGCCGGTCAACACCACGGCACCGTCGATCTCGGGCACCGCTCAACAGGGCGCGACGCTGACCGCCCTCGACGGAAGCTGGAGCGGCACGCCGCCGATCGACTTCTCGTACACGTGGCAGATCTGCGACTCGCACGGCGCAGGCTGCAACACGATCGGAGGGGCGACCGCACAGACCTACGTTCCCTCGTCCTCCGACGTCGGCCACACCGTTCGCGTCCAGGTCAAGGCGACGAACTCGGGCGGTTCCGCCTCCGCGCTCTCGGGCTCGTCGGCGGTCATCGCGTCCCAGGGCAACGCTCCCGCCAACACGGCCGTTCCGACCCTCTCCGGATCGCAGCTCGAGGGATCGACGCTGACCGTGAGCCAGGGAGCCTGGCAAGGCGCGGCACCGCTCGCCTACGCCTACGGCTGGCAGCGCTGTGACGCGAGCGGGAACAACTGCAGTACGATCTCCGGCGCCAACGGGACGACCTACAAGCTCGCCCACGCCGACGTCGGCAACCGCGTCCGCGGTGCCGTCACGGCATCGAACACCCTCGGCGCGACGACCGCCTACACCGCCCTGAGCGGCGTCGTGGGGTCGACGTTCCAGGCCGTGAACACGTCTCTTCCGGTGATCTCCGGGACCGCAGCTGTCGGTAAGACGCTGAGCACCAGCAACGGGTCCTGGTCGGGAGCGACTCCCTTCCAGTTCTCCTACCAGTGGGCTCGCAGCAACAGCAAGGGCGGCTACGACCCGATCGCGAACGCCACTCAGCAGCGCTACACCGTGACCTCGGCCGATGTCGGGCACCGGCTGTACATGCAGGTGAAGGCGCAGAACAAGTACGGGCCGGCGTGGGCAACCTCGAACCCGACCGCACCCGTGTCCGCCACTGCTCCGGCAGCGAAGGTCATCCCGGTCGCCTCGATGGCGCTGCCCGACCGGCTCGTGATCTCGAAGGTGGCGTTCAGCCCGAACATCCTTCGGACGCGGAGCTCGTTCCAGCTGCGGGTGTGGATCCGCAACCAGCAGGGGAACCTCGTCCAGGGCGCGCTCGTGTACGAGCTCGGGCTGCCCTACAACTGGGTGCGGAACTCCGCCGAGCTGCAGACGGGCGCCGACGGCTCGGTCACGCTGACGGTCACCCCGACCGCGAAGCTGCCGCTCGGGCACCCGGGTGCCCTGGTCATGTTCGTCAGGGCGCGCAAGCCCGGCGACTCCCTGCTCAGCGGCGTCTCGACCCGCCGGCTGATCCAGGTGCGGATCAGGTAACCGCGGCCGGCGACGGCGACGACACGGGGGCGGGCGCCACCACGGCGCCCGCCCCCGCTCGTCGCTGCCGGGGCTGGTGACTGCCCCGGCAGCGCCGCCGGGGCGTGAGCGCAGGCAGTATCAGCCGCGGTGGGCATCGGCTTCCCGGAGGGTCTGCTCCTCATCGGTCTCGTCCTCGCGCTGGTGGCCGCGCTCTCGGGCTGGCTGCACGGGACGCTTCTCTCCGCGTCGGTCGTGTCCCTCGCCGCCGGGATCTTCCTGGCCTCGGCGGGAGTGATCACGGTCCGGCCCGACGCGGAGATCCTGGTCTTCGCGGTCGAGCTCGCGCTCCTGCTCACCCTCTTCGCGGACGGGCTCGCCCTCGAGCTCGAGCTGCTCCGCACGCAGTGGCAGCCTCCGCTCCGCGCGCTCGTGCTCGCGCTGCCGCTGACCCTCTGCCTGATCGCCCTCTCGGCCCGCCTGCTCTTCCCCGAGCTCAGCTGGGCGGAAGCCTTCCTGCTCGGTGCGATCCTCTCGCCGACCGATCCCGTGGTCAGCTCGTCGGTGATCACCTCGACACGCGTGCCGGCGACGGTGCGGCACACCCTCAACCTCGAATCGGGGCTGAACGACGGGCTCGCGCTTCCGCTCGTGCTCGTCCTGCTCGCGCTGGCCGGCCCCGCGGGACACGCCGGCCGCGAGGGGCTTCACGTGCTGGGCGAGGTCGCGGCGGGAGCGGCGATCGGGATCGCCCTGGCGCTGCTCGCCGGCCGGCTCCTGCCGCACCTGCCCGGCGGCGGGATCCAGCACCGGTACGAGGGTGCCTACGCGCTCGGCCTCGCGTTCATCGCCTTCGGAACAGCCGAGACGACCTACGGAAACGGGCTGATCGCCGCCTTCGTGGCCGGGATCGCCCTCGCGATGGCCAGCCACGACATACCGAGCGCCTTCACCGTCTTCAACGAGAGCCTCAGCGCGACCTTCCAGATCATCACGTTCGTGCTGTTCGGCGCCCTGATCTACACGACCGGCTGGAACGGCGCGATCTGGCGCCTCGCGGCCTTCGTCGTCCTCGTCCTGGTCGTCGCCCGGCCGGCCGCGGTGTGGGTCTCGTTCCACAGGGTCCGCCTCAGGCGATCGGAGAAGCTCTTCATCGCCTGGTTCGGACCCAAAGGGGTCGCGTCGATGCTCTTCGCCCTCGTCGTCCTCGACTCCGCGGAGGCGCACGGGCGCAAGATCTTCGCGATCGCCGCCTACACCGTGGTCGCCTCGATCGTCGCCCACGGGCTGACCGACACGATCGGCGCTCGCTGGATCGAGGCCCGCGTCTCCGGCGGGCCGCCCGAGGAGAGCGCCGGGGGTGAAGAGCCCGCCTAGTGGAGATCGAGCCGCCGGAAGGCGACCAGCGCTGCGCAGAGCGCGCCCAGCCCGGCTGCGATCAGGACCGCGTAGTCGGCGAGGCTGACGCCCCTCGTGACCTGGTCGTCTCCGACCGACCAGTAGAAGAGCGACAGGTACCGCAGGGGGCGCATCCACGAGACCACCGTCGCGAGCGTGCCGACCAGATACGAGGCCGCCGCGACGGCCGCGCCGATCCCGGCCGCGGTCGTCCTGCGACCGCTGAAGCCGCCGGCCGCCATCGCGATCAGGCCGAAGTCGATGCCCATCAGGCAGGCGGCCACGGAGATCGAGACGACGTCGGCGATCGTCACGGTCAGGTCGAACGAGCGTCCGACGACGACGCAGGCGGCGACGCTCGCCGTGAGGGCGGCCGCCTGCACCGTCATCGCTGCGACCTTCTGGAGGACGACGGCCGTCCGCGGGAGCGGGAGGGTGGCGATCAGGCACAGCGTTCCGTCCTCGTCCTGCCCGGCGAGCGACGCCGCCCCGTACCCGACCGTGACGAGCAGCAGCACCAGGGGGAAGAAGTTCGCGTAGATGTTCCCGTTCAGCCACCCTCCCACCGACGAGAGCGGCCCGGTCACCCCGAACAGGGCGGCCGCGGTCGAGTCGTTCCGGACGAGCTTGTCGAGGGAGGTCGAATGCTCGAACGACGGGTAGAGGGCGACCACGACGAACGCATAGAGGGCCATCCCGAGCACGTAGGCGATCAGGCTGCGGCTCCGGTTCGAGACGTCGAGGCGGGCGATCTCAGTCCGCATCGGGCGATCCGGGCGAGGGTGACTCGCGGTAGAGGTCGAGGAACAGCTCGTCGAGATCGGCGGGGCGCGAGACGAGATCGATCGGGTCGTGATCGGCGATCACCCGCAGCACCGGCCCGATCGGGCCCGTGACCTGCAGGGCGATTCGAGCACCCTCGCACCCGGCGACGGTCACGCCGTCGAGGCCGGCGAAGAGCGAGCGGTCGACGGCCCCGCGGAAGCGGGCTTCGAGCCTGCGCGGTGCGCTCTGCCTGAGGTGGTCGACCGTGTCGGTCGTGACGAGCCTGCCGGACCGGATGATCGCGACCCGGTCCGCCAGCCGCTGCACCTCGTCGAGCTCGTGCGAGGAGAGGAAGACCGTCCGTCCCTCGGCGACGACCTCGCGGACGAGCTGCTCGAACTCGTTCTGCATCAGCGGGTCCAGGCCGGAGGTCGGCTCGTCGAGGATCAGGAGCTCCGGCCGGTGCATGAACGCCAGGACCAGTCCGATCTTCTGCCGGTTTCCCTTCGACAGCTCCCTCGCGGGCCGGTCGAGCGTGACCTCGAACCGCTCGCTCAGCCGGCTCGCGAGCGACAGATCGCGCTCCCCGCGCGCTCGAGCGAACCAGTCGATGTGCTGCCGGCCCGTCAGGCGAGGGTAGAGCGCAAGCTCGCCGGGGAGGTAGCCGGTGCGGCGGTGGATCTCGACGCTCTCCCGCCCGGCGTCGAGACCGAGAATCGTCGCGCTGCCGGCCGTCGGCCGCTGCAGGGCGAGCAGCAGTCGGATCGTCGTCGTCTTCCCGGCACCGTTCGGGCCGAGGAAGCCGAACACCTGCGCCGGGTCGACACGGAGGCTCAGGTCGCTCACGGCCCTGGTGGCGCCGTAGGTCTTCGTCAGACCGCTCGCCTCTATCGCAACCGTCATCGACCAGGGCTCCCGTCTCGGCTTGCTCTGCGAGCCCCGATCTTACGAAGAGGCCTCCGTCGCGCGCAGGCCGTCGGAGGGGTCCGGCCCTGCCCGTCGCGTCCCGGCCCGACGGCGCGCTCTCGACGGCCAATCCTCTAAAATCTGCTTCTTTCGTATAATACTTGCTCTTTCGCCGGAACTGGCCTATCATGCGCCGGGTAAGTCCGGAAGCATCCACGTAACAGGAGGCACCACATGAAGTGGTTCAAGCCCGAGTTCGAGATCATCGAGCTCTCGTCTGAAGTCACCTGCTACCGGTATCACAGGTAGGAGTCGACTGACCTGCGGAGCCCTCGGGCCGGGTCGGCCGGGGGCTCCGTCTCTCTCCGTGCTGCGACGGGGCGCCTAGCGGTCGCCCATGCTCACCCGGTCGAGCGCGGTTAGCGAGGCTTTGATCAGCTCGCGGTCGGCGTGCGTCAGCTGCTCGAGGCGCCCGCTCAGCCAGGTCGTCCGCTGGTCGCGCACCGCGGCCAGGATGACGCGGCCGGCGTTCGCCAGGTAGATCCCGACGCTGTGCCCGTCGGCGGACCGCTCCCGCCGGATCAGCCCCTTGCCCTCGAGCCGCGCGAGATGCCCCGACACGCCGGCCTCGGAGATCCCCTCGCGGGTGGCGAGCTTGTGGGCGGTCATCCCGGGGTTGAACTCGATCGCGACGAGGATCGCGATCTGCCCTGCGGTGAGACCGCTCATGCGGATCTCGCTTCGCAGGTGGCGAGCGAGGCGGAGGAGGATCGGCCGAAGCTCGTTCGCCAACGCGATCGAATCGTCGACGTTGACAGCGTTGCTCACCACCTGACCATAGCGCGCGGGCCCGTGGCCGAGAAGCGCGACCGCCGGGGAGCCGTGCGAGGGTCGCGGGGCGGCCCCGCCCTGCAAG
Organism: uncultured Actinomycetes bacterium; assembly: GCA_963796625.1. Taxonomy (GTDB): domain Bacteria; phylum Actinomycetota; class Thermoleophilia; order Gaiellales; family Gaiellaceae; genus PALSA-600. The sequence goes on from CAWCME010000003.1 coordinate 251,504, forward strand.
CCGGTCGGGCTGCACCGGGTTGCCGACGCATCCCTGACAGCGGCGGCCCTGCCGATGATAGGATTTACAAGCTTTGGCTGCGAGCAAACGGCGACCGGGGTCGAAGCGGGTAGGGCTCTTGCTCGTCATCGCGGTCGGTTGCCTCTTCGTCGGCCTGCTCGCGAGCGGCGTTCTCTCGCGCCACACCGGCGGCAATGCCACCCAGCCGGCGACGACCGCACAGCCCCTGCCGGTCAGCACGACCTCCGAGCCGGGCGTCTCGGCCTCCGCGGCCGAGCTGAACAACCCGTTCGGGGCCGACGCCTGGGGAACCTACGGCGGGAGCTACGACCAGATCCGCCATTCGCACCTGACCGAAATCACGAAGGCGAACGTCAACACGCTGGGCGTCGCGTTCAGGATCGACTTCCACCAGCTCGACAAGACGGTCCCCAAGGGCGAGCAGAGCTTCCCGATCGTGGTCGGCCAGACCATCTACGTCACGACGGGGAACGACCACGTGTTCGCGATCGACGGCGCGAGCGGGAAGCTGCTCTGGGAGTTCACGCCGACGAACACGGCGATCTTCGCGAACTACGGCGTCAACGCGAGCCGCGGCGTCGCCTACTGCGACGGCCACGTCTACCTGTTCACCCTCGACATGCGGATCGACGAGCTCGACGCGGGCAACGGCAAGCTCCTGAAGGAGGTGCCGGTCTCGGACGCGGTCCCCGGCGCCACGGTCCAGAACGGCTACTCGGAGACCGCGGCGCCGATCTGCTACGACAACCTGCTCCTCTCGGGCGCCTCCGGCTCGGACTACAGCACCCGCGGCTTCGTGATGGCCTGGAACGCGGCCGACCTCTCGCCGGCCTGGTCGAGCCCCTACTGGATCATCCCGCCGGACGGCCAGCAATGGCGGCGCGCCGGGGTGTTCGTCGGCGGCGGAGCCAACTGGAACCCGGCGACGATCGACACGGCGACGAACACGATGTACATCACGACCTCGAACCCGTCTCCGATCTTCGACCCGTCCGCCCGCCCCGGGCCGAACCCGCGCACCGACTCCCTGGTCGCGCTCGACCTCCGCACCGGCCAGCAGCGGTGGTGGCAGCAGCAGGTCTCGGGCGACCAGTGGGGTTACAGCACCGTCCAGCCGGCGCTCCTCTACAACCTCAAGCTCGGCGGCGGCAAGGTCGAGCGGGTCGTCTCCGTCGGAACCAAGGAGGGGACCTGGTTCATGTACAACGCGCTCACCGGGGCGCCCATCTACCAGCGCGTGAAGCTCGTCTCCCAGCTCGAGCACCCCGCGCTGCGCCCGGGGCACTCGGTCACCGTGTATCCCTCGTCGCTCGGGGGCCTGAACTACTCGCCCTCGTCGTACGACCCGACGACCGGCTACGTGATCAACAGCCAGGCCGAGACGGCGGTCACCCTCACCGAGGTCGCCGACCCGACCAAGCTGAACCAGGACAAGGTGAAGGGGGACGTCGACAACGGGCTCCTCGGCAACGGCTTCGGCTATACGCCGACCGGCTGGCACAACTACGGCAGCATCACCGCGGTCGACGCCGCCCAGGGCAAGGTCGTCTGGAGGCACCAGACCTCCGAGCCGGGCCGCGGCGGGGTGACGACGACGGACGCGGGGCTCGCCTTCGTCGGCGGCGGCGACGGGAACCTGCTCGCTCTCGACACGACGACCGGCAACGTGCTCTGGAGCTTCCAGACCGGTTACCAGATCGCGGCCGGCCCGGCGATCTACGAGGCGGGCGGCCACGAGCTGGTCGCGGTCACGGTCGGCGGGACGCCGACGTCGTCCTACGGCGGTACCGCCTCCGAGCTCGAGGTGTTCTCGCTCAAGGGCTCGCAGACGCAGTTCCCGGCGCCGGCGATCACGCCCGTGAACGTCGGGACCGGCGCTTCGAACCCGCCGCCCTTCTTCCTGTCGCTCGCCCCCCAGGTGCACACGCTGCGGCTGCTGATCGTCCCCTCCCTGAACAGCTCGAAGGGCGCGAACACGCTCGACGGGACCTCGCACGGTGCGATGACGGTCGACGTGCCCGCGGGCTGGCGCGTGAACGTCTCCGTCGCCAACCAGGCAGCCACCCGCGGCGACGCGCTCGCGGTGGTGACCCGGCCCGGCGACACGCAGCCGGTCTTCGGCGGCGCCGCCACGACCGTCGCGCCCTCGGGAAAGGCCTACTTCCACTTCACGGCCTCGAAGGAGGGGCAGTACGTGCTCGCCTCGACGAGCGGCGGCCGCGGAGCGGCAGGCGAGTGGATCAAGCTGCACGTGGTTCCGTCGGGCCAGGTGCCGGAGCTCGACCTGCCGAACCATCCCGCCTACAAGGTCGTCGTCGGCGTGGTGGCGAGCTCGGGCGGGGGAGCCCACAATGGCAACGGGTAGGCGCACGGCGCGCTTCCGGCTGCTCGGGGCGGGTCTGCTCGCCGCGGGCTGCCTGATCGTCGTCCCGGGTGCTGTCGCGACGACCTCGGGCGCCGATGCGACGATCGTGCCGCCGCCCGTCGTCGCGCTCCATCAGTGGACCTCCGCCACCGCCAACACGACGCCCCTGCACGGAGTGGTCGAGCTGGGCGGCAAGCCCGTCTCCGGCGTCCGCGTCCGGGTCGACAACTACGTCATCCCGACGCCGACGAACGCGAAGGGCGAGTTCACCTTCCTCGCAGACGACACGCTGCTCCAGCGGCATCCCGTGACGATCGCCGATGCGAGCAACGCCGAGGTCGCCGGCGCCCCGCTCACCGGCGCGCAGCGCTCGGCCCTCGAGGCCAGCACCTCGGCGATCACCGTCGCCTATCCGATCAGCGATCTGAAGGTCACGCGGGACGGCGCCGGCAACCCCGTGGTCAGCGGCCGGATCGTCGACACCGCGGGCCAGCCGCCGCCGCGGGTCGGGCTCGCCACCTACTCGCTCAGCGGCACCGTCACCGACTCGAACGGCAAGCCGGTCGTCGGCGCGCAGGTGAGCACGCGCACCGCCGACCGCGACTACTGGACGGTCTCGACCCTGACCGACGCGAACGGCCACTACTCCTCGCTCTTCACCGCCTCGGACGAGGAGAGCCACGATCCGGTGCCGTTCACGGTGCGGATCGCAGACGGCAGCGACATCTACCAGTTCCTTCCGGACGAATACGTCTACTTCAGGAGGCTGCAGAGCGCGACCCTGGACCTCCAGCTGCCGCCGTCCGGCTTCGCGATGGCGCTCCCGCTGCCGAAGTCCTACCCCGGCGCGATCTACCTGGGCACCGTCGTCGGCGCCACGACGCAGGCCGGAGCCGTGATCCGGCCGCTCAAGGCCACCTGGTCGGATGAGCAGGGCAACTTCAGCCTGACCCTGCCGCGCTCCTTCGCCGGCAAGACGGTCTCGCTCTGGGAGGGCACGCTCGACCTCTTCTCCGTCGAGCCGGCCGTGCCCGGCGGCAGCGTCGACCTGCACGACTGGCCCGGCCAGCTTGCCCCGAGCGTGGCCCGGGATCTCCAGCCGGTCCGTCTCTCCTAGGGAGAGGCTCGAGGCGAGATCGCGCCGGATCGGCGCTAGCCGCTCGCCGCCATGCGGGTCGCGAGCTCCGTCAGGAGCCTGACGCCGGCACCGCTCGCCCCGCGGGCGAGGTAGTCGCGGTCCTCGTCGAGGTAGGCCGCCGAGTGGATGTCGAGGTGCGCCCACGGCCCCTCGCCGGCAAAACGCTCGAGGAAGGTCGCCGCGATGATCGGGTACCCGAACGAGCGCCCGGAGGTGTGCCGGAGGTCAGCCACCGGGGAATCGAGTAGCCGCCGGTAGCGGCGGTGCATCGGCCAGGGCCAGGCGTGGTCGCCGCTCGCGTTCCCGGCCTCGACGATCTCCGCCCGCCAGGGCTCGTCGTTCGAGAAGACGCCGACGTACAGGTCGCCCATCGCACCGCGCATCGCACCCGTGAGGGTCGCCACGTCGATCAGGTGGGTCGCGCCGTTCTCCCTCGCATACCAGAGGGCGTCGGCCATGATCAGCCGGCCCTCGGCGTCGGGGTTCGTGACCTCGACCGTGACTCCGGAGCCCGTCCGCAGCACGTCACCGGGCCGGTAGGCGGCGCCGTCGACCATGTTCTCGGCTGCAGGGATCACGGCGAGGAGCTCCAGGGGCAGCCCGAGCTCGGCCACGGCCCCCACCGCTCCGATCACCGCCGCCGCCCCGCCCATGTCGGCCTTCTGCTTGACGATGTCCGACTGCGACTTGAGGAAGTACCCGCCGCTGTCGAAGGTCACCCCCTTGCCGACGAGCCCGAGCACGGGCCCGGCCCCCGAGCCGCCCCGCCGCCGAAGGACGATCAGGCGCGGCTCGTTCGCGCTGCCGCCGCCGACCGCCGCGAGGGCGCCGAGGCCGAGCGCGGCGATCTCCTCCGGCCCGAGCACCTCGACGGTCACGCCGAGCGGCGTCAGCAGCGACAAGGCGGCCCCGGCCAGCCCGGCCGGCGTCAGCTCGTTCGGAGGGGCATCGACCAGCTCGCGTGCGCGATTCGTCCAGCGTGCGACGAGCTCGGCGCGGATCGCGGTCCCGGCGAGCGCCTCGTCGGCGCCCGCGATGACGATCCGGCCGGGGGAATCCGCCGCCGCCTCGGTCTTCCAGCGGCCGGGATCGTAGGCTCCGAGGACGGCGCCTTCGACGACGGCGCTCACCTGGCGCTCCGGCGCCAGCGGCAGCTCGGAGTCGAAGGCCCAGGCGACGGCGCCTGCGAACCCCTTCGCGGCGCGGACAGCCGCCGAGGCGGCGGTCCGGACCGAGTCCTCGTCGGCCTCGTCGGCCGAATCCATCCCGACGAGGGCGATGCGCGCAGCCGCGACGGGCTCGCCGGGCGCGACGTGCAGCACGGTCACCCGGCCGGGCAGGGGCTTTGCCTCGCCGGAGGCGATCAGCCGGGCCAGGCGGCCGCCGACCAGGTCGTCGAGCCGGCGCACGACCGCGGAGGGCGGGCCGGCGAGCGGGACCGCGAGCAGCTCGGCGGCGACGGACTCGGGTGCGGCGCTCTCGACCTCCGGGGTCATCGCCGACCTTCGGAGCCGTGCGCGCTCACGCCTCGACTCCGACCGCCGGGTCCTCCTGCGGCTGCCTGCGCCGGCCGGGCCGGGCGAGGGCCCGCTTCCCCCAGCCTGCGGGCGACTTCTTCGGGCTGCGCGGCTTGTCGACGAGCAGGATCCGGCCGAGATGCTCCTCCTCGCCGAAGAGGAGCGCGGCGAGCGCGAACAGCACGACCGACATCGCGACCAGGACGGCGATGTCGAACGTCGTCGTGTAGGTCGAGCCGAAGTTCCCGACGTACAGGCCCGAGAGCAGCGCGTCCCGCATCAGGTCGATGCCGTAGGTGAGCGGGTCGGCCCGCACGAAGGGCTGCAGGTAGCCCGGCAGCAGGACGGCGGGGTAGAGCGCGCACGAGAGGAAGAACATCGGGAACATGAGGAAGTTCATCACCCCGGCGAAGTTCTCGATCGAGCGCAGCCGGGACGCGATCACCATGCCGAGCGTCGAGAGCGCGAACGCCAGCAGCGCGATCGCCGCGATCAGCTCGACCAGCTGCGTCGCGGAGGGGCGGAGGCCGAGGATCCAGATCAGCGGCAGCAGGACGAGCGCCTGGAAGACGCCGATCAGGGTGGAGCTGATCGTCTTCGCGACGACCGCCGCCCAGCGCGGCAGCGGAGCGACGAGCAGCATCCGGATGGGGCCGAACTCCCGGTCGTGGACGGTCGCAAGCGCCGAGAGCATCGTGCTGAAGAGCAGCACCATCCCGAAGATGCCGGGCAGCAGGAACTGCAGGTACGAGACCGTCCCCTCCGTGGGGATGATGCGTTCGAAGCCCGCCCCGACCACCGCGAGCCAGAGCAACGGCCGGGCAAAGGTGCTGATCAGGCGACCGTGCTGACGCAGGAACCGCTTGAACTCGCGCACGACGACCGCGACGACCGCTCCGCCGACGTTGCTCACGCGGCCGCTCTCCCGCTGCTCGAGGTCAGCTCGACGAACACGTCCTCGAGCGTCGGCCGGCTGATCCGGACCTCGAGCCCGTCCTTGGTCAGCGGGAGCAGGAGCGGCATGACCGCCTCCGCGTCGTCGACGAACAGCGAGAGCCCGTGCGGGGCGCGGCGAGGCTCGAGGCCGGTCAGCTCGCGGATCTTCCCGGCGAACTCCTCGGGGCGCTCGGAGCGGAGCTCGATGCTCTCGCGCCCGAGGTTGCGCTTCAGGGCCGCGGGCTCGCCGGACGCGGCGATCGCGCCGTGATCGACGATCGCGACGCGGTCGCACGGATCGGCCTCTTCGAGGTAGTGCGTGGTCAGGAAGAGCGTCGTTCCGGACTCGCTCGGCAGTCGCTTGAGGAACTCCCAGATCCGGCGCCGCTGCCCCGGGTCGAGGCCGAGCGTCGGCTCGTCGAGGAAGAGGATCGCCGGGCGATGCAGGATCCCGCGGGCGAGGTCGAGCGCACGGCGCATGCCGCCGGAGAACGAGCGCACACGGCTGTCCCGCCGGTCCGAGAGGTCGAAGAGCTGCAGGGCCTCGTCGATCCGGAGCCTGCTCTCCTTGCGTGAGAGGCCGTAGAGGCGCGTGCAGAAGCGCAGGTTCTCCTCGGCCGTCAGGTCGCCGTCGAGCGTCGTCTCCTGGAAGACGACGCCGATCTCGCGGCGGACGCCGAGCGGGTCCTCGGCGATGTCCTTGCCCGCGACGAGCGCCGAGCCGCGCGAGGGGTGGAGCAGCGTCGTCAGCATCCTGATCGTCGTCGTCTTCCCGGCGCCGTTCGGGCCCAGGAAGCCGAAGAACTCGCCGGCCCGGACCTCGAGATCGATCGAGTCGACGGCCCTCATGCGACCGTAGTCCCGCCCGAGGCCGGAGGTGACGATCGCGGCTGCGTCGGCCATCGGAGTCGAGCCTAGCTAGCCAACCGGGAGCCGGGTCACCGGCTCCAGATCGGGCAGCGGGTCGGTCGTGCGGTAGATCAGGCTGCCGTCTCCCTCCTGCACCTGGGCGGCAGCCACGGCGTCGACGACGATCGCGTGGTGCGGCGAGAACTTGCAGACCGGATCGGCGTTCGCCGCGTCGCCCGTGAGCGCGAGCGCCTGGCAGCGGCAGCCGCCGAAGTCGAGCTCCTGCCGATCGGCGGGGCAGCTGCGGCACGGCTCGGGCATCCAGTCGGTGCCCCGGAAACGCTGGAAGGCCTCGGACTCGAACCAGATCTCGCCGAGCGACTTCTCCCGGATGTTGTCGAAGACGAGGCCCGGGATCGACGAGGCGGCCTGGCAGGGAAGCACGTCGCCGTTCGGCGCGATCAGGATCGCCTCGCGTCCCCAGCCGCCCATGCACGTCTTCGGGAACTCCTCGTAGTAGTCGGGCAGCACCCAGAGGATCTGCATCGATCCGCCGAGCCGTTCCCGCGCGCGGATCACCGCCGCCTCGCCGGCGGCAAGCTGCTCGTGCGTCGGCATCAGGCCCGTCTTGTTGATCGCCGCCCACCCCTGGTACTGGGTGTTCGCGAGCTCGAGCCGGATGGCGCCGAGCTCCTCGGCCAGGCTGATGATGGCCTCGATCCGATCGAGGTTCTGGCGGTGGAGGACGACGTTGACCGTGAGCGGGAAGTCGAGCTCCCGCGCCAGCTTCGCCGCTTCGATCTTCTTCGAGTACGCCTTGGTGCCGGCCATCCGGTCGGACTCGATCGGGTCGCTGTCCTGGATCGAGACCTGGACGTGGTCGAGGCCGGCCTCCTTGAGCGCCTCGGCGCGCTTGCGCGTGAAGGGCGTCCCCGCCGTGATCAGCGAGCTGTAGATCCCTACCTGGCGAGAGACGCGTGCGAGCTCCTCGACGTCCTTGCGCACCAGCGGCTCGCCGCCGGTCAGCGCGAGCTGGAGCACGCCGAGCTCCGCCGCCTCGGAGATCGCGCGGGCCCAGTCCTCCGTGGCGAGCTCGTCGCGGTAGGCGGCCGATCCGATTCCGAGCGGATTCGAGCAGTAGGGGCAGTGCAGCGGGCACTTGTACGAGAGCTCTGCGATCAGGAGGAAGGGGTTAGCGGGCCGCATCGGTCACCAGCCCTCTGGCGGCGATCGCCGCGATCAGCTCTCCGACGTCGGAGCGCAGGTCGGGGTTCTCCTGGTAGGAACCGGCGAGCTCGGAGGCGATCTCGTCGATCGTGCGGCTTCCGTCGCAGAGCTCGAGCACGCTCACCGCCGTCTCGTTCAGGGTCACGGCACCCTCGGGGTAGAGGAGCATGTGCCGGTCGCGCACCTTGTCGTAGCCGAGCCGGACCCCGGTCGCGAGGCGAGGCTTCTCGATCGTGGTGGCGCTCATCCGGCGGCCGCTCCGGGTCGCGTGTCCCCGGCCTCGATCGCCTCGAGCTGGGCCCAGAGCATGTCGCACTTGAACGAGAGCGCATCGACCGCCTGCTCCTGCAGCTCGCGCGTGTCGCAGCGCTCGACGACCAGGGCGAGCGCGTACTCGGCGTCGCGCGGGGCCTGGACGAGCCGCGCCCGGAAGTAGTCGAGCCCGGCCGGGTCGATCCACGGGTAGTGATGCTCCATGCCTTCGAGCCGGACCTTGATCGCAGCCGGGCCGAAGAGCTCCGTCAGGGACGAGGCGACCGCGATCACCCAGTTGCGGGTCCGGCAGAAGACCACGTACGCGTCGACCGCGTAGCGGACGCCGGGCAGGACGAGCCGCTCGCTCTCGATCGCCTCGCGGGAGACTCCGAGGGCCTCGCCGAGCCGCAGCCACGACTCGATCCCGCCGCTGCCCTCCTCGACCCCGTCGTGGTCGATCACGCGCTGGATCCAGGCCCTCCTGACCGGCGGCTCGGGGCAATTCGAGAGGATCGCGGCGTCCTTCATCGGGATCGCGGCCTGGTAGGCGTAGCGATTGATCACCCAGCGCTGCAGCTCCTCGCGGCTCAGCTCGCCGTTGTTCATGCGCACGTGGAACGGATGCAGGTCGTGGTAGCGCGTCCCGCGGGCGCGCAGCTTGGCGACGAACTCCTCCTCGGACCAGGGGGCCCGGGGCTCCCGGGCGGTCAGCGTGCTCACAGCTCGATCTCCATTCCGTCGTGTGCGACGTCGATCCCGCGGGCGGCCACCAGCGCTCGCTCGGCCGAATCCTCGAGCAGGATCGGGTTCGTGTTGTTGATGTGCGCGAGGATCGTCCGGGCCGGCAGCGCCTCGAGGGTCGCCAGGCTGCCGCCGCTCCCGGAGAGCGGCATGTGGCCCATCGCGAACGCGTCCCGCTGCGCGAGGCCGAGCGAGACGAGCTCGTCCTTCTCCCAGAACGTCCCGTCCACGATCACGCAGTCGCTCGAGGCGAGACGCTCGGCGATCTCGTCGTCGATCGCCTCGAGCGCGGGGGCGTACGTGAGCACCCCGTTCGTGTCGAGGTCGCGGATCGTGAGCCCCGTCGCCTCCATCTCACCGGCGCCGGCAGGCATGTAGAGCGGCGGGTCGCCCCCCGCCGTGAAGATGTCCACCTCGAGCGCGTCGCCGAGCAGGGCGGGCTCGCCGGGCGCGAGCTCGTGCCAGCGGACGCCGCAGTAGCTCGCGAGCATCTCGAGCACCGGGTAGTAGGAGCTGAGCGCCTCGCGCACCGCGGCGCTCGAGTAGACCTCGAGCGGCTCGCTCGACTCGCGCAGGAGCAGGAGGCCCGCCGTGTGGTCGATCTCGGCGTCGGTGAGGAGGATGCCGGCGAGGGGCGTGGTGCGCAGCGCGTCGGGATCGCCGCCGGGAAGGTCGGCGAGCTGCTGTCGCAGATCGGGCGAGGCGTTGATCAGGTACCAGCGCTCGTCGCGTGCGGGCCTGACCGCGATCGACGACTGCGTCCTCGGCTGTGCCGGCGCGCCGGGGTCGCGCGCGGCCGCGCAGCTGCGGCAGTTGCAATTCCACTGCGGGAAGCCGCCGCCCGCGGCGGAGCCGAGAACGCGAACGCGCATCGGCTACAGGTGCGCTTCCGCTCGCACGACGCCGCCGGGGACGGGAAGCGACGATCGAAAGGTGTAGGTCAGACGCGCGGAATCACTCATCTCCGAACCGACCGGCAACGCCACCTGCGCCGCCGGGACGAGTGACTCCGCGCGCGCGGAGCCGACCAGCGCTTCTACCTGTGGTACCGGTAGCAGGTGACTTCAGACGAAAGCTCGATGATCTCGAACTCGGGCTTGAACCACTTCATTGCAAGGCCTCCTGATCCGTTGTGAAAGGGCTTTCGGAGGATCATAGGGGCCTCGCGGCGAAAAAGCAAGTATTACACGGAATGAGCAGGTTTTAGACGATTGTCGCCCCTGGTCGCGGGCGCGAAGCGCCTGCCGGGCGCTGGAGGGGAACACCCGGCCCGCTACGGGCGGGCCGCCGGTGCTGCCGGCTGCGAATGCTCTACGCGGACGACCGTCCCCGCCAGGAAGTCCTGCAGGGCGCGGCGGCGGTCGTCGAACGGCACCGGGACGAAGCCGGCGAAGAAGGGGACGATCGCGAGGACGAGGCCGAGCAGGCGCAGGAGCGACCGGGCGAGACCGGGCGGGCCGCCCTTGCCGTCGACCACCCGGAGGTGCATCAGGTTCATGCCGGGGGTCTGGCCGAGCACCGTCCAGAAGGCGACGAGGTACGTGCCGACGACGGCACTCCAGCCGACCGCGGCGAGGACCTCCGCCAGCCAGGCCGGCTTGAAGCCGCCGACGAGGTTCGAGACGACCGCGCCGAGGCCGGCGAGGACGACGAACGCGGTCAGGGTGATCCCCAGGTCGATCGCGAACGCGACTCCACGCGCTGCGAGGCCTCCGAAGTCGGCCCGCGGGCTCGGGAGGCCGGCTGCCTGCGGCTCTCGTCCGAACAGGCGGAGGATCCGGCGATCCGCCGAATCCTCGAGGCGTTCCACGCGGTGGCGCACGCCGGCCGCCATCTCCTTCGCGATCGTCGTCGTCTCCTGCGAGAGCGCCGCGCGCATCGCCGGGCTCTGGACGATCCCCTCGACGAGGCGCTGCAGCTCGGCGCTCTCGACGATCCGATCGGTGATGTCGGAGACGACCCGGCTGTCGAGGGCGCCGGAGACGACCCGCTCGAGGCCCGCGCCCGGATGGGGGCCGGCCCCGTCGCCGGGCTCGACCGCCGGCGGTTGCCCGAGCGCCGCCTCGAGCTCGGCGCTCGCGAGCACCTCCTCGACGATTCGCTGTACGACCCGGCGCTCGACGAGCGAGCGCGCGACGGCCTCGGGCAGGGGGCCGGCGAGCGCCCGGTCGACGGCGTTCCTCGCCTCGGGGGAGGCGAGCACCGCGGCCGCGGCCGCCTCGGCCTCGACGAGGCTCCGCATCCTGGCGGCCCGCCCCGCGTCCCCGAGCCGCTCGCCCGTGCGCTCGAGGACGGGGCCGACGACCGGCGAGCGCGCCGCGACCTTCAGCGGCAAGAGCGCAGCCTTGCCGGCCGTGACGCCGGCCTTTCCGAAGACGACGACCAGCCCGATCGCCGCGTCCCGTCTGTTCGCCTGCTGCCTCACCCCACCAGCTTTGCGGTCGGCGGCCCCCGGCGCAAGGGCCGGGCCGGAAAGGGATCATTCAGGCCGCGGCACCTGCGAGGGATCCTTAGGGCTGCTTCCTCCCGGATCTGACCCGGTTCGGAACCTCGCAGCGCCGCGGGCGGAGACAGTGTACGAGAGCCCGGGCGTCTCCCGGCGCAGGCGGTGCCGCCGCCGCGGCCGTGACGGCGCCCGCCGGCGCTCAGCCGGCGGCGAGCAGTGCCCGCCCGACCACGGCCGCCTGGGCTCCGGCCCGGGCCAGCTCGTCCACGTCGGCGGGCGAGCGGACGCCGCCGGCGGCGATCACGCCGAGCCCGGAGCGGGCGACCGACGCGACGAGCTCGAGATCGGGGCCGGCGAGCGTGCCGTCCCGTTCGATCCCCGTGCAGAGGACGCGCCGGACCCCCGCCGCGAGGCAGCGCTCGACCGCCTCGGCGAGCGAGAGGCCCGAGTCGGCCGTCCAGCCCGCGGTGCGGACGATCCTGTCGCGGACGTCGAGCGCGACCACGAGCTGCTCGCCGAGCGCGGCCGCCCAGGGCGCGGGATCGGGGAAGGCGGCGGTGCCGACGACGACCCGGTCGGCGCCCGCCCCGAGCAGCGCGCGGGCGTCCTCGAGCGAGCGGATCCCGCCGGAGGCTTGCAGCAGCGCGGGGCCGACAGCCTCGGCGACGAGGCGGACGAGCCCGGGCCGCACTCGACCCGCACGGGCGCCGTCGAGGTCGACGAGGTGGATGCGCCGGGCGCCGGCCTCGGCGAAGCGGCGCGCCAGCCCGACCGGGTCGCCCGCCTCGTCGACCACCTCGTCGTAGGCACCCTGACGGAGCCGGACGGCTTCCTCGCCGAGCACGTCGACGGCCGGGATCACCTCGATCGGGGACTCGAGCCAGGGAGACAGCACGCGACCATGGTAGCGTGCTAACATCCGAACGCGAACGGCGATGGCAGAGACGGGGCGACATTCATGGCGGACGAAGGACCTCGGGGACCTCTCGGAGGCCTTCCTGCGCCTCGAGTCCCGGGACGAGGTCGAGCGCTTCCTCCGCGATCTCTGCACGCTCGCGGAGCTGGAAGCGATGGCCCACAGGTGGGCGGTCGCGCGGCTCGTCGACCGGGGCCTGCCGTACCTCGAGATCGCCCAGAAGACGCGCGCCTCGACGACGACGGTGACGCGGGTCGCGCACTGGCTCCGGCACGGCGAGGGCGGCTATCGCCTGGCCCTGGACCGGCTGAAGGCGGCGGCGTCGACCGCCTGACGATCGCCGTCCCGGTCAAGGGGCGCCTGCGCGAGCCGTCGGTCTCCCTGCTGGAGGACGCCGGGCTCGGGCCCGAGCAGCCCGGCGAGCGGGCGCTCGCCTTCCCCTGCCGCAACGCGCCGGTCGACGTCCTGCTGGTGCGGGCGGCCGACATTCCCGAGTACGTCCAGGACGGGGTCGTCGACTGCGGGATCACGGGCCAGGACCTCGTCCGCGAGCGCGGAGCGCGGGTCGAGGAGCTGCTCGAGCTCGGCTACGGCTCCTGCCGGCTCGAGGCGGCGGTGCCCGAGGAGTCGCGCTTCGAGCGGCTCGAGGACCTCGCCGGAGCGACCGTCGCCACCGTCTATCCGGGGCTGACACGGGAGCTGATGCCGGTCGAGGTCGAGCTCGTCGACGTCACCGGCTCGGTCGAGATCGCACCCGTCTCGGGCTCGCCGACGGGATCGTCGACCTCGTCTCGTCCGGGAACACGATGCGCATGAACGGGCTGCGCTCCCTCGGCGTCCTCTTCTCCTCGCAGGCGGCCCTGATCGGGAAGCCGGGGGCCGACACCTCGCGGCTCGTCTCGATGATGCGGGCGGTCGTCGAGGCGAGGGCGCACCGGTACCTGATGCTGAACACGCCGAAGGCGGGGCTCGGCGAGGTCTGCCGGATCATCGGCTCGCGCTCGCCGAGCGTGCTGCCGCTCGCCGAGCCGGAGATGGTGGCGGTGCACGCGCTCGTCCCCTCGGCCGACGTGTGGCGGCTCCTGCCCGAGCTCGAGGCCGCCGGCGCGACCTCGATCCTGGTCGTGCCCGTGGAGCGGATGACGCGGTGAGCATCGTCGAGGAAGTTCGGCGAGAGGGGGAGGCGGCGGTTCGCCGCTGGGCGGTCGAGCTCGACGGCGTCGAGCCGGCGCGGGCGGTGTCCGAGCCCGAGCTGCTCCCGCGCGAGGCCCTGCTCGCGCTCGCCGGCCGCGTGCGGCGCTGGCACGAGGCGCAGCGGCCCGCGGACATCTCGCTCGAGGTCGAGCCGGGCGTCGTGCTCGAGCGCCGCTGGGTGCCGCTCGCCACGGTCGGGATCTACGTTCCCCGCCGGCTCGTCTCGACGCTCGTCATGTGCGCCGTTCCCGCGCAGGCGGCGGGCGTCGAACGGCTCGTCGTCTGCACGCCGCCGGCCGGCGCCGGCCTCGTCGCGGCCGCGGCCGCGGCTCTCGGGATCGACGAGGTGTGGGCGCTCGGCGGGCCCCAGGCGATCGCCTGGCTCGCGTACGTCCGCAAGGTGGACAAGATCGTCGGGCCGGGGAACGCGCACGTGAACGAGGCGAAGCTCGCGGTCCAGCGCGACGTCGCGATCGACCTACCGGGCGGGCCCTCGGAGGTGGTGGTCGTCGCCTCCGGGGAGGTCGACCGGCGCGTGGTCGAGCTCGAGCTCGCCGCCCAGGCCGAGCACGGCCCCGACACCGTCTGCCGCGAGGTCGCGACGCTCGAGGAGGCGGAGGCGATCGCGCCCGAGCACCTCGTGCTGCTCGGCGACGCCGAGGCGCTGGCCGGCCGGGTGCGGAACGCCGGCGCGGTCTTCGTCGGGCCGTCGTCGCCGGTCGCGGCCGGCGACTACGCGACCGGCGGCAACCACGTCCTGCCGACGAGCGGCTGGGCGCGGTCGGTCGGCGGGCTCGGGATCGAGACGTTCCTCAAGCCGGTGACGACCCAGCGGCTCACGCCGGAGGGGCTCGCGCTGCTGCGCCCGACGGTCGAGGCGCTCGCGGCCGCGGAGGGCATGCCGGCGCACGCCGCGGCGGTGCGGCGATGAGGGCGCTCTCGCCGGAGTTCACCGCCTACACGTGGGCGCCCCCGAACGACGAGGTCGCGCGCCTGGCGGGGATCGACCCCTCGCAGGTCGTGCGCTACGACCAGAACACGCCGCCGCTGCCGCTGCCCTCGACCCGCCCGGGTGCGATCGCGCGCGCCCTGGCGTCGATCAACGGCTATCCGCCGGGCGGCTACCGCGAGCTGCGCGAGGCGATCGCCCGCTACAACGGCGTCGAGCCGGACAACGTCGTGCTCGGGGTCGGGGCCGACGACCTGATCCTGCTCTGCGCGCGCTGCTATGCGGGCCCGGGCGACACGATCGCGATCCCCGACCACCCCACTTATCCGCTGTACCGGCTCGCGGCTCTGCTGGCGGGCGCCGAGACCGGAGACGAGGGCGCCGTCCTGACGTTCGCCTGCCGGCCGAACAGCCCGGACGGCGCGGTGCGCCCGCTGCCCGAGTCGAGGCCGCTCGTCGTCGACGAGGCGTACTTCGAGTACTTCGGCGAGACCGCGGTGCCGCTGCTCGACGACGGCGTGATCGTGCTGCGGACGTTCTCGAAGGCCTTCGCGCTCGCCGGTGCGCGGATCGGCTACGCGCTCGCCTCCGTGGACGTGGCGGCCGAGCTGAACGCCCGGCAGGCGCCGGCGCCGGTCTCGACGCTCTCGGCGGCCCTGGCGGTGGCGGCGCTCGCCTCGCCGCCGGACGTGGGCCCGGTGATCGAGGAGCGCGAGCGGCTCGCCCGCGCGCTGACCGCGATCGGGCTCCCGCCGCTCGCGTCGAATGCGAACTTCCTCTTCGTGCCCGTCGCGGACGGCCGCGAGCTCGCGTCGCGGCTGCTCCGCCAGGGGCTCGTCGTGCGCGCCTACGACGACGGGATCAGGATCACGATCCGCGACCGGGGAGACGACGACCTCGCGGTCGAGACCCTCGCCCGGCTCCTCGACCGTCCGGCCCCGGTGGCCGCGGCGCCCGGCCGTTCCGTGCGGCATCTGCGCGCGACCGCCGAGACGCGCATCGCGGTCCGGCTCGGGCTCGACGGCGCGAGCCGGGTGCAGCGTCCGGACGGGCGCCGGGATCTACGACCACTTCCTCGAGCAGCTCGCGTTCCACGGCGGGCTCGACCTCGTCGTCGAGGCGGCCGGCGACCTCGAGACCGGAGACCACCACACCGTCGAGGACACCGCGCTCGCGTTCGGCGAGGCACTCGACCGCGCGCTCGGCGACCGGCGCGGGATCGCCCGCTACGGAGATGCGGTCGTGCCGATGGACGATGCGCTCGCGCGGGCGGCGGTCGACCTCGGCGGGCGGCCCTTCGCCGAGCTGTCGATCGAGCCCGAGACCGGGCTCGCGGGGCACTTCTTCACGAGCCTGGCCCAGGCCGCGCGGATGGCGATCCACGTCGAGGCCGGCGGGCGCGACGCCCACCACGTCGCCGAGGCCGCCTACAAGGCGGTCGGGCGCGCGCTGAGGACGGCGGTTCGGGTCGAGTCGAGCGGGATCCCGTCGACGAAGGGGAACCTGTGAAGGTCGCCGTCTGCGACTACCGCGCCGGGAACATCCGCTCGGTCGAGATCGCGATGCGCCGGCTCGGCGCCGAGCTCGTCGAGGACGTGGCCGGCGCCGACCTGGCCGTCCTGCCGGGCGTCGGCTCGGCCCGGTCGGCGATGGAGGAGCTCAGGCGGCAGGGGCTCGACGAGGTGCTGCGGGCGCGCGTCGCCGGGGGCCTGCCGGTGCTCGGCATCTGCCTCGGGCTGCAGCTCGCGCTCGAGCACTCCGAGGAGGACGGCGGCGTCGACGGGCTCGGGATCCTGCCGGGGCGCTCGGTGCGTGTCCAGGGGGATCGGGTGCCGCGGATGGGGTGGGCGGAGGTGCGGCGGGACGGCGTACTACTTCGCCCATTCGTATGCGGCCGAGACGCCGTGCGCGACCGCCTGGTCGGAGGGGATCGTCGCGGAGGCGCGCTCGGGCTCGTTCCTCGGCGTGCAGTTCCACCCGGAGAAGAGCGGTGCGGCGGGCGCCCGCTACCTCGACGGGCTGCTGCGGGAGGTGAGAGAGCGATCCCTCTCCCGCGCCTGATCCCGTGCCTCGACGTCGCCGGCGGGCGGGTCGTCAAGGGCGTCAAGTTCCAGGAGCTGCGCGATGTCGGCGACCCGGTCGAGCTCGGGGCGGCCTACTCGGACCGCGGCGCGGACGAGCTCGTCTTCCTCGACGTGAAGGCGACCCTCGAGGAGCGCGACACGCTCGTCGGGGTGGTGCGGCGGGTCGCCGAGCAGCTCGCGATCCCGTTCACGGTCGGCGGCGGCATCCGCACGATCGCCGACGCCGACGCGCTGCTCTCCGCAGGCGCGGACAAGGTCTCGGTCAACTCGGCCGCGCTCGCGAGCCCCTCGCTGATCACCGGACTGGCCGAGAAGCTCGGCTCCCAGGCGGTCGTGGTCGCGATCGACACCGAGGGCGGGCGCGTCCGTACCCGCGGCGGGGACGACCGAGACCTCCCGCGGGACGGTCGAGTGGGCGCTGGAGGCCGAGCAGCGCGGCGCGGGGGAGATCCTGCTCACGTCGATCGACGCCGACGGCACGCAGGCCGGCTACGACCTGGAGATCACGCGTGCGGTCGCCGAGGCGGTCGCAGTGCCGGTGATCGCCTCGGGCGGCGCCGGCGGCGCGAGACACGTCGCCGAGGCGCTCGAGGTGGCGCAGGCGGCGCTGCTCGCGTCGATCCTGCACGAGGATCCCGAGCGGCTGACGTCGCTTCGCGAGGAGCTGCGCGGGATGGGGGTGAGGCTCCGCGATGCCGCCTGAGGGGGAGCTTCGTCCGGCGATCGTCCAGGACGCGGGCTCCGGTCGCGTCCTGATGCTCGCCTGGATGGACGACGAGGCCGTGCGGCGGACCCGCGACTCGGGCGAGGCCTGGTTCTGGAGCCGCTCCCGGCGGGAGTACTGGCACAAGGGCGCCACCTCGGGCAATACGCTGGCGGTGGAGGAGCTGCGCGACGACTGCGACGGCGACGCCCTGCTGCTGCGGGTGCATCCGGCAGGGCCGGCGTGCCACACGGGCTCGCTTTCCTGCTTCGCGCCCGGTCTCTGGCGGACGATCTCGGCGCGCGCCGCCGAGCGGCCCGAGGGCTCCTACACGACGAAGCTCCTCGCCGAGGGCGTCGCGGCCGTCGCCCGCAAGGTCGGCGAGGAAGGGGTCGAGGTCGTGACCGCGGCGCTCGCCGAGAGCGACGAGCGCCTCGTCTCGGAGGCCGCCGACCTGATCTACCACCTCTACGTGCTGCTGGCGGCGCGCGGCCTCGACCTCGCGGCTGTCGAGGACGAGCTGGCCGCTCGCTCTCGCTGACTCCACCAGACATGGCCCTGACGGACGTGGCTCGCGGGGCTATGCGAGCAGGAGCGCGAGCAGCGCCTTCTGCACGTGCAGGCGGTTCTCGGCCTCGTCCCAGACGGCCGAGTGCGGGCCGTAGAGCACGCCCGGGCTGATCTCCTCGCCGGGATGCGCCGGCAGGCAGTGGAGGACGACGACCTCGGGGGAGGCGAGTGCGACGAGCGCCTCGTCGAGCCGGTAGGGCTCGAGGTCGCGCAGCCGCCGCTCGCGCTCCTCCTCCTGGCCGAGCGAGACCCAGATGTCGGTGACGAGGACGTCGGCGCCCGCCGCCGCCTCGCGCGGGTCGCGGACGAGCTCGAGCGGCGTCCCGGCCGGCGGGTCGTAGCCCTCGGGGCAGGCGGCGACGACCTCCATCCCGGTCAGCTCGGCCATGTGCGCGAGCGAGACGAGCACGTTCGTGCCGTCGCCGACCCAGCCGATGCGGACGCCGTCGAGCCCGCCGAGCCGCTGCCGGATCGTCAGCGCGTCGGCGAGCGCCTGGCACGGATGCTCGACCGAGGTGAGCGCGTTGATCACCGGGATCTCGGCCGCCTCGGCCCACTCCTCGAGCTCGTCGTGCGAGAGCACCCGGATCGCGAGCGCATCGAGGTAGCGCGAGAGGACGTGCGCCGTGTCGCTCAGCGACTCGCCGCGCGAGAGCTGCATCTCGGTCGGCGTCAGCGTGACGAAGCCGCCGCCGAGCTGGATGATCGCCACGCCGAAGGAGATGCGCGTGCGGGTCGAGGGCTGGCCGAAGATCAGGCCGAGCGATCGGCCGGGCAGGCGCGGGGTGCGGTCGACCTTCAGCTCGCTCGGCGAGGTCGAGGATCGCCTCGGCCTCGGCGGGCACGAGGTCGGCGATCCGCAACAGGTCGCGGCCGGCGAGCGAGACGGGGAGCGGAGACTTCACGACCAGCGCTCCTTCGCCGCCGCGACCGCGGCCCCTACGTCGCCGAGCCGGGGCGCCGCGGTCTCCGGCGGCTCGAAGGTGCCCGCGCGCACCTGGGCCGCGACCTGCTCGTGGGCGTCGCGGAACGGCACGCCGCTCGAGGACGAGCGCCTCGGCGGCGTCGGTCGCGCGCAGCAGCGGGTCGGCGCAGGCCGCGGCGAGCCGCTCGCGGTCGAAGCTCGAGGCCGCGCACGAGCACCGTGAGCGCCTCGAGCGCGCCCCTGACGTCGGCCCGCGCCGCGAACACCGGCGGCTTGTCCTCCTGCAGGTCGCGGTTGTAGGCGAGCGGCAGCCCCTTCACCGTCGCGAGCAGGCCCGTCAGCCGGCCGATCGCCGTGCCGGCCTTGCCGCGCGCGAGCTCGGCGACGTCGGCGTTCAGCTTCTGCGGCATCATCGACGAGCCGGTCGCCGCGTCCTCGGGCAGCCGCGCGAAGCCGAACTCGGACGTCGTCCAGAGGACGAGCTCCTCGCCGATCCGCGAGAGGTGCGCGAAGAGCACCGCGCAGGCGTAGAGGTAGTCGAGCGCGAAGTCGCGGTCGGCGACGGCGTCGATCGAGTTCCGCATCGGGTCGGGCGGGGGCGGGAGCGGCAGCGTCGAGCCGGCGAGCGCGCCGGCGCCGAGCGGCGAGGGGACCGCCTGCGCTGCCGGCGAAGCGGAGCCGCGCGCGGTCGCGCTCGAGCATCTCGGCCCAGGCGAGCAGGTGGTGGCCGACCGTGACCGGGATCGCGCGCTGGAGGTGCGTGTAGCCGGGCATCGGCGTCTCGGCCTCCTCGGCGGCGCGGCGAGAGCAGCGCCCGGACGAAGGCGCGCAGCGCCTCCTCCGCCTCGGCGCAGGCGTGCGCGACGTAGAGCCGGAAGGCGGCCGCGACCTGGTCGTTGCGCGAGCGGCCGGCGTGGATCTTGCGCCCGACGTCGCCGAGGAGCCGCTCGATCGCCGAGTGGACGTCCTCGTCGGAGTCCTCGAGCTCGTCGACGGTGATCGACGCGAGCCGCTCCTCGACCTCGGCGAGCTCGGCCGCGGTGAGGATCCCGGCCGCCTCGAGCCGGCGCGCGTGGATCAGCGTCCCCTGCGAGGTCGTAGGGCAGCAGCTCGTCGTCCTGGGCGCGCAGGAACTCCCACACCTCGGGCGCGAGCGGCCGCCGCCGACCCGGCCGGCCCAGAGCGTCACTCGCCGAGCTCCAGCGGGTCGGAGGCCCGCGCCGGCGGCGCGAGCCGCAGCCGCCGCTGCTCGGCGAGCATCCGCTGGGTGTCGGCGATGTCGTTCACCTGCACCGCGAGCTGGCCGATCCGGTCGGCGGCGGTGAACGCGGTCGCGCTCCGCTCCATGCTCAGCCGCTCCGGGTCGTAGGTGACCGCCTCGCCGCGCGTGTCGAGGATCGTGTAGTCGTCGCCGCGGCGCAGCTCGAGCGTCACCTCGCCCGTGACGACGGCGGCGACGAAGCGGCTGGAGCGAGTCGCGCAGCATCAGCGCCTGCGGGTCGAACCAGCGGCCCTCGTAGAGCAGCCGCCCGAGCCGGCGGCCGTGCTCGGCGTACTGCTCGAGCGTCGCCTCGTTGTGGATCGCGGTCAGCAGCCGCTCGTAGGCGATGTGCAGGAGCGCCATCCCCGGCGCCTCGTAGATGCCGCGGCTCTTCGCCTCGATGATCCGGTTCTCGATCTGGTCGGACATGCCGAGGCCGTGGCGGCCGCCGATCGCGTTCGCGGCCCGGACGATCTCGACCGGGTCGGCGCTCTCGACGCTCGCCGACCGCGACCGGCAGCGCCGTTGCTCGAACGCGGATCGTCACCGTCTCGGGCTCGATCTCGACCGCCGGGTCCCAGTGGGCGACGCCCATGATCGGCTCGACGATCTTCATGCTCGTCGAGAGCAGCTCGAGGTCCTTCGCCTCGTGCGTCGCGCCGAGCAGGTTCGCGTCGGTCGAGTAGGCCTTCTCGACCGAGGTGCCGTGCGGCAGGCCGCGCGCGTCGAGCCACTCGCTCATCTCCTTGCGGCCGCCGAGCTCGCCGACGAACGCCGCGTCGAGCCAGGGCTTGTAGATCCGCAGCGCCGGGTTCGCGAGCAGGCCGTAGCGGTAGAAGCGCTCGATGTCGTTGCCCTTGTAGGTCGAGCCGTCGCCCCAGATCTCGACGCCGTGCTCGCGCATCGCCTGCACGAGCAGCGTCCCGGTGACCGCGCGGCCGAGCGGCGTCGTGTTGAAGTAGCGCCGCCCGGCGGTCTGGATGTGGAAGGCGCCGCACTGGAGCGCGGCGAGCCCTTCGCGCGCGAGCGCCTCGCGGCAGTCGACGAGCACCGCGTCCTCGGCGCCGTAGAGCCGCGCCTTCTCGGGCACGGCGCCGATGTCGGGCTCGTCGTACTGGCCGAGGTCGGCGGTGAAGGCGTACGGGATCGCGCCCTTCTCGCGCATCCAGGCGAGCGCGCAGCAGGTGTCGAGGCCGCCCGAGAAGGCGATCCCGACCCGCTCGCCGACCGGCAGCGAGGCGAGGATCGTGGCGCCGGCGCCGTTCGCGCTCACGAGTCGGCCTCCGGCTCGAGGTAGTGGGTGAAGTCGGCGGCGAGCTCGGCGGCGCTCGAGCCCTCGCGGACGGCGACGAAGATCGTGTTGTCGCCGGCGACCGTGCCCGCGACCTCCGGCAGCCCGGCCTCGTCGATCGCGTCGGCGAGCGCGGCGGCGAACCCGCGCGGGGTGTGGATCACGAGCAGCTCGCCGGTCGGGATCATCGCTCCGGCCCAGCTGCGCAGCGCCGAGGTCAGCTGCTCGAGCCGGCGCAGGTCGGCGGCGCCGGGGAGCGCGTAGATGAGGCGGCCGTTCGCCGTTCCGCACCTTGACGAGGCCGAGCTGGGCGACGTCGCGCGAGACGGTCGCCTGGACGGTGTCGATCCCCTCGGCGCGCAGCGCCTCGGCGAGCTCCGCCTGGGTCGAGAGGTGCCGCTGCTCGACGAGGCGGAGGATCGCGCCCTGGCGCTCGAGTCGCGTCGTCATCCGAGCGTCTCCCGGAGCAGGTCGACGCCGAGGTCCGCCTCCTCGACCGAGATCGTCAGCGGCGGGGTGATCCGCAGCGCGGTCTCGCCGGCCGTGCCGACGAGCAGGTTGTGCTCGAGCGCCGCGTGCGCGACCGGGCCGGCGGGCCGGCCGAGCTCGACCGCGAGCAGGAGACCGGCGCCGCGGACGTTCGTCGAGCTGCGCCTCGAACCGCTCGCCGATCGCGCGCACGTGCGCGAGCAGGTCGTCGTCGATCGCCTCGACGACGGCGCACGCGGCGGCGCAGGAGACGGGGTTGCCGCCGAAGGTCGAGGCGTGGTCGCCCGGGACGAACCCGGTCGGGGCGCTGTCGGAGACGAGCAGCGCGCCGATCGGGAGGCCGTTCGCGAGCCCCTTGGCGAGCGTGACCGCGTCGGGGCGGACGCCGGCCCGCTGCCAGGCGAAGAACTCGCCCGTGCGGCCGATCCCGGTCTGCACCTCGTCGAAGACGAGCAGCGCGTCGTTGCTCGTCGGCGAGCGCGCGCGCCTCCTCGAGCGTCTCGCGCGAGAGGGGTCTGACGCCGCCTTCGCCCGAGCACGGGCTCGAGGAAGATCGCGGCCGTCTCCGGGGCCGACCGCGCCGGCGCAGCGTCTCGGGCGTCGCGAAGCGCACGCCGGGGACGAGCGGCATCGAACGGCGCCCGCTTCGCCGGCTGCCCGGTGATCGAGAGCGCGCCCATCGTCCGGCCGTGGAACGAGCCCTCGAGCGCGACGAGCTCCGTCTTTCCGGTCGACTTGCGCGCCCACTTGAGTCGCCGCCTCGACCGCCTCGGTGCCCGAGTTGCAGAAGAACGCGTGCGCGCCGCCGAAGCGCTCCGAGAGCGCCCGGGCCAGGTTCTCCATCGGCTCGGTCGAGTAGAGGTTCGAGACGTGCCAGAGCCGCTCGAGCTGCTCGCGCGCCGCCGCGAGCGGCGCCGGGTGGCAGTGGCCGAGGCTGACGACGGCGATCCCGGCGACGAGGTCGAGGTAGCGCTGCCCGTCGTCGGCGATCAGCCACGACCCCTCGCCGTCGACGAAGGTCACCGGGAAGCGGGCGTAGGTCGGGAGGAGCGGCGTCCCGGTGAGGACGTTCATGCGGGC
Source organism: uncultured Actinomycetes bacterium (assembly GCA_963796625.1). Lineage (GTDB taxonomy): Bacteria > Actinomycetota > Thermoleophilia > Gaiellales > Gaiellaceae > PALSA-600. The sequence goes on from CAWCME010000003.1 coordinate 274,461, forward strand.
ACCGCCGTGCGGCCGATCGAGGCCGGGACGCCGCCGCGGGCGGCGGTGAGCGCGGCGCCGAGCTTCGGGATGATCCCGCCCTGCAGCGTGCCGCCGTCGAGCAGCTCGGTCGCCGCGTCGATCCCGATTGAGTCGACGACCTCGCCGTCGAGGATCAGCCCGTCGACGTCGGTGAGGAAGAGCAGGCGGTCGGCCCGGAGGCCGAGGGCGAGCGCGGCCGCGGCCTCGTCGGCGTTGACGTTCAGCGGGCCGACCGCGATCGGCGCGACGACCGGGATCGAGCCAGCCTCGAGCGCGCTCACCACCTCGGCCGGGCCCGAGGGAAGCGGGTCGCCGACCAGGCCGAGCTCGGGGACGGGCGTCGCCTCGAGCCCGATCTCGTCGCCCGAACAGCGGCACCGCGCGGTCGCCGATCGCCGCGCAGAGCGCGGCGTTGACCGCCGCGAGCGACGCGCGGACGACCGCGATCGCCTCGGGCGAGCGTCACTCGCCGCCCGCCGACGAACTCGCACCGGGATCCCGGCGCGCTCCATCTCGAGCGAGATCTGCGGCCCGGCGCCGTGAACGACGCAAACCTGGTGGCCGGCGGACACGAGGTCGAGGATGTGGGTCGCCGAGCCCTCCGCGACGCTCCCGCCGACCTTGACCACCAGGCGGCTCACGTCCGGTAGTCCGCGTTGATGCGGACGTAGTCGTAGGAGAGGTCGCTCGTCAGGTAGCCGGCATGCCCGCTGCCGAGGCCCAGGTCGAGGTCGATCGTGCAGCTCGGGCCGGAGACGTCGGGCTCGACGTCGGTCGGGGCGCCCGCGTCGAGGACGACCGTGCCGTTGTAGCGGAGCGTCACCCGGTCGGCGTCGACGGCGGCGTAGCCGCCGTTCCAGGGCGCGCTGCCCGGCGGCCATCAGGACGCGGCCCCAGTTGGCGTCGTGGCCGAAGAGCGCCGTCTTGACGAGCGGCGAGGTCGCGATCCGGCGGGCGATCGCCTTCGCCTGCGCGTCGTCGACGGCGCCGGTGACGTTGATCTCGGCGAGCACCGTGATCCCCTCGCCGTCGGCGACGACCTGCCGCGCGAGGTCGGAGCACACCTCCGCGAGCGCCGCGGCGAACGCCGCGTCGGTGGCCGCGGTGCGGGCGATCCCGCTCGCCCCGTTCGCGAGCAGGACGACGCAGTCGTTCGTCGAGGGCTCGCCGTCGACCGAGATCGCGTTGAACGAGGTCTCGACCGCCGGCCGCAGCAACTCGATCGCCTCGCCGGGCCCGAGCGGGTAGTCGGTCGTGACGACCGCGAGCATCGTCGCGAGGTCGGGGTGGATCATCCCGGAGCCCTTCGTCATCCCGCCGACGGTGAAGCCGTCGCGCGCGGCGACCGCCTCCTTCGAGCGCGTGTCGGTGGTCATGATCGCCTCGGCCGCGTCGGCGCCGCCGGCCTCCGAGAGCCCGGCGACGGCCGGCTCGAGCCCGGGCAGCAGCTTGTGCAGCGGCAGCCGGGCCCCGATCACGCCGGTCGAGAGGACGAGCACCTCCTCGGTGTCGAGGTCGAGCAGCCGCGCGGCCTCGGCCGCCGTCGCGAGCGCGTCGATCTTGCCGCGCTCGCCGGTGGCGGCGTTCGCGACGCCGGAGTTGATCACGACCGCCTGCGGGTCGGCGAGCTCGAGATGCGACCGGTTGACCTGGAGGCAGGCCGCCTGCACCTTGTTGCGTGTGAACATCGCGGCGCCGACCGCGTGCGGCAGCGAGCGGACGATCGCCAGGTCCCTGCGGTCGCGCCGGCGGATCCCGGCGGCGATGCCCGAGGCGACGAAGCCCTGCGCGGCGGTGACGCTCACTGCTCGCCTCTCACACCAGCACGCCGCCGAGCCGCAGCCCGGCCGTCTCCGGCAGCCCGAGCGCGAGGTTGGCGTTCTGCACCGCCTGACCGGCGGCGCCCTTGCCGAGGTTGTCGATCGCGCAGATCACGATCGTGGTGCCGGTCGAGCGGTCGACGAAGACGCCGATCTCGGCCGAGTCGGTGCCCTGGACGCGCCCGATCTCGGGCTCGACCCCTTCCGGCAGCACGCGCACGACGTCGCTTCCCGCAGTACGCCTCTTCGAGCAGCGCCCGGACGTCGGCGTCGGGTGCGCACGTAGCAGGTCGCGAGCAGACCGCTGCGCACCGGGAGCAGGTGCGGCACGAAGCAGACCGGGAGGCCGAGCGCCTGCTCGATCTCGGGCGCGTGCCGGTGGGCGCCGACCGCGTACGGCGAGAAGTTCTCGAGCACGGCGCCGGCGTGCGAGCTCTCGCGGAGCGCCTTGCCGGCGCCGGTCATGCCCGACTTCGCGTCGACGATCACCTCGCCGGAGATCACGTCGCGAAGCGGGGCGAGCGCGAGCAGGGCCGCGGTCGCGTAGCAGCCGGGGTTCGCGATCAGGCGGCCCTCGGCGCGCTTGACCTCGGGCAGGCCGTAGCTCCAGGCGCCGGGCGCGACGCCGTACCAGCGGTCGGCGAGCGCCGGGTCGGCGAGCCGGTGCGTGCCGCCGAGGTCGACGACGACCGCGCCCGCAGGGGGGCTGAAGCTCGCCGCCTCGTCGTTTCCGAGGCAGAGGAAGATCACGTCGGCCCCGCTCGCGGCGGCGTCGAGGTTCGGGACGAACACCGGCAGGGATCCGTTCAACCGCGGGTCGAGCGTCTGGGCCGGCCGTCCGGCGAGCGAGTCCGAGCCGAGCGCGACCGGCTCGAGCCCGGGATGGGCGAGGATCCGGTCGAGGGTCTCCTGCCCCGTGTAGCCGGCGCTGCCAAGGACTGGCCGCGGTGCGCATGATATGCGTATTATGCACAACCGTGCAATCTATGCAGAACCTCGTGCTCGAGGACGGCACCGTCTTCCCCGGAATCCCGGTCGGCGCCGCGGGCGTCGCCTCGGGCGAGGCGTGCTTCACGACCGCGATGACCGGCTACGAGGAGTCGGTCACCGACCCGAGCTACGTCGCCCAGGTGCTCTGCTTCGCCTACCCGCTGATCGGCACCTACGGCGTCGACGAGGGGCGGATGGAGTCCGACCGGGTGCAGTGCGAGGGCGTCGTGATGCGGGACGTGCGGCCCGAGTTCGCTGCCTGGCTGCGTGCTCGCGGCGTCGTCGCGCTGACCGGCCTCGACACCCGCACGCTCGTGCGCAAGATCCGCGACGGCGGCGTGCTGCGCTGCGCGCTCGGCGATGCCTCCGTCGAGGAGCTGCGCGCGCGGGCGCTCGCCGAGCCGCCGATCGACGGGCGGCCGCTCGACCGCCAGGTGGGCGCGCTCGAGCCCTCCTCGGTCGGCGCGGGCCCGCGCGTCGTCGTCGTCGACCTCGGCTCGAAGCGGTCGATCCCGCGCCGGCTCGCCGACGCGGGGCTCGAGGCCTACGTCGTCCCCGGCTCGTGGGACGCCGACGCGATCCTCGACGCCGACCCGCGCGTGGTGCTGATCGCGAACGGCCCCGGCGACCCGGCCGTGCTCACCGACCAGGTCGAGACGATCCGCGCGCTGCTCGGCCGGGTGCCGCTGTTCGGCGTCTGCCTCGGGCACCAGCTGCTCGGGCTCGCGCTCGGCCACGCGACCTTCAAGCTGCCGTTCGGCCACCGCGGCGCGAACCATCCGGTGCAGGACATGAAGACCGGGCGCGTGCTCGTGACCGTCCAGAACCACGGCTTCGCGGTGATCGCGGACGGCGACATCTCGCACGTCTCGCTGAACGACGGCACCTGCGAGGGGCTGCGCGGCGACGGGTTCGAGAGCGTGCAGTTCCATCCCGAGGCGTCGCCCGGCCCGCTCGACGCGCTTCCCTTCTTCGACCGCCTGGCCGACACGTGCCGAAGCGCACCGACCTTCGCTCGATCCTGATCCTCGGCTCCGGGCCGATCCGCATCGGCCAGGCGTGCGAGTTCGACTACTCCGGCGCCCAGGCCTGCCGGGTGCTGCGCCGCGAGGGCTACCGCGTGGTGCTCGTCAACTCGAACCCGGCGACGATCATGACCGACCCCGAGTGGGCGGACGCGACCTACCTCGAGCCGCTCGATGCCGAGACCGTCGCCGAGGTGATCGAGCGGGAGCGTCCCGACGCGATCCTGCCGACGCTCGGCGGCCAGACTGCGCTCAACCTCGCCGTCGAGCTGGCGCCGCTCGGGGTCGAGCTGATCGGCGCCGACCTGGGGGCGATCCGGCGGGCCGAGGACCGCGAGCTCTTCCGCTCGACCGTCCACGGCGTCGGCATCCCGACCCCGCGCAGCATCGTCGCGCGCACGCCCGACGTCGACTTCCCGACCCCGGCGATCGTCCGCCCTGCCTTCACCCTCGGCGGCACGGGCGGCGGGGTCGCCTGGACGCCCGGCGAGCTGGAGGCGGTGATCGCGCACGGGCTCGCGATGAGCCCGACGGGCCAGGTGCTGGTCGAGGAGTACCTCCAGGGCTGGCAGGAGCACGAGCTGGAGGTGATGTGCGACGCGCGCGGAAACGCCGTCGTCGTCTGCTCGATCGAGAACCTCGACCCGATGGGCGTCCACACCGGCGACTCGTGGACGATCGCTCCGCAGCAGACCCTCCCCGATCCGGTCTACCAGAAGCTCCGCGAGGCGGCGTTCGCGACGGCGCGCGCGGTCGGCGTCGCGACGGGCGGGGCGAACGTCCAGTTCGCGGTCCATCCGACGAGCTTCGAGTTCCGGGTGATCGAGATGAACCCCCGCGTCTCGCGCTCGTCGGCGCTCGCGTCGAAGGCGACCGGCTTCCCGATCGCGAAGCTCGCGGCCCTGCTCGCCGTCGGCTTCACGCTCGACGAGCTGCCGAACGACATCACCGGCAAGACGACGGCCGCCTTCGAGCCGGCACTCGACTACGTGGCGGTCAAGGCGCCGAGGTTCGACTTCGAGAAGTTCCCCGCCACTCCGCGGCGGCTCGGCGCCGAGATGCGCGCCGTCGGCGAGGCGCTCGGCCTCGGGCGGACCTTCGGCGAGGCGTTCCTGAAGGCGATGGAGGGGCGCGAGGCGCCGCCGGTGGCCTTCCCGGCGAGTGACGAGGAGCTCGCCGCGCTCGCCGCGGAGCCGGTCCCCGAGCGCTGGGACCTCCTGCTCGAGTGCGCGAGGCGCGGGCTCGAGCCCCCGGGCATCCACCCGTACTTCGCCGACCGCCTGCGCGAGGTCGCGACGCGGGCGCCCGCCGGGCGCGGCAGGCCGGTGCGGCTCGCAGTGGACTCGTGCGCGGGCGAGTTCGAGGCCCGCACCCCGTACTACTACGTCACCCACGAGGGCGCCGACGAGGGGCCGGAGCCGTCCGGGCGGGCGGTGATCGTGCTCGGCGGCGGCCCGAACCGGATCGGGCAGGCGATCGAGTTCGACTACTGCTGCGTGCACGCCGTCCAGGCCCTGCGCAAGCTCGGCTACGAGGCGGTGCTCGTGAACTCGAACCCGGAGACGGTCTCCACCGACTACGACACCTCGGACCGGCTCTACCTCGAGCCGCTCGTCGAGCGCAACGTGCTCGAGGTCTGCGAGCTCGAACAGCCGGTCGGCGTCGCCGTCTCCTTCGGGGGTCAGACCCCGCTCAGGCTCGCCCCGGCGCTCGCCGCGGCAGGCGTGCCGCTGCTCGGCGACCCGCTCGAGGCGATCGACATGGCCGAGGACAGCGGGCGCTTCGCGAGGCTCGCCGGCGACCTCGCGCCCGCCTGGGGGCTCGCCGAGACCGTCCACGAGGCTCGGGCCGTCGCCCACGAGATCGGCTATCCGGTGCTCGTCCGCCCTCATCACGTGCTCGGCGGCCGCGGGATGCACGTCGCGCATTCGGCCGCCGAGCTGCTCGTCGAGGGGCCGGTGCTCGTCGACCGCTACCTGGAGGGCGCTCTCGAGCTCGACGTCGATGCGCTCTGCGACGGCGAGGGCGCCTGGGTGGCGGCGGTGCTCGAGCACGTCGAGCCGACCGGCGTCCATTCCGGCGACTCGGCCTGTGTGGTGCCGGGGCCCTCCGTCTCGGCCGCGCTCGAGGACGAGATCCGCGAGATCGCCTCCCGCATCGCCGGCGGGCTCGGAGCGCGCGGCCTGCTGAACCTGCAGCTCGCGCTCACGGGCGGGAAGCTCTGGGTGCTGGAGGCGAACCCGCGCGCCTCGCGGACCGTGCCGTTCGTCGCCAAGGCGACGGGCATCCCGCTCGTCGAGCACTCGGTGCGGCTGCTGCTCGGCGAGCCCCTGGCCGCGCTCGGCCTCCCGGACCGCGCGGTTCCGTCGCGCGCCTGGGCCAAGGAGGCGGTCTTCCCCGCCGAGCGGTTCCCGGGCGCGGCCACCCGCGGCCCCGAGATGCGCTCCACCGGCGAGGTGATGGCGGGCGCGGCGACCGCCGCCGAGGCCTATGCCCGGGCGCTGCGGGCCGCGGGCCGCTCCCGTCGCGGCGGCACGATCGGCGCGCCGCTCCAGGAGCTCGCGGGCCCCCGGGAAGCGGGGGTATCGTAGGGCCGATGCGGAACATCCTCGCTGCGATCGACGAGGCCGCCTCGCAGGGCGAGCGGGCGGCGGTCGCGACGGTCGTCGCGACGATTCGCTCGGCGCCGCGCCAGCCGGGAGCGAAGATGGTCGTCCGCGAGAGCGGCCGGTTCGTCGGCTCGGTCTCCGGCGGGTGCGTCGAGGCGGACGTCGTCGAGCGTGCCCGAGCCCTCTTCGCGGGCGCCGATCCCGCCCTCGTGCACTACGGCGTCTCCGACGACGACGCGTGGGAGGTGGGGCTCTCCTGCGGCGGCGAGATCGACGTCTGGCTCGAGCTCGCCGATCCGGCGCTCTGGCGCGAGGTCGCAGCCCTGCTCGACCGGGACGGGCACGGGATGCTGTTTACGAACACCGCCACGGGCGAGAAGCGCCTCGAGAGCGGCGCCCTCGAGGCGGCCGGCCTCCGGGACGACGGCATCTTCGCCGAGGTCGTCGAGGGGCCGCTCCGCCTCCTGATCTTCGGCGCCGCCGAGGCGGCCGAGCACCTCTGCTCCTATGCCAGGGAGCTCGGCTGGCGGACGACCGTCGTCGATCCCCGGCCGGCCCTCGCGACGCCGGAGCGGGTTCCGAGCGCCGACGAGATCGTCCAGGCCTGGCCCGACGAGGTGCGCGACCGGATCGACGAGCGCACCGCGGTCGTGACGCTCAGCCACGAGGAGCGGCTCGACATCCCCGCCGTCGCGGCGGCGCTCGAGCGCGGAGCGCGCTACGTCGGCGCGATCGGCGCCAGGCGCACCCAGGAGCGCCGCCGCGCCGCGCTTGCCGGGCAGGGGTTCTCCGCGTCCGAGCTCGACCGTATCCACGGGCCGGCCGGCATCGATCTCGGCGGCCGCTCGCCCGCGCAGGTCGCGCTCGCGATCGCGGCGGAGATCGTCGCCGTCACCTCGGGCGGCCTGAAGCGGGAACGGGCCGCCGCCGCGGCGTAGCGCTCAGGCGGTCGCGCCGCCGAACGACCCCGTTCCCCCGCTCCCGCCGCCCGGGCCGAACCGGCCGCCGCCGCCGCCGTCGTCGCCGCCCCCGCCGAAGCGGAAGCCGGGCCCGAAGTCGCGGCCCGTGCGGGTGCCGTCGACCAGATCCTTGACGCGCTGGCCGAGGAGCAGTGCCAGCTGCTGCTCCTGGGCCCGGGTGAGCGTTCCGGCCGAGACCGCCGCGTCGAGCTGCTTCCGCTCGGCCGCCACCAGTGCGGCGACGAGGCCGGCGACCGGCTTGCCGTGGGCCTTCGCGACCTGGGCGAGCGTCTTGCCGTTCTGGATCTCCGACTGGAGCGTGGAGGTCGAGACGCCGAGATAGGTCGCGGCCGCGCCGAGGTTCCCGAACAGGCCGCCGCCGAAGCGGCCCGGGCCGCCGTCGTCGGGGCCGCCGCGCCCGTAGCGCCCGGCGCCGAAGTCGTCCCCGCCCCCGACCCCGAGAGCGCCGCTGCCGGCCCCGAACTGCGACGTGACCGCGGGCGCGGCGGGCGAGGCCGACGGCCCGGATCTCGCGAGCTCGACCCCGGCGAATGCCGCCCCGCCGCCGGCAGCGAGCGCGACGGCGGCGGTGACGGCGATGAGCTTGCTGTTGTGCGACATCGCGGCCTCCTCACGCGGGGCGCGCCGTCAGCGTGACGACGACCGTGTGGGGCGTGCTGTTGCGGACGTAGGTGACGGTCAGCTTGTCGCCCGGCTTCTTGGTGCCGATCACGGCGGACAGGTCGGACTCGCCGCTGATCGTCGACCCGTCGAGCTTCACGACGACGTCGCCCGCCTTCAGCCCCGCGCCGGCGGCCGGCGTGCCGGGGAGCACCTGGGCGAGGTAGGCGCCGGGCGGGGTCGTCGAGTCCTGCACCTGGACGCCGAAGTAGGCGTGGGCGACGGTCTTGCCGGCGATGATCTGGGAGACGACCGCCTTGACCGTGTTGGCCGGGATCGCGAAGCCGACGCCGTCGCTCCCGCCCGACTCGCTCTGGATCTGCGCGTTGACCCCGATCACCTGGGCGGACGCGTTCAGCAGCGGGCCGCCGGAGTTCCCGTGGTTGATCGGGGCGTCGGTCTGGATCGAGTCGCCGATCGTGAAGTTGTTCGGCGAGTCGATGCTCCGGTGGAGGGCGGAGACGATGCCGCTCGTCACCGTCTCGGGAAGGCCGAACGGGCTCCCGATCGCAACCACCGGGTCGCCGACCACCACCGTGTCGGAGTCGCCCAGGACGAGCTGGTGGAGCAGCGAGGAGGGGGCCGAGATCCTGACCACCGCCAGGTCGGTCGAGTCGTCGGAGCCGACGAGATGAGCCGGGTACGTCTTGCCGTTCCACAGCTTGACCGTGATCGCGCTCGCGCCGGCGACGACGTGCTCGTTCGTGACGATGTCGCCGCGGCTGTCGTAGACGAAGCCCGATCCCTCGGCCTGGGCGCTCTGGGATCCGCCGAAGCCGAACGGAGAGGAGTTTGTCGTCGTGTCGACCGTGATGTCGACGACGCCCTGGTAGGAACGCTGGTAGATGCCGTTGACGGTGAGCCCCGTCGTGGCCGACGTCTGCTCGGCCTGGCCGGGCGCGGTGATGTCGTTCACGACGGTGGTCGTGCTGCTGCCGGGGGCCAGCGAGGCGTAGAGGCCCGCGCCCGCGCCCGCGCCGGCGGCGAGGATGGCGATGGCGGCGGCCGCGATGAGCAGGCCGCGCTTGCGTGAGGTCATCGAGCCGGTCCCTTCATTCGAATCGAGGTCTCCTACATCTTCGCGTCCGCGACCGGCCCGCGGCCGGGTCGGGGCTTAAGAAGTCCCTTAGAATCGGGTCACGTCCGGCCGTCGACACAGATTCGGGCGCCGCTCGCCCGGGTCGCTGCTCGTGATCCGCTTCCTCCTGATCGCGAACGGCATCACGCTGCTCGCGATCGGCGCGCTCTATGCGCTCTACGGGGCGAGACCCGCGGGCCTCGTCGTCGGCGGCTGCCTGGCGGGCGCCTCCGCGCTGCTCTTCGCCTGCGTGCCGCTGACCGATCCGTACCGGCACGAGCATCGCCGCCCGCCGCCTGCCCGGCGCGACAGTTAGCGAGCTAGCCGGTCGTCGTCGTGCCCGAGCCGGCGCCGCCATTCGGCAGCAGGCTCCGGCAGGCGGCGATCGCGGCCTGGGTCTTCGCCGGCGCGGAGCCGGTTCCGCCGCCGTGCTGCTTCAGGCAGGCCTGGAACTTCGCGAAGGTGCTGGCGTTGGCGCCGCCGCCGGCCCCGTTACCGCCGCCACCGCCGCCGAAGCCTCCCCCGGGGCCGCCGCCGAAGGCGCCCGCGGGGAGCAGGCTCCGGCAGGCCGCGAGCGCCGCCTGGAAGGCCGGCGACCTGAACGCGCCGCCGGCGCCGCCTGGCCCGGTCGCCCCGGTCGCTCCGGTGGTGCCGGTCTGGACGCCGTGCTGTTTCAGGCAGGCCTGGAACTTCGCGAACGCCGGGTCGTTCGAGTTGAAGAAGCCGCCGCCGCGCCCGCCGAAGCCGCCGCCGAAGCCGCCGGCGGGGCGCAGGCTCGCGCAGGCCGCCTCGGCCTTCTGCTGGGCCGCAGTGAGCGGCGGCCTGCCGCTTCCCGGTGTCGAGCCGCCGCCGGTCGTACTCGGGGGCGCCGTCGCCGTCGTCGTTCCGCCCCCGGGGCCTCCGCCGTTGCGGAAGCCGCCGCCGGCGGGGAACGTCACGCCGTGTGCCTGCAGGCAGCTGCGGTAGGCGGCGAAGCTGCCCCCGGGCGAGGTCGAGGTCCCGCTCGCCGCGGCCGTTGTCGTCGTTGTCGTCGAGGAGGTCGAGGAGGAGGTGGGGGGCGCCGCCGAGGTCGATCCGCAGGCGGCGACCGAGAGGACGCACACGAGGCCTAGCCCGCCGAGAGCGAGCGCCGAGCTCGCGCTGCGAAGGCGAGGCATCAGAGGGCCGCCCTTCGCAGGCCGGCGTCGCCCGGGAGATCGCTGCTCATCACCGTCAGCGTGCCAGGGGAAGCTAAGCGCGGCCTTAGAAGATGCGCGGAGCCGGAGTGAGGTGCAGGCTCAGCCACCGGAGCCCGTCGTGGTCGTCGTGCTCCCCGGCCCGCCGCCGAGCCCCCTGCCGAAGCCGAAGCCGCCGCCGCTCGAGCTGACCCCGGGAGCCGTGGCCGCGACCGAGGTGGCCGCGACGTTGCCGTTCCTGCCGGTCGCACCCTGGATCACGACCGTGTCCCCGGGCCGGAGCCCGATCGCCGGCGACTTCGCGTTCCGGGTGACGGTCGTGGACGGGGTGAGCGTCACCTTGATCAGGGCGCCGGTCGAGGTGAGGACGTAGAGGGTGTCGCCGTCGACGACGGAGATCGTTCCCGCGGCCGCCGACGAGCTGCCGCCGAAGCCGGGGAAGCCGCTTCCTCCGCTCGCGCCGGTCGCTCCGGTCGCTCCGGTCGCGCCCGCCGCCGCAGCCCGGAAGCGGGCGGCGAGCCCTGCGAGACCGCCGTTGCCCCCGCCGAGGGTCGAGCTGCCGTGGTTCTTCTCCAGCACCGCGCCGCCCCAGAAGCCGGCCGCGACGAGCAGGACCGCGAGCAGCCCCGCGAACGGGACGCCGAGCCGGATTCCGCGCGCCGGGCCCCTGGTCGGCCAATCGTCGTCCTCGCCGCCGTCTTCGAGCGGCAGCCCCTCGTCGACCGCCGTGGGAGCCTCGAGCCCCGACGCGATCGTCGGGTACTCCTCCGTGCGACCCAGGTCGGGCTCGGAGGGCTCGGGGGGGTTCGGGTCGTCGTCGCTCATCGGAACCGCCGATCACTCGTAGCGAAGCGCGTCGATCGGCCGCAGCGAGGCGGCGCGGTTCGCAGGATAGAGCCCGAAGAAGACCCCGACCGCGATCGCGATGCCGAACGCGAGCGGGATCGAGTAGCCGGCGATCACCGGCGTGACGCCCTCGATCTTGAAATGGGTGCCGATCACCCCGACGAGGACGCCGGCGCCGCCGCCGATCAGCGAGAGCAGCACGGCCTCGAACAGGAACTGGCTCAGGATCGCCGACTTCGGCGCGCCGACCGCCTTGCGGATCCCGATCTCGCGTGTCCGCTCGGTGACCGTGACGAGCATGATGTTCATCACGCCGATCCCGCCGACGAGCAGCGAGATCGCGGCGACCGCGCCGAGCAGGGTCGTGAAGGTGCTCGAGGTCGACTGCGCGGTCGTGATCAGCGTCCCCTGGTTGATCACCGAGAACGGCAGGTTGGCGACCGTCGTGTCGTTCTCCGCGGCCAGGATGTCCTCGACCTCGGCGGCGGCGTTGTTGAGGGCCGCCGTCGACCTCGCCTGGACGAGCAGCTGGCTGAACGACGTCGACTCGCCGGTGAGCTCGTCCTGCACCGCCGTGTAGGGGGCGATCACGACGCTGTCCTGGTTCGTCAGCCCCGACGTTCCCTTCTCGGCCAGCACGCCGACGATCTGGAAGCTCGCCGAGCCGAGCTGGATCGTCTGCCCGAGCGGGTTCTGGCCGCTCGCGAAGAGGTTGCTGAGCACCGTCTGCCCGATCAGGACGACGCGCTTGCGGTTCGTGACGTCGGCGTTCGTGATCGGGCTGCCGGCGACGACGCGTGTAGTCCTCGGCGGTGAGGTAGGCGGGCGTCGTGCCGATCACCGAGGTCGAGTAGCTCGCGGCGCCGAAGGTGGCCGTCTCGGAGGTCGAGACGACCGGCGAGACCGACTGCACGTCGGGCGCCTGGCTCGGGTCCTCGATCGCCTGAACCGACTGGAGGGTGAGCTGAGCGTTCTGGGACTGCGTGCCGGTGGTCGACGGCCCCCGGCCGAAGCGGCCGCGGCTGAGCACGGTGATCGTGTTCGTGCCGAGCTGGTTGATCCGGTTCTGGACCGCCTGTGAGGAGCCGGTTCCGACGGCCAGCAGGATGATCACGGCCGCGACGCCGATCATGATGCCGAGCACGGTCAGCGCCGACCGGAGCTTGTTCGCGGTCGCGCCCTGCCAGGCGATCCTGAGCGTGTCGAGCACGTTCACGCCGGCCACTCTCCGGTTGCGAACACGGCGGCTTCGCCGGTGGCCGAGCGCTGGATGCTCGGCGGAGGCGCACCGACCGGCGTGCGCCTGCGGTCGTCGATGATCAGGCCGTCGCGGAGCCGCACGACCCGCTTGGCGAACGCGGCGATCTCCTCCTCGTGCGTGATCAGGATGATCGTCCGGCCGGCGGCGTTCAGGCGGCTGAACATCGTCATGATCTCGCCGCTCGTCGCCGTGTCGAGATTGCCCGTCGGCTCGTCGGCGAGCACGAGCGCCGGGTTCGTGACGATCGCGCGCGCGAGCGCGACCCGCTGCTGCTGGCCGCCCGACATCTCGCTCGGGAAGTGGCGGCTTCGGTCTGCCAGCCCGACCGCGCCGAGCGCGGACGCGGCGCGCTCGCGCCGCTCCTTCGCCTTGACGCCGGCGTAGAGGAGCGGCAGCTCGACGTTCGCGACCGCCGTCGTGCGCGGGATCAGGTTGAAGGACTGGAACACGAACCCGATCTTGCGGCTGCGGATCCGCGAGAGCTCGGCCTCGTCCAGCGTCCGGACGTCGATCCCGTCGAGGAAGAACTGGCCGCGCGTCGGCACGTCGAGGCAGCCGAGGATGTTCATCAGGGTCGACTTTCCCGAGCCCGAGGCGCCCATGATCGCGACGAAGTCGCCCCGCTCGACGGTGAGCGAGACGCCCCGGAGCGCATGGACCTCGAAGTCGCCCATCGGGTAGGTCTTCACGATCCGGCGCAGGAGGATGACCGGGTGCCGGTCGCGGACTGCGGCTGCGGCGGCGGTGCTCATCCGCCTCGCGTCACGAAGCCGCCGCCGCCGCCGCCGCCGCCGCCGCCGCCGAACAACCCGCCCACACCGCCGCCGGGCGTCGAGGAGGAGCTCGCGGCCGTGACGGTGACGGTCGGCTCGACGACGACGTCGCCTGCGTGGAGACCGGCGACGATCTGGGTCGAGGAGTTGCCGACGAGCCCGATCGTGATCGGGGTGGTGGTCGTCTTGCCGTTCTGTAGGAGCTGGACGGTCGAGATTGCGCCCGTGGTCGTGATCGCGTTGCTCGGGAGCAGGAGCACCCGGTTCCTCGTGTCGGTCACGACGCTCACGTTCGTCGTCATGCCCTGCTTGACCTCGCGCGGCGGGTTGATCAGGGCGATCGTGACGTCGTAGGTGACGACGTTGCTGACGACGGTTGACGAGGTCGCCACGGCGATCACCCTTCCCGCCACCTGCGTCTCCGGCAGCGCCGGGAAGGTCAGCGTCGCCGGCTGGCCGACTGCGAGCTTCGACGCGTCGGCCTCGGCGAACCCGGCCACCACCTCGAGCTGGTGGAGGGAGTCGATCGTGATGAACGCGGACGAGGACGACGAGCCGCCGCCGCTCGAGGAACCGTTCCCCGCGGCCGAGCTGCTCGACGACGCGCCGCTCGAGGAGCTCGTGGCGAGCGTCACGGTGGAGCCGCTCCCGCTCACCGTCGAGCCGACAGATCCGTTGACGGCGGTGACGGTTCCGGTGATCGGAGCCGTCAGCACGGTTGCGTCGAGCGCGGCCTGGTCGGCCGCGACCGTGGCCTCGGCCTGCTGCACGGCGGCCTGATCCTGGGCGATGGTCGCCGAGGAGGGCGTCGTGCTCGCCGCGATCGTCGCCTCGGTCTGGGCGAGGCTCAGCTCGGCCGACTTGACCGCCTCCTCCTGGTTCTGGACCGTCTGCTCGGCTGCGGCGACTGCCTGCTCGTCGGTGGTGCACGAGCTCGCCGCCGTGGTCACCGTCTGGCTGATCCCGGTGCTCGTTCCGAACTCGTTCTTCGCGACGAGGCGGAAGGCGTACATCGTGCCGGGCTTGAGGCCGCTGACGAGGGCCGAGGCCTGGGCGGCCGCGAGCCCCGAGCCGGCGTCGACCGGCGCGGTCTTCGAGCCGTAGGCGCTGGTCGTGCCGTACTCGAACCAGTACGTGGTGTCCGCTCCGTTGGGGTTGACCGTGCCCGTCAGCGTCACGCTCGAGGAGAGGACGCCGGAGGCCGAATCGGTGGTCACCGTCGGCCTGGCCGACGAGCTCGTCGTGAAGCTCCCCTGGACGCCCTCGCTCGACCCCGACGAGTTCGTCGCCACCAGCTGGAAGATGTACGCGGTGTCGGGCTTCAGCCCGGCGACGGTGGCCGACACCGGCACCGAGCCCGACCCCGAGCCCGCGCTCTGCTTCGCCGTCTGCGAGCTGAGCCCCGCTGCCGAGGTGCCGTACCGGAACGAGTACGTGGTCTCGAGGCCGCCGGGGTCGACCGTTCCGCTCACGGTCGCCGTCGTCGAGCCGACCGGCGAGGCCTGCCCCGTCGTCGCCGAGAGCGCCGGCGCGCCGGTCGTGAAGGAGGCGAGCGCTCCGTCGGTCGTTCCCGACGGATTGACCGCGACGAGCCGGAAGACATAGACGGTGTTGGGCTTCAACCCGCTGAGCGGTGCGTTCACCGGCACGGCGCTCGAGCCGGAGCCTGCGTTCTGCTTCGGGGTCGAGGAGCCGAGGCTGGTGGCGGAGGTGCCGTACTGGAAGTAGTAGCTCGTCCCGACTCCGCCGGGGCTGACGCTGCCGTTCAGGGTCGCGGTGGTCGAGTTGACCGGCGATGCCTGGGCGGTCGTCGCGAGCGCGAGCGTGCCGGTCGTGAACATCGTCAGCGCCCCGTCGGTCGTGCCGGAGGAGTTGCTCGCGACGAGGCGGAACCAGTAGTTCAGGCCGGGCTTCAGCCCGGTCAGAGCTGCGCTGACCGGAACGGCGGTCGAGCCGGAGCCTGCGTTCTGCTTCGGGGTCGAGGAGCCGAGGCTGGTGGCGGAGGTGCCGTACTGGAAGGAGTAGGTTGTCTTGAGCCCGCCGGGGCTGACGCTGCCGTTCAGGGTCGCGGTGGTCGAGCCGACCGGCGCTGCCTGGCCGGTCGTGGCGAGCGCGAGCGTGCCGGTCGTGAACATCGTCAGCGCCCCGTCGCTGGTGCCGGACGCGTTCGTCGCGACGAGGCGGAACCAGTAGCTCAGGCCGGCCTTCAGGCCGGTGACCGCGGCGCTGACCGGGACCGAGCTCGCTCCGGAGCCGGCGTTCTTCTTCGCGGTGGCCGAGCCGAGGCTGGTGGCGGAGGTGCCGTACTGGAAGTAGTAGGTCGTTCCGAGCCCGCCGGGGCTGACGCTGCCGTTCAGGGTCGCGGTGGTCGAGCCGACCGGCGCTGCCTGGCCGGTCGTGGCGAGCGCGAGCGTGCCGGTCGTGAACATCGTCAGCGCGCCGTCGGTCGTGCCCGACGTGTTCGTCGCGACGACGCGGAACCAGTAGTTGAGGCCCGGCGCCAGCCCGGTCACGGCGGCGCTCACCGGCACCGCGGTCGATCCCGACCCGATGTCGACGGTCGCGGTCGAGGAGCCGAGGCTGGTCGGCGACGTCCCGTACTCGAAGTGGTAGCCGGTGTCCTGGCCGGCGGGGTTCACGCTCCCGTTCAGCGTCGCGGTGGTCGATTCGATCGAGGCGGCCTGCCCGGTCGTCGCCGAGGTCGCGGCGCCGGCGGCCGTCGTGAGCAGCATCGTCGCGCCGTAGACGGTCCCCGACGAGCTCGTGGCGACGAGCTGGTACCAGTAGTTCTGCCCGGAGCCGAGCCCGGTCAGCGTCGTGGCGACCGGAACCGCCGTCGACCCCGATCCGGCGTCGAGCGTCGCGGTCGACGAGCCGAGGCTCGAGGCGGAGGTTCCGTACTGGAAGTGGTAGCTCGTGTCGAGTCCGGCGGGGTTGACGGTGCCGTTCAGCGTGGCTCCGGTCGAGGTCACGGCCGTGGCCTGGCCGGTCGTCGCCGACGTGCCGGCGGGAGGCGCCGCCGCGGCGGTCGTGAACAGCCCCAGGTCTGCGGGGGGGGCCGGGCCGTCGCTGTTCGTCGCGACCAGCTGGAACCAGTAGTTGCGGCCGGGGCTCAGCCCGGTCACGGTGATCGCCACCGGCACGGCTCCGGTTCCCGAGCCGGCGTCCTGCGTCGAGCTGCTCGAGCTCAGGCTCGTGGGCGAGGTTCCGTAGAGGAAGTGGTAGGTGGTGGGGGCGCCGCCGGGATTCACGCTGCCGCCGAGCGTGGCGCTCGTCGAGCCCACGCCGGTCGCCTGGCCGGTCGTCACCGTCGGGGCCAGCGCCGCGAGCGACGCGACCCGGACACCCCTGCGAATCCCCGCCACCGTCGAGGTCGGAGTCGTGGCCGTGGAGCCGCCGCCGGCCGTCGAGCCACCCGCCCCCGACGAGCCCGCCCCGGACCCGCCGCCCGAGCTCGACGACGATCCCGCCGCGGAGGACCCGGATCCCGACGATCCCGTGCCCGACGATCCCGAGCCGGAGGACCCGCTGCCGGCGGAGCTCGTCCCGGCGGAGCTCGTCCCGGCGGAGCTCGTCCCGGCGGAGCTCGTCCCGGCGGAGCTCGTTCCGGCGGAGCTCGTTCCGGCGGAGCTCGTGCCGGCGGAGCTCGTTCCCGACGACCCCGTTCCCGACGATCCAGTTCCCGACGACCCAGTTCCGGAGGATCCGTGCGATCCGGTCGTCGAGGAGCCGCCGCCCGAGGATCCGGTCCCGGACGAGGAGCTGCTCCCGCCCGAGGTGGAGGACCCGGACGACGACGAGGAAGCGCCGGAGCTGCCGCCGGACGACGACGAGCCGGCCGCGCTCGAGGACGAGGCGGCCGAGCCGCCCGACCCCGAGCTCGACGGCGCCGGCGGGCAATCGAGCTTCTGGCTCGCGGCGAGCTGCTGCTGGGCGGTGGCAAGCGCCGCCTGATCGGTGCTCAGCTGCTGCTTGGCCGTCGAGACCTCGACCTCGGCCTGCTGGAGACTCGACGAGTTGGCCGCCTGCTGCTCCGCGGTCGGGCCGCTCTCTGCCGCCGCGAGCGTGCTCTGGGCCTGGGCGAGATTCGCCTTCGACGCGTCCAGCGCAGCCTGGGCGCTCGTCGGATCGAGCGCCGCGAGCTCCTTGCCGATCCCGACGGGATGCCCGACCCTGACGGACACCGACGTCACGGTGCCGCTCGTCGAGAAGTTCGCGGCGGCGGAGCGCGCCACGCCGACGTTCCCCGAGGCCGTCACGCTGGACTGGACCACGCCCCGGGTGACCGTCGCAGTCCGCTGGACGCCCACGCTCGCCGACGGGGAGTTGAAGAAGCCGTAGATCTCGTTCAGCCCGAGCACGATCGCGGCGGCTGCCAGGGCGCCCAGCACGATGTACAGCGTCAGGCGCCTCGAGGGACGGCGGTTCAAGCGAGCGTCCGGAGCGGCTGCCGGCCGGGCCGGCCGGCAGGAGGGGAGCTGGAAGCGCGGGCGGGACCGATCACGGCCTGAAGCAAACCACTGCACACTAAGAAGAGGCTTAGAGCCCGAACCGAAATGAGCGCTTGGAGCGGCGGGCTCCCGCCGGCGGGCGGCGGGAGCCCCTGCCGGCTCAGCCCTCGGGCGAGCCGTTCCGCTCCGGCAGCCACAGCCGCATCAACGTGCCGCCGCCGTCGGCGGCCTCGACGGCGATCGTGCCGCCGTGCGCATCCGCGACCTTCTGGACGATCGCCAGCCCGAGGCCCGAGCCGGGCATGCCCCGCGCGGAGGTGGCGCGGTAGAAGCGCTCGAAGATGTGGGGGACGTCGCCCTCGGCGATCCCGGGGCCGTGGTCGCGGACGGTCAGCTCGGTGCCGCTGAGCCGAACCTCGACCGGCGAGCCGGGCGGGCTCCACTTGGCGGCGTTGTCGAGCAGGTTCGCGATCGCCCGCTCGAGGCTCGCCGGCATCCCCACGATGCTCGTCTCGGCGAGGTCCGCCTCGATCGGGACGTCGGGATGGTTGCGGGCCGTTCGCCGGATCGCCTCGTCGGTGACGAGATCGAGGCGGACGTCCTCGAGCGCGGCCGACTGCTCCTCGCCGCGGGCAAGCTCGGTCAGCTCGCTGATCAGCGCCGTCATCTCGCCGAGCTGCTCGATCACGTCGCGCAGCAGCTGCTCCCGCTCGCCGGGCGGCAGACCGTCCCCCTTCGCGAGCACCTCGATGTTCGTCCGCAGGCTGGTCAGGGGCGTGCGCAGCTCGTGAGAGGCGTCCTGGACGAGCTGCTGCTGCCGCTGCGCCGCGTCGTCGAGCGACTCGAGCATGGCGTTGAAGGTCGAGGCGAGGTTGCTCAGCTCGTCGGTTCCCTCGACCGCGATCCGCTGGCTCAGGTCGCGCGTCGCGCGAACTCGCTCCGCGGTCTCGCTCAGCTCGCGCACCGGACGCAGCGTCGCCCGGGCGACGAGGAAGCCAGCACCGGAGGCGAGCGCGATCCCGCCCGCGGCGACGAGAGTCAGCCAGAGCCTCAACCTGGAGAGCTCGTGGTCGACGCTCGCGAGCTGCTCGACGACCTGGATCGCCACGGGCGGCACCAGGTCGCTCGAGAGGACCGTGTACACCCGGGTGTGGTCGCCCTCGAGCGTCGTGTCGTAGTAGAACGCCCCCGCCGTTCCGGCCGCGACCGCGTGAACCCGCTTCGTGATCGCGAGCTGCGGGTTTGGGGCGACGTAGCTCTGGGGGATGTAGATCTTCCCGTCCCGCCCGACCATCTGGAAGTACCCCGTGAAGAGCGGCGCCGGGACATCCATCGCGTAGATGTTCGGCGAGTACGCGAGCGTCGAGAAGTAGCGCGGCACGTGGTTGATCTGCTCCGCCTCGTTGCGCAGGTTCCGGTCGACCTCGGAGCGAAGCTCCTTCTGGACGAGGAAGTAGACGAGGACCGAGGCGAGCACGACCGCGACGGCCACCGCGGCCCCGGCGCCGAGTGCCAGCCGGGCCCGGAGCGTCACGGCTCTCGCAGGGCGTAGCCGACGCCGCGCACCGTGTGGATCAGGCGCGGCTTGCCGCCGGCTTCGGTCTTCTTCCGCAGGTAGCTGATGTAGACGTCGAGGGAGTTCGAGCCGTAGCCGAAGTCGTAGCCCCAGACGCGGTCGAAGATCACCGAGCGCGTCAGCACCTGCTTCGGGTTGCGGAGGAAGAGCTCGAGCAGCGCGAACTCGGTGCGGGTGAGCACGAGCGACTCGTCGCCGCGCGTGACCTCGCGCGTGCCGGTGTTGAGCTCGAGGTCGGCGAAGGAGAGCGTGGTCGCCGCCTCGTCGGCACTGAGCCTGCGCAGCAGCGCGCGCACCCGCGCGACGAGCTCCTCGAGCGCGAACGGCTTCACGAGGTAGTCGTCCGCACCCGCCTCCAGGCCTGCGACGCGGTCGGCCACCTGGTCGCGCGCGGTCAGCATCAGGATCGGCACCTGGTTCCCGTCGGCGCGCAGGCGGCGGGTCATCTCGAGCCCGTCGAGCCGGGGCATCAGGACGTCGACGATCGCCAGGTCGGTCGCGTTCGGGTTCGCACGCAGCCTGAGCAGCGCCTCCTCGCCGTCCCCGGCGAGCTCCACGTCGTAGCCCTGCATCGTCAGGGCCCGCCGCAGCGCGTCGCGAACCGCCTGGTCGTCGTCGACAACGAGAATCGCCATGCCCGTAATGGTGGACATTCGCGACGCGAAAGGGAAGTCCTCAGCCGCCGGCCCGGCCGGGGCCGGCGGGGTCACCGGGAGACGGTGGCGTCCGGGCCCGTCGCCTCCGCGGCACCGTGCGGAGCGACGGGCCCGGGCAGCCACCGTGCCGGCGAGGAGTACGGGCGGGCTGCGCAGGCGCAGCCCGCCCGTGGGCGTAGGAGGAGGGGGTGCGGCGCCCGAAGGGTCGGGCGCCGCGGGTGATGCGAGCGTCGCGTCGGAGGGTGCGTATGGGCTCGCTTCACAGTGGTTCCGATCTTCTCGCCACTCCCTAAGAGGGGGGTAAGACGCGTGTTAGAAGTTGCTGAATCCTCGCGGCGTGCCTGCCGCGCCTCCCGACCGCCGGCGCGCGCCGGAGCAAGCCCGCCGCCTGCGGGTCTGCTTTCATTGCCTCGGGACGCGAAGCAACGAGGAGGCACGAGATGGCAAGCGGGTACGCGCGAGACGTGCTCGTCGCCACCGGGTGGGTGGCGGAGCACCTGGACGACGAGAGCGTCGTCGTCGCCGAGGTCGACGAGAACCCCGACCTCTACCACGACGGGCACATCCCCGGTGCGGTCGAGCTGCACTGGCAGGACGATCTGCAGGACCCGGTCGAGCGCGACCTCGTCGACAAGCCGGCGTTCGAGGCGCTGCTCGGCTCCCGCGGGATCGGGAACGCGACGACCGTCGTCCTCTACGGCGACCGCAACAACTGGTTTGCGGCCTACGCGTACTGGTACCTGAAGGTCTACGGGCACGCCGACGTCCGGATCCTCGACGGCGGGCGCCAGAAGTGGATCGACGACGGCCGCGAGCTGAGCACGGAGCCTCCGAGCCGCCCGGCCGCCGCCTACATCGCGCGGGACCGCGACGAGTCGATTCGCGCCTACCGCGACTACGTCCGCGGCCTGATCGGCGACCCCGGCAAGGCCCTGGTCGACGTACGCTCGCCGCAGGAGTTCGCGGGTGAACTGCTCGCGCCGCCCGGCTACGAGTCCGAGGGCGCCTCCCGCGGCGGGCACATCCCGACTGCGCAGTCGATCCCGTGGGCGCAGGCGGTGCGGGACGACGGCACCTTCAAGAGCGCCGACGAGCTGCGCGAGCTCTATGCCGCGAAGGGGATCACGCCGGACCGGGAGACGGTCGCCTACTGCCGCATCGGCGAGCGCTCGGCTCACACCTGGTTCGTCCTCCACGAGCTGCTCGGCTACCCCGACGTCCGCAACTACGACGGCTCGTGGACCGAGTGGGGCAACCTGGTCGACGTGCCGATCGAGCGCGGGGCCGGGTAGGCGTTCCTTTCCGATCGGAAAGTAACGT
The DNA here is from genome assembly GCA_963796625.1 of uncultured Actinomycetes bacterium. GTDB lineage: Bacteria > Actinomycetota > Thermoleophilia > Gaiellales > Gaiellaceae > PALSA-600. The sequence goes on from CAWCME010000003.1 coordinate 295,702, forward strand.
TTCTTTCCGATCGGAAAGAAATGAGCCGTTCAGCCGAAAGCGGCGGCTTTTCGGCTCCTGCTGGAGTACACTGTCCCTGATGGCCACCCGCAAGATGAACGAGGTCCACGACGGCACCTGCTGCGCCGTCGCCGCCACCTCGGACCTGATCGGCTCCAAGTGGACGTCGCTGCTCGTGCACGACCTCTCCGAGGGCCCGCGCCGCTTCACCCAGCTCGAGCACGCCTGCCCCGGGATCAGCCCGCGCACCCTCTCCGAGCGGCTGCACATGCTCGAGGGGCAGGGCATCGTCGTCCGCCACAGCTACCCGGAGTCGCCGCCGCGGGTCGAGTACGAGCTGACCGACAAGGGCGTCGCGCTGCTGCCGATCATCGAGGCGATGCGCAGCTTCGGCCACAACTGGCTGATCGACGAGCACGACCACGAGCACGTCACCCGGGTTCGGGTCTAACGCGGAAGCGGGTCGGGCCTGCGGGTCGTAGTTGACAGCGTCAAAGGCGCTTGGGCAGACTGGTCGCGGCATGATCGGTCACGCCCTCGAGACGCCCACGTCCGACACGAGCTCCCCGGCGACGGGGATGTTCGTGGTGACCATCCTCATGCTCCCCCGCTAGGGGGAGGATGACACTCACGCGGCCCCAGACGCCGCAGACGCCGACCTCACGACGGGAGAGGTGCGTCGCGACGCTCGACGGGCTCGACGGGCCAGGCGACGACGACGAGGAGCCAGGAAGGGTGCAGAGAATGACCGACAGAGAACTCAAGGAGGCCGCTCGATGACGAGAATGCTCGGCGCCGACGCGATCCTGCGCTCGCTCGAGGCGGAGGGCGTCGACGTCATGTTCGGGATCCCCGGCGGGGCGATCCTGCCGACCTACGACGCGATCGCGCGCGGCACGACCGTGCGCCACGTGCTCGCCCGCCACGAGCAGGGCGCCGGCCACATGGCCGAGGGCTACGCGCGCGCCTCCGGCAAGGTCGGCGTCGCGATCGCGACCTCCGGCCCCGGCGCGACGAACCTCGTCACCGCGATCGCCGACGCCTGGATGGACTCGACGCCGATCGTCTGCATCACCGGCCAGGTCAAGTCGAGCCTGATCGGCACCGACGCCTTCCAGGAGACCGACGCGACCGGCATCACGATGCCGATCGTCAAGCATTCGTGGCTCGTCCAGGACGTGCGCGAGCTGCCGCAGGCGATCAAGAACGCGTTCCACGTCGCCCGCACCGGCCGTCCCGGCCCCGTCCTCGTCGACATCGCGAAGGACGCCCAGGAGGCCGAGCTCGACTTCTCCTACCCCGACGAGGTCGACCTGCCCGGCTGGCGGCCGCCGACGCGGGTGCACGAGCGGCAGGTGCGCGAGGCGGCGAAGGCGATCGCCGAGTCGCGGCAGCCGATCGTCTACGCGGGCGGCGGCGTGATCAACGCCGAGGCCTCCGCCGAGCTGCTCGCGCTCGTCGAGGCGGCGCAACTGCCGGCGGTCGTGACGCTGATGGGGAAGGGCTGCCTGCCCGACTCGCACCCGCTCAACTACGGCGCGCCCGGGCATGCACGGCTCGAAGTACGCGAACTGGGCGCTGAACAAGTCCGACCTGATCATCGCGGTCGGCACCCGCTTCGACGACCGCGTCACCGGCAAGGTCTCGGCGTTCGCGCCCGGGCGCGAAGGTGATCCACTTCGACATCGACGCGGCCGAGGTCGGGAAGATCCGCGAGGCCGACATCCCGGTCGTCGGCCCGCTCAAGCTCGCGCTCTCGCAGCTGACCCGCGACGTGAAGGCGCTCGAGGCCGAGAAGGCCGTCGACCGCACGCGCCTGGCACGCGCAGCTGCAGGAGTGGCGTGCGCTCTACCCGTACAAGTACCGCCGCAGCGAGGGCGTGCTCAAGCCGCAGACCGTGATCGAGCGCCTGCGCGACCTGACCGCGGCGCGGCGCGAGGACTTCGTCTGGACGACCGGCGTCGGCCAGCACCAGATGTGGGCGATGCAGTACCTCCAGTGCGAGCAGCCGCGCACGTTCATCACCTCGGGCGGGCTCGGCACGATGGGCTACGGCCTGCCGGCCGCGGTCGGCGCCAAGGCGGCGCGGCCCGACGCGACCGTCGTCTGCATCGACGGCGACGGCTGCTTCCAGATGACCTGCCAGGAGCTCGCGACGGCGGCGCTCGAGCGGCTGCCGATCGTGGTCGTGATCGTCAACAACGGCTGGCTCGGGATGGTGCGCCAGTGGCAGGAGCTCTTCTACGCCGAGCGCTACGCCGAGACGCACCTGACCAAGCAGGTGCCCGACTACGCCCAGCTCGCCGAGGCGCTCGGCTGCGCCGGCTTCATGGTCGACAGCGAGGACGACCTCGACGTCGACCCTCCAGGCGGCGCTCGACTGCGGCCGCACCGCCGTCGTCGACGCCCGCGTCGACCCGAACGAGAACTGCTACCCGATGGTCCCCGCCGGCGCCGCCTCGGTCGACATCATCGAGCTGCCCGACGATGTCGAAGACGAGCAGAGGGTCTCGGGATGAGCCACCACACCGTCTCGGTCGAGCTCGAGAACAAGCCGGGGGCGCTGGCGCGCGTCTCGCAGATGTTCGCGCGGCGCGGCTACAACATCCAGAGCCTCGCGGTCGGGCCGACCGAGCGGCCGGACATCTCGCGGCTCACCCTCCGCGTCGACTGCTCCGAGCACTCGTTCGAGCAGATCGAGAAGCAGATGCACAAGCTCGTGAACGTCCTGCGCGTCGTCGAGCTCCGGCCGGGCGAGTCGGTCGAGCGCGAGCTCGCGCTGATCACGGTCGGCGCGCCCGCCGACAAGCGGGCCGAGCTGATCGCGCTCGGCGAGGTCTTCGGCGCCCGCGTCGCGGACATCGGCCGCGAGGCGATCACGTTCGAGATCGTCGGGCGGCCCGAGGAGCTCGACGCCTTCGAGGAGCTCGTCCGCCCGCACGGCGTGCGCGAGCTCGCCCGCACGGGACGGATCGGCCTGCGCCGGCCCGGCCCGCGTCCAGCGCGGCCCAGCCGCGGCCGTCTCGTAGCGAAAGGACTCACATGGCAGAAGTGATCAAGACGGGCGACGTCGGCCTCCTCACGGGCAAGGTCGCGGTGCTCGGCTACGGCAGCCAGGGCCACGCCCACGCGCTCAATCTCGCCGACTCGGGCGTCGAGGTCGTGGTCGGGCTCAAGCCCGACAGCACCTCCCGCGCAGCCGCCGAGGAGGCGGGGCTGCCGGTCCGGCGACGTCGCCGAGGCGGTGCGCGGCGCGCAGATCGTCGCGATGCTCGTCCCCGACGGGCCGCAGGCGGCGCTCTTCCGCGACGAGGTGGCGCCGAACCTCGCGCCCGGCGCGGCGCTCCTGTTCGCGCACGGCTTCTCGGTCCACTACGGCCGCATCGCCCCGCCGGAGGGCCACGACGTGATCATGGTCGCCCCGAAGGGGCCGGGCCACATCGTCCGGCGGCTCTACGAGGAGGGCTACGGGACGCCGGCGCTGATCGCCGTCGCCCAGGACGCGAGCGGGCAGCGCGCGCGACCTCGCGCTCGCCTACGCCGCCGGGATCGGCGCCGGGCCGGGCCGGGATCCTCGAGACGACCTTCGCCGAGGAGACCGAGAGCGACCTCTTCGGCGAGCAGTCGGTGCTCTGCGGCGGGCTCACCCAGCTGATCCAGGCCGGGTTCGAGACGCTCGTCGAGGCCGGCTACCAGCCCGAGATCGCCTACTACGAGTGCGTCCACGAGGTGAAGCTGATCGTCGACCTGATCTTCGAGGGCGGGATCGAGCGGATGCACTACTCGATCTCCGACACCGCCGAGTACGGCTCGATCGCCGTCGGCCCGCGCGTCGTCGACGCGCACGTGAAGGAGAACATGAGGAAGGCGCTGACCGCGATCCAGGACGGCTCGTTCGCCCGGGAGTGGATCGCCGAGATGGACAAGGGCAGCCCGAGCCTGGCCGAGGCCCGGCAGCGGCTCGCCGCGACCCAGATCGAGCAGGTCGGCAAGCGGCTGCGCGCGCTCGCCCACCGGCCGGTCCAGGCTCACGAAGCGGTGCAGGAGGGCGCATGGCGTCGGTTGACGTCCCGGTCGCCCTGCTCGGGTACGGCACCGTCGGCTCGGCCGTCAACCGGCTGCTGAACGAGCAGGCCGACGACATCGAGCGCGCGACCGGCCACCGGCTGCGCGTCGTCAAGGCGCTCGTCCGCAACCTCGACAAGCAGCGCGGGTTCCCGCCCGAGGGCGGCGTGCTCACGACCGACGTCGCACGACGTCCTCGACGACCCGGAGATCGCGATCGTCGCCGAGGTGATGGGCGGCGTCGAGCCGACCGGCGGGCTCGTCCTCGAGCTGCTCCGGAGCGGCAAGCACGTCGTCACCGCGAACAAGCAGCTCGTCGCCCGGCGCGGCGCCGAGCTCTTCGAGGCCGCCTCCGGCGCGGGCGTCCAGCTCCGCTTCGAGGCGAGCGTGTGCGCCGCGATCCCGGTGATCAAGGTGCTGCGCGAGTCGCTCGTCGTCACGAACGTCCACCGCGTGCTCGGGATCGTGAACGGCACGACCAACTTCATCCTCACCGAGATGGAGGCGGGCAAGTCGCTACGAGGAGGCGCTGCGCGAGGCGCAGGCGCGCGGCTTCGCCGAGGCCGACCCGACCGACGACGTCTCCGGCGCGGACGCGGCGGCGAAGATGGCGATCCTCGCCACCGTCGCCTTCAACTCGCGCTTCGCGCTCGAGGACGTCGACGTCGTCGGGATCGACCGATCGACCCGCTCGACATCGCCGCCGCGCGCGAGCTCGACATGGTGATCCGCCTCGTCGGCGCCGCCCGGCTCGTCGACGGGCACGTCGACGTCCGCGTCGGCCCGGCGCTCGTCGACCGCCACCATCCGCTCGCCGCGGTCGAGGGCGCCTTCAACGCGGTGATGCTGCAGGGCGACGCGATCCGCGAGATCACCCTCGAGGGGCCCGGCGCCGGCGGCGTCGAGACGGCCTCCGCGGTGATCGCCGACATGGCGAGCGTGATCGGGACGATGGGCACGGGCTTTCTCCAGAACGACCCGGTCTGGCGCGATCCTGCCGCGGCTCGCGCCGCGGCGACAACCGCTCGCCGTTCTACTTCCACCTCTCGGTCGACGACCGGCCGGGCGTGCTCGCGCGCGTCGCCGACGCGCTCGCCGAGCGCGAGGTCTCGGTCGCGCGGCTCCTGCAGCACCAGAACGGCGACGGCGCGGCGCTGCACGTCGTCACGCACGAGGCGCGCCAGGGCGCGCTCGACGAGGCGCTGGCGGCGATCGCGGCGATGGACGAGGTGCGCGCGCAAGCCGCTGCCGTTCCCCGTCGTCTCCGACCGCGGCGTTGCGGAGCTCGGATGGGCGTGATCGAGCGCTACCGCGACCGGCTGCCGGTCGGCCCCGACACGCCCGAGCTGACGCTCGGCGAGGGCTCGCACGCCGCTGATCCGGTCGCGGCGGCTCGGCGAGCGCGCTCGGCGTCGAGCTGTACTTCAAGTTCGAGGGCATGAACCCGACGGGCAGCTTCAAGGACCGCGGGATGGCGGTCGCGGTCGCGAAGGCGGTCGAGGCGGGCGCCGAGGGGATCGTCTGCGCCTCGACCGGGAACACCGCCGCCTCCGCCGCCGCCTACGCGGCGCGGGCCGGGCTGACGGCGGTCGTGCTCTGCCCGGCGGGCGCGATCGCGGCGGCGAAGCTGGCCCAGTCGCGCGCGGTCGGCGCCCGGGTGCTCGAGGTGCAGCGGGAGCTTCGACGAGGCGCTCGCGCAGCTGCCTCGAGCTCGCCGAGCGAGGCGCCTTCGCGCTCGTCAACTCGCTCAACCCGCAACCGGATCGAGGGCCAGAAGACGGCCGCGTTCGAGATCGACGAGGAGCTCGGCCGCGCGCCCGACGTGCTCGCGCTGCCCTACGGCGGCGGCGGCAACACGCGTCGCCTATGCGAAGGGCTTCGCCGAGGACGGCGTGCGCCCGCGGATCGTCGCCGGCGCACGCGGTCGAGCGCTCGACGACGCTCGCCTCGGCGATCCGGATCGCCGAGCCGGCGCACGTCCACGAGGTCGAGGCGCTCGTCGCCGACGGGACGGTCGAGCCCGTCACCGTCACCGACGAGGAGATCACGCGAATGTGGCTCGAGCTCGCGAGCCTGGAGGGGATCTTCTGCGAGCCGTCGTCGGCCGCGGGCCTCGCCGCGCTCGCGCACGTCGAGCTCGAGCCGGGCAGCACGGTCGTCTGCGTCCTCACCGGCCACGGCCTCAAGGACACCGCCGCGGTCGAGGTCCTGACACGCCGCGACGCGATCCTCGTCGAGCCGACGTCGACTCGATCCTCGCGGAGGTCGAGTCGCGGCTGGTCAGCGCAGGCGCGTTCGTCGTGCGCGCGCCGGCGACGACCGGCCAACCTCGGCCCCGGGTTCGACTGCGCCGGCGCCGCGCTCGACCTCTGGAACGAGCTGCACGTCCTGCCGGCCGAGGACGGCGAGCCGCTCGTCGTCGCTCGAGGGCGAGGGCGCCGACGAGCTGCCGCGCGACGAGACGCATCTCGCGCTGCGGGCGTTCGCGCTCGTCGCGCCCGCTCGAGGGCCACCGCTTCCGGTTCGTCAACCGGATCCCGCTCGAGCGCGGGCTCGGCTCGTCGGCCGCGACCGTCGCCGCCGGGCTCGTCGCCGGGCTGGCGGCGGCCGGCGGACGATGCCGCTCGACCTGCTGCTCGAGCTCGGGCTGCCGCTCGAGGGCCACGCCGACAACCTCGCGCCGCGCGCTGCTCGGCGGCGTCTGCCTGATCTGGCGCAAGGCGACGGCGGCCTCGAGGCGCAGCGGATCGCGACCGACCTGCCGCTCGCGCCGATCGTCGTCGTCCCGGCAGACGCGCGTGAACACGAGCGCGTCGCGCTCGCGCCTGCCCGAGTTCGCTCCGGCACGACGAGGCCGCCGACCGCCGCCGCCCAGGCGGCGCTGCTCGGCGCTGCGATCGCCTCGGGCGACGCCGAGCTGCTCGCCGAGCGCGTTCCACGACGTCCTGCACGAGCCGTTCCGGCTGCCCGACGCGCCGCTGCTCGCGGAGCTCGCGCGAGCCCGGTCGCGGGCCAGGCCGGCGTCACGCTCTCGGGCTCGGGCCCGTCGGTCGTCGTCTGGGCCGAGCAGGGACCAGGCGGCGGCGGTCGCCGCGGCGCTCGAGCGGCGCCTGCCGGACGCGGGCATCCTGCCGCTTGCGCATCGCCCGTGACGGAGCCAGAGCCGAGACCCTCGAGACAGCAGGAGCGACGAGATGAGCGTCTATTCGCAGCCCACCGATCCCGCCAAGCGCCACAGCGCCGCCCTGACCGACGGCGTCGACCGCGCGCCCGCCCGCGCGATGCTGAAGGCGGTCGGCTTCACCGACGAGGATCTCGCGAAGCCGCTCGTCGGCGTCGCCACGACCTGGATCGAGACGATGCCGTGCAACTTCAACCAGCGCGTGCTCGCCAAGCACGTGAAGGACGGCATCCGCGCCGCGGGCGGCACGCCGATCGAGTTCAACACGATCTCGGTCTCCGACGGCGTCTCGATGGGCACGACCGGGATGCGCGCCTCGCTGATCTCGCGCGAGGTGATCGCCGACTCGATCGAGCTCGTCGTCGACGGGCACCTCCTCGACGGCCTCGTCTGCATCGTCGGCTGCGACAAGACGATCCCCGCCGGGGTGATGGCGCTCGCGCGCCTCGACATCCCGGGCCTCGTCTTCTACAACGGCTCGATCGCGCCCGGCCGGTACGAGGGCCGCGACGTGACGATCCAGGACGTCTTCGAGGCGGTCGGCGCCCGCGCCGCCGGCCGGATGACCGACGAGGAGGTGCACGCGCTCGAGTCCGTCGCCTGCCCCGGCGCCGGCGCCTGCGGCGGCCAGTTCACGGCCAACACGATGGCGCTCGTGATCGACTTCCTCGGCATCAGCCCGCGCGGGCTCTCGGGCATCCCGGCGACGCACGCGTCGAAGGCGGAGGCCGCGCGGCGAGGCGGGCGAGCTCGTGATGAAGCTCGTCCGCGACGGACATCGCGGCCGTCGCAGATCCTCACCCGCGAGGCGTTCGAGAACGCGATCGCCGCCGTCGCCGGCTCCGGCGGCTCGACGAACGGCGTCCTGCACCTGCTCGCGATCGCGCGCGAGGTGGGGATCGCAGCTCGAGCTCGAGGACTTCGACACGATCGCCGGCCGCACGCCGATCGTCGCCGACCTGAAGCCCGGCGGCCGCTACGTCGCGACCGACATGTACGAGGCCGGCGGCGTCGGCCTCGTCGCGCGCGAGCTCGTCGGCGCGGGCGTCGTGCACGGCGACGGCGCGCGGCGTCGACGGCCGCACGCTCGCCGAGGTCGGCAGCGAGCGTCGAGGAGCGGCCGGGCCAGGACGTCGTCGTCTCGTGGCGAGACGCCGCTGAAGCCGACCGGCGGGCTCGCGATCCTGCGCGGCTCGCTCGCGCCGGAGGGCTCCGTCGTCAAGCTCGCCGGCCACGAGCGGCTCTACCACCGCGGCCCGGCGCGGGTCTTCGACTCCGAGGAGGACGTGCTTCGCCGCCGTCAAGGCGCGCTCGATCGAGCCCGGCGACGTGGTCGTGATCCGCTACGAGGGCCCGGCCGGCGGGCCCGGGATGCGCGAGATGCTCCACGTCACCGCGGCGCTCGTCGGCGAGGGGCTCGGCGACGAGGTCGCGCTGATCACCGACGGCCGCTTCTCCGGCGCCACGCACGGCCTGATGGTCGGCCACATCGCGCCCGAGGCGGCGCGCGGCGGCCCGATCGCGGCCGTCCGCGACGGCGACACGATCGTGCTCGACGTCGAGAGCCGCCGGCTCGACCTCGACATCCCCGAGGACGAGCTCGCCCGGCGCCTCGCCGAGTGGACGCCGCCGGCGCCGCGCTACAGCAGGGGCGTGTTCGCCAAGTACGCCGCCGGCGTCAGCTCGGCCTCGGAAGGGGCGGTGACGTCGTGAGCGCCCTAGCCGCTGCAGCAGCTTGCGGATCGAGCGGGTCGCCTGCCCGATCCGCTGCTCGTTCTCGACGAGGGCGAAGCGGACGTGCCCGTCGCCGCCCGGGCCGAAGCCGATGCCCGGGCTGACGGCGACGTCGGCGCCGCGCGCGAGCAGCACCGCGAACTCGAGCGAGCCGAGCTCGCGGAGCTGCTCGGGGATCGGCGCCCAGACGAACATCGTCCCCTTCGGCGGCTCGACGTCCCAGCCGGCGCGGGCGAGGCCGGAGATCAGCGCGTCGCGGCGCCGCAGGTAGATCTCGCAGACCTCGTCGGGGTAGTCGGGCGCCTCGCGCAGCGCGACGATCGAGGCGATCTGGATCGGCTGGAAGGTGCCGTAGTCGAGGTAGGACTTGAGCTTCGCGAGCGCCGCGACGACGTCGGGGCGGCCGAGCGTGAAGCCCATGCGCCAGCCGGCCATCGAGAAGGACTTGGTCAGGCTGTACAGCTCGACGGCGCAGTCGAGCGCGCCCGTCGGCGGCGAGCACCGACGGCGGCACGTGGCCGTCGAAGGCGATGTCGGCGTAGGCGAAGTCGTGCACGAGCACGAACTCGCGCTCGCGGGCGAGGTCGACGAGCTGCTGCATCAGCTCCGGCGTCGCGACCGCGGTCGTCGGGTTGTGCGGGAACGAGACGATCACGACGCGCGGCGCCGGCTGGGCGGCCCGGACCGCCTCCTCGATCCCGCCGAGCAGGTCGTCGTCCGCGCGGAAGCGGCGCATGGACGACCGTCGCGCCGGCGAGCCGCGGCGCGACCAGATGGATCGGGTAGCTCGGGCTCGGGACGACGGCGCTGTCGCCGCCCTCGAGCAGCACCCACATCAGGTGCGCGAGGCCCTCCTTGGCGCCGATCGTGCTGACCACGTGCGCGTCGGGGTCGAGGGAGACGCCGAACTGGCTCCGGTAGCGCTCGCAGACGGCCTCGCGGAGGTTCGGCAGGCCACGGCTCGCGGAGTAGCGGTGGTTGACGGGCTTCGCGGCGGCCTCGGCGAGCTTCTCGACCGCGATCGCGGGCGAGGGAATGTCCGGATTGCCGAAGCCGAGGTCGATCACGTCGCGGCCCTCGCGCCGCAGCTCGCGCTTCAGCTGGTCGACGGTCGCGAAGACGTAGGGAGGGAGATCGTGAATTCGCCGGAACTGCATAGCGGCCCACCAGGGTAGGGGTACGGCCATGCCCGTTGACGTCCTCCGCTGCCGCGATCTGCGAGAGCGACTATCCCGGCGCTCGCGAACGGTATCTGCGTCCGCTGCTTCGGCCCGCTCGAACCCGTCTACGACTGGGACGAGCTCGCGCGGCGTCGTCACGCGCGAGCGGATCGAGGCCGGCCCGCGCTCGCTCTGGCGCTACGCCGACCTGCTGCCGGCTGCGCCGCCGCCCGACGACGGCGTCAGCGGGCCCGGGCTTCACGCCGCTCGTCCCGGCGCCGCGGCTCGCGAGCGCGCTCGGCGTCGGCGAGGTGCTGCCTGAAGCTCGACCTCGCGAACCCGACCCACTCGTTCAAGGACCGCGTCGTCGCGGTCGCCGCCGCGAAGGCGGAGGAGTTCGGGCTCGAGACGCTCTCGGCACCTCGACGGGCAACCTCGCGAACGCGGTCGGCCGCGCGGGCGGCCGCCGACGGCATGCGCGCGGTGATCTTCTGCCCGGCCGGGCTCGAGCCCGAGAAGATGCCGGCGACGACGGTCTACGGCGCGCACGATCTACGCGGTCCGCGGCAGCTACGACGACTGCTCGCCGGCTGGTCAGCGAGCTCGCCGGCGAGGTCGAGACTGGGGGATCGTCAACGTGAACCTGCGCTCGTACTACGCCGAGGGCTCGAAGACGCTCGCGTTCGAGATCGTCGAGCAGCTCGGCTGGGAGACGCCGACGCGCGGTCGTGGCGCCGATCGGCTCGGGCGCGATGTTCACGAAGGTCTGGCAGGGCTTCGAGCAGTTCGGGCGGCTCGGGCTGATCGAGCGGCGACCGGCCGCGGCTGTACGGCGGCCAGGCCGAGGGCTGCTCGCCGGTGGCGGCGGCGTTCGCCGAGGAGCGGCGCGTGTCGCCCGGTGCGGCCCGAACTCGATCGGTCTCGCTCGATCGCGATCGGCAACCCGGCCGACGGCGACCTCGCGATCGCGACCGCGCAGGGCATCGGGCGGCGGCGATCTACTCCGTTCCCGAGGACGAGGTCGGGGCGAACATCGCGTTGCTCGCCGAGACGGCCGGCATCTTCGGCGAGGGCGCGACCGGCGTCGCGGTCGGCGCGCTCCGCGAGGCGGTCGCGCCGCGGCGACATCGGCGAGAGCGACCGGGTCGTCGTGCTCGTCACCGGCACCGGCCTGAAGACGCCGCAGCTCGTCGAGGGCGAACGGCGGCGGCGATCGAGATCGACGCCGACGTCGACGCGCTGCTCGACGAGCTGGGGGTCACGGCGTGAGCGAGGCGTCGTTCGTCGACCGAGATCCGCGCGGAGATCGACGCGCTCGACCGTCGAGCTGCTCGCGGCGGTCAACCGCCGGCTCGAGCTCGTGCGCGCGCTGCACGAGCACAAGCTCGCGAACGGGATGCCGCTGCGCGACCCGGGCCGCGAGGACGCGATGCTGCGAGCTGCTGACGGAGGCGAACAGCGGCCCGCTGTCGGCCGACGGCGTCGGCGAGTTCTTCCGCTTCGTGCTCGACCTGACCCGCCAGGAGATCCACGGTGAGTAGAGAACGGTCGTCTGCCTGCCGGGTGACGGGATCGGCCCCGAGGTCGATGGCCGAGGCGGTGCGCGTGCTCGACGGCGCTGCCGCTCGAGCTCGCGCTCGAGGAGCATCCGTTCGGCGGCGCCGCGATCGACGCCTCTCGGCGAGCCGCTGCCCGAGGCGACGCTCGCAGCGTGCCGCGCGCGCCGACGCGATGCTGCTCGGCGCGGTCGGCGGCCCGCAGCTGGGACGGCGCGGTCGTGCGGCCCGAAGATGGGCTGATCGAGCCTGCGCAAGGCCCTCGACGTGTACGCGAACCTGCGGCCGGCGATCGGCGACGGGGTCGACCTGCTGATCGTGCGCGAGCTCGTCGGGCGGCCTCTACTACGGCAGCGCGCGGAGTCGCGCGAGGACGGCACCGTCTTCGACACCTGCGAGTACCACCCCGACCAGGTCGCGCGGATCGCCCGGCGCGCCTTCGAGCTCGCGCGGGGCCGCCGCGGCCGGCTCCTCTCGGTCGACAAGTCGAACGTGCTCGACACCTCGCGGCATGTGGCGGCGCGTCGTCTCCGAGGTCGCGGCGGAGTACCCCGACGTCGAGCTGACCCACGGCCTCGTCGACAGCGTCGCGATGCAGATCGTGATCGACCCGGGCTCGTTCGACGTGCTCGTGATGGAGAACACCTTCGGCGACATCCTCTCGGACGTCGCCGCCGGGGTCACGGGCGGGCTCGGGCGTCGCCGCGTCGGCAAGCCTCGGCGATGACGGCCCCGGCGTCTTCGAGCCGGTGCACGGCTCGGCCCCGGACATCGCCGGCACCGGCGCCGCCAACCCGACCGCGATGCTGCGCTCGCTGGCGCTGCTCCTCGAGCACGGGCTCGGCGAGCCTGCGCTCGCCCGCGCGCTCGAGGCGGCGGTCGACGCCGCCCTCGACGTCGACTCCGACGCCCGACCTCGGCGGCACGGCCACGACCTCGGAGTTCGGCTCCGCCGTGCTCGCGGCGCTCGCCGGCGTGGTCGCCGCGTGAAGGCGCCTCGTCGGCTATCCGGGCCCCGCGGGAAGCCACACCGCCGCTGCGACCGCGCTGCTCGCGCCCCCGGGCTCGGGCGCCGAGCCGCTCGCGAGCTTCATCGCCGTCGTCGAGGCGACCGTCGCCGCCGAGGTGTCGCTCGGCGTGCTGCCGATCGAGAACTCGCTCCACGGCCCGGTCGCCGAGACGCACGACCTGCTCTACGAGGCGCCGCTCTCGATCGTCTCGGAGGTGACGCTCCCGATCGTCCACTGCCTCGTCGCGAAGGCGCCGATCCAGCCTCGACGAGGTGCGAACGCTGCGCTCGTACCCGGTCGCGTTCGACCAGTGCCGCGAGCTGATCCACTCGCTGGCCGCGAAGTGCATCCCGGCGGCGACGACCTCGGACGCCGCCGCGAGGTGGCCGAGTCGGAGGAGCCGGCGCGAGGCGGCGATCGCGAGCGCCGAGGCGGCCGAGCACTTCGGCCTGACGTGATCGCGCGCGACGTCGGCGACCACACGGCGCGTTCACGCGCTTCGTCGGCGTCGCGCCCTACACGCGCATCGAGCGCGAGCCGCGCTGGCGGACGGCGATCTCGTTCGTCACCGACCACCAGCCGGGCTCGCTCTACCACGCGCTCGGGCCGTTCCACCGGCACGGCCTGAACCTCGTGCAGCTCGTCTCGCGGCCGATCCCGACGCTCGACGTTCCGCTACCGCTTCGACATCGTCCTCGACGGCCACCCGCAGGACGCCGGAGGTGCAGAGCGGCGCTCGTCGAGATGCGCGAGTGGACGCGGGAGATCCGGATCTTCGGCAGCTACCCTGCGACCGGGGACCAGTGAGCTCGCGCACGCTGTTCGAGAAGATCTGGGAGGCGCACGTCGTCGACGAGCGGCCGGGCGAGCCGGCGCTGCTCTACATCGACCTGCACCTCGTGCACGAGGTGACGAGCCCGCAGGCGTTCGAGTCGCTGCGGCTGGCCGGGCGCCCCGTGCGCCGGCCCGACCTGACGATCGCGACGATGGATCACAACGTCCCGACCGAGCCCGGGCCGATCCGCGACCTGATCGCGAAGGCGCAGCTCGACGCGCTCGCCCGGAACTGCGACGACTTCGGCGTCCCGCTGAACGCGACCGGCAGCGGGCGCGAGGGGATCGTGCACGTGATCGGGCCCGAGCTCGGGCTGACCCAGCCGGGGATGACGATCGTCTGCGGCGACTCGCACACCTCGACCCACGGCGCGTTCGGCGCGCTCGCGTTCGGGATCGGCACCTCGGAGGTCGAGCACGTGCTCGCGACGCAGACGCTGCTGCAGGCGCGGCCGAAGACGATGCGGATCCGGTTCGCCGGCGAGCTGCCGTTCGGCGTCACCGCGAAGGACATGGTGCTCGGCGCGATCGGCAGGATCGGCGTCGCAGGCGGCGTCGGCCACGCGATCGAGTACGCGGGGCCGGCGATCGAGGCGCTCTCGATGGAGGGCCGGATGACGGTCTGCAACATGTCGATCGAGGCCGGCGCGCGGGCCGGGATGGTCGCGCCCGACGAGACGACGTTCGCCTACCTCGAGGGCCGTCCCGGCGCGCCCGCGGGCGCGGCGTGGGAGCGCGCCCTCGACGAGTGGCGCGCGCTGCCGAGCGATCCCGGCGCGGCGTTCGACCGGGAGGTCGAGATCGACGTCGCCGCGCTCATCCCGCAGGTGACGTGGGGCACGAACCCCGGCATGGTCGCGCCGATCGACGGCCGCGTCCCCGACCCGGCCGCGTTCGACGATCCCGCGGACCGGGAGGCGGTCGAGCGTGCGCTCCACTACATGGGGCTCGAGCCCGGCACGCCGCTCCGGGAGATCGGCGTCGACCGCGTCTTCATCGGCTCGTGCACGAACTCGCGGATCGAGGACCTGCGCGCCGCCGCCGCGGTCGCCTCGGGCCGCCGCGTCGCGGGCACGGTGCGCGCGATGGTCGTCCCCGGCTCGGCGAAGATCAAGCGCCAGGCCGAGGAGGAGGGCCTCGACCGCGTCTTCACGGCCGCGGGCTTCGAGTGGCGCGAGGCGGGCTGCTCGATGTGCCTCGGCATGAACCCGGACATCCTCGCCGCCGGCGAGCGCTGCGCCTCGACCTCGAACCGCAACTTCGAGGGCCGCCAGGGCGCCGGCGGCCGCACCCACCTCGTCAGCCCGGCGATGGCCGCCGCCGCGGCGATCGCCGGCCGCTTCACCGACGTCCGCGAGCTCGGATGACCGCCGTCCTCGCCCTGTCCGGCCGCGCCCGGGGACGGTCCCCCGCCCCGCCCCCTCCGGCGAGCGTCGGGGCCCGTTCCGGAGGCTGTCTCTTCCGGGCGCGTCCGGGGACGGTCCGCGTCCATGGTCGAGGTGGACGTGTCGTGGAAAGGCGGTTGCGATGAGAGAGCTCAGGCAGGTGACCGGCCGGGCGGCGGTGCTCGACCGGGCCGACGTCGACACCGACCAGATCATTCCGAAGCAGTTCCTGAAGCGGATCGAGCGCTCCGGCTACGGAGAGTTCCTGTTCTTCGACTGGATGAAGGACTCCGAGTTCGAGCTTCGCCGGCCCGAGGCCGAGGGGGCGGCGATCCTCGTCGCGGGGCGCAACTTCGGCTGCGGCTCCTCGCGCGAGCACGCCGCCTGGGCGCTCGAGGATGCCGGCTTCCGGGTCGTGCTCGCGCCGAGCTTCGGCGACATCTTCCACACGAACGCGATCAAGACAGGGCTGGCGCCGATCGAGCTCTCCGAGGACGACCTGACCGCGATCAAGGGCGCCCTCGCAGAGCGGAACGAGCTGACCGTCGACCTGGAGGCGCTCGAGATCTCGCATCCCGGCGGCCTGCGGGTCCCGTTCGCCTTCGACCCGTTCGCCCGCCACATGCTGCTCGAGGGCCTCGACGACGTCGGCCTGACGCTCGCGCGTGCGGAGCGGATCGCCGCCTACGAGCAGAGCGCGCCTGCGCGCTTCGACACGACGCAACTGTCCTAGCGCCTCGACGCCGCGCGGGGAAACCGACCCTCTCGTTCGACCGCCCTGCGGCCGATAAGAGGGATGTGAGTGTGTCCCGCTCGCCTCTGCGGCTCGATCGCGGACCGGTTCCCGCCGGTCTCGTCCGGGGCTGGCTCGCAATCGTCGGCGCCGGCCTGGCCTTCTTCGTCGCGCACGCCGGCCTCGGGCTCGGCGGAACCCGGCTCGACGCGTTCAGCGGCACCTGGGTCTACGACGGGCTCGAGGTGGCCGCCGTTCTCGCGGTCGCCGCCCGTGCCGTCGCGCTGCCGGCCGAGCGCGCCGCCTGGGCGCTCCTCGCGGTCGGGATCGCGAGCTGGACGCTCGGGGACATCGCCTGGAGCGTGGTCTATGCCGGCAATCCACCGTTCCCGTCGGCCGCGGACGCCCTCTACCTCGCCTTCTACCCGCCGACCTTCCTCGCCCTTGCGCTGCTCGTCCGGGGACGGGTCTCGCGCTTCAACCCGAGCGTCTGGCTCGACGGGCTGATGGCGTCGCTCGCGGTTGCCGCCATCGGCGCCGCCGTCCTGCTCGAGGTCGTGCTGAACCAGACGCACGGGAGGCTGCTCGCCGACGCGACCAACCTCGCCTACCCGCTCGGAGACATCGTCCTCGTCGCCTTCGTCGCCGGGCTGTTCGCGATCGCCGGGCGCAACCCGGGCCCCGGCTGGGGCGCGATCGGCGGCGCGCTCGTCCTGACCGCCCTCGCCGACAGCGTCTATCTCTACCAGTCGGCGGTCGGGAGCTACACGTCGGGGACGATCCTCGACGCGCTTTGGCCGGCCTCGCTGCTCCTGCTCGCCCTCGCCGCCTGGAGCTCGCCCGAGCGGCAGAAGCGCGTTCGGCTCGAAGGGCGCCCCCTGGTCGCGATGCCCGTCGTCTGCGGCCTGATCGCGCTCGGGGTGCTCGTCGACAGCTACCTGCAGCGGAGGAACGCCGTCGGAGTGGCCCTCGCGGCGGCGACGATCGTGACCGTGATCGCGCGGGCCGTGCTCACCTTCCGGGAGAACGCGCGGATCTACGAGCACATGCACGAGCTCGCCTCGACCGACTCGCTGACCGGGCTCTGGAACCGGCGCCGGCTGACCGCCGACCTCGACCGCTCCTTCGAGCAGGCGCCGGTGGGGCACCGGCTGCTCGTGATCTACGACCTCAACGGGTTCAAGCGATACAACGACACCTTCGGCCACCCGGCCGGGGATGCCCTGCTCGCCCGGCTCGGCGAGAAGCTCCGGGCCGCAGTGGCGGAAAGGGGCGAGGCCTACCGGCTCGGCGGCGACGAGTTCTGCAGCTTCGCCACCGTCGCGCCCGACGAGATCGGCCGGTTCCTGGACGAGACGACCGCCGCCCTGCACGAGACCGGCGAGGCCTTCGACATCTCGACGGCGTTCGGCTGCGTGATCGTCCCCGACGAGGCCGAGAGCTCGCGAGACGCGATCCGGATCGCCGACCAGCGCCTGTACGCCCAGAAGTACCAGTTCCTGATCGTCCGCGGCCAGCCGCACGCCGTCCTGCTGCAGGTGCTGGAGGAGCGCGAGCCGGCGCTGCGCGAGCATGTCGGAGGCGTGGCCGAGCTCAGCCTACTGGTCGGGAGGCGGCTCGGGCTTGCCGACGAGGCGCTTGAGAAGCTCGACCTCGCCGCTCAGCTCCACGACATCGGCAAGCTCGCGATCCCGGACGAGATCCTCGACAAGCCCGGTCCGCTCGACGAGGACGAGACGGTGTTCATCCGCCGTCACCCGATCATCGGCCAGCGGATCCTCGACGCCTCGCCGGCCCTGAACGAGGTCGGGAGGATCGTGCGCGCCACCCACGAGCGCTGGGACGGGAGCGGATATCCCGACGGGCTCGGCGGCCCGGAGATCCCGCTCCCGGCGCGCATCATCGCGGTCTGCGACGCGTACTCGGCCATGGTCGACGTCAGGCCCTACGGGAAGGCCGCGATGCCGGAGGAGGCATGCGCGGAGCTCCGGCGCCGCGCCGGGCACGACTTCGACCCGGAGATCGTGGCGGCGTTCTGCGGGCTGGACCTCTCCCTCGGGAGCCGGCCGCTTCTGTCTCAGGCCGCCGCGGCGCGACCGGCGGCCTGACCGTAGGCGAGGATCTCGCCGACGGCGACGACCTCGCCGACCACGAGCAGGGCCGGCGAGACGAGCCCGGCTGCGAGCTCCGCGATCTCCGACAGGGTTCCCGAGACGGAGCGCGAGTCGGCGTGGGTGCCGCGCGAGACGATTGCGGCAGGCGTCGACGGAACCTTGCCGGCCCCGATCAGCCGCTCCGCAATTCGGCCGGCGTGGGCGAGGCCCATGAACACGACCAGCGTTCCCGGTGCGGCCGCGAGCTGCCGCGTAGTCGAGCTCCTCGCCGGACGCCGAATGGCCGGAGACGAGCGTGACCTGGGCGGAGACGCCGCGGTGGGTGACGGGGATCCCCGCAGAGGCCGGGGCGGCGCTGATCGCCGAGACCCCGGGGACGATCTCGAACGGGACCGCCGCCGCCGCGAGCGCGAGCGCCTCCTCGCCGCCTCGCCCGAAGACGAACGGGTCGCCTCCCTTGAGCCGGACGACCTCGAGGCCCTGCCGGCCGAGCTCGACGAGCAGCTCGTTCAGCTCGACCTGCCCCACGTCCTCGCGCGGGATCAGGAGGGCGCCCGCGGGCGCCTCCTCGACGAGCTCGGGTGAGACGAGCACGTCGTAGACGAGGGCGTCGCAGCCGCGGATCAGCTCGAGGCCGCGTGCCGTGATCAGGCCGGGGTCGCCCGGGCCGGCGCCGACGAGCCGGACGGTCAGGAGAGCCGCCCGCTCATGAGAGGCGATCCGCGACGAGCCGCTCGAAGTAGTCGCGGCGCTCCTCGTAGGTCGCGAAGCGACGCTTCGCCTCCGGGCGGAGCGCCGCGCAGCTCGAGCGCGAGCCGGGCATGGCGCGGCGAGACGAGCTCCGCGATCTGCGAGCGCAGCCGCTTCGCGAGCGCGGGTGAGGCACCGCCCGTCGAGACGGCGACCGCGATCGGCCCCTCCCGGTGGACCGCGGGCAGGATGAAGTTGCAGAGCTCCGGCACGTCGGCGACGTTGCAGAGCCTTCCGCGCCGCTGCGCGTCGCGGAAGACCCTCTCGTTGACCGACCGGTCCGAGGTGGCTGCCATGACCAGGAACGCCTTCTTCAGGTCGCGCCGGCGATAGCGGCGGCGACACCCATTCGACCTCGAGGCGGGCGAACGCCCGGTCGAGCTCGGGCGAGACCACCGTCACGGCGGCTCCGCAGGCCAGCAGCCCGGCCGCTTTCTCGGCCGCCACCCGACCCCCGCCGACGACGACGCAGCGGCGACCCGCCACGTCGATGCAGGCCATGTAGAAGCTCTTGCCCACTCAGTCGCCGGCCTTGTCGGCGACGATGCCGTGCTCGCGCAGTAGGCCTCGACGAGCTCGTCGACTGCAGGCTTGCCCTGGTTGAAGGCGTAGTTGATCTTGACGAACGGCTGCCAGTCGTCGGGGATCGCGTCCTCGGGGAGGATCGCCTCGACGGGGCATTCGGGCTCGCAGGCCCCGCAGTCGATGCACTCCTCGGCGTCGATCACGAGCATACGGTCGACCTCGTGGATGCAGTCGACCGGGCAGACGCTCTGGCACGAGATGTCCTTCACGTCGATGCATGCCTCTCCGATGATGTACGTCATCGTTTCCTTCAGGCTCCTATGGTCGCGAGACGGGCTCCGGCCCTGCCGAGCCGGAGGACGACCTCGAAGTC
The DNA here is from genome assembly GCA_963796625.1 of uncultured Actinomycetes bacterium. Taxonomy (GTDB): domain Bacteria; phylum Actinomycetota; class Thermoleophilia; order Gaiellales; family Gaiellaceae; genus PALSA-600. Next base: position 315,123 of record CAWCME010000003.1, read on the forward strand.
CTCCGTCGAGATCGTCACGCCGTATTCTCCAGGTCCGACCAGGCTCACCGCGACACGGTCGATCGTGCGGCCCTCGAGCGCGGCGAGCGCCCCGCTCAGGTCGCGCGTCGACCGGATCAGCTCGCGCCCGAGCGGCAGCCGGCGGAAGAGCGCGAGTGCCGCCTGCTCGCCGTCGGGGCCGTAGAGCGAGCGTACGCGCCCGGTCTGCAGCCCGAGCTCGAGCAGCTCCGCGAGCGCGTCGGCGTCGTCGCCCCCGACCTCGCCCCCGTCGACCGCAGCGACGACGTCGGCGAGCCGGCCGCGGCGCCTCTCGTCCTGCACCATGGCGAGCACCGCCTGGGCTTCGGCACGGGCGACCTCGGCCGCCGCGCCGCTCACCCGAACCGCGCCGCTCACCCGTGGCCCTCGAGCAGCGTCGCGCAGCTCGTGCTCGAGCCCGCCGCTCTCGATCGAGCAGTGGATGCCGCACTCCTTCGGCGCGTTCGACTCCCACCACCAGCGGCCTGCCCGGCTCGCCTCGCCCGGAGCGACCGCCCGCGTGCACGGCGCGCAGCCGATCGAGGTGTAGCCCCGGTCGTAGAGCGCGTGGTAGGGCACCTCGCGCTCGCGGACGTAGTCCCAGACCTCCTCCTCGGTCCACTCGGCGAGCGGGTTCAGCTTGACGATCGCGCCGTGGTCGTGGTCGATCTCGACCTTGCGGATGTTCGTCCGGCTCGCCCACTGGTCGCGGCGCAGGCCGGTGACCCAGGCGTCGAGCGTGTGCAGGTGCCTCGTCAGCGGGCGCACCTTGCGGACGCTGCAGCAGAGCAGGCGCAGGTCGACGGCCGTCCTGAAGAGGTCGACGCCGTGCTTGCCGGTCATCCCGGCGACCTCGGCGGCGTCGGGCTGCGACGAGCTCGAGCTCGAGCCCGGGGTAGCGGGCGCGCAGGCGGTCGGCGAGCTCGAGCGTCTCGGCCGGGAGGCGGCCCGTGTCGACGCTGAAGACCGGGATCCCGGGATCGATCTCGTAGGCCATGTCGATCAGGACGACGCTGTCGATCTGGAACGACGTCGAGATCGCGAGCCCGGGCGCGAACCGCTCGATCGCCCATTCCAGCAGCTGCTGCGGCTCCTCGCCCTCGAACTCGACCGAGAGCTCCCCGGCCTCGAGCTCGTCGAGCAGCTCGACGGCGCTCATGCCTCCGCCTCCTCGCGTCACCCTTGCCCTGGCCGGCTCCACGCCGGCCAGCTCGCCGAGCTCGTCGTCGCTCGCGCGGCGGGTGAAGGAGAGGAAGCTCTCGTCCGGCGACGCGCCGCGTCGAGCCAGCCGGAGATCAGCCCCTCGACCGCGGCGTCGAGCTCGTCGGTCGGCACGCGCCGGAAGAGCGAGCGGCCGATCTCCGGCTCCGGCCCGAGGCTGCCGCGGACGAAGATGTCGTAGGCCTGGCGCCGGATGCCGCCCTCGTCGCGCGAGGTCGTGCCCTGGAAGCCGAGGTCGCCGACCCAGTGCTGGGCGCAGGCGTGCGGGCAGCCGTCGAGGTGAAGCCGGAGGTCGGCGATCTGCAGCCCGAAGCGCTCGTCGAGGCGGTCGATCAGCGCGCCGAGGCGCGTCTTCGTCTCGGCGACCGAGAAGTTGCAGTGGGGCTCGCCGGTGCAGGCGATCGAGTTCCCGCGAACCGGGTTCACGTCGAGCGGGAAGCCGATCCGCTCGAGCTCGGCCGCCGCCTCTTCGACCCTGCCGGTCGGGATGCCCGTGACGATGAAGTTCTGCTGGCGGGTGAGGCGGACGTCGCCGCCGTAGCGGTCGGCGAGATCGGCGACCGCGATCATCTGGTCGCCCGAGATCAGGCCCAGGTGGACGGGGACGCCGATCGTCGAGAGCCCGTCCTGCTTCTGCGGCCGGATGCCGAGGTGGTGGGAGGGCTCGACGGAGATCGGCGGCAGCGCGTAGTCCTCGAGCCTGCGCCCGAGCCTCGCCTCGACGCGCTCGCGGACGCCCTCGGGGCCGATGTCGTCGACCATGAACTTGAGCCGCGCCTTCACCCGCGAGACGCGGTAGGTGAGGTCCTCCGACCAGACGCTCGTGATCGCGCCGAGGATCTCGTTCGCCTCGGCCTTCGGGACGAACACGCCGAGCTCGCGTGCGATCCGGGCACCGACGAGAGCCCGCCGCCGACGAGCACCGCGAAGCCCTCCCGGCCGGCGTCGATCGTCCCGATCAGCGAGACGCAGTTGATCTCGGGCGCGTTGCAGCGGTCGGCGCAGGCGGAGATCGAGTACTTGTGCTTCCGGGGCAGGTTCGCCCAGTCGGGGTTCCCGTAGAAGAGGTCGGCCGCGGCGGCGACGGTCGGCGAGGCGTCGAAGAGCTCGCCGGCCGCGATGCCCTGAACCGGGCAGCCGGTGATGTTGCGGACGGTGTCGCCGCAGCCGCCCGCGGTGGTGACCCCGAAGCGCTCGAGGTGGGCGAAGACGTCGGGCAGCTTCGCGAGCTCGAGCCAGTGCAGCTGGATGTTCTGCCGCGTCGAGAGCTCGCCGTCGCCCCTGCCGTAGAGGTTCGAGACCTCCCCGATCGCGCGCAGGGCAGTCGGGGAGAGCTGGCCGGCCGGCACCTTCACGCGGAGCATGAACGTCCCGATCTTCGGCTTGTCGTGGTAGAGGCCCCACCACTGGAGACGGACGACGTCCTCCTCGGCGACGTTCTCGTAGCCGGCCGCGATCAGCGCCGGCAGCTCGTCGCGGATGCCGAGCGGCGCCTTCTCGCGCTTCAGCCGCTCGACCGGGTTGCGCTTGAGGACGAGCTCCCAGTCGGCCGGCGGCCTCGTCCGGGCCCGACCGGCCGTCCTCGTCCCCCCGCTGCGGGCTGCCCCCTCCACCGCGCGGCACTCTAGCCACTTCGGTTCAAAAAGTAAAGTTTTGATTCTCGACGCCATGTTTGCCGCTTCCAGAATTGAAGTCATAAGACTTCACTTCTTGCAGTGTTGAGCGGAGGCCGGCGGCGCCGGCACCGCGTAGCTTTCAGGTGTGAGCGGCCGCCCGAGAGTCCTGGTGCGCGAGGAGATCGCCGAGGCGGGCGTCGAGCTGCTGCGGGCGAGCTTCGACGTCGACGTCGACTCCGAGCAGCGACCTCGCGGCGATCATCGACCGCTACGACGGGATCGTGATCCGCTCGGCGACGAAGCTGACCGCCGACGCTGATCGAGGCCGGGACGCAACCTGAAGGTGATCGGACGCGCCGGCGTCGGGGTCGACAACGTCGACGTCGAGGCGGCGACGCGCCGCGGGATCGTCGTCGCGAACGCTCCCGAGTCGAACATCGTCTCGGCGGCCGAGCACACGATCGGCCTGCTCGTCGCGCTCGCCCGCAACATCCCGCAGGCGCACGCCGCGCTGATCGAGGGCCGCTGGGAGCGCTCGAAGCTGGGGCGGCGATCGAGCTCGCCGACAAGACGCTCGGCATCCTCGGCTTCGGCCGCATCGGCCAGCAGGTCGCCCGGCGCGCGCTCGGGCTCCAGATGCGCGTGATCGCCTACGACCCGTTCGTCTCCGCCGAGCGCTTCCGCGAGGCCGGAGTCGAGAGCGACACGCTCGACGGCGTGCTCGCCCGGGCCGACTTCGTCACGCTGCACCTGCCGCTGAACGACGAGACGCGCGGCGTGATCGGCGCGCGCGGCGCTCGCCAGGCTGAAGCCCGGCAGCCGCCTGATCAACGCGGCGCGGGGCGAGCTCGTCGACGAGGCGGCCCTCGGCGAGGCGCTGCGCGTCGGGCACGCTCGCCGGCGCGGCGCTCGACGTCTTCCCGCAGGAGCCGTACTCCGGCCCGCTGCTCGGGGCGCCGAACATCGTCGTCACGCCGCACCTGGCCGCCTCGACCGACGAGGCGCAGGATCGGGCGGGCGTGATCGTCGCCGAGCAGGTCGTCGCGGCGCTCGAGGGCGGGCTGGTCACGAACGCCGTCAACATCCCCTCGATCGGGGCAGAGGACATGGAGAAGCTGGGCCCGTTCGTGCCGCTGGCGGCGAGCCTCGGCCGGTTCGCGCTCGAGCTCGCCCGCGGCGAGCCGAGTCGAATCACGATCGAGTACTACGGCGAGCTCGCCGAGTACGACACGCGGCTGCTGACGGTGGCGGCGCTGAACGGAGCGTTCCGCGGCCGCGTCGACCAGCCCGTCAACTACGTCAACGCGCCGCTCGTCGCGGCCGAGCGCGGGATCGAGGTCGTCGAGCAGCGGAACCGCTCCTCGCGCGACTTCACGAACCTGATCGCCGTCTCCGCCGGCGACCTGCGCGTCGCGGGGACGACGATCGGCCGCGACCACCGGCAGCTGGCTCGTCTCCGCCCTCGGCTTCGACATCGAGATCGAGCTCGCCGCCCGGATGGTGGTGCTGCGCTACGACGACGTGCCGGGCGTGATCGGCCGGGTCGGCACGCTGCTCGGCGAGGCGGGGGTCAACATCGCCAACATGGCCGTCTCGCGCGACCGCGACGACGGCAAGGCGCTGATGGTGCTCTCGCTCGACACGCCCGCCTCGCCCGAGGTGCTCGCGCGCCTCGGCGAGGGGGTCGACGACGCCTTCGTCGTCGGCGCCGAGCTGGCGTAGCAAGCTCCGGGCCTCCGCGGGCCCGCCCGGTGGAGCGGTTCCAATTTGACAGCGGCCGCGCGCGCGTCCTATCGTTCCGGCACGCGTGCGGCAAGGTGCCGCTGCGGAGGCATCGAGGCCTCAGGACTCCTAGGAGTCCTGGGGCCTTTTTTTTGTTGGGCAAACGAGGCGGCCGCGGCAGGGAGCTGCGGCTCGGAGAGGAGAGGTGATGCTGTTTTCCACTGCGCTGAACACGGCCGACAACTCGTGGCAGCTGACTGCGGCCACGCTGGTCGGCCTGATGAGCGTTCCAGGCCTCGTCGTCCTGTACGGGGGGGTGATGCAGAAGCGGTGGTCGGTGAACAGCATGATGCTGGCGTTCATCGCCTTCGCGCTCGTGCTCGTGATGTGGGTGCTCTACGGGTTCGACATGGGCTTCGGCAACCCGTGGCACGGTGTGTCGAAGTCCGGGTTCCTCGGCAACTTCATCGGGCAGCCGGGCGCCGTGCTGAACCACGATCGAGGAGCAGGGGCAGGGAAACATCCCGCTCGTCGGCAAGGTCGACTTCCCGCAATCCTCGCTCGTCTACTTCCAGTTCGTGTTCGCGGCGATCACGCCGATCCTGATGCTCGGGTCGGTTCTCGGCCGCGTCAACTTCAAGGCCTGGATCCCCTTCGTCGTTCTCTGGGCGACGTGCGTCTACACGGTCAATGCCTTCCTGCTCTGGGGAGGCGGCTGGTTTGCGCAGAAAGGCGCCGTCGACTTCTCGGGCGGCTACGTGATCCATCTCGCCGCCGGCGTGTCGGGCTTCGTCGCCGCCTGGGTGATCGGGCCGCGGCTCGCGCGCGACCGCGAGATCGACGCCCCGAACAACCTGGCCATGGTGGCGGTCGGCGCCGGCCTGCTCTGGCTCGGGTGGAACGGCTTCAACGGCGGCGATCCGTACAACGTCGGCCCGGACGCCTCCTCGGCGGTCCTGAACACGAACCTCTGCACCGCCGTCGCCTTCCTGACCTGGGTCGGCTGCGACTATGCGACCAGGCGCAAGCCGTCGCTGCTCGGCAGCGTGAACGGCATGATCGTCGGCCTCGTCGCGATCACGCCGGCGGCCGGTTACGTGAACGGCTGGGGCGCGATGGCGATCGGCGTCATCGCGTCCATCCTCGTCTACATCGCCTACAACTACCTGGCGCTGCTGCGGCCGTTCCGGAACGTCGACGACACGCTCGGGCGTCGTCTACACGCACGGTTTCGCCGGCTTCGCAGGCGGACTGCTCACGGGCCTGCTCGCCGACTCGGCGTTCGGTCCGGTGACCGGCGGCCTGCACCTGCTCAAGTGGCAGCTGTTCGCCGGGCTCTGGGTGATCGTCTTCTCCGCGGCGGCCACGTTCGTCCTGCTGAAGCTGGTCGGGACTCGTGGTGCCGCTCCGGATGAGCGACGCGGACATGGAGATGGGCGACCTCGCCGTCCACGGGCACGAGGTCTACCCGTCCGACATCCCGTCGCTCGGGCTCCCGTCGGGCATCCCTGCCGCAAGTGCAGGGGTGAGCCCGGCACCGAGCTAGGCCCGACCACTGCGGGGTCGCCGGGAGCGAGGCTTCCGGCGGCCCCCGCCGGCATTCCCGGACGGGCACTATTCGCCCCGTCGACCACCGCCACAGGCAGATCGAGAGGAATCCGATGGCCACGAAGATCATCGTCTCCTACGACGGCACCGACAACGATCGCGACGCGCTCGCGCTCGGGCACCTCCTCGCGGGCGCGAACGCAGCGCTCGGGCTCGCCTACGTCCGCCACGCCCACGAGGTCCAGAGCGGGCGCGAGCGCCTTGCCGAGCACGAGGCCGAGGCGCTGCTCGAGGCCGGCGCCGCCGCGATCGGGCTCCCCGAGATCCCGCGGCACGTCGTGATCAGCGCCTCGACCCCGGAGGGGCTGCGCTCGCTGGCCGTCTCCGAGCAGGCGGATGTGATCGTGTTCGGCTCCGAGTACCGGACGGCGCCCGGGCACGTCGACCCGCAGGCCTCGGCGCGGCGGCTGCTGGACGGCGGCCCCGTCGCGCTCGCCTTCGCCCCGGCCGGATTCTCCGAGCGCGGCGACTACCAGCTGCGGACGGTCGCCGCGGTCGGCGAGGAGGGCGATCCCTGCACCCTCGAGACGGCGGAGGGGCTCGCGGCCCGGTTCGGCGCAGCGGTCGCCCCGCCCGGAAGCGGAGTGGCCGACTTCGTCGTCGTCGGCTCGAAGCCGGGCACGGTCACCGGGCGGGTGACGATCAGCGCCGCCGCGGAGTACCTGATCGAGCTCACCCGCTGCCCGGTGCTCGTCCTGCCACGCGGGGTGGCGGTGGCGTTCGGGCGGGCGGGCTAGCCCGCCCGCCCCGGCGAGGGACGAGTGCCGGCCGAGAGCGAGCGCCTGCGGAGGCGGATAGGCGCCCGCGACCGGCTGTTCCTCGGCCTGGTCGCGGCGGCGCTGCTGGCCGGGATCGTCGTCGCCGTGCTCGCGAGCCGACACGGCGGCGGCGCGGGCGGGGGCGCCGACTGCGTCTCCTACAGCCACCCGAACTTCACGGGCGGCGCCACGTACAGGTACTGCGGCGCGGACGCCGCGTCGTTCTGCCGCAGGTTCGCCGGCGACGACCGTCGAGTCGTCGCGCAGTGCGCCCGGCTCAGCCTGCCGATGCGTCGGTAGTGCACTCGTCCGTAAGTTCGGTGCGTGATCCGGCGAGACGCCGCCGGGGATGTGCCGTACTTGCGGACGGGTGTACTAGGCGTCGCCGCCGGCGACCGCCGGCAGCAGGAGCAGCAGGGCAGTCCCGGCGACCGGGGTGTCGAGGCCGTCGAACAGGCGGACGTCGGCGCCGTCGACGAACACGTTCAGGAACTGCGGCAGCTGGTCGCCGTCGAAGATCCGCTCCCGCAGCGCCGGGTAGGTGGCGACGAGGTGCTCCAGCGCCTCGCGCACGGTCGTGCCGGGCGCCTCGACCTCGCGGTTGCCGCCGGCGTCGGCGCGGAGGATGGGAGGGATGCGAATCGTCGGCATCGGCGTCCTCGAACCCTACATAGCCGTCTCCGGCGCTCGGGCCGGTTCCGGCCGCAGCTCGTCGAGCCGGTCGACCCTCGCCAGGTCGGGGAAGAGCCAGCGCCAGCCGGCGGCGAGGACGACCGTGAGCACGCCCCCGGCCACGACCGCCGGCACGGCGCCGAGCAGCGCGGCCGCCACCCCCGACTCGAAGGCGCCGAGCTCGTTCGAGGCGCTGATGAAGACCATCTCGACCGCCACGACCCGGCCGCGCACCTCGTTGGGGGGCGCGACGACCGCGATCGTGCTGCGGATGTTGACGCTGATCATGTCGACGAAGCCCGAGACCGCGAGCGCGGCCAGCGAGAGCGGGAGCGAGCGCGAGAGCCCGAACACGACCATCGAGACGCCGAACGCCGCCACGACGATCAGCAGCGTCGAGCCGATCCTCCCGCCGAGCGGGCGGCGCGTCAGCAGCACCCCGGCCGCGAGCGCGCCGACCGCGGGGGCGCTGCGCAGCACGCCGAGCCCGGTCGGCCCGGTGTGGAGGATCTCGCGCGCGAACAGGGGCAGGAGCGCGATCGCGCCCCCGAGCAGCACTGCGAACAGGTCGAGCGTGATCGCCCCGAGCATGACCGGCGTCCGCCGGATGAACCGGATTCCGGCCAGGACGCTGTCGAGCCCGGGCGCCGGCCGAGCCTCCTCGCGGGGCTCGTCGGGCTCGTGGATCGCGACCAGCGCGACGACGCCGGCGGCGAGCAGCGCGGCGGCGACGCCGTACACGAGCTCGGGGTCGATCGCGAACAGGAGCCCCCCGAGGGCCGGGCCCGCGACCATGCCGGCCTGGAAGGCGATCGATCGGAGCGCCATCGCGCTCGCGAGCAGCCCGGCGGGGACGAGCGAGGGGCCGAGCGCCCGCGCGGCCGGATTGGCGAGCGCGGCGGCGATGCCGCTGCCGGCCGCGAGCACGAGGAAGGGCCAGAGCTTCGTCGCGCCCCCTGCCGAGACGGCGAGCAGGAGCAGCGTCACGAGGGCGCTGAGCCCGAGCGAGAAGGCGAAGACGGCGCGGCGCGAGAAGCGGTCGGCGAGGTGGCCGGCCGGAAGCGCGAGCAGGAGCAGCGGCACGAACTCGCAGAGGCCGATCAGCCCCAGATCGAGCGGCGAGTGGTTGATCGAGTAGACCTGCCAGCCGATCGCGACGGCGACCATCTGGACGCCGAACCCCTCGACGACGAGGGCCGTCCAGAGCAGGAAGAAGTCCCGGCCCTGGAGCGCCGGCGGAAGGCGCCGCAGCCAGCGCGGACCGCCGGCGGGTGTCGACTCCGGGCCGCTCAGCGCGACGGCCCGCCGCAGGACGCTCTCCGTGCCGTGGCGGCTCCCATCGCGGGGCCAGTATGGCCGACGGGCGCCGTGCGGCGCCCGTCGGGGGGTCGTGCTCGTGGCCGGGTCGCGCCGCTCGCTAGGAGGCCGGCTCGTCCTCGGCCAGGATCCGGTAGAGCGAGCGCCGCGCCTCGGCCAGCACCTTCGCCGCCTCGGCCCGCTGGGCCTCGCCGCCGGCGTGCACGACCTGGCGGGTCGCGATCCCCACCTGCATTGCCAGGTGGAAAAGCTCGCGCACGCCTTCCGGCACGCCCTCGCCGGCGAGCTGCCACGGCGATCCGAGCTGCTCGCGGTTCTCCTCGACGTAGGTGCGTCCCGTGGCGGTGAGCTCGAACACGTTGCCGCCGTCGCGCGCCTCGCCGCGGATCAGCCCCTCGTCGGCGAGGAGCTGGAAGGCCGGATAGACCGACCCGGGGCTCGGACGCCAGGCGCCCTCGCTCCGCTGCTCGATCTCTTGCATCACCTGGTAGCCGTTGCGCGGCTCCTCTTCGAGCAGGAGCAGGATCGCGGCGCGGACGTTGCCGCGCCGCATTCGCCGGCGCATCCTTCCGCCCGGGCCGCCGAAGCCGCCCGGACCGGATCCGAACCCACCGGGCCCGAACCCACCGGGGCCGCCGAAGGCGCCCCGACCGATGAATATCTGATCTCGTCTGTGCATATCACGACAGTAGCCGATATATCGGAACCTGTCAAGGACGGGAACGCGGGCGAGGGGCGGGGCGCGACGTATCCTTGGGACGATGCGAGTCATCCTCCCGGACGGCAAGGAGCTCGAGCTCCCCGACGGCGCGACCGGCCTCGACGCGGCGCGCGCGATCGGGCCGAAGCTCGCCGAGCAGGCCGTCCTCGTCCGCTCGAACGGCTCGGTCCAGGACGTCCGCCTCCCGCTCGGCGACGGCCAGCCGGTGCAGTTCCTGACCACCCGCGACAGGGACGACCCCGACGCGCTCCACGTCCTGCGCCACTCGAGCGCCCACCTGCTCGCCGAGGCCGTCCGGCGCCTCTACCCGGGCGTCAAGATCGCGATCGGCCCGCCGATCGAGAACGGCTTCTACTACGACTTCGAGTTTCCGCAGCCGATCTCGGAGGCCGAGATCTCCGAGATCGAGGCTGAAGTCCGGCGCGAGCTCGCCGAGGGCCGGGTCTGGAGCCGCGCCGAGGTCAGCGCGCAGGAAGCGCGGTCCCGCTTCCAGGCGGAGGAGGAGCCCTACAAGGTCGAGCTCGTGGACACGGCCGAGGGCCCTATCACGCTCTACAGCCAGGCCTCGCCGTCGGGAGAGGCCTTCACCGACCTCTGCCGCGGGCCCCACCTCCAGGACTCGAAGCCGATCAAGGCCTTCAAGCTGACCGGGCTCGCGGGCGCCTACTGGCGCGGCGACGAGCACAACACGCAGCTCACGCGCATCTACGGCACCGCGTTCTACGACCGGGCCGACCTCGATGCGCACCTCGAGCGGCTCGAGGAGGCTCGAAAGCGGGACCATCGCCGGCTCGGGACACAGCTCGACCTCTTCCACTTCTCGGAGGTCTCGCCGGGATCGCCGTTCTGGCACCCGAAGGGGATGGCGATCTGGAACGTCCTCGAGGACCTGCGCCGCCACGAGAACCGCGCCCGCGGGTACGTCGAGGTGCGGACGCCGCAGATCTACGACAAGGAGCTCTGGGTCACCTCGGGGCACTGGGAGAAGTACCGCGAGCACATGTTCACGTTCGAGTCCGAGAACCGGGAGTTCGGGCTCAAGCCGATGAACTGCCCCGGCCACTGCGCGCTCTACGCCGACGGCGCCTGGAGCTATCGCGACCTGCCGCTCCGGATGGCCGAAGCAGGCGTCCTGCACAGGGACGAGCTCGCCGGCGCGCTGCACGGGCTGCTCCGCGTGCGCATGTTCTCGCAGGACGACGCGCACCTCTTCTGCACTCCCGACCAGGTCGAGGACGAGGTGCTCGGCTGCCTCGAGTTCGGGTATGCGATCTACGACCGGCTCGGGCTCGAGATCAAGGTCGAGCTCTCGACGAGGCCCGAGAGCAAGCTCGGCACCGACGAGGAGTGGGACGTGGCCGAGTCGGCGCTCGCGCGGGCGCTCGAGCGCCGCGGGCTCGAGTACTCGATCAACGCCGGCGACGGCGCCTTCTACGGGCCGAAGATCGACCTGCACATGCTCGACTCGCTCGGCCGGGCCTGGCAGATCGGCACCGTGCAGCTCGACTTCCAGATGCCGCAGCGCTTCGGTCTCCGCTACCAGGGCGCCGACAACGCCGAGCACGTCCCGGTGATGATCCACCGGGCCCTGATCGGCTCCTTCGAGCGCTTCATCGGCATCCTGATCGAGCACTTCGGCGGTGCGTTCCCGCTCTGGCTCGCCCCGGTGCAGGTACGCGTCGTCCCGGTCGGTCTCGAGCACCGCGCGGCGGCGCACGCCCTGGCCGCGCGGCTCGGCGACTACCGCGTCGAGGTCGACGAGACCGACGAGACCGTGGGCAAGCGGATCCGCAACGGGGAGCTCGACAAGATCCCGTTCGTGGTCGTCTACGGCGCCAGGGAGAGCGACGAGTCGCTGGCGATCCGCACGCACGGCGGCGGGCAGTCGACGATGTCGCTTGCCGACCTGAGCGAGTTGCTTGCTACATTGTCGTCCTGACAAGCAGGGGCGAAACCGTCTCTCACCTTCCGGCACGCGCTTGGAGGTTCAACCTAAGTGGTTGAGAACGGTGCCTGCCGCTGCCTGCCAGCGGCTTTTGCAATTGAGGTGGCTTTTCCAGTTGACAAGGGAGGACGACACGAGCTTGGTAAGAGACATTTGAGCGGGGCGCCGACTTGAGGCCGCGGCGAGGCTCCTGGGAGATGCCGCGCCGGCCCGAACAGCTGGCGCGGATCAACGAGGCGATTCGCGTCCCGCGGGTGCGCCTGATCGGCGAAGAGGGCCAGCAGCTCGGGATCAAGCAGACAGACGACGCACGCACCTACGCCTACGGCAAGGGGCTCGACCTGGTCGAGGTGGCGGCGCAGGCCGACCCGCCCGTGGCCAAGGTGATGGACTACGGGAAGTACCGCTACGAGCAGGAGCAGAAGGCGAAGCAGGCCCGCAAGAACCAGACTCAGATCCACGTCAAGGAGATCAAGCTCAGGCCGAAGATCGGGATCCACGACTACGAGACCAAGAAGGGCCACGTCGTCCGCTTCCTCAACCAGCGGGCGAAGGTCAAGGTCACGATCATGTTCCGGGGCCGCGAGCGCGAGCATCCGGATCGCGGCCGTGACCTGCTCATGCGGCTCGCAGAGGACGTCAAGGAGCTGGGGCTGATCGAGACCCAGCCGCTGCTCGAGGGTCGCAACATGACAATGGTGCTGGCACCGACGAAGAACGCAGGAGTGAAGCGAGATGCCGAAACAGAAGACGAGCTCGGGAGCCAAGAAGAAGTTCAAGGTGACCGGAACGGGGAAGATCCTGCGTCGGAAGGCGGGGCAGAGCCACAATCTGGAGCACAAGTCGCCGAAGCGGAAGCGGGCGTTCAGTAAGGACCAGCCGCTCGCCGAGGCGAACGTGAAGATGGTCAGGAAGCTGCTCGGTAAGGCAGGCTCCTGATGCCGAGGGTGAAGCGATCGGTCCACGCCCGCAAGAAGCGGCGCAAGGTCCTCGAGCAGGCCAAGGGCTACTGGGGCCTCAAGAGCACGAACTACACCTACGCGAAGGAGCAGGTCGAGCACTCGCTCGCCTACGCCTACCGCGACCGCAAGAACAGGAAGCGCATGTTCCGGCGCCTCTGGATCACGCGCATCAACGCGGGCGCCCGGGCCCACGGGCTCTCGTACAACCAGTTCATCTCGGGCCTGAAGGCCGCGAACGTCGAGCTCGACCGCAAGATCCTCGCCGACCTGGCGGTCAGCGATCCGGCCGAGTTCGGCAAGCTCGCCGAGCAGGCCAGGGCGGCGCTGCCCGGCTAGATGCCCCTGCCGCGCGGCAGGCGCGGTACCGTCGCGGGGTGATCAGCTCGCGCGACAACGAGAAGCTGAAGCTCGTCCGCAAGCTGCAGGAGCGGCGCTGGCGCGACAAGCTCGGCCTCTTCGCCTGCGAGGGCGAGGACCTCGTCGCCGCGGCGACCGCCCCGCCGGTCGAGCTGCTCGTCGCGGGCGAGAACGTCGAGGCCCGCCTGCTGGCCGAGGTCTCGACCGCAGCCCATCCGCCGCGCGTGATCGGCGTCTACCGGCGCGCCGACCTGCCCGCGGCCCGGCCGAGGCCGGCGACCCTCGCGCTCTGGCGCGTCGCCGATCCCGGGAACCTGGGGACGCTGATCCGGACGGCCGATGCCTTCGGGGCCGCCGTCGCCCTCTCCGAGGGCTGCGCCGACCCGACCGGTCCGAAGGCCCTGCGCGCCTCCGCCGGCTCGATCTGGCGCGTCCCGCAGGTCGAGGTGCCGTTCGCCGCGGCGCCGCGGACGCCCGACCCGCCGGGTGGTGCTCGCCGCGCGAGCGAAGGTCGTGACGTCGGCCCCGTGAAGCGGCCGAGGCGCGTGGCACTCGTCGCGGCCGGCGGCGACCCGCTCGGCGAGGTCGACCTGCGCGGGGAGGTCGTCCTTCTGCTCGGAGCCGAGCGCGACGGCCTGCCGGCGGCGGTCGGGCGCGACGTCGAGGCCCGGATCCCGATCGAGGGCGTCGAGTCGCTGAACGTCGCCGTGGCGGGCGCGATCGCACTCTACGAGTGGCGGCGGCAGAATCGCCGGGCCGGGGCCGGCTCTCAGTCGCGCCGGCGGCAGACCCAGATCGAGTCCTCGTGACCCTCCTCCCAGGGAGTGCCGTCGAACCAGCCGTAGAGCTCCTCGACGACGAACCCCTCCTCGCCGAGCAGCTCCCGCCACTCGCCGACCGAGAGCCAGGCGAGGCTGAGCTCGGTCTCGGTTCCGCCGCTGCGGACGCGGAGCGTCAGCCGCCGGCTCCGCTCGTCCCAGTCGGCCCGCTCGAAGATCCCGGGCTCCCGCTCGAGCCAGCGCGCGTGGGTCTCGGCGATGTCCTCCCGGCTCGGGCAGAAGACGTCGAACACGAGCCGGCCGCCGGGCTCGAGCAGGCCGTGCACGGCCCGCACCACCGCGCGCCGGTCGGCGGCGGTCTCCATGTGCAGGAGCGAGCGGAACGGGATCAGCACGAGCGCCACCGGGCCCTCGACCGGCGGCTCGCGGAAGTCGCCGAGGCGCAGGTCGAGCTCGATCCCGGCGAGCCCGGCCCGCTCCCGGGCCACCTCCAGCATCCCCGGCGAGGAGTCGACGCCGATCACCGGGGCTCCGCTCGCCGCGACCGGGATCGCGATGCGGCCCGTGCCGACCCCGAGCTCGACCACGGGCCCGCCGGCCCGGCGCGCGGCGGCCACGTAGAAGTCGACGTCCTCGACGACGCTGGCCGACCAGGGGTCGTAGAGTCGCGCGATCTCGTCGTAGGCGGACACGCCGGTATGCTGCCCGCTGTGAAGGCGCTCGCGCGGTCGTCCCTGTTTACCTCGCCCCGGCCCGAGACCGGGGCGACGGCGATCTGCGCCTGAGCTCCGCGTTCCCGGCCGGGGCCGACACGACGGAGCCGTGAGCGAGGAGGACCTTTGACGAACTGGCAGGACTACGAGGAGCAGGCCGCGCGGGCGATCGCGGAGTCGGCGACCGGGGCGGAGCTCGAGGACGCGCGCATCGCGCGGCTCGGCCGCAAGAGCGAGCTGGCGCTGGCGCTGCGCGAGGTGCGCGACCGCGAGACGGGAATGCTCCTGAACGGCATCCGGACGCGGCTCGAGGCCGAGCTCGCCGGGCGCGAGCGCGCCCTCGCCGACGAGGAGCTCGACCGCCGCCTGCGCGAGGAGGTGATCGACGTCACGCTCCCCGGCGAGGAGCTGCCGCTCGGCCACCTGCACCCGATCACGCAGGTGCGGCGCATGGTCGAGGACGCCTTCCTCGGGCTCGGCTACGAGGTGCGCGACGACCGCGAGGTCGAGACGGTCGAGTACAACTTCGACAAGCTCGCGTTCCTGCCGACCCACTCGGCCCGCTCGCCGCGCGACACCTTCTTCTTCGACGAGACGCACGTCCTGCGCACGGAGACGAGCCCGTCCCAGATCCACATCCTCGAGGAGAAGCCGCCGCCCATCTACATGGTCTCGATCGGCCGCGTCTACCGGCGGGATGCGATCACGGCGACGCGCTATCCGATCTTCCACCAGTTCGAGGGCCTCGCGGTCGACAAGGGGATCACCCTCGCCGACCTGCAGGGGACGCTGCTGCACGTGATGCGGGCGCTCTACGGGCCCGAGCGGCGGGTGCGCTTCCGCACGCACTACTTCCCCTTCACCGAGCCGTCGATCGAGCCGGACGTCTCCTGCGGGATCTGCGGCGGCACGGGCTGCCGCACCTGCAAGCACTCGGGCTGGATCGAGATGGGCGGGGCAGGAATGGTCGACCCGCGCGTGCTCGAGAACGTCGGCCTCGACCCCGAGGAGTGGGGCGGCTTCGCGTTCGGGTGCGGGCTCGAGCGGGCGACGCAGCTCCGCCACGACATCCCCGACATCAGGGCCCTCTGGGAGGGCGACCTGAGGGTGCTGAGGCAGTTCTAGTGCGGCGCCTCGCAACGCCTGACCTGGGACCCGCGTCCTCGACGCCGCACTGCCGGCCGCTCCGCGGCCGGGTTCTGCGTCCAGTTCGCGAGGCCTCGCCGCCCTCGAGGCGTCCGGGCTCCCGCCGGGCGGGACGCGGCGCCGGCCGCCCCGGATCGCACGGCCGGCGAGGAGCCCGGCCGTGAGAGTCCCCGTTTCCTGGCTGCGCGACTACGTCGCCGTCGAGATGCCGCTCGCGGAGCTTGCGACGCGGCTCTCGATCGCCTCGGCCGAGGTCGAGGGGGTGGAGCGGCGCGGCGTCGCCGACGAGGGCGGGAACCTCGTCCTCTTCAGGGTCGGGCGGGTGCTCGAGGCGGTCAAGCACCCGAACGCCGACCGGCTCCAGGTGACGAAGGTCGACGTCGGCGAGAGCGAGCCGCGCTCGATCGTCTGCGGCGCCTGGAACTTCGGCGTCGGGGCGACCGTCGGGGTGGCGCTGCCGGGTGCGGTGCTCCCGAACGGCCTCGAGCTCGACCGGCGCGAGGTGCGCGGCCAGCTCTCCGACGGGATGATCCTGGCCGAGGACGAGGTCGGCCTCGGCGGCGACCACGCGGGGATCATGCTGCTCGACGAGGCCGAGCCGGGAACGCCGCTCGCGGACGTGCTGCCGCTGGTCGACGACGTGCTGCTCGTCGAGGCGACCGGCAACCGGCCCGACCTCCAGTCCGTCTACGGCCTCGCCCGTGAGATCGCGACCATCTACGACCTCTCACTGGCGCCCATGACCGGGGACGGGCCCCGGCCGGCGCCCGAGCCGACGGCGGCGATCCGGATCGACGACTTCGAGGGCTGCCCACGCTACGTCGGCCGGCTGTTCGAGGGCGTGACGATCGGCCCGTCGCCGCAGTGGCTGCGCTCGCGGCTCTTCGCCGCCGGCCAGCGCTCGATCTCGAACGTCGTCGACGTGACGAACTACGTGATGCTCGCGCTCGGCAACCCGCTCCATGCCTTCGACCACGACACGCTGCAGGGCCGCCAGATCGTCGTCCGCCGCGCGGCGCCGGGCGAGAAGCTCACGACCCTCGACGGCGTCGCCCGCGAGCTCGTCGCCGACGACCTCGTGATCGCCGACGCCGACCGCGCCGTGGCACTCGCCGGGATCATGGGCGGAGCGGAGACCGAGATCGGCGAGGCCACGACGGCCGTGCTCCTCGAGGCGGCGAACTTCGAGCCGTACGGGATCTACCGCAGCTCCGAGCGCCAGCGCCTCCGCACCGAGGGCTCGAGCCGCTGGGAGAAGGGGGTCGACCCGCACCTCGCCGGCCCGGCCGCCGACCTCGCCACGGCCCTGCTGCTCCAGGTGGCCGGCGGGTCGTGGACGGCCCACACCGACCTCCGGGGGAGGCTGCCCGAGCGGCCGGTCGATTCGCTTCCGGCCCGACCGGGCCGACGCCCTGATCGGGGTCGAGACGCCGCCCGAGCGCCAGTACGCGATCCTCGACCGGCTCGGCTTCGACCGCCGCGACGGGGACGTCGTCGTGCCGACCTGGCGCGCGCGCGACGTGACGCGCGAGATCGACGTGATCGAGGAGGTGGCCCGCTTCCGGCTCGAGGACGTCCCCTTCACGCTCCCGGCGCGGCGCGAGATGTACGGCACCCTGACCCGCGAGCAGCAGCTGCGCCGCCGGGTCGAGGACGCCCTCGTCGGCCTCGGCTTCGCCGAGACCTACACGCCGAGCCTGCGCCCCGAGGACGAGACCGAGTGGAAGCTCCCGGAGCCGATCTCGGTCGAGCTGACGGCTCTGCGCACCTCGCTCCTGCCGAGCCTCGTCGAGGCGGCCGGCCGGAACATCGACGCGGGCGCCCGCCGGATCGCGCTCTTCGAGATCGCGCGCGTCTACCTGCCGGGTGCCGGCCTGCCCGAGGAGCGGCTCCGCGTCGCCGGGATCGCCGAGGGCGGCTTCCTGCACGTGAAGGGCGTCGTCGAGGCGCTGTACGCGGCGCTCAAGGCCGAGCCCGTCTTCGAGCGGACGGCGGGGCCGTTGCTCCATCCCGGCAAGGCGGCCCGCACCCCCGCCGGCGTGCTCGGCGAGCTGCATCCCCGCCGTCTCGAGGGCGGATGGGGGGCGTTCGAGCTCGACCTCGCCGACCTGTTCGCGGCCGCCCACGAGCCGGTCGCCTACCGCGACGTGATCACGTACCCGGCCGTCCGCCAGGACATCGCCGTCGCGGTGCCGGAGGAGGTCGCGGTCGGCGATCTCGTCGCCTCCGCCCGCGAGGCCGCGGGCGAGGAGCTGCGCGAGATCCGCGTCTTCGACGTCTACCGCGGCGACCAGGTCGGCGCCGGCCGCAAGTCGGTCGCCTTCTCGGTCGTCTACCAGTCGGCCGAGCGGACGCTCACCGAGGAGGATGCGACCCGCCTCCGCGACGCGATCGTCGCGGCCCTCGCCGAGCGCTTCGCCGCCGAGCTCCGCGCGTAGCCGGAGCGGCTGCCCCTCACCGCATCACCCTGTGCCCCTTGCCAAACGCGGCCCGCGAGTGAGCCCCGAGTCGGCGCGAATGCCGGCTCTGCCGGCGTTCGCTCGTAACGAGAGGCCAGGTGTCGGAGAGGGGGCCCGCGGGGGAGAACCGAAGGTGCTCCCCCGCGCCTTGCTCCCCCGCGTTACCTAGACCATCTCGCCGTCGATCTGCCAGACCGGGCCCTGGGTTCCCACCGGGCGGGTGTCCGAGAGCGCACGGAGGACGGCGACGCGGCCGCGGATGCCGTCGTCGGCGCAGCGCTCGAGGCAGCGGCGAACCATGCCCGGCGAGGCGCCGTACCCGAACCGGCTGGCGCTCCGGAAGCGCAGGGCATGGCGCTCGCCGACGCGGCGCGGGTTGGTCGGCGCGAGGTGGAGCGCCGCCCGCTCGAAGTAGTCCGAGGAGTCGAGCTCGATCTCGCCCAGCAGGTCGCTCCAGTCGGCCGGCAGGGTCGCGATCGCCGCGTCCCAGGACTCGGGCAGCGTCGCCGCGGTCGCCGGCGGCGTGGCCGTCCGGGCCTCGCTGGAGACGAGGGCGAGCGTCCCGTGCAGCCGCTCGCCGTCGAGCCGTGCGAGCCCGCGCCGCAGGGAGGCGACGCTCGGCCCGCTGCCGTCGTGGGTGACGCGCAGGGCGATGCCGTCCGCTCCGGTGCGGAGCGGCTGCAGCGATCCGAGCAGCGTTGCCGCGACGGCGGCCCGTCCCGCCTCCTCGAGCGTGAGGCGCAGGCGCACATCGCCCCAGTCGCCGGGCAGCCCCGAGGCGATCTGCTCCCATTGGCCGGCGAGGCTCATCGCCCCAGAACGTACACTCACTGGCGTGGCGAAGGTGGAGAAGAAGCGCGCGCTCTCCGAGGAGCGGCTGCGCGATTTCCTGCGCGAGATGCTCCTGATCAGGCGCTTCGAGGAGAAGGTCGAGGAGCGCTTCCGCGCCGGCGAGCTGCCGGGCTTCCTGCATGTCGCGATCGGTCAGGAGGCGGCCGAGGTCGGCGTCTGCGCGGCGATGGAGGACGGCGACGTCTTCGGCTCGACCCACCGCGCACACGGTCACACGCTGGCGCGCGGGACGTCGCCGAACGCGCTGATGGCGGAGCTGTACGGCAAGATCGAGGGCTGCTCGCACGGGTACGGCGGCTCGATGCACCTCTACGACGTCGAGCGCGGCAACCTCGGCGCGAACGCAGTCGTCGGCGGCGGGCTGCCGTCGCTCGTCGGGGCCGGGCTGGCCTTCAAGCTGCGCGACGAGCCGCGGGTCGCGGTCGCGTTCTTCGGCGACGGGGCGACGAACACCGGCACCTTCCACGAGTCGCTCAACCTGGCCCAGCTCTGGAGGACGAAGACGCTCTTCGTGTGCGAGAACAACGAGTGGGCCGAGTCGACGCCCGGCTGGCAGCACTCGCCGGTCTGGGACGACATGTCCAAGCGGGCGCTCGCCTACGACATGCACTCGATCAAGGTCGACGGGCAGGACGTCGAGAAGGTGCACGCCAGGGCCCAGGAGGCGCTCGAGATCGTCCGCTCGGGCGCCGGCCCGGTCTTCCTCGACGTCGAGACCTACCGGATGCACGGGCACTACATCGGCGATCCCCAGGTCTACCGCTCGAAGGAGGACCGCGACGAGGCCGCCGAGCGCGACCCGATCATCCGCCTGCGCGAGCGGCTCGGAATCTCCTCGGAGGACTGGCAGGCGCTCGAGGACGAGGTGCAGGGGATCGTCGAGGGCGCGGTCGAGTTCGCCAGGAACGGCACCGATCCGCAGCCCGAGGACGCTCTCAAGAACGTCTATGCCTGAGACTCCTGACCGGCCGCCTCAGCGGGAGCCTCGGAGTGCCTGAGCTCTCCTACCGCGAGGCCGTCCGCGACGCGCTCGCGACCGCGATGCGCGGCGACGAGGACGTCTTCCTGATGGGCGAGGACATCGCCGAGATGGGCGGCTCGATGGGCGTCACGCAGGGCCTCTACGAGGAGTTCGGCGCCGAGCGGGTCCGCAACACGCCGATCTCGGAGATGGCGATCGTCGGCGCCGGCATCGGTGCGGCAATGCAGGGGATGCGCCCGGTCGTCGAGATCATGTACGAGGACTTCCTGACGCTCTCGCTCGAGCAGATCGTCAACCAGGCCGCGAAGCACCGCTACATGTCGGGCGGGCAGGTGAAGGTGCCGCTCACGATCCGCACCCAGGGCGGCGCCGGCTGGTCGCCGGGGGCGCAGCACGCACAGCAGCTCGAGGCGTGGCTCGTCCACGTGCCCGGCCTCAAGGTCGTCTTCGCCTCGAGCCCGGCAGACGCGCGGGGCCTGCTCTGGTCGTCGATCTACGACGACAACCCCGTCATCTTCTTCGAGCACCGGCTCCTCTACCCGATCAAGGAGGAGGTGCCCGAGGCGCTCGAGCCGATCCCGCTCGGCAAGGCCCGCGTCGTGCGCGAGGGGGACGACGTGACGGTGATCGCGATCGGGCCGCTCGTCCACCGCTCGCTGGCCGCGGCGGAGCAGGCGGCGGCGGAGGGGATCTCGGTCGAGGTCGTCGACCCGCGCACGCTCCAGCCCCTCGACGACGAGACGCTCGTCGAGTCGGTCAAGAAGACGAACCGCGCCGTCGTCGCGCACGAGGCCGTCGCCCGGATGGGCTTCGGCGCCGAGGTGGCGGCCGTGTTGCAGGAGAAGGCGTTCGACTGGCTCGACGCGCCGATCCAGCGCGTCGGGGCGAAGTTCGCCCCGCTCGCGTTCGCGCCCGCGATGGAGCAGTTCGTGATCCCGCAGCCGGCGGACGTGCTCGCCGCGATCCGCAAGACGGTGGAGCGCGCCTGATGGCCGACGAGGTCAGGCTGCCGCGCCTCGGCCAGGGAATGGAGAGCGGCACGATCGTCAGGTGGCTGAAGTCGGAGGGCGACCGGATCGAGAAGGGCGAGCCGCTGTTCGAGGTCGACACCGAGAAGGCGACCCAGGAGGTGGAGGCCGAGTCGAGCGGCGTCCTGCTCAGGATCGCCGTCGCCGCCGGGGAGGTCCCCGTCGGCGAGGTCGCTCGCGTTGATCGGCGAGCCGGGCGAGGCGGTGGCCGTGCCGTCCCGGGCCGGGAGCGCCGCCGGCGCGCCCGCCTCGCCGCCGCGCGAGGAGAGCGACTTTCGCGCCGTGATCAACGGCGCGCGCGAGAAGGCGACCGGGCGCGCCAAGGCCTCGCCGCTGGCGCGGCGGATGGCCCGCGAGGGCGGCATCGAGCTCGGCGACCTGACGGGCACCGGGCCCGAGGGGCGGATCGTCGCCGAGGACGTCGAGCGAGCGGTCGCCGGCGCCGCCGCGGCGCCCGCGCCCGCCGCGTCGCCGGAGCCCGCACCGGGCGAGGTCGAGTCGATCCCGCTGACGAGCATCCGCAAGACGATCGCCCGCCGGCTCACCGCGGCCTGGCAGGTGCCGGCGTTCCAGCTGACGGTCTCGGCCGAGATGACGCACGCGAACGCGCTCGTCGAGCGCTCGCGGGAGCTCAACCCCGACGTTCGCGTGACCGTCACCGACCTGCTCGCGAAGGTCTGCGCGCGCGCCCTGATGCTGCACCCGGAGGTGAACGCCCGTTCGGCGAGGAGGCGATCCTGCTCCTCCCGACCGCGAACGTCGGCCTCGCCGTCGCCGCCCCGCAGGGGCTCGTCGTTCCGGTGATCCGGTCGGTCGAGCGGCTCTCCCTGGCGGAGGTCGCCCGGCAGCGCACCGACCTCGTCGCGCGGGCGCGAGACGGCGCGCCTGCAGCAGGCCGAGCTCGAGGACGGCACCTTCACGATCTCGAACCTCGGCATGTTCGGCATCGAGCAGTTCACGGCCGTCCTCAACCCGCCGCAGGCGGCGATCCTCGCCGTCGGCGCGACCGTCGACCGGCCCGTCGCCCGCGAGGGCGAGGTGGTCGTCCGCCCAATGATGACGGTGACGCTGACGGTCGACCACCGCGCCGTCGACGGCGGCCCGGCGGCGGCGTTCCTCGGCACGGTCAAGACGTTCCTCGAGGATCCAGCGCTGGCGCTGTGAGCGAGATCGTGATCCGGCGTGGGGACAGGCTCGACGTGCCGTTCCTTCGCTCGCTGCTCGCCCACGCCTACAACTGGCACGTCGCCGTCTTCGACACCGACATCTCGATCTCGCGCTACGTCGACGGCTGGGGTCGCCACGGCGACACCGCCCTGATCGCGATGGAAGACGGTCACTCGATCGGCGCCGCCTGGTACCGGCTGTTCCCGGAGTCGGTTCCCGGCTACGGCTTCGTCGATCCGAAGACGCCCGAGCTGACGATCGTCGTCGTCCCGTCGCGCCAGGGTGAGGGGATCGGCAAGCGCCTGCTCGACGCGCTGCTCGAGCGGGCCAAGGTCGGACGGTTTCCACAGCGTCTCCGTCTCGGTCGAGCGGGGCAAGGAGGAGGCGCAGTCGTTCCTCGCAAACGGCTTCGAGCAGGTGGACGAGCACGGGAGCACGCTCGTCCTGCGGCACCCCGTCTAGCCGTCGGGCGGCCGGCCGGCGAACGCCTCGCGCAGCCAGGGCCGGAGCTCGGCGACGAAGGCCGGGTCGATCGCGTGCTCGAGCGGCGACTCGCGGTAGAGCGGCGCCGCCCCCGCCGCCTCGAGCCGTGCCAGCGAGCGATGCGCGAAGCTCGACCGGGATGACCGGGTCGTAGGTGCCGTGCCCGATCGCGATCGGCGGAAAGGGACGATCGGTGTCGAGCTCCCAGCCGTCGACCTCGGGGATGAAGCCGGAGAAGGCGATCAGGGCGGCCGGCCGGGGCCGGCCGCGTCCGAGGCCGACGGCGTAGGCTCATCACGGCCCCCTGCGAGAAGCCGCCGATCACGATCCGCTCGTGCGGGAGCGAGTCGACGAACCCGGCGAGCGCCGCGAAGCCGGCGGCGAAGGTGGCGGGGTCGGGGTAGCCGACGCGCTGCACCGCGTACCAGTGGGCCCCGCCCGGCGGCAGCGCGAGCGGCCCGCTCGGGCAGTAGCCGTGGAGGCGGCGGTCGGGGTCGAGCGCGTCCTGGAGCGGGAGCAGGTCGCGCTCGTCGGCCCCCCGTCCGTGGATCAGGACGAGCGCGCCCTCGGGCTCGCCTGCGGCCGGCCGCTCGGCGACGATCATGTCCGCACGCCGCGCGGGCTCGGCAGCGGCGTCAGCCGCCGCTCGAGGCTGTCGCGAAGCCGCTCGAAGCTCGGCGGCAGCGAGAGCCGCTCGCCGAGCGTCTCGAGCGGCTCGTCGGAGGTGAAGCCGGGCCCGAGCGTCGCGATCTCGAACAGGACGCCGCTCGGCTCGCGGAAGTAGAGCGAGCGGAAGTAGAAGCGGTCGATCACGGGCGTCGGCTGGCCGCCGATCGAGAGCACCCGGTCGCGCCAGGCTTCGTGCTCCTCCATCGGCGAGGCCCAGGCCACGTGGTGCACGGTGCCGCCGCCCGGGAGTCCGCGCGCCTCGGGGGCGTCGTCGTAGACGTAGAAGCCGCCGCGGCGCTCGCCGCGGGCCTCCCAGCCCGGCGCGAAGCCGAGCCCGGACAGGAACGGCGCGCTCCGGCCGGGGTCCGAGCGAGTACGCCCGCACGCCCGCGAACCCGCGCAGCGCGAGCTCCGCCGGGATCTCCGGGTGCGCGGCGATCAGCGGCTCGTCGGCGGAGTCGTCGACGACGAGCTCGAGCGCGAGCCCCTCGGGGTCGTGGATGAGCGTCGAGCCGTCACGGCGCTCGCCGCCCGCTCGCTCCGCCCAGAAGTCGAGCGCCGCCTCGGACCCGACCCGGAACACGACCCGGTGCACCATCCCGTCCCCGGCGCGGCCCGGCGGGGCGCCCGGGTACTCGAAGAACGTGATGTCGGCGCCGGCGCTCCCGACCTCGTCGGCGTAGAAGAGGTGGTAGACGGTCGGGTCGTCCTGGTTGACCGTCTTCTTGACCAGCCGCAGGCCGAGCGTGCCGGCGTAGAACTCGACGTTGCCCGGCGCGTCGCCGGTGATCGCTGTCACGTGGTGGATGCCCTCCAGCTTCACTGCCGGGCATTGTGCCCGCGGTAGCATCGGCCGGAGATGGAATGCGACGTCGCAGTCCTCGGGGGCGGCCCCGGCGGGTACACGGCCGCGATCCGCGCGGCCCAGCTCGGGGCGAAGGCCGTCTGCATCGAGCAGGAGCCCGAGCTCGGCGGCACGTGCCTGCGGGTCGGCTGCATCCCGACCAAGGCGTGGGTGCAGACGGCGCACTTCCTGCACCAGGCGCGCGACTCCTTCCCGAAGCTCGGCGTGACGGTCGCCGAGCCGCAGCTCGACTTCGCCGCCGCGAACGAATGGAAGGCCCGGGTCGTCGCGCAGATGACCGGCGGTGTCGCCTCGCTCTTCAAGGCGAACGGCGTCGACTGGGTGCACGGTCGCGGCTCCTTCCGGGACGCGAACACGATCGCGGTCGAGGGCGGCGAGGACGTCACCTTCTCCTCGGCGATCGTCGCGACCGGGTCGTTCCCGCTGCGGCCGCCGATCCCGGGGCTCGACTCCGGCCGCTGCGTCGACTCGACGGGCCTGCTCGCCCAGACCGACGTGCCCGGGAGGCTCGTGATCCTCGGGGGCGGGATCATCGGCTGCGAGTTCGCCTCGATCTTCCGCACCTTCGGCAGCGAGGTGACGATCGTCGAGATGCTCGACCGGCTGATCCCGCAGGAGGACGAGGACGCGGCGAAGGAGCTCGCGAAGGCGTTCCGCAGGAAGGGGATCGCGCTCGAGCTCGGCAAGCAGTGCACCGGGGTGGAGGAGCAGGGCGGCGGCCTGTCGGTCCACTTCGGCGACGGGGAGACGGTCGAGGCCGACCTGATGCTCGTCTCGGTGGGCCGCGCACCGCTCGTCGAGGGGATCGGGCTCGAAGTTGCGGGCGTATCGTTCGACCGCCGCTCGGGGGTCGTGACCGACGACCGCCGGCGGACGTCGGTGCCGCACATCTTCGCCGTGGGCGACTGCGCCGGCTACTGGCAGCTCGCCCACACCGCCTTCCGCGAGGGCGAGGTGGCCGCCGAGAACGCGTGCGGGCACGACGCCGCCGTCGACAACCGCGCCGTCCCCAGGCCGATCTACACCGACCCCGAGATCGCCGCGGTCGGCCTGACCGAGGCCGAGGCGCGCGAGCAGTACGGCGACGAGGTCGCCGTCGGGACGTTCCCGTGGGTCGCGAACGCGCGTGCGGTGATGCAGAACGAGACGACCGGCTGGGTGAAGTCGATCCACGAGACCCGCTACGGCGAGCTGCTCGGCCTGGTCATGGTGGGCCCGCACGTCACCGACCTGGTCGAGGCCGGTGTCGTCGCGATCGACGCCGAGGCGACGGTCGAGATCGTCGCGGACGGCATGGCTCCCCACCCGACGCTGGCGGAGGCGATCAAGGAGGCGGGGCTCGTCGCGCTCGGCCGGGCGATCCACCTGCCGAACCGAAAGCCACGCGCCGTCGCCGGGTGAGCCGAGGCTCGGCGCCCGCCTCGAGCCGATCGTCGAACCACGCTGCGCTGCTGCGCGCCCGGCGATCCGCAGCGCGACGGCGATCGCGTCGGAGCGCGGGGGCGGCTCGCACCCTAGCGCGGCCGGCGCGGCCGGCGTCCCAGGATGGCGACGGCGAGCACCGCTGAGGCGATTGCGGAGACCCTGTGCCCGAGCGCGGCGTCGACGACGGCGCCGACGCCGAACACGCCGGCCAGAACCGTCACACCTTGCGACGACGACGACCAGCGCGAGAAGCGACCCATGACCCGGGCAACCGTACCTGCGCCCGCTCCACACGTTCCAGGGGGCCGGTCGACCGGGCGGGCGGCCGTGGCCTCCGCGCCCTGCCGCCGCTAGTGGGTCATCCCGCCCATCGGGGACATCGGTCCGTTCCCCGGGATCGTCAGAGCCGGGACCGCGTCGGGAGCGGCGATCAGGAGCAGGCCGAGCACCAGGAGGACCCCCGCCGTCCCGTAGGTCGCGGCACGAGCTGAAGGGATCAGCTTCTCGAACCCGACCAGCCCGGCGACGAACGCCATCCAGACGAGGCTCATCACCCCGAGCGCGAAGAGCGACGCCATCAGGGCCCAGCAGCAGCCGAGGCACCAGCAGCCGTGGCCGATGCCCATCCGCAGCCCGCCCAGGCGCCCGCCCCGCCAGGAGCCGAGCAGGAAGCCGAGCGGGCTCCTGCACTTCCCGAGGCAGGCGTCCTTGAGTGGTGTCAGCTCGTACACGGCGGCGGCGACGAGCGTCGCTGCGGCGATCCAGCGGCCGCCTCGATCCCAGGCGAGCACGTGGCCCGGCACGTGCCCGCCTGCGGTCGCGAGGCCGAAGACGAGCAGGCCGGCGCCCGCCCAGACGAGGAGATAGCCGAGCGCGAAGGCGAGCGGAGCGATCGGCGATCGACTCTTCGTCAGGCGCGAATACAGCGCGACCGTCGGCACGGCCGACGGGAACATCATCGCCGCCATCATCACCACCCAGACGCCGAGGAACCAGGCGAGCGTGCCGAGGCCCGTCCACGGCCCGGCGTCCATGCCGCACATCTCGCGGACGGTCCACCACCAACCGACGCCGGTGAGGGCGAAGAGGAGGGCGACGAGCCCGAGTCGCGCCCGGGTGGCGGCGAAGGCCGGTGCGAGACCGGCGCCGCCGTCGACATGGTCGTCCGCCGGAGCGAGCAACCGCTACACGGCCCGGAGGAGCTCCGAGTTGGACGGGCCCGCCTTCGCGTCGTACCCGATGCCGGCGGCTGTGAGTCTCCGGGACACGTCGACCTCCGATTCCACGACGACAGCCGGGTCGATTCTCGACCCGCGCTCGACGAGTGTCAATGGCGTGCGGCGGGGAAGGGCTTCGGGGCGCGGGCGGGGAGCCACACGCCGAGCTGCGGCTCGTGCCGAGAGAGGGCTCGTCGAGGCGTGCAAGCGCGGCGAAGAGATCGCGGGCCGAGCAGCCGGGGCTCGCCGCTGCCCCCGCGGCTGAATAATCGGACGATGCGTGCTCCCCGGATGCTCGAACCGCTGCGTATTCGCGACTTCGCGCTGCTCTGGACGGGGATGAGCGTCTCGCTGATCGGCGACGGGATCCTGCTCGTCGCGCTCGGGTGGCAGACGTACGAGCTTTCGGGGTCGCCGTCGACGCTCGGTTGGATCGCGGGGGCCTACGTCGCGCCGATGGCGATCGTGCTGCTCGGCGGCGGCGTGCTCACCGATCGTTTCGAGCGGCGCAAGATGATGATCGCCGCCGACCTCCTTCGCGTCGTCTCGGTCGGAGCGATCGGGGCGCTGGCGATCGCACACGAGCTGCGGCTCTGGCAGCTCGCCGTTCTCGCCGCGCTGACCGGGGTCGGTGATGCGCTCTTTGCGCCTGCCTTCGGCTCGATCGTGCCCGAGATCGTTCCGCGTGAGCTGCTCGTGCAGGCGAACTCGCTCGATCAGTTCGTCCGGCCGGTCTCGAACGTGGTCGGCCCGGCACTGGCCGGCGTGCTGATCGCGGTCTCCGGTGTCGGCGTCGCGTTCGTCGTCGACGCGGCGAGCTTCGCCGTCTCGACCGCCACGGCGCTCGCCCTGACCCCTCGTCCCTTCGCGCACGTCGGGGAGCGTTCCGCGCGGCGCGAGCTGCGCGAGGGATTCGCCTTCGTGCGGGGCCGGGCCTGGTTGTGGGCTACGCTGCTCGTCTCGGCGATCGTGATGGTCGGGCCGGCCGCGCGGTACGTGCTCCTCCCCGACGTGGTCAAGAACGAGCTGCACGCATCGGCGAGCGCACTCGGCCTCGTCTACGCGGCGAGCGCCGTCGGCTCGATCGTCGCCGCGTTCGCCTACGGGCAGATCGGCCTGGTGAGACCGTACGTGCTCGTCATGTACGCGAGCTGGGCGCTCGCGCTCCTGGTGATCGCCGGCTACGGCGTCGCGGGGAGCGTCGCCCAGCTTGCCGTCCTGGGGTTCGTCGCGGGCCTCGGAATCGCCTTCGGCCAGGCAACGTGGGGGACGATGCTGCACAGGCTCGTGCCGCGCGAGCTGCTCGGCCGCGTCACCAGCCTCGACTGGCTCTTCGCGACGAGCCTGATGCCGATGTGGTTCGTCGCGATCGGCTTCGTCGCCGACGACCTGGGCGTCCGCGCAACCCTCCTCATGGCAGGTCTCATCGGCGGTGTGACGACGATGCTCGTCCCCTTCCTCGTCCGCGGCGTTCGTGACCCCGAGCGGGACTCGGAGGCCCGCGACGGGCAGCTGGGCGACGCCGTTCCGCCCTAGCCGAGGCGCAGCGACCGCAGGGACGGAGCCCCGGCCGCGGCGGGGCGGGCGCTCGGCGTTCCGACCCGGGGCCCGTACGGAGCGCCGGGGAAGCACCGCAGCGACGATCGCGTGACGGCACCACGGGCGACGGGGTGGGAAGGAACCTCCAGAGCGGCACTCGCGAACCCGATCTCGAGGCCGTCCGGAGGTCCCTTCCGATCACCCGTCCCCGGCTCCTAGCAGGAGTCGACGAACGTGAAGTCGAACGTCGTGTCCTGGCCGCCGAAGTCGACCGTCCAGGTCAGGCCGTCGGGGCTCGCGAACTGGATGTCTGCCTGTGCGGTCCCGAAGAACGACTGGAACGTCGCGATCGGGTAGCAGGTCCATGTCCCGGGTGGGAACGTGATCGTGTAGTTGCCCGGCGAGTTCTCGACGAGCGTGAAGCCGGTGCCCGCGTACACGCCGAGGCCGTTGACCCCGCCGTAGGTGCCGCCGCGGATCACCTTGGCGAGGCCGGTCCCGGCAGGGCCGACGGCCCCGGTCGGGCCGGTTGCGCCGGTCGGGCCGGTCGCCCCGGTCGGGCCCGCCGCCCCGGTCGGGCCCTGGGGCCCTTGCGGGCCGGAGTCCCCGCTGGGGCCGGTCGCGCCGGTGGCGCCGCCGGGGCCGGTGGCGCCGGTCGCGCCGGTGGCCCCGGGAACGCCGTGCGCGTTCCAGGAGATCGGGGCCTCGAGCGCCGTGCAGTGGCTCCGGAGGTTCGAGCCCGGCAGCGACGGGTCGATCAGGCGGATCGTGCCGATCCCCTTCAACATGCAGGCGTCGAAGACGTTGTTGCCGTCCGGGATCGTCGCGTAAGCGACCCCGGCGCCGATTGCGAGCAGCGTCACCGTGACGGCTGCGACGCGCGGGAGCCGACGTCCCGCGAGGTGAGTCCAGCGGTTGCTCATTCCCCACTTTCTTCCGACTGGTTGGCAGGTAGCCGCAGATGCCGCCGCATGGTTCGCATCGTCAGGGGAGCGACCTTTCGGGCTCCCCCGGACAGGTGATCTGTCGGAGGAGGCCGGTTCACGCCGGACGGGTCGCCGCTACGCCTCGCGGGCGACCCGCCGCTCCACCGCTCGAGCCGGCCGGGAGCGCGGCGGACCGGTCGCCTAGCGGAGGGTGGTGGCCGCTCGGCGGGGTCGGAGCGTGATTGCCGGGACCGTCACGTCTCCACGCCTCGAGATCCGGCCCCGGGTCGGCCGGCTCGCTGCTTCGTCTCGGCCCAGCGCGCTGAGACGGCGGCTGCGTCGAGGCGCTCGGCGGCGGCGAGCGCCCTCGCGGCCCGCTTGGCGGTCGTGCGGCCGAAGGCGCCGCCGAGCACCCACTTGCGGGTGAGCCGGACGAGGCGCAGCCGGTCGTCGGCGAGGTCGGGGGCGTGCTTCGAGTCGAGGTAGAGGTCGATCGCGAGCTTCTTGACGAGCGCCGGCTCGGCCGGCACGCCGGCCTGCTCGAGGCGGCTCGCCACGAGGGCGGCCAGCACCTGCAGCTCGCGCACGCCGGTGCGGAGCGCGACGCCGATCGAGACCGAGCTCGTCGCGACCATGACCCACGGCACCCGGGTGAAGCGTGCGCTCCTGGCCGCGACCCGGAGGACCGGGACGGCCAGGACGACGACCCGCTGGATGTTGTCGGCGAGGGCCTCCGTGTCTGCCCTGCCGGCGAGGAGCAACTTGCCCTCGGCCGCCGAGGAGACGCGCTCGCCGGTCAGCAGCATCCTGTCGATCGCCTTGTCGGCGAGCTCGCCGACGGCCTGCACGAGCGCCGCGCGCGCCTTCAGGGCGCCCGCGCCGGCGCCCTTCCCGGCCACCGCTGCGCGCCCGCGCAGAGAGCTCCGCGTCGGGCCGGGAGGAGGGTCGGCGCCCGCGGCCGCCTCCTACCCGCGCTGCGCGGCGGTTGCGGCGAACCGCTGCTCGACCGCGCGGGCGCAGCGGCGGCCCTCGTTGATCGCCCACACGATCAGCGACTGCCCCCGGCGCGCGTCGCCGGCGGCGAAGACGCCGTCGACCGAGGTGGCGTGGTTCGCCGTCCTCGCGTTCCCGCGCTCGTCGCGCTCGACGCCGAGCCGGTCGAGCAGCAGCGGCTCCGGCCCGAGGAACCCCATCGCGAGCAGGACGAGCTCGGCGGGGCGCGTCTCGTCGGTGCCCGGAACGAGCTCGAACGGCGGCCGGCCGCTGTTCTGGGCCCAGTGGATCTGCTCGACGCGCCCGTTCGAGCCCGAGAAGTGCGTGGTCGAGATCGCGAAGTCGCGCTCGCCGCCCTCCTTGAGCGCGTAGGGAATGCGGAGCTTCATCGGCCAGCGCGGCCACGGGGTCACCTCGTCCGGACGGTGAACGGGAGGCTCGCCGACCAGCTCGATCTGGGTCACCGAGGCGGCTCCCTCGCGGTGGGCGTTCGCGACGCAGTCGGCGCCCGTGTCGCCGCCGCCGATCACGATCACGTGCTTGCCCTCGGCGGTGATCAGCTCCCCGTCCGCGGGGGGCGGCGGCGCACCCGGCACCGGAGGGCCGAGCTCGCGCGCGACCCAGCGGTTGCGCTGGTAGAGGTACTCCATCGCGAAGTGAACGCCGCCGAGCTCGCGCCCCGGCACGGGCAGGTCGCGCGGCACCCGTGAGCCGGTGGCGAGCACGACGACCTCGTGCCGCGCCCGCAGCTCCTCCGCGGTCAGGTCGACCCCGACGTCGACCCCGAAGCGGAACTCGACCCCTTCGGCGGCGAGCTGCTGCAGCCGCCGCTCGACCACGGCCTTCTCGATCTTGAAGTCCGGCACGCCGAAGCGGACGAGCCCGCCGCCCGCCTCGTCGCGCTCGTACACCGTCACCGAGTGGCCGGCGCGCGCGAGCTGCTGCGCGCACGCCATCCCCGCCGGGCCGGAGCCGACGACCGCGACCGTGCGGCCCGTCCGCACCGCGGCGACCTGCGGCTCGACCCAGCCCTCGTCCCAGGCGCGGTTGATGATCGCGAGCTCGATCTGCTTGATCGTCACCGCCTCGCCCTCGCGGATCTCCAGCACGCACGCGGCCTCGCACGGGGCGGGGCAGAGGCGCCCGGTGAAGTCGGGGAAGTTGTTCGTCCGGTGGAGCTGCTCGATCGCCGCCTCCCAGCGGCCGCGGTAGACGAGGTCGTTCCAGTCGGGGATCAGGTTGTTGACCGGGCAGCCGTTGTGGCAGAACGGCACGCCGCACTCCATGCAGCGCGCCCCCTGCTCGGCGAGCGCGTCGCCCGCCAGCGTGCGCACGAACTCGTGGTAGTCGTGGACCCGCTCCGTCGGGTCCCGCTCGGGGTTCTCGACCCGGTCGAGCTTCAGGAAGGCGCCGAGCTCGCCCATCTAGCCGGCCGTCCCCGATTCGACCTCGGCGGTGACGAAGCCCTCGCCGCCGCTCGAGATCGCATGGTCGTCGGGATAGTGGATCGACCCGTTGCCGGCCGCGAGCGAGGCGAGCGCCGCCTTGTAGTCGCGCGGCATCACCTTCACGAACCGCGGCAGCAGCTCCTCCCAGCGCTCGAGCACCCGCGCGGCGACCGGCGAGCCCGTGCGCTCCAGGTGCTCCTCGACGAGGCCGCGCACGAGCTCGACGTCGCCCTCCTCGAACGGGTCGAGGTCGACGAGCTCCCCGTTGCAGCGCCCGGCGAAGCCGCCGTCGTCGTCGAGGACGTAGGCGATGCCGCCGCTCATCCCGGCGGCGAAGTTGCGGCCGGTCGGGCCGAGCACGACGACGTGGCCGCCGGTCATGTACTCGCAGCCGTGGTCGCCGACGCCCTCGACCACCGCGTCCGCGCCCGAGTTCCGCACCGCGAAGCGCTCGCCGGCGAGGCCGCGGAAGAACGCCTTCCCCCTCGTCGCGCCGTAGAGGACGGTGTTGCCGACGATCACGTTCTCCTCGGCGGCGAACGTCGCGCCCTCCGGCGGCCGGATCGCGACCGTCCCGCCGGAGAGGCCCTTGCCGGTGTAGTCGTTCGCATCGCCCCAGAGGGTCAGCTCGATTCCGGGCGCGAGCCAGGCGCCGAACGACTGGCCGGCGGAGCCGCGCAGCGTGAAGCGGATCGTCCCGGGCGGCAGCCCCTCGGCGCCGCGCGCCACGGTCACCGTGTGGGAGAGCAGCCCGCCGACGGCGCGGTTCACGTTCCGCACCGCCAGCTCGGCCGTCACCGGCTCGCCGCGGCGGATCGCCCGCTCCGCCACGGCGATCAGCTCCCAGTCGAGCGCCGCGTCGAGCGGCGAGTCCTGCGCGCGGGTCCGCCGCAGCGGCGTGCCCGCGGGGACGTCCGGCATCAGCAGCAGGTTCGTCAGGTCGATCCCGCGCGCCTTCCAGTGGTCGATCGCGTCGTCGGCCTCGAGCAGGTCGACCCGGCCGATCAGGTCCTCGAATCGCCGGATCCCGAGCTCGGCCATGATCTGCCGCGCCTCCTCGGCGACGTAGAAGAAGAAGTTGACGACGTGCTCGGGCGTGCCCGCGAAGCGCTTCCGCAGCACCGGATCCTGCGTCGCGATCCCGACCGGGCAGGTGTTCAGGTGGCAGGCGCGCATCATCACGCAGCCCGTCGCGACCAGCGGCGCGGTCGAGAAGCCCATCTCGTCGGCGCCGAGCAGCGCCGCGATCACGACGTCGCGGCCCGTCTTGAGCTGGCCGTCGGTCTGCACCCAGATCCGCGAGCGCAGGTCGTTCATCACGAGCGTCTGCTGCGTCTCGGCGAGCCCGATCTCCCACGGGATGCCGGCGTAGTGCACCGAGGTGAGCGGCGAGGCGCCGGTGCCGCCGTCGTGGCCCGAGATCAGGACGTGGTCGGCGTTGCACTTCGCGACGCCTGCGGCGACCGTGCCGACTCCCATCTCGGCGACGAGCTTGACCGAGACCTGCGCGTTCGGGTTCGCGCAGCGCAGGTCGTAGATCAGCTGCTTCAGGTCCTCGATCGAGTAGATGTCGTGGTGCGGCGGGGGCGAGATCAGGCCGACGCCCGGCGTCGTGAAGCGGATCTTCGCGATGTAGGCGTCGACCTTGTGGCCGGGCAGCTGCCCGCCCTCGCCGGGCTTCGCGCCCTGCGCCATCTTGATCTGGAGCTGGTCGGCGTTCGTGAGGTAGTGGATGTCGACCCCGAAGCGGCCGGAGGCGACCTGCTTGATCGCCGAGCGGCGCGAGTCGCCGTTCGCGTCGCGGACGTAGCGCACCGGGTCCTCGCCGCCCTCGCCGGTGTTCGACTTGCCGCCGAGCCGGTTCATCGCGATCGCGAGCGTCTCGTGCGCCTCGCGCGAGAGCGAGCCGAGCGACATCGCGCCGGTCGAGAACCGCTTGACGATCTCCGCCGCCGGCTCGACCCGCTCGAGCGGGATCGCCTCCCGGTCGGTGCGGAAGCGAAGCAGCCCGCGCAGCGTCGCGCGCCGGGCGGCGTCGTCGTTGACGAGCCGCGAGAACTCCTCGTAGGACGCGGCCCCGCCGTGGCGCACCGCGTGCTGGAGGAGCGCGATCGTCTCCGGGTTCCACTGGTGGAACTCGCCCTCGTTGCGCCAGGCGTAGATGCCGCCGAGCGGCAGCAGGTTTCAAGCCGCCGTTCCGGCCCGGCGTCCGCGGGTAGGCGCGCGCGTGCCGGTCGAGCGCCTCGCGGGCGAGCACGGCGCTGCCGATTCCGCCGATCCGCGAGGGCGTGCCGGTGAAGTGGCGCTCGACGAGCGCCGCCTCGAGCCCGACCGCCTCGAAGATCTGCGCGCCGCAGTAGGAGGGGATCGTCGAGATCCCCATCTTCGAGATCGTCTTCAGCAGGCCCTTCGCGATCCCCTTGATCGCGCGCTTCTGCGCCTCCTCGACGGTCAGCGCTTCCGGCAGCCAGCCCTCCTCGACGAGCTGGGCGAGCGTCTCGAGCATCACGTAGGGGTTGACGGCGGCGGCGCCGTAGCCGATCAGGGTCGCGAAGTGGTGGACGTCGCGCGGCTCGCCCGACTCGATCACGAGCCCGGCCTGCAGGCGCGTCCCCTCGCGCACGAGGTGGTGGTGCACCGAGGAGACCGCGAGCAGCGCCGGGATCGGGACGCGTTCGGCGCCGAGGTTCCGGTCGGAGAGGATCAGGATGTTCACGCCGCCGGCGAGCGCCTCGTCGGCCTCCCCGCAGATCCGCTCGAGCGCCGCGTCGAGCCCGCCGGTGCCCTCGGCGATCGGCCAGGTGATGTCGAGCGTGTGCGCCTTGAAGACGGTCGAGTCGACCTGGCGCAGGCTCTCGAGCTCCTCGTTCCGCAGGATCGGCTGCGGGATCACGAGCTGGTGTGCGTGCTCGGGCGACTCGCCGAGCAGGTTCCGCTCGGAGCCGACGCTCGTCGCGACGCTCATCACGACCGCCTCGCGCGTCGAGTCGATCGGCGGGTTCGTCACCTGCGCGAAGAGCTGCTTGAAGTAGGAGTAGAGGAGCGGCCGCTGGTCGGAGAGGACCGCGAGGGCGAGGTCGTTGCCCATCGACCCGATCGGCTCCTCCGCGTTGCGGGCGAGCGGGTTCAGGATCACCTTCAGGTCCTCCTGCGTGTAGCCGAACGCGAGCTGGCGCGCGCGCAGCGGCTCGACGCGCGGCACCCGCGGCGGGCGCGCCGGCAGGTCGCTGAGGTGCACGACGCCCCGCTCGAACCACTCGCCGTAGGGCCGCCGGCCCGCGATCTCGCGCTTCATCTCCGCGTCCTCGACGATGCGGCCCCGCTCGAGGTCGACCAGGAAGAGCTTGCCGGGCTGGAGCCGGCCCTTCCGGAGCACGTTCTCGGGCGGCTCGTCGAGCACGCCGGTCTCCGAGGCGAGGACGACCCAGCCGTCCTTCGTCTCGAGCCAGCGGCCCGGGCGGAGGCCGTTGCGGTCGAGCGTCGCGCCGATCACCGTGCCGTCGGTGAAGGAGATCGAGGCGGGCCCGTCCCACGGCTCGGTCAGGCAGCCGTGGAAGGCGTAGAAGCCCTTCAGCGCCTCGGGCAGGTCGTCGCGGCCGTCGTAGGCCTCGGGGATCATCATCATCATCGCGTGCGGCAGCGAACGGCCTGCCAGCACGAGCAGCTCGAGCACGTTGTCGAAGTTCGCGGTGTCCGAGCCGCCGGGGCGGACGACCGGCAGCACCTTGCGCAGGTCGTCGCCGAAGAGCTCGGAGGCGAGCTGCGACTCGCGCGCGCGCATCCAGTTGACGTTGCCGCGCACCGTGTTGATCTCGCCGTTGTGGGCGATCATCCGGTAGGGGTGCGCGAGCTCCCAGCTCGGGAAGGTGTTGGTCGAGAAGCGCGAGTGGATCAGCACGAGCGCGCTCTTCATCCGCTCGTCGCGCAGGTCGGGGTAGCAGCGCGCGAGCTGCGGCGCCATCAGCATCCCCTTGTAGACGATCGTCCTCGCCGAGAAGCTCGGGATCACGAGCTCGGGGCCGGCGGCGATCTCGGCGACCCGGCGGATCACGTAGAGCTTGCGCTCGAACGCGTCGCGGTCGCCCGCGAGCTCCGGCGAGGCAGCGACGACCAGCTGGCGCACGATCGGGGCGGCCTCGCGGGCGGTCACGCCGACGTGCTCGAGCTCCATCGGCACGTCGCGCCGCCCGACGACCCGCTGCCCCTCACCCTCGATCGCGTCGACGAGGATCTGCTCGAGCTCGGGCGCTCGCGCGGCGTCGTCGCGCGGCAGGAAGAAGACGGCGACGCCGTAGGCGCCTGCGGGCGGCAGCTCCGCTCCGATCACGGCCCGGAAGAACTCGTCCGGCAGCTGCAGGAGCACGCCGGCGCCGTCGCCGGTCAGCGGGTCGGCGCCGGCGGCGCCGCGATGCTCGAGGTTCTCGAGCGCCGTCAGGGCGCGGCAGAGCGTCTCGTGCGCGGGGACGCCGTTCAGCCGGGCCACGAACGCGACCCCGCAGGAGTCGTGCTCGAACGCGGGGTCGTACAGCCCGATCGGGGCGGTCGGCCGGCGTCGTGCCTGCCTGGGGTGGTCGGATGGCGTGGCGCTGTGCGTCACTTCGAGAAGGCCTTTCGTCGTTGAAGAGTCTCCCGCCGCTTCTTGTCTGCTAGCCGGCGGGGCGGGGAGAATCGCCGACTAGCAGGCAGCCTTGGAGCGCGCCTTGACGGTGTTCGACTTCACGTTCACGTTTGCGCGCGCGCTCATCGGTTCAAAAAGGATAGGAACTCGGCGGCTCAACCGCAAGTTCGAGCGGCCCGAGACCGCCATAATCTCCTCCATGGAAGCCGAACGCCTGCGCGAGGAAGATCCTGCGAGCCTCGGCTACGAGGACGTCTTCCGCTTCTACCGGCTCGCGAAGAGAGCCGAGTGGGCGATCGCGAGCTCCCGTGGGAGGACCGCCCGCTGATCCCGGAGCTGCGCGGGACGCCCGAGAAGCAGGCCCGCCGCCTCGACGTCTGGCGCTCGGTCGTCACCCAGCAGCTGCAGGCCGACGAGCTGGCGGTCGAGATGTCGGCGCAGCTCTTCTCGCTCGCGCCCCACCGCGAGGCGAAGATGTACTACACGACGATGGTGCAGGACGAGGCCCGCCACTGCGAGGCGTGGCTGACGCTCGTCGGCGAGATCGGCGGCACCGCCGAGCGCGACCCCCACCTGAACGAGCTCGCGCGGATCACGATCGAGGCCGACACGCTCGAGGAGAAGGTCTTCCTGATGCAGGTGTTCTTCGAGCGGCTGATCATCCCGAAGTTCAAGGCGATCGCGAAGGCGACGCCCGGGACGGTGCTCGAGAACCTCTGCAACCGGCTCGCGATCGACGACGGCATCCACCACGGGGCCGGGATGGCCTACGAGCGCGTCCTGCTCGCGCAGGCGTCGCAGAAGACGAAGGGGCAGCTCGTGAAGGCGGCCAACCGGCTGCTGCCGGTGTTCGTCGAGCACGAGTTCTGGCGTCCGCGCGAGCGCGCGTGGATGGGCACGGCGATGCGCACCGCGGACGTCGCCCGCCTGCGGCAGGAGCTCGAGGACGGGGTCCGCATGGCGCACTCGCTCGGGATCGACGTGAGCGAGATCCACATGCCCCGGCTTGCGGCCTGAGCGCCCGCCCCGGCGCCGCCGGCGCTCCTACTGCTTCATTCGCGCCGCGAGGCCCGGCGGGAACGTGATGTGCTCGGGGGCGACGGTCGGGCTGCCGACGTCGAGCTGGATCTGGGCGGTGGCCGTGAGCGGGATCGCGGCGGGGCTCCCGGTCCAGACCTTGCCGTCGTAGAACGTCGTCACGGCTCCCTTCGCCGGGCCGGCCCGGGTCTTGCCGAGCGGCTGGCCCCACACCGCGAAGAACTGGCCGAGGGTGAAGGTCCTGCGCGACGGCGACTCGACGTGGATGATCCCGTCGGCCGCATGGGTGTGCAGCCACATGAAGCAGCTGCCGAGGGTCACGAACGGGCCCGCCGGCGTGTTGACGCCGCGGAGCGGCGGGCCGATCCCGATCCCGTACGGGATCTGCTCGGGCTTGCCGTCGACGAAGATCGTCAGGTGGGCGTGGATGTGGTAGGCGACCTTCTCCGATCCCTGGCACGTGACCCCGTCGACCGTCTGGTTGAGCTTCACGACCCGGACCCCGGCGAGCACCTTCCCGGGCGGGATCGCGACTCCCTCCGGCCCGGGCGGGCCCGGTGCGGGAGCCGCCCGCAGGTGCGCGATCATCGAGAGCGGGGCGAGCGGCAGCCCGGCCGCGGCGGCTGCGGTCGAGCAGGCGGCGAGCACGAGCACGGCGCCGGCCGCGCGGCGGAGCCTTCTCATCCGGCCAGCGAAGCAGGGCACCCTAAGAGCAGCGTAAGGGCCGGCAGCGGGTGGGCGCATGATTAAGTTGACACTTACGTAAGTTGATGCTTACATGAGGGCAGCATGGAGACCGCGCTGAAGGCGATCGCCGAGCCGCACCGCCGCCGGATCCTCTCGCTCGTTCGGGACGGGGAGCTCTCCGCCGGCGAGATCGCCTCGCACTTCGAGGTCTCGCGGCCTGCGGTCTCGCAGCACCTGACCGTCCTGAAGGAGGCCGGGCTCGTGGACGAACGACGCAACGGCACCAGGCGCCTCTACCGCGTCCGACCCGAAGGGCTCGCCGAGCTGAAGGCGTTCCTGGACGGGTTCTGGGGCGACCGGTTGGAGGCGCTGAAACGCGATGCTGAGCGAGCGGAAAAGGAGAAGAATGGAAACGACGGCTGAGACGGCCTCGCTCCGGCGCGAGGTCGCGATCGCGGCGAGCCCCGAGACCGTGTGGGAGTACCTCGTCGACCCCGAGAAGGCGGTCCGCTGGTGGGGGCTGAGCGCGACGTTCGACGCCCGCCCGGGCGGGGTCTTCCGGATGGACGTGATCTCCGGCAGCACGGCGAGCGGCGAGTTCGTCGAGGTCGACCCGCCGCGGCGGCTCGTGTACACCTGGGGCTGGGAGTCGGGCGGCGGCGGGCCGGAGGTCGTCCCGCCGGGCTCGAGCACGGTCGAGATCGACCTCGTTCCCGACGGCGAGGGCACCCTGCTCCGGCTCGTGCACCGGGGTCTCGGGAGCGCGGCGGCGGTGGAGGGGCACGGTGCCGGCTGGGACCACTACCTCGGCCGGCTCGCGGTGGCGGCGGCCGGCGGCGACCCCGGGCCCGACCCGTGGGGAGCGCGCGCGGGGTAACGATCCGGGGACGGGGCTCGCGCCCGGGCGGCAGCGCCCGTACGGTTGATTCGAGCATCCAAACGACGAAGGAGAGAGACGACATGGCGAAGTACGTGTACGTGTACAGGGGGGGCGGCGGCATGCCGGAGAGCGAAGAGGAGGGGCAGCGCCTGATGACGGCGTGGATGTCGTGGCTCGGGGGCCTCGGCGAGGCCGTCGTCGACATCGGGAACCCCTTCGGTGCCTCGCACTCGGTCGGGAACGGCGGCGGCTCCGGCCTGACCGGCTATTCGATCGTTTCTGCCGGCAGCCTCGACGAGGCGGTCGCGAAGACGTCGGGCTGCCCGGCGCTCGAGAGCGGAGACGGCGGCGTCGAGGTGTACGAAGCGATCGAGATGTAGCTCCCCGGCGAGCCGCGGGCGGGTCGGCCGGGGGAGCCGATCCGCCCGCCGCCGGGACCGCCCCGCGGGTCAGCCGAGGGCTGCCCGGAAGCGCGGCTCGGCGGCTGCCCGCTCGAGCCGGGCGAAGTGCTCGCCGGCGTAGGCGGCGAAGTCGAAGTCGAGGGCGGAGATCGCCTGCTGGACGACGCCCCACATGGCCTCGCGGAAGTCCGACATGTAGCGCATCAGCACGTGCAGCTCGAGCCGGCCGCCTCCGTAGGCCACGAGCAGCTCGCGGTCGCCGGCCTCGTCCAGGCCGTTGTTGACCGCGAAGTTGGCGAGGTCGAAGGCCGGGTCGCCCATGCCCGCGTACTCCCAGTCGACGATCCAGAGCCGCTCGGGGTCGCGGATGAAGTTGGCGGCCAGCAGGTCGTTGTGGCAGGGCACCGGCTCGAACGGCTCTCGCCGGCGCTCGATCAGGTCAGCCGTCCTCTTCGCGGCCCCGTAGCCGGGGGGAGGGGGCACGCCGGCCCGGCCGGCGGTCGCCGCGTACGTCTCGACGACGCGGAACGCATCGAAGCGGCCCGGGATCGGCGGGCCGGCGTGGAGGCGGCGCAGCAGCTCGCCGGCCTCCGGCGGGGTCACCTTCCCGACCTCGCCCTCGAGGAAGCGGGTGACGAGGTAGCCCTCCGGCTCGAGGAACGTCACCACCTCCGGCCCGATCCCGAGCGCCGACGCGGCGAGCGAGGCTTCGTGCTCGACCCGGCGGTCGATCCCGAGCAGGCCGGTGTCGTTCCCGCCGACGCGCAGCACGTAGGCCTCGCCGCCGGCCAGCACCTTGAAGTTGTGGTTCGTGATCCCGCCGCCGAGCGGCTCGACCGAGTCGACCCCGCCGGGCCAGATCCGCTCGACGACCTCTCCGATCATCGGTCCGGCGCCCGCCGCTCGAGCGGAGCGGCCGGGAGCAGGTCGCGGGCGACGCTCACCCGCGGATCCGCTCTCCACCCGGGTCGAAGAGCGGCTCCGCCGCGACCTCGCCCGCAACCCGCTCGCCGAAGATCTCGACCTCGACCGGCTGCCCGGTCTCCGCCAGCTCGGCGGGCAGGTAGGCATAGGCGATCGAGCGCTCGACCGAGTAGCCGTAGCCGCCGCTCGTGACCCGGCCGACGGGCTCGCCGGCGACGCGGACCGGCTCGGAGCCGAGCGCGACCGCGCGGGGGTCGGCCAGCACGAGGCAGCAGAGCCGGCGTTCGGGCCGCCGGCGGCGAAGCAGCGCCTCGCGGCCGCTGAAGTCGCCCTTGTCGAGCTTGACCGCGAAGCCGAGCCCCGCCTCGAACGGCGTGTCGTCCGGCGTGATGTCCGAGCTCCAGACGCGGTAGCCCTTCTCCAGCCGCAGCGAGTCGATCGCGCGGTAGCCGCCTGCGACCAGGCCGAGGTCCTGCCCGGGCTCCCAGATCGCGTCCCAGAGCGCGAGCCCGAACTCGGTCGGGCAGTAGAGCTCCCAGCCGAGCTCGCCGACGTAGGTGACCCGCAGCGCGAGGCACGGCACCGGCCCGATCGCGAGCTCGCGGGCCTGCAGGTAGGGGAAGTCGAGCGGCGTCGCCGTGAGCGGCTGCAGGATCTCGCGCGCCTGCGGGCCCCAGAGGCCGAGGCAGGCGTAGGCGGAGGTGACGTCCTCGACGCTCACCCCGGGCGGCGCGTGCTCCCGGATCCAGGCGAGGTCGTGCTGTCCGAACGCCGTGCCGGTGACGACCCGGAACCGCTCCTCGTCGAGCCGCGTGACCGTGAAGTCGCACTCGATCCCGCCCCGGGCGTTCAGCATCGAGGTGTAGGTGACCGCGCCGACCTCGCGGGCGACCCGGTTCGCGCAGAGCCGCTCGACGAGCTCCGGCGAACCCTCGCCCGAGACCTCGATCTTGGCAAAGGAGGTCTCGTCGAAGAGCGCGGCCGTCTCGCGGCAGGCCAGGTGCTCCGCGCCGATCGCCGGCGACCAGAGCCGCCCGGCCCAGCCGCGGGGCCGGAGCGACTCGTCGCCGAGGGCGGCGTTGCGCTCGAACCAGTTGGCCCGCTCCCAGCCGGACTTCTCGCCGAAGGCGGCGCCGAGCGAAGCGAGCCGCGGGTAGGTCGGCGAGAGCCGCAGCGGCCGCCCGGCCTGCCGCTCGTGGCCCGGGTACTTGACGTCGTAGTAGGTCTCGTACACCTCGCGGGTGCGGGCGAGCGTGTACTCCGGCGAGCGGTAGGCGCGCCCGAACCGGCGCGAGTCCATGTGCCAGGCATCGAGCGACGGCGTCCCCTCGACGATCCACTCGGCGACGAGCTGCCCGAGCCCGCCCGCGCCCGCGAGCCCGTGCGCGCAGAACCCGGCTGCCGTCCAGAGCCCGCGCACCTCGGTTGGGCCGAGGATGAACTCGCCGTCGGGCGTGAACGCCTCCGGCCCGTTGATCAGCTTGATCACCTCCTGCTCGGCGAGCGAGGGGACGCGGACGAGCGCGTTCTGCATCAGCTCCTCGAACCGCGGCCAGTCCTCGGCGAGCAGCTTGCCGTTGAAGTCCGCCGGGATCCCGTCGAGCGACCAGGGAGCGGAGTTCCGCTCGTAGCCGCCCATGATCAGCCCGCCCGACTCCGGCCGGAAGTAGACGAGCAGCGAGGGGTCGCGCATCGTCGGCATCTCGGTCGGGAGCCCCGCCGGCTTCGTGATCAGGTACTCGTGCGCCATCGGCACGATCGGGACGTTGACGCCGGCGAGCGCGCCGATCTCCCCGGCGAACATCCCGCCCGCGTTGACGACGACGTCGGCCTCGATCTCGCCCCGGTCGGTCACGACGCCGGTCACCCGGCCCCGCTCGACCGGGATCGCCGTGACGCGCGTCTGCTGGTAGATCTCGGCGCCGCCGCGGCGGGCGCCCTCGGCCAGGGCGAACGTGAGCTGCGACGGGTCGATGTAGCCGTCGGAGGGCAGGAACGCCGCTCCGAGCACGCCGTCGGTCGTCAGCGGCGGGAAGAGCTCCTGCGCCTCCCCCGCCGAGATCAGCTCGAGGGGGAGCCCGAAGGTCTTCGCCCAGCCCGACTGGCGGGCGAGCTCCTCCATCCGCTCGGGCGTCGAGGCGAGCCGAAGCGACCCGACCTCGCGCCAGCCGGTCTCGAGCCCGACCTCCGCGCCGAGCGTCCGGTAGAGCTCGACCGAGGCCATCATCATCCTCGTCAGGCTGAGCGAGCCGCGGAGCTGCCCGACGAGCCCGGCGGAGTGGAAGGTCGAGCCGCTCGTCAGCTCGGCCCGCTCGACCAGCACGACGTCGCGGCGGCCGAGTCGCGTGAGCCAGTAGAGGATCGAGCAGCCGCCGACGCCGCCGCCGATCACCACGATCTC
The DNA here is from genome assembly GCA_963796625.1 of uncultured Actinomycetes bacterium. Taxonomy (GTDB): domain Bacteria; phylum Actinomycetota; class Thermoleophilia; order Gaiellales; family Gaiellaceae; genus PALSA-600. The sequence goes on from CAWCME010000003.1 coordinate 357,680, forward strand.
CGCCCGCGACTTCATCGCCGCGCGAACCTACAGCACGCGAGCCTGCGAAGGGCCCGCGGTGCTCCCCGGCCGGCGGACGGCCGGACGCGCGCCTACCCGGCCCGGCCCGGCTCGGCGAAGAGCTTCAGGAGCTCGACGGCGGTCGCCGCCGAGATCGCCATGTCCTGCACCGTGATCCATTCCCTGACCGAGTGGAACTCGTTCCCGCCTGTGAAGACGTTCGGGGTGGGGAGGCCGAGCTCGGTCAGCCGCGAGCCGTCGGTGCCGCCCCGGATCGGCTCCAGCCGCGGCTCGAGGCCGGCGCGGCGGGTCGCCTCGAGCGCAGCCTCGACGACGTGCGGGACGAGGTCGAGGGCCTCGCGCATGTTGCGGTACTGCTCCCAGCGGGCGATCGTGACGCTCGCGCGCGGCTCGCCGGCCACCGCCTCCTCGGCGAGGCGGCGGACGAGCGCCTCGTGCCCGGCCAGCTTCTCGCCGTCGTGGTCGCGCAGGATCAGGCTCACCGTTGCGCCTCCCGCGCCGCCCTCGATCGCGAAGGGGTGCACGAAGCCCTCACGGCCCTCGGTCGTCTCCGGAGAGAGCGAGTCGGGCGGCAGGCTCGCCACGAACCGGGCGGCCAGCTTGACCGGGTTCACGAGCTTCCCCTTCGCCGATCCCGGGTGGACGCCGGGGCCGCGGAAGGTCACCTTCAGCTCGACGGCGGAGAAGTTCTCGTTCTCGATCTCGCCGACGACCTGGCCGTCGAACGTGTAGGCCCAGTCCGCACCGAAGCGCTCGAGGTCGAAGTGGTCCGTTCCGTGACCCACCTCCTCGTCGACCGTGAACGCGATCCTCGCGCGCGCCCGCGGCACCTCCGGATGCCCCACGAGCCAGGCGACGGCGGCCATGATCTCGGCCACCCCGGCCTTGTCGTCGGCACCGAGCAAGGTCGTGCCGTCCGAGGTGACGACGTCGTGGCCGACGCGCTCGGCGAGCAGCGGGCTCGTCGCGGGGGAGAGCACCTGGGTCGGGTCGCCGGGGAGGGCGAGCTCGCCGCCGTCGTAGCCCGGCCAGACCAGCGGTGCGACGCCGGAGCCCGGAGCGTCGGGGCTCGTGTCCACATGTGCGATCAGGCCGACCGTGGGCCGCTCGCCCGCCTCGACCCCGGGCAGCGTCGCCAAGACGTACCCATGCTCGGTCAGCTCGGCATCGGCGAGCCCGAGCCCGCGCAGCTCATCGAGCAGGAGGCGCGAGAGCTCGAGCTGCTTCGACGTGCTCGGATAGGTCTCGGCGGTGCGCGAGGACTGCGTGTCGATCCGCGCGTAACGGACGAAGCGGTCGAGCACGTCGTCGCGCAGCTCGGCCGCGAGCGCCGATCCGTAGGGGGCTGCCACCCTGCGACTCTAGTCGCCGGCGGATGCCGCCGGTCAGATCCGCCGGGCCCCGACGTAGTGCTTGGCGTACCAGCGCTCGCTCAGCGTGTCGATGCGGACGAAGGAGCCGGTGTGCGGCGCGTTGATGAAGTCGCCGTCGCCGAGGTAGATCCCGACGTGGTCGAGCGCGTTGAAGAAGACCAGGTCGCCGGGCTGGAGCTGGTCGACGGGCACCGGCACGCCGAAGGTCCACTGGGCGGCCGCGAAGTGCGGCAGGGCGATGCCGAGCTGCGCGAACACGTACGTGACGAGCCCGGAGCAGTCGAACCCGCTCGGCGTGCCGCCGCCCCAGAGGTAGGGGACGCCGAGGTAGGCGAGCGCGATCGTGGCCGCCTGGGGATGGCCTGCCGGCAGCGGACCGGCCGGCACCGGCCCGGATGCGGTGGTCTGGGTCGGGTCGATCGGCGTCGCCGGGTCGCTTCCGGTCGCGGCGGCGGGGTCGGACGCGGCCGCCGGGTCGACGGTGGTCGAGGTCGCCGTCGTGTCGGTCTGGTCGGTCGTCGCGGGCGGCGCCGCTGCCGTCGCCGTCGCCGCCGTGGCGGGCTCCGTGGTCGCCTTCGCCGCGGCTGCCGCGGCGAGCTGCGCTCGCGCCGCGGCCGCGGCGGTCGCCTTCGCCTGAGCCTCGGCCGCTGCCTTCGCGGCGGCCTCCGCCTTCGCCCTGGCCGCCGCCTCGGCCGCGAGCCGGGCCCGCGCCAGCGCGGCGAGCCGCTCCTGACGCGCCCGCTCCTTCGCCTCGAGGCGGTTCACCTGGGCCTGCACGGAGATGAGCAGCCGGCGGCGGCGGGCGAGGCCGCGCTCGATCTCGGCGCGTCGCTGCGCCAGCTCGCGCACGGTTGCCTGGGCTGCAGCCCGGTCGACCTCGAGCGCGTGCACCTTCGCCTCCAGCTGCCTCTTCGCCTCGGCGGTCTGGATCGCGATCGCCGTCGCCTGCTTGCTGATCGCGTTCTCGGCGTCGGACAGGCGGAGCATCTCGGTCAGGCTGGTGGCGCCGAGGATGACGTCGAGCGACGAGGAGTGGCTCGAGGTGTAGAGGTAGACGAGGAGCTTGGCCGCCCGGGTCTGGGCCTGCTGGTAGTGGGCCCTGGCCTCGGCGAGCGACGCGTGCTCGATCCGGAGGTTCTTGCGCAGCGCGGCGAGCCTGACCCGCGCGCCGTCGTACTGCTCGGAGGTCGTGTTCAGGCCCTCGTCGATCACCGCGATCTCGTTCAGGATTCGCGACGCCTGCGCGCGCTTGGCCGCGATCGCGGGCGTCGTCGGGGTGCCTGCCTGAGCGGAGGTCGAGGGCGGTGTCGCCGTGCTCGCCGTCACGAAGGCCGCGGCGAGCGCGGCGGCTACGGTGGCGGCTCCTGCGAGCCGCATGGCGGGCTGGATCTTCATGGCGAGCGGTCCTCGAAAAACGGCTCCGGGCGGCCTCCCGGGATCCTGGGACTCGTTCTACGCCGTCTCGCGCCGCTCTCCTGCACTGGCGGCCTCTAGAATGCCTCATCGTGTCGGACGCCGTGCAGAGACGGTTCGGCGAGACCGCGGCACTCGTGGCGGAGCAGCAGGATCTCCGTGCCGCCGACACGGAGGCCCGCCTGCGCCGTCTCCTGACGCTCGGCGGCGAGGAGCGCGCGCTCGACGTCGGCACCGGCGCAGGTGCCTTCGCGCTCGCGCTCGCCCCGCTCGTCGCGACCGTCGTCGGCCTCGACATCGTCTCGGAGCTGCTCGTGGAGGCGCGCAAGCGGGCGCCTGCGAACGCCGAGTTCCTCGAGGCGGACGCAACCGAGCTCCCGTTCGGCCCCGGCTCGTTCGACCTCGTCTGCACCGCGAGAACGCTCCACCACGTCCCGCGCCCGGAGCTCGTGCTCGCCGAGATGACCAGGGTCCTGCGCCCGGACGGCCTCATGCTCGTTGTCGACCAGCTCGCCCCGATCGACCCGCTCGCCGCGATCGAGCTGAACCGCTTCGAGCGCGCCCGCGACTCGTCGACGACGCGGATCCTCGCCGACGTCGACCTGCGCGGCCTCTTCGATTCGAACGGCCTCGTCCTCCGGACGGCGGAGAGCTACCGCGAGGAGCGCGATCTCGACCGCTACCTCGACCTGGCCGGGTGCGCGGGCGAGGAGCGCGCCCGCGTGCAGGCGCTCGCCCCGCGCGACCGCAGCGCCGAGATCGGCTGGTACGTCCTCCACAAGCCCGGGTTCTAGAGGGCTGCCCGGGACGTTCGACCCGACGCTCGGGTAGCCGGACGCCGCACCGATTCCCGCTCGACTCAGCCACCTGCCGGCGACCGCTCGCCGGGGGAGGAGGTGAATGCCCAGGCGAGGCCGGCGTCGACCTGGTTGCTCCACTCGCCGACCTTGCTCGCGAACGAGCGGTAGGCGACCGTCAGGCCGAGCGAGCGGAGCTCACGGGCGAATTCGGCCGTCTCCTCGGGGTGGATCCAGTGGCTGTGGTAGGGGCCGGTCGAGAGGAAGAAGCGCATCCCGTCGCCGCGGAGCTCGGCGGCTTCGCCGCGGGCGAGCGTGACCGGGTCGTTGGCGGCGAGTGTGGCCGCATCCGCCCGCTTGAAGGGGCCGTCGTGCAGCGGGCTGAAGTAGCCGCTCCAGGACTCCGCCGTCCCGAAGAGCGACGGATGCCGCAGTGCGATGTCGATCGCGCCGAAGGCGCCCGCCGAGAGGCCGGCGATCACCCGCCCGGAGGGAGACGCGACCGTCGGCAGGTTGGCGTCGACCCACGGGACGACGTCTCCGACGAGCTGCTTCTCCCAGGCCCCGCCCGCCCACTCGCCGTCGTAGCGCTGCGACTCGCCCGCCGCGGGCATGATCGCGATGAACGGCTGCAGCGCGCCCGCGGCGATCTGCCGGTCGGCGAACGCTCCGAAGTCGGTGCCGCTGACGTACTCCGACGGGGAGCCGGGCAGCCCGTGCAGCAGGTAGGCGACCGGATAGCGCCGGGCCGGGTCGAAGCCGGGCGGCAGGTAGACGAAGCCCGGGCGCGGGGTTCCCGGGATCGTCCCGGCCAGGACCTGCCCGCCCGCCGGCTCGACGGCGACCTGGGTGAACCCCGGCAGCAGGGACGCCGTCACGAGGGCAAGGAGCGTGGGCACGACCTTCGACGGTAGCGCCCCTCGACCCCGGCGCAGGCGGTTCCCTGATCCGGCCGGCTCGCTTAACCGTCGCGTAACCAGGCCGACGGGCCTTCGTCAATCAGCTTCCGGGGAAGGCAACAATCGAGGGCTAGAAGTCCCTCAGATGGTCGCAGCGCGAGTGCCAGTGCCTGTCGGGACGGCGATCCTCCTGCTCGCGGTCGCCGCGTTCGGGGCCGTCGGCATCGTCGGCGCGTACCGGTACGTCGACAACTACTGGCTCTACAGGGGCTTCTCGCCCCCCGGCGACCCGGCCTACGTGAAGGTGCGCGGCACGTCCCTGCAGATCGACGTTGCCAGCCCCGCGCTCGGCGGCCGCCGGCAACAGGTGGACGTCTACCTGCCGCCCGGCTACGCCTCTCATCCACGCCGGCGCTACCCCGTGCTCTACCTCCTCCACGGCGAGCCCGGCCGTCCGGGCGCGTTCCTCGCGACCGTCCGGATGGGCGTCGTCGAGGACGAGCTCGTCGCACACCGCCGGGCGAGGCCGGAGATCCTCGTGATGCCGTACGGCTCGACCGGCGCCTTCACCGACAAGGAGTGGGCGAACGGCGTCCGGCCGCACGAGGGCTGGGAGACGTTCGTCGCGCGGGACGTCGTGCGGGCGATCGACTCCCGCTACCGGACGATCCGCGCGAGCTGGGCGCGCGGGATCGGCGGGCTCTCCGAAGGCGGCTACGGCGCGATCAACATCGCGATCCACCACCCCGGCGAGTTCGGCCTGGTCGAGAGCTGGTCGGGCTACGAGACCGCCGACGACCTCGGGTCGATCTTCGGCCACAGGAAGAGCCTGCTCGTCCACAACACGCCCCTGGACACGCTGGCGGGGGCCGCGCCGGCGCTCCGGCGTGCCCACACCTTCTTCTGGATCTACAGCGGCAGCACCGACCGCTTCCTGCCGCAGAACCAGGCCTTCGCGACGCTGCTCGCGAGGAACCGGCTTCCCTACCGGTTCCGGATCGTGCACGGCGGCCACAACTGGGCCCTCTGGCGCGGAAACGCCGCCGACTCCTACCTCGCCGCGTCCCGGCACCTGCGCAATGTGGCGTAGGCTCGCGCTCCCGCCGATCGTCCTCGCGGTCGCTTTCGCCGTCACTGGCTGGTTCTACGCGATCCGCCTGGGCGACGTTCCCGGCCCGCGTGTGGCGGAGGCGCTGCCGCTCGACGACCTCGCGAAGCACTCGTCGGTGTCCTTGCTCTGGTTCCTCGCCGTCTGGGCGGCCGCGGCCGCCCTGTTCGGGCTCGCGGCGCGCTGGGCAAGGCTCGAGCGCCTGGTCGCCGCGTCGGTATTCGCCCTCGGCACCGGTCTGACGGTGTATCTCCTGACCGGGACCTCGATCGCGATCACCCAGCAGATTCCGGCGAGGGACGCACTCCACGCGGCGGTGCGGCTCGAGGCGGTGTACCTGCCGATCGCGCTGGTCGGGCTCGGGGTGGCGCTGATCGCCAGGCCCCAGGCCGGCGGTCGTCGTGCCCCGGCGATTGTGGCGGCGGTCGTGGCCGTCGCGGCCACGCTCGACCTGCTGCACAGCCTGCTGCCGGACGACGGCGGAGCGGTGCTGCGGGGCTTCACGCCCGACGCCGTCGGCCCACTCGCGCACGCCGCGGGCGCACTCGCCGGCGTGGCTCTGCTGCTCGCCTCGCGGGGCCTCGCACGGCGGAGGCACCGCGCCTGGCAGCTGGCGGTCTGCGTGGCGGCGCTGTCGGCCGCACTCCACGTCCTGCAGGGGCTCCACCACGGCACCCTCGTCTCGGCCGCCGTGCTGATCCTGCTCGTCGCCCGCCGGAACGACTTCGACCTGCCCGGCGACCGCGAGACGCGCTTCCTGATCGCGCAGCGGGCAGCGGTCGCGCTGATCGGCGTCTTCATGTTCGGGGTCGCGGCGCTCTGGCTGAACCGGCTCGCCGCCGACCAGCCGTTCACGATCCCGTTCGCGGGCCGTGAGATCGTCAGCGCCGTCCTCGGGCTCCACCTGCGCGGCTCGCCGCATCTCGCCGGGTCGTTCGGCAAGTGGTTCCCGCTCTCGGTCTTCCTGCTCGGGATCGGCGCGACGGCATGGGTCGTGGCGGGCTGGCTAGCGCCGTGGCGCCACCGCGTTCGCCAGGAGGCGCGCGAGCGCGCCCAGGTCGAGGAGCTCGTCCGCGAGTGGGGAGCGGACACGCTCGCGCCGTTCACGCTCCGCCGGGACAAGTCGTACTTCCTGGCCGACGACGGGCGTGCGTTCATCGCCTACCGGGTGGTCGGCGGCGTCGCGATCCTCTCGGGCGACCCGATCGGGGCGCCCGGGGAGTTCGGGCCGCTCGTCGAGCGATTCCTCGAGCACGCCCACCGCCGCGACTGGCGCGTCGCGATCCTCGGCGCCTCCGAGCGATGGCTCGAGCTCTACCGTGAGCGGGGCCTGAACGCCCTCTACCACGGCGACGAGGCGGTGGTCGACACGGCGACCTTCGCGCTCGAGGGGCGGGCGATCAGGAAGGTCCGCCAGTCGGTGCACCGGCTGCAGAGGGCCGGCTTCTGCGTCTCGGTCCTGCGGCCGAGCGAGATCGGGCCCGAGCTGCGTCGCGAGCTCGAGGCGATCTCCGCGAGCTGGCGCGGCGGTCAGCCCGAGCGGGGCTTCGCGATGGCCTTCGATGCGCTCTTCGCCCTCGACGACGCGAGCGCGGTCTTCTTCGTCGGGCGCGACGGCGCCGGCCGTGCCGAAGGATTCCTGCACTTCGCGGTCGCGCCCGCCGGCGGGGCGCTCTCGCTCTCGTCGATGCCGCGCCTGCGCGGGTCGACGCCGAACGGCTTCAACGAGTGGTTGATCTGCGAGGCGGTCGGCTGGGCGCGCGCGAACGGCTTCCGGCAGGTCTCGCTCAACTTCTCGCCCTTTGCGGCGCTGCTCGGCGGCGCGACCGAGCTGAGCGTCGCCCAGGAGCTCCAGCGGCGGGCCCTGCTCACCGTCAAGGGCCACTTCCAGCTCGACAACCTGCTCACGTTCAACCGGAAGTTCTTCCCCCGCTGGGAGCGGCGGTTCATCGTCTACGAGCGCCGCCTCGACCTGCCGCGGGTGGGGATCGCCGCGCTCGCCGCCGAGGCCTACCTGCCGTTCCAGAACGCCCGCCGGTGAGCCTCGAGCTCGGCCTCTGCCTGGCGCTCGTCTCCACGGTCGCCCTCAACTGGGGCTACTTCGCCCAGCACGGCGCGGCGGTTGCGCTCCCGCCGCTTCATCTGCGCCGGCCGCTCCGCTCGCTCCGGGCGCTGCTCGGGAGCCGCCGCTGGCTGGCCGGCTTCCTGGTCGGGATCGGCGGCTGGGGGCTGTATGTCGAGGCGCTCTCGTTCGCGCCGCTCTCGCTCGTCCAGGCTGCCTCCGCCGGCGGGATCGGCGTCCTCGCCCTGCTCGTCCAGTTCTCTCCGGGCACCGAGCGGCTGCGCCCGCGGGAGTGGGGCGCGGTGGCGCTCTCGCTCGCCGGTCTCGGGCTGCTCGGGATCTCGCTCGCCGGAAGCCACGTCTCGCGCGCGCCGTCGGCAGGCGCCGTGGCGGTCGTGGTCGGCCTCGCGGCCGTCGGCGCGGTGGCCGTCGGGGTCGCCGGACGGAGCGCCGCCGCCCGCGGAGCCGCGGCGGGAATCCTCTACGCAGCCGGCGACGTCGCCACCAAGGCCGTCGTCGCCTCGGCGGGCCTCGTCTTCGTGCCGGTCGTCCTCGCCGCGCACGGGCTGGCGTTCGTGTTCGTTCAGCTGGGCTTCCAGCGCGGGAAGGCGCTCGCCACCGTCGGGCTCGCCACGCTGCTGACGAACGCACTCCCGATCGCGGCCGGGGCCGCGCTGTTCGGCGAGCGGCTCCCGCCGGGGGGCTCGGCGACTGCAGGATCGCCGCCTTCGCGCTCGTGACCGCCGGCGCGGCGCTGCTCGCCCGTGACTAGGACGGCGGTGCGGCGAGCCGGAGGGCACGCCCGACCCACGCCTCGGCGTGCTCGCGCCAGAGGCTCCACGAGTGAGCGCCGTCGTAGACGCGGAAGTAGACGTGGGGGATGCCGTACCGGCGGAGCTCGGCGTCGATCGTCCGGTTCGCCTGCAGGAAGCGCCTGTCGTTCGTCCCCACGTAGAAGCCGTAGTACGTCGAGTCGAGCCGGGGTCCGAAGCGCCTGCGCAGCAGGGGGATCTGCTGCGAGAAGTCGGCCCACTGGTCGGCCGCCGCCGAGCCGAGGTCGAGGACCGAGGTGCCGGCCGGGTTCGTCGGCCGGAAGTAGCCGCTCCAGGACTCGATCACGGAGAAGGTCGCCGGGTGGTGACTCGCGATCAGCGTCGCGCCGTAGCCGCCGGCCGAGATCCCGATCAGGACGCGTCCGGCCCTGGTCGCAATCGTCCGGTAGCGCCGGTCGACCACGTTCACGAGCTCGACCGCGGTCGCCGTCTCCCAGTTGCGGCCCGGGCCCCAGTCGCGCCACTCGGGATCGCGGTCGCCGTCGCGCGCGCCCTCGACGCCGACGACGATTGCGCGGCGGCCGGACTCCTCGACCGCCCGGGCGATCGTCCCGATCGACCGGTAGGCGGTCGCGGGCGCCGGCAGGCCGTGCAGGAAGTAGACGACCGGGTATCGCTCCGCCGAGGCCGCATACCCGGGCGGCAGGTAGACCGAGTAGCGGTCGAGCCCGCCGAGCGCACGCGAGGCGAAGCTTCCGTACCTCACCGTGCCGCGAAGCCGGCCGGACGCCGGGCCGGGAGGCCGCCCCGCCGCCGCCGGGGCGATGCTCAGAGCCAGAGCGGCGATTCCGGCGGCCCGTACGAGCTGGCGTGGGCCCACCACTCCCGGCCACTGTAGCGCTCTCACCCGGCTCTCACCGCGCGGGTGGTACAAGGTACTCGGGAGCAACGCCGAGGAGGTAGGGCAATGAACGTCTTCCGTCGTCTTTCGACCCGTGGGCTTGCCGCGCTGATCGCCGCGGTCGCGGCCGTCGGAGCGGTCGTCGCGATCACGGCCGTCACCGCGTTCGGCGGCGGGGGGGCGACGCCGCCCGCCGAGCCGCTCTCGCAGGCGGTCCACGACGCGCTGACGGCGCCGCCCGTCGACGGGGTCACCGCCCGGATCTCCTTCTCCAACCATCTGCTCTCGGCGAGCTCCCTCGGGCCGATCGCCGCGCTCGCCTCGCCGCTCCTCTCCGGGGCCACGGGACGGCTCTGGCTGACGAACGACGGCCGCTTCCGCCTCGAGCTCCAGTCGGACGTCGGCGATGCCCAGATCGTCTCCGACGGGACGACCCTGACGGTCTACGACGCCGTCTCGAACACCGCCTACAGCCTCGCTCTGCCCGCGCACGCCGCTCCCGCGACCGGGGGTCAGACCCCGTCGGTGGCGGAGATCGAGAGCGCCCTGACGCTGCTCGCGGGCTACGCGGACGTCTCGGGTGCGACTCCGACCTCGATCGCCGGGCAGCCCGCCTACACCGTCACGGTCTCGCCGAAGGCGAGCGGCGGCCTCGTGGGCTCGGTCGAGCTCGGCTGGGATGCCGCGACCGGCGTGCCGCTCCACGTCGCGATCTTCGCCAGGGGCGACAGTACGCCGGCGCTCGACCTCACCGTCACGGACGTGAGCTACGGCCCGGTGGCCGCCTCCGACGTGAGCGTCTCGCCGCCGCCCGGCGTCAAGGTCGTGCCGCTGACCGTCCCGGGCGCCGGCTCGCAGCCGGCCGGAGGGGCCCCGGTCACGGGGCTCGCGGCGGTCGCCGCGGCGGTCCCGTTCAAGCTGGTCGCTCCTGACGCAGTCGACGGGCTGACGCGGAGCGAGGTCGTCCTCACGGGCCCGAGCGCCGATCCGGGCGCGCTCGTCACCTACGGTCAGGGCCCCGGCACGATCGTCGTCGCCGAGCATGCTGCGACTTCGAGCTCCGCGGGCCCGCTCGACCTGCTGCCGGCCGTCTCGATCGGCGGCGCGACCGGGCACGAGCTCGTCACCGCGCTCGGGACGGTGGTCCGGTTCTCGAGCGGCGGAGTCGCCGTCACCGTCGCCGGGTCGGTGGCGCAGTCCGACGCCGAGGCGGCTGCGCGGGCGCTCGCATCCTGAGCAGTCCGAGCGCGGTCCCGGTCGAGGCGCGCGCCCTCGCCAAGCGTTACGGCGAGATCGTCGCGGTCGGCGGCGTCGATCTGACCGTCGAGCCGGGCGACGTCTACGGCTTCCTGGGCCCGAACGGGGCCGGCAAGACGACCACCCTCCGGATGCTGCTCGGCCTGATCCGCCCGAGCGCCGGGACGGTGTCGATCTTCGGCCGCGACCCGCTGATCGCCGGCGCGCGGGCGCTCGACGGCGTCGCCGGGTTCGTCGAGGGGCCGCGCTTCTACCCCTACCTGAGCGGCCGCAAGAACCTCGAGCTGCTGGCGGCCTACGACAGGCTCGGCGCGACGCGGGTCGAGATCGACGCCGTGCTCGAGACCGTCGAGCTGCTGCCGCGGGCCGGCGACCGCGTCGGCGGCTACTCCCACGGGATGCGCCAGCGGCTCGGAATCGCGGCCTCTCTGCTGCGCAAGCCGCGGCTGCTCCTGCTCGACGAGCCGGCCACCGGGCTCGACCCGGCCGGGATGCGCGACATGCGCGCGCTCGTCCGCCGGCTCGCCGGCGAGGGAATGACGGTCGTGCTCTCGAGCCATCTGATGAGCGAGGTCGAGGAGCTCTGCAACCGCGTCGCGATCATCTCGGCCGGCCGGATCATCCGCGAGAGCTCCCTCAGGGACCTGCTCTCGTCGGCGGGCGGCAGCTACCGGCTCGAGGTCACCGACCCGGACGGTGCGCGGGCGCTCTGCGAGTCGCTCGGCGTCAGGGTCGCCCCGGGGCCGGGCGCGCTCGTCTTCGGCGCCGACCCGGACCAGGTCGCGAAGCTCTCGGTCGCGCTCGGGCAGGCGGGGATCGGGATCTACAGCCTCGTCGCCGAGGGCGCCTCGCTCGAGCGGCTCTTCCTCGCGCTCACCGAGGGCGAGCCGGTACCGGTCGCGGAGGCGCACTGACCCGTGGCCGGCGCGCTCGTCGTCTACCGCTGGGAGCTGCGCAAGCTGCTCTCGCAGAAGCGCACCTACCTCGGCCTCGGCGCCGCGATCGCCGTCCCGATCATCTTCGTCGTCGCGCTCACCATCCAGAAGGGCCAGCCGAACGACGTCGCCTTCGGGCGTTACGTCCGCGAGTCGGGGCTGGCGATCCCGCTCGTCCTGCTCCTCTTCGGCTCGATCTGGCTCTTCCCGCTGATCACCGCGCTCGTCGCGGGCGACATCATCGCCTCGGAGCATCACAACGGGACGATGAAGACGATCTTCACCCGGTCGCTCGACCGGGGCCAGATCTTCACCGGCAAGGCCGCGACCGCGCTCACCTACGCCTTCGCCGCGCTGCTCGCAATGGGGGTGACGGCGGTCGTCGCAGGCACGATCAAGTCCGGGTTCCACCCGCTCGTCACCCTCTCCGGGACGCGCGTGTCGGCGCCGCGCTCGCTCGGGCTCGTGGCGGCGAGCTTCGGCATCTACCTGCTGCCGCTCGCGGCGATCGCGTGCTTCGGGCTGCTGCTCTCGGCGCTGACGCGGAACAGCGCCGCCGCCGTCGTCGGCACGCTGATGCTCGCGCTGCTGATGCAGCTGATCGGGATCCTCCCCGGCCTCGGCGGCCTGCAGCCCTACCTGCTGACGACCCAGTTCCAGGCCTGGCAGGGCTTCCTGCGCGTGCCGGTCGACTGGGCGCCGATCGTCCGGGCCGCGTGGCTGACGGCGGCCTACGCGCTGCCGCCGCTCCTTGCCGCCTACCTGCTGTTCCTGCGCAGCGACATCACCGGCGAGTGATGCCCGCTCGCGAAGCCCACGACCGTCCGCTGGGCTAGGGTAGGCGGCCGTGCCGCCGCGGATCCTGATCCTGACCGCCAGCGTGGGCGAGGGCCACGACCTGCCCGCCCGGACGCTCGCCGACCAGCTGCGTGCCGAGCGCCCCGACGTCGAGGTGGCGACCGAGGACTGCCTCGTCCACATGGGGAAGGCGGTCTCGGCAGTCAGCGAGGGCGCCGCGCGGGTCGTCTTCTACCGCTTCCTCTGGCTCTGGGACGTCGGCTTCTGGGTCTTCGCCGGCTACGCGCTGACGCGCCGGATGACGCAGCTCACGTTGACGCGGTTCGGCTCGCGCGGGCTCCTGCGGCTGATCGCCGCCCACGATCCGGACGTCGTCGTCTCCGTCTACCCGAACGCGACCGAGGTGCTCGGCCGGCTGCGGCGGGCGGGCCGCCTGCGGGTGCCGGTCTGTGCCGCGATCACCGACCTGGCCGGCCTTCGCTACTGGGCGACGCCCGGCGCCGACCTCCATCTCGTCACGCATCCCGAGTCGATCGAGGAGGTGCGCCGGATCGCCGGCGAACGCACCGAGGTCCACTGCGTGCACGGCTTCACGGCGCCCGAGTTCCTCGAGCCCCGCCCGGTGCCCGACGCGCGGCGCGCGCTCGGGCTCGACCCCGACGGGAAGATCGTCATCGTCTCCGGCGGCGGCTGGGGCGTCGGCGACGTCGAGGGTGCGGTACGCGAGGTGCTCGCGGTGGACGGCGTGACCCAGGTCGTCTGCCTCTGCGGGCACAACGCGGAGCTGCGGGAGGCGCTCGCACGCGACTTCGCCGGCGACCCCCGGGTGCGGGTCGAGCCCTTCACGAACGAGATGCCGGACTGGCTCGCAGCCGCGGACGCGCTCGTCCACTCGACGGGCGGGCTGACGGTGCTGGAGGCGCTGATGCGCGGCTGCCCGGCGATCTCGTACGGCTGGGGGCGAGGGCACGTGCGGCTGCACAATGCCGCGTTCCGCCGCTTCGGGCTCGCCGAGGTCGCGGCGACCCCCGCCGCGCTGCGGGCCGCGGTTGCCGGCGCTCTCGAGCGGGGGCGGCTGCCGGCCGACTTCTCCGGGCTTCCGTCGGCCGCGTCGCTCGTCCTCGCGGAGGCCGAGCAGCCCCGCGTGGCCGATGCGGCCTGACGGTGCCGCAGCCGCACTCGGCCTCGGAGCGCTCGCCGCGTGGTGTGCGCCCGCCGCCGCGCCGGTCCTGCCGCCGCTCGCGGCCGCGTTCGGAGTTCCCCTGCGCCTGCCCCGCCGCGACGGGATCGCGCTCACCTTCGACGACGGGCCCCACGCGGAGGGGACACCGGCCGTGCTCGAGCTGCTCGACCGCGCCGGCGTGCGGGCGACCTTCTACCTGGTCGGCGAGCAGGTGGCGCGGCGGCCGGCGCTCGCCGCGGAGATCGCGGCCGCCGGGCACGAGATCGGCATCCACGGCCACCGGCACACGCTGCTCCTCCGGCGCACCCCGGGCGCGTTGCGGGCCGACTTCGATCGCGCCGAGGCGGTGATCGGCGAGGCGACGGGGCAGGCCGCTCGCAGCTACCGGCCGCCGTACGGCGTTTTCAGCCTCGCCGGGCTCCGGCTCGCCCGGCAGCGCTGGGAGCCGCTGCTCTGGACTCGCTGGGGGCGCGACTGGGAGGCCCGGGCGACCGCGGGTTCGATCGCGGCCCGCGCCACGCGCGACCTCGGGCCGCGCGACGTCGTGCTCCTGCACGACGCCGACGACTACAGCTCAGCGGGGTCCTGGCGGCGGACCGTGGCGGCGCTGCCCGCCGTGCTCGAGGCGCTGCTCGCGACGGGCGAGCCGCTCGTGACGGCGAGCCAGTCGACGTAGCGGCGGACTCCCTCGGAGAAGCTCGTCTTCGCGTGCCAGCCGAGCTCGGCCGCAGCGCGTGCGCCGGAGACGTGCCCGACCACGAGGTCGGCCGGACGCTCGGGGCCGTGCTCGATCGGGACGTCGGCGACGAGCTCGCAGACCGTGTCGGCGATCTGCCGGATGCTCACCGACTCGTCTCCGACCAGGTTGTAGATCCGCCCGGCGCCGGCCGGCGCCAGCGCGGCGACCATCCCCTCGGCGAGATCCTCGACGTAGACGAACTGCCGGGACTGGCTCCCGTCGCCCGAGATCGTGAGCGGCGTGCCGGCCCGGGCCTTCGCGATGAACGCCGGGACGACGGCGGCGGGGCGGGCGCGCGGGCCGTACGGGATGCCGAAGCGGAGGATGGTCGAGGAGACGCCGTAGAGCACCTCGTAGGAGCGGCAGTACATCTCGCCGGCGAGCTTGGTCGCCGTGTAGAAGTGCGGCGGCAGCTCGAGCGGCGTGTCCTCGTCGTGCGGCTCGGGGCTCGTCGAGTTGCCGTAGGCCCAGACGGTGCTCGCGTAGAGGAAGCGGCCGACGCCCTCCGCGCGGGCCGCCTCGAGCAGCGTGAACGTCCCGTGGGTGTTGACGCGGTCGGTGCGCACCGGGTCGGCGACGACCTGGTTCACGTCCGCCATCGCCGCGAGGTGCATGATCGCCTGGCAGCCGCGGACGGCGGCCGAGACCGCTCCGGCGTCGGCGAGGTCGCCGATCGCCGCCTCGACCGCGTCGTGGTAGGGCGAGGGGACCAGGTCGAAGATGCGCGGCTCGTGACCCGCCTCGATCAGCCTGTCGACGACGTGGGAGCCGATGAAGCCGGATCCGCCCGTCACCAGGACCCTCAAGTCGACGTCCTCGCGGAAGCGCGCTTCGACCCGGGGCCTCGTCTTCCGAGGCCGGCTATGAGCTGACCGCCTGGAGCGCCGGGAGCGAGGCCGGCTGGTAGTAGAGCGGGGCGCACCAGTGGTTCTGCGCCACCCAGTCGGTGTTCGGCAGCTCGACGTGGTGCCCGAGGACGCGGTGGCAGGGCTCGTCGTAGACCTTGCCGGTCGAGCGCTCGAGCGGCTGGAAGACGATGTACTTGTACAGGCCCGAGACCATCCCGTCCGGAAGCTCCACCCGGGCGGGGTAGAGCGGGTCGAGCTCGTTGCGTGCCGCCCTGTTCTTCCAGCCGGTGATCTCCTCGAGCCGCTCGGCGCCGAGGATCCCGAGGGCGGCTGTGAACTCGTTCATCCGGTAGTTGAGGCCGGGGCCCGCGTAGTCGGGCTTGCCGTAGTTGCGGAACCTCCGGGCGAACTCGATCACCTCGGGCCGGTCGGAGACGAGCAGGCCGCCCTCGCCGGTCGAGATCGTCTTCGTGGGCGCGAACGACCAGAGGCCGGCATCGCCCCAGCTGCCGGGCTTGCGCCCGTTCCAGGAGGCGCCGTGGGCATGGGCGCAGTCCTCGAGCAGGACGATTCCCTCCGAGCGGCAGAGGCCCGCGATCCGGTCGGAGTCGAAGGCGATATGGCCTCCGATGTGGACGAGCATCGCGGCAGCCGGCTTGTGGGCGTGCACCTTTCGCTCGAAGTCCTCGAACGACATGCAGAGGTCCTCGCGGTTGCAGTCGACGAACTCCACCCTGGCGCCGACCGCCTGGATCGCGAGCGGCGTTCCCATGAACGTGTTCGACGGGCAGAGGACGGTCTTGCCGCGCAGCTCGAAGAACTCGAGCGCCGCGAGCGCGCTGCCGGTCCAGCTCGACGTCGCGACCGACGGGAGGCCGTTCCAGGCCGACCAGGTCTCCTCGAAGGCCTTGACGAGCGGTCCGTCCGACCAGAGGTTGTCGTCGAGGATCCCGTCCCAGAGCGCGTGCAGCCGCTCCCGGTCGCGGTGGTCGAACCCGATTGCGAACTTGTCGAATCCCATGTCGTCGGTGGCGCCCGCCCCGTTCGCGGGCGCGTTTCCGGGGGCGCAAGGCCCTGGAGGAGCCAGAACCATAGCGGAGCGAATCCGGCTGCCCAGGAGGTACCCGTCGCGCGGTGGCCGTGCCGTTCGGTGAAGATGGCGGCGTGCTCGCAGCCGGGCTCGCAGCGGCGCTGACGGCGTCGGTTCTCTTCAACGTCGGGATCGTGCTCCAGGCGCTCGACGCCCGGGTCGCCCCGCGCAGGCTCGGGCTCAGGCTGGCGCTGCTCGGACGCCTGTTCGCGCAGCCGCGCTGGGTGCTCGGCTGGCTGCTCGGGGTGATCGGCATCTGGCCGCAGATCGTCGCCTACGGGAAGGCGCCGTTCGTCGTCGTCCAGCCGGCGCTCTGCGTCGGGCTGCTGCTCGTCCTCGTTCTCGCCGAGCGGCTGCTGCACGAGCGGGTCGGTCGGCGGGAGGTCGTAGGGACGGTTGCGATCATCGGCGGGGTCGCGCTCGTCGCCTGGGGCGCTCCCGCGCACGCCGAGACCCATCGGGACGGGATCGCCGTCGTGGCGGTCATGGCGGCGCTCTCGGCCGCGGGGCTCGCCCCGTTCCTCGTCCGCGGCACCCGGCTCGACACGGGGATGCTGACGATCGTCGCGACCGGCTGCGGCTTCGGGGCCACGAACGTCGCGACGAAGCTCCTCGGCGACGACTTCAACCTCGGCCACTACCTGAACGCGGCGATCTGGGGCGTGGTCGGCCTCGGGATGGGGATCGCGGCGACGATCACCAACATGACCGCCTTCCAGCGCCGCGCCGCGACGACGGTGGTGCCGGTCTCGACCGCCGTGCAGACCTTCCTGCCGATCGTGCTCGAGCCGCTCTTCCTGCGCGAGCGCTGGGGGACCGCGGCCTACGACGGGGTGCCGATGGTCGCCGGGCTGCTCCTCGCGCTGCTCGGGAGCATGCTGATCGCGGGCAACCCCGCGGTCAGCAAGCTGATCGCCGGCGCCGGGGGCGCGTAGCTCTCAGTCGCCGCGCAGGACGCCGGCGGTGCCGAGCACGATCAGCACGAGGCCGACGAGAGCGACGAGGATCGGAACGAGGGTCGCGAGCCTGCGGTCGAGCGTCTGCCGCAGCCTCTCGAGCAGCCGCAGCCCGCGCTCGCTGGCGACCAGCCGGATGACCAGGATCGCGAACAGCGGCGCGAACAGCACCGCGTTGAAGATCGCGAGCAGGGCGATCTGGGTCGGGAGGGCGTGGCCCGAGCTGACGACGGCGGCGATGACGGCGAAGTAGGGGATCGCGGTCGGGAGCTCGACGAGCATCACGCCCGCCCCGACGAGCAGGGAGGAGCGGTCGAAGCGCCCCTCGTTCGCGCTGACGTGCCGCGCGACGTGCTCGCGCCCGACCCAGAGCGCGGCGGCGACTCCGAGGATCACCACGCCTGCGATCAGCTCGAGCAGGTGCCGCGCCTCGTCGCCGGGCTTGGGGATGATCGCGAGCAGGGCCTGGCCCGGGCCGACCGCGATCAGGATCCCGGCGACGAAGTTGACGGCGAAGGCGCCGACGATGAACTCGATCAGCCTCCGCGGTGCCTCCTTCCTGCCCGCCGCCAGGTAGAGCGCGGGGGCGATCGTCGACGGGTTGAGCGAGTCGACGAACGCGACCAGCAGCACGAGCGCGAGCAGGTGGGTCACCGCGCGAGCTTGCCAGACGGGTCACACGCCGCCTCCGCCATCCGGCGGCGAGTCAAGGGCAGGGGGTCACCGAGCCGGTGGCGCTTTCATCCGCCGTCTCCGCCGACCATCTGCTCTGGGCTTAGCGGGGGTTTCCGCGGCGATCCGCGGGGACGGCATCACCTTACTCGCGCTCCGTGCTCGGTGAGATCTCGAAGATACGGCACCGAGCGGACGTCGTTCAATGCCCTGCGCGGCGCGAATGGCGCTACGTGCGGAAAGTTCTTCCCCGGCGCCCGAACGTCAGGTGTCGCGGCGGACGAGCAGCACCGCGGACACGCCGATCACGAATGCCGTGTAGCCGAGGAAGACCGCGAGGCCGGCTCCCGGCGAGAGGTCGTGCGCGCCGTGGGTGAGCGAGAACACGTCCCGGCCGGCGCTGCTCGGCAGGTACTCGGAGATCGCGTTGTTCCAGCTCGTCGGAAGGATGTTCATCAGCGGCGGGATCACGAACATGATCCCGGCGAAGACGGCGATCCCGCCGGCGGTGTTGCGCGTGATCGCGCCGAGGGCGAGGGCGAAGACGCCGATCAGGGTCAGGTACAGGGCGCCGCCGATCACCGATCGGGCGACTCCGGGGCCGGAGAACGGGATCTGCAGGATGTCGTGCCTGGCAAGGATCGCCTGGCTCGCGAAGAACGCGATCAGGACGCACGGCAACATCAGCACGAAGGAGACGACCGCGAAGACGGCGACCTTTGCCCAGAGCACGGGCAGACGCCTCGGAACCGCGCCGATCGTGGCGCGGATCATCCCGGTCGAGTACTCGCCCGTGATCACGAGCACCCCGAGGACGCCGATCGCGAGCTGCGAGAGGTTGACGCCCGCCAGCGCGATGTCGAGCGGGTGGCGGTTCGCGCGCTCGCGGGGGGCCATGTGGCCCCAGTGCGACGAGACGACCGCCGCGAACACGCACGACAGGCCGATCGTCAGCACGACCGCCACGAGCATCGACCAGCGGGTCGAGCGAAGCGAGCGGAGCTTCGTCCACTCGGAGAGCACGACGCGCGCCTGCGTGACGCGCAGCCGGGAGGACCAGAGGGGGGAGTCGCGGCGGCAGTCGTCATGCGAGCGCCTCCTCGGGCTCCCGCGGCGGCCCGCCCGGATCGACGGCGTGGAACTCGACCTCGTCGCGGGTCACGTCCATGAACGCCTCCTCGAGCGAGGCGCGCATCGGCGTCAGCTCGTGCAGCACGAGCCCGCGCGCCGCCGCCGCCTCGCCGATCTGCTCGGCGGCGAGCCCGCCCACCTCGAGCGCGCCGTCGTCGTCGACCATGACGGTCACCTCGGGCCCGGCGATCGCGTCCCGCAGCTCCTCCGCCTGCGGCGAGCGCACCCGAACCAGGTTCTTCGAGGCTCCGCGCACGAACTCGTCGACGCTCAGGTCGGCGATCAGGCGGCCGCGGCCGATCACGATCAGGTGCTCCGCCGTCAGCGCCATCTCGCTCATCAGGTGCGAGGAGACGAACACCGTCCGGCCCTCGGCCGCGAGCTCCTTGAGCATGTGCCGGATCCACTGGATCCCCTCCGGGTCGAGGCCGTTCACCGGCTCGTCCAGGATGATCGTCTGCGGATCGGCGAGCAGCGCGGCGGCGATCCCGAGCCGCTGGCCCATCCCGAGCGAGAACTGCCCGACGCGCTTCTTCGCGACCTCGCGCAGCCCGACCCGGTCGATCAGCTCGTCGACCCGGCTCCGCGGGACGCCGTGCGTCTGGGCGAGCGCGAGCAGGTGGTTGAACGCGGAGCGGCCCGTGTGCACGGCGCGCGCCTCGAGCAGCGCGCCGACCTCGTGCAGCGGCGCCGGGAAGTCGCGGTAGTGCTTCCCGTTCACGGTCACCTCGCCCGCGGTCGGGCGGTCGAGGCCGAGGATCAGCCTCATCGTCGTCGACTTCCCCGAGCCGTTCGGGCCGAGGAAGCCGGTCACGATCCCGGGCTGCACCGTGAAGGTCAGGCCGTCGACGGCGCGCTTCTCGCCGTAGTCCTTCGTCAGGCCTTTGGCCTCGATCAAGGTTCCCCCCTCGAGCAGGTTGTCCCTCCGGACGATAGCCGTCCGATTCTGAGAGACGTGTTAAGGCGGCCCGGGCGGCTCGCCGCCTGCTGCCGGCGCTCGCGCCGGACTCGCGACGCGGCCCTAATGAATGACCAGGACCTCCAGCGAGATGAGCAGGAGGCCGAGGGC
Organism: uncultured Actinomycetes bacterium; assembly: GCA_963796625.1. Lineage (GTDB taxonomy): Bacteria > Actinomycetota > Thermoleophilia > Gaiellales > Gaiellaceae > PALSA-600. Next base: position 377,705 of record CAWCME010000003.1, read on the forward strand.
TGCGTCGACGATCCCCGAGAGGAGCGCAGGCCGCCAACGCGAGTACGCCCGCCTCCCCACCGCCACGCCGAAGACGAAGAGCTCGAGGCAGCAGGCGGCGATCGCGAGGCCGGTCACCGTGTCCTCGGCGATCAACCCGGCCCACCCGAGGAGCAGGAGGATCGCCGGTGCGAACGCCGCCTCCACGAGCGGCCACTCCGCGCGGGCGATCGGCCCGAGGCTGTGCCGCCAGAGCCCTCTGTCGTCGTCGTAGATCCGCTGCCCGACCATCGCCGACCAGACGTGGGCGAGCCAGAACACCCACAGGGTCGAGATCAGGGCGAGCGCGGTCGCCTCGGGCGAGGCGTGCTCCCTGCGGAACGCCGTGATCAGCGCCGCGGCGACCACCGCGCCGTACACCGCGGCGGCGTAGGCGTCGGCGCTCGTCGGCAGGTCGCTGCGGGACGGACGGAACGGCATCGCCGCATCACACCCTGCAGCCCGGACGGCGCGGCTCCCATCTCGTAGGCTTTCCCGCGTGGAGCTGGGCGACTACCGCGACCGCTTCCCGATCCTCGCCGGGACGACCTACCTGATCAACCACTCCCTCGGCGCGATGCCCGCGGCGACCGGGGAGCGGCTCGCCGAGTACGCCAGGGTCTGGGCGACACGCGGGGTCCGCGCCTGGGGCGAGGGGTGGTGGACGATGCCGCTCGAGGTCGGCGACCAGGTCGGGCGGATCGTGGGCGCGCCCCCGGGACCACCGTGATGCACCAGAACGTCGCCGTCGCCGAGGCGATCGTGCTCTCCTGCTTCCGGCCCGTCGACCCGGGGCGCAACCGCGTCGTCTACGAGGCCGGGAACTTCCCGTCGGTGCGCTACCTCTACCAGGCCCAGCCCGAGCTCGAGGTCGTCGTGTGCGAGGACGAGGGCGAGCTGCTCGAGTCGATCGACGAACGGACGCTGCTCGTGCCGGTCTCGCACGTGCTCTTCAGGTCGGCCGAGATCCAGGACGTCGCCGCGATCCTGCGCCGCGCGCACGAGGTCGGGGCGAGGGTCGTGCTCGACTGCTACCAGTCGGCCGGGATCGTCCCCTTCAGCGTCGCCGAGCTCGGGGTCGACTTCGCGGTCGGCGGCTCCGTCAAGTGGCTCTGCGGCGGGCCCGGCAACGGCTGGCTCTACGTCCGCTCCGACCTGATCGAGCGGCTCGAGCCGACGTTCACGGGCTGGCAGGCGCATGCCGCCCCGTTCGCGTTCGAGCCGGAGCTCCGCTACGCGGACGGCGTGGCGCGGTTCCTGACCGGGACGCCGAACGTGCCGGCCCTGTACGCCGCGACGGCCGGCTACTCGCTGATCGAGGAGGTCGGCGTCGGGCGGATTCGCGAGAACTCGCTCCGCCAGACCGGGCTCCTGATCCGGCTCGCCGACGAGGCCGGGTTCGAGGTGTGCTCCCCGCGCGACCCGGCACGGCGCGGCGGGACGGTGACCGTCCACGTGCCGGACTTCGAGGCCGTCCACCGGGAGCTCGGCGAGCGCGGAGTGATCTGCGACTTCCGCCCGGGCGCCGGGATCCGGCTCGGGCCCCACTTCTACAACAGCGACGACGAGCTCGAGCGCGCGATCGGCGAGATCGGGGCCGTCCTCGCCTCGGGCGCCCACCGCCGCTGGCTCGGCGCGGCGGCCCGGTTCTAGCCGGCCGGTCGCCGCCCGCCGGCCGGGGGAGAGCTCGTCGGGCAGCCGGCACGCACGGGCCACCTCTCCCGGCGACCGGGCTTTCCGCAAACTCCGGACAAGCTCGCGGGGGCCATCGGGACCGAGTTGTACCCTGACTCCCCGCATGCCGGAAGCGCCGTTCGTCCACCTCCACGTCCACTCCGAGTACTCGATCCTCGACGGCGCCTGCCGGATCCCGGACCTGGTCGCGCGGGCGGCCGAGCTCGAGATGCCGGCGGTCTCGCTGACCGATCACGGCTCGATGGCGGGGGCCGTCCAGCTCTTCAAGACGGCCAGGGGAACGGGGGTCAAGCCGATCGTCGGCTGCGAGGTGTACGTCGCCGACGACCGCCGCGCCCAGCAGAAGGGCTATGCCCACCTGACGCTGCTCGCCGCCGACGACACCGGCTACTCGAACCTGATCAAGCTCTCGAGCCTCGGCTACCTCGAGGGGTACTACTACAAGCCGCGCGTCGACTGGGAGCTCCTCGAGCGGTACGCCCCCGGCGTGATCGCGCTCTCGGGCTGCCTCTCCGGCCGCGTCTGCAGGGCGCTCGAGGAGAGCCGCGTCGGCGACGCCCACGCCGAGCTCGACCGGCTCGCCCAGGTCTTCGGCCGCGACAGCGTCTACGTCGAGCTCCAGAACGCCCACCTCGACGTCCAGGCGAGGATCCTGCCCCAGCTCGCCGAGCTCGCCGCCGCGACCGGGCTGCCGACGATCGCGACGGGCGACGTCCACTACCTCCGGCACGAGGACGCCCGCGCCCACGAGGCGCTCCTCTGCATCCAGTCGGGCGACTCGCTCAAGAACCCGAAGCACTGGAAGTTCGACACCGACCACTTCTACTTCAAGTCGCCCGACGAGATGGCGGCCGACTTCCCGGGCCACGAAGACGCGCTGCGGCGAACGCTCGAGGTCGCGGAGCGCTGCAACGTCGAGATCGAGCTCGGGCGGATCCTGCTGCCGAAGTACCCCGTGCCCGACGGGCGCGAGGCCTTCGACTTCCTCGTCGAGCTGTGCGAGCGAGGCCTGCAAAAGAGGTACGGCGGCGCCACCGAGCAGCTCAACGACCGGCTCCGCTACGAGCTGAAGACGATCAAGGAGATGGGGTTCACCGACTACTTCCTGATCGTCTGGGACTTCATCCACTTCGCCAAGCAGCACCGGATCGGCGTCGGCCCGGGCCGCGGCTCCGCCGCCGGCAGCCTCGTCGCCTACAGCCTCGAGATCACCGACCTCGACCCGATCCGCCACGAGCTGATGTTCGAGCGGTTCCTCAACCCGGGCCGCAAGTCGATGCCGGACATGGACATCGACTTCAGCGTCGAGGGCCGGGAGCGCGTGATCAACTACGTGACCGAGAAGTACGGCCGCGAGCGCGTCGCCCAGATCATCACCTTCTCGACCATGGCCGCGCGCGCCGCCGTTCGCGATGCCGGCCGGGTGCTCGAGATCCCCTACGGCGTCGTCGACAGGATCGCGAAGCTGATCCCGGAAGGCCCGGGCCAGACGCTCGCCGAGTGCCTGAAGCCGGGCGCCGACCTGCGGAAGGCGGTCGACGCCGACCCGGTCGCGAAGGAGATCGTCGACCTCGCCGCGCCGCTCGAGGGACTGACCCGCGCCGACTCGATCCATGCCGCCGGCGTCGTGATCGGCGCAGAGCCGTTGATGAACCTCGTCCCGCTCCAGCAGAAGGGCGCCGACCAGGAGGTCGTCACCCAGTTCTCGATGAAGGACGTCGAGGCGCTCGGCCTGCTCAAGGTCGACTTCCTCGGCCTTCGCAACCTCGACGTGATCGACAAGGCGGTCGACCTGATCGGCGACCTCGACATCACCGCGATCCCGATGGACGACGCGAAGACCTACGAGATGCTCTCCCGCGGCGAGGCGACCGGCGTCTTCCAGTTCGAGTCGTCCGGGATGCGTGAGGCGCTCCGGCAGGTCAAGCCGACCGAGTTCGACGACCTGATCGCGCTCGGCGCTCTCTACCGGCCCGGGCCGATGCAGTACATCCCGAACTACGCGAACCGAAAGCACGGCAAGGAGCCCGTCACCTACCTCGACCCGCGCCTGAAGGCGATCCTCGGCCACACCTTCGGAATCTCCGTCTACCAGGAGCAGTCGATGGAGATCGCGAAGGAGATCGCCGGCTTCACGCTCTTCGAGGCCGAGGACCTCCGGCGCGCGATCGGGAAGAAGGACCACGCGCTGATGGCGTCGCTGAAGGGCAAGTTCATCGAGGGGGCGATCACGAACGGCAGCTCCGACTCGATCGCCCGCCAGCTCTGGGAGGACATGGAGAAGGCGCAGGACTACTCCTTCAACAAGGCGCATGCCGCCTGCTACGCGCTGATCTCCTACCGCACCGCCTGGCTGCGCGCCCACCACCCCTGCGAGTACATGGCGGCGCTGATCAGCTCCGTCATGAACACCAAGGATCGCGTGCCCTTCTACGTCAACGCCTGCCACGAGCTCGGAATCGAGGTGCTGCCGCCGGACGTGAACGAGTCGCAGATCGACTTCGCCGTCGTCGGAGGCAAGATCCGCTTCGGCCTGAACGCGGTCAAGGGCGTCGGCGAGCTCGCAGCCCGTACGATCATCCGGGCACGCGAGGAGGGGGGCGGGTTCGAGTCGATCTGGGACTTCACCGAGCGCGTCGACCCGTCGGTCGTCAACAAGCGCGCGCTCGAGTCGCTCGTCAAGTGCGGCGCGCTGCCCGGCTCGAGGCTCGGGATGCTCCAGGTGCTCGAGCAGGCGCTCTCCTACGGCCAGAAGCAGCAGGCCGACCGGCTTGCCGGCCAGGGCTCGATCTTCGACGGCGAGTTCGGCTCGGCCGAGCTGGCCGGCGAGCGGCACCACCCGCCGATCCCGGCCGAGGAGTTCGAGAAGCCCGACTTGCTGCGGATGGAGAAGGAGACGCTCGGCCTCTATGTCTCCGAGCATCCGCTCTCCTCGCTGCGCGCCGAGCTGCGGGCCAGGACCGACGCGACGATCGCCGAGCTCGAGCGCCGCCGCGACGGCGAGCCGGTCGTCGTCGGCGGCATCGTCAGCGAGGTCAAGCACCTGACCACCAAGCGCGGCGAGCCGATGGTGTTCCTGAGGCTCGACGACGTCACCGGCGGCATCGACTGCGTCGTCTTCGCCGCCACCTACGCGGGGGCCCGGGAGCTCTGCACGCTCGACCGGATTCTGATCGTCAAGGGCCGCGTCGACCACAAGGAGGGCGAGACGAAGCTCGTCGCGCAGGAGGTGTCGGCGTTCGAGTCGGTCGCCGCCAAGCGCGAGGTGCGCCTGCGGATCGACGCGACGCAGGCTCCGGCGGGGGTGATCGGCGAGCTCGCGCGCGTGATCCGCGACTTCCCCGGCGAGAGCCCCGTCTACGTCGACTGCCTGACCTCCCAGGGGTCGCGCGTCTACGCGCTCGGGCCGAAATTCCGCGTCCAGCCCGCCCCGGACTTCTACGCCGAGGTGAAGGCGCTGCTCGGCGAGTCTGCTCTCCTCTAGCCCGCGCGCCCGGCCAGGAGTTAAAGGGTCCGTAAATCCTGCTCCGCAGCCGGTATGGGTAAACCTCCGGCTGCGTTTTACCGAATATATCCACGAGCGACCAGGAAGAGGATGACGACGACCATGTCAGCGGCTGAAGTCCATATCCAGGAGAGCGAGACCGAGCGGGTTGAGCGCTGGCGTGCAGAGGCGCTCGAGAAGGTCGGCTACGACCCCGCCTCGGCCCTCGAGCTGGCCGTCCGCCCCGACGTCGACCTCCACCGGGCGATCGAGCTGGTGGACTCGGGCTGCCCGCCCGAGCTGGCGCTGCGGATCCTTCTCTAGCCGCGGGCGGGGGCCTGCCGGCTCTCGTTACGCGCGCGCATGGAAATCGTAGATTTCCGCGCGCCCGCGTTCGTGCCCGCCGTCGTTGCCGGGCACGGGCGGAGCCCGCGCCCGGCCCGCGGCTGAGAGACGTCGAGCGAGCGGTTGCGAAACCTCGCGTTCACGGGCTTCACCCGTGAACGCTCCCCGCGAGGCGCGGGCCCGTGCGGTGGGGATGCCCGCGCGTGGGCATGGCTCTACGTGCACAATCTCTGCCGATGGTGGCCGTGCTCGGATTCATCCCCTCTCCTTCGAGCGGGGTCGTCCACGTCGGGCCGCTCTCGATTCACCTCTACGGGCTGACGCTCCTCGCCGCGATCCTGCTCTGCGTCTGGCTGACCACGGTGCGCTGGAAGGCGGTCGGCGGCGACAGCGATCTGGTGATCCGCGTCACCGTCTGGGGGGTCGTCTTCGGGGTGATCGGCGCGCGCGCCTACCACGACATCACGTCCTGGAACGAGGTGCCGCTGCCGAAGTGGAAGGGCGTCTTCGAGGTCTGGCAGGGCGGGCTCGGCATCTGGGGCGGGGTCCTGCTCGGGGCGCTCGCGGGCGCGGTCGTCATACGCCGTGCCGGGGCGAGCATCAGCCTGTTCATGGATGCGATCGCCCCGGGCATGCTGCTCGCCCAGGGCGTCGGGCGGATCGGGAACTGGTGGAACCAGGAGCTCTACGGCAAGCCGACCTCGCTCCCGTGGGGCCTGAAGATCGGGATCGCCCACCAGGCCGGGATCCCGGCGAACTACATCGGCGCGAAGGCCTACCAGCCGACGTTCCTCTACGAGCTCCTCTGGGACCTCGCCGGCGTCGTGCTGCTGATCTGGGTCGGCCGCCGTTTCCGCATCCGGCCGCCGGCGCTCTTTGCCCTCTACGTGACCTACTACTGCTTCGGCCGGTTCTTCGAGGAGCTGCTCCGGATCGACCCGTCCCACCACTTCGCCGGGCTGCGCCTCAACGCCTGGGTCTCGATCGTCTGTTTCGTCGTCGCCGGCGGCTTCTTCGTCTGGTGGCAACTGCTCGGCCACGGGCCGGAGCCGGGCGGAGGCGAGCCGCAGAAGCAGCGCCCGCGGCCGCAGCCCGATCCGGACCGCCCGAAGATGGCCGTCCCGAAGGGGCGCGTCCGGTAGAGCGATTAGCCTGCGCGAGATGGGAGGGGCGGCCCCGGTCGGCGAGCTCGACCTCGATCTCGACGCGTTCGAAGGCCCGTTCGACCTCCTGCTCACCCTCGTCCTGCGCGACGAGCTTCCCCTGCGCGAGGTCGACCTGGCCGAGATCGTGCTCGCGTTCGTCGAGCGCCTTGCCGAGCGGGACGAGCTCGATCTCGACCTGTGCGGCGAGTTTCTCGTCCTGATCTCGGCCCTGCTCGAGTTGAAGGCACGGGGGCTCTTCCCCGAAGAGGATGCCGAGCTCTCCGAGCTCGAGCCGGAGGCGGCGGCCGACGAGCTCGCGCGCCGGCTCGCCGAGTACCGGCGGGCCAGGGAGGTCGGGGCGTGGCTCTCGGCCAGGCTCGCCGATTCGGGCGGCAGGTTCTTCCGGGTCGGGCCGGCGCCGCTCGCCCCGGCCCGGCCGGAGCCGGCGTTCGCGCCCCAGGACCCGGCGCGGCTCGCGGAGTCGCTGCGCCTGCTCGCCGCCGAGCCCCCGTCCCCCTCGACCTCCCACATGGCGCTCCGGTTCCCGCCGCTCGCCCAGTTCGTCGAGCGGTGGCGCTCGCTCCTGCGGCGCCGGGCGCGCCTCGACTTCGACCACGAGGTCGCCGGGCTCTCCCGGATCGAGGTGGCCGTCGCCTTCCTCGCCCTGCTCGAGCTCTGCAAGCAGCGGGAGATCGCGCTGGCGCAGGCGGGCCCGTTCGCCCCGATAAGGATTTCCCGCGCCGCCGACGAAAGGAGCCTGTCGTGGACCGCCCACTCCGCCTGATCGCCACGAACCCAGCCGACGAGCTCGCCCGGACGATCGAGGCCCTGCTCGTCGTCGCCTCGCGGCCGCTGTCCGAACAGGAGCTCGCCGATGCGACCGCCGACGACCCCGAGTGCGTCGACGACGCCCTCGAGCTGCTGTCCGAGCGCTTTCGCGAAGGGCGCAGCGGCATCGTGCTCGAGCACGTCGCCGGCGGCTGGGCGTTCCGCGCCTCCCGCGAAGCTTCCGAGGCCTGCGCGCGCCTGTTCGAGCGGCCCAGCGAGCGGGGGCTCAGCCAGGCCGCGCTCGAGACGCTCGCGATCGCCGGCTACCTGGGGCCGTGTACCCGCCCGGAGATCGCCCGCATCCGCGGCGTGAACGTCGACGGCGTCGTCGCCGGCCTGCTCGAGCGAGGGCTGCTTGCCGAGGCCGGCCGCGACCACGAGCTCGGCGCGGTGCGCTACGCGACCACGCCGCTGTTCGAGCGGGTGTTCGGGCTCGAGTCGCTGGCAGAGCTCCCGAGGCTCGACGACGTCGGCGCCGACACGGCGGAGATCCGCGAGCGGCTCGAGGCCGTTGCCCAGAAGCGCCCCGCCTAGGAGCACCACCCGATCGCGCAGGGCCCGCCGCCGGGTCGGAGCTGCGGCTGCGGGGAGCGCGGGAAGGATCCCGCCCCCCGGGGCGTTTTCTCGCTTGCGATGGAGGTGACCGAGCAGACATTCGCGGCAGAGGTGATCGAGCGCTCGACTCGCGAGCCGGTCGTCGTCGACTTCTGGGCCGAGTGGTGCGGGCCGTGCCGGCAGCTCACCCCCGTGCTCGAGGCGGCGGTCGAGGGGCGCAGGGTCGCGCTGGCGAAGGTGGACGTCGACTCCAACGAGCAGCTTGCGCGCGAGTACCGGGTCTCGGGGATCCCTGCCGTGAAGGCCTTCCGGGACGGCGAGGTGGTCGCCGAGTTCGTCGGGGCCAGGTCCCGCGCCGCGGTCGACGCGTTCCTCGACGAGCTGACGAAGCCCCCGCTCGCCGACTCGATCGACGATGCCGAGGTCGCGGCGGCGCTGGGTGCCCGCGACTACGAGCGTGCACTCGAGATCCTGCTCGCCCGCGCCGAGGATCCGGCGCAGCGGGACGACGCCCGCCGGCTGATGATCGACATCTTCGGCGAGCTGGGACAGGCCAACGAGGTCTCGGTCAGGTACCGAAAGCGCCTCGCCGCGCTCCTGTTCTAGGTCGCTCGCCCGCGCTCGGGCCGCCTGCAATACTCCGGCGGTCTGGCTGCTCGACTCTCACCCGTGCCCGTAGCCCGTCTGCGCGCGCTGGGGCTTGCGCTCGCGACCTGCGCGGTGCTCGTCCTGACGCCCACCGCCGCCGCCTCGACTGCGAGCAAGGTCGTCACCGTGCTGCCGGAGTCGTTCATGCACCTGAAGGGCAGCGACCTCTACTGCACGGTGGTCAAGGAGAGCGTCGGCCCCGTCGTGGCGTGCTTCCACGACCCGGGTGGCCCCGGCTCGGCCAAGCGCAAGGGCTACGCGCTCGCCGCCTCCGACTCCTTCGCGGCAGTCGAGCCGCCGGCGAGCAACACCCCGGTGAAGCTGAAGGCCCAGCCCTCGCTGAAGGGCATCCCGGTCTTCCGGGGCGGCAAGGCGAGGCGGACGATCATCGAGCTGGGCCTCAACGATCTCGTCGCCGTCGGCGGCACGCACATGGCCGTTCTCGTCACGACCGCGAAGGGCGGTGGGAACGCGATCGGCGTCGTCTACCTCGACGGGAACAACAGCCCGATCGTGGGCACCTACACGGTCGGGATCAGCAACCACTTCATCACGATCGTCCAGATCTCCGGGCCGAACAAGGCAACCGCGGTGTACCGCCACTCCGCGTACTAGCGTCCGTACGCCGGGGTCGTGAGGCGTCCGGCGCGGATGCGCGCGGCAAGCGAGACTTCCCCGATGCGGCTGAATGCATGGCTTGCCCGGGCCGGAGTCGCCTCACGTCGGGGGGCCGACGAGCTGATCAGGTCCGGGCGGGTGACCGTCAACGGGGAACCCGGGCAGCTGAACACCTTCGTCGCGGCACGTGACCTGGTCGCGCTCGACGGGAGGCCGCTTGCCCGGCAGAAGCTCGCCTACGTTCTCCTGAACAAGCCCGCGGGCGTCGTCACGACCGCCCGCGACCCCGGCGGGCGGCCCACCGTCGTCGGGCTCGTCGACCACCCGTCCCGCGTCGTGCCGGTCGGCCGGCTCGACGTCGACACGACCGGCGCGCTGCTCCTGACGAACGACGGCGAGCTCGCCCACCGCCTGGCGCACCCGCGCTACGAGGTCGACAAGGTCTACGTCGCCGAGGTCGACGGCGACCCGTCCCGGCAGGCGCTCGACGCCCTCCGGCGCGGGATCGAGCTCGACGACGGCCACACCGCGCCCGCCGGGGCCCGGCGCCTCTCGCGGGCCAGGGTCGAGCTGACGCTCCACGAGGGCCGGAAGCACCAGGTCAAGCGGATGCTGGAGGCGGTCGGCCACCCGGTCCGCCGCCTCACCCGCGTCCGGTACGGCCCGCTCACGCTCGAAGGCCTCGCTCCCGGCGAGTGGCGCGAGCTGACCGCGGAGGAGGTCGCCGCCCTCCGCGGGCTGTCGCGGGCGACCGGCTAGACGCGCCCGAGCCCTGTTCCGGCCCGCGGGCAGCGGGCTGCGGCTACGCCGGGGGCAGGACGAAGCCCATTCGCTCGTACATCGCCCGCAGCGTCGGCGCGGCCGCCTCGTGCGCCTTGGCGGCGCCCACCCCGAGCAGGCGCGTCAGCTCGGCCGGATCGCCGCGCAGCTCGGCGTAGCGCGCCTGGATCGGCTCCAGCAGGTCGACGACCGCGTCGGCGACGTCGCTCTTGAACTGCCCGTAGCCGCCCCCGTCGTAGCGAACCTCGATCGCCCCCGCCGTCTCGCCGGTCGCCACCGTCATGATGTCGATCAGGTTCGTCACGCCGGGCTTGTCGTCACCGCGGCGCACCTCGCTGCCCGAGTCGGTGACCGCGCTCCTGACCTTCCTGCGGATCGTGTCCGGCGGATCGAGCATCAGCAGCGTGCCCTGCGGCGTGCCCCCGGTCGTCGACATCTTCTTCGTCGGCTCCTGGAGGTCCATGATCCTCGCCCCGACCTCGGGGTAGATCCCGGCCGGCACCGTGAACGTCTCGCCGAAGCGCGCGTTGAAGCGCTCCGCGATGTCGCGCGAGAGCTCGAGGTGCTGACGCTGGTCGTCGCCGATCGGGACGCGATCGGTCTGGTAGAGCAGGATGTCGCCGGCCATCAGGATCGGGTAGGTGAAGAGACCGGCGGTCACGACCTCCTGCCGGTCGCCCTTCTCCTTGAACTGGGTCATCCGGCCGAGCTGGCCGTAGCTCGTCACCGCGGCCAGCAGCCACGCCGCCTCGGGGTGGGCGGTCACGTGGCTCTGGACGAAGACCGTCGAGCGCGCCGGGTCGAGGCCCGTCGCGAAGAGGAGGGCCGCCAGGTCGAGCGTGCGGTCGTGGAGGTCGGCCGGGTCGTACTCGACGGTGATCGAGTGCAGGTCGACGATGCAGAAGAACGCGTCGCCCTGCTCCTGGGTCGCCGCGTACTGGCGGAAGCCGCCGGACCAGTTGCCGAAGTGCTTCGCGCCGGTCGGCTGGATGCCGGAGAAGATACGCATGCGATTTCGAGCTTAGCCACTTCCACGGGATACGACGGTGACGGAGGTCGGTACGGTGGCGCCCGGGAAGTGGCTCGACATGGGGCTTCGCTTCCGAGCTCGAGCCTGGAGCCATCGTTCCGAGCCGGGTGCGGTCCCCCACCCGGCGGAGCGAGCTCGACGCTCGAAGGCGAGGCTCGAGGTCGAGGCCGTCGGCTCCTTCCCCGGAGCCTCCCGCATGCCTTGTCGGGCCGTCCGATCGAGGGAAGGAGCCGACGGCCTACACTTGCACCGTGGCCGTCGTCGACTCGACCTGGTCCCCGTCGTCTTGGCGGGATTTCGAGGCGCTCCAGCAGCCGGAGTGGCCCGACCCCGAGCGCGCCGACCGGGTGCGGCGGCGGCTGCACGCGCTGCCCCCGCTCGTGTTCGCCGGCGAGGCGCGGCAGGCGCGGGCCGCGCTCGCCGAGGTGGCGGCGGGCCGGGCCTTCCTGCTCCAGGCCGGCGACTGCGCCGAGTCGTTCCACGACTTCGAGCGCCTGACCGACTCCGGTGCCGCCTACTCGGCGGTCGCGATCCGCGAGCGGCTGAAGATCCTGCTCCAGATGGCCGCGGTCCTCACCTACGGCGCCGCGCTGCCGGTGCTGAAGATCGGCCGGATCGCCGGCCAGTTCGTCAAGCCGCGCTCGAACGCCGTCGAGGCGACCGCGGAGGGCGAGATCCCCGTCTTCCGCGGGCACATGGTCCACGACGACGCCCCCGACGCCGCCTCCCGCATCCCCGATCCCGAGCGGATGGTCGACGGCTATCACCTCTCGGCCGCGACCCTCAACCTCGTGCGCGCCTTCACCAAGGGCGGCTTCGCCGACCTGACCCAGGTGCACGCCTGGAACCAGGACTTCGTCGCGAGCTCGCCCCAGGGCCGGCGCTACGAGGTGCTCGCCTCCGAGATCGAGCGGGCGCTCTCGTTCATGGCCGCGTGCGGAATCGACCTGGCCGCCACGCGGCAGCTGCACGAGGTCGACGTGTGGACGAGTCACGAGGGCCTGCTGCTCGACTACGAGGAGGGCCTCACCCGCCGCGACTCGCTCACCGGCGACTGGTACGACTGCTCGGCCCACATGCTCTGGATCGGCGAGCGGACGCGGGTGATCGACGGCGCCCACGTCGAGTTCTTCTCCGGCGTCCACAACCCGCTCGGCTGCAAGCTCGGCCCCGGCGTGACTCCGGACGAGGTGGTCGAGCTGTGCGAGCGACTGAACCCCGATCGCACCCCCGGCCGGCTGACGCTGATCGCGCGGCTCGGCGCCGAGCATGCCGAGCAGCTCCTGCCGCCGCTGCTGCGCGCCGTCCGCGAGGCGGAGCATCCCGCCGTGTGGGTCTGCGACCCGATGCACGCGAACGCCTTCACGACCGCGAGCGGCCGCAAGACCCGCCACTTCGACGTGATCATGCGGGAGATCGAGGGCTTCTTCTCCGCCTGCCGGGCCGAGGGAGCCTGGCCCGGCGGCGTCCATCTCGAGTACACGGGCGACAACGTCACCGAGTGCCTCGGCGGCTCCGAGGAGCTCGCGGAGGGGCAGCTCGACGACCGCTACGAGACACTCTGCGATCCGCGCCTGAACGGCCGGCAGTCGCTCGACCTCGCCTTCCGCCTCGCCGAGCTGATGCGGCGCCCGCTCTCGTAGTGCCGGTCGGCAGGCTCACGATCGTCGGCACCGGATTGATCGGCGCCTCGCTCGGCCTCGCGGCCCGCGCGCGCGGCGTCCGGGTGACCGGCTGGGACACCGACCCCGCTGCGCTCGCGGTCGCGGCCGGGCGGGGAGCGGTCATGGCTGCCGGGTCGCTCGTCGAGGCGGTCGAGGGCGCCGAGCTCGTCGCGGTCGCGGCTCCGATCGCCTCGCTTCCGGCCGAGGTCGCCGCGGTGCTCGCCGCGACCGGCGAGCAGACGACGGTGACCGACGTCGGCTCGACCAAGGCCGGTGTCGTCGCGGCCGCAGGCGGCTCGCCGCGTTTCGTCGGGGGCCACCCGATCGGCGGCTCCGAGGCGCACGGGCCCGAGCACGCGGCCGCCGGGCTGTTCGACGGCGCCACCTGGTTCCTGACCCCGACGGCCCACACCGACGCCGATCGGTACCGGCTCGTGCACGGCTTCGTCTCCGATCTCGGCGCCGTCCCGATCGCGATCGACCCGGTCGCCCACGACCGGCTCGTCGCGCTCACGAGCCACCTGCCGCACGTGCTCGCGAACGTCGTCGTCAACCGCGCCGGCGCGAGCCGGGTCGAGGGACACGACCCGCTCGCGAGCGCAGGCGGCTCCCTGCGCGACATGACCCGGATCGCGGGCGCGAACCCGCGGATGTGGATCGACATCTTCCTCGACAACGCCGACGCGGTCCGCGAGGAGCTCGCCGACCTCCGGCGGCGCATCGAGCAGGTCGAGCAGGCGCTCGCCGACGGCGACGCGGGCTACCTCGCACGCTGGATCGGCGAGGCTGCCGGAAACCGCCGGCGGATGCTGGAGAGCGCGTACACCGACGCGGGCGACCTCCACCGGGTCAGCGTGCACGTTCCCGACCGGCCGGGCGTGCTCGCCGGGATCACGCAGGCGCTCGGCGCCGCGCGGATCAACATCCAGGATTTCGAGCTCGAGCACATCTCTCCGGAGCGCGGCGGCACCGTCACCCTGCTCGTGACCGGCGACAACGAGGCGCGCCGCGCCGCTGCGCTGCTCGAGGGCCAGGGCTACGGCGTCGTCGTCTCCGCGGTGCTCGATGAGGATTGAGCCGGCCGCGCTGGTCAGGGGCGCGATCGCCGTTCCCGGCGTGAAGGGCATCTCGCAGCGGGCGGTGCTGCTCGGCGCCCTCGCCGCCGGCGAGAGCAGGATCAGGGGGTTCGGGCGGGCGGCCGACACGGAGTCGGCGATCACGGTCGCGCGGGCGATCGGCGCCGAGGTGATCGAGGACGGGCCGGAGGAGCTTCGCGTGCGGGGCGTCGGCCTGCGCGGCGTGCACGAGCCGGCGGGACCGATCGACTGCGGCAACGCCGGCACGGTCCTGCGCCTCAGCTGCGGCCTGCTGGCCGGTCAGCGAGGGACGTTCGAGCTGGTCGGCGACGAATCGCTCACGCTGCGGCCGCACGAGCGGGTCGCCGCCCCGCTCCGCCTGATGGGCGGGAGCGTCGAGACGACCGACGGTCACGCTCCGGTCACGATCGTCGGTTCCGCCCTGCACGGGATCAGCTACGAGCTGCCGGTCGCGAGCGCCCAGGTGAAGTCGGCCGTCCTGATCGCCGGGTTGCTGGCCGAGGGCTCGACGACCGTGACGGAGAGGTATCCGACCCGTGACCACACCGAGCGCATGTTCGAGGCACTCGGGGTCCGGATCGAGCGGTCGCGGCATTCGGTGACCGTCTGGCCGGCGGAGCGTCTGAAGCCGCTCGATCTCGAGATCCCGGGCGAGTTCTCGTCGGCGGCACCGCTGATCACGGCGGCGGTGCTTCTCTCCGGCTCGGAGCTCGTGATCCAGGGCGTCAACGTCAACCCGCTCCGCTCGGGCCTGCTCGACGTTCTCGAGCGGATGGGCGCCCGGGTCGGCCTCTACAACCGCCGTCGCGTCGGCGGCGAGGCCGTGGCCGACCTCGAGGTCCGCTCGACCCCGCTCGTCGCCACCACGGTCGAGCACGAGGAGGTGCCGCGCCTCGTCGACGAGCTCCCGCTCGTCGCGCTGCTCGGGGCGTTCGCACACGGCATCACCGAGGTCAGCGGGGCCGAGGAGTTGCGGGCCAAGGAGACCGACCGGATCGAGACCGTGACCGGGGCGCTGCGGGCGATCGGGGTGCGGATCGAGGAGCGGCCCGACGGGTTCGTGGTGCGGGGGGTCCCGGCGCGCCCGAGGGGCGGCAGGATCGACGCGGCCGGCGACCACCGGATCGCGATGCTGGCGGCGATCGCGGGGCTCGTCTCCCGCGAAGGCGTGCGCATCGAGGGCCCCGAGTGCGCAGCGATCAGCTTCCCGGGCTTCTACGAGGCACTCTCGGGCCTGGCCCTGCCGATGGCCCCGGCGGAGGAGTCATGAAGCCGACCCTCGCTCCGGTCCCACTAGCCTTCCCCCCCGTGAGAGGGGAGAGGCACTGATCGTCGCCATCGACGGGCCCGCGGGGGCGGGGAAGAGCACGGTCGCGCGCGGGCTCGCCCTCCGCCTCGGCTTCCGCTACCTGGACACGGGGGCGATGTACCGCAGCCTGACCTGGCTGGCGCTGCAGCGCGGGCTCCCGCTCGGGGACGGCCCCCCGCTCGGCGACCTCGCCCGCGACAACCCGATCACTTTCGACGCCGCGGGCAGGGCCTACATCGACGGCACCGACGTCACCGACGCGATCAGGCAGGTGCGCGTCGACCGGATGGTGCCGGTCGTGGCGCGCCACCCGGAGGTGCGCGACGTGATGCGCGAGCGGCAGCGCGAGCTCGCGGCCGAACGGAACGTCGTGATCGAGGGCCGCGACATCGGCACGGTCGTCGCGCCCGACGCCGACGTGAAGGTGTACCTCGTCGCCGATCCGTCCGTTCGCGCACGCCGGCGCCAGGCCGAGCGGCCCGACATCGGTGCCGACGCCCTCGCGACCGACCTCAAGCTCCGCGACGAGCGCGACCAGCCGCGGATGCTGCGCGCCGCGGACGCGGAGGAGATCGACACGACCGAGCTCGGGATCGACGAGGTGATCTCGCGGATCGAGGAGCTCGTCCGCGCCCGGTCGGCGGTGTAGCTGCGGTGGACTACGGCGACTTCGCCTGGCGGACCTCGCGGCTCTGGCTCGCGCCGGCCGCGCTCGTACTCACGCGGGGCCGCGGCTACGGGCTCGACCGCATGCCGCGGAGCGGGGGCTGCGTGCTCGCGATCAACCACCTCGCCTGGGTGGACATCCCGCTCGTCGGGGCGCCTCTCCCCGAGGAACATCAACTACGTCGCCAAGGTCGAGCTCCGGCACGTCCCCGCAGCCGGGCGGTTCCTCGCCTGGCACGGGATCATCGCGATCCGGCGAGGCGAGTCGGACCGGGAGGCGGTGCGGCTGATGCGCCAGTACGCCTCCGCCGGACGGGCGATCGGGGTGTTCGTCGAGGGGACGCGCCAGAGGTCGGGCCGGCCCGGCCGCGCCCAGCCGGGCGCGGCGATGGTCGCGATCCAGGAGGATGTGCCGGTGGTGCCGATCGCCGTCTACGGAACGCAGTTCTGGCAGCCCTGGAACTTCGCCCCCTGCTCGATCGCGGTCGGCGAGCCGTTCCGCTTCGAGGGCCTGCCGAAGGGCGGCAGGGGCTACAAGGAAGCGAGCGCGGAGATCGAGCGGCGCCTGAACGTCCTCTTCGACTGGCTCGCGGACGTCCACGCCCGCGGCCGCCCGCGCGGTGAGGCCCCGCCGCTGTGAGCGACGACCCGAACCCGGTGGGGTCGGACCCCCCCGAGGGAGCTGACCCCACGCTCGACCTGCTCGGCACGGTTGCGATCGTCGGCTTCCCGAACGTCGGCAAGTCGACCCTGATCAACCGGCTGACCGCGACCCGCGCCGCGGTCGTCCACGAGACGAGCGGGACGACCCGCGACCGCAAGGAGCTCGTCTGCGAGTGGGCGGGGAAGCGGTTCCTGCTCATCGACACGGGCGGCGTCGACGTCGCCGGCCGCGACACGCTGACCCGCTCGATCGCCGAGCAGGCGCGGAAGGCGGTCGGGGAGGCCGACCTCGTCCTCCTCGTCGTCGACGCGCGGGCGGGGGTGACGCCGGGCGACGAGGAGCTGGCCGAGATCCTCCGCACGGCGCACACGCCGGTGCTCGTGCTCGCGAACAAGATCGACGACCCCTCGCAGGAGTCGCTCGCGCTCGAGCTCCACCGCCTCGGGCTCGGCGACCCGTTCCCGCTCTCCGCGATGCACGGGCACAACACCGGCGACCTGCTCGACGAGGTGGTCGAGCGGCTCGAGGAGACCGGCGAGGCCCGCCCGTCCGTCGGCGACGAGGCGATCCGCGTCGCGATCCTCGGGCGGCCGAACGTCGGCAAGTCGTCCCTGTTCAACGCGCTGATCGGCGTCGAGCGGACGATCGTCTCCGAGGTGCCCGGCACGACGCGCGACGCGATCGACACGGTGCTCGAGCGCGACGGCCGGGTCTTCCAGCTGATCGACACCGCCGGCCTGCGCCGCAAGCGCCGCCAGCGGCAGGGGATCGAGTACTACTCGGAGCTGCGCGCGCTCGAGGCCGCCGAGCGCGCCGACGTCGCGCTGGTGCTGATCGACGCCTCCGAGGGGATCGTCGAAGGGCGACCTCGCGGCGGCCGACATCGCCCGGAAGGCGCAGTGCTCGACGCTCGTCGTCCTCTCGAAATGGGACCTCTCGCAGGTGACGATCGAGGACGTCCGCCCGGAGCTGCAGCGCCGCCTCCGCCAGCGGCCGCCGTTCATCACGACCTCGGCCAAGACGGGCCGCGGCATCTCGCGCGTGCTCGACAAGGTCGGCGAGCTCTACGACAAGCACGCCGGGCGGATCACGACCGGCGAGCTGAACCGCTTCCTCGGCGAGCTGAAGGAGGCGCGCCAGCCGCCCTCGCGGGGCAGCAAGCGGCTCAACCTCCTCTACGGCGCCCAGGTCACGACGCGCCCGCCGCGCTTCCGCTTCACCGTCAACGACACGAGCCTCGTCACCCGCGACTACGGCTACTGGGTCGAGAACGAGCTCCGCGAGCGGTTCGCGATGGAGGGCGTGCCGGTGACGATCGACTTCCGGCGGCGGACGTGAGGGCGGTCGTCGTCGGCGGCGGGACCTGGGGGACGGGCTTCTCGCGGCTGCTCGTCGACCGCGGCTTCGAGGTCACGCTCGCGCTGCGCCGCGCCGACGACGCTGCCGCGATCCGCGAGACCGGCCACAACCCGCGCTACCTGACCTCGATCGATCTGACCGGCGTCGAGGCGGTCACGATCGCGGAGGCTCCGGTCGCCGCCGCCGACCTGGTGGTCGTCGCGCTTCCGAGCCGCGCTTTCCGCTCGGTCGTCGCAGGCCCTTCCCGGCGTCTGCGCCGGTGCTCAGCCTGACGAAGGGGCTCGACCCGGAGACCGGCGAGCGGCTCTCGACGCTCGTCCGCCGGCCGGCCCGTCGCGGTGATGTCCGGGCCGAACATGGCCGAGGAGGTGGCCGCCGGCCTGCCGGGCGCGAGCGTGATCGCGAGCGAGGACCCGGCTCTCGCCCGGATGCTCCAGGACGCCCTCAACTCGACGGTGTTCCGCGTCTACCTGAACGACGACCTGATCGGCGTCGAGCTCTGCGCGGCCGCGAAGAACGTGATCGCGCTCGCCGCGGGCGCCTGCGACGGCCTCGGAGCGGGCGACAACGCGAAGGCGGCCCTGATCACCCGCGGCCTCGCCGAGATGGCGCGGCTCGGGTCGGCGGCGGGCGGCGAGACCGAGACCTTCTTCGGCCTCGCCGGGATGGGCGACCTGATCGTCACCTGCTGGCATCCCTCCGGCCGCAACCGGCGCGCGGGCGAGCTGATCGCCCGCGGGCGGACGCCCGAGCAGGCCGAGGCCGAGATCGGCCAGGTCGTCGAGGGGCTCACGACCGCGCCGGTGCTGCGCGACCTCTCCCGGCGGCTCGGCGTCGAGCTGCCGATCACCGAGAGCGTCTGCTCGGTGCTCGAGGGGCGCCCGCTCGCCGAGCTGGCGGCGGGCCTGATGGGCCGCCGCCCGACCGACGAATAGGGCCGGAGCGCGCCGCCGGGAGCCCGACCGCGACCCGGTGCCGCTAGGCTTCCGGGATCGCAGCGCGCTCGTTCTCATTC
Source organism: uncultured Actinomycetes bacterium (assembly GCA_963796625.1). Lineage (GTDB taxonomy): Bacteria > Actinomycetota > Thermoleophilia > Gaiellales > Gaiellaceae > PALSA-600. Next base: position 396,625 of record CAWCME010000003.1, read on the forward strand.
ACCTCGGAGTCGGTCACCGAGGGCCATCCCGACAAGGTCGCCGACCAGATCTCCGACTCGGTCCTCGACGCGGTCCTCGCCGACGACCCGCACGGGCCGCGTCGCCTGCGAGACGCTCGTCACGACCGGCCTCGTCGTCGTCGCGGGCGAGATCACGACGACGACCTACGTCGACATCCCGCGGCTCGTGCGCGAGCGGATCGCCGCGATCGGCTACACGCGCGCGAAGTACGGCTTCGACGCCGAGACCTGCGGCGTGATCGTCGCGCTCGACGAGCAGTCGCCCGACATCGCGCAGGGCGTCGACAACGCCTTCGAGGTGCAGCACGACCCCGGCGACGACGACCCGCTCGACCGGGTCGGCGCCGGCGACCAGGGCTTCATGTTCGGCTACGCGACGAACGAGACGCCGGAGCTGATGCCGCTGCCGATCATGCTCGCGCACAAGATCGCCAAGCGCCTCTCCGAGGTGCGGAAGGCCGACATCCTCCCGTACCTGCGCCCGGACGGGAAGACGCAGGTCACGGTCCGCTACGAGATCGACGAGCACGGCCGCCAGCGGCCGGTCGAGATCGAGCGCGTGCTCGTCTCGACGCAGCACCGCGAGGGGCTCGACGCCGAGACGATGATCAAGCCCGACCTGATCGACCACGTGCTGCGGCCGATCCTGCCGAAGGATCTCTACGACGAGCGGCGGCTCGAGGAGAAGGGCTTCGTCTACGTCAACCCGACCGGCAAGTTCGTGATCGGCGGCCCGATGGGCGACGCGGGCCTCACCGGCCGCAAGATCATCGTCGACACCTACGGCGGCGCCGCCCCGCACGGCGGCGGCGCGTTCTCGGGCAAGGACCCGACGAAGGTCGACCGCTCGGCCGCCTACGCGGCCCGCTACGTCGCGAAGAACATCGTCGCCGCCGGCCTCGCCGACCGCTGCCTGATCCAGGTCGCCTACGCGATCGGCGTCGCGCACCCGTTCTCGATCCTCGTCGACTGCTTCGGCACCGAGCATCGTCCCGGTCGAGCGGATCGAGGAGCTCGTGCAGCGAGCACTTCGACCTCCGCCCGGCCGCGATCCTGCGCGACCTCGACCTGCGCCGCCCGATCTACGCGAAGACTGCGGCGTACGGCCACTTCGGCCGCGACGACCACGACTTCACGTGGGAGCGCGATCGACAAGGCCGACGCGCTCGCGCGCGCCGCCGGGCTCGGCACGGGGAGCGCCTCCGTGGCTCCGGCGTCCCGCTCCGGCGACTGACTCAGGCGGCCGGGCGGACGAACAGGCCCGGCGGCGGCCTTCTCGCCGATCGGCTTGCTCGTCGCCGTCGAGCCGCACGCTGAGCTGGCCCGCGGCCGGCGTCGCCGGCGGCGAGCTCGATGCTCGCGCCCGGCACGAGGCCCTCGTCGTAGAACCAGTGCAGCAGGTCGCCGTCGTGCTCGGCGAGGCGCACGATCGTCGCGCGCGCGCCGGGCTCGAGCGCCGAGAGCGGCTCGAGCTCGTGGTTCTCGGCCTGCTCGAAGACGGTGTCGATCGGCCAGCCGTGCGGGCAGCGGTCGGGGTTGCCGAGCCGCGCGTCGATCCGCTCGACCATGTCGTCGCTGAAGGTGTCGCCGAGCTCGTCGGCGTGGACGTGCGCCTCGGCGGCCGTGTAGCCCATGAAGTCGGTGAGCAGGCGCTCGATGATCCGGTGCTTGCGCACGGCGCGCTCGGCCCGCTCGCGGCCCGCTCGCGGTCAGGATCGCCTCCTTGCGCTCGCCGCGCTCGACGAGCCCCTCGGCCTCGAGCCGCTTCAGCATCTCGCCGGCCGAGGCGCGCGAGACGCCGAGCATCTCGGCGACCCGCGACGAGAGCGTCGGCAGGTCGGTGTCCTGCGGGTGGTACTCGCCGATCGGGAACGCGAGGAAGTAGATCGTCTCGAGGTACTCGTCGACCGAGTGCCCCTGCGCCATCCCGCGGCCATCGTAGCCGCAGGCCGTGCGCCGTCGTGCCCGCTCGTACGCTCGGGGCAGTGGGAGCGTTCTTCCACGCCGTCCGGGTCTTCGGCGACCAGCTCGCGGCCGTCCGCTGGGAGTTCCTCGCGCTCGCGCTCGGCGATCCACCTCGCTCCGGCTCGCTGCTCCGGGCGTCGGCGTGGCGGACGATCCTGACGGCGTCCTACCCGGCCGAGCGGATCCGCTTCCGAGCGTCGTTCGGCGCCTACGTCGCCGGCGTCGGGGTCAACTCGATCGCCCCGGCCCGCGCGGGCGACGTGGTCAAGCTCTACCTGATCAAGCACCGGATCCGGGACTCGAGCTACGCGACGCTCGCGCCGACGCTGGTCGCCGAGACGCTGTTCGACTCCTTCGTCGCGGCGGCTTGATCGTCTGGGCGCTCGTCGATCGGCGTCCTGCCGACCCACCAGGTCTACTCGCGGCTGCCGTCGGTCGACTGGGGCTTCTTCGTCAAGCACGCGCGCTGGACGGAGATCGGGCTCGCTGCTCCTCGCTGGCCGGCGCGGTGATCGCGGTCATCGTCTTCATCGAGAAGGGCGGCGACGCGCGGGCCCGGTTCATGCGCGGGTTCGCGATCGTCCACGACCGGCCGCGGCTCGTCCGCGGCGTGATCGTGCCCGCAGGCGCTCTCGTGGGTGCTGCGCGTCGCCTCGCTCTACTACTTCCTGCGAGGCGTTCCGCGTGCACGCCAGCGATCCACAACGCGCTGCTCGCGCTCGTCGTCGACTCGCTCGCGACGCTCTTCCCGGCGACGCCGGGCGGCGCCGGGACGAAGCAGGGGCTGATCGTCTTCCTCTTCCAGCGGCCAGGCGATCTCGAAGTCGCTGCTGCTCGCGTTCAGCGTCGGCATGAACATCGCGCTCGTCGTCTTCAACCTGATCGCTCGGCGCTGTCGCGCTGCTGCATGATGGCGCGGACGATCTCGTGGCGGCGGCTGCGCGCGCCGAGAAGGCGCAGGAGGCAGGCCGAGCCCGGGTCGGCGCGAGGCGCTGACCGGCCGCTCTAACCTGGCCGGTGCCGTACGCCTCGGTCTACCCGCTCGTGACGGCGCGCGCGGTCGCGCGGGCGTTCACCTACGAGGTCGAGGAGGGGGTGGGGAAGGGCGCGATCGTGGTCGTGCCGTTCGGCCGGCGCCGGGCGCGCGGGATCGTCGTCGGGCTCGAGGACGAGGCCGCCCGACGGGGATCGACGCCGCTGCCGGTCGAGAGGGTGGTCGGCGCAGGTGCCGCCGGCGCTCGTCGAGCTCGCGCTCTGGCTCGCCGACTACTACGGCTCGACGCCGGCGCGCGCGCTCGCGCTCGTCGCTCCCGAGCTGCCGAAGCGGCGCAAGGAGCAGGCGCCGCCGGCCGAGCGGCAGTCGCTCGCCGGCGAGGACGAGCCCGCCGAGCTGCTGCCCGAGCAGCGCGCCGCGGTCGACGCGGATCGTCGCGGCGCTCGACGCCGGCGCGGGCGGGGCGTTCCTGCTCTACGGGCCGACCGGCTCGGGCAAGACCGAGGTGTACCTGCAGGCCTGCGCGGCGGCGCTCGAGCGCGGGCTCGGGGCGATCCTGCTCGTGCCGGAGATCTCGCTCGCGCCGCAGACCGTCGGCCGCGTGCGCGCGCGCTTCGGCGACCGCGTCGCGATCCTCCACTCGGGGCTGACCGACGCCGAGCGGCGCGACGAGCGCGAGCGGATCGCGAGCGGGGAGGCGCGGATCGTCGTCGGCGCGCGCTCGGCGGTCTTCGCGCCGGTGCGCGGGCTCGGCCTGATCGTCGTCGACGAGGAGCACGACGCCTCCTACAAGCAGGACTCCGACCCGCGCTACGACGCGCGCACGATCGCGGCGAAGCGGGCGGCGCTCGAGGGCGCGGTCGCCGTCTTCGGCTCGGCGACGCCGCGGCCGGAGAGCTGGGCGGCGCTCGAGCGGCTCGAGCTCGGCGGCCGGGTCGGCGGCGAGCTGCCGCCGGTGCGGATCGTCGACCTGCGGCGCGAGGCCGGGCTACCCGCTCTCGGCGCCGCTCCTCGCCGAGCTGCGCGCGGGTGGCCGAGCGACGGCGGCAAGGCGATCCTGCTCCTGAACCGCCGCGGGCGTCGCGCCGGCGCTGCACTGCCGCGCCTGCGGCCGGACGATCCGCTGCCCGAACTGCGACGTCGCGCTCGTCCTCCACCGCGACTGCGGCGCTCCACTGCCACCACTGCGGCCACCGGCGAGGCCGGCGCCGGCGACGTGCCCGGCCTGCGGCTCGCGGAGCTCGCACGCCTCGGCGCCGGCACGCAGTCGCTCGAGCGCGAGCTCGCGCAGCGAGTTCCCGGAGCTCGAGCCGATCCGGCTCGACGCCGACACCGCGGCGAGCCCGGAGCTGACGGTCGCCGCGCGCTGCGCCGCTTCGCCGAGACGCGCGAGCGCGGTGCTGCTCGGGACGCAGATGGTGGCGAAGGGCCATCACTTCGCCGGCGTCGAGCTGGCGGCGGTGATCGACGCCGACACCGCGCTCGCGCTGCCCGACTTCCGCGCCGAGGAGCGCACCTTCCAGCTGATCACGCAGCTCGCCGGCCGCAGCGGCCGCGACGCGCCGGGCCGCGTGCTCGTGCAGACCTTCCAGCCGGATGCGCGGCCGATCGTCTACGCCGCCCGGCACGACGTCCGCCGCTTCCTCGCCGAGGAGCTCGAGCGCCGCCGCGAGCTCGGCTACCCGCCCGTGCGGCACCTCGTCCGGATCGTCGTCTCGGGGCCGGAGCTCGCAGCCGGTGCTGAGCGGGCGCTCGACGGAGCTCGCCGCCGGCCTGCCCGAGGTCGAGCTGCTCGGCCCGGCGCCGCTCCTGCGCCTGCGCCGCCGCCACCGCGCCCAGCTGATCGCCGAAGACCGACCGCCCGCGCGCGGTCGCGACGCACGCCGCGCGCTGCTCGCGGCCGCCGCGCCGGCGATGCGGCGGGCCGGGCTCGCGGCCGTCGTCGACGTCGACCCGCAGTCGCTGTGATCCCTGAGGCAAACTGGAAGCGTGAAGAGGACGCCGGCAGAGGAGATCCTCGGCGAGTGGGGGGTGCGCGACGTGACGCCGCCCTCGCAGCGCGAGCGCGAGCAGCTCGAGCGCGACCGCGACCTGAACCCGCTCGCGGGCTCGCCGCTGCGGCGGCGGCTGCGGCAGCTTCCGGCCCGAGGCCGACACCTACATCGCCTCGCTCGGCGGCCCGCTGCCGTACATGCGGCGGCTGCGGACGATCGAGGAGGAGATCGAGCCGCCAGCTCGAGCGGCTCGCGGAGGCCTACGCCGAGCATCGCGGCGACCCCGACGCGCTGGCGCCGGGTCGCCGAGCGCTGGGACTTCGGCGAGGTCAACGAGCTGATCGAGAAGCACAACCGCTGGTACCCGATCGAGGCCCGCCTGGCGATGGATCCCCGCTCGCGCGACTTCGTCAAGGTCGGCGGCCGCGCCTACCGCCGCGCGCCGCTCGACGCCGCCTGGATCCTCGACGCGCTTTCCCGCGTAGACTGTCGTCCCGTGGCGACGCCCGCACCTGCACACGAGCACGAGCACGAGCACGACCACGACCACGACCACGAGCACGAGCACGAGCACGAGCACGACCACGACCACGAGCACGACCACGAGGACGACGCGGCACGCGACGAAGCGCTCGAGCGCGAGTACCTCCGCCGCCAGCGCGCTCGCCCAGATCCGCCAGTACCCGGACGTCGCGCTGCGGATGAAGGCGAACGAGGTGACCGAGTTCGACGAGTACCTGCTGCAGCTCGTCGAGCGGATGATCGAGCCTGATGGAGCGACGCCCAGGGCGTCGGGCTCGCCGCCACCCAGGTCGGCATCCTCCAGCGGCTGTTCGTGTTCGACTCGAGGAGCGAGACGGTCCGCGCGCGGTCGTGAACCCGCGGCTCGTCGACCTGTCCGACGAGAAGGAGACCGACGAGGAGGGCTGCCTCTCGCTCGAGGGCGTCCGCGTCCCGGTCGAGCGGTCGACGAAGGTGACGCTCGAGGGCAGCGATCCGAGCCGGCGAGGACGTGCGCTGGGAGCTCGAAGGCCTCGCGCGCGCGGGTCGTCCAGCACGAGCTCGACCACCTCGACGGCGTGCTGATCATCGACCGCACCGACGACGAGCACCGCAGGGAGGCGCTCGGCACGCTGCGGCCGCAGATCGTCCTTCGCTGATGCGGCTCGCCGTCGCCGCGACGGCTCCCTTCGGCGCCGACGTGCTCGAACGGCTCGCCGGCGACGGCACGAGATCGCCTACCTGCTCACCCGGCCCGATGCCCCGCGCGGCCGCGGCCGGCAGCTCGCGCCTCCGCCCGCGAAGGAGGCGGCCGAGCGAGCTCGGGATCGCCGTCCACCAGCCGGCCCGGCCGGAGCTTCCCGCCGAGCCCGGTCGACGCGGTCGTCGTCTGCGCCTACGGGCTGCTGATCCCCGCCGAGCTGCTCGAGCAGGCGCTCTGGCTGAACGTCCACCCGTCGCTCCTGCCCCGCTGGCGCGGCGCCGCCCCGGTCGAGCGCGCGATCCTCGCCGGCGACGAGCGAGACCGGGGTGACGATCCACGAGACGGTGGAGGCGCTCGACGCCGGGACCGATCGCCGCGCAGGAGCCGTTCGCGATCGTGCCCGACGACGATGCGGGCGCCGTCTTCGCCCGCTCAGCGGAGGTCGCGGCCCGGCTGCTCGACGGGTGTCCTGCCGGCGCCCGTCGTTCCGCGCCGCAGCCCGAGGCGGGCGTCGACCTACGCCGCGAAGATCCTCGCGGCCGACCGCGAGCTCGACCTCGACGACCCGGTCGACGCCTGGCGGCGCGTGCGCGCCCTCTCGCCGCACATCGGCGCCTGGGCGACGCTGCACGGACGGCGGGTGACGATCTGGCGCGCGCGGCTCGAGGACGGCGCGTTCGTGCCGGTCGAGGTGCAGCCGGAGGGCCGCCGCCGGATGGGCTACGACGAGTTCCTGCGCGGCGCCCGGATGTGATCGCGCCGGCCCGCAAGGCCGCCTTCGACGTCGTCCGCCGCGTCTTCGAGGACGAGCGCGTACGCCGACCGCGCGATTCCCCGGCCGCCGCGAGCGCGCTCGATCGCGCGCGACCGCGCCCTCGCCCAGCGGATCGCCTACGGCACGGTGCAGCGCATGCGCACGATCGACCACGGCATCGACGCCCTCGGCAGCCGCCCGTCGAGCGAGCTCGACCCGCCGGTCCTGGCGGCCCTCCGGATCGCGGCGTACGAGCTCGGCTGGAGCGAGGCGCCGCCGCACGCGGTCGTTAACGACGCGGTCGAGCTCGTCCGCGCCGCCGGCGTTCCGCATGCGACCGGCTTCACGAACGCGGTCGCGCCGGCGGCTCGCCGAGGGCTTCCGCGGCCTCGTCGCCTCGCTGCCGCCACGGCCCGCTCAAGGAGTCCTACCCGGACTGGATCTACGCAGACCTGGGTGCGCGACTGGGGCGCCGACGAGGCGCTCGCGCTGATGCGGGCCCAGAACGAGCCCGCCGAGCTGGTCGTCCGCTCGGCCGTTCCGCTCGGTGACGCCGACCGACGTCCCGGGCGCCTACCGGGTCGAGCGCGGCCGATCTCGAGGTGGAGGACGCAGGTCGGGTCTGGCAGAGCCGCGGCTCGCAGCTGGCCGCGCTCGCGGTCGGCTCGCGCGACGGCGAGCGGATCCTCGACGCCTGCGCGGCCCCGGGCGCGAAGGCGACGATGCTGCACGGCCAGGTGACCGCCGTCGAGCTCCACCTCGGCCGCGCCCGCGAGCTGTCCGAGAACGTCCGGCGGCTCGGGGTCCGCCAACGTCCGCGTCGTCAACACGGACGTCCGCGAGCTCGCCGAGAGCGGCTTCGACCGGGCGCTCGTCGACGCCCCCTGCTCGGGCCTCGGCGTCCTCGCCCGCCGGCCCGACCTGCGCTGGCGCTCGCAGCCGCTCCCGGGGCTCCAGCAGGAGCTGCTGCTGGCGGCCGCCGAGCGCACCCGGCGCGGCGGCACCATCCTCTACTCGGTCTGCACGCTGAACGCGGACGAGAACGAGGCGGTCGTCGACGCCTCCGGCCTCGAGCCCGAGCCGCTGGGAGCGGAGTGGCCGCAGTTCGCGCACCCGAAGCGGCCCGGAGTTCCTGCTCACGACGCCGCACCGGCACGGGACCTCAGGCTTCTTCATCGCCCGGCTCCGGGTCTAGCGTGGCTCCCGGCACGTCGTCGACGACGACCAGCGGACGCTCCTCGTCGGGGCGACGTCGGGGGCTGCGCCAGGGCAGGAAGGCGAGCTCCGCACCGTGCACCTCGGGGACGATCAGCACCGCGTCCTCGTCGATCGCGTTGCTCCACCAGAGGTCGCAGCGCCAGCCGTCGTCGCGGCAGGAGAGCCAGCCGTCGCCGCCCGCGTCGGTCAGCCGGCGGAGCGCCTCGACCGGATCGTCGAGCGGGTTGATCGTCACCGCGAGCTCGTAGTTGTACGGGATCCGACCAGTGCCGCTCGAGCCTCGATCGAGACGCCGGCACCGCCGAGCAGCTCGACCAGCTCCCGCTCGATCCTCTCGGCGAGCCGTGCGGGCTCGATGCCGTCGGTGATCTCGGTGAAGAGACGGAGCTCGATGCAGTCGCGCCGCTCCTCGGGGGGCGGTCGCTGCTCGAGGATCATGCGCTCGCCGTGCTCGTCCTCCGCCAGCCCGGTCGGCTCGAGGTCGGCCTCGGACAGCAGGACGAGCGAGTCGCCGGCACCCGCATCGGCGAGCCGGAGCGTCACCGCCCAGCCCGTGCCGTCCTCGTTCGGGCCCGCCACGTCCTCGACGATGCCCTCGCTGCCGGGCGGCGGCTCGGCGCCCGGCGCGCGCACCACGCGGACGACCTCACCGTGACGGAACCGTGGTTTCACAGGTGGAGCGTAACGCCGGGACCGGGAGCGATTCCAGCGCTCCCTCGCTCGTCGTCCCCGCGGGCTCGTGGACGGCGCCCGCCCCGAGGCCGCCCCTTGCTGGTACAAGCCCTCGCGTGAGCCTCGCCCGCGCATTGCACCTCGCCGCCGACGCGGCGGGGCGCGCCTATCCGAAACCGACCGTCGGCGCGGTCGTCGCGCGCGACGGCAGGTGATCGCCGAGGGCGTGACCGAGCAGGGCGGGCCGCCACGCCGAGGTCGTCGTCCTCGACGCAGCGGGGCCGGCGGCGCGCGGCGCGACGCTCTACGTCACGCTCGAGCCGTGCTCGCACCACGGGACGACGCCGCCCTGCGCCGAGCGGGTGCATCGCCGAGGGAGTGGCGCGCGTGGTCGTCGGCGCCCGCGATCCGAACCCCGAGGCGGCCGGCGGAATCGAGGTGCTCCGCGCCGGCGGCGTCGAGGTCGAGCTGCTCGACTCGTGGGAGGCGCGGGCCCAGAACGAGGCCTGGCGGGTGTGGGTGACGCAGGGACGGCCGTTCGTGACCTACAAGGCCGCGATGACCCTCGACGGACGGCGTGACGCTGCCCGGCCGGCGCTGGATCTCCGGCGAGGCGAGCCGCCGGCTCGTCCACGAGCTGCGCGCCGCCTCGGACGCGGTCGCGGTCGGCATGGGGACGGTGCGGGCCGACGCGCCGCGGCTCGACGCGCGCGACGTCGCCGTTGCCGCGCGGGCAGCCGCGCCGGCTCGCCTTCGGCCGGGGCCCGCTGCCCGACGGGTCCGGGCTCGAGCTGCGGACGGGCCCGCTCGAGGACGAGCTGCGGGCGCTCGCCGCCGAGGGCGTCCAGTCTCTCCTGCTCGAGGGCGGCCCGACGCTCGCGGGAGCCTTCCTGGACGGCGGCCTGGTCGACAAGCTGCTGGTGTTCGTCGCGCCCGTGCTCGCAGGCGGGGACAGTCCCTCGCCGCTCGCACGGCTAGGATCCGCGCAAGGTCTGTCCCACCTGACCGCACGGCAGGTGGGAGACGACGTCCTCCTCGAAGCCTATGTCCGACCGAGCCCTGAGCTCCCGCGCACCGACGACGAGATCGTCAGCCTGCTCTCGCAATGGCTGATGCGGACGCTCGGCAACGACGAGCTGCGCAAGCGGATCGAGGAGATCGGCACCGCCGAGCTCGCCCCCGGCCAGCGGGTCGCGGTCGAGGAGCTGCTCGTCGCGCTCGCCAACGCGTTCCCGGGCGAGCGCGGCGACCTCGAGATGGTCGTCCGCGAGACGGTCGAGTCGCTCGCCTACGGCGAGTGAGCGTCGGCGAGGCCGTGCTGCCCGCGAGCCCCCGCTCGTTCCCGGCGGAACCGTGCGCGGGCGTCTCCCTGTGGACGAGAATTTGCCGGAGTGGCACAGACGCGGGCCATGTCCCCCGGTAGCGTTCGGGGTGGGACCGATTCCCCCGGGTAGGTGGGGTCCGGACCGCGGTGGGCGACCGAGCGGCGTTCGATCCGTGCGGCACCCGCGTCGCTAGCCTTGCTGCGTGTTCACGGGAATCGTTCGCGAGGTCGGCCGCGTCGCGTCGGTCGCCGGCGGCGGCGGCGGGATCCGCCTCGAGATCGACGCGCCCGCGACGGCTGCGACGGCCGCGGTCGGCGACTCGGTCGCGGTGAACGGCTGCTGCCTGACCGCGGTCGGCACGGAGGGCGCCAGGCTCGCGTTCGAGGCGGTTCCCGAGACGCTCGCGCGCACCTCGCTCGGCGGACTCGTTCCCGGCGCCCGCGTCAACCTCGAGCCGTCGCTGCGAGCTGGCGAGCCGCTCGGCGGCCACTACGTCCAGGGCCACGTCGACGGCGTCGGCTCCGTCCGCAGCGTCAGCCGGGGAGGGGGAGGGGCGGCGCGTCTGGTTCGACGTGCCGCCGGAGCTCCTTCGCTACGTGGTCGAGAAGGGCTCGATCGCGGTCGAGGGCGCCAGCCTGACCGTGGCCGGGCTCGACGCCACGGGGCTCGCCGTCGCCCTGATCCCGCACACGCTCTCCGAGACCACCCTCGGCGAGCCTCGCCGCCGGGGCTCCGGTCAACCTCGAGGTCGACATCCTCGCCAAGTACGTCGAGCGGCTGCTCGCCGGACGCCTGCAAGGTTGAGCGTTCGAGAAGCGTGCACGACCGGGCGCGGGATCGGGGCGGCGATCGTCTAGCCTGTTCCGTATGGCGACGACCACTCCGTTCACGTCGATCGAGGAGGCGATCGAGGACATTCGCGAAGGCCGCGTGATCGTCGTCGTCGACGATCCGGACCGGGAGAACGAGGGCGACCTCGTGATCGCGGCGCAGTTCGCAACCCCCGAGACGATCAACTTCATGGCCTCCCACGGACGAGGCCTGATCTGCCTCTGCCTGACCGAGGAGCGTGCCGACCGGCTCGGGCTGCGACCGATGACCGAGCGCAACGAGGCGCCGCTCGGCACAGCGTTCACCGTCTCGATCGAGGCCCGCGAGGGTGTCACGACCGGGATCTCGGCCGCCGACCGCAGCCACACGATCCAGGTCGCGATCTCCGCCGAGAGCGGACCGCGCGACCTCGTCACCCCCGGCCATGTCTTCCCGCTTCGCGCCAGGCCGGGCGGGGTGCTCGAGCGGATCGGGCAGACGGAGGCGGCCGTCGATCTCGCACGGCTTGCCGGACTGAACCCGTCCGGGGTGGTCTGCGAGATCATGAACGAGGACGGGACGATGGCACGCGTCCCGGACCTCGTCACCTACTGCGAGCTGCACGGGCTGAAGATGATCACGGTCGCCGACCTGGTCGAGTACCGCCGCCGCCACGAGAAGCTCGTCGAGCGCGGCGCGACCGTCCGGCTGCCCACGAGCCACGGCGAGTTCACGGCCGTCGCCTTCCGCGAGACGCTGACCGGGAAGGCGCACGTCGCGCTCGTCCTCGGCGAGGTCGACGGCGCCGAGGACGTGCTCGTGCGCGTCCACTCCGAGTGCCTGACGGGGGATGTCTTCCACTCCCTGCTCTGCGACTGCGGCGAGCAGCTCGAGCAGGCGCTCGCGCAGATCGCCCGGGAGGGGAGGGGCGTGCTGGTCTACATGGCCCAGGAGGGCCGCGGCATCGGCCTGCTCAACAAGCTGCGCGCCTACGAGCTCCAGGCCGCGGGTCTCGACACGGTCGAGGCGAACATGGCGCTCGGCTTCCCGGCCGACGCGCGCGACTACGGGATCGGCAACCAGATCCTCTCCGATCTCGGTCTGACGACGATCCGCATCCTCACGAACAACCCGAAGAAGCTGACGGGAATCGACGGGTTCGGCCTCACCGTGGTCGAGCAGGTCCCGATCGAGGTCGCCCCGAACGACGAGAACCGGCGCTATCTGGCCGCCAAGCGGGATAAGCTCGGGCACCGCCTGCATCACCAGGACATCCGCACCCCCGACTGGGAAGCCGAGAGCGACCGATGAGCAACGAGCACGAGGAGTACGCCGTCGTCCAGAGCGGCCCGTTCGTCCCCGAGGACGAGCAGGGCCCCGCCGACCCCGGCCTCGGGGAGACGAGCGTCGAGGAGTCGAGCGTCGAGGGGGCGAGCGTCGAGGGGACGAGCCTCGAGGGGGCGAGCCTCGAGGAGACGAGCCTCGAGGAGACGAGCCTCGAGGGGACGAGCCTCGAGGAGACGAGCGCGGCCGAGCCGAGCGTCGCCGGGCCCGCGTGGCCCGCTGCAGCTCCCACCGACACGGTGGCGCCCGGGGAAGAGCACGTCCCCGCGGTCGAGGAGCTCGTTCACGTGGACGAGCACGCATCCGACCCGTTCGCCGCCTGGCCGCAGGCCGAGAGCGCCGAGGTGATCGAGGACCTGCCGGAGGAGGAGGCGGCGATCGGGCACGTCGCCGGCGAGATCGACGTCCCGGCCGGGTACACCGTGCTCGAAGGAACGCCGACCGGGCATCGCCGGACCGTCGCGCTGGTCGTCTCGCGTTTCAACGGCGGGCTCACGAACCGCATGCTCGCCTGCGCGATCGAGGCGCTCGAGGAGGCCGGCGTGCTCGCCGACGCCGTCACCGTCGTTCCCGTCCCGGGCGCGTTCGAGCTCCCGCTCGCCGCCATGGCGCTCGCAAAGACGCGGCGCTACGCCTGCGTCGTCGCCCTCGGGGCGATCGTGCGGGGCGAGACGTCGCACTTCGACTACATCGCGAGCGAGGCCGCCTCCGGCCTCCAGCTCGCCGCGATCGAGACGGGCGTCCCGGTCGCCTTCGGCGTGCTGACCGTCGAGACGGTCGAGCAGGCCGAGGCGCGAATCGACCGTGCGGCCGAGGCCGTGCGGACGGCGCTCGAGATGGCCGACGTGTTCGCGCAGCTGCGCGCCAGCGCACAGCAGTAACGGCGGCGTCGGCTACACTGGGCGGTCGATGTCCAAGGTCTGCTCAGTCTGCGGGAAGAAGCCCGGCTTCGGGCACAACCGCTCCCACTCGATGGTGGCGACCAATCGCCGCTTCGACCCGAACCTCCAGCGCGTGCGCATGTTCGTCGACGGCGTCGCCCGCCGCGCCTACGTCTGCACGCGCTGTCTCAAGGGCAGCAAGACCTCGGCGCAGATGGTCCAGAAGGCCGTCGGCGGCAAGCAGCGCCCCGCCTAGCGGCGCGTCTGCGCCCTGCCGAGGCTCCACGCGAAGGCGACGCGCATCGAGGCGCGGATGACCTTGAGCACCGGCCTGCGGAGGAGCGCCGGGAGCCGCCGCGCCCGGATGACGGCGTCGCCGACCCCCGCCGAGAGCCGCGCCAGCCTGACCGCCCGGGGGCCCGAGCAGCCCGCGGTCTCGGTCGCTCCGTCCCTGCTCCGCCGCACTCCGCGCACGACTCCGAGCACGTCCCCCACCGGGACCGGCCGGTCGAACTCGAGCCGGGCGTCGCCCTTGCAGACCACGACGTCGCCGCCCCGGTGCCGCCGGACGATCCGATGGGCCACGATCGTGTCGCCCCGCGCGAAGAGCGCGATCTCGCCGACCGCGAGCTCCGGCGGGCCGAACTCGACGAGCAGCCACATGCCGCTCCTGATCGAGGGGAGCATGCTCACCCCGGTCGCCTCGATCCAGACGGTGGCGTTCTGCTCCCGGTAGAGCTGGAACAGCCCGCGCCTCGCGGCGGCGAGCATGGTCGGGCCGGGCTCAGCCATCGAGCCACTCGAGGAGCAGGTCGCGCGAGCTGGCGAGCGTACCCGGGTGGAGGCGGGCGCACCGCGCTCCCTCGACGAGTCGGGCCGTCCGCTGCAGCACCGCGTCGAAATACTCGACGGCGGCCGGCGTCGCCGCCACGAGCTCGACGGCCGCGAGCGCCCCGGGGATCGGCTCGAGCAGGGCGGCGACCCGCTCCGTCCGCGGGCCGAGCAGCACGACGTGCCGGAGCGGGGCAGGCTCGGCGAGGCAGCCCGGGAAGATGTGCTCGAGCTCGGCGTGCGGCAGCGGCCATTCGCGCGTCGAGAGTGGGCCCGCCGGCGGCTGCTCGATCGCGCCCAGCTCCGGGATCAGGTCGGGCGTTCCCGGTCTGACATGGAGGCTGCGCCGGTACGGCAGGATCGTCCGCGCGTCGGGGGCGGAGATCGCGTTCTCGTCCGAGAGGAGGCCGAGCCCGCGCCGGACCAGCTCGAGCGCCAGCGTCGTCTTGCCCGCACCGCTCCGTCCTGCGATCAGCAGCGTGCCGCCGCGGTGCACGAGCGCCGCCGCGTGGATCGCGAACACGCCCCGCCGGGCCAGCCTCGTCCCGACGCCGTGCGTGAGCCGGCCGAACGCTCCGACCAGGGCCTCCCGCTCGTCGGCGTACTGCGCCGAGAACCCGTCGGAATCGGTGAGCAGGAACGTCTCGCCCCTCGTCTCGACCACGATCGCGAGGACGTCGGGCCCGCTTACGGGCCCGGACCGGTACGCGCTGAAGGTGGCGTCGATCCGCTCGAGGATGTCGGGGCCCGCAGTGACCGAGCAGGGAACCCCGGCGATCTCGAACGATCGGCCGAGTGCCGGGCCGGGACGGTCGAGGCGTGTCCGCCGGTTCGTGACGGTCACGGGGAGAGCTCGAGCAGGCCGAGGTCGCGAAACGTCCCGACCATGGTCTCGACATCTCCGCGGATCGCGCCGTCGTCGACCCGGTACGCGCCGGCCATCGACGCGACGAGCTGGTCGATCGTGGGGTCGCCGTCGCAGAGCTCCCAGAGCCGCGCCGCCGAGCGGTTGACGACGTGGACGCTGCCGTTCAGCTCGTCGACGAGCAGGGCCTCGTCGCCCGTCCGCGTCAGGATCACATCCTGGCGCCGGGTGATTCGCGCCTGCCCCGCGGCACTCACCCGCGGCTCCCGGCGCCGGTCCGCAGGGGCGAAACCGCTCCGATCCCGCTCGGCTGCAGGGCCCCTCGGAACCCGGCTCTCGACGACCTCGCGTCCTCTGCCGACACGGTTCGGCGGGGGCGCCGGGGCCGGCCCCCGGGGAGATCGTTCTCCACGCGGGGCGGGCTAGACGGGGGTCGTCGACAGGGCCGCGTCGGCGAGGACCTCTTCGATCGAGTAGGTCGCGATCACGGCAGGTGGTACGTACGGCTCCATCTGTCCCTCCTGTTGGACACGGGCTCTCGAAAATACGCTCCCGGTTCGAGCGCAAGCCTAACGGTCTCGACGGCGCCGAGGGATGCGACCAGCCCCGGCGCCCGGATTTAGGAGATCGCCGCAGCCGCCTCGCCGAGCAGGTCGTCGATCGAGTACGTCGCGAGGACGGTCGGGGGTTCGTAGTGCTCCATCTGGCTCCCTTCTCGAGGTGAGGCCTCAATCGTACCCGGGGCCCCGGCGGAACCGGGCTTCGGCGTCAGGCGGTCGTCACGGCGGCGGCGGCGTCGGCGAGGATCTCCCCGATCGCGAAGGTGGCGAGCACGGCGAGAGGTTCGTAGGCTTCCATCGCTTCCTTTCGTCGGTGGACGGCTTCCGGTCAGCTCGGGCGTCGAAGGACGATATCCCTCGGCGGCCCCGTTGCCGGAAGCGCACTCGCGGCCGGGGCGGGGCGTAACCCGGACTGCCCGCGCGGCGTCTAAGCCAGCGAAGTGCAGGATCTGACGATCAGCTCGCCCCGCGGTTCGATCACGATCTCCCGCGACGTCGTCGCCGAGATCGTCGCGGACACGGCTGCGCGGTGCTACGGCGTCGTCGGGCTCGCGGCGGGGTCTCGCGTCGGCCGGCTGCTCCGTCGGGACGGCGTCAGCGTGGGCGGCGACTCGGACGGTCTGCGGATCGGGCTGCACGTCGTCGTCGAGTACGGGCTGAACCTGGCCGAGGTGGCCTCGACCGTTCGCTCGCAGGTCGCCTACGAGGTCGCGCGGCTCGCCGGGCTGCCCGTCGCCTCCGTCGAGGTGTTCGTCGAGGACGTACGGGTGACGGCATGAGCGGGCCGGCCGCGTGAGGGACGACGCCCTCAGGAAAACGGTGCTCGAGCTCGCCCGCGGCGCGCTCGTCGCGATCGAGTCGAACCGGCGGCGGATCGACGATCTCAACGTCTACCCGGTGCCGGACGGCGACACGGGCACGAACCTCGCGCTCACCGTCCGCGCCGTGGTCGAGGCGCTCGAAGCCTCGCAGGCGGTGGAGCGCGGCCAGCTCGCCCACGAGGTCTCCCGGGCTGCGTTGATGGGCGCCCGCGGGAACTCCGGCGTGATCCTGTCCCAGATCGTTCGCGGGGCAGCCGAGTCGCTCGGCGCGACCGCCGACCTCGCCCGTGCGCTACGGGGCGCGAGCGATGCCGCCTACCGCGCCGTCCGAACACCGGTCGAGGGAACCATGCTGACCGCGATCCGCGAGCTCGCGGAGGAGGCCGAGAACGGCGGCGACCTGACCGCGGTCCTGGCTCGCGGCGACGATTGCGTACGGCGGACGCGAGAGCTGCTGCCGGTGCTGGCGGAAGCAGGCGTCGTCGACGCGGGCGCCGCCGGGCTCGTCGAGATCGTCCGCGGGATCGCGAGCGTGCTCGCCGGCAAGCCGCTGCCCGAGGCCCCCGTCGAGCTCAGGTCGAGCCTGGCGGTCGACGCCGTCCACCAGCAGCTCTCGCAGTACCGCTACTGCACCGTGTTCGTCGTCGAGGGTACCGGCCTCGACGTGGACGAGCTCGAACGCGAGCTCGAGCCGCTCGGCGACTCGCTGCTCGTCGTCGGCGACCCGAGCGCCCTCAAGGTCCACGTCCACACCGACGATCCCGGGCGGGCGCTCTCGCTCGGCGTCGCCCGCGGGACGATCGCCGGCGTCGAGATCGCGAACATGCACGAGCAGACCCTGAGGCGGGAGGAGCGGCTCCTGCACCCGGTGCCGGCGCCGGAGATCGACGCATGCGCCGTCGTCGCCGTCGCCGCCGGCCTCGGCAACCGCCGGCTGTTCGAGAGCCTCGGCGCGCACGTCGTCGACGGCGGCCGGACGATGAACCCCTCGACGGCCGAGATCCTCGGCGCCGTCGAGGCGGCTGGCGCGGCCGAGGTGATCGTGCTGCCGAACGACCGCAACGTCCTGCTGGCCGCCGAGCACGCGGCATCCGGCGCGACGAGGCCGGTCCTGGTCGTCCCGACGACGACGCTCCAGGGCGGGCTCGCGGCCTCGGTCGCCTTCGATCCGGGCGTCTCGGCAGAGGCGAACGCCGCCGCGATGACCCGTGCGGCGGCGGGCGTCTCGACCGGTGCGGTCACGATCGCCTCCAGGGACGTCGAGACGAACGGTCTCGCGATCCGCAAGGGCTCCTGGCTCGGGCTCGCCGACGGCAGCCCGGTCGCCGGCGGGGAGGCCTTCGAGGAGGTCGCGCGGCACGTCGCCGAGAGGTTGCTCGCCGAGCCGCGCGCGATCCTCACCCTGCTGACCGGCGAGGAGCCGCAGCCGCTCGACGGGCTGCTCGCCGGGCTCGCGGCAACGCACCCCGAGCTCGAGCTCGAGGTGCACGAGGGCGGCCAGGCGAACTACGCGCTGCTGCTCGCGGCCGAGTAGGCCGCCAGAGAACCTCCAACCGAACGAGCACGGGCCGCCTGGATGTGCGTGCCCATCACGCCCGGTCGGCGCGAGGCCATTCCGTCGGAGCATCCTGTCTAAGCTCACTCCGTGCGCAGGGTCCGGGTCGTCCTCGTCGAGGACAATCAAGTCTTCCGCGAGACGCTCGAGCTCCTGCTCGGGCTACGGCCCGAGATCGAGGTCGTCGGCTCGCTCGCGAGCGGGCTCGAGGCGATCGAGGCCTGCAGGACGCTCACCCCCGACGTCGTCGTGATCGACTACCGGATGCCCGGCCTGAACGGCGCCCAGACGGCCTCCGCGCTCCTGCGGGCCTCGCCGGCGTCACGTGTCGTCTGCCTGACCGCCTCGATCTCGAAGGACGAGGTCGAGCTGGTGCTCGCCGCGGGCGCGGTCGCGTGCCTGACCAAGGACGAGAGCCTGGACTCGATCGTCGAGGCGATCCGCGCCGCCGGCGCCGGGACCGGGGTCGCATGAACCTGACCGCCGCGAACACGGCGATCGTGCTCGATTCGACCGCCGACTTCCCCGGGGCGCGCGAGCGCTTCCCGAACTGGCGGACCGTCCCGCTCTACGTCAACTTCGGCGAGGCGAGCTACCGCGACTACGTCGACCTCGGGCCGGACGAGCTCTACGCGCGGCTCGCCGAATCGCCCCTCGTGCCGACGACGTCGCAGCCGACGCCGGGAGACTTCCTCGCCGTCTACGAGGAGCTCGCCCCCGGGTACGAGCGGATTCTCTCGCTGCAGCTCTCCTCCACGCTCTCCGGCACGTTCGCGAGCGCGCAGGCGGCGGCCGCCTCCCTCGAGCAGACGGTGCGGGTGATCGACACGCGCACGGTCTCGGCAGCGGTCGCCATGCTCGCGCTCGCGGTCCAGCGGCGCCTCGACCGCGGCACGACCGACGAGGAGATCGACGCCCTCGTCGAGCGCTACCTGGGCAGCCACGGCCTGCTCTTCACCGTCGACACGCTCGAGTACCTCGCCCGGGGCGGGCGGATCGGCAGGGCGGCCGCATTCGCCGGGACCCTCCTGAACGTCAAGCCGATCCTCGGGATCGAAGACGGCGAGGTCGTGCCGCTGAAGCGCGTCCGCGGGAGCCAGAAGGCGCTGGAGGAGTTCCGGGCGCTGCTCGAGGCCGAGACGGCGGACGCGCCGTCCCTGCGGATCGGGGTCGCCCATGCAGCGGCGCCCGAGCGGGCCGCTGCGCTCGAGCGGATCGTCCGGGAGGCGCGGCCGCAGGCAGAGCTCGAGGTCGTCACCTCGCTCGGGGCGGTCGTCGGCGCCCATGCGGGGCCGGGCACGGTCGGGTTGTTCTGGTTCGACGACTCCCCCACGTGACCGCTCGCCGAACCGGGTCCTATACTCGGTCCCGGTGGTGACCACGACCCCGATCCGGACGGGTCTTTCCGGCCTGGTCCCCGGCGGACAAGCCGCCGACGGGTGGTGGCCGCGCCCGCGCGGCTGGAGCCGCCCGGAGAGCCTCCAGCAGTCGCTCGAGACCCTGGCTGCGGTCGGGCCGTCGCTCGCGAGGAAGCTCGTGCCGCTCGGCCTGCGCACGGTCGGCGACCTGCTCTTCCGGCGCCCGCGCCGCTACGAGCGCGCGGCCGACGAGGTCGCGATCTCGCAGCTCTGGGGCGCCGAGGAGGTCGCGATCGCCGGGGTCGTCCGGGACGTCAGGCTGCGGCGGCCCCGGCGCCGGCTGACGATCCTCACCGCCCGGGTCGCCGATGCGAGCGGGACGATCGCCGCCAACTGGTTCAACCAGCCGTGGCTTGCCGACCGGCTCCGGCCCGGAGTCGAGGTGCGGCTGCGGGGGCGCCTGGGCCCGCACGGGTTCGAGGTGAAGTCGTACGACCTCGGCGAGGCGCGGGCGACCGCCGACCACGCGCCCGTCTACGGGGCGAGCGAGCAGGTGCCGTCGGCCAGGCTCCGGGAGCTCGTCCGCTCGGCGCTGGCCGCGCACGCCCGGGACGTCCTCGACCCGCTTCCGGCCGAGCTCGAGCTCCCGATCCGGCGCGACGCGGTCTGGGCGCTTCACTTCCCGACCGACCTCGAGCAGGCCGAGGAAGCAAGGCGGCGACTCGCCCTCGACGAGCTCCTCGCGCTCCAGCTCGCCGTCCTGCGCTCCCGTGGCGACGCCGGGGTCGGCACGCCGCTCGGAGAGCCCGGCGCGCTCGTCGCCCGTTACCGGGCGACGCTGCCGTTCGAGCTGACCGAGCACCAGGAGGCCGCCCTGCGGGAGATCGACCGCGATCTCGCGGGCGACGTCCCGATGCAGCGGCTCCTGCAGGGGGACGTCGGCTCCGGGAAGACCGTCGTCGCGCTCTACGCGCTCCTGCGGGCCGTCGAGGCCGGGCATCAGGGGGCGCTGATGGCCCCGACCGAGACCCTCGCCGAGCAGCACTTCCTCACCGTGGACACCGTCTGCGCGCAGCTCGGCGTGCGCGCGGTGCTGCTCACGGGCAGCACCGGCGCCGCGCGCACCCGTGGCGAGATCGAGTCCGGCGCGGCGCAGATCGTCGTCGGGACGCACGCCCTGATCCAGCGCGACGTCGCGTTCGCCGACCTCGCCGTCGCGGTCGTCGACGAGCAGCACCGCTTCGGCGTCGAGCAGCGCCAGGCGCTCTCGGAGCGGCGCCCGCACACGCTGCACATGACCGCGACGCCGATCCCGAGGACGCTCGCCCTGACGGTCTTCGGCGACCTCGCGGTGACGGAGATCGCGAAGCCGCCGGCCAGTCGCAAGCCGATCGTCACCGCCTGGGTCGGCGCGGAGCGCTCGAGCGAGGCCTACGCACGGCTGCGGGTCCATCTCGACGCGGGCCGCCAGGCATACGTCGTCTGCCCGCTGATCGAGGCGTCCGAGCTGCGTCTGGCGCGGGCGGCCGAAGCCGAGGCCGAGCGCCTCCGGCGCGCGGAGCTCGCCGGCTACCGGGTCGGGCTGCTGCACGGCCGGCTGAAGGCGGTTGAGCGCCGCGAGGTGATGCGGGCCTTCAAGGGGGGCGAGCTCGACGTGCTCGTCGCGACGACGGTGATCGAGGTCGGCGTCGACGTCCCGAACGCGACGATCATGATCGTCCAGGAGGCCGACCGGTTCGGCCTCGCCCAGCTCCACCAGCTGCGCGGACGGGTGGGGCGCGGGGCCGAGCAGTCCTACTGCCTGCTGATCTCGCGCCCCAAGCTCGAGCTGACCGACACCGCCCAGGCGCGGCTCGAGGCGCTCGTCGAGACCGGCGACGGGTTCGAGCTCGCCGAGCGCGACCTCGAGCTGCGCGGCGAGGGCCGCCTGCTCGGCACCCGCCAGTCCGGCGTCGGCGACCTTCGCTTCACGCGCCTGCGCGCCGACCGCGCGATCCTCGAGCGCGCGCGCGACCTCGCCCGCACGCTCGTCGACGAGGACGGCCCCTGGCACGCCGAGGCCGACCGCCTGCTCGCCGGCGCCGACCCGGCGAACCTCGCCTGAGAAGACACGTCCGCGCGGGGCGAGTCCCGGTGTCGGACGCCGCGACGGAAGTGTGACGAGCCGCGGGCCCGAGCGACGGAATCCCTGCTCGGGCCGGCGGGCGGCTCGACCCGCCCGGTGTCCGACCGGGGTGACGCACGTGTGACGGGCGAGCCGTGCCCGGGATTAGGCTCACGTGGTGCGGATCATCGCCGGCGAGCTGAAGGGGCGGCGGTTCGAGGCGCCGAGAGGGACCGGGACGAGGCCGACGTCGGACTTCGTCCGCGAGACGGCGTTCAACCTGATCGGGCCCGTGGACGGGGCGGCCGCGATCGACCTGTTCGCCGGCTCGGGCGGGCTCGGGCTCGAGGCGCTCTCGCGGGGCGCCGCGAGCTGCGTCTTCGTCGACTCCTCCCGCGAGGCCTGCCGCGCGATCGGGGCCAACCTCGAGAAGCTCCGCCTCCGCGCCGCCGTCCTCTGCCGCGACGTGCTCGCGGCGCTCTCCGGCGAGCGCGGCACCTACGACCTCGTCCTCTGCGACCCGCCCTACGACTTCGGCGCGCACGAGCGGCTCGCGCCGCATCTCGCCCGCATCCTGGCACCCGACGGCCTCGTCGTCTACCAGACCGCCGCCGCCGTCGAGCCCGTGCTGGCGGGCCTCTCCGCACGTACCTCCCGCAGGTACGGGTCGGCACGCCTTACGCTGTTCGAGTCATGATCACCGCGATCTGCCCCGGCTCCTACGACCCGGTCACGAACGGCCACGTCGAGGTGATCGCGCGCACCGCCCAGATCTTCGACCGCGTCGTCGTCGGCGTTGTCGGCGTCCCCCAGCACAAGACGACGCTCTTCGACATCGACGAGCGCGTCGAGTTCGTGCAGAACGCGCTCGCGGGCGTCCCGAACGTCGAGGTCGACGTGTTCAAGGAGCTCGTGGTCGACTTCGCCCGCCGCTGGGAGGCGAAGGTGATCGTCAAGGGCCTCCGCGTGACCTCGGACTTCGAGTGGGAGTTCCAGATGAACCAGCTGAACCGCACGCTCGCACCGGAGATCGAGACCATGTACCTGATGGCGAGCCCGCAGGTCAGCTTCGTCTCCTCGAGCGGCGTGAAGGAGATTGCCGCCTTCGGGGGAAATGTCGAGGAGCTCGTGCCCTTTCCCGTCGCCCGCCGCCTCAAGGAGCTTTTCCCGAGAGGCCGAGGCGGTGCCCCCCTCAGCGCTCAGGAGTAGGATCTCGGACGAAATGGACGTCCTCGTTCTGATCGACAAGCTCGACGACCTCGTGCACAACGCGAAGGCCGTGCCTCTCACCGACCAGGTGCGGATCGACCGCGAGGAGATCTACGACATCCTCGACCAGATGCGCGCCACCATCCCCGAGGAGATCAAGCAGGCGCGCTGGATCGTCAAGGAGCGCCAGGAGATGCTCGCCGAGGCGAAGCGCGAGCAGGACCGCCTGCTCCAGGAGGCCCGCGAGCAGGCCGTCCGGGAGGCGTCGCAGACCGAGATCGTCAAGCTCGCGGAGCGCCAGGCTCAGGAGATCATCGACGATGCCCGCCGCCAGGCACGGGAGACGAGGCTCGAGATCGAAGACTGGGCCGACGGCATCCTCGCCACGCTCGAGAACAACCTCGACAAGTTCCTCACCGCAGTCCGCCGCGGCCGTGAGCGCCTCCACGAGCGCTCCCAGGAGGACATCGGCCCGCTGGACGTCGACGACCCGTCGTACTGACTCGTCCCCGAGCGGCCGCGCTACGCTGGCCCGATGAGGAGGGCAGGTCGATGACGTACTTCGACCTCCGCCAGGCGAAGCTCCGTCCCGGCGAGGAGCATCGCGAGGCGCTCGACGTGGACCTGCCCGCGTTCGAGTTCGGCGGGCAGCGCTACCTGCCGGTGCCAGAGCAGGTGCCGGCCGAGCTCGTGGTCACGCGGGCCGTCACCGGCACCGTGTTCGGGCTTGCGTTCCGGACCCGCCTGCACGGCCCGTGCTACCGCTGCCTGGGGGATGCGGTGCTCGAGGTGCCGATCGGCGCGCTCGAGTATCAGGCCGCCTCACCCGACGACGAGGAGCTGCGCACGCCCTATCTCGAAGGCGACCGGCTCGACGTCTCCGGCTGGGCCCGCGACGCGGTCGTGCTGGCGCTGCCGGAGAAGATCCTCTGCCGCCCGGACTGCGCGGGCCTCTGCCCGGCCTGCGGCAAGAACCTGAACGACGAGCCGCACGAGCACGCGGAGCAGTCGCGCGACTCGCGCTGGGCGGCCCTCGAGGCGCTCCGCGACGACGGGTGACGGCCGCGACGGCGACCAGCCAGTCCCGTTTGGCTACAGTGTGAGCCGCTCATGGCTGTCCCGAAGCGGAAGACGTCCAAGTCGAGGCGCGACAAGCGCCGGGCAACGCACTCGCTGGAAGCCCCGCGCGTGAACACGTGCCCGCAGTGCAACTCGCCCAAGCTGCCTCATCGCGTCTGCCCGACCTGCGGCACCTACAAGGGCCGCGAAGTCGAGCCGCTCCGCTTTCCTTCGTAGCGCATGACCCGCGTCGCGGTCGACGCGCTGGGCGGGGACCGCGCCCCGGGCGAGATCGTCGCCGGAGCGCTGCAGGCTGCCGCCGACGGGACGGAGGTCGTGCTGTTCGGGCCGGCCGGGCTCGACACGGGCGGCCTCGAGCTCGTCGAGGCGCCGGACGTGATCGCGATGGCCGACAAGCCGGCGGAGGCGGTGCGCGCCAGGCCCGACTCCTCGCTCGTCGCGGCCGTCCGCGCCGTGGCCGCGGGCGAGGCCGATGCGGTCGTCTCGGCCGGGAACACCGGCGCCATGCTCGCCGCCGGCCTGCTGCACCTCCGCCGCCTCCCGGGCGTGCTGCGACCGGCGATCGCGGTCCCGATTCCGGTGCGCGACGGCCCCTCGCTGCTGATCGACGGCGGCGCGAACGCCGACAACCGCCCGGAGCACCTGCTCCAGTTCGGCGTGATGGGGTCGGTGTTCGCAGCCGAGATCCTCGGCGTCGCCGCGCCGACGGTCCGGCTGCTCTCGATCGGCGAGGAGCCGGAGAAGGGCAATCAGCTGACGCTCGAGGCCCATGCGCTGCTGGCGGCCGAGCCCGGCCTCGACTTCCTCGGCAACGCCGAGGCCCGCGACCTGCTGCGCGGCGCAGCCGACGTGATCGTCACCGACGGGTTCACCGGCAACATGGCGCTCAAGCTGCTCGAAGGGACGATCAAGGAGCTCTTCGACCTGCTCCGCGAGGAGGTCTCCGCGACCGCGAACGGGAAGCTCGGCGGGCTCCTGATCCGGCCTGCGACACGCCGCATCCGCTCCCGCCTCGACCCGGACACCTACGGCGGCGCCTACCTGCTCGGGCTGCGCAGCCTGGCGGTGATCGCACACGGCAACTCCGGCCGGCGGGCGATCGCGAATGCGATCGGCCTCGCAGCCCGGGGCGCCGACCACCGGATCGCCGAGCGGCTGGCCGAGCGCCTCCCGGGCCGCGCCCGTGCCGCCGGCTCCGCCTCCGGGCTGGAAAGCCCCCGCAGCCTGCAGCCCTGAGAGGCTCCGGCGCACTGACCTCGCCTCCCCTGCTCGTTCGGCGGGGAGCTTCCCGGGCCCGGATGCCCGGGGCGCCGCGCGAGCTCCAGACGCCTGGCACCCTGGAGGGCTGTGTATGATCGGCCGGCTTTCCAACCCCGTAACCACCCCGATCGATAAGAGGTGACATGGCAGCGTCCCAGGAAGAGGTCTACGAGCGCGTCAAGGAAGTTCTGGTCGAACAGCTCGGCGTCGAGGAGACCGAGATCACTCCCGAGGCCTCCTTCCAGGAGGATCTCGATGCCGACTCGCTGGACCTCGTCGAGCTGATCATGGAGCTCGAGGACTCGTTCGGGATCAAGATCTCCGACGAGGATGCGCAGAAGATCACGACGGTCGGCCAGGCGGTCGACTACGTCACGGCGCATCAGTAGGAACCTCGGCGAGCTGATCGCGGGCCTTCCGCCGGAGCGCGCGGCGGCGGCGTTCACACATTCGAGCTGGGCGGCCGACCGCAGCCAGTCGTACGAGCGGCTGGAGTTCCTCGGCGACTCGGTGCTCGAGCTCGCGATCGCGCACACGCTCTACGAGCGGTTCCCCGACTACGAGGAAGGGCAGATGGCGAAGCTCCGCTCGCACGTCGTCTCGCGGGCGAGCTGCGCCGTCGTCGCCCGGGAGCTCGGCCTGGGCCGGCGCCTGCTCGCCAGCTATCCGGGCCCCGACAGCGACGATCCCGCCCGGCTCGCGGAGAACCGGAACGTCCTCGCGGCCCTGCTCGAGGCCTCGCTGGCGGCGCTCTACCTCGAGCACGGCTTCGAGCCGATCGCGGCCGCGATCGTCGAGGCGTTCGAGAGCAGGATCCAGTACGCCCTCACGAACAAGGTCGACCACAAGACCGAGCTCCAGGAGGCCGTCGCCCGGAACGGCCGCTCGGTCGGCTACACGCTGCTCGCCTCGGAGGGGCCGCCTCATCTGCGCACCTTCACCGCGGCCGTGCTGATCGACGGCGTCCAGGCCGGGGTGGGGAGGGGCAGCTCGAAGAAGGACGCCGAGCAGGAGGCGGCGCGGGAGGCCCTCGCGGGCCTCAGCGCAGCAGCCGGCGGTACAGATCCTGCGTCTGCCCGCTCGGACTGATCCCGAGATCCTCGCGCAGCCTCGTCCGCAGGGTCTCGTAGACGAGCAGCGCCTCGGCGGCGTTGCCCTCGCGCGTCAGCGCATCGATCAGGATCCGGTATCCGGACTCGCGGTAGGGCTCGATCGAGACCAGCTCCCGGCCCACCCGCACGGCGGCGGCGAGCTCCGTGCCGCCGATTCCGAGGGTCGCGCCGGCATAGGCCTCGAGCGCCCGGACATGCGTTCGCTCCAGGCTGCGGCGCTCGTCGAC
This sequence comes from uncultured Actinomycetes bacterium, assembly GCA_963796625.1. GTDB lineage: Bacteria > Actinomycetota > Thermoleophilia > Gaiellales > Gaiellaceae > PALSA-600. The sequence continues at coordinate 422,789 of CAWCME010000003.1, forward strand.
GATCCAGGGCGCCTCCTCGTCCGGCAGCAGCGGCCTGCCCGTCGCGAACATCGCGACCTGCGCGGGCCCCCAGGCGCGATGGGGGTCGCCCCGGGCGAGGGCCGACTCGGCCCGGTGGAGCGAGTCGGCGGCCGCCTCGACGTCGACCCAGTCGGCGATCACCCGGAGCCCGTCGAGCCCGACGACCCGCCGGAGCTTGGAGAGGAGCGGAGCGAGGCCTCCGTCGCCGCCGTCCTCCCAGATCGCCTCCACCGCCTGCTGGCGGGTGACCGTCCGCAGCCTGTTCAGGGTCAGGAACGCGAACAGCAGCCTGCCCTGGCGGCCCGGCAGCGCTCCGTCCACGCGACGGCCGCCGACCGAGATCGCGAGCCGTCCGCAGAGCTGCACTCTCGTCTGCTCCAACTCTGCGCCAAGATAACCCCAACCAGGCGGGCGTACAACGCCTCCGTTCACGACGAAGGGAGGTTGAGATGGCGAAGCAGATCACCTGCGAGTGCGGCTACGTGATCCGCGGCGAGACCGACGACCAGGTCGTCGAGGGCGCCCGGGATCACATCAGGTCGGATCACCCCGAGCTCGTCGACAAGGTGTCGGTCGACGACCTGCTCGGCTGGATCGAGGAGGTGTAGCCATGGCGACCGCGACATTCGATCCGGCCGCCTACAAGGAGACGACCCGGGCCCAGTGGCAGGAGGCGGCTGCGGCCTGGCATCGCTGGGGGCCGTTCCTCGAGGAGTGGCTCGGGTCGGCGACTGCGAGGATGCTCGACCTCGCGGGGATCGCCGAGGGCGCGCGCGTGCTGGACATCGCAGCCGGGGCGGGCGGTCAGACGATCGCGACGGCGCGCCGCGCCGGCGAGACCGGCGCGGTCCTGGCCACCGACCTGTCGGAGGCGATCCTCGACCTGGCCGCCCTCGAGGCCCGCGCGGCGGGTCTCCGCAACGTCGCGACGAGAGCGATGGACGGGGAGGCGCTCGACATCGACGCCGCCTCGTTCGACGCCGCCGTCTCGCGGCTCGGCCTCATGTACATGCCGGACAAGCGGGCGGCTCTCGCCGCTGCGCGGCGGGCGCTTCGGCCGGGAGGACGGTACGCGGCGATCGTCTTCTCGGAGGCCGACCGGAACCGCTTCTTCTCGCTCCCGATCGGGATCATCCGGCGGCGCGCGGAGCTTCCTCCGCCCCAGCCGGGGCTGCCGGGGCCGTTCAGCTGCACGAACCTCGCCGACCTGCTCGGCGAGGCGGGGTTCCGGCAGGTGGAGGTGCACCGGGTCGAGGCGCCGCTGCGGATGGTCTCGGCCGCCGAGTGCGCGCGCCTCGAGCGGGAGTCGTTCGGGGCCCTCCACCAGATGCTGGCCGGGCTCTCCGAGGCCGAGCGGGAGCAGGCCTGGGCAGAGGTCGAGCAGGCGCTCGGCGAATTCGAGGGCGAGAGCGGGTTCACGGGCCCGTGCGAGCTCCTCGTCGGGGCGGGGACCGCCTGAGCGGCGGCCGCGGACTGCGCCGCGCCGGCGCTCGGGCCCGGCGCGGCGCAGCGTCCGCCACGACCGGCAGACTTCGGCTCTCGTGCACCTGAAGACGGTCAAGCTCCGCGGCTTCAAGTCGTTCGTGGACCCGGTCGAGGTGCGCCTCGAGCCCGGGGTCGCGGTCGTGGTCGGGCCGAACGGCTCCGGGAAGTCGAACATCTCCGACTCGATCCTCTGGGCGACGGGCTCGCTCAGCCCGCACGAGCTGCGCGCCGAGAAGCCCGACGACGTGCTCTTCGCGGGCTCCAGCGGGCGCGCGCCGGTCGACTTCTGCGAGGTGGAGCTGATCTTCGACAACGAGGACGGCGCCTGGCCCGACCTGCCCTTCGCCGAGGTGTCGCTCGCCCGCAGGCTCCACCGCGGCGGTGAGGGGCAGTACCTCGTCAACCGGGCGGCGGTGCGCCGCATCGACCTGGTCGAGCTGCTCTCGGACGTCGGCCTCGGCGGAGGCCTGCGGTCGGTGATCTCCCAGGGAAGCGTCGAGTCGGTGCTCGGCGCGAAGCCGGCCGAGCGGCGCTCGCTGGTCGAGGAGGCGGCCGGGCTCGGCCGCTTCAAGCTGCGCCGCCACCGGGCCGAGCTGAAGCTGGCACGGGTCGCGATCCAGGTGGAGCGCGCCCGCGACCTCGAGGACGAGGTGCGCAAGCGCCTGCGCCCGCTCGCCCTCCAGGCGACCGCGGCGGAGCGAGCTGCCAAGCTGGGCGTCGAGCTGTCCCGGATCCGGGCGGCGATCGCGACGCTTGACCTGGCGCGCCTCGACGAGCGGCGCGCGGCGGGCGAGCGGCGCCGGGAGGCCGAGCTCGCGGCGCGTCGAGATCTGGAAGCGCGGATGGAGCGCCTGCTCGCCGACCGTTCGAGCGCCGAGGAGGAGCTGACCGACGCCGCCGGGGCCCGCGAGGCCGCCACCGCGGCGCTCTACCGGCTGCGGGCCGGAGCCGAGCGGATCTCGCTGCGGCGCGAGGCCGCCGAGGCGCTGGCCAGGCGCTCGGCCGCCGAGCTCGAGGCCGCGAAGGCCTTCGATCCGGTCCGCTCGCACCGGCTCGCGGCCGCTGCGCGCGAGGCCGCCGCCGCCGCGCAGGCGGCCGTCGGAGAGCGAGTCGCCCTCGAGCTGCGCGCCGCGGAGTGCTGGGCGCTGGTCGCCGGCGCCGAGTCCTCCCGCCTCGCCGGCATCCGGGGCGAGCTGGAGCAGCTGGTCGCGGCCAGGTCGCGGATCGAGCACGAGCTCGTCGGCGGGGGGCGGGATGCGCTGCTCGCGCTCCGCGGCGCCGCCCAGCAACTGGGGCTCTGGCGTGAGCCGCTTGCCCGCCTTCGCAGCGAGCTCGCTCGTGAGCTCGCCGAGGCGGGTCGGAGCCCGGTCGGCGGGCCGACGCCGGCCGAGCTCGGCCGGGCCGCAGACGACGCCGACGCGAACGCGAGGGCTGCGACCCGCGAGCGGGACGACCTGCTCGCCCGGGCCGGGCTCGCCCGCGAGCGGCTCTCGGCGCTCGAGCAGTCGCTCGCAGAGCGCGAAGGCCTGCCGCCCGCGGCGCGCGCCCTGGCCGAGGGCGGCGAGCGGCTCGCGCTCTCGCTGCTCGACGTCGCCCCGGGAGACGAACGCGCCGTCGCGGCCGCTCTCGGGCACTTCGCCTCCGCGGTCGTTGCCGACGATCCCGCTCGCGGCCTGGAGCTGCTCCGCGAGGCGCAGTCGGCCGGTCTCGGCTCGCTGGTCGTCCTGGTCGGCCGCGACCCGCGCGAGATCGTCGCCAGCCTGCCGGTGGTCGAGGCGGGGGAGCTGCTCACCTCGCCGGCGGGTGCGGTGACGCGCGACGGCATCGGCTGGGATCCGGCTCGCCGGGAGCTCTGGTTCGCCGGCGAGACGGCCGAGGCCGTGCTGCTCGAGCTCGAGGCCCGCAGGCGCGAGCTCGCCGCCGAGGTCGAGAGGCTCGACCGGTCGGCGCAGGCCGCCGTCGCCGCGGCCGCGGCTGCGACGGCAGCCTCTCGTGAGGCGGCCGCCGCCTTCGCCCCGGTCGCCCATCTACGCAACTCGCCGCGGCGCGACGCGGCCGCGCTCGCGAGGATCGCGGCCTGCGCCGACCGGCTCGACGAGACGCTCCGGGTCGCGGCGGCGGTCGCCGCGCGCGTCGAGGGCCCGCTGGCGGCGCGTGCGAGCTCCGCTGCGGGCGAGCTGCGCGAGGTCGCCGCGGGCGAGTCGCGGCTCAGGCACGAGCTGGGCGAGATCGACAGCCGCCTTCGCGCCGCCGAGCGGCGGGCCGACGGGCGCGTGCTCGAGAGTGCCGGAGACCCCGACGAGCTCCGCGACGAGGCCGAGCGGCTCTCGCTTCACGCTGCCGAGGCCGCGTCCGCGGCGTCCGCGGCGGCCGATCGCGCCGCGGCGGTCTCGCGGTCGCTCGCGGAGTCCGACCGGGCCGCCGGGCGCAGGGTCGGCGTTCCCGTGCTCGAGCGCCTCGCCGGCCTTGCGGCACGGCTGGAGGCGTCGCTGGCCGTCGATCCCGGCGGCTTCGAGTCGCGCCTTCGCCGGCGTGTCGAGGCGGACGCTGCCCGCACGGCCGAGCTCGGCGGAGAGCTGCGGCGGCTCGGCGCGGAGGAGGTCGAGCTGCGTGGGGCGGCGAACGCGGCCGCCGAGCGGCTGACCGCGACTGACGTCGAGCTCGCGCGCACCGACGCCGAGCGCGAGGACGCGCTGCGGCGGCTCGAGGACGCCGGTGCCGAGCCTGCCGGGGGCGACGACCCTGCCGCGCTCGCGGCGCGGCTCGAGCGCCTGGAGCGCCGCAGGGAGCAGCTCGGCCAGGTGAACCCGCTCGCACACGAGGAGTACGAGGCGGAGAAGGAGCGCCTCGACGAGCTGGTGGTCCAGCGTGCCGACCTCGAACGGAGCCTCGCCGAGCTCGAGAAGCTCCGTCGCGAGCTGACCGAGACGGTCGAGCACCGCTTCGAGGAGACCTTCTCGTCCGTCGAGCAGCACTTTCGCGAGGTTGCGGCCGCGCTGTTCCCCGGCGGCGAGGGCCGCCTGCTGCTGACCGCGCCCGAGAACGAGGGCGACGAGCCGGGGATCGAGGTCGAGCTCCGCCCGGCCGGCAAGCGCGTGACGCGCCTGTCGCTCCTCTCGGGAGGCGAGAAGGCGCTCGGCGCGATCGCGTTCCTGTTCAGCCTCTTCCTGGCCCGGCCCAGCCCCTTCTATCTCCTCGACGAGGTCGAGGCGGCCCTCGACGACACCAACATCGGCCGCTTCACGAGCCTGCTCAGGACGTATGCCGGCCGCGCGCAGTTCATCGTGGTCACCCACCAGAAGCGCACGATGGAGGCAGCGGACGTCCTCTACGGCGTGACGATGGGCTCGGAGGGCGTCTCGCAGATCGTCTCGCGCCGCCTGCCCCGGGATGCCGGGGAGATGGCCGCCTCCGCCTGACCGGCCGCCGGGCCCGGCTCGAGCGGCCTCAGGCCTTCGGCAGGGCGTAGGCGACGAGCTGGAACGGGGGATCCGGCTGCCGGCTCGTCCCGCTCCCGGCGAGCACGAGGAGCATCCTCCCGGAGAGCGCCGGGCAGGCGTTGATGCCCGCGAGGGCGCGGGACGTCCAGAGCGTCGCGCCGGTCCCCGCGTCCAGGCCGTAGATCGTTCCCTCGAACGTCGAGGTGAAGACGACGCCGTTCGCCGCGGTGGCGCAGCCGAAATCGGGGTGCGGGAAGGAACGCTGCCAGGCCACGCTCCCATCCGCGGCATCGAGGGCGACGAGCCGGCCGGTGCCCCGGAGCGGATCGAGCGTGTCGATCGCCTGGTAGCCGTAGGCGCTGCCGCGGGCGCACAGGTCGACGACGGGGACGAAGAGCCGGCCGCCGGCGTAGGCCATCGCGGTCTCGACTCCGCCGAAGAACCCGGGACAGACCTCGACCGCGTGAGCCGGCAGCGGGCCCGTGTCGTTCAGGTGGCGGCCGACCCGTGTCTGCCAGACCCGTCTGTGGGTGGCCTCGTTCCAGGCGACCACGATGCCTGCCTTGCCGGCTCCGAGGACGAGGTTCCCGGCTGCGGCCCCGGAGGGGAGCCGGGCGAGGATCGGCGGCAGCTGGAAGTCGTAGTCCCTGACGTCGTGGGGCGTGACCTGGTCGTACCAGAGCAGCTTGCCCGTCTTCCCGTCGAGGTACAGCAGCGAGTCCGTGTAGGCCGCCGGCCCGGCGTAGGCGCCTCCGTTCGGCAGCTTCCTGCTGCCGCCGAGCGGGTAGGGGTTGGCGATCCCCCAGTACACGTTTCCCTTCGCGTCGACCGACGGCGTGTACCAGCTGCCCCCGCCGCCTGCCTGGGCGGGATGCCTCCACGGGCCCCGGATCGTGGAGAACCGCCAGCGGATCGTGCCGGTCGCGGCGTCGAGGGCGTAGAGCGCGCCCCGCCCGCCCGGCGGGTAGGCGGTGGTGCTGAGGTAGACGAGGCCGTTCGCGACCTGTGGCGCGATGTCGACGAACTGCTCGACCGGAGAGACGAGCGGCCGCTCCCAGAGCACGCGGCCGGTGCGGGCCGAGAGCGCGAAGGCGGTCGTGTCCGTGGCGGCGTAGATCCGCCCGTCTCCGTAGACGACCCCGTTCCGGCCGTAGTTGGCGTCGCGGAAGCGATGGGTCCAGCGGAGCGTCCCGGTGCTGCGGTCGACGGCGTAGACGCTGCTCGTCGCGTCCTGGAGGTAGACGGTCGAGCCGACCACGATCGGTGTCGAGACGGCCCCGCGGATCGCTTCCGGGGAGCCGCCGGGATCGTGGACGAGCGAGTGCGTCAGGCGGAAGCGCCAGGCGACGCGGAGCTGTCCGACGTTCCCGGCCGTGATCGGGCTCGCGGGCACCGACCGGTCGCTCGCCGGATCGAGGTTCGGGAGCCTCCAGTCGTTCGAGCCCGGGGCCGCGGCGCAGGCCGCGGTCGTGGCCAGGAGCGCGGCCAGGAGCAGCGAGGCGAGCAGCGGGCCGGGGGGAAGCCGGAGGGGCGTCGGGTTGCTCCTTGGTGAGGTGAGGCGATCGCGGCGACCGGGTTCCGGCCGGATCCGGTCTGGCGGTTCCCGATGTAGGGTGCCAGACGTGATCACGGACCCGGGGTCGAGATCGATTTCGTTCGCGAGCACGGAAACGCCCCCCGCCCGCTGAGCAGCCCGACGGGGGGCCTTCGCCGGCGCGGCGCCGCCGTGCCGGCCCTCCTCGCCGCGTGTGCCCTCGCAGGCTGCGGTGGTCGGGGCGCCGCGCTGCCGGCGGTCGTCGGCGCGGCGAAGACGACCCTCGGGCAGGCGGCCACGTCGACCGCGTCCTTTCCGCGCTCCCGGCTGTTCGGCCCCGTGAGCAGGGCGGTCGTCGCGCGCGGGCTCTTCGACTTCCCCCGGGGCCTGGGGTACGAGGCGATCCGGCTCGACATGCTGAAGCGGCAGCCGCCGCGCACCGACTACCTGGACTTCCTGCCGGGGAGGCTCTACCTGCGGCCGCAGCTCGATCGGGGAAGCGTCCTGCCGCCCGGCAAGAACTGGGTCTCGATCGCGCTCACCGGCTCCGCCTCGGGGGCCGGGGCGGGGTTCGCCGGCCAGGCCGAGGCGCTGAGCCCGCAGCTCCCGCTCGATCTGATCGCCCGGGGTGCGGTGGCGGCCACGCCGGGGAAGGAGCGCGTGATCGACCACGTCCCGTACACCGAGTACGTGGTCTCCGTCAGCCCGGCGCGGGCGCTGTCGCGCGCCTCGGGCACCTCTGCCGGCGCGATCAGCGCCGCGCTCGCGGACGAGCTCGCGGCGCTGCGGTCGAGCCGCGGCTCGCGCAGGCCGCCGACGTTCCCGATCCGGGTGTGGGTCGACGGCACCGGGCACATCGCCCGCCTCCAGGCCGCCCTGCCGGGATCGGGCCTCGGTCCGGGCACGACGCTGCTGTCCGTCTTCGGCAAGCAGGTCCCGACCGCCCTGCCGCCGGCGGGGGAGGTCATCGACCTGGCGTCCTGGAAAGGCGCAGCCCGGTCGGTGTGGGCGCTCGGGAACCGGTAGTGCACTCGTCCGTAAATTCGGTGCGTGATCCGGCGAGACGCCGCCGGGATGTGCCGTATTTGCGGACGGGTGTGCTAGACGAGGCCGGCCTTCTGCAGCAGCCCGAGGACTTGCCCGTCGTCGCCGAGCGCGGTCACGCCGAGGGTGGCGTGCGCGATGCTCGCAAGCGGCGGGAGTGCAGGGTTCGGGGCGATGCCGGGGCGCGCGGGGTACTCGAAGTCGTCGCCCTTCGCGAGGATCTTCTGGCCCGCGGCGCTGATCAGGAACTGGACGAACTTCTCGGCCGCCTGCCGGTGACGGCTCGAGGCGAGCACCGCGGCGCCGGAGATGTTCGTGATCGAGCCGACGTCCTTGCCCGTGAAGTAGTAGAGCGCGCTGTGCATCGCCTGCTGCCCGACTTCCAGCCTCAGCCGGTACCAGTAGTACTGGTTGATGATCCCGGTCGCCACGTCGCCCCGGTTGACCGCGGCGACAACCGCCTCCTCGTCCTGGTAGGTGCGGGCGTTGCGCTTCAGGCCCGCGAGCCAGGCGCTCGTGACCTTCGGCCCGTGGGTTGCGAGCACCGCGCCGACGAGTGGCGGGAAGTCGGAGTCGGTGGGCGCGATCGCGATCTTCCCCTTCCACTCGGGCCTGGCGAGATCGAGGACGGAGGCCGGCAGGGCCTTCGCCGCGACGAGCCCGGGGTTGTACACCAGGCTGCTGACCCTCAGAGCGACCCCGGCCCAGTTCCCGCCCGGCGAGTCGTACCGGGCCGGAACCTGGGCGAGGGTGGAGGGGGCGAGGGCGGCGAGCAGGCCGTGCTGCTCGAGGGTCATCATCTCGGGCGAGTTCTCGGAGATGTAGACGTCTGCGGGCGTGGCGTGGCCCTCCTGCATGATCTGGTCGGCGAGCACGACGCTGTCGTTCGTGCGCATGCGAACGGAGGTCCCGGTCTGCTTCTCGAAGGCGGCCACGAGCGCGCTCGTGAGTTGGGGGTGCTGGCCGTTGTAGACGACGATCGAGCTCCCGCCGCCGCCGCCCCCGCATCCGGCGGCGGCCGCCACCACCGCCGTGACCGCTGCTCCCGCCGCGAGGCGGCGCAGGTGAGGGGCGGCGAGGGAAGTCCAGCCTCTGGTCACGGTGTGCTCACGTCCAGGGTAGCGACCGCTCCGCTGCCGGCGGAGGGCCGGGTCGGACCGGGGGCAGCAGCGGCGGGATAGGCCGCCACCGGGCCGGCGACGGCCACCTCGACGATCTGGCCGACGGCCGGGAGCTCGACGTCGAACGTCCGTGCGGCGACCGGGGCCCGGGAGCCGTCCGCGAGGGACAGCTGCAAGACGGTGTCCGGGCCGAAGTAGCTGTGCCCGACGACCTCGGCCCGCACCCCGTGTCCGCTCGCCGGTCCCGTGGGCCCTGCCAGCCGGATCTGCTCGGGCCGGATCATCACCTCGACCGGCCCGTCCGCGGCGGGCGAGGTGAGCGGGAGCGCGCCCAGCGCGCAGAGGGCCGTCCCGGAGCGCACCTCGCCCGGGAGCACGACCGCGTCGCCGACGAACCTGGCGACGTCGAGATCGACGGGCGTTCGGTAGAGCACGGCGGGCGAGGCCGTCTGGACGAGCCGCCCCTCGCGCAGCACGGCGACCTCGCGGCCCATCGAGAGCGCCTCGGCCTGGTCGTGGGTCACGAGCACGGCGGTCGCGCCGGAGGCCGCGAGCGCCTCGAGGACCGCGGCGCGGGTCTCGGCGCGGAGAGACGCATCGAGGCCCGAGAAGGGCTCGTCGAGAAGCACGAGCCGCGGCCTGGGGGCGAGCGCGCGGGCGAGAGCCACCCGGCGCTGCTCGCCACCCGAGAGCTCGTGCGGGCGCCGCCCGGCGTAGTCGCGGCCGAGGCCGACCAGGTCGAGCATCTCGAGGGCGCGGTCGCCGCCCTTGCGCTCGGAGCGGGGGAGCCCGAACGCGACGTTCTCACGAGCCGACAGGTGCGGGAAGAGCGCTCCTTCCTGGGCGACGTAGCCGACCGCGCGCCTGTCGGGCGCGACGTGCAGGCGCCCGGCGTCGGCGACGACCGTGTCCCCCAGCGTGACCGTCCCGCGGTCGGCCGCGATGAAGCCGATCACGACCCGGAGCATCGTCGTCTTGCCGCTGCCGGACGCGCCGAGGATGGCCGTCACGGTGCCCTCCGGCACCTCGAGGTCGACGTCCTCCAGCACGAATCGACTCCCGTAGGACTTCGCGAGCCCCCTGCAGCTCAGCGCCGCCATCTCACCCCTCACCCAGCGAGCGGACCCTGCCGAATCGGCTCATCACGAGGTACGCGGCGACGAGCGCGAGCCCGATCAGCACCGCCGCGAACGGCGCGGCCGCCGCGAACGCGACCGTCGAGCTGTTCGCCTGGAACTCCGTCCCGAGCGTGTACAGGTCGAGCGGAAGCAGCACCTGGGCGGTCGACAGGTCGCCGAGCGCGAAGGCGAACACGAGCACTCCGGCGGCGACGAACCCGGGGCGTGCGAGCGGCGCCGTGACGCGCCAGAAGGCGCGGAGCGGGCCCGACCCGAGCGATCGGGCGGAGTCCTCGAGCGCCGGCTCGATCTGCCCGAGCGTCGCGCGGAGGGCGACGACGGCGAACGGAACGAAGAGGATCGCCTCGGCGAACACGAGCAGGAACGAGCTTCCGTAGAGAAAGTCGAAGTAGTGGCTCGCCGCGTAGGAGAGGGCGATCGCGCCCACGAGGTCCGGCAGCGCGTAGGAGAGGTAGCTGGCCCGCTCGATCACGGTCGGGAGCCGGCCGCGGTACCTGAGCGCGAGCACCGCGATCGGCAGCGCGAAGAGCAGCGCGAGCAGCGCCGATGCCACCCCGAAGGCCACCGAGGTGAGGGTCGCCGGAAGCAGGTACCGGGTGTTCGCCGAGGCCCCCGAGAGCGCCGCGCTGCTGCTCTGCGAGAACCAGCGGACGAGCGTGACGACCGGAATGCCGACGCCGACCGCGACGATCGCAGCGAAGCCTGCGAGCACGGGCACCGTCGCAGCTCCGAGGCCGTATCGCGACGACGCGCGCCGGGCGCCCTGACTGACGCGCGTGTAGTTGACGTTCCCTCTCAGCCGCGCCTCGCCGAAGAGCAGGATCACGCAGAGCACGATCGAGAAGAGCGAGAGCGCCGCCGCACCCGAGACGCTGAGGCCGACGCGGTACTGGGCGTAGATGTCGAGCGAGAACGTCTGGTACTTGAGCGCCACGAACGCGTCGAACTCGACGAGCGCGTCGAGCGCCACGAGGAGGAGCCCCCCGAGGATCGCGGGGCGGAGCTGCGGCAGGATGACTCGGAAGAACGTCTGCCGGGCGTCGAGGCCGAGCGAGCGTGCGCTCTCTTCGAGGGCCGGGTCGAGACCGCGCAGCGACACGGCGACGAGCAGGAAGACGATCGGGTAGTACGAGAACCCGATGATCCCCACGGCGCCCCAGTAGCCCTGGAACGGATTGCCGAGCGAGACCCACGCATAGCTCGTCACGAACGAGGGCACGGTCAGCGGCGCGACGAGCAGCAACGCCCACAGCCGCCGTCCGGGCAGGCGCGTCCGCTCGACGAACCAGGCCGTCGACACGCCGAGCACGCCGCAGATCGGCGTGGCGACGAGCGCGACGAGCGCCGTGTGCAGCAGGAGCGTCAGCGACGACTTCGCCCTGACCGCGTCGGCTGCGGCGGCGAGCCCGCCGCGGATGGCCTGGTCGACCGTCACACCGACCGGGAACACGATCAGCGCGGTGACGACGAGGCAGACGGCGAGGAGGCCGCGCGGGACCCGTGTGATCGAGCCGGACATCCCGCGGCCGTTCAGTCCGCGCGGTCCCCGAGCCGCGTTGCGGTGCGCGCATCGGGTGAGCGCTCCTGGCGGGCGCGGCCCCCGGCCGCACTCTCGGGAAGGCGGCGCTCGCCCGCGGGAGTGGTCGTCATGTTCGGCTCGTCACGGTCGGCCACGGCCTGTCTGCCCGGGGGCTCATCGTAGTCGAGGAGCCGTCGCAGCCGGCCGGGGTGCGGCCGAGCGGGCCTCAGGCCCGAAGGTTGCGGTCGTCCTCGCGCTCCGGCGCGGCTCGTGAGTGGCGCGGCGCGCCCGGCAGCGGCACGGGGCAGCACAGGGAGGGGCCCGCCGCTCGCGCGGCGTGCCGGTGCTAGCGCGTCAGCTCTTGACGCAGGGATGGGCCTTCGTGCTCTTCTGGCCCTTCTTGCAGGTCGGCAGGTCGCCGAACGACGGCTTCTCGACGGGGATCGTGCCGGTGATCTGGACTCCGCCGACGACGCCGTAATACGTCCAGTACCCGTGCTCGTAGGTCGGCTCGAGGCCGGTCGCGGTGAAGTTCACGAGCATGCTCGCCCCGACGCAGCCGTCGCAGGTCGCGGGGACGACCTTGCCGGTGCAGCTGATTCCACCGGAGCCGTCGAGCTTGCAGGAGCCGCCCTGGGCGCCTGTGACCGCGACCACGGTGAGCCCGCCCGGCGGCGTCCAGTCGAAGCTCTTGATGAAGCTCCTCGGGTTCGTGTTCTGCACCTCGACCTGGTAGTGGTCGTGGGAGACGATCCGAACCACCATCACGTATGGCACGTCGCTCTGGCTGGCGCTGCGGGCACCGGCTGTCCCAGTCAGAATAAGCGCCGCCACCGCCGCCACGCCCAGCAACTTCATCGCCTGCACAGGTCCAGAGTAGCAGCGGGGCCGCGAAGCTCGCAACCGGCGAGCCGCCGGGGACGTCCTCGCGTGCGGGATGCGGAAGTGGGATCTGGTCATGCGTGTTTCGGAGGTCGGCGTTCCACCGGCGTGCTCGAGGTGCCGGTCCGGCTTGCGTGCGCGGAGCGACCGTTCGAGCAGTCGACGGCGAAGCAGCCCTTCCCGGCCCGGCCGGGAAGGGCTTGCATGCCGGTAAGCAAGTAGGGCCGGTCCTAGTTCCCCGTCATCAGGGTCGAGCCGAGCCCGCCGCCGCACAGCGCCACGACGACGAAGTTCGCGTCCATCGGCTTGCCGTCGGTGCCGTACGTCCAGACCGGAATGGCCTCCTTGTCGGTGTTGGTCGAGTCGTACTGCCCGACCGTTGCATAGCCGACGCCCGTCGTGAGCTGGGCGAAGCGGGCGCAGTTGTTCAGGTTGCGGCCGGAGAAGTACACCAGCCAGCTGCCGACGCCCACGCGCGTCAGCTGCGCCGGGATGGCCCCAAGAGCCGTCTGGTCGACCGTCGGTCCGGGCGAGAGGCTGCCGGGGACGCCGGTGTAGTGGATGTTCGCCCAGAACACGTTCCTCGCGGGGCAGCTGCCACCACAGGTGACGCCGGCCAACTCGTGCTGGGTGACCTTCACGGAGGCGTATGCCGTGCCGGCGAGAACGAGGCAGAGCGCCAAGCACACGATCACGTAGCGCTTGAGGTTCCTGAATCGGTGATTGTCCATCTAGGCCCTTTCTTTGCGTTGCGGTCTAGGGGCAGCACTCGGCGGCCGCCTGTGGAGGATCGATCCCAACGATAACACCCCTTCAGGCAGGAAACAAAGTGGTGTCGACTCCCCGGGAAAGCGAGCGTTGTTCCGATTCTACGGTGCCGCTCCGCTCCCTGCACGACTGGTCTCGTCGACCGATAGTGCCGTCGTGCCTCCGGCCGGCCACCCGGCCCTCTCGTCGCAGCCGCGAAACCGCCCCCGACGATCGACGACGCCCGCGGGAACGGCCTTCCGCGGCCCGCCCCGGGCAACCCGCCGGACGCCGGGCTCAGAAGATGGTGATGTAGCCCTTGGGGCCGAGCGGCTTGCCGTTCAGCAGCGTCTCGTAGAGAAACCGGCCGCGGGTGGTCCAGTTGAGCTGGATCGACACCGAATGACCCGGGGCGATCACGTGTGTCGCGCGCCCGGCGATCTTCAGCGAATAGGGGCGCGTGCCCCTGTTGACCACCTTGTACTGGATCGCACCACCACGCGGGTAGCGGGGATACTTCAGCCCCTGCGAGTACTTGTCCGCGGGAATGATGATCGCGGTGTTGGTCAGCGTCAGCCTGATGACGATCTTCTGACCCGGGGCCGTCGTGCGCGCCGCCGCCGCCGCCTGCCGGGGCGTGAGCCCGGCGAGCACGGCCGGAAGCACGACGAACGCCAGCAGGGCGAGAGCGAGGCGCCGCCGGCCTAGGCGGGCCGCGAGAGCCTCGCGACGCGGCGAAGCCGGCGCTAGACGTGGCCCCGACTCAGGCATTCTCTCCGGCTTCCGCACCGCCCTAGGTGACCTTGACGCGAGTGGCGAGCCGCCGGTACTCCTGCTGGTAGCTCTGCTGCTGATCCGGCAGGGCGATCGAGTAGTAGCCGCGCTTCTTGAAGGTGAACGTCACCTTGATGCTGCCGCCGGGCTCGATGATCGGCGTCTCCTTGCCGTTCACCTGCAGCTGCTGCGGCGTCGCCGCGCGATTCTTGACCACCCAGGAGACGGTGCCGTGCTTGAACTTCGCCGGCGCGACGGTCACGACCATGTTCGGCCAGATGACGGCTCTGACCGCGACGGGCGCGCTTGCCGCCGCCGCCGAGCCCGCGAGCTGTGTGGTCAGGAGCAGCCCGGCCGCGGCGACGGCGCCGGCCCAGGTCGATCTCTTCGCTACGAGTCTGATCACGGTTTCCTCCGGGTACGGGCGCCCATTCAGCATACAGACCGGCCTTCGCGACTCGTCGGGCGGAGACGGGTGGCGGCTACTTGCTCCAGGTGACCCCGAGGACGCCGAGATTGGTGGTCAGGCGGCGCAGGCCCTTCCCGGCGGCGCCGATCGAGTAGACGTCGTAGGGCGCGCCGGGCTTCGACTTCGCGACGATCGCGAGCTGGGAGCCGTCGGGGGACCAGGCGATGGCCGTCGCCCGGGCGACGGGGAGCTGATAACGGTGAGTGGAGCCGCCGCTGATCACGACCAGGTCGGGCCTCGTGCCGGGAGGCTGGTCGAGGTAGGCGAGCGAGCCGCTGCGCGACCAGGCGGGAGAGACGACGTAGCTCGTCGTGACGTTGGTCGGATCCTGCCCGTCCGGGTTGATCGTCCACAGCGTGACCGGGCCCGGGCGCTGGGTCGGGGGGCTCACGTAGGCGATCCGGGTCGGCCCCCAGGCGGGGCTCACGCCGGAGATGAACAGGTCGCGCGGCGTGCCGCCGGCGGCCGGGATCGTGTAGAGCGCGTAGCTGACGTTCGTGGCGCGCGAGAAGACGATCCTGGTGCCGTCCGGCGACCAGCTCGGGCTCTGGTCGATCGCGGTCGCGAACAGCTGCTTGGTGAGGGCATGTTGCTGGGCCCCGTTTGCGTTCATGAGCCAGACCGTCCAGGTGGCGCCGGCCGCCTGAACGTACGCGAGCTTGTCGCCCTTCGGAGAGAGCGCGGGATCGTCCTGCTGGTTCTTCGTCGCGCCCAGCCGGCGCGGCCGCCCGCCCGGGCTGAGGGCGAAGAGCGCTGCCGACCGCTTGCCCTGATTCGCCGAGACGACCAGACGGGACGCCGGGGCCGCGGTGACGCTTCGCGCGGCGGCGGCGGTCGCGGCCAGGGTTCCGCACACGCCGGCCACGACGAGCCAGAGGGCGGCCCCCGCGGCGATCGCGCGGAGGCCGGCCGTGGCACGGAGCCTCCAGCCGGAGCCTGCCGCCTGCGAACGGGGCGCGCGGTCTTCCATGGTCGACAAGATACCCTGGAACGTGTCCCGAGACTCCGGGATGTGTCGAAGCAGGAGGTGAGCGTGCTCGTTCAGGTGAGACGATTCTTGGCGAAGCGCCCCTCGCTCGGCCGCGCCGATGCGGTCGCGCCGGGGACGCGCCGGGCAGGCGGGCAAGAGGGTCGCGGCGGACGTGCCGGGACCGGCGGCAAGGGCAGGCTCGCCGGCACGGCGCTCGCCTGTGCCCTCGGCGCGCTCGCGCTCCTCTCACTGCCGCTGTCGGCGTCGGCGGCGCCTGCGGGCAAGGCGATCACCGTCACGGTCACGATCCACGGGCACGGCCAGTCGGTTCAAACTCCGGGGATCGTCGACTACGTGCCCGACCGCATTCCGGTCGGAAGCGTGGTGACGTTCAAGATCACGAACAAGGACACCGTCGGACACAACTTCGAGATCAACGGGCACATCTCGAGGGTGATGGGGGCAAACGGCGGCCAGGCGATCCTTCGCGGCGTGCAGTTCTCCAAAGCGGGTCGCTACAACGGCTCCGTCCCGGACGACAACCATTCGGGAATCGGCGGCAACATCTTCGTCACCTCGGCTCACACGGCCGCTGCGGCTCCCGCTGCTCCGGTGACCATGGTTCGGGTCAGGATCGGCGGGCAGCTGAATCCCGAGACGCCGGGGAAGATCACGTTCGCTCCCGATAGCGTCAAGGCCGGGACGATCGTCACGTTCACGGTCACGAACACCGACCCCAAAGACGATCACGTCTTCGAGATCAACGGCCGCCTGACGAAGTTCATCCCGTCGGGCGGCACCGCGATCATGCGCCGGGTGACCTTCGCCAAGGCGGGTCGCTATACGGGCTCGTGCCCGGACAACTACCGTGGGATCGGTGGGATATTCGTCGTCACGTAGCTGTCGTGCGAGCTCGCACCGGCGTGGAACGCAATCGGCCTGAGGGGGCGGGGGCTCCTCCCGCTCGGTGTACCATTGCCGCTTGCTTTTCGGGTAGGTACCCTGGCCAGCGGCGGTTGACGAGGTGCGCATGAAATCGACATCGAGGCGCGAGCGAGGTGCCGCCCGGAGGCGCACGCGCGGCGCGGCCCTCTGGACGCTGACCAGCGGGCTGCTCTTGGCCGCACTGGTCGCCGCCGGCGCCGGTGCCTCCGAGCGGAAGGCCTCGGTCGCCGCGGCGACGTCCCGGTTTGCGATCTCGGTGAGCCAGGGCGCCCGGTTCGCCAACCTGTTCCTCGTCACCCCGGCCGGATCGCATCGGCTCACGCACGCGAAGGCCGCGCTGCTCCAGCCGGCCTGGTCGCCGAACGGCAAGAAGCTCGCGTACGTCCAGACGTCGAGCGCGACCTGCCAGTTCTGTCCGTGGACGATCTGGACGATGAACGCGAACGGATCGGATCGGCGCGGTCTCACCTATCCGCAGCCGTACAAGAACAACCCGACCCTGTACGACACGAGCCCGAGCTGGTCGCCGGACGGCACGCAGGTCGTCTTCTCGCGCTCGACGAACAACAGCTACCACCTGCTCGTCGTCCCGGCTTCGGGCGGCATTCCCCGCGACCTCTACGTCGGGGGCGTCAGCCCCGCCTGGGGCCCGCACCGGATCGCCTACCTCCAGCTCCCGTTCGAGCGCCCGGGCCCGGTCACCCTCTGGACGGTCAATCCCGACGGGACCGATGCCAGGGAGGTGACCTCCGGCTACATCGTCACGCCGGCCTGGTCGCGCAGCGGCAGGCTCGCCTACCTCGAGCAGCCGCCGTCGGGGCCGCCGGTCCTCGTCGTGATCGGCGGCGGTCAGCTGCACCGGCACCGGCTCCCCCTCGAGCACGCGACGAGCGTCACCTGGTCTCCCGGCGGCGACCGGCTTGCGATCGTCGCGAGGACCTCGGCGAAGGCCCCTTACGAGGTCTACTCGATCACCGACACGGGCAAGGACCTGCGGCGCGTCACCTCCAACGTGGACGTCCTCGGCGCCAGCTGGCGCAAGTAGAAGCCCCGAGCCCCACGACGAACGGCTGAGAGAGGGACAACCCCGCGCAGGCTCGCGTGGAGTTGGTCGGCGTGTGCTGGGATTCGAGCGAGCTAGCGAGTAGGCGCCGGCGGCGGACGCGAGACGACATCCAGCACCCGGTCGGGGCTCGCGAACGCTCCATGCGGTCGACGTCAGCCGATCGCGTACCCCTTCTTCTTCATGTCGCTCGTCGCCGAGGCGATCTTCGCGAGAGCCGCAAACCGCGTGTACTCGCTGAGCGGCTTCGAGCCGCCCGACTGCAGCGCCTGAACGAGCTGGTCGAGCTCGCTGCCGAGGTTCCCGAGAGCCACCACCAGACGCCTGTGGTCGGCCCGGATCGGCGCAGGCGGGACGATCGCCGCGAGCTTGCTGGTGACCCTGGTGACGACGGCTCGCGCCGCCTCGACCTTGGCGACGGCCTCGGCGCTCCCCGCTCCACCGGTACCTTCGACGAGCGGGAACATCCCCTCGACCGACTGGGCGAGCGTCCTGCCGAGTTGCCGCATCGTGCCTTCGTACGAGGACTTGCTCACGACGACGACCCCGCGGGGCGCCGTCGAGGTCGTAGGCGCAGTTGTCGTCGTCGCGGGCGTCTGGGCTGCCGCGGGTTGCTTGTGCGAGCCGCCACAGGCGGAAAGCGCCACCGCGAGCCCGCAAGCGAGCACGGCTGCCGCTCCCGAGTACCGGGCGCTCAAGGGTCGCTCCGCCGCGGCTGCCTCGAGCCTGCCCCGGGCACCGAACACCGGCGAGGCAGGCCGGCTGCCTCGAAGAGAACGCCGTGGCTCACGCGCCTAGCTGATGCTGATCGAGACGCGCTTTCCGACCGGCTTGTGGTGATACAGCTCCAGCAGCTGGAACGGGGCGCGGAAGTAGAAGTTGATCTGGAGATCGACGCTCTTCCCCGGCAGCGCCGCCCTCTGAGCGGTGTAGTACTGCAGGGGATGGTCGTACGGGTTCGCGTTGGCGCTGTTCACGACGTGCACCGCCGGAACAAGGGGCTTCGTCCCCTTGTTCACGACCCTGAACGTGATCACAACGCCCCGCTGGAACGCGGCCTTCATCCCGCCCGGCTTGATGTAGGGCGCGTCGTTCCTCGTGCGGACGATCGTGATCTTCGAGTCCGTCATCACGGCGCGCAAGATGTAGGACTGGCCGGGGCCGGTTGTGGCGCCGGCGCTGCCGGAGACCGACAGGGACACGAAAGCGGCGAGCACTGCAACAACCCAGGCGGCCTGCTTGCTCACCCGCGAACCACCTTCACGCTGCTTCCTCATTCTGGGCCAACTCCTCTCGAGAGCATCGGTTTCAAGGTGCTCGAACCCTGATTCTAGCAGCGAGCAGCGGCGGGGCGGCTTCGCCGGGGGCTCGCCCTCTGCTCGCAGAGACGAGAGAGGGGCCGCGATGCGGCCCCTCTCTCTCGATCGATCGGACGCCCTAGGAGAGGGCGAAACGAGCTATCCCAACGTGTAGGCGTTGAGGTGCTGACCCGACGCACCGGTGGTGTAGGAGACGATGTACTCCTTCCCGCCGGCTGCGTACAGCGTGAACCTCGGGGTGCTGCTGGTGTCCGCATTCGTGAACTGCCAGAGGAAGGCCCCCGACTTGGCGTCATAGGCCTGGATCGCTCCGTTTCCACGGGCCATCAGGACCAGACCGCTTGCCGTCGTGGTCACGGGGCTCGAGCACGAGTTGTTCGGCGTGTCGTCGTGCCAGACGATCGTGTCCGTTGCCGGATCGAGCGCGATCAGCCGCCCGACGTTGACGCCGCCCGGCGAATACGCCGTCTTGATGGCCAGGAATCCGGCGAAGTTGCCCTGGACCTGGTGGACGTCCTGCGGCGCGTACGCCTCCATCCCGTAGCTGGACTCGTTGGCGCAGAGGTACTCGAGGCCCGTGATGGGGCTCCACGAGTTCTCGGGCCACTCGATGCCTCCGGTGAACGTCGGTGCGACCACCGTGTACTGGGTGTCGGTGTAGGGCGTGAAGATCGACTTCGCGACGATGTAGGGCTTCCCGTCCGGTGCAAGCCCTGTCCAGGCACTCGCGTCAGGCGGGATGTGCGGCACGAGCTCGTTCGGGCTGCCCGGCGTCTCGGTGGACGGAATGGGCTGCGTGGCGTAGGTGTGCATCAACGCCGACTGCGGAACGGGTGTCTCGATCACGCTGATCACCGGCTTGCCGGTCGCCGCGTAGATCGGGTAGGCGTAGGCGTCCTTGTTGATGTGGACGACGATCGGAACCTTCTTGCCGCCCTGGTTGAGGTACATGGCGACCGGCGACTGCATCCCGTCGTAGTCCCAGATGTCGTGGTGGACCTCCTGGAAGTCCCAGGCGTACTTGCCGGTCGCTGCGTGCAGCGCCAGGATCGACTCGGTGGGCTTCTCCATGCCCGGGCCCGAGGCCCAGCCGACGTACGGGACCGGGTTGCCGACTCCGAAGTAGATCAGGCCCGTGGAAGGATCGATCGCCGGCGGGTCCCAGACCGCCCCGCCGCCGTAGTACGCGCGGACGGTCGGCCAGGTGTCCCAGCCCTGCTGGGTCTTGTTGGACGGGATGTTGTTGTAGTACCAGTTGATCTTGCCGGTCTTCGCGTCGAGCGAGAAACCGATGCAGGGCCCGCCGACGTCGCCGCCGGTCGTCCCGTCATAGACCGCGCCGTTGTAGTAGAGCGGTGCCGCGTCGATGCCGCCGCCGCCGTTCGAGTCGACGACCTGCGTCGCCCAGACCTGCTGGCCGGTCTCGGCGTTGAGCGCGTAGATCGTTCCGAGATCCCCGGTGAACACCATGCCGTCGCCGATCGAGATCGAGCGATAGTTGAAGCCGGCGATCACCGCGTTCAGCGGGACCTTGGGATCGAACGACCAGAGGATCTTCCCGGAAGCCCCGTCGAGCGCGAAGATCCGCCCGTACTGGTCCTCCTGGTAGGCGATCCCGTTGTAGACCACCGGGTTCGCATTCCCCGTCCCGGAGCCGTCCGGAGTGTCCGGTGCCGGAAGGGTCTGAGACCAGGCGAGCTTCAGGCCGCTGCCGTTCGTGCTGTTGATCTGCGTCAGCGTGCTGAAGCGCCAGTTGTTGACGTTGCCGTTCTCGGAGATCCAGTTTGCCCCGGAAGGTGCCGCCGACTGGAGCGGGGTGAACGCGGGGATAGCGACGGCGTTACGCGAGCCGCTTCCGGACGCGGCGACCGCCGTGAGTAGAGCTACCGAGATGACCGTTCCGAAAGCAAAGAATCGCCCAAGCCTTCCCATTACGCCTCCTCCTAGGGGTTAAACGACATGCATCGAGGTTCCGTCGTGCGCCGCAGCCCTACACGTCGACCTGCGTCGCACAGAATCTCGACTATAACCAACCTGGGTACTTGAAGCAACCAAAATGACGCATCGACCGGCGTGCCGTCGCCTCGGCCGTCGTGCCAGGCAGAGGTCGACCGGTCGCCCCGGACCGGGAGAGGATACGTCACGGAGCCGAGGCCGGGCGGGGCTGCCCGCCGGCAAGAGGGTTGGGCGACCCCGATCATGGAGGGTGGCCCGGGTAGCTGCTTCGCCCGGGGCGGCGAACCACAGATGCGGTGGTCCGCCGCCCCGGGGAGCTCGATCTGTCTCCGGAAGCCCCGCGCTTCAGCGGGTTCCCGAAGCGGCTCGGCTAGAGGCAGCCGTCGTTGTCGGACGGGGCTCCCGAGTCGTCTCCGTCACGATCGCCGGCGGAGTTCGCGTTCTGGAGGTACGTCGGGATGTCGACGCCACCCGGGCACGAGTCCCCGCTCGAGGCGGTTGTCGTGGTGGTCGACGGAGGAGCGGCCGTGGTGGTCGTGGTCGCCGTCGTCGTGGTCGCCGTCGTCGTGGTCGCGGCCGTCGTGGTGGGCGTCGTCGCCGCCGGCTTGGTGGTCGCCTTGACGACGACACCGACGCCGAGCAGTCCCTTCATCCCGGCGGCTGCGTGGCCAGGGACGGTGCAGAGGAACGCGTACGTCCCCTTCTTCGTCAGCTTGACCGTGAGCGTGGCCGTCTGACCCGGCTTCAGGATCTTGGTCGCCTTGCCGACACACGCATTCTTGGCGGTCTTGGTCGGCACGATGCAGATCTTGAAGTCGTGGAAGGCAACGCCAACGTCCTTCACCTTGAAGGTGAAGGTGCCGGCCGGCAGGTTCGAGAACTTCGACAGCTTGAAGGCGAGCTCCGACGGCTTGCCGGCGAGAACGTTGATCACCGTCACCTTGGTCGTCTTCTTGGTGGTCGTGTGCGTTGTCCTCGTGTGAGCTCCCGCCTGCGCAGCGGCGAACCCGGCAGTCGCGAGGAGGAAGGCCATGAGACCAAGGCAGCAAACGCCGAGGGTTGCGCTGAAGCGTGAACGAAGCATTGTTCGGAGACAGCTCCTTTCGAGCGAGTTGGCGTCGTGAGAAAAATAAGGCCGGACCCTCTTGCAGGTCTGACCGCCCGTCATTATAGCCGCCGACCACCGCCCGACCAGCGCGATTCGAGCCCCGCCGTGCAAGCATTTCGTAAAACATCGGCGCCCGCGAAGCGTGGCGGGCGAAGGCTCGCCCTCTAGCCCATCGAGCGGGCGGACGCGACGAGCAACGCCAGCGCCGCGGCGGGAGCGTGTCCGCTCGCGGTCAGCTGGACGACGCGGCCATGCGCCGCGCTGACACAGCGCCAGACGGTGCCCTGGCCGGAGTACACCGGGACGCCCGTCACGCGGAGAGTCTTCCGTGACTTCGCGCCGCACGTCGCCGGGGCGCCCCTGTGGTAGGACGTGTCGAAGCTGATCTCGTGCGCCCTGGCGATCGCATCGGTCTTCAGGAACCGCTGGTCGGTGAACGAGACGTCGATGCCGGGCGGAGTCCCCGTGACCGTGTAGCTCTCGAAGGCGTAGTGCGCCGGCAGGCGCGTCGGGACGACGCCGAGGGCGGGCGCCCCGATCTGGAGGAGGAGCGCCTTCAGCTCCAGCTCGGCCCCTTTCGGCACGACGGGTGAGGCCGGAGCCGCCGAGAGGGCGACTGCTGCTCCGAGGGACGCTGCCGCGACGGCGAGCACCGCGATGGCGAGGAGTCGCCGCATCCGTCGAGTGTAGGTGAGAGAGGGCGGGTGTCGCCGGTCGGCGGCGAGAACGTCACGGCCGCCGGCGTGGCGCGCGCGCGACCGCCGGCGCCTCCCGGACGTGACGCGGGAGCTGCCGGTACACGACGAGCGCGAGCAGGATCGAGGCGGCGCGGCGGCGTTTCCAGCGTGCGCGCACGGCGTCCTCGGGGGTCAGACCCCTGCCGGCCGTGCGGGCACGACCGGCCGTCCGAGGAGCGTCGTCAGCCTTCCGGGAGGGACGCGAGGCCGGTCGCCGAGGTGGTCCTCGCCGGCCGTTTCACCCGCGGCGTCCGCGCGTGCCCACCAGTGCCTCTCGAGCGGCATGATCATGATCCCCAGATCGACCGCGTACGGGCTTCGCTTGAGGGCGAACCTGGCGGCGTGGGCGACCACACGGAGTCCCGCGCTCGGCCCGCCGCCCGGCGAGCCTTCAGCTCGAGTCTCGGGTTCAGGACTGTCGCCGACACGGGTAGACCTCCTCTCGGACCCGCTCCGACCGTAGCGTCGCGCCGGATGCTCCGCCTCCGGGGTTTGCCGCGAGGTCGCTGCGGAAGCCCCGCGGCCCCCGTGTCCGGTCCCAGCTAGCGTTTGCGGGAGATGGCGAGGAGCTGGGCCGAGTTCCTGGGCGACGCCGAGGGGCCGTGCGAGACCGAGGTGGCCCGCCGGGGCTTCACCGCCAGGCTGCGCGACTCCCTCTCGCGCTCGCGCCGCGCGCTCACCGAACAGCTGGCGGTGGCGGCGTTCGACCCGGACGACTCCGAGTCGTGGGAGAGGCTCGAGGAGGCGTTGCTCGGGGCCGACGTCGGCGTGCGCGCGACCGCCGAGCTCGTGACGCGGCTGGAAGCCCGTCCGGGGCTGACCGATCTCAACACGGCGCTCGCCGAGGAGGTCGCGGCGATCTTCGGGGAGCCGCCGGTGCTCGCGATCGGCGAGCGGCCGGCGGTGATCCTGGTCGTCGGGGTCAACGGCACGGGCAAGACGACCACGATCGGCAAGCTCGCCCAGAAGCTGCGCGAGCACGGACGCGAGGTCACGGTCGGTGCCGCCGACACGTTCCGCGCCGCGGCCGAGGAGCAGCTCGAGCTGTGGGCGACCCGGGCAGGGGCGCGCTTCGTCGGGGGCGAGCGGGGGTCAGACCCCGCCTCGGTCGCCTACGACGCCGTCTCGGCCGGCGGCGACGTCGTGATCGTCGACACGGCCGGCCGGCTCCACACCCAGACGAACCTGATGGACGAGCTCGCGAAGGTGAGGCGCGTGATCGCGGGCCGCCTCGCGGGTGCTCCTCACGAGACGCTGCTCGTCCTCGACGCGACCACGGGGCAGAACGGCCTCCAGCAGGCGCGGCTCTTCGCCGAGGCGGTCGGCGTCACGGGCGTCGTCCTGACGAAGCTCGACGGCTCCGGCAAGGGCGGGATCGCGATCGCGATCGCGTTCGAGCTCGGCCTGCCGGTGAAGCTCGTCGGGGTCGGGGAGGGCATCGACGACCTGCGGCCGTTCGACCCGGCCGATTTCGCGCGGGCGCTCGTCTCCGACTGAGCCCCCAGTACACTGGCCGGCGGTGTTCGACGCCCTCTCGGACCGGCTCGGCGGTGCCCTCGGCGACCTGCGCAAGCGCGGGAAGCTCGACGAGCAGGCGATCTCGCGCGCCATGCGCGAGATCCGCCTCGCGCTGCTCGAGGCGGACGTCAACCTCGACGTCGTCCGCGGCTTCGTCGACCGCGTCCGCGAACGGGCGCTCGGCGAGGAGGTGCTGAAGAGCCTCACCCCCGGCCAGCAGGTCGTCAAGGTCGTCCACGACGAGCTGGCCGACCTGATGGGCACCGGCGCCGTCGAGCTCGAGCTCGGCCGGCAGTCGGTGATCCTGCTCGCGGGCCTCCAGGGCTCGGGCAAGACGACCACCGCCGCCAAGCTGGCACTCCGCCTGCAGGGCGCCGGGCGAAAGCCCGCGCTCGTCGCCGCCGACCTCCAGCGTCCCGCCGCGATCGACCAGCTGGAGCAGCTCGGCGCCCAGATCGGCGTTCCCGTCTACCGCACCGACACGCAGGATCCCGTCGAAGCGGCGCGCAGCGGGCTCGAGCGCGCCCGCGCCGAGGGTCTCGACACCGTCATCGTCGACACCGCCGGCCGCCTCCAGGTCGACACCGAGCTGATGGAGGAGCTCGAGCGCGTCCGCGACGCGACGAGCCCGACGAACGCGCTGCTCGTGCTGGACGCGATGACCGGCCAGCAGGCGGTCGAGGTCGCGACCGCGTTCCAGGAGCGGATCGCCTTCGACGGCGTGATCCTGACGAAGCTCGACGGCGATGCGCGCGGCGGCGCCGCGCTCTCGGTCCGTTTCGTCACCGGCCGCCCGATCATGTTCGCCTCGACCGGCGAGAAGCTCGACGCGCTCGAGGTCTTCCACCCCGACCGGATGGCCTCCCGGATCCTCGGCATGGGCGACGTGCTGACGCTGATCGAGCGCGCCGAGCAGGCCGTCTCGGAGGACGAGCAGGCGACGATGGAAGCCCGGATGCGCCAGGGGCAGTTCAGCTTCGACGACTTCCTGCAGGCGCAGAAGATGCTCCGCAGGATGGGCCCCCTGCAGGGCGTGCTCAAGCTGATGCCCGGCATCGGCCAGCAGCTCTCCGGCCTCGACGTCGACGAGGGGCGGCTCAAGCGGGTCGAGGCGATCGTGCTCTCGATGACCCCGCGCGAGCGTGCCGTGCCGCACTCGATCGACGGTCACCGCCGCCGCCGGATCGCCGCCGGCTCGGGTACCACCGTGCAGGAGGTGAGCCAGCTGCTCGAGGCGCGCAAGCAGATGGAGAAGATGATCGGCCAGATGGGGAAGGGGAAGCTCCCGTCCCTCCCGGGCCTCGATGCGATGCCGGGCGCGACGCCCGGCGCCGCGTCCGGGACGGCGCCCGGCGTGCAGCCCGGACTGGTGCGACGCTCGGCGACGAGGAAGAAGAGCAGCAAGCGGAAGTCCCGGCGTCGGTAGTCTTAGGGCATGGCAGTCAAGCTGAGGCTCACCCGCGTGGGCTCGAAGAAGAATCCGATCTACCGCGTCGTCGCGGCCGACTCTCGCTCGCCGCGCGACGGCAGGTTCCTCGAGATCGTCGGGCGCTACAACCCGCAGACGGACCCCTCGACGATCGAGCTCGACGACGACAAGATCCGGGCCTGGCTCGGGAAGGGCGCGCAGCCGACCGAGGCCGTCGCCCGCCTGATCAAGGTCAAGGGCATCTCCTAGGCGCTGATGGCCGAGCTGCTCGCGTATCTCGCGCGCGAGCTGGTCGACGATCCCGGGGCGGTGCGCGTGGAGAGCGAGGAGCGCGACGGCGCCCTCGTCCTGCTCCTGCACGTCGCCCCCGACGACGTCGGGAAGGTGATCGGCCGCGGCGGCAGGATCGTCCGCGCTCTCCGGACCGTCGTCCGGGCGAGCTCGGTTCGCGACGGGCGCCGGGTGCTGGTCGAGATCGCCGGTTGACGGGCGGAGACCGGGTTGCCGTCGGTCGGGTCGGGCGTCCCCACGGCCTCGACGGCGCGTTCTTCGTCGAGGAGCCGAGCGACGACGGGCGCTGGTTCGAGCTCGGGGCGCGCCTGCTCGTCGGAGGCGAGGAGGCCGAGGTCGTCGTCGCCAGGCGCGGCGCGGGCGGGCGGCCCGTGATCAGGCTCGACCGCCCGGCCGCCCGCGGAGCCGCGCTCGAGGTGGCGCGCGAGGCGCTGCCGCCGACCGGCGAGGACGAGTACTACACGTTCGAGCTCGTCGGCCTCGAGGTCGTCGAGGAGGGCGGCCGGAGCCTCGGCCGCGTCGTCGGCGTCGTCCCGGGAGTGGCCAACGACGCGCTCGACCTCGGCGGCGGCGTACTCCTGCCGCTGGTCGGCGCGTGTATCCGCGCGGTCGAGCTCGATGCTGGACGTATCCTTGTCAATCCCGGATTCTCCGAGCCCGACTGACCCCTTTGCGCCTCGATGTCTTCACCCTGGTTCCGCATGCCTACGCCTGGCTGACCGAGCAACGGCCGGTCGCGACCGTGCTCGGCGGCGAGCTCGACCTGCGGCTCTTCTCCTACCGGGACACCTCGCCGCTCCGCGCCGGCCAGATCGACGACGAGCCCTACGGCGGCGGCGCCGGGATGGTGCTCAGAGTCGATGTCGTCGCGGCCGCCCTCGACGCCGTCTACGGCGGGATTCCGGAGCATCGCGTCGTCGCGCTCACCCCGGGGGGCCGCCCGCTGACGCAGGAAGTCGTCGAGGAGCTCGCGAAAGAGGAGCGCCTGACGCTTCTTTCCGCCCGGTTCGAGGGGTTCGACGAGCGGATTGTCGAGCGCCTCTGCAGCGACTCGATCTCGATCGGGCCGTACGTGCTGTCGAACGGCGACCTGCCGGCGATGGTGCTGGTCGACTCGATCGCCCGCAGGCTCCCGGGCGCCCTCGCCCCTGGCTCGGGCGAGTCCGAATCGTTCTCCGAGGAGCTCGGCGGCAGGCTCGAGTATCCGCACTACACGCGCCCTCCCGAGTTTCGGGGCTGGCGCGTTCCCGATGTTCTGCTCTCGGGTGACCATGGCCGCGTCGATCGCTGGCGGAAGGAGCATGTCCGTTGAGAAACCCCATCGACCGCCTGACGGCCGGCCTCCCCAAGAGCATGCGGGTAACGATCGACTGGCTCGTCACCATCCTGGGCGCGATCGCGATCGTGCTCGCGATCAAGCAATGGGTGATCAATCCCTACCGGATCCCCTCGAGCTCGATGGAGCCGACCCTGCACTGCGCGCAGCCGGGCGACGGCTGTCTGGCGAGCGGAGGCCTCTTCACCGGCTCCGACCGCGTGCTCGCCTGCCGCTTCTGCTACGACCTCTGGAGCCCCAAGCGGGGCGACATCGTCGTCTTCAACACCCCGCCCAGGGCCGCCCAGGTCTGCGGCACCGGCGGCGTGTTCGTCAAGCGGCTGATCGGGCTGCCCGGCGATACCTGGCAGGAGAAGGACGGCTACATCTACATCAACGGCAAGAAGCTCGACGAGCCCTACATCAAGCCGGAGTACCGCGGCACCGAGAGCATGCACGCGATCAAGATCCCGCAGGGCCAGTACTTCATGATGGGTGACAACCGGATCGGCTCCTGCGACTCGCGCCGCTGGGGGACGGTGCCGCGAAAGAACCTGATCGGCAAGGTCGTCGCCACCTACTGGCCGCCACCGCGGGTCTCGATCCAGGCGATCCTGGCGGGCTTGTGAGGCGTTTTCGCTAGCATGGCCGGAGCCCCCGGGGCCCCTTTTCCATGAGCACGATCATCCAGGAACTCGAGCGCAGTCAGCTGCGCCAGGTGCCGCGCTTCAAGGCGGGCGACACGGTGCGCGTCCACTTCAAGGTGATCGAGGGGACGCGGCAGCGGATCCAGGTGTTCGAGGGGATCGTGATCAAGCGCCAGGGCGCCGGGGCCCGGGAGACGTTCACGGTCCGCAAGAACTCGTTCGGCGTCGGGGTCGAGCGGACGTTCCCGCTCCACTCGCCGAAGATCGAGAAGATCGACGTGGCGGCGATCGGCGACGTCAACCGCGCGAAGCTCTACTACCTGCGCGGCAAGGTGGGCAAGAAGGCCCGCGTCCGCGAGAAGCGCTACACCTAGCGCCGCCTTCCGTTCCCTCCGGACCTGTCCTTCGGATCAATTCCGTGACAAGCGTGCCGCTCGGGGGCGGACGCCGAGCCGGGAGCTATCCTCGGCCGATGGCGAAGCGAACCGGACGGAGGCTGCTCGCCTTCGACCGCCGGCTCGGCGCGAGGTACGTCGCAGGCGCCGACGAGGCGGGGCGGGGGCCGCTGGCCGGACCGCTCGTCGTCGCCGGGGTGCTGCTCGACCTCGCTTCCGTTCGCGACCACCGCGCGCGGCCGCTCGCGCTGCTGAACGACTCGAAGCAGGTCGACCCGGAGCGGCGCGAGGAGCTCTACCGGGCCGTGCTCGCCTGCGCGGAGCGCGTGTCCGTGCGCGTCTTCCCACCGGGCGTGATCGACCGCGACGGGCTGCACCGCTCGAACCTGCGTGGACTGCGGGAGGCGCTCTGGGCCTGCCAGCCCGCCGACGTCTGCCTCGTCGACGGTTTCAGGCTCGGGCCGACCGCGCCGCCGCACCGCGCCGTCGTCGACGGCGACGAGAAAAGCGCCGCGATCGCGGCGGCCTCGATCGTCGCAAAGGTCACCCGCGACCGTTACATGCACGCGGTCGACGCGCTCTATCCCGGCTACGGGTTCTCCTCACACGTCGGCTACATCACGCCGTCGCACAGCGCCGCCGTCCGCCGGATCGGGCCCTGCGAGATCCATCGCCGCTCGTTCCAGGCGGTCTGCTACCGGGGCGAGGTTGGCGGGGAACCGGCCCCGGCGCCGGCCTAGGCATCCCTCCGAGCGGCTGGCCGCGTGGTGGTACCGCCTCCACGGCTACCGGCTCCTCGACCGGAACGCGTGGCTGGCCGGAAACGAGCTCGACCTCGTCGCCCGGCGGGGCGCGACGGTCGTCTTCTGCGAGGTGAAGTCGAAGGCCGGCGCCGGCCACGGTGACCCGCTCGAGATGGTGACGCCCGAGAAGGTGCGTCGGCTCCGGCGCGCGGCCGAGGTCTGGCTCGCCGTCCATCCCGGATACGCGGGACACGCCGTCCGCTTCGACGTCGTCGCCGTCCGAGGGCGCCGCATCGAGTGCCTGCGGAACGCGTTCTAGAATCCGGCGATGGGGCGCGTCCGCAGCTGGGTCCGGCGGGAGCTCCGGCGGAAGCCGCCGCGCCGTGCGACCCAGGCCGGGCCGCCGTTCGACGAGCCGGCGCTCGTGCCGCGCCGCCCGCGAACGCCGGGCGGCGCGGGCTCGGCCGTCCTCGATCTCCCAGAGGAGCCCGAGGATGTCGATGCCCGCGGCGGCGAGGCTTCGTAGCCCGAGGAGAGGACCTCGCGGCGAAGCGTCGAACCGCGCCTCGTGGCCGCGACGCAGGACGCGCTCTACGCGGGAATCGACCTCGACCTCTCCTGGTCGGAGCAGCAGCTCCCGGAGCGTGTCCGGACGAAACACGTCCACCGGCTCCACCCCTACCTCGGGAAGTTCATCCCGCAGCTCGTCGAGGAGCTCTTCCGCCGGCACGTGCCCGCGGGTGGGCGCGTGCTCGACCCGTTCGCCGGGTCGGGGACGACGCTCGTACAGGGCCTCGAGAGCGGGCTCGAGCCGACCGGCGTCGACCTCGCCTCGTTCAACTGCCTCCTGACCAGGGTCAAGACGGCCGAGTACAACCTCTTCGGGCTCGAGCACGACCTGCGCGGGGCCCTTTCCCGGCTCGGAGCTGTCGCGGCCCCTGCGTCCGGGTCGGCGTACGTGTCGGAGTGGTTCGCGCCGCAGGCCGCCGAGGACCTGCTCGCGTTCAGGTCGCTGATCGACGACTACGAGCATGCCGACGTGCTGCGGGTCGTGCTCGCGCGGGCGGCGCGCTCGGCGCGGCTGACGACCCATTTCGACCTGGACTTCCCCCGCACCCCCCAGCGCGAGCCGTACTGGTGCCACAAGCACCGGCGGGAGTGCCGTCCCGTCGAGCACGCAGCCCACTTCCTGCGGCGCTACACGCTCGACACGCTTGCCCGGCTGAAGGAGTTCTCCCGGGTGCGTGGGCGCCGCAACGCCGTCGTCCGGCACGGCGATGCGCGCGAGGTCGAGC
This sequence comes from uncultured Actinomycetes bacterium, assembly GCA_963796625.1. Classification (GTDB taxonomy): domain Bacteria; phylum Actinomycetota; class Thermoleophilia; order Gaiellales; family Gaiellaceae; genus PALSA-600. The sequence goes on from CAWCME010000003.1 coordinate 452,695, forward strand.
TCGGCGGGCCGTTCGACGCCGTGGTCACCTCGCCGCCGTATCCCGGGCTGATCGACTACCACGAGCAGCACCGGTACGCCTACGAGCTGCTCGGGCTCGACGACCTGCGCGAACGGGAGCTGGGCGCTGCGGCCGCGGGCACCGGGCGCGAAGCGCTCGAGGCCTACGTCGCCGGGATCGCCGCCGTGCTCGGGCGCGCGGCGGGGGCGCTGCGCGGCGGCGGGCCGCTGCTGATCGTGGTCAACGACCGGCGCGAGCTCTACCCCGCGGTCCTGGAGCGGGCCGGGCTCAGGCTCGACGACTGTTATCGCCGGCACGTCAACCGGCGCACCGGCAGGCGTGCCGGCGAGTATTTCGAGGACGTGCTGGTCGCCCGCCCGATGTAGTCGTGGGCCCCGTCAACCTCGCGGTGAGGTTTCTGCTCGAGCTGTGCCTGCTCGCGGCGGTGGCGTACTGGGGCGCCCTGGAGGGGAGCGGCGCGGCGATGAAGGTCGGACTCGCGATCGCGGCCCCGGCGCTGGTCGCGACCGTTTGGGCCGCGGCGGTCTCGCCGCGTGCCTGGATCCGGTTGCCGCGAGCGTGGTGGGTGCTCGTTCAACTCGTGCTGTTCGGGTCGGGCGCCGCGGCGCTCGCGGCAGCCGGCTCGCCGATGCTCGGCGCCGCCTTCGGCGCCGCGGCGGCCGTCAACCTCGCGCTGCTGCTCCTGACGGGCGAGGCGTCGCGTCAGGTAGCCCGCCCGGGCGCCGCCGCCGGCTGCCGACGACGGCTGCGGGTGAGATTTTCCACTCCTGCCACATTCACCCGGCCTCTGTCGTCTATTCTGACAACTATGCTTGCCCGAACCGTCACGCACGCCCTGGTCGGGCTCGAGCCCCGCCGGGTGGAGGTCGAGGCCCACCTCCAGCTCGGCGTACCGGGCTTTGCGATCGTCGGGCTCGCAGACCGTGCCTGCCAGGAGGCGAAGGAACGCGTCCGGAGCGGCATCTCCTCGGCGGAGCTCGAGTGGCCCGTGCGCCGGATCACCGTGAACCTCGCTCCCGCGGACCTGCGGAAGGAGGGCTCCGGGTTCGACCTCCCGATCGCGCTCGCGGTTCTCGCGGCCTCGCGCCAGATCCCGCCCGGCTGCCTGGCCGGCCACGCGGCGATCGGCGAGCTCGCCCTCGACGGGCGGCTGCGGCCCGTGCCCGGCTCGCTCGTCGCTGCGGAGGGCGCGAAGCGGAACGGCGCCGGCCGGCTCGTCTGCGCGGCCGAATCGGGCGCCGAGGTCGCCCTCGCCGGGATCGAGCCCGTGCCGGTCCGGCATCTGGCGGAGGCAGTGGCCTACTTCCGTGGCCAGCGCGACCCGCCCGAGCCGGAGGTTCTGGTCACGAGCGGCGAGCGTGCAGCCCGACCGCCCGACCTGAGCGACGTACGCGGGCAGGAGCGCGCCCGGCGTGTCCTCGAGATCGCCGCCGCGGGCGGGCACAACCTGCTCCTGGCCGGGCCGCCCGGGATCGGCAAGACGATGCTCGCCCGACGCCTGCCCGGGATCCTGCCCGCCCTCTCCGACGAGGAGGCACTCGAGGTGACCAGGATCCACTCGGTCGCCGGGGTGCTCGGAGCCGGCTCGGGCCTGATCCGAACGCCGCCGTTCCGGGCGCCCCACCACACGGCCTCGACCGCCGCGATCGTCGGCGGCGGCACGACCCCGAGGCCGGGAGAGGCGACGCTGGCACACCACGGCGTGCTGCTGCTCGACGAGCTGCCGGAGTTCCCGCGGCCGGTCCTCGAGGGGTTGCGCCAGCCACTCGAGGACGGGTCGATCGCCGTCGCGCGCGTGGGTGGGCGCTACACGTTCCCGGCCCGCTTCCAGCTGGTCGGGACGATGAACCTCTGCCCGTGCGGCGGGCGGGGCGACGCGGCCGCCTCGTGCTCGTGCTCGCCGCAGAGGCTCGACCGGTACCGCGACAAGCTGTCACGGGCGCTGCTCGACCGGTTCGACCTCGTCGTGACGCTGCCGCGGCCGCGGGCGGCCGAGCTCGGGGCGCCCCCCGGCGAGGGCTCGGACGCGGTGAGGCCGCGTGTCGTCGCGGCACGCGGCGTGTCAGCCGCTACCGAGCTCTCGATGAGCGAGGCCGCCCAGACGCTGCTCGCGAGGGCGGTCGAGCGCCTTCCTCTCTCCGGGCGCGGCCGCGCACGCGTCGCCCGGGTAGCCCGCACCGTCGCGGCTCTCGCCGCCGCCGACCAGGTGGCGCCGGAGCATCTCGCGGAGGCGCTCTCGTACCGTTCGCCGGCCGAGCTCGGAGCGGCGTGAGCATCTGCCGGCTTCGTCCCCGGATACCCGTTCGCCGGTGTGGAAGCCGGGCCCGGCTCTTGGCGGATCGCCGATGAGCGAGCTCGCGCTCGCGCTGTTCGCGGCTTCGCGCGACGCCCACGCGACCGAGGGCGAACGCCGTTCGGGGCGCTTCGCCGCATTCCTGAGCTCGTTCGACGAGCCCGCGGAGCTCGCCCGACTGGCTGCCGCCGGGCTCCGCTGGGTCGCTCGATCCGACCCTGAGTTTCCGCCGAGGCTGGCGGCGATTCACGATCCGCCGCCCGGCCTGTTCGTGCGGGGCGCCGCCGAGCTCGAGCTCCTTCGGCGTCCGGCTGTCGCGATCGTGGGCGCCCGGGCCTGCACCGACTACGGCGCCCACGTCGCGCGCTCGCTCGCCCGCGAGCTCGCGGCTGCCCGGGTGGTCGTGATCTCGGGCCTCGCGCGCGGTGTCGACGGCTGGGCCCACCGCGGCTCGCTCGAGGCGGCCGGAGCGGTCGGAGTCGCCGTTCTCGGCTGCGGCATCGACCGCGACTATCCGCGCGCCCATGCTGCGCTCGCGGCGCAGATCGCCGAGCGCGGCCTGATCGTCGCTGAATATCCGCCGGGCGTCGCGCCCGCTCCGTGGCGGTTCCCGGCGCGGAACAGGATCGTCGCCGGCCTGGCCCTCGCGACGGTCGTCGTCGAGGCGCGCGAGCGGAGCGGGGCGCTGATCACCGCCGACCTCGCCCTGGAGGAGGGACGCGAGGTTCTCGCCGTTCCCGGCGAGATCACCTCCGCGCTCTCGTTCGGCACGAACGCGCTGCTCCGTCTCGGCGCGACACCGTTGACGTGCCCGGGAGACGTCCTCGAGGCGATAGGAGTCGAGCGCCCGGTACCGGTACTCGAAAGCCTGGCCGCGGGAGCGCCTGCCGCCGCCGTGCTCGCCGCGCTCGAGGGCGGCGCTTCGACCGCCGACCAGGTGGCGAGAGGGACGGGCCTCCCGCCGGGTGTGGTGTCGGCCGCGCTGATCGAGCTCGAGCTCGCCGGCCTCGTCGAGGTGCGAGCGGGGATCTACAGGAGGTGATGCGCCGGCCATAGGATCGCCGTCGTGCCGACAACTTCATACTGGCTTGCCAGGCCCCTGCCCCCGCTCCCGCCGAGCGGGTCGTCCGACCCGGTGGACGTCGTGGTCGTCGGGGGCGGGGTGACCGGCTGCTCCTGCGCCCTGACTCTGGCCGAGGGCGGCCTGCGCGTCAGGCTCCTGGAGGGGGGCGAGATCGCCGGCGGTGCCAGCGGGCGAAACGGCGGCTTCGCGCTGCGCGGCGGCGCTCCCGCCTACGACGAGGCCCGCGCCGCTCTTGGCGCCGGCCCGGCCCGCAGGCTCTGGGCGTTGACCGAGCGGGCGCTCGATCGCATGGAGGGGCTTGCGGGCGACGCGTTCCGTCGGGTCGGGAGCCTCAGGCTCGCGGTCGACGAGGACGAGCTCGCCCGTCTCCGCCGGGAGTACGAGTCGCTGCGCGAGGACGGCTTTGCCGCCGCGTGGGCCGACCACCTCGAGCCGCCGCTCGATGCGCTGTTCTCGGGCGGGTTCGTCCATCCCCTCGACGGTGCCATCGACCCTGTCCGCTGGGTCAGGCGGCTCGCAGGACGTGCGATCCGAGCGGGCGCCCGGATGACCGAGCGCCGGCCGGTCGCGCCCGCGGAGATCGACAGCTTCGAGTGCAGTGCGGTCGTGCTCGCAGTCGACGGATCGACAGCGACGCTCGCGCCGGAGCTGGCGCGGGTCGTGGAGCCAATGCGCGGCCAGGTGCTCGTGACCCGACCCCTGCCCGAGCGGCTGTTCGACCGCCCGCACTACGGGCGAGGCGGCTACGACTACTGGCAGCAGCTACCCGACCGCCGCTTGCTCCTGGGTGGCCGCCGGGACACGAGCCCCGAGACGGAGCGAACCTCGGCCGACGGGACGACCCGGTTGATCCAGGACGAGCTCGACGCCTTCGCGGCGCAGCTGATCGGACGACGGCCCGTCGTCGCTCGACGGTGGTCCGGGTTCTGGGGCGAGACGCCCGACCGGCTGCCGCTCGCCGGGCGGGTGCCGGGCCACGATCGGGTCTGGGTCGCGGGCGGCTATTCGGGACACGGCAACGTGCTCGGGCTCGCCTGCGGCGACCTGGTCGCCCGCGCGATCCTGGGCGAGCAGCCGGCGGAGCTGGCGCTCTTCGACCCGGCACGCCTGCTCCGAGACGCAGGAGGGTGACGGCGCCTGCGGGGCTCGGCCCGCAGTACGCCCGTCGGCCACTAGGCGCGGCTCAGGGATCGAACGTGGGCAGGTCGATGTCGCCGGCTCGCTCGATGCAGGCGAGGGCGATCGCCAGATCCTGAATCGCAAGCCCCGTCGAGTCGAACGTCGTCATCTCGGCGGCGTCCGTCCGGCCGGCGCTCGCCCCGGCCAGGACCGCCCCGAGCAGGCCGACGTCAGCCCGGGCGACGAGCCCCGCCCCGACGGCGTGCGCGAGCTCGCCGCCGTGGCTCGCCTGCTCCCACTCGTCGCAGAAGATCCGCGTGCGCGCCAGCTCGGCGGCCGCGATCTCGGCCTTGCCGGGCCCGTCGGCTCCCATCAGGCTCACGTGCTGCCCCTCGACGAGCGAGCCCTCGGCGAAGAGCACCTCGTGCCCCGGGGTGACGGTGACGACGATGTCCGCCGCCAGCGCCTCGTCGCTGGAAGCGGCGACCAGTGCGCCGAGCTCCGCGGCGACGGTTCGCGCGCGGCTCTCGTCCACGTCCCAGATCGCGACGTCGCGACCGCGGGCGAGGAACGTGCGCGCCGCCGCCCGCCCGTTCACGCCGGCGCCGATCACGGCAGCGCGCCCGGCATCGTCGCGGCCCAGGGTCTCGGCCGCCAGCACCGCGGCCGCGCCCGTCCGCAGGGCCGTCACCGCCGCCGCGTCGAGCAGCGCCACCAGCTCGCCGGTCTCCGCATTCGAGACGAGGACGACGCCGCTCACCGTGGGGAGCCCGCGTGCGGGGTTCCCGGGGAACGACGTCACCCACTTGAGAAGCGCGTGCCCGGCCCCGAGCGCGGGCATCGCGCGGAAGTCCCCGGCGGGGTAGTTCGTGACGTACACCTTCGGCGGCATCGTCCACTCGCCCCGATGGTGGGCCACGAAGGCGCCGCGGACGGCCTCGACCGCCTCCCCCGGGGGCACCGCGAGCTCGACCTGGCCGGCTGTGAAGACGGGAACGCCGCCGGTCACAGAGCCTTGACGCCGGCGACGAGCTTCAGCACCGACTCCTTGGCGTCGCCGAATAGCATCGCGGTCTTCGGATCGAGGAAGAGTGGGTTGTCGATCCCCGCGAACCCGGTTGCCATCGAGCGCTTGAGGACGACGATCTGCTTCGCCTGGTCGACGTTCAGGATCGGCATCCCGTAGATCGGGCTGCCGGGATCGTTCCGCGCGGCCGGATTGACCACGTCGTTCGCTCCGATCACGAGCACGACGTCGGTCTGCGGGAACTCCGGATTGATCTCGTCCATCTCCTTGAGCGCCGTGTAGGGAACGTTCGCCTCCGCGAGCAGCACGTTCATGTGCCCCGGCATCCGGCCCGCGACGGGGTGGATCGCGAATTCCACGTCGATGCCCTTTGCCTCGAGGAGGTCGGCGAGCTCGCGAACGGCATGTTGGGCCTGCGCGACCGCCATCCCGTACCCGGGAACGACGACGACCCTCTGGGAGTAGGAGAGCATGATTGCGACGTCCTCCGCGTTCACCGAGCGGACCGTCCCCTCGAGGGCGGCCGACGACCCGGCGCCCGCCTGCACCTGCCCGAATGCCCCGAAGAGGACGTTCCCGATCGAGCGGTTCATCGCCCGGCCCATCATCAGGGTCAGCAGCGTTCCGGACGCGCCGACGAGCGCGCCGCTCACGATCAGGACGTTGGATCCGAGCTCGAAGCCGGTCAAGGCCGCCGCCAGGCCCGTGAACGCGTTCAGGAGCGAGATCACGACCGGCATGTCGGCACCACCGATCGGGAGCACGAACAGGACGCCGAACACGAGCGAGCCGAGGATCATCAGCACGAGTACCCACTGCTCCTCGTAGCCGGCGATAATCGCGATCCCGGCGGCCGCGACCGCGCCGATCAGGATCAGGTTGACGAACTGCTGGCCCGGGTAGGTGATCGGGCGGCCGCCGATCAGCTCTTGAAGCTTTGCGAAGGCGACGCCCGAGCCGGCGAACGACACGGAGCCGATCATCGCCGAGAGCACGATCGCGACTGCGACGTCGCCGTGGAGCTGCCCCGGAGCCGGTGTCTTGATATGGAACTCCGCGAGCGAGACGAGCGCCGCCGCGCCGCCGCCGACGCCGTTGAAGAGCGCCACCATCTGCGGCATCGCGGTCATCTTCACCCTGCGCGCGGCGACTGCGCCGAACACGGCTCCGATCGCACCGCCGACGATGATCCGCCAGCCGATGTGCACCGAGCTCTGGGCCAGCGTCACCCCGATCGCGATCGCCATCCCGGCAGCCCCGATCCAGTTCCCGCGCCGGGCCGTCGCCGGCGAGGAGAGGAACCGCAGCGCCAGCACGAAGCAGATGATCGTGACGAGATACAGCAGGTTCGACGTCGTCTGGCTCATGCGCGCCCTTCGCAGGCGCCGGCTCCCGACGTAATCACCCGTCGTCCTTGTCGCGCTTGGGCGGCTCCCGCTTCTTGAACATCTCGAGCATCCGGTCGGTCACGACGAAGCCGCCGACGACGTTCGCCGAGGCGAGGATCATCGCCGCGAACCCGAGCCAGCCGACCAGCGTCCCCGGGTTCGCGATCCCCGCGATCAGGATCGCGCCGACGATCACGATCCCGTGGATGGCGTTCGTCCCCGACATCAGCGGCGTGTGCAGCAGCGTCGGCACCTTCGAGATCACCTCGATGCCGAGGAAGATCGCGAGCGCGAGGATCGTCAGCTCGACGACGAGCTGCGCGTAGTGGCTCATACCGCCACCGCCGCCCGAGCCAACGTGTACCCCCACCCTGGGTGGGGATGCCACCCCGCCACCCTCACGGCCAATTCTACGGCGCGGAAGGCCCCGGAAGTGTGTCGGCTCTGGCAATTCTCGTCCACAGGAGGCGCAGCATGCACCCGGCAGGCCGCGACGGGGCTCTGGCTCACGTTGGGGGCTCCTTTCGCGTCACGCAGGTTCCGGCGGTGATCTCGTCGTCCCAGTCGAGCGCCAGCTCTCCGCCGGGCGCGAGGTGCTCGATCAGCGCCGAGACGTTGCGCGCGTAGAGCTGGCTCGCGTGCCCCGCCATCATGCTCGGCAGGTTGAGCAGCCCGACCACCGTGACGCCGCCGACGTCGACGACCTCGCCGGGGCGCGTAAGCTCGCAATTCCCCCCGGTCTCGGCGGCGAGATCGACGATCACCGACCCGGGACGCATCTTCTCGACCGCCCCGGCGGGGATCAGCCGCGGAGCGGGGCGCCCCGGGATCGCAGCGGTGGTGATCACGAGGTCGAACTCGGGGATGCGCTCCTCGAGCGCCGCCTGCTGGCGCTGCTGCTCCTCCGGGGTCAGCTCGCGAGCGTACCCGCCTTCGGTCTCCTCGCCGACGACGCCGAGGTCCAGGAACGTCGCGCCGAGCGACTGCACCTGCTCCTTGACCGCCGGCCTGACGTCGAAGCCCGAGACGACGGCGCCGAGCCGCCGGGCGGTGGCGATCGCCTGAAGCCCGGCGACGCCGGCGCCGAGCACGAGCGCCCGGGACGGGGCGATCGTGCCGGCCGCGGTCGTGAGCATCGGCAGGAAGCGCGGCAGCCGGTCTGCGCCGATCAGCACGGCCTTGTAGCCCGCGACCGTCGCCTGCGAGGAGAGAGCGTCCATCGCCTGCGCGCGGGTCGTCCGGGGGATCGATTCCATCGCGAAGCCGAGCACGCCCCGCTCGCCGAGTCGCTCGATGCGGGCGGGATCGGTCAAGGGCTGCAGGAACGCGACGAGCAGCTGCCCCGTCCGGAGCTTCTCGATCTCGCCGTCCGTAGGAGCCGCGACCTTGACGACGCCGTCGACGCTCGCCCAGGCATCCTCGACGAGCTCGGCTCCCGCCTCGGCGTAGGCTGCGTCGGGAAAGCCGGCGCCCAGGCCGGCGCCGCGCTCGATCGCCACCGTGAACCCTTCGAGGCGCGCGACCGCATCCGGGACGAGCGCGACCCGCTGCTCGCCCGGCACGATCTCCCGAGGCACCCCAATTCTCATCCGGGCGCGACGCTATCGCATCGAGATCGGTCCCCGCCATGCCCGCCGTCGGCGGGTCGCCGGGATGCCCCTAGACTCGGTCGGGTGACCCATCAACTCGAGACATACGGGCTGATCATTCTGTTCGCCCTCGTCGCGGTCGAGTGCTGCGGGATTCCGCTCCCGGGCGAGACCGCGCTGATCACGGCCTCGGTGCTCGCGGCGGGTGGGAAGTTCAACATCGTCGAGGTGATCGCCGTCGCCGCCGCTGCGGCGATCGTCGGTGACACTGCCGGTTACTGGATCGCCCGTTCGGGCGGTCGCGCGCTGATCGATCGGATTCCGTTTGCACAGGACGTGGCCGAGAAGTACCTGCCGAAGAGCGAGCGATTCTTCGAGCGCCACGGCCCCAAGACCGTCCTGATTGCACGTTTCGTGGCGGGCCTGAGAATCACGATCGCCTGGCTGGCCGGCCTGAGCCACATGCCCTGGCCGAGGTTCTTCGTCTACAACGCGGCGGGCGGGATCCTCTGGGCTACGGCAATCGGACTGGCCGCCTACCTGTTCGGGAAACGCGTGGTCGACGCGGTGACCCACTACGGCTTCTACGCCGTGATCGGGCTGGTGATTCTCGGAGCCCTGGCCTTCGTCGGCCGCCGGGCCTGGCGTCTGAGGGCGGAGCGGCGCGAGCAGGCCGGAACGAGGAATTCCGATCTCGAATCGGAGTCCGCCGAATAGGAGGCGTAACAACGTTCGCCGTCGGAGTGCGACACCCGTTGCTGAACGAGATTGCTCTCTCAGCCGGAAGCCGGCGATTTTTGCTTCACTTACGTCGAGTAGTGCTCTCGAAGGAAGGAACAAATGGCTCGGAGAACTGTCCTCGTCTGTGACAGCTGCGGTAAGGAAGTCGGCGAGAACAAGGGCGCCACAGCGCGTGTCACCTTTACCGATGCGCGCCGTGGCTCGAAGGTTGCCGACCTGTGCGATAGCTGCGCGGCCGACATGCCGGGTCGCCCTGCGGCTCGCCGGGGTCGGCGACCGAAGTCTGTCCCCGCCTGAGCGGACTTCCGGGCCCGGCGCCGTGTCCCTCGGGGCAGGGCGCCGGGCCGCTCACGTCCTGCTCGACGGCGCGGCCGGCGCTTGGCTGTCGAGCGGTCGAGGCGGCAGTGAAAACCCGCAGTAAGCAACGAAACCGGCCCGCGGACAGGACTCGGCCGTCGGGGCGCGAGTCTACGATGGCTCGATGGGGTTGAGCCTGCTCGCCGGGCCCGCGAACGCGGGAAAAGTCGCGCTGCTGCTCGAGCGCTATCTGGCGCGTCTCGACGACGAGCCTGTCCTGATCGTGCCCAACCGATCGGACGTCGATCGGGTCCAGCGCGACCTGCTGCGCCGTTGCGGCTGCCTCCTCGGCGGCTCGATCGGCACCTTCGACGACCTGTTCCGGCGGCTTGCCGACCCCGATCCCGGCCGGCGGCCGGTCGCGACCGACGCGCAGCGCGGCCTCGTCGCCCGCAGGGCGGTCGCCGCGGTCGTCGGCGGCGGCGCCGTCCTCACCCCGTCGGCCCGGTTCGGCGGGTTCGCGGAGTCCCTCCTGGCTGCGATCTCCGAGCTCGAGGCCGGTCTGCTCGATCCGGCCGATCTCGACGGCGAGCTCGGCGTGCTCTACGCCGCCTACCGGGGGGAGCTCGACCGGCTCGGGCTCTGGGACCGGGACCTGCTCCGGCGTCGCGCGTGCGAGCGGCTGCAGGCCGAGTTCGACGCGTGGCACGGCGAGCCCGTCTTCGCGTACGGGTTCGAGGACCTGACCGGCGCCGAATGGTCGTTGCTCGAGGCCCTCTCCGGGCGCGCGGAGGTCGATGTCTCGCTCCCGTACGAGCCCGGACGCACGGCGTTCGCCTCGCTCCGCCGCACCGCCGAGGATCTCGCCGTGCTCGCCGGCGGCAGGGTGGAGGAGCTCGGCCCTCGCGCGTCCGAATACGTGGCCCCCGCCCTTGCCCATCTCGAGCGGGTGCTGTTCGAGCCGGGGGCTCCGCCCGAGCCGCTCGGCGGCGCGATCCGCTTCCTCTCTGGTGCCGGCAGCCGCGGAACGCTGGAGCTCGTCGCGGAGGAGGTGCTCGCGCTCCTGCGGGACGGCATGCCGCCCGAGGCGGTCGCCGTGATCGTGCCGTCGACCGAGCGCTGGCGGCTGCCGCTCGAGACCGTGTTCGCCGGGCTCGGCATTCCCTACCTGATCGACTCGAGGGCGCGGTTTGCCGGCACGCCGCTCGGGCACGCACTCCTGTCGCTGCTCCGGTTCGCCTGGGCCGGCGGCGGCCGGCGCGAGCTCTACGGCTTCCTGCGCTCGCCGTACTCCGGGATCGCCCGCACCGGTGTCGACTTCGCCGAGGGTCGCCTGCGCGGCCGCGCGGTCGACTCGCCGGGCCGGGTCGAGGAGGAGACCGAGCGTCTCCGCGAGGCGCCGCTCGTCGCGCTACGCGACCTCCGCGGTGCGGAGTCCCCGCTCGAGGGTATCCGCACCGTGCTCGCCTCGATGGTGCGGGCCGCCTACGGGCTCGACGCACCGCCGGCGGGCGAGCAGCCGCGTCTCGACCTGCGCTGCTTCGGCACGGCCGCGGGGCTGCTCGACGAGCTGGCCGGATTCGAGGCGCTCTCCGGGCCGCTCGGGACCGACGAGCTGATCGCCGCCCTCGGGCAGCTCGAGGTACCCGGCGGCGCTCTGGAGACGGGGCGGGTGACCATCCTCGACCTGATGCGTGCCCGGACGCGCCGCTTCGAGGCGGTGTTCGTGCTCGGGCTCGAGGAGGGCTCCCTGCCGCGGCGCGGGCGCGGCTCGCCGTTCCTCGACGACGACCGGCGCCGGGAGCTCGGCGGCCGGCTCGAACGGCCCGACCCCGTCAGCCGGGACCGCTACCTCTTCTACACCGCGTGCACGCGGGCGACGCGCAGGCTTTACCTCGTGCGCGAGGCGGCGACCGACGACGGCGCACCGCGCGAGGCCAGCCCGTTCTGGCATGACGTAGCTGCCGCCTTCGACCCGGAGGACGTCTCGCATGCGACGCGCCGCCGTGCGCTCTCCGAGCTGACCTGGACGATCGAGTCGGCGCCCGACGAGCGTGAGCGCGTGCGCGCGCTGGCCCGTCTCGCTGCCGATCCCGACGCTCGCGACCTCGCGCTTGCCCTTGCCGCCGAGAACGGCTGGAGCCGTCGTCTCGACCGCGCCCGGCAGGCCTTCGGCCGGGACGCGAGGCTCCGCAGCCCGGCCGTGCTGGCGCAGCTCGGCGCCCGCACCGTCTTCGGCGCGACCGAGCTCGAGCGGTTCGTCGACTGCTCGTCCGCCTGGCTCTTCGAGCGGGTCGTCGACCCGAAGACGATCGACGCCGAGGCCGACGCCATGCTCCGCGGCAAGGTTGCCCACCAGACCCTCTACACCTTCTACAAGGAGCTCCCCAGCGAGCTCGGCGCCGATCGCGTCACCCCGCAGAATCTCGAGCTTGCGCTCGGCTTCCTCGAGCGATGTCTCGACGACGCGCTCGGCTCCGGCGTCCGGCTCGAGCTCGGCGAGGTGGAGGCGGCGGAGCTGCGCGAGGGGCTCTGGCGGGACCTCGAGCGGTTCGTCCAGTCGGAGGCCCACTCGAAGCTCGGGTTCGTACCGAGACGGTTGGAGCTCGGGTTCGGCACCGAGCGGTCGGCGCCCGAGCTGCAGCGCGGGCTCGAGCTCGGCGAGGGGCTGTACCTGAGCGGGAAGATCGACCGGATCGATATCGACCCGCACAGCGCACGCGGGATCGTGCAGGACTACAAGTCGGGCAAGGGCTCCTTTTCGGCGCGGCAGATCGACGAGGAGCGCAGGCTCCAGGTGCCGCTGTACATGCTCGTGCTGCGCGATCTCGCCGGGATCGAGCCGCTCGGCGGCCTCTACCGCGCCCTCTCGGGCTCCCGTGCCGCGCGCGGCATGCTCCGGGCCGAGGCGCGCGACGAGCTCCCGGGCTTCAAGCCGAACGACTACCTGGACGAGGAGCAGTTCTGGGGGCAGGTCGAGACGGCCCGGGGGCAGGCGCTCACGGCGGCCCGGCGGATCCGCGCCGGCGACGTCGCGCACGACCCGAAGGGTGGGGAGTGCCCCTCGTGGTGCGATCTCTGGACGATGTGCCGGGTGGGGCGGCCCTGATGAACGAGCAGCAGATCGCGGCGGTCGAGGCGCGCGGCGAGGTCTTCGTCTCGGCCGGCGCCGGCACGGGCAAGACCGCCGTCCTCGTCGAGCGCTTCGTCCGCGCCGTCTGCGAGGAGGGGCTCGACGTCGACTCGGTGCTCGTGATCACCTACACGCGCAAGGCGGCTGGCGAGCTGCGCGCCCGGATCCGGGCGGCGCTCGTCGACGCGCGGCCGACCGGAGCTCGCCCGCGAGCTCGACGGCGCGTGGATCTCGACCATCCACGGCTTCTGCGCCAGGCTCCTGCGGGCGCACCCGTTCGCGGTCGGGATCGACCCGCGCTTCCACGAGCTCGACGACGAGCACGGAGCCGTGATCCGCGGCGAGGCGTTCGACCGGGCGCTCGCCGCGTTCTGCGCGGCGAAGCGATCCGGAGCGGCTCCGGCTGCTCGCGACCTACGGACGGCGCGCGGCTGAGGAAGATGCTGACCGGCGTCTTCGAGACCCTGCGCTCGGCCGGCCGGCCGCTCGTGCTCGAGATCGGCGAGCCGGCGCGACCTCGACGAGGCGCTCGCAGCCCTGCGCGACGCGGCGCAGTGCCTGCTCGAGGACCCGGGGGCGACCGAGAACCACGCTCGCTTCGGCGCAGGCAGCGCTCGATCTGCCCTCGACGCCCGAGGCGCTGATCGATCTCGCGAGCGCTCCGGGCCCAGGGACCGAGGGCCGCGAGCTTCGAGGATGCCCGCAAGCAGGTCGAGCAGGCGGCTCTCGAGCTGGCGGCGACGCGCGACAAGGACCTGCTCCAGGAGCTGCTCGGCCTCTTCGCCGCCGAGTACGCCGCGGCGAAGGAGCGCGAGTCGGCGCTCGACTTCGAGGACCTGCAGCTCCTGGCCCGCGACCTGCTCGCCGGCGAGCCGCGCGATCCGCGAGGCGGAGCAGCTTCGCTTCCGCGCGATCATGGTCGACGAGTTCCAGGACACGAACGCGCTGCAGTGCGAGCTGATCGACCTGCTCACCGGCGGGGCCCGACAAGGATCTGTTCTTCGTCGGCGACGAGTTCCAGTCGATCTACGGCTTCCGTCACGCCGACGTCGGGGTCTTCCGCGAGCGGCGCGAGCTCGCGCGCGCAGCGGCTGCCGCTGACCGAGAACTACCGCTCGCGCCCGGAGGTGCTCGCGGCGGTCAACCACCTCTTCGGCGAGGAGTTCGGCGACGCGCTACCAGCCGCTCGCGGCCTCGGGCGAGTTCCCCGACCCGGTCTTCGGGCACCCGGTCGAGCTGCTCGTCACCGACAAGGGGCTCCTACCGCGACTCGGGCGAGCACTGGCGCCGGGCCGAGGCGCGCCACGTCGCCCGCCGCGTCCGCGAGCTGGTCGACGCCGGCGCGGCGGCGCCGGGCGAGATCGTCCTCCTGTTCGCCGCCGGCACCGACGCCGAGTGGTACGAGGAGGAGCTCCGCGCGCAGGCGCTTCCGACCTACCGCTCGACCGGCCGCCGCTACTTCGGCCAGCAGCAGGTGGTCGACCTGCTCATGTACCTGCGGCTCCTGCGCAACCGCTACGACGACGAGGCGCTCGCCGCGGTGCTCGCCTCCCCGTTCGTCGGCGTCTCGAACGACGCTCTCGTCCTGATCCGGCGTCACGCCGGGCGCCGGCCGCTCTTCACGGGCATCGAGCGCAGCCTGCCCGAGCCGCTCGCGCCCGGAGGACGAGCGCCTGGTCCGGGCCTTCAAGCAGCGCTACGAGCGGCTCGTCGCCGCGTCCGCGCGGGTCTCGCTCGAGCGGCTGTGCGAGCTCGTCAGTCTCCGAGCACGACTACGACCTCGCGGTGCTCGCGCGCTGGGACGGGCAGCGCCGCTACGCGAACCTGCGCAAGCTGATGCGGCTCGCCCGCACCTACGAGGAGGTGCGCGGCCGCGATATCGAGGGCTTCGTCGGGTTCCTCCGCGACCAGGAGGCGCTCGGCGCCGCACAGCTCGAGGCCGTCTCGGAGGAGGAGGGCGCCGACGCCGTGCGGCTGCTGACGATCCACGCGGCGAAAGGGCTCGAGTTCAAGGTCGTCGTCGTCGCCGACGCCGGCCGCGACCTCGGCGGGCCGCCGCCGGCCGACGAGATCCTCGCGCTCTCGGACGGCCGCTTCGGGTTCAAGGTCGTCCACCCGTCGCTCGGGCGAGCCGACGCGCCGTGTTCGGCTACGACGAGGTGCGCGACGCCGGCCGCGAGGCCGGGCGCGCCGAGCGGCTGCGCCTCTACTACGTCGCGATGACGCGCGCGGTCGACCGGCTGCTCGTCTCGGGCGCGATCGGCGAGAGCCGCGACACGCCGATCGGCTGGGTGCTGTCGAAGCTCGACTGCGAAGCGGAGCTGGCGGCAGGCGGCGAGCTGTTCGAGCTCGAGCGCGGCGGCGCGTCGTTCCTCGTTCGCGTCGACCGCTACGCTGCCGCGGCGTCCGGAGCCGAGCCGCCGGCGGTCGTCGACGAGAGCGGCCAGCTGTCGCTCTTCGACGAGCTCCCGGCGGCGCCGGCCGTGCGCGGCTGGCGCCTGCCCGAGCTCGCATCCGATCCCCGCGCCGCCGCTCCATCGCGTGCGCCGGCTCTCCTTCTCGGCGCTGGCGCTCTTCGAGCGCTGCTCCTACCGCTACTACGCCGAGCGCGTCGCCGGGCTGCGCGAGCGCCGCGGCGAGCTGCCCGGCGGGCGCAGGGCTGGCGGCGACCGAGATCGGGGACGCCGTCCACCGGCTGCTCGAGACGGTCGATCCGCGGCGACCCGCAGGTTCCGGATCTCGGCTCCGGTCCGCGCCTGGTATCCGGGGGTGACCGACGACGAGCTCGACCGGATCGCGGGCCTCGCCAGCGGCGTACTGCGAGTCGGCGCTCGCCCGCAGGATCGCGAGCCTCGAGAGCGCTCGTCCCGAACGGCCGTTCGCCTTCGAGCACGACGGCGTCCTGCTTCACGGCCGGCTGGATCTCCTGCAGCGCGCCGGCGGCAAGCGCCGTCGTCGTCGACTACAAGACGAACGTCCTCGGCGACCGCTCGCCCGCCGAGGTGGTCGAGGCCGACTACCGGCTCCAGCGGCTCGTCTACGCGCTCGCGTGCCTGCGGGCGGGCGTCGAGGAGGTCGAGGTCGTCTACGTGTTCCTCGAGCGGCCGGCCGAGGTCGTGACCACGTCGTTCTCGCGCTCCGACGTGCCTGCGCTCGAGGCGGAGCTGTCCGAGGCGATCGCACGGATCGATGCCGGCGCGTTCGTCCCGAGCCCCGGCGAGTTCACCTGCTCGGGCTGCCCGGCGCTCGACCTCGTCTGCGCGGGCCCCCGGATAGGCGCTGGGGGCGGCGAGCGTGATGCACCACCTGCGGTCGGCGTGCCGCGGCCGGTTCCGGCTCTCCCGGCCGAGTCCGGGCTCTTCTGAGGCTCTCCGGGCTGGCGTAGTCCGATGGCGCGGAGCTACGTCCACGAGGCCCGCAGGAAGGTCGGCCCGAAGCGCGAGCGGATCCGGCCCGTGATCGAGCGGCTCGCGACCGAGCACGCAGACGCGCGGATCGCGCTCCGATTCCGCGACCCGCTGGAGCTGCTCGTCTCGGTGATGCTGTCCGCGCAGACGACCGACGTCAACGTCAATCGCGTGACGGAGAAGCTGTTCCTCAAGTACCGCCGGCCGGAGGACTACCTCGCGGTGCCGCAGGAGGAGCTCGAGCGCGACATCTTCCAGACCGGCTTCTTCCGGCAGAAGGCGAAGTCGCTGCGGGGGACGATGCGGATCCTGATCGAGGAGCACGGAGGAGAGGTGCCGGTCGAGTTCGCTGCGCTGCTCCGGCTGCCCGGCGTGGCGCGCAAGACGGCGAACGTGGTCTCGGCCGAGCGCGGCGAGGCCCAGGGGATCGTCGTCGACACGCACGTCCGCCGGCTGTCGCAGCGGCTCGGGTTCACACGCCAGGAGGATCCGGTCAAGATCGAGCGCGACCTGATCCGGCTCGTCCCGCGGGCCGACTGGGCCCGCTTCCCCCACCTGCTGATCTGGCACGGCCGCAGGGTCTGCGACGCTCGCCGGCCGGACTGCGAGGGGTGCGTGCTGACGGATCTGTGCCCGTCGAGCCGGCTCGGTTCGTAGTGCCCCGACGGGCCGGTGCCCGGGCCCGCGGAAGGACGCGCCAGACGGTGCAGCTCTCCGCTCGCGCCCGGCCCCGAACGGCACAACCGTGCGAGCGGCACTGTCTGTTTCGGCCAAGTCCCGGTGTCGGACGCCGGGTCAAGCGGCTCGCAGCCCTCGGGCCGGGCTGGTTACTCGGGCGTCAGCGCGACGAGCATCCCGCCGTCGTCGTCGTAGGCGGGGAAGAGGTCTGCGACCACCTGCTTCTCGAGCCCCGCGTGCGTACGGACCGAGAGGTGCTGCCCGAGCTGGCGGACGCCCCATTCGCGCACGGTCTCGAGCGGCTTCGTCTCGGAGAGCTGGAGCGCCTCGACCAGGTCTCGGCCCATGACGTCGGTCTCCTCGAAGCCGGTCAGCTCGAAGACGCCGTGCCCGGTCGCGAGGATCCGTCCCTCCTGGTCGCAGACGATGAGCCCGGTCGCCTGGGCCGGGTAGTAGTCCTCGAGCAGCTCGAACATGAACCCGAAGTCGCAGTGGTGACACGACGGCGGCTCCTGCGAGAGTCCCTCGTGGCCGTCGTGGTCGACGCGGCGCGTCTTGCAACGTGGGCAGATGAAGTAGGGCACCGGCCCAGCGTAGCCGGTCGCCCCCGTCTGGAAGGGGCACCTCTGCGCGCCGCTGCGCCCCCCGGGCCGGTGCCGCCCTCAGGCGGCCGCGAGCGCCTTGCCGGCTTCGTTTCCGAGGTCGGCGAGGTAGCGCTCGGCGTCGAGCGCTCCCATACAGCCCGAGCCCGCCGCAGTGACCGCCTGGCGGTAGACGTGGTCCTGGACGTCTCCGACCGCGAACACCCCCGGGACGTTCGTCTCGGTCGATCCCGGCCGCGTCAGCAGGTACCCGTTCTCGTCGTGGTCAAGCTGCCCGAGGAACAGCTTCGTGTTCGGATCGTGCCCGATCGCGACGAAGAAGCCCTGGGCCGGGATCTCGCGTGTCTCGCCGGTCTCGGTGTTGCGGAGCCGGAGGCCGCTGACCGACGCGTCGCCGAGCACCTCCTCGACAGCGTACGGCGTCAGAAGCTCGATCTTCCCGTTCGCCCGGGCCCGGTTGACCATGATCGGGGAGGCGCGGAACTCGGGGCGCCTGTGCACCAGGGTGACCTTCGTCCCGAACCGCGTCAGGAAGAGCGCCTCCTCGAAGGCGGTGTCTCCGCCGCCGACGACGACGATGTTCTTCTCCTTGAAGAAGGCGCCGTCGCAGGTCGCGCACGCCGAGACGCCGCGACCCTGCAGCCGCTGCTCCGACTCGAGCCCGAGCCAGCGTGCGCTCGCGCCGGTCGCGACGATCACGGCCCTGGCGCGATACTCGTCCCGGTCGACCGTGATCCGGAACGGGCGCTCCGAGAAGTCGACTGCGGTGACGTCGTCGGTGACGAACTCGGCTCCGAAACGCTCGGCCTGGCTGCGGAAGTCCTCCATCATCCTCGGTCCCATGACCCCGTCCGGGTAGCCCGGGTAGTTCTCGACGTCGCTCGTGATCATCAGCTGACCGCCCCACTGGAACCCCTCGATCACGAGTGGCTTCAGCTCGGCGCGGCCCGCGTAGAGCGCCGCCGTGTACCCGGCGGGGCCGCCGCCGATGATGATCAGGTCCCTTGTCTCGTCCATGTTCCTCCCCGGAGATCCTCCGCCTATTAATAACGCCGGCCGGAGGGCGAACGTTCCCGACCCGGACTCTAGGCCGCGTCGGCGCGGGCCGGCAGCGGAACGACGGCGTCGCCGTCGTCGACCTCCGGAGCGAAGATCGGCCTCGCCTGCGTCGCGACGGGCGGGACCTCCGGCAGCTCGTCGGCTCCCGCGCCGAGCTCCGGGAACCTGCGGGCTGTGACGAGCACGCGGGTCTCGAACGACCCGACCGCCTTGTTGTAGTTGCCGATCGCACCGTCGAGCGACTTGCCGACGCTCGCGAAGTGCCCCGCGAAGACGCCGAGCCGCTCGTAGAGCTCACGGCCGAGCCGGCTGACCGTCCGTGCGCTCTCGGCCACCGTCTCCTGCTGCCACCCGTAGGCGACCGTGCGGAGCAGCGCGATCAACGTGGTCGGGGACGCCGGCACGACCCCGGCCTCGACCCCCGCCTCGAGCAGCGCCGGATCGTGGTCGAGCGCGGCGCGGAACCAGGCTTCGTCGCCGAGGAACATGACGACGAACTCGGGCGCCGGCTCGAACTGCTGCCAGTACCGCTTCTGGCCGAGCTTCGTCATGTGCTCGCGAACGAGCCGGGCGTGGCGCTGCAGGTGCGCGCGGCGGGCGTCCTCGTCCTCGGCGGCGGCCGCGTCGAGATACGCCTCGAGCGGGGCCTTGGAGTCGACGACGATGCTCTTGCCGCCGGGAAGCTTGATCACGAGGTCGGGGCGGAGCAGCCGGCCCTCGTCGTCGCGCTCGCTCGCCTGCTCGACGAAGTCGCAGTGGGCGACCATCCCCGCCAGCTCGACGACGCGCTTCAGCTGGATCTCGCCCCAGCGCCCGCGCACGTGCGGTGCCCGGAGCGCGGTCACGAGGCTCCCGGTCTCCTTCTGCAGCCGGGTCTGGCCGTCTGCGACCGAGCGCAGGAGCTCGTCGATGCTGCCGATCTTGGTCAGCCGCGTCTGCTCGAGCGCCCGGGCCTGCTCGTCGAAGCGCTCGAGGGTCTCCTTGATCGGGCCGAGCTTCGCCTCGGTGAGCGCGAGCAGCGAGGACGAGCTCGTGGCGATCGCCTCGCCCGTGAGCGCCTTCAGGTGCTCCTCCCACTGACCCTGGGTCTTCTCGACGAGGGCGACCTTCTCGGTGGAGGCGGCGAGCAGCGCCTGCTGCCGGCCGATCTCGGCCCGGGCCCAGAGCCAGAGCGCGAGGCCGCCGAGCGCGGCACCGACGACGAATGCGATCACCTCGATCATGAGCCGTGAAAGGGTAGAGATCGCATCGGACGGAGCCGTGTCCGTTCGCGGAGATCGGGGGCCTGGCCGAGGGCCATTAAGAAATTCAGCCCCGGCAAGTCCGAGGACCCACCGGAGCTGAGTGCCGGATCCAGCGAGTCCGAAGACCTACCGGATCCGACGTGCGGGAAGCTACCGGGCTCCGCCGGCCCCGGTCAATACCCGCCGTCGCGTGAAAAACCGCTCCGAGCGGCCTTTTCCTCCGGAACCGCCCGCCGCGTCCGGGAACATCCGTTCGCTTCCGTACCCTTGGTGCCCGTGCACGAGCTGTTTGGCCCCGGCGGCAGGCTGGCCGCCACCCTTCTCGGCTTCGAGGCCCGGGCGGAGCAGGCTGCGCTCGCCGCGGCGGTCGAGCTCGCGCTCGCAAGCGGCGAGCACCTGGTCGCCGAGGCCGGAACCGGAACGGGCAAGAGCCTCGCCTACCTGCTGCCCGCGCTCGAGTCCGGCCGCCGCGTCGTCGTCGCCACGGCCACCAAGGCCTTGCAGGAGCAGCTGCTCGCCAAGGACGTCCCCGCGGCGGCGCAGGCGCTCGGCCGCGACGTGCGCGTCGCCGTGCTCAAGGGCCGCCAGAACTACCTGTGCCGCAGGCAGCTCCTGAGCTTCGGGCCGATGCTGCTGCGGGACCCGCGAGACGAGGAGGCGTTCGAGGCTCTGCAGCCCTGGCTTGCGGCGACCGAGACCGGAGACCGTGCGGAGCTGACCGTCGAGCCGTCCGAGGCGCTCTGGGCCGAGCTCGCGGTCGGCTCGGACCGCTGCGCCGGGCGCCGCTGCTCGTTGCTTTCGACCTGCTTCTCGGAGGCGGCGCGGAACCGGGCCGGCGAGGCCGAGCTCGTGATCGCGAACCACGCCCTCTACTTCGCCGACCTCGCCGCCGGCGGCGGGGTCCTGCCCGAGCACGAGGCGGTGGTGTTCGACGAGGCTCACCGGCTCGAGGAGACGGCCGCCGCCTGGCTCGGGGCAAGGGTCTCCCGGTCCGGGCTGCGGCGCCTTGCGACCGATGTCGAGCGGGCCTGCCGCGAGGCGTCCGAATCCGTCCCCGCCCGGGCGCTCGACCGGATCGAGCGGGCGGGCGACCGGCTGCTGCGGGCGGTCGCCCCGGCGTCCGGGCGCCGGCGCCTGCGCGAGATCCCGATCGAGGACGCCCTCGTTCTCGTCGACGCGCTCGCAGCGCTCGGCGCCGAGCTGCAGGGCCGGGCCGAGGGCCTCGACCAGCTCTCGCGGCGGACGCTCACGATGGTCGAGCAGGTCGAGGCGTGCCTGGAGCCGGCCGACCTCGAGCGCGTGGTCTGGGCCGAGCCGGACACGATCGCCTGGGCGCCGGTCGACGTCTCGCGCGAGCTACGCGAGCGGCTCTGGTCGGACGGGCCGACCGCGATCCTGGTCTCCGCCACGCTGACGACGGGCGAGGACGCGGCCTTCGTTCGCCGGCGGCTCGGGCTCGACCATGCGCGCGAGCTGGTCGTCGGCTCCCCGTTCGACTACCGCGAGCAGGCCCTCCTCTACGTCCCGCGCACCATGCCCGACCCGCGCACGGACGGCTTCAGCGAACGCGCCGCCGACGAGGTGGCGTCGCTGCTCTCGCTCTCGAGCGGACGTGCGCTCGTCCTGACCTCGAGCTACCGGGCGCTCGGCGTCCTGCGCGACCGCATCGTCGGCCGCGTGCCCTTCGAGGTGCTCGTCCAGGGCGACGCGCCGCGGGAGCGGCTGCTCGAGCGGTTCCGTTCGGAGATCGGCTCGGTGCTGCTCGCGACCTCGACGTTCTGGCAGGGAGTCGACATCCCGGGCGAGTCGCTGTCGCTGCTCGTGATCGACAAGCTGCCGTTCTCGGCCCCGGGCGACCCCCTGCACGAGGCGCGTTGCGAGGCGGTCGAGGCCGCGGGCGGCGACTGGTTCCGCGACTTCGCCCTGCCGTCGGCGGTGCTTCAGCTCAGGCAGGGCTTCGGGCGGCTGATCCGCAGCCACGACGACTGCGGCGTCGTGGCCATCCTCGACCCGCGGCTGCGCACGCGTCCGTACGGGCGCTCGTTCCTCGCCGCCCTGCCGCACTGTCCGCTGGTCGACGATCCGATCGCCGTTGCCGCCTTCTTCGGGAAGGAGGTCGTCCTCGAGTCCGCATAGCCCGCCTCGGGCGAGGCGCCGCCGGACCGTCCCGGGCCCCGCCGTCCCGGTCGCGGGTTAGGCTGAGCTCGCCCTCGCCGGGGTGGCGGAACGGGTAGACGCGCCCGGCTTAAAACCGGGTGTCCTTGCGGACGTGGGGGTTCGAGACCCTCCCCCGGCATCGTTCTCCAGGCGGTGGGCCCGGGCCGAAGCATCTAGAGTCCCGTCGTGGTCGAGGTCGTGCACTCGTCCGGGCTCGAGTGGGACACGCCGCTCTTCGCCCAGGCGCAGACCCAGTTCGAGCGGGCGCTTCCGGAGGCCGGGATCCCGGACTTCGTCGCCGAGCGGCTGCGCAACCCCGAGCGCGCGGTCATCCTGACGCTGCCGGTGAGGATGGACGACGGATCGGTGCGGTCGTTCCCTGCCTATCGCGTGCAGCACTCCTCGGTGCTCGGGCCGACGAAGGGCGGCGTCCGCTTCGACGAGGGCGTCACGCTCGGCGAGTGTGCGGCGCTCGCGATGTGGATGACCTGGAAGTGCGCGCTGCTGCGCCTGCCCTACGGCGGTGCCAAGGGCGGCGTGCGCTGCCATCCGCCGGATCTCTCCCAGGGCGAGCTCGCCAGGATCACGCGCCGCTTCACCTCCGACCTGGCTCCGTTCATCGGCCCGCAGGCGGACATCCCCGCTCCGGACATGGCGACGAACGAGCAGACGATGGCCTGGATGATGGACACCTACTCGGCGCAGAAGGGGTACGCCGTCCCGGAGATCGTCACCGGGAAGCCGGTCTCGATCGGCGGCTCGGTCTTCCGCAGCGAGGCAACCGGGGCGGGGGTCGTGATGGTGATCGAGGGTGCCTGCGCCCGGCTCGGCTGGAACCTGGCCGGCCTGCGCTGCGTCGTCCAGGGGTTCGGGAACGTCGGCGGCGTCGCGACGACCGAGCTGCACGCGAAGGGCGCGACCGTCGTCGGGGTCTCCGACGTCTCCGGGGGCGTTCACGCCGCGGCCGGGCTCGACGTCCCCGCGCTCCATGCGCACGTCCGCGAGCACGGCTCGCTCGAGGGTTTCGAGGCGGCGCGGATCACGAACGCCGAGTTGCTCGAGCTCGAGTGCGACGTGCTGGTGCTGGCGGCCCGCGAGAACCAGGTCACGAGCTGGAACGCCGCCAACCTCCGCTGCCGGCTCGTCGCCGAGGGGGCCAACGGCCCGACCTCGGTCCACGCCGACGAGATCCTCGCCGCCCGGGGGATCCCCGTCCTCCCGGACGTGCTCACGAACGCCGGCGGCGTGACTGTCTCCTACTTCGAATGGGTGCAGGACCTGAGCCGGCTCTTCTGGGATCACGACGAGATCCGCCGGCGCCTCGCGGAGAAGCTCGGCGACGCGTTCGACCGCGTCTGGAGCCTGACCGAGCAGCACGGCCTCGCGCTGCGGAGCGCGGCGCTCGTCGCCGGCATCCGCGACGTCGCGGCGGCGCTCGAGGCGAGGGGGATCTATCCGTGAACGGCGGCGAGCAGCGCGTCCGCGACGCCATGGTCTCCGACCCGCACCCCCTCGACGGCGGCGCGAGCGCCCAGGAGGCCGGCGAGGCTCTGATGCGACCCGAGGTGCGGGCCGTCCTCGTCTGCGACGAAGGCAGGTTCGCCGGCGTGATCACGCGGAAGACGCTCGTCCGCGAGGTCGTCGCCAGGGGCCGCGACCCCCGGACGACGACGCTGCGCGAGATCGCCGAGCCGCCGAACGCGACGGTCGACTCCGAGCTGCCGCTCGCGCAGGCGTTCGCCTTCCTCGAGGAGGGGGACTACGAGCGGGTCCCGGTCGTCGACCGCGGGAAGCTCGTCGGCGTCCTCTCCCGCTCGGCCGTGCGGCGGCGGCTCGCCGAGGACGAGCCCCCGCCGTCCCCGGACGACGAGCTCTAGGCGCGGCCTTCGCTCAGGCGGCGACGGCGACCGGCTCGACCTGGGCGGTGAGCGCTGCGAGGGCCTCGCGGAGCTGCTCGCGCACCTCGTCGTCGACGAGGCGGCCGTCGGCGTCGAGTCGCTCCTGCACCCGACCGACCGCCACCTCGACCTCGACGACGCGGGCGCCCATCGCAGCCAGCACCTTGCGCAGCTCCGCCGCCGCCCAGACACCGCCGAACATCCCGGCGCTCGAGGCGAGCGCGGCAACCGGCTTGTTGCGGAACACGTTCGTCGCGAGCGGGCGTGAGGCCCAGTCGAGCGCGTTCTTCAGCGCGCCCGGGACGGACGAGTTGTACTCGGGCGTTGCGATCAGCACCGCGTCCGCAGACGCCACGGCCCGGCGGAGCTCCGCCACCGCCGCCGGCGCCGGCTCGACGTCGTCGTCCTGGTCGTAGGGCGGCACCTCGCGGAGCCCCTGCCAGAGCTCGAGCTCGTCACCCGGGCCGAGCAGCTCCGCCGCGGCCTGCAGCAACGAGGTGTTGTGCGAGCCGCGGCGGAGGCTGCCCGAGATGGCCAGGATGCGCATCGCTACGCAGCCTCGACCAGCGACAGGTCGGCGGTGAGGGTGACCTCGTCGGCCAGCGCCTTGCTGCCGTTCGGCATGTCGGCGTTCCAGGCGATCCCGAAGGCGGTGCGGTCGATCGTCGTCGCGAGCTTGAGGCCGTAGCGCTCGTTCCCGTACGGGTCGGTGATCGGGCCGACGATCGTGCCGGTCAGGGTCGCCGGCTGCGTGATGCCCTTGATCGTGATCTCGCCGGCGAGCTCGACCTCGCCGCCCTTCCCCGAGACGGCTCCGGTCGAGAAGGAGACCACGGGGTGGCGCTCGGCGTCGAAGAACTCGGGCGACATCAGGTGCGCGTGCAGGTTCTCGTCCTTGGTCTCGAGGCTCGCGATCCGCGCGGAGCCCGTCAGGCGTCCGTCGACGAGGGAGGCCTCGAAGTCCTTCACGGCGCCGCTGAACGCCGTGACGCCCATGTACTCGACCTCGAAGGCGACCGACGAATGGACGGGATCGGCCTGGAACGTCCCGCCCGGGAGGGCGACTGTCTTCTGCTCGGTGATGCTCATCTCGTGTGGTCCTCCAGAAAGTTGATTACGCAAGCACCGAGTATAACGGTTGCGCGCGCAAACATATTCCCGGGGTCGGACGCCTCCTCCGGACGGCGGCAGGCGGCCTGGGTGCCCGCACGAGGGAGGCGCCCCCGCCCGCACCGCGAGCGAGGGCGCCTTCTCCCTCCCGACTACGGGCCGATCGGCGTCGTCACTCCGATGAACGTATTCGGAGGCGGGCCGGTGGTGGCGCTGACGTTCGGCGTCTTCCAGATGCCGTAGGTGTCGTACTCGATCGTGTTGTGCTCGATCGTGATGCTGATCGGACTACCCCCGGTCGCCACGGCGACCGTGACTCCCGTCGTCGACGGGTCGACCGCCGGGGGAGTGTTCCCGCCGAAGTCGTCGTCGCCGTCGAGGTTGTTGGTGCCGATCTTGCAGTTGCCCTCGCGACCCGCGACCGCGCGGTCCTGCGTCGAGCGCGTGGTCAGCGGGACGCTGCGGCGGCTTCGAGCGCGACGCCGTCGAGCAGGTCGCGCCTGCTCCAGGCGAGCTTCGCGAGGCCGTAGCGGCGCAGCACCTCGGAGACGACGATGACGCCGCCGACGATGACCGGGGCCCGGGCGGGGTCCATTCGCGGTACGTGCGCCCGCTCGGCAACGGGGAGCGAGGCGAGCCGCCGGAGCTCCCGCTCGACGGTCTCGACGGTCAGCTCGCCGGCGAGCTCGTGGAGCTGGGTGACGGTGCCGGCGACGCCGATCGCGGCGGTCAGCGCGAGCTCGGGCAGGAGCCCGCGAACGAATGCGGCGCCGGCCTCGAGCTCCTCCGGGGACGGCGGGTCGGAGTGGAGGAACCGCTCGGTGAGGCGCACCGAGCCGACGTCGAGGCTCGCCCGGAAGCCCGCGAGGATCAGCTCGGTCGAGCCGCCGCCGACGTCGAGCACGAGCGTGCCCTCGTCCACCGCGCCGACGCCGCGCCGGGTCAGCTCGGCCTCCTCGTCCCCGCTCAGGATCCGGGTCTCGAAGCCGAAGTCCCGCCCGACGTCGGCGAGGAACCCGGCACCGTCGGCTGCATCGCGCACCGCGCTCGTCGCGACGGCGAGCGTCCGGGCGGCCCCGAGCCGCTCGATCTCGGCGCGGTACCCGGCAAGCACCGCGCGGGTGCGGGCGACCGGCTCGGGAAGCAGGCGCCGGCCTGCGTCCACGCCCTCGCCCAGCCTGGTGACGTGCGAGAGCCGGAGGGCATCGTCGATCCTGCCGGCGTCGACGTCGGCCACGAGCAGCCGCGTCGAGTTGGTGCCGATGTCGACGGCGGCGACCCGCGTCACTTGCGGGGGACGGCCCCGCTGACGCGGTCGGCGAACTCCCAGACCTCTCCGGCGACGGAGGTGAGCATCGCCGCGAGCGCGAGCGACTCCTGGAGGCGGGCCCGTGCTCGCTCCAGCTCGGCTGCCTTCGCGGCCGCGCCGGCGACGCGTTCCTCGGCCTGCGCGAGGCGGCGGGTCGCCTCGAGGAGTGCCTCCTCGAGGCGGCGGCGGGAGCCGCGAAACGCGCGCCAGGCAGCAAGCCCCCGTACCGTCGCCACCGCGATCCCGCCCGCGACGGCGACGCAGAAGACGGCCAGCGAGATCCAGACGACGGTGCTCACGGCCGCATGCTAACGGCGACCGTTCCTACAATCGAAGCGTGGGAACCGTGAGAGCGGCCGTCTCCCGGCACTACGGTCTCGCCCAGGTCGGGATCGTGGTCGCGGCCACGGCCGCGTACGAGCTGCTCCGGTTCGCCGTCCGGCCCGACTGGCCGCTCGCCCTCGCCCATGCCCGTGAGGTCGCAGCCTGGGAGCGCCCGCTTCACCTCGCCTGGGAGGGGCCGCTCCAGCGGGCGTTCCTGCACGTCCCCGAGCTCGTCGAGGGGATGAACGCCTTCTACCTGGCCGGGAACTTCCTCGGGACGGGGCTCTTCTTCGTCTGGCTCTACCGGCGCTCCCGTCCCGGCTTCCGCCTCTTCCGGAACGGCTTCCTGCTCGCGACCGGCGTCGCGTTCGTGATCCTCTGGCGCTTCCCGACCGCCCCGCCGCGTGTCGCCGGGCTCGGCCTCGAGGACACGCTCCGCCGCCTCTCCGGGATCGACATCGGCTCGCCGGGCTCCGGCGGCCTCTCCGATCCCGTCGCCGCCCTGCCGTCGCTCCACGCCGGCTGGGCACTCGGCGTCGGAACGGGCATCGCCCTCTACGCGCGGACGCCGCTCGCGAGGGCGGCGGGCGCCCTCTACCCGGTCGCGGTGGTGCTGACCGTGCTCGTCACCGGCAACCACTTCGTCGTCGACGCCCTCGCGGGCATCGTCGTGACCGCGGTCGGCCTGGGCCTCTCGGCCGCCTTCGCGAGAGCGCCGGTGCTAAGCTTTTGCAAGCGACGCGGGGTGGAGCAGTCAGGTAGCTCGCCGGGCTCATAACCCGGAGGTCGCAGGTTCAAATCCTGCCCCCGCTATCACCGACTTCCTGCGACCGCCTCCGGGCGGTCGCAGTGTTTCTTCCTCCGACCGCCTCCGGACGGTCGCAGTGTTTCGGCGAGCCGTGCTATGCGTCGGCGGCGACCGGGATGTCCGCGCGCGCGGCACTGCCGGCCGGCGCCGTTGGCAGGGGCGACTCCCACTGCTCGTCGTCGAGGCGGAGGAGGCTGAGACCGAGCACGCCGAACACGGCGATGCCGATCAGGCCCTGGATCTCCTCCGCGGCGGGAATGGGGACGCTGTCGGAGGCGGCGAAGGCGATCATCCCGAGGACGAGCCAGCGGGTGGCGAGCCCGGCGCGGGCGGCGGCGCCGGCGAGGAGGATCCACGTGAGCGGCCCGGCGATCATCAGAGGGAAGGCGATCGCGCCGGTGTGGTTGTCGAGCTGGTCGAGCACGCGCACCCCCGAGGCCGGGTTGATCGCGGTCAGGCCGTAGATGAAGAGGTGGCGCAGGGCGATCGAGGTCATGCCGAGGGTGCCGAGCACGCCGAGGACCGCACCGGCGTTCGCGAGCGCCGCCCCGCGCCGACGGACGACGTGAACCACGCCGGCGACGGCGAGCGGGAAGAGCGCGGCGGTCAGCAGCTCGAGCAGCGCCGCGGCCTGCCAGCGGCCGGCGTGGGCGGCGGCGGCTCGCAGCTGGACGGCGTTGTCGATCGAGTCGGAGGGGGAGACGAGCGCGCTCGCGAGCAGCGCGACCGGGATGCCCGGCAGCGCGAGCGCGCAGGTCCGGCGGCGGAGGGCGATGGAGCGCGGGAGGGACGACATGGAGAGCTCCTTTCGTGTCGGTTGGTGACGAGTGCGACGCTAGGGCGCCGACGTGGCCGTGGCGTCCGGCCGGCGGGCGATCGTGATCCTCCGTGCGGGTGATCCGGGAGCGGTTACGATCCGCCTCCGGGTGGATGTGGCTCGGCTCGTGTCGCGGTAACGTCGGCGTGATGCGCAGGACGCTCTTCGGCTTGCCTCTCGCCGACGTCGCTCTCGCCGTCGGCTTGCTCGCCGTGAAGCTCGGCGGGATGGCGACGGGCGCGCAGCCGGCACCCGGGGTCGCGAGCTGGCTGCTGGCGCCGCTGTGGACGCTGCCACTGGCGTGGCGGCGGCGCGCGCCGCTCGCCGTCGCGCTGATCGTCGCGGCGACGAACGCGGTCGAGGTGACGCTCGTCGGCCAGTACGACTCGATCGTCTTCCTGGTGGCGTTCCTCCTGATTCCCTATTCGCTCGCGGCGCACGAGCGCAGCCCGGCCCGGATGGCGGTCGGTCTCGCGGCTCTGCTGGCCTCGGGCGCCGTCTCCCAGGCGGCCCAGCCCTCGCCGGGCTCGACCGGGGCCTGGACGTCGACGGTCGCCGGCGACCTCTCGCTCTTCGTCGTCCCGTTCCTCGTCGGCCTGGCGCTCCGCCAGCAGCGGTTGCGCGCGGAGGCGATGGAGCAGCTGGCGGCGCAGCTGGAGCGGGAGCGCGAGGAGCGTGCGCGGACGGCGGTGGCGGAGGAGCGGACGCGGATCGCACGCGAGCTGCACGACGAGGTCGCTCACGCGATGAGCGTTATCGCCGTCCAGGCGGATGCCGCGGAGGGCGCGCTCGCCCGCGATCCGGCTCTCGTGGAGCGACCACTCCTCGCGATCCGTGACACCGCTCGCAACGCGCTCGCCGACATGCGCCGGGTGCTCGGGGGGCTCCGCTCGGACGAGGAGACGCAGCTCGCGCCAGAGCCCGGCCTGGCCCGCCTCGGCTCCCTGCTCGAGCAGACGCGGGCGGCCGGGCTCGAGGTCGACCTGCGCATCGAGGGCGAGCCGGTGCCGCTCGCACCCCCGCTCGACCTGGCCGCCTGCCGCGTCCTCCAGGAGGGGCTGACGAATGTCCGCAAGCACGCCGCCGCCCGCCGGGTCGAGGTTGTGATCCGCTACGGGCGCGACGCCGTCGGCGTCGAGGTCGTCGACGACGGCGACGGCACCGGTGCCATCGGCGGCACCGGACGCGGTCTCGCCGGAATCCGGGAGCGCGTCGCTCTCCTCGGCGGCGAGTTCGTCGCCGGCCCCCGGGCCAACGGGTTCGCGCTCCGCGTCACGCTGCCGCTCGCATGATCCGCGTCCTCCTCGCCGACGACCAGGAGCTCGTCCGTTCCGGCTTCCGGCTGATCCTCGAGCTCGCCGACGGGATCGACGTGGTCGGCGAGGCTGCCGACGGCCGGGAGGCTGTCCGCCTCGCGAAGGAGCTCCAGCCCGACGTGGTGCTGATGGACATCCGCATGCCGGAGCTCGACGGGATCGAGGCGACGCGCCGGCTGCGGCAGGCCGGTGCCGAGGCGCGCGTACTCGTGCTCACGACCTTCGATCTCGACGAGTACGTCTACGGGGCGATGCGCGCTGGGGCCAGCGGCTTCCTGCTCAAGGACGCACCCCGCGAGCAGCTCGTCACCGCCGTGCGGACGGTCGCGCGCGGCGAGGCACTGCTCGCGCCGGCGGTCACGAGGCGGCTGATCGAGCGCTTCGTCGACCGGCCCGCGCCCGTCGAGGCCGCGCCGGCGCTCGCAGAGTTGAGCGCCCGCGAGCTCGAGGTGCTGCGGCTCGTCGCCCGCGGCCTTTCGAACGCGGAGATCGCGGACGAGCTCGTGATCGGCGAGGCGACGGTCAAGACGCACGTCGCGCGCATCCTGCGCAAGCTCGGACTCCGCGACCGGGTGCAGGCCGTCGTGCTCGCTTACGAGAGCGGAATCGTGGAACCAGGCTCCCACTGAAGCGTCGATCGGGGACCCGCGCACCTCGCCGACGCGGAACGCAGGGAAGTGGGTTGTAGCGGGCCCCGCGACTACCGGTCGAAAGCCTGCGAGCTTGTAGTCTGCCGCCGGTGGACTTCGGTCTCTACAGCGAGCTGCAGAGCTGGCCGGGGAAGACCCCGGCGCAGGTCTACCGCGAGGCCCTCGCCCAGGTCGTGCACGGCGAGGAGTCGGGATTCGACGTCTACTCGATCATCGAGCACTTCTGCTTCCCGGAGTTCTCGATCTCGGCGAGCCCGCTCGCCTTCTTCGCGGCGGCGGCGCAGCGCACGAGCCGGATCCGCTTCCGGACGCTGCTCCACAACCTGCCGGCCCACAACCCGGTCGTCCTCGCCTCCCAGATCGCCGCGACGGACGTCCTCCTGGACGGGCGCTACGAGTTCGGCATCGGTCGGGGGCACGGCTGGCTGCCTCCGAAGCTCGGCGTGCCGCTGCTCGAGACCCAGCCGCGCTTCGAGGAGGCCCTCGAGATCGTCCTGGCCGCACTCGGGAACGAGCGGTTCAGCCATCAGGGCTCGTTCTGGAACGTCGAGGACAGCCATCTGGCGCCGTTCCCCGGTCGCCGCTTCCGCGTCTTCGTGGGCGGCACCAGCGACTCGACCTACATCCGGGCCGGCGAGCGCGGCTGGGCGGTCGCCGTGCCGCCGCTGCTGCCGTACGAGTGGCTGCGGGCTCCGCTCGACCTCTACCGCGCCGCGTGCGCCGAGCACGGACACGAGCCCGACATCGTCTGGATCCACGCCTGCCACCTGGACGAGGACGGCGAGGTCGCGCGGCACGACGCCGAGCAGGCGATTCGCCGGTTCATGCTCGCGCAGAAGGTGGCGCTGCCCGAGGCCGCTCCCGCCGAGGAGCTCGTCGCGGCCGGCTACGGCTTCTACACAGCCGGCATTCTCGAGTCCTTCTCGGAGATGCCCTACCAGGCGATGATCGACGACGACATCGTGTGGGTCGGGACCCCGGACGAGGTCGCCGAGCGCATCCAAGCGGTCGTCGAGGTCTGCGACGGGCTGACCGAGGTCGCGATCACGACCAACATGGGCGGGATCGAGCACTGGAAAGCGCTGAAGACCCAGCAGCTCTTCGCCGAGCGCGTGCTGCCCCGCTTTCGCGCTCCGGCAGCCGTCGTCGCCCGCTGATCCCGGGCCCGCGTCGTCTCGCCGCGGCCGATCTGGCGGGCTCGGAACGCCGCGGCGGGCCCGGCTCGGCGGCCGACCGAGAGGCCCGCTCCCACCCAGCACGGACCGACTACGATCGTTGAAATGAGACTGCATCCCAGAACACTCCCACGCCTCGTGGTGACCGCTGCGGCTCTCTGCGCGCTCGTCGCCACCGCCGGCGCCTCGGCCGATCCCGCCGCCTCCACCGCGACGGTGAACTGGTCGAGCTTCGGAAACACCCTCGACCAGAACCGCTACTCGCCGCTGACGACGATCGACCCCGGCAACGTCGGCCAGCTCGGCCGGGCGTTCACCGTCGACCTGAACAAGATCGTCCCCGGGATCAAGAAGGGGCAGCAGACCTATCCGATCGTCGTGAACGGGACGATGTACATCACCTCGGGCGACGACCAGGTCTTCGCCGTGAACGCCGCGACCGGCGCGCTGCTCTGGCATTACGCGCCCGACAACATCGCCACGTTCAAGAACTTCGGGATCGTCGCGAATCGCGGCGTCGCCTACTGCGACGATCGCGTCTTCCTGCTCACGCTCGACATGACGATCGTGGCGCTCGACCCGGCCACCGGCCAGCAGCTCGCCCGCGTCCCGATCTCCAACGCGGTCCCCGGAGCGCAGGCGAACTACGGCTACTCGGAGACGAGCGCCCCGATCTGCGCCGACCACCGGCTGATCGTCGGCGCCGCCGGATCCGAGTACGGCGCGCGCGGCTTCGTGATGGCTTACAACACGCCCAGCCTCACGCCCGCCTGGGCGAACCCGTTCTGGACGATCCCGCCGAACGACACCGAGTGGCGCAAGGCCGCGCGGATCGTGGGCGGAGGCGTCGTCTGGACGCCGACGACGGTCGACACGACGACGCACACCCTCTACATCGGCACCGGCGCGGCGACGCCCCCGTACTACCCGTCGCTGCGGCCCGGGCCCGACCCGCGCTCCGATTCGATCATCGCGATCGACCTGGTCACGGGCCAGATGAAGTGGTGGCAGCAGCAGCTGTCGTCCAACCAGTGGTCGTACGACACCTCGCAGCCGCCGATGGTCTACACGGCGAAGATCGGCGGTAAGTCACAGCGGATCGTCTCCGTGGCGACGATGGAGGGCGTCTGGTTCGCCTACAACGCCGCCACGGGAGCGCCGATCTACCAGCGCGTCAAGGTGATCGACAACGTCGAGCACCCGAACCTCCAGCCCGGCAAGCCCGTCGTCATCTACCCCTCGTCGCTCGGCGGGCTCAACTACTCGCCGGCCTCGTTCGATCCCCAGACCCAGTACGTCTACAACGCCGCCTCGGAGACCGCCTCCGTGCTCGTGCAGCAGACCTCCGCCGAGGAGGAGCGGCAGGCGCTGCTCGGCGGCGACGTGTTCCTGGGTCTCGCGAACGGCGACTACGGGCAGTACCTGCAGACGGGCTGGAAGGACTACGGCTCGGTGAGCGCCATCGACGTCGCGACCGGCAAGCGGGTCTGGAAGTTCGACACGCCGCAGCCGGAACGCGGCGGGCCGACCACGACCGCCTCGGGGCTCGGGTTCGTGGGCGGCGGCGACGGCGTCCTCCGCGCCTTCGACGTCAGGACCGGAAAGGTGCTCTGGACGTTCCAGACCGGCTACCAGATCGCCGACGGGCCGTCCGTCTACGCCGTCAACGGCACCGAGTACATCGCAGTCGGCGTCGGCGGCACCCCGACCTCGTCGTCGGGCGGCACGGTCGCCTCCCAGGTCCAGGTGTTCTCGCTCGGCGGCAGCACCGCACAGTCGACTCCACCGACGATCACGGCCGGCGTGAGGCAGTCGGCGAGCGCCGCCGCGGCGCAGGCTCCCCGGTCGGTCGCGATCTCCCGGCGTGAGAACAGCTCGATCGCCCGCATCACCGCGCCGGGCGCCCTCTTCGTCCGCTCCTGGGATGCGAACTCGTCGAACACGCAGATGGTCCAGGGTCACGTCACGCTGGCCGGCAAGCCCGTCGCCGGAGCGGTCGTCGACATCGACGGCTGGGCCGCCGCGCCGACCGATCAGACGGGGGCGTTCGAATACCCGGCCGACATCACCACGGCCGCCCGGCACGTGGCGACCGTCGCCGACGTCAGCGCCGCCACGGTCGGTGGGAAGAAGCTTCCCGCCGCGGTGCGCAGCCAGCTGCTCGGACGCACGACCGGGATCAGCGTCGGCTACAGCGTGAGCGGCCTCTCGGCCCACGTGCAATCCGGGGGCGACGTCGTCGTCAGCGGCCGTCTCGCGTACGGCGACTCGCCGGCCGCGGCTCCCCCCACGGTGCTGCTCTACAGCTACGAGCTGACCGGGAAGATCACCGACGCGAACGGGAACCCGGTCAAGGGCGCGATCGTGACGACGCGAACGAACGACCGCCAGTACTGGACCCAGTCGCGTCCCACCGGCGCGAACGGCGCCTATGCGTCGTTCCTCGTGGCCGCCGATCAGGAAGGCGACAACCCCGTGCCGATGGAGGTCGGGATCGCCGTCGGCAACACCTCGTATGCGGAGCCGCTCACGGACCAGATCGAATTCGCCAAGCTGAAGAGCGCCACGCTGAACGTGCAGCTTCCGGCAACGCCCGGCGGAGCGCTGGTCAAGTCGTCGCTGAATCCGCAGGCGATTCCGGGAGCGATCTACCAGGGGCTACTCGTCGGCGTCGTCAAGGCCAAGGGGGGCGTGATCCATCCGGTCAGCGCCACCTGGCCCGACGCCAGCGGCCGCTTCCAGCTCGTGCTTCCGAGCTCGGCCCGCGGCCTCTCGGTCAGCTTCTGGGAGGCGCAGCGGCAGTTCTTCTCCGCCGCCTCGACGAAGCCCGGCGGGCCGGTGGACCTGTCCATCTACCCGAAGTCGCTGCCGTCGAACGCACCGCAGGGGCTCGCGACCCTCAAGCTTCCGAGCTAGCAGCCGGCATCGTAGGCGGCTGGAGTATTCTCGCTGCTCCAGTCGTCTACGATGACCGGTCTCGCGTTGTTTCGACAACGGCACGGGCCGGGCGTCCTGCGCCGACCCGGGAGAGATTGCGACGATGGATATCACCGAGCCGAGCGAGGGAAAGACAGGTGCGGCCGGAGCGGTCGCCCGCCGCCTGCTCGAGAACATCGAGACGATCGTGCTCGGCAAGCGGGAGGAGATCCGGCTCGTCCTCGCCGCGCTGATCAGCGGCGGCCACGTGCTCTTCGAGGACGTGCCGGGAACGGCGAAGACGGTGCTCGCGCGGGCGATCGCCGGCAGCATCGACGGCGCCGTGCCCTCCCGGATCCAGTGCACCCCGGACCTGCAGCCGACGGATGTGACGGGCCTGAGCGTCTTCGACCAGGAGACCCGGCAGTTCAGGTTCCAACCGGGCCCGCTGTTCGCGAACGTCCTGCTCGTCGACGAGATCAACCGGGCGATGCCGAAGACGCAGTCGGCCCTGCTCGAGGCGATGGCCGAGCGGCAGGTCACGGTCGACGGGTCGACGCGCCGGCTCCCCGACCCGTTCTTCCTGATCGCGACCGAGAACCCGATCGAGTACGAGGGCACGTTTCCGCTGCCGGAGGCCCAGCTCGACCGCTTCGCCCTCCGCTCGAGCCTCGGGTATCCCGGCGAGGCGGAGGAGCTGCTGATCGTCCGGGGGCAGCGCCGCCGGCATCCGCTCGAGGATCTCGTCCCGGCCGTCTCGCTCGACGAGTTCCTCGAGCTGCGGCAGGCGTGCGAGGACGTCTACGTCGACGAGCTGCTCGACAGCTGGATCGTCCGCCTCGTGCGGGCGACGCGCTCGCTGCCCGAGGTCGAGGTCGGCGCCTCGGTCCGCGGCTCGCTGGCACTCGTCAAGGTGGCGCGGGCCTGGGCGCTCCTGCACGGCAGGCTGTTCGTCAAGCCCGCCGACGTCGAGGAGCTGTTCATCCCGGTGCTCGGGCACCGCCTGATGCTCACGCCGATGTACCTCGCCGAGACGCGCAGCTTGACCCGCGACGAGATGCTGCAGCGCATCCGGGCGCGCTGCCTCGACGCGGCTCCGCCCCCGCGCCCGGACTGGAATGTCGACGGCGCCGGCGAGAGCGCCGAGTGGGCGGCCCGGGGCGAGGCAGCGTAAGCCGCCGGTGCCCTCGCGCGTCCGGAACGTCTTCCCGCTCGTCCCCAGATACCGCGTGACAGGCCTACCGCTCGGGGGCGCGCCCAGCCTCCGGCGGGGGCACGGTTCCGACGTCGCCGGCTCCCGCGCCTACGTCCGCGGCGACCCGATCTCGACGATCGACTGGCGTGCGAGCGCACGGCTCTCGACCGCGCGCGGCCAGGACGAGTTCGTCGTGCGGGAACGGTACGCCGACGAGGCGCCCCGCGTCGTCGTGGTGTGCGACTGCCGCTCGTCGATGAGCCTCTATCCGCCGCCGTTTCCCTGGCTCTCGAAGGTGGCGGCCGTTCGTTCGATCGTCGAGCTGATCGTCGCCAGCGCCGAGGCCCGCAACGCCGCCGTCGCCTACCTCGACTACGCGGCCTGCGGGGAGCGGGGAGGGGAGCCGTTCTGGCTCGCGCCGACCGGCCGGTCGGCGCTGTCCCGGATCGACTCCCGCCGGCTCGCGCTGGACGTCTACGACGCGCCCGAGGACGCGATCGCGCTCGGGCTCGACTTCCTCGCCCGCTTCCGCAGCGAGCTCTCGTCGGGCACATTTGTCTTCGTGATCTCCGATTTCCTCGGCGCGGCGATCCCCGACTCGGTCCTGCTGACCGCCGCCGCCAGGCGCTGGGAGGTCGTGCCGGTCGTCGTCCAGGACCCGACCTGGGAGCAGAGCTTCCCGCTCGTCGACTCCGTCGTCGTCCCCCTGCTCGAGCCGGGCGGCGACGAGCCGCTCGAGGTCCGCCTGTCCCGCCGGGAGGCCCGGGCCCGGCGGCAGGCGAACGAGCGCCGCCGCGACGACTTGCTCGACGGCTTCATCGCGCTCGGGCTCGACCCGGTCCTGATCGGGACGAGCGACGAGCCCACCATCGATCGAGCCTTCATCGAGTGGGCCGGCAGCCGGCGCAACCTCCGGCAGCGTCGATGATCACGCGCACCCACGCCGCGATCGCCCTCGCGGGCGCCGCGATCGTCGCGCTCCTCGTCGGGACCGGGCTCGGCTGGTGGAACGGGTCCCGGCCCGGGCACGCTCTCGCCCGCCCGCTCGCCGCGCGAACGCAGCTCACGCCCACGGCGGCCTTCTTCGGCGATCCGATCGTGGCCCAGGTCGCGGTCGACCTCGACTCGCGGGTCGTCGACCCCGGCAGCGTGCGCGTCGACCCGAGCTTCGCCCCGTACGTCGAGTCGGCCGCTCCGACGGTCGACCGCAGCAGCGTCGGTCGGGACGAGACGGTCGTCTACAGCTACACGATCCAGTGCGTCAGCGACGGCTGCCTGCCCGTCGGCGGGCCGCGCACCGTCCGCTTCCCCCCCGTCGTCGTGACCGCGACCGCCGCCGGCCGGCCCGTGCGGACGACCGCCGCCTGGCCGGCGGCCACGGTCTCGTCGCGGCTGAGCAAGGCCGACCTCTCGACCTCGAGGCCGCGGTTCAGGCACTCCTCGCCGCTGCCGCCGCCCGTGTACGGCGTGTCCCCCGGCGGGCTCGCCCTGGCGCTCACCGTCGTCGGCGGCCTGCTGGGCGCGGCGGCCGTCGTCCTGCTCGGGATCGAGCTCGCAGCGCTGCTCCGCCGGCGGCGAGCGTCTCTCGCCGAGCCCACGCCGCTCGAGGCCGCGCTCGCCTTCGTCCGCGACTCGGCGGGGCGCCGCGATGCCGCCGATCGGCGCAAGGCGCTCGAGCTGCTGGCGGAGGCTCTCGAAGGCGAGGGCAACGCGACCCTGGCGGACGCCGCCGAGCGGGTCGCCTGGGCCGAGCCGCCGCCCTCCGGCGAGCACGCCCTCGAGGTCGTCCACGACGTCGAGGCCCGCGGCGAGGCGGAGCCGGCGTGACGTCGATTCCCTACGCGCAGGCCGGAGTGTTCCGCCGCGTCGCGGCCCGGACGAGGGCCGTCCGCTGGGCCCTGTTCGCGCTGCTCGTGCTCCTGATCCTGGCCGCTGCGGCGAGCGTGCGGCACCCGCACGCCGACAAGCAGCCGTTCCTGCCGCCGCAGGCAGGCGGGATCGTCGTTCTCGATCTCTCCGCCAGCATCACCTCCGACACCTACTCGAGGATCCACGAGTCGCTCCAGCAGCTCGTCTCGCGAGGCGGGCGCTACGGCCTCGTGCTCTTCTCGAACGTCGCCTACGAGGCGCTGCCGCCCGGCACGCCGGCCGCGGCGATCGAGCCGCTCGCCCGCTACTTCAGCGTTCCGGCCACGGTCGTCCCGGGTGAGCAGCCGACCTTTCCGAACAACCCCTGGAGCGCCTCGTTCACGAGCGGGACGGAGATCTCGAACGGTCTCGACCTCGCCCGGACGATCGAGCTCCAGAAGCCGTCCAAGCACCGGGCCGTCGTCCTGATCAGCGACCTCGCCGACGATCCGAACGACCTCCAGCGCCTGAACACCGTGCTCAACGAGTATCAGGTCGAGCACATCCAGCTTCGCGTCATCGCCCTCAACGCCGACCCGAACGACCTGGCTCGCTTCAAGAGCCTGATCGGCAAGGCAAGCTCGATCATCCCCGCCGGGCTCTCGACCGGGAACCAGGCCGCCGCCGTCGCGGCTCCCGCGAGCGCGTTCCCGGTCTGGCTGGTCGTGCTCGCAGCCGTCGTCGCGATCCTGCTCGCCGCCACCGAGCTGCGGGCCGCCAGGCTGGACTGGGACACCCGGGCGCCCCGGGAGGCCTCCTCGTGAGGGCCTTCCGCGTCGGGCTTGCCGCCGTCCTGCTCGTGGCGGCCCTGGTCGCGGTGCTTCTCGCAGCCGACGTGCGCAGCTGGCGCGACGTGCTGCGCACCGGGGACACGCAGTTCGCGCAGGACCCGGCGAGCGCCCAGTGGCCGGCGTCGAGCACGCTGCCCTTCGACCCCGCGCTCCGCCTCCTTGCCCTCTCGCCGCAGCTCGCGTACCGGCGTGCGGCGCGGAGCTTCGTCAAGGTGGTGGCGCTCGGGAACGGGATCGACAACGGCTACTCCGAGTCGCGTCAGCGCGGGGCGCTCGAGGCCGTGCTGACGAGCCTGGCTCGCGGCTCGGATCGGCGCCAGGCCTCGGCCGCGGAGAACCTGCTCGGCATCCTCGCCTTCGCCGACTCCCGGCAGACCGGGGCGAACACGCCCGCTCCGGTCGATCGAAGCGTGGCCGACTTCCAGTCCGCGGTCGAGCTCGACCCGTCGAACGAGGAAGCGAAGGCGAACCTCGAGCTGCTGCTGCGCAACCTGCTCGCCAAGGGGGTCCGCCCGGGCTCGAACGGGACGTCGAGCGGCCCCGCGAAGGGCCACAAGGGAGCGGGCGGCGGCCTGCCGGGGAGGGGATACTAGGCGTGGTCGGCTCGCTGGTCTTCCTGACGCCGCGCGGGGGCTTCGTGGCGCTGGCGGCCGTCCTGCCGCTGACGGCCGTGGTCGTCGCGTCGCGGCGCGTGCGGAGGGTCCGCCTGCTGCTCGGACTGAGCGCGGCACCCACCGTCCGCCGGTTCCCGAGGGTTCTCGCGCTGGCGGCGGTCCCGCTCCTGCTCGGTCTCGCCGCGACGCAGCCCGTGCTCAGCTCGACGACGAGCGGCCGGGTCAGGACGGACGCCCAGGCGTTCTTCGTCATCGACGTCTCGCGGTCGATGAAGGCGGCGAAGGGCCCGCGCGCGCCGACGCGGTTCGCGCGCGCCGTGCAGGATGCGATCGCGCTTCGCGCAGCGATCCCGACGGTCCCCGCCGGGATCGCGACGCTCACAGACCGCGTGCTGCCGAGCCTCTTCCCGAGCCCCGACGAGTCGGTGTTCGACCAGACGATGACTCGCGCGATCGCGCTCGAACAGCCGCCGCCCGCGAGCGAGAACGTGATCGCCACCTGGCTCGGCGCGCTCGGGGCCCTGGGAACGCAGAACTTCTTCCCGGCGAGCGCCAGGCGCAGGCTCGTCGTGGTGCTCACCGACGGCGAGAGCCGGCCCTTCGACGCGCAGCAGGTCGCGCGCGCGCTCGCCACCGGCCCGGGCGTGCACGTCGTCCTGGTGCACGTCTCGGCGCCCGGGGAGGCGGTCTACAACGGCACGCAGCTCGAGCAGGGGTACCGGGAGAACCCGGCGAGCGCCCAGACGCTCGCCGCCCTGGCCGGCGCCACCGGGGGCGCGGTCTTCGGCGAGAACGACCTCGGCGGCGCGAGCCGGGCGGCGCGCGCCGACCTCGGCACCGGCCCGACGGTCGTCCAGGGGCGCAGCGTGCGGGTCCGGCCGCTCGCGCCGTACATCGTCCTGCTCTCGCTCGTGCCCCTGCTCGCCGTCTTCGGCGGTGCCCGCGTGCCCCGTGGGGTCGGAGCGGCGCTCAGGTCCCGGCCGCGGCGGCGGGCCACCGATGCCGCCCGCCCGGTGCCGGCGCTCGACGAGAGCTGAAGCTCCGGCGGCGCGCCGCGCCGCGGCGGCCGCGCTCAGCGGACGAGGTAGCGCCGGACGTGGAGGAAGGAACCGCCCTCCTTGGCGTTCGGCACCCCGGGCTCGAACCGGATCGTGTGGACTCCCGGTCCCGGCCAGCCCCACGCGAAGAGCACCGTGCCGGGGATCCGGGCGCCCAGGCTCGACTTGTTCTGCCAGATCCCCGTCCGGTCGAAGGTCTCCCGGCCGTCGACGATCACCCGGACATGCCCTGTCGCACAGCACGCCTCGCCGAGGGTGCCGACCAGGGCGATGCCCGAGCCCATGAACGTCAGCGCGCCCGTCGGGCCGATCGAGCGGGCGACGGTCCGTGCGCCGGCCCAGCCGCCGCCCGAGGCCGCCGTTCCGTTCGGGTCGAGGGCGGCCGCGGCGATCTCGAGCGAGAGGCCGCCCACCGTCTGCCAGGCCGTGACCGTCGTCGCGGGCGGCGGCCCGTCGAAGAAGCGCCCGAAGGAGCCGTCCCGGGTTCGGGCCGAGAGGGCGGCGGCCGCATTCGCGAGGATCCAGGCCCGCGCGAAGCCGGCCCGCGCCTCGGTCGCGAGGTCGTACATGGCCTCGACGAGCGGTTCGACGACGTCGTTCTCGGCCTGGAGGTCGGCGAACACCCCTGCGGGATCGGCCAGATCGGCAGCCGCGGCCCTGGCGGTCGAGAGCGCCTCGGCCAGGTACCGCTTCGCGCCGGTCAGGCGGGAGAGCTCGAGGCCGCTCCAGATCATGTCGCCGTTGACCGAGGCGAAGAACCGGTGCGGAAGCTGGGTACACGCACTCCCGTCGTCGAAGACGTACACGGTGTAGAGCGGCACGTCCGGGGAGAGAAATCGCGCCCGGACGGCGGCGTAGCGCGTCTCGGCGGACTCGAGGTACGTCGCGTCGCCGGTTGCCTCGTAGAGCAGCACGGCTGCCTTGATCGCGTTGCCGTCGGTCTCGAGCGTCTTCAGGTCGTTGCCGCCGCCGGCAGGCTGCTGGTAGCGGATGTCCGGGCAGGCGCCGAGCGCGAAAGCCGATCCGTCCTCGACGAACGCGTACGCGGCCCGCGCCTTCACGAGCGCCTGCGGATCTCGCCCGAGGGCCTCGTACTCGCGTAGTGCGGCGATCGCGTCCCACTCCGGGACGTCGCTCCACGACCCGCACGAGGGAAGGTCGCACGGAGACGAGTAGGTCGGGGCGGTGCGGAGGAGCGCCCCCAGGACCGGGAGGACGCGCGCGTCACGCGTCGACTGCCAGCGGAGGTACAGGGCGTAGGTGAGCGAGTCGGCGCCCCAGTCGCCGTTCGCCTGCGGGCAGCCCGGCGCGTCGCATTCGTTCCAGAGGCCGTTACCCGCGTAGTAGACGTGGAGGAGCGTGGCGACTGCCCGGTCGCCCGCCTCGGCGAATGTCGTTGCCGGTCGCGCCTGCCCGGCGCGGGCCGTGGCCGTGGCGAGCGCGCAGGTCGCGGCGAGGAGCACGAGCAGGGCTGTCCTCGAGGCCCTCACGGGACGACGTGCCGGGACACCGGCTCGGCACCCGCCCGGTCGGCCGCGGCGAGGGCGCGTGTCGGCGCCCCGCTATCCGACGTTGCTGAGCTCGTAGCGGGCGACCCTCCCGTCCCGGATCGTCAGCTCGACCCTCCGGTTGCGCTCGTAGGCGAACTCGCCGGTCTCCTTCAGCCGGTAGACCTGGTGCACCTCGCAGACGAGCCGGCCGTCGCCCGTGTCGGTCCAGCCGCCCTCGGCGAACTCGAAGTCGAACATCTCCGGCGAGAAGCCCCAGGTCCACTCGCTCCTCATCTCGTCGATCCCCTGCAGCGTCCGTCCTCCCGGAGTGACCCATTCCACGTCGGGGGTGAGCAGCGCGTACACCGGCTCGCGCTCGCCC
This sequence comes from uncultured Actinomycetes bacterium, assembly GCA_963796625.1. Taxonomy (GTDB): domain Bacteria; phylum Actinomycetota; class Thermoleophilia; order Gaiellales; family Gaiellaceae; genus PALSA-600. Next base: position 494,295 of record CAWCME010000003.1, read on the forward strand.
GACCGGACCGCCGCTTCGAGCGCCTCCCGGAAGCTCTCCGCGACCTGCAGCTCCTCCGCGGTCATCCCCGGATCCTAACGCGGCGCGGTATGCGACGATTGCCCGCGCGATGGCTCGCGAAGGATCCCTCCGGGTGGCATCGGCCGGCGCCGGGGAGATCGAGCTCGGCGAGCCGCGCTGGCCGCCGCTGTGCGCGCTGCTGCTCGTCATCGGGCTCAACGTCGGGTTGCGCCTCTGGCTCCCCGCCGAGCCGATCGCCAGCATCCCCTGGCTCGTCCCCGCGGTCGAGCTCGGGCTCCTCGCGGTGCTGCTCTTCGCCGACCCGAGCAGTCACGCGAGCCACGAGCCGGGAAGAGGCCGGCTGCGCCGGGTCGCGCTCGTGCTGGTCGGCCTGCTCGTCGTGGGCGCGCTCGCCGGGACGGCGATCCTCGTTCGCGACCTGATCAGGGGGGCCGAAGTCGCCCGGTCGCCCGGGACGCTCCTCGCCGACGGTGCCTTCGTCTGGTTCGGCAACAACCTGGCGTTCGCGCTCCTCTACTGGCTGCTGGACGGCGGCGGGCCGATCGCGCGGGCCCGCCGCCCAGGCCCGGTCGACTTCGCGTTCACGCAGCAGCTGAGCCCGGAGATCGCGCCGCCGGGCTGGCGGCCGGTCTTCCTCGACTACCTGCACCTCGGCTTCACGAACGCGACCGCCTTCAGCCCGACCGACGTCCTGCCGCTCACACATCGGGCCAAGTACGCGATGCTCGTTCAGGCGACGATCGCGCTCGCGCTCTTCGGCCTGATCGTCGCCCGGGCCGTCAACGCGTTCACCTGACCGCGCCCCGGGCGCCGGCCCACTCGAGCGGCAGGACGCGAACGCGTGGGTGGGGAGCGTCCACCGCAACCGCGGCCGCGTACCCGTCGAGCTCGAGCTCGACGATCCACCACCGGTCGGGGCGTCCGAGCGGTTCGGGGACGGCGATCGGATGGGGCGAGCCGTGGGCGGGAGGCAGCTCGATCAGCGCCGGCTCGACTGCGAGGCCGATCCCGGCGGCCTTGAGCAGCGCCTCCTTCCGTGTCCAGTAGCCGAGCAGCACCTCGTTCTGGCAGGCAGGCGGCCGGCGCTCGAGCTCGGCGAGTTCGCTCGGGGCGAGCACGTGGTGGCGGAGCCGCCGCAAGCCGCGTTCCCGGACGCGCTCGACGTCGACGCCGACGCGAGACTGCCTCCCGACCGCGACGACGAGCGCGCCCTGCGTGTGGCTGACGGAGACGCGCAGGTCGTCGCAGCCGCAGACCACAGGTCGTCCGCGCGCGTCCCGCACGTGACGGACTTCGGTCCCGTAGGGGCGGTGGTAGGAGCGGAGCGCCTGCCGGACGCCCGCATCCGAGCGCTCGGCCGGCTCGCCGCAGACCCAGACGTCGACCTCTCCGTCGTGCAGGGCGCGGCCGGTCACGCCTGCGGCCGGTCGCGGAGCCCGAGGGCGGCGCGGATTTCGCGGGCAAGGATGTGGACGGCGGGCGGCCTGATGATCATCGTGTGGGTCGAATGGATGCGGATCAGGCCGGCGTTCGGGACGACCCGCCGGAGGTGCCAGATCGGGATGTCGTGGCGCCCGTGCCCGTCGCTCAGGATCAGGACGGTGGGACGGTCGTAGCGGCGCGGCTCGTACGCCTCGCGCGCCCGCGAGATCGTCTGCTCGGCCCGGGAGCGGCCGAGCTGGCCGGGATCCCAGCGAGGGCCGCGAGGCGGGATCCGCCTGAGCAGCGCGCGCAGCAGCGTTCCCTGCCGGAGCCGGCGTGGCGCCAGCCAGAGGTGGTAGCGGAGATCCTTGGGGCGCGGAAGCCGCAGGTCGACCAGGACGAGCGCCGAGACGGTCTCTCCGGCTGCCTCGAGCCGGTGCGCCATCTCGAGGGCGACCGTGCCGCCGAGGCAGTAGCCGCCGAGTGCATAGGGCCCGTGCTCCTGGACCGACCGGACGGCTTCTACGTAGGCGGCGGCCATCGCCTCGATGCTCGTGAGGGGCTCGGCGCCGTCGTCGATGCCGCGGGCGCGGATGCCGTAGAGCGGGCAGTCGGTGCCGAGCGCCCGCGCCAGCGCCGCGAACTCGAGCACCTCGCCGTCTCCGCCGTGGACGAGGAAGAAGGGGGTGCCGGACGCCTCCGGATTGAGGGCGATCGGGCCCGAGGCGGCGAGCGCCGAGACGCCGCGGTCCAGCTCGCGCACCATGCCGCCGACGGTCGGAGCGCGCACGATCGAGATCAGCGGCAGCTCCTCGACGCCGCTCAGCTCCCGGACGCGGGCCACGGCCTCCGCGCCGAGGATCGAGTCGCCGCCGAGCGCGAAGAAGTCGTCGTGGAGGCCGACCGACGGGAGGCCGAGGACGTCGGCCCAGATCAGGGCCAGCTGGCTCTCGAGCGCGGTCCGGGGCGCGACGTGCTCGGCCGGCTCCGGGTGGACGTGCGCGACACCGAGGCGGTCGGCGAGGCCGATTCGCTGGAGCTTCCCGGTCGGGCCCTTCGGGATCTTGTCCACGACGAGGATCCGCCGAGGCACCTTGAACGGCGCCAGGGTCTCGGCGACGAAGTCCTGCAGCGCCGACTCGCTCGTCGCGGCCCCGGCCTCGAGGACGACGGCGGCCGCGACCTCCTCGCCGAGCCTCGCGTCCGGCACGCCGAAGCACACGGCTTCGGCGACCGCCGGATGAGCCAGCAGCCGCTGGTCGATCTCGAGCGGCGGCACCTTCTCGCCGCCCCTGTTGATCTGCTCCTTGATCCGTCCGGACAGCCACAGGTAGCCGTCGTCGTCGAGGCTTCCCTCGTCGCCGGTCCGGAACCACCCGTCGACGAAGGCGGCGCCGTTCGCCTCGGGATTGTCCTCGTACCCGGCGAACACGTTCGGGCCGCGGATCGCGACCTCGCCGACTGCCCCGGCAGGGAGCGGCTCGCCCCCGGCGGAGAGGATGCAGATCTCCGGGCCGGCGGCGGGGCCGACCGAGCCCGGCTCGCGGCGCCCGGGTGGGAGGGGGTTACTCGCCATCTGGTGTGCCGCTTCGGTCATCCCGTACGCCTCGACGACCGGCACCCCGAACGTCCACTCGAGCTGCTCGGAAACGGTGACGGGCAGCGCCGCCGACGAGGAGCGAACGAAGCGGAGGCGGTGGTTGCGCACGACGTCCCGGCGGTCGGCGCAGCGTGCGAGCAGGGACTGATGCATCGTCGGCACGGCCGTGATCCAGGTCGGCTCGAAGTCGCCGAGCCAGTCGAACGCCCGGAGCGCGTGAAAGCCGGGGCTGCACACGACCGAGCCGCCGGCGGCGAGCGAGGCGAGCAGCGCCGCGGCGAGCCCGTGGATGTGGAAGAGCGGCATCAGGTTCAGGCAGCGATCGGCGGGGCGGAGCGCCAGGCTCTCCGAGATGTGCCGCGCCGAGGCGGCCAGGTTTCGCTGCGTCAGCGGTACGAGCTTGGGCCGCGACGTCGTGCCGGAGGTGTGGAGCAGGAGGGCGACCTCCCCGGCCGGATGCGGAGGTGCCGCGCTCCGTCGGCCCGCCGGACCGTCGAGGCCGAAGACACCGGCAGGCTCGCCCGTCGCGGCGTCGAGCTCGAGCACCGGGATCCCCCGATCCGACGCGACCTGGCGGACCGGCGAATCGAGCCCGCGCGAGACGACGACGGCCGCCGCTTTCAGGTCGTCGAGGTAGAAGCCGAGCTCCTCGCGGCGATAGGATGGATTGAGGGGTGCACAGGTCGCGGCAGAGGCGAGCGCCAGGAACGCGGTTGCGGCCTCGGGGCCGTTCTGGACGACGAGTGCGACGCGACCGTCCGGTCCGATCCCCCGCACCCGGAGCGACTCCGTCACGGAGCCGAGCAGCTCGTTCAGCGCACCGTAGGCGAGTGGCTCGCGCCCCGGCGCCAGCAGCGCGGGCCGCGCCGGCTCCACGCGCGCGACGCGGGCCACCAGCGAGGCGAGCGCGCCGCGCTCGGCTGAGTCCATCGCTCCCACTCGGGGCCATCCTGACACGGGCGTCCCGCTGCCGCCCGGTGGAAGGGGCGCCCTCCCGGTGAGCCGGCCCGAGCTGAGCATCGTCGTCTCGACGTACAACCGGTCGGAGCTCCTGCGCCGCTTGCTCGCGTCCCTCGACCGGCAGGATGCGGCGGCGGAGAGCTTCGAGGTGGTCGTCGTCGTCGACGGCTCGACGGACGGGACCGCCGGGATGCTCGCCTCGCTGACGCCGAGGTACGCGCTCGCCGTCCTCGACCGGACCTGGTCGGGCCCGTCCGCCGCGCGGGACGCCGGTGCGGCCCGCGCCGCCGGACGGGTGGTGCTCTTCCTCGACGACGACGAAGACGCGGATCCCGGGCTCGTGTCGGCTCACCTCGAGGCGCACCGCTCACACGAGAGGATCGTCGTGATCGGGGCAATCGAGCGCCGCGTCCCCGGAAGCGCAGATCGCTTCGCGAGGCTGCAGGCCGCGGACGCGAACGCGAACGCGCGAATCGGGCAGGCGGCGGGCCGGCCGGCGACCTACGCGGATTGCTTCGCGGGCAACATGTCGGTCGCCCGCACGGCCTTCGACGAGGCCGGCGGGTTCGCCGCAGACCTGGCGCAGCTCTCCGACCTGGAGCTCGCCTACCGCCTCCACGCGCTCGGGCTCGACTTCGTCCGCGCCCGCCGCGCGGTCGTGACCGAGTACCGCACGCGTCCCTGGCGCACGATCCTCGCCGAGGCGGAGGCCCGCGGCCGCGTCGCGGTCGAGCTCTACCGGCGCCACCCGCCGACGATCTCGTCGCTGCGTCTCGGAGGGGCGGGCGGGCGATCGGCGTCCCCGGCCGGCGTGGCGCTGACGAGGTCGATGCTGGTGCTGCGCGTCTCGCCGGTCGCGGTCGCCGCGGTCGGGCTCGCGCTCCCCGGGGAGGCGTGGGCCCGGGCCTGGTTCTCGGTCGCGCTCAACCTGGCGCACTGGCGCGGTGTCAGGACCGCTGCGAGCCCGGAGCTCTGGCGCCGCTCGAGGCACGGCACGCTCGTCCTCGGCTACCACGCCTTCGGGGCCGACGGCGAGCCGCCGAGCAGGTACGTCGTCCCGGCGAGCAGGTTCGTCCGCCAGCTCGGCTGGCTGGCGCGCCGGGGCTACAACGTGATCAGCCTGGGCGAGTACGTCGAGCACCGCTCGAGCCACCGGCTGCCGCCTCCGAAGTCGGTCGTCGTCACCGTCGACGACGGCTACCTCGACGCCGCGACGATCGCCCGCCCGATCCTCGAGCGTTTCGGCTTCAGGGCGACGATGTTCCTGATCTCCTCGGCCGACGGGAAGGGGGTCGAACGCACCGACCCCGCTCTCGTCGGGCGCGGCCTGATCCCGCCCGCCTCTGCCCGGGAGCTCCTCGGCGGCGCATTCGAGATCGGCGCCCACACGGTCACCCACCCGGATCTGACCCGGATCCCGCTCGCCGAGGCCGAGGCGGAGATCGCCGGCTCGAAGCTCGAGCTCGAGCGCCTGCTCGCGGAGCCGGTCACGACCTTCGCCTACCCCTACGGCGCAGCCGATCCCGCCGTCCGCGCCCTGGTCGAGCAGGCCGGGTTCCTCGCCGCCCGCGGGATCCTGCCGGGGCCGAACCGCCCTGCCGGCGACCCGTTCGACCTCCGCCGGACCGAGGTTCGCGGCACCGACTCGCTGCTGCGCTTCGCCGCCACGCTCGTCCTCGGCGACGTGCGCCGGCTCGGGCCCGGCTCCTTGCGGTCCGGTCGGCGCCGCGTGCTCAGGCGGCTGCGACGAAGAGCCTGACCGCGAGGACGAGCAGCGCGACACCGAGCAGCGCCTCCACGGTCCGGGCGGGCATGTGCACCGAGAGCCGTGCGCCGACCTGCGCGCCGGCGACGACGCCGATCGAGAGCGCGATCGCCCGCCGTACGCCGTCGCCGTGGGCGAAGCTCCCCGAGAAGGCGTGGGTGGCGGCACCGCTCCCGGCGATGATCGCGAGCACGAAGTGAGAGGTGGCGGTGGCGAGGTGCGTCGGGAAGCCGAGCGCCCGGACGAGCAGCGGCACGTGGATGACGCCGCCGCCGATGCCGAGGAAGCTCGAGACGAAGCCGACGACCGTGCTGTAGGCGACCCCGCGGCGGAGCGGCACGTCGTAGCGGTACGTCGTGCCGTAGCGGTCGGTCAGCTCCCGGTGGCTCAGCCGGCCGCGCGGCGGCCGCAGGTGGCCCGGCTCGCCGCGGAGGACCCAGACGGCGAGCGCGAGCAGCACGACCGCCATCAGCAGGTCGAACAGCGACCGCGAGACGGTCGTGACCACGAGCGCCCCGGCGATCGAGCCGGGCAGCGCCGCGGCCGCGAAGGCGAGGCCGGTGCGGTAGTCGATCCGCCGCTGGTGGGCATAGGCGACCGACCCCGAGGCCGCGTTGAAGAAGACGGCGACGAGGCTGATCGCCGTGATCGTCGCCGGCCGCTCGTGCGGGTACACGAGGAGCAGGACCGGGGTGAGGATGAAGCCGCCGCCCGAGCCGACGATCGTCCCGAAAGCCCCGACGGCGACGCCGAGGAGGACGAGCAGGACGGCCGCGGTGGGCGAGAACGTCATCGTGGCAGGCGGCTCGGCACGACGGACCCGAGCATACGGAGCCGCCCGGTGACGATGTGGTCACAGCCGGTCGCCACCCGCCGCCGTCCGGGTGCGCCGCTCCGGCTCGAGGCGGAGAGGGCTCGCCGACGGCCCGTGCCCGCCGCGGCGCGTCTCGTAGACTCGCGGGGTGAAGATCCGCGCCGCGGTGCTGGAGGAGTTCGGGCGGCCGCTCGTCGTCCGGGAGGTCGATCTCGGCGAGCCGCGGGCCGGCGAGGCGCTCGTCCGGCTCGAGGCCTGCGGCGTCTGCCACACCGACCTCTACACCGCCTCCGGGGCCGACCCGACGGGCTACTTCCCGTGCGTGCTCGGCCACGAGGGGGTCGGGATCGTGGAGCGGGTCGGGGACGGCGTGACGCTCGTCGGCCCGGGCGACCGGGTGATCACGCTGTTCGCGCCGGAGTGCGGCACGTGCGTGCACTGCCTCAGCCCGCGGACGAACCGGTGCGTCGCGATCCGCGACCAGCAGAATGCCGGCTACCTGCCCGACGGGACCACCCGTCTCCTTCTCGACGGCGAGCCGTTGCGCCACTTCATGGGCTGCTCGACCTTCGCCGAGTACGCCGTGCTGCCGGAGATCGCCCTCGCGAAGGTCAGCCCGGAGGCGCCGCCCGACGGGTGCGCTCCGTTTGCCTGCGGGCTCTCGACCGGGATCGGCGCCGCCCTGAACACGGCTCAGGTGGAGCCGGGGGCGACGGTCGCGGTGTTCGGCTGCGGCCTCGTCGGGCTCGGCGCCGTGATCGGCGCCCGCCTCGCCGGCGCCGGCCGGATCATCGCCCTCGACCTCTCCGAGGAGCGGCTCGTCCACGCGCGCCGTCACGGGGCGACGGACACACGCCTCGCCGGCGACGACAGCGTCGAGTGGATCCGCGCCGAGACCGGCGGCTTCGGGGCCGACTACACCTTCGAGGCGACCGGCAGCGTCGCCGTGATGCGGCAGGCGGTCGAGGCCGCCCGCGAGGCCTGGGGGCTCGCGACGATGTGCGGCGTCGCGGGCAGGGGAGAGCTGCTGGAGGTCCTCCCGCGCCTCCTGATCACGGGGCGCAGGGTCACGGGCACGTCGTTCGGCGGGGTCAAGGGCCGAACCGGGGTGCCGCTGCTCGTCGACCGCTGGCTCGCGGGCGAGATCGACGTCGCCTCGCTCGTCTCGTATCGCATCTCGCTCGACAAGATCGACCGCGGCTTCGAGTCGATGGAGGCCCGGGACGGGATCCGCAGCGTGATCGTGTTCTCGTAGGCACGCGCGCCGCTCGACGGCTTTCCGGCAGCACGATGCGGGTGCGCCCCGATGCGGAGGCGACCGGTTGCCGCAACGCTGTCTCTGCGCCGGACGCGAACGCCCGGCGGAGGTCATCGTCTCGAAAGGAGATGGGTGATGGCAACACTCGAAAAGACCGCGGGCTACGAGGCTCCGGGCCGCTCGGGCAGCCTGGTCGAGCTCGACTCGCGCTACGAGAACTTCATCGGCGGCCACTGGGTGGCGCCGGTCGAGGGGCGCTACGGCCAGAACCTGACGCCCGTGACCGGCGAGCCGTTCACCGAGGTGCCGCTCTCGACGCCGGCGGACATCGAGCTCGCGCTCGATGCTGCGCATGCGGCCAGGGAGGCGTGGGGGGAGACCCCCGTCGCCGAGCGGGCGAAGGTGCTGAACAGGATCGCCGACGCGATCGAGGAGAACCTCGAGCTGCTGGCGGTCGCGGAGAGCTACGAGAACGGCAAGCCGGTGCGGGAGACGCTCGCGGCCGATATCCCGCTCGCGGCCGACCACTTCCGCTACTTCGCCTCGGTGATCCGCGGCGAGGAGGGAACGATCTCCGAGCTCGACAGGAACACCGTCGCCTACCACTTCCACGAGCCGCTCGGCGTGGTCGGGCAGATCATCCCGTTCAACTTCCCGATCCTGATGGCGGCCTGGAAGCTCGCCCCGGCACTGGCCGCCGGCAACTGCTCGGTGATCAAGCCGGCGAGCCCGACACCCTGGTCGATCCTCAAGCTCGCCGAGCTGATCGAGGAGATCGTCCCGCCCGGCGTCCTCAACATCGTCAACGGCCCCGGAGCGGAGATCGGCAAGGCGCTCGCGTCGAACAAGCGGATCGCCAAGATCGCGTTCACCGGCGAGACCGTGACGGGCCGGCTGATCATGCAGTACGCGGCCCAGAACATCATCCCCTCGACGACGGAGCTCGGCGGCAAGTCGCCGAACGTCTTCTTCGCCGACGTGATGGAGTCCGACGACGACTTCCTCGACAAGGCGGTCGAGGGGCTCGTGCTCTATGCCTTCAACAAGGGCGAGGTCTGCACGTGCCCGTCCAGGGCGCTGATCGAGGAGTCGATCTACGAGCCGTTCATGGAGCGCTGCCTCCAGCGGATCGCGGCGATCCGCCAGGGAGATCCGCTCGACCTCTCGACGCAGATCGGGGCGCAGGTCTCGACCGCCCAGCTCGAGAAGATCGAGAGCTACGTCGAGATCGGGCTCGACGAGGGCGCGGAGCTGCTTGCCGGCGGCAAGCGGAACGTGCTCGAAGGCGAGCTGGCGGGCGGCTACTACTTCCAGCCGACCGTCTTCAAGGGCGAGAACTCGATGAGGATCTTCCAGGAGGAGATCTTCGGGCCGGTGCTCGCGGTGACGACGTTCAAGGACGAGCGGCAGGCGCTCGAGATCGCCAACGACACCCTCTACGGGCTCGGCGCCGGCGTCTGGACGCGGGACACGAGCCGCGCGTTCCGGATGGGCCGGGGCATCAAGGCGGGCAGGGTCTGGACGAACTGCTACCACGTCTATCCCGCTCATGCGGCCTTCGGCGGCTACAAGGTCTCCGGGGTCGGGCGCGAGAACCACAAGATGATGCTCGACCACTACACGCAGACCAAGTGCCTGCTCGTCAGCTACGACCCGAAGCCGCTCGGGTTCTTCTAGGAGGAGCGGAGATGGCCGACCGGATCGTCGCCACCGACGCCGCGCTTGCGGCGATCGGACGCCTGACGGCCGCCTACGGGAAGGTCGTGTTCTTCCAGTCGGGGGGCTGCTGCGACGGCAGCTCCCCGATCTGCCTCCTGGAGGGCGAGCTGCCGATCGGCCCGAACGATCTCCTGCTCGGCGAGGCCGGCGGCGCGAGCTTCTACATCGACGCCGAGCAGTACCGCCGCTGGAACCGGCCCGGGCTCGTGCTCGACGTCCGCCCCGGGGCCGCCGAGGGGTTCTCGCTCGAGGGGCTGCAGGGGCTCCATTTCGTCACCTGCACGCCCCGCTGCGCCGCGGCGGCCGGGTAACCCCGGAGCCCCGGCTGCGGCGCGGAGCGCCGGCCCGGCCCGCTGTATCCTCGCTGCCGTGGTCCCCGCCTCGAAGCTGGTCGAGTTCGCCCTGGCGGCGTTCGTCCTGATCGCCGTCCCCGGCCCGAGCGTCCTCTTCGTGATCAGCCGCGGAGTCGTGCTCGGCCGCCGCGCCGCACTCGCGACGGCGTGCGGGAACTGCGCCGGCGTCTACATCCAGGTCGTCGCGGTCGCCCTGGGCGTCGGCGTCCTGCTCGAGCGCTCCGTCGCGCTGTTCACGACGATCAAGCTCGCCGGCGCCGCCTACCTCGTCTGGCTCGGCGTGCGGACGTTCCGGAAGCGCCGCTCGCTCGCGGCCGCGCTCGACTCGCCGGTGGCGCCGCGCGGCGGCCGCCGGATCCTGCGCGAGGGCTTCGTCGTCGGGCTCACGAACCCGAAGGCGGCCGTCTTCTTCGCGGCGATCCTGCCCCAGTTCGCCGACCCCTCGCGCGGGCACGTCCCGCTGCAGATGCTCGCGCTCGGGCTCGTCTTCGTCGCGATCGCGCTCGTCTGCGACAGCGCCTGGGGCCTCGCCGCCGGGACGGCGCGGGAGCGGTTGACGGGCTCGCCGCGCCGGCTCTCGGCGATCGGGGCCGCGGGCGGGATCGTGATGGTCGGGCTCGGCGTCGGCCTCGCCCTGACCGGCCGCAAGCCCTGAGCTACCCGCGGTCGGCGCGGCCGAGCACGACGCAGCCGTTGTGGCCGCCGAGCCCCATCGCGTTCGAGAGCGCGACGTCGACGCGGACGCGGCGGGCCTCGTTCGGGACGTAGTCGAGGTCGCAGGCCGGGTCGGGCTCGCGGTAGTTGATCGTCGGCGGCAGGATCCCGTCGCGGAGGGCCAGGATGCACATGATCGCCTCGATCGCGCCGGCCGCGCCGAAGGTGTGGCCCATCATCGACTTCGTCGAGGAGACGGCGAGCGCGTAGGCGTGGTCGCCGAAGACGTCCTTGATCGCCTTCGTCTCGGCGAGGTCGCCGAGCGGGGTGGAGGTGCCGTGCGCGTTCAGGTAGCCGACCTCGGCGGGGTCGACTCCGGAGCGTCCGAGCGCGCTCCGCATCATCGCCGCGACACCCTCGGCCTCGGGCTCGGGCTGGGCGAGATGGTGGGCGTCGTTCGAGGCGCCGTAGCCGAGCACCTCGGCGTAGATCTCGGCGCCGCGCGCCTCGGCGCGGTCCCAGTCCTCGAGCACGACCGCACCGCAGCCCTCGGCCATCACGAAGCCGGCGCGGGTGGCGTCGAAGGGACGTGAGGCGTGCGGCGGGTGCTCGTCCTCGGCTGCGAGGCCGCGCATCGCCGTGAAGCCCGCCAGGATCAGCGGGTCGATGCACGCCTCGGTGCCGCCGGCGATGATCGCGTCGGCGTCGCCGCGCTTGATCACCTCGGCCGCCTCGCCGATCGTGTGCGAGCCGGTCGCGCAGGCGGACACGATCGCGTAGTTGACGCCCTTGATCCCGAGCGAGATCGCGAGCTGCCCCGACGCCGTGTCGACCAGGATGTTCGGCAGGAAGCTCGGCGAGACGCGGTCCGGCCCGCGCTCGCGCAGGACGGCCGCCTGCTCGGCGACGGTGGTGATGCCGCCGACTGCCGAGCCGAAGATGATCCCGACCCGGGCGGGGTCGAAGCCGGACAGGCCGGAGTCGGTCAGCGCCTCCCGGGCCGCCGAGAGCGCGAACAGCACGTTCCGCTCTAGCTTCCGGGCGTCCTTGGCCGAGGCGACGGCGAGGGGGTCGAACCCCGTCACCTCGCCGGCGATCCTGATCGGCAGGTCGGTCGTGTCGAACGCGCCGATCCAGTCGATCCCGCTCTCGCCGGCGACGGCGGCGCGCCAGGTCGAGGGTGCGTCGAGCCCGAGCGGCGAGACCGCTCCGACGCCGGTGACCGCGACGCGCGACATGCCGGGGAGCTTAGGCTTTCGCGGTGCCGCCGGCCGCACTTCCCTTCCCGCCGATGGAGGCCGAGCTCGTCCGGGAGCTTCCCGTCGGCGAGGGGTGGCAGTACGAGCCGAAATGGGACGGCTTCCGGGGCGTGCTGGAGAACCTGGACGGTGGGCTCGCGCTCTGGTCCCGGAGCGGGCGGCCGCTGCTGCGCTACTTCCCCGAGCTCGGGCCGCTCGGGGCGCTGCTCCCGCCGCGGTCGGCTCTCGACGGTGAGGTGGTGATCGTGCGGGACGGCGCGCTCGACTTCGACGCGATGCAGATGCGGCTCCATCCTGCCGAGTCGCGGATCCGGCGCCTGGCGTCGGAGATCCCGGCCGAGTACGTGGTCTTCGACCTGCTCGTCTGGGAGGGCGAGGCGGTCTGGGAGCGGCCGCTGGCCGAGCGCCGGGCCGAGCTCGAGCGGCGCGCGGGCGGGTTCCGGCTCTCGCCGTGCAGCGGCGACGCGGCGGAGGCCCGCGGCTGGCTCGAGCGCTTCGAGGCGCTCGGCCTGGACGGCGTGGTCGCGAAGCGGCTCGGGTCGCCCTACCTGCCGGGATCGCGAGACGGCGTCGTCAAGGTGAAGGAGCACCGGACGGCCGACTGCGTCGTCGTCGGGATGCGCTGGAAGGGGTCGCAGGACGCGGTCGCGACGCTGCTGCTGGGGCTCTACCGCGAGGACGGCGGGCTCGACTACGTCGGCTCCTGCGCGGTTGCGGCGCGCTCGCGCGCCGAGGTGGCGGCGAAGGTGCTGCCGCTGCTCGAGCCGGCCGCCGAGCCACACGTCTCGGAGCCGAACCGGTGGGGAGGTGGCGAGCTCGAGCAGGCTGCGCTGCGGCCCGAGCTCGTCGTCGAGGTGCGCTACGACAAGGTGCAGGGCAACCGCTTCCGGCACGGGACGAAGCTGATCCGCTGGCGGGAGGACAAGGCCCCGCGCTCGTGCACCTGGCGCGAGCTCCGGCCGCCGCTCGAGGCGTCCGGGGCGGGGTCGGTCGAGGCGCTCTTCGCCTCCTGATCAGCTGCGCAGGCGCAACGCGATCACGGCGGCGAGGTAGGCGACGCCCGCGATCGCTCCGAGCCAGGTGTACGGGGCGCCGCTGTTCCCCCGGGCGACCTCGACGACGAACGCGACGATCACGGCCAGGATCACGACCGTTCCCGCGAAGGCGGTTGCCCGGACGTCGATGCTGCGGAAGCGCTCGTCCCGGCCGTCGCCCCGCAGGCCGCGGATCGTCTCGCTTCGCCCGCCGAGCAGGACGGCGGTGGCAAATGCGGCCATGATCGCGAGCGATCCGAGGCCGGTCGTCGGATGGCCGCCGATCCACAGCGCCGCGAGCATGACGAGCCCGAGCGCGAGGGCGAACGACGGCAGGAACCATTTCGACCTAGTCATCTGCATCACTGAACAGCTCCTCTACGTGGAGGTCGAAGAAGCGCGCGAGCCTGAGCGCGAGCGCCAGCGAGGGGACGTACCTGCCCGTCTCGATCGAGTTGATCGTCTGCCGGGAGACCCCCATCGCCGCCGCGAGCTCGGCCTGAGACCAGCCTGCGCTGTGTCTCCGCCGGCGGATGTCATGGCGGATTCCCACCCTGCTGTAAAGCTAGCTTGACAGTGAGTCGATGTCAAGCCCGCTTGACGGTGTCCGACACCACGACGTGCCGGCCAGGCGCGCTTCTCCGGTCGCCGGGCCGAACCGCTGCTCGGCCATGTCCCGAACGGGTGTCGAGCGCCCTTGTCCGGCGTCGGACACCGGACACGGCCCGGCGGGACGTGTCCGAGTAGCGCCCCGCCGCTGTCACCGACGCCGGGGCGGGCTCGTGCGGGGCCGCGGCGGCCGGTCGATCGCCTCCGCGGTCGGCGGCTCGAGGCCCAGTTTCTCGAAGCGCGGCTGCAGCGACACGGCCCGCCGCCACATGCCGCGCATCGGGTCGCCCGCGGTGGCGATCCGCTCGCGCATCGTCTCGACCGTGAACGCCGCCGGGTCGACGCCGGCCACCTCCTCCCAGCGGAGCGGGGCGGAGACGCGTGCGTCGGCGACCGGCCGCACCGAGTAGGCGCTCGCGATCGTCCGATCGCGGGCATTCTGGCCGAAGTCGACGAACACGCCGCTGCGGTCGGCGACGCGCCACGTCGTCGTCGCGACGTCCTGGTCGCCGATCCGCCGCTCGACCTCCTCGGCGAGCGCCTTCGCGAACCGGCGCACCTCCGGGAACGGCAGCTCCGGCCGGATCGGCGCGAGCACGTGCAGCCCCGTCGCGCCGGAGGTCTTCGGGAACGAGGCGAGCCCGAGCCCCTCCATCACCTCGTGCACGACGAGCGCGATCTCCCGAACGAACGGCCACTGCCCGTCGGTGGTCGGGTCGAGGTCGATCAGGAGGTAGTCGGGCCGCTCGATCTCCGGGAGCCGCGAGTGCCAGGTGTGGAGCTCGATGCACCCGAGATTCGCCACCCACGCGAGCGCGGCCCGGTCGTCGATCACCGCGAACACCGTCGAGTGCCCGCTCGGGAACGAGACCGGCGCCTCGTCGACGAAGTCGGGGTGCCTCGCCGGCACGCGCTTCTGGTGGAAGAACTCGCCGTCGACCCCGTTCGGGAAGCGCTTCATGTGGAACGGCCGCCGCCTCAGGTGGGGAAGCGCGCACTCGGCAACGTCGAGGTAGTAGCCGACCAGGTCGCCCTTGGTCAGCCCCCGCGCCGGAAAGAACACCTTGTCGGGGTTCGAGATCGGAACGTTGTGGCGGCCGATTCGCATCGGGTAGGCTCGTCGAGACGGCGTGGCTGGCGCCGGGCTCCCGACCAGGAGGGTATTCGGATCATGCGCAGGGCATTCCTTCGACTCGTCACGATCGCGATCGGGCTGGCGGCGGCGACGGTCGTGGTCGGGCTCGCGGCGGCCGCCGCGCTCGGCACCTCGTCGGAGCACTCGGCCGTTGCGGCACCGTGCACGATGTCGAACCTGCAGCTCGTCCACGCCGGCACGCTCACGATCGGCACCGACAATCCCGCCTACCCGCCCTGGTATGCCGGCGGAACGCCGAAGGGGTCGCCCTGGAAGATCAACGACCCGTCGAACGGCAAGGGCTTCGAGCCCGCCGTCGCCTACGCGGTGGCGAAGAAGCTCGGATTCAAGCCCGGCCAGGTCAAGTGGGTCTACGTCCCGTTCAACAAGTCGTATGCGCCGGGCCCGAAGTCGTTCGACTTCGACATCAACCAGATCTCCTACACGCCCGCCCGGGCCAAGGTCGTCTCCTTCAGCAGCTCCTACTACGACGTCAACCAGGCGATCGTCGTGGTCAAGGGGACGAAGATCGCCAAGGTCAAGACGGTCGCCGGGCTGAAGCCGTACAAGCTCGGCGCCCAGCTCGGGACGACGAGCTACTCGTACATCACGAGCGTGATCAAGCCGTCGCAGCAGCCGGCGGTCTTCCCGCAGAACGCCGCCGCGGTCCAGGCGCTCAAGAACAACCAGATCGACGGCCTCGTCGTCGACCTGCCGACCGCGTTCTACGTCACCGCCGTCCAGGTGCCCAACTCCCTCATCCTCGGCCAGTTCCCGACCGCGGGCGGGAGCGAGCACTTCGGGATGGTGTTCGCGAAGGGGAACCCGCTCGTCGGCTGCGTCGACGGCGCCCTCGCGAAGCTGAAGGCGAGCGGCACGCTCGCGAAGATCCAGCAGCAGTGGCTAGCGAAGGCGACCGGCGCGCCGGTCCTGAAGTAGAGGGCCGCCGCTCCAAGGTCCTCGGCTCGTGGGCCTCCGGCGAGGGGCGCCGCGGCGTCCTGATCGCGCTCGCCAGCACGGTCGTCTTCTTCACCGTCATCGGCGTCGTGATCACCAACGCGCCCGGCTGGCCGGAGGTGAAGGCCACCTTCTTCGACTGGGGCCAGTTCAAGTCCTCGTTCGGCGAGATCCTGAGCGCCTTCAAGCTGAACGTGAAGATCTTCACCATCTCCGAGGTCTTCATCCTCGTCTTCGCGCTGATCCTCGCCGTGATCCGCAGCCTGCCGGGCCCCGTCTTCTTCCCGCTCCGCGGGCTCGCGATCGTGTACGCGGACTTCTTCCGCGGCGTCCCGACCATCCTCGTGATCACGATGCTCGGCCTGGGAGCCCCGGCGCTCAGGCTCAAGAGCGTCCCCACGTCGGTGACCTTCTGGGGGATCGTCGCGCTCGTCCTCGTCTACACGGCGTACGTCTCGGAGGTCTACCGGGCGGGGATCGAGTCCGTCCATCCTTCGCAGGAGGCGGCGGCGAGGTCGCTCGGCCTGAGCCGGCTGCAGGCGCTGCGGTTCGTGATCCTGCCGCAGGCCGTCCGGCGGGTGATCCCGCCCCTCCTGAACGACTTCATCGGGCTGCAGAAGGACACCGCGCTCGTCGGGACGCTCGGCGCGATCGACGCGTTCAACCAGTCGAACATCGACGCCAACGCGACCTTCAACTACACGTGCTACCTGGTCGCCGCGCTGCTCTTCGTCGCGATCACGATCCCGCTCGCCCGCTTCACCGACCGCCTGATCGCCCGCGACCGCCGCCGGCGGCAGTCGGAGGGCATGCGGTGAGCGAGGCGCTCGTGCTCGAAGGGATCCGCAAGTCTTTCGGGCGGAACGAGGTGCTCCGCGGGATCGACCTCGCGGTCGGCGAGCACGAGGTCGTCGGGCTGATCGGGGCCTCTGGCTGCGGCAAGTCGACCCTGCTTCGCTGCGTCAACCTGATCGAGCCCGTCGATGCGGGTCGGATCGTGATCGAGGGCGAGGAGATCACCCGCCGCGGCGTCGACGCCAACCGGGTTCGGAGGCGGATCGGGATCGTCTTCCAGGCCTTCAACCTCTTCCCCCACATGACCGTGCTCCGCAACATCACGCTCGGCCCGCGCGCGGCGCTCGGCCGCTCGCGCGGGGCGGCGGAGGCGCGCGGCCTCGAGCTGCTCGACCGCTTCGGGCTCGCCGACAAGCGCGACGAGTATCCCGACCGGCTCTCCGGCGGTCAGCAGCAGCGCGTCGCGATCGTGCGGGCGCTCGCGATGGAGCCCGACCTGATGCTGCTCGACGAGGTCACGAGCGCCCTCGATCCCGAGCTCGTCGCCGAGGTGCTGGAGGTGATCCGCGAGCTCGCGGCGGGCGGGATGACGATGCTGATCGCGACCCACGAGATGGGCTTCGCGAAGGAGATCGCCGACCGGGTCTGCTTCCTCGACGAGGGCGTGATCCTCGAGCAGGGCCCGCCCGAGCAGATCTTCTCGGCACCGCGAGAGCCGAGAACGCAGCAGTTCCTGCAGCGGATCGTCGCCGCCGGCCGTCTCTGACCCGGCTCCTTCGCCGGGACGGCCGTTTCCGGGGCCCTTCCCCGGCCGTGGCCGAAAGGGACGGCGGCGCTAGGCTTTGCAGCATGCTCGACCCGCTCTCCCGCCTCGATGTGACGATCGAGCCGCTCGACGACTACCTCGTGGTGCAGCCGCTCGACGAGTCCGAGACGGCGTCCGGGCTGATCGTGCCGATCAACGAGGCGGCCCAGTGCACGACCGGGATCGTCGCCGCGGTCGGGCCGGACGTCCAGGCCGTCGAGCCGGGAGACAAGGTGCTCTACCCACGCGAGGCCGGCTACGAGGTCCGGCTCGTGCGGTCGAGCCATCGGGTGCGCGTGCTCAAGCGCGAAGAGCTGATCGCCCGCATCCACGACTGACCGGGTGCACGGGCCGCAGTGCCCTTCGCCCCTCGCCCGGGCGAGGTACGTTTCCGCGGAGGCCGACCAGGGTGAACGAGCTCGAGAACCGTGTTGCGATCGTGACCGGCGGCGGAGGCGCGATCGGCGCCGCGATCGCCCGGCGCCTCGGTGCGGAAGGCGCGCGCGTCGCGGTCGCAGACGTCCGGCCCGATGCCGCCGGCGCAGTTGCGGCAGAGCTTCGCGACGGGAGGGCGCTCACCCTGGATGCGACCTCGAGCGAGGAGTGGCGCGACGCCGTCGCCGGGGTCACCGCCGAGCTCGGCGGGGTCGACATCCTCGTCAACGCTGCCGGGACGCACGTCCAGGCGCTCGTCGAGACGATGAGCGACGAGGAATGGGACCGTGTGCAGCGGACGAACGGGAGCTCCGTCTTCTTCGGCTGCCGCTCGGTGATCCCGACGATGAGGGAGCGCGGCGGCGGGGCGATCGTCAACGTTGTGACCGGGCAGTTCGGGGTCGCCTACTCGAGCGCCTACACGGCGTCGAAGTTCCTCGTCCACGGGTTCTCGCAGTGCCTTGCGCTCGAGGTCGCCCGGTACGGGATCAGGGTCAACTGCATCGCACCCGGGGCGATCCCGTTCACCGGCTTCGAGCGCTGGTACCGGGAGAAGGCCGACCTGCTCGGCCTCGACTACGACGAGTTCCTCGAGGGCGCGCTCGACTCGATCCCGCTGCACCGGTTCGGGACCCCCGAGCAGATCGCCGACGGGGTCCTGTACCTCGTCTCGCCGCGGGCCGACTACGTCACCGGTCACCTGCTCGCAGTCGACGGAGGCTTCGCCGGCTACGCCTTCGCACTCAGGGACGGCGCCTGACGGCGACAGCCACCCGGGCGCCCCGGGCCTCGAGCGGGACGAGGAACGCCGCCCCGCCCGCGGGAACAGCCTCTGAGCAGGGAGTTCTGCGGTTGTGTTCTAATGGCACCGCCCGGAGAGGTGTCCGAGCGGTCTAAGGAGCGCGACTGGAAATCGCGTACGTGCCGAAAGGTGCGTCGAGGGTTCAAATCCCTCCCTCTCCGTCTACGCCGAGAAAACATGTCCCGCCCCGGGCGGGACGGCTCGGCGTCTCGGGCCTGCGCCGCGCCGCAGCGTGCTGATGCGGCCGCCGGCCGACGGCTCGCGGCCGCCCCGGCGGCACCGGCGGGCCCTGCTCTCCGCGGCCTCCGAACGGGGCTCGACTCCGCTAGGCGCGCGCTCGTCGAACGGTCGCCCAACGATTCCGGTCGAGACGTATCTGCGGCTGATGTACCTGAAGCGGTGTTATATGCTGGGGTACGAGACGCTCTGTAAGGAGGTGTCCGACTCGTTCACGTGGCGGCGTTTCTGCCGGATCGCGCTCGACGGGCGAGTGCCCGATCTGTCGATGTTCACGAAGTTGACCAAGCGCCTCGGGCCGGAGCGCCGATCGAGCAAACCCCGCGCCTGGGTCGCCGCTATCTCTTCCGCAAAGGGCTCGAGGGACGCATTTCCCCACTGAGGCGTAAGGCCTCCGCCGCACCCGCTTACGTAGCCTTGAAGGTGCGCAGATCTGGGTTCGTGGCATCACCTTCTCCCACATTCGCTTGAGCGGCAGGAAGGCGCTCGCGTCTTGAGTGGCCGGCGCGTATTGCCGATAGACGAGCGATGCGAGCCGTGAATCCCCAACAGATCGAGTGTCTGGCCTGCGGTGCCGTGCGGGTCACCTTCGG
The DNA here is from genome assembly GCA_963796625.1 of uncultured Actinomycetes bacterium. Taxonomy (GTDB): domain Bacteria; phylum Actinomycetota; class Thermoleophilia; order Gaiellales; family Gaiellaceae; genus PALSA-600. The sequence continues at coordinate 513,522 of CAWCME010000003.1, forward strand.
CACCGGCCTCGCCGAGACGGGTGAATGTCGGCGCTGCGGCTACCTCGGCTGGACCTACTCGGAGGATCTCGACTCGACGACCGAGCGGATGATAATGAACGGCGCGCTGGCGAGGCGGCCCCGCGACGACGCTTGCGGCGGCACCGGGCGGCAAAGTGGCGGGGCAAGCCTCTAGACAGCTCAGGCCGCAACGGTGACGAGCGTCCCGAGTTGGACGTACGGGAAGATCCTGGCGGCGGTCGGGATCGGGACCTCGACGCAACCGAGGCTCTGCGGGTAGCCGTAGCTTGAGCGTAGGAAGCCGTGCACGGCGTCGCCGCCGTTGAAGTAGTTGACCCACGGGACGCCGGGATCGTGGTAGGGCGTACCGTCGGGGTTGATCCCGGACATCGTCGTCGAGGTCAGGTGCGCGTAGACCGTGTAGGTGCCGAGGTCGGTCGGGCGGGAAGAGATCCCGGTGTTGACGGGTGTGCGCAGGACCACCCGCCCGTCGTGCCAGAGAGTCAGCGTCTGGGGGAGGCTCTCGGTCACGAAGACGTAGCTGTAGCCGGCCCTCGCGGTCCGGCCGGCGAGCGCGTCGCGGAGGAGCGCCCGCCAGACGACGCGGCTCGGATACCCGTCGACTGGCAGCCCGTGGGTCGACTGGAACGCCATGATCGCCCCGCGCAGCAGCACCGGGCGCCCGCTGCTCGAGCCCCAGATCTCCTTCAGGGCGGCCGGCGTCCCCGGGTAGCGCCAGGTGAACGTCCCGGTCGGCGGGTCGACGGCGGCCCGCACCTGGGCGGCCGGGGTCAGCGCGAGCTCGGAGCGGTCCGGCTGCCAGGCGAGCGGCAGGTAGCCGAGCTGCGCGAGCAGTTCCTTCAGCCGCAGGGACGAGCCGCGCGGGACCGGCCAGGAGAGGGTGCGGAAGCTCGAGGGGTCAGACCCCGCGATCACCTGGATCGCGCGCGGCAGCCTCAGGCTGACGTGCCGCCCGAGCGGAAAGCCGAGCCCGCTTGGCTGGAAGACGAGCGTGTGGTCGTCGGGCTCGCGCCAGGTTCCGGCCGTGCGCGGCCAGACGCGCGGCCGAGCAGTCCCGAGGACGTCGGCGACGGTGCCGGAGAAGGTGAGCACGATCGGCGCCGAGGGGACGAGGGTCGTCCTGGGTGCCGGGTGCACGAGCACCTGCGGCGCCGGGCCGGCGGGGAACCAGTTCACCCTGACCGGCCTCGGAAGGCGCTCCCAGGGGCGGGCGGCACCCGCGACCAGCACGCTCCCGGCGATGTTCGGCCCGGATGTGAGGACGCCGATCGGGACGAGCCGGTGCGGTCGCAGGAAGGTGATCCGGCGGCGCGCCGCCCCCTGCACCTGGACCGAGACGACGCGGACCGGGTTGCTGAAGCGGACCTGGACGGGCCGGGCGGTCTGCGGGTAGACGAACCTCGCCGCGAGCCGCGTGTCCGGCGTGCGGACCACCGCGTGAACCCGTTCGGTCGAGCCGACGAGCCAGCCGAGCCAGCGGGAACGGTGGATCGTCGCCACGATCCGAAGCTCCGTCCCCGGCGGGACTTTCCCCGCCGGCTCGATCCAGCCCGACCGGAGCCTGACCGCGACGCGGCTCGTCCCGTCGAGCACCCGGACGCCGTCGATCCGCTCCCCGAACGGTGCCACCGTCACGCGCGCGAGCGCCGAGGGGGCGACGGCGATCCGGGCGGCCGGCCAGTACCGGACGGCCGCGAACAGCGCCCCGCCGATCACGCAGCTCTCGACGGCAAGCACCGCGAGCCCCACCAGGGCCGGTTTCCACCAGCGAGCGACGTTCATGACTGGAAGGTACGACACCGGCCGGTCATGTCAACACGCAAGCGGCGGTTGCCCGCGCGCTCCGGCTCAGGTGATCCGGCGGGCACCGACATAGTTCTGCGCCGCCCAGCCGGAGTCGAGCGAGTCGACCCTCACGACCGCTCCCGTGTAGGGGGCGTTCACGAACTCTCCGCCGCCGATGTAGAGGCCGACGTGGCCGAGCCCGTCGAAGAAGACGATGTCGCCCGGCTCGAGCTGGTCGCGGGGCACCGACACGCCGTAGTTCCACTGGGCGTACGACGAATGCGGGAGCGAGACCCCGAGCTGGGCGAAGGAGTACATGACGAGGCCGGAGCAGTCGAAGCCGCCCGGCGCCGCGCCTCCCCAGACGTACGGCGTGCCGAGGAAGGACATCGCGACCGAGACGACCTGGCTCCCGAGGCCCGACGCCGGCACGACGCTCGCCCCGTCCGGCGTGACCGCGGTCACCCCGACCACGGTCGCCTGCGCGGCTGCGGCCTGCTGTGCCTGCGCGGCCGCCACCTGCGCCTGCGCGGCGCGCACCGCCTCGAGCTGGCGGGCGGCCTGCTCGGCCTCGAGCCTGGAGATCTCGCCGCGGATCGAGGTCAGGAGGCTCTGCCGCTGGGCGAGCTGATCGGCGATCGAGCGGTGCTCGGCCTCGCGCTGGGCGACGAGGCGGCGCGCGTAGGCCTGCTCGCTCGCGAGCTCGTGGGAATGCCGGACGACGGCGGACTTGAATGTCTCGACCTGACCGACGACGGCGCCGTCGAGCGACGAGATCCGGTTTGCGTTGTCGATCCGGGTGAGCAGGTCCGTCAGGCTCGTCGAGCCGAGGATCATCTCGAGCGTCGAGGACTGGGGCGTCGTGTACTGCTCGACGAGGCGCTTGGCGATCAGCCGGCGGCTCTGGACGAGGTTGTGCTTCGCGACGACGAGCTCGTGCGTGTTCACCTTCATCTCGTACTGCACGTGCGTGAGCCGGAGGTTCGCGAGGTTGATCAGCTCGTCGGCCCGGCCCAGGCTCTGGTCGAGTTGCTGGATCTGGTCGAACACCTGCTGAGCCTCGGCGCGCTTGGAGTCGATCGGGTTCGCCGCGGGGGCCGGGACCGCGCAGACGAGGGCCGCGGCGAACGCGGCGAGCGCGAGGAGCAGCTGGCGCCACTCCCGTGAGACGACGGACCCCGTTGAGGAACGAGACCGGCGCAGCGAAGGGCTCCGGCACGTCACAAGTCGGCCACCCTAGCAGCCAGACCGGCTGCCCACAAGTCGACAACCGGGCATTCTCCCTGCAAAAGGCGCGATCTCGTGGACGAGCCCGGGCCCGGCGGACGCCGCGGGGTCGGCGGTCGGTGCTGTTCCGGCATAGTCTCGGTCTCGATGAGCGGCACAGGCCCGGGCGACGTCGTCCCCCCCGGCGAGGCCGCTCCCGGCCCCGGCGCCGCCGGCCCGACCGTCTCGATCGTGACCCCGTGCCTGAACCCGGGCGAACGGCTGGCCCGCTGCCTCGCGAGCGTCCGCCGCCAGACCTACCCCGGGGTGGAGCACGTGATCGTCGACGGCGGCTCGACGGACGGCACGGTCGAGCTGCTCGCCGCCGCGTCCGGCCTGCGCTGGATCTCGGAGCCCGACGGCGGCCAGGTCGAGGCGATCAACAAGGGGCTCGCCGTCGCCTCCGGCTCGATCGTGACCTGGCTGAACGCGGACGACGTGCTGCTTCCCGAGGCGGTCGCGCGTGCCGTCGGTGCCTTCGCAGCCGGCCCCGGGCTCGGCCTCGTCTACGGGGACTGCAGGATCGTCGAGGGCGGGCGCGAGGTGCTGATCTGGCGCGCGCCGCGGCGGCTGACGGTCGAGGGCCTCGAGGGCGGCCTCTCGATCCCGCAGCCGGGCGCGTTCCTCCGGCGCTCCGCGCTCGATCGGGCCGGCGGGCTCGACCCGTCGTTCGAGCTCGCGATGGACGTCGACCTCTGGCTGCGGCTGCTCGCGGCCGGAGTCCGGAGCCGGAGGCTCCGCGGGGTGGTCTCCGTCTTCGAGCTGCACCCGGAGTCGAAGACCGGGTCGCTGCCGCGCCGGCGCTTCTACGAGGAGAACGCGCGGGCGTTCCTCCTCGCGGGGCGCCCCGAAGGTGCGGCCCGCTCCCTCGGGCAGGCGGCGGCGTCCGCCGCCTCGCTGGGCGGGCGCGTCCCCGCGAACCGCCTCGAGGCGGAGATCCGGTCGGCCCAGGAGGCAGGCCGCAGGTCGGCGCCGCCGCTTTCCGGGCCGACGATCCGGGCTGCGGCGATCGCCGAGGCGGCGGTGATCGAGCTGCGCAGCTCCCTGGGCGGCTTCCGCCACCTGCTCGTCCTCGACGTGTGGCTCGACCGCCGGCTCAGGCGTCGCCTGCGGGCGGCTGCCGCCCGGGGAGCACCGCGGATAGCGCGTAGGCTGGTCGGCCGCCTGCCCAGCCGCGCCCGGGGCCGAAGGGCGGCGGGCCGGCGGTGAGCCGGCGCCGGTCACGCGGGCGCCCGGGATCGCGCCGCCGGCGCCGACCAGTCCGGCCTCGGCGAGCGGCCGGCGGCCCCAGGCGCAGGCCGGGCGGGCCCACCCGAGCAGGCTGAGCGATATGTCCAGGCTCGAGGACTGGATCAGCCAGCCGTCTCTCAGGTACAGCGGGGCATGGTCGACCTGGGACGGTTTCGACTTCGCGCCGCGTCCGAAAAAGAGCACATCGCCCGGCTCGAGGTTCGCGCCCCAGACGTTCGGATAGCCGATCATGGAGATCGCCGTCCGGAGAACCTGACCTGCGAGGAGTCGAGGAGTCGAGGAGTCGAGGAGCGGGAGCTCAGCTCGTCACGAGCACGATCTGCGGTTTCGCCCACGATAGGTGGGCGTTCGAGCCCCTGCGGGCGCGACCCAGGACCGCGGAGCGGACCGGCGGCCGGGGACGCCTCACCGGAACCACATCGGCTCCCCGCGAGGGTCTTGTAGCGGCGGCGGCGTGGCCCCCTTGCTCCGCGTACCGTTTCGAGCTGTCGCAAGCCGATCATAGGAGGGGCTATTCCCGACGACCGCAATCGCAGGGTGATCGAGGAGTTCCGCGCCAACGGCGGCAAGGTGGGCGGTGTCTTCGAGGGAGCGCCGATGCTCCTGCTGACGAGCACCGGGGCGCGGAGCGGCCGCCTCCACACGACCCCGCTCCTCTACATGGACGACGGCGACCGGCTGGTCGTGTTCGCCTCGAAGGGAGGTGCCGCGACCAACCCTGACTGGTTCCACAATCTGCTCGCAAATCCGCGGGCGAACATCGAGGTCGGAGACGAGTCCTACCCGGTCCGGGCGGTCCTCATCGAGGGCGATGAGCGCGACCGGCTCTTCGCCCGTCAGGCGGAGCGGCGCCCTGTGTTCGCCGGCTACCAGGAGAAGACGACTCGCGTGATCCCCGTGATCGCGTTCGAGCGCCGGCGCTAGACGAGCCAGGGCAGGAAGCGATGGGGCGTCGCGTCGCGATACTCGGCGTAGTCCGGGTAGCGCTCGACCAGCCAGGCCTCCTCGCGGCGCGACTTGAGCTCGAAGATCAGCGCCAGCCCGGCCGTCGGGAGGAGCCCGATCGGGGCCTTGCCGACCGACCAGCCGACCGCGATCAGGAGCAGACCGCCGTAGATCGGGTGGCGCACCAGACGGTAGACGCCGTGCCGGCGGAACTCGGCGAGCGGGGCGGGTCTCGGGAACGGCGTCGTCGACCTGCCGAGCGCCGCGATGCCGAGTCCGAAGAGCACGAGCCCGGCCAGGGAGACGGCGAGGCCGGCGACCTCGAGCGCCGGCGCCGGCTCTCCGACTCCGAGGAGCCCGCAGCCGGCGATCGCGACGATTGCCAGCAGCTGGAGAGCCACCCAGCCCTCGCCCCGGGGTCCGAGCGCGGGCATGCTCAGGCGCCCTTCGGGGTCGCGAGCCGCGGCCAGCGCGCCGGGTCGTACGGCGGCTTGCCGTCGCAGGCGGTCTTCGCGCGCGTCCCGGCCGGCAGGAACCGGTCGCCGGCGAGCCGGAAGGTCGAGACCGGCGACATGAGCGCGATCCCCGCTCCCTGCGTCCCGGTGGCGCGCCAGCCTGCCTCGCAGCTGCCCGGCCAGTGCAGGATCGATCGCCAGGCCGCCCGGTCGCCCGCGGTCGCCGCCCCGGGCAGCGGGCCCGCGAGCGCGGCGGGGGCGCCGAGCGCCGGTGCGAGAGCCGCTGCGGGGAGGACGAGGCGCCGGTGCATTGCGGGCGTCCTCAAAACGAGCGCCAGCGTCGGCGGCTGAGCGCGAAGCCGTGGCCGCTCGTGTTCCTGCAGGTGAGCCAGGCCACCGTGGACGAGCAAGTGAACGGGCCGGCGTGCCGGGTCGCGCCGTGGGCGAGCACCGGCGCCGAGCCCCGCTCGGCCAGGACGCCGACATCGCCGGCACAGAAGCCGTAGCTCTTCCCGGTCGCGTTCAGCCGGACCCGGTCGGCCGCGAAGTCGAGCCCCCCGCACCTGCTCGAGCCCGGCCGCGGCGGCGGCGGGACGAGCCCGCTCGCCACGCCGCACTCGAGCAGCGGTGCGATCCCGGGGCCGGCGAAGGAGCCGCACACGATCTCCTTCGACGGGCTCTCGAAGTAGCCGCCGGCCGCCGTCGCGGCCCGGGCGGCGCCGGCCGCCAGCGCGGCTGCGAGCAGCAGGAGGGCAACGGGCGCGGTCGGCGTCGGGCGGTGCGGCGTGCGGGCTCTCCTAGGCGTCGAGGCCGAGCGTGAAGGTGGGCTTCGGCGAGGTGGACAGCCTGTGCTCCTCGGCGAGCGGCCGGACGGCGGTGCCGGTGGAGAGGAACTCGGTCGCGTGCTCGCCCCAGACGTGGTTGTAGACGGCGACGTTCACGCCCACGATCCCGGCCGCCCGGGCGGTTGTCGCCTCGGCCTGCATCCGTGACAGCGCAAGCTCGCGCGCCTCGTAGACGCCCTGGGTGAAGAGCATCATCTCCTGGTTCTGGCCGATCTGGCGGAGCGACTGCATGATCGACTGGTGGGCGATGTGGTACACGCAGGTGCCGAGCACGAAGGCGACCGGCACCGCCCCGCCCGCGAGCAGCCGGAAGAAGTCCTGGGCCGAGAGATCCGAGGTGAAGGCGTGCCCGTCGGGAGTGCGGTGAGCGCCGCCGGCGGCGGACGCCTTCACCGCGGTGCCCGTGGCCAGGAACTCGAGCACCTCCTGCCCCCACACGTACGCCTGCATCCGCAGCTGCACCCCGACGATCCCGTCGGCTCCGAGATGCTCGGCCTCGGCCTGCATCCGCGACATCGCGAGCTCGCGGGCGTTGTACATCGCCTGGGTCAGCATCACGAGCTCCTGGTTCTGCGACCACTTCGCGTTCTGGAGCCCGATGTGGTAGATCGACGAGCCGATCACGAAGCCGAGCGGCTCGAAGCCGGCCTCGCCGAGCAGGACGTACTCCGACACCGACAGGTCCGAGGTGAACACGCCGCTCGGATCGGCGCCTGCGGTGTGGGCGAGACGGCCGTCCGCGGCCTGCGGCTCCCAGCTGGCGGTCGTGTCGGACGAGGAACCTCCGAAGAGCGGCATCGATCCTCCTTGGTCGAGGCGGGTGAGCGCCCGGGGGTGAGGCAGGCGCATCCTATCGCCGCCGCTGCGGCCTCTAGATCAGCAGCCGCTCGAGCGCCAGCCTGCCCTGCTCGCTCGCCTCGGCGGTGCGGACGAGCGCGTGCGAGAGGCCGTCGATCCACTCGTCGAGGCCGATCTGGTCGTTCTTGAGGGCGATCCCGCGCACCATCGTGCTGCGCAGGCAGACGAGCTGTGCGTTGTCGCTCTCGAGCGCGTAGCGGTCCTCGCCGAGGAGCACGACGATCCGCCGTACCTTCTTCGAGCCGGGGACCAGCCCGCGCCGCTCGATCTGAACGTGCCCGGGGAACGATGCGTCGAGCTTCCCGGCCAGCACCTCGAGGTATGCCCTGGTGTCGACGTCGTCGGCCCGCAGCGACGCTGCGACGAGCTCGAACTCGGACGGCTCCAGCTCCATTCCGCGCATCCTAGACCGCTCGGCGAAGCGGGTCGATGCGGCCGCTGGACGCGAACCCTGCGACCTTCGCGCGGGCGGTGGCGGGCGCGCCTTCCTGCACGATTCCGGCGGCGTGGCCGACCATCTCGACCACCGGCCAGAAGGTGATGCCGCGCCCGTACGGGAGGCAGCGTCCGTCCAGGGCGACCCCGCCACGCTCGGCCGAGAGCGCGATCAGCTCCTCGATCAGCCGCGACTTGCCGGTTCCCGCCTCGGCCAGGATCGTCACGAGCCGGCACGAGTTGCCGGCGATCGCGGCGTCGAGCGCCTCGGTAGGGACGCCGACCTCGCGCTCGCGCCCGACGAGGGGCAGGTCGTGGCGGCGCGGCGGGCTGCCCACCTCGGAGACGCCGAGCAGGCGGTAGGCGGGCACGCGCTCCGACTTCCCCTTCAGCTCCAGCGGCTCGACCGGCTCGACCTCGACCGCGTCGCGAACCAGCTTGTAGGTCGTCTCTCCGATCAGCACCTCGTACTCCGGGGCGGCCTGCTCGAGCCGGGCGGCGACGTTGACGGTGTCTCCGGTGACGAGGCGCTGCCGCGAGGTCGAATCGCCCGAGGCGATCACCGGGCCGGTGTTGACGCCGGTCCGGTTCGCGAGCGTGACGCCCCAGCGCCGCTCGAGCTCCCGGTTCAGGACGGCGAGCTGCTCCTTCATCTCGAGCGCCGCGCGCACCGCGCGCAGCGCGTCGTCCTCGTGTGCGACGGGCATCCCGAAGGCGGCCATGATCGCGTCGCCGATGAACTTCTCGACCGTGCCGCCGTGGCGCTCGAGCGCGCTGCTCATCTCCTCGAAGTAGCGCGTCATCACCTCGCGCAGCGCCTCCGAGTCGAGGCGCTCGCCGAGGCTCGTCGAGCCTTTCAGGTCGGAGAAGACCACGGTGACCGACCGGCGGGACTCGTGCCCCGGCCCGGTTTCCTGGGCCGGGACGAGCGGGACTCCGCAGTAGCCGCAGAACCGGAACTGCGGGGGATTCTCGCCGCCGCACGCCGCGCATGAGATCACGGCAAGAGTGTAGGCACACCGCGGCGAAACCAACTGGCGGCCGTCCGTTCACCGGTTCTTCACCGGCTCGTGACATACGCTCAGCGCCCATGGGCCCGCTTCCCGAGCATGCCCGTGAGGCGCTGGCCGCTTGCCGGATCGTCGCGGGGAACCGCCGGCTCCGGCTCGTCGCGCTCGCGCGGCTCGCCTCGGTGACCGGCCGCTGGGCCGCGACGGTCGCGCTCGCGGTCGTCGCCTACCGCCGCGGCGGGGCGGAGGCGGTCGGACTGCTGGGCGTGATCCGCATCCTGCCGGCGGCGGCCGCCGGTCCGATCGCCGCCGGGCTGCTCGGCCGCTTCCCCAGCGATCGCCTCCTGCTCGCCGCCGGGGTGGGGCGGACGCTCGCGATGGTGGCCGCCGGGGCTGCGCTCTTCGCCGGCGCCGGCCTCGCCGCCGTCTTCGCGGCCGTCGCTGTCGAGTCGCTGCTCTCGACGATGGTCAGGCCCCTGCAGACCGCTGCCCTGCCCTTCCTCGCGCGCACCCCGGGTGAGCTGACCGCCACGAACCTGGCGCTGACGACGATCGAGAGCTCCGGCATGCTGCTCGGGCCGCTCGTCAGCGGCATCCTGCTCGCCGTCTGGAGCCCGGGTGCGGTGCTGCTCGCCACCGCCGCGTCGTACGCCTTCTCGACCGTCCTGATCGCGCGGATCCCGGCCTGGGAGCAACCGGGAAGCGGCGCACCCGCCGGCGACGCGTTTGCCGACACCAGGGCCGGCCTCCGTGTGATCCACGCCGACCCGCGGCTGCGGCTCGTCGTCGGCCTGTACTGCGCCCAGAACCTGGTCGCCGGCGCCCTCAACGTGCTCGTCGTCGTCTCGGCCCTCCAGCTGCTCGACCTCGGCGACTCGGGCGTCGGCGTGCTGAACGGCGCGATCGGGATCGGCGGCCTGATCGGGGCGCTCGTGGCCGCGGCCCTGCTCGGACGGCGCCGGGTCGCCTCCGACCTCGGTCTCGGGCTCGTGCTCTGCGGCGCTCCGATCGTCCTCGTGGCCGCCGTGCCGGGAACCGCGCCGACGCTGCTCCTGCTCGCCGTGCTGGGGACCGGCGTCACGATCGTCGACTTCGCGGCGGTGACCCTTCTCCAGCGGGCGATCCCCGACGACGTCCTGGCAAAGGTCTTCAGCGTGCTCCACAGCGTCTTCGTCGGGACGATCGGGCTCGGCGCGCTCCTGGCCCCGCTGCTCGTCTCGTGGCTCGGCATCCGCGGGGCCCTGCTGACGAGCGGGGCGGTGCTGCCGCTCCTCGCTGCGCTCCTCTGGCGGCGGCTGGCCAAGCTGGACGCGGCGTACGTGGTGACCGACGAGTCGGTCGAGCTCCTCCGCTCCGTCCCGATCTTCGCTCCGCTCGACCTGCCGGCGCTGGAGCGCCTGGCCCGCTCGCTCGTGCCGGTCGAGGTCTCCGCCGGCGAGGTTGTCGTTCGCCAGGGCGAGCACGGCGCCCTCTACTACCTCGTCGGGGCCGGCGAGCTCGAGGTGGCGGTCGACGGGCGGCGGGTGCGAACGCTGTCCGCGGGCGACGGGTTCGGCGAGATCGCGCTGCTGCGGGACGTCCCGCGAACCGCGACGGTAACCGCCTCGAGCGCGTCGCGGCTCTTCGAGCTCGAGCGTGCTCAGTTCCTGGATGCGGTCGGCGGGAGCCCGTCGAGCCGCCGCGCCGCCGACGCGCTGATCGACACGCGGCTCGGCTCGCTGCGCGCCGGCCTCGCGACGGTCTGACGGCATCGCGACGAGTTCGTCACCAGATCTTCACCGAAACGACTCACCGGGCTCGGCGCGGCGCTCTACTCTTGCCCGACTCGCGCGCCCGGAGATCGTCGATGTCGACGCCAGACACCCACGAGCAGTACCTCGCCCTGTTGATGCGGTCCGGTGAGCCGGAGGAGTTCGCCGCCGGCCAGACGGTGTTCGCCGAGGGCGATCCCGGCGACCGGATGTACCTCGTGAAGAGCGGATCGGTCTCGCTGGCCGCGCACGGCAGCGAGCTCGAGTCGATCGGCCCCGGCGGGCTCTTCGGCGAGATGGCGGTGATCGATCGCGAGCCGCGGTCGGCGACGGTCGTGGCGGAGACCGACTGCGAGCTCGTCGCGGTCGACAAGCGCCGTTTCTGGTTCCTCGTACAGGAGACGCCGTACTTCGCCGAGATCGTGATGAAGGTCATGGCCGAGCGGCTCCGCCGGCAGACCTGAGCGGACCTCCCGGCCCCGTCGCGACGCTCTCTGCAACGATGGCACCATGCGGCTGACGGTCGTCGGATGCTCGCCTGCCTGGCCCAACCCGGGCGGGGCCCAGTCGGGGTACCTAGTCGAGAACGGGGGCGGCTCGCTGCTGCTCGACTGCGGGCCCGGCGTCCTCGCCCGGCTGCGGAACGAGCGCGCGTGGCCCGATCCGGACGCGATCGTGATCACGCACTTCCACCTCGACCACTGGGGCGACCTCGTCCCCTGGGTGTGGGGCGCGCTGTACCTGCACGGGCAGGGGCACGTGCTCCGCAAGCCCGTCCTCTGGGTCCAGCCGGGGGGCGTGGCGCGACTGGTCGAGTTCGGGACCCTGCTCGGGTTCCCGGACATGTTCGAGCGCGTCTTCGAGCTGTACGAGTACGAGCCCGGCACCCCCTTCGAGGCGGCCGGCTTCGGGGTCACGGCGACCGTCGTCCCGCACTACCGGATGGAGGCGCACGCGCTCCGAGTGACCGGGAACGGGCGAACGCTCGCCTACTCGGGCGACTCGGGCCCGTCGGACGCGCTGGTCTCGTCGGCGAGCGGGGCGGACCTCTTCCTCTGCGAGGCCACGCTCCTCGCCGGTCATCTCGACGGCGAGCCGCGCGGTCACCTCTCGCTCGACGAGGCGCGCGAGGCGTTCGCGGAGTCGGGCGCGGCCGAGCTCCTCGTCACGCACCGGCCTGCGGAGCTCGCGGTGCCGGCCGATCTCGAGGCGGCGCGGGACGGCCTTGTGCGCGCCGTCTGAGGGAGTATGCTCTCGCCTGTGGCGAGTGCCCCCTCCGAGCTGATCGCGGGGATCCCGCTCTTTGCGGGGCTGGACCGCCGTGAGCTGAAGGCGGTCGCCGGGTCGCTCAAGGAGAGGACGTTCCGCGCGGGGAGCTCGGTGGTCCAGGAGGGCCAATCGGGCGTCGGGTTCTTCGTGATCGAGTCCGGGACGGCGAAGGTGAGTCTCGCCGACCGCGAGCTGAGGACGCTCGGTCCCGGCGATCACTTCGGCGAGATCGCCCTGATCGCCGACCTGCCGCGCACCGCGACGATCACCGCCGAGACCGACCTGGCCTGTTACGGCATGACCATCTGGGACTTCCGCGCGATCGTCGAGTCGAACGCCGCGCTCGCCTGGAAGCTGCTGCAGACGCTGGCCCGGCTGCTGGCCGAGGCTGACCGGCGCGCCGGCTAGCGGCTCGGGCCCCCCTGAGCCGTCTTCGGACGCTTCGGCCGGGCCGGCGGGCCTCGTGGCGGCCGAGCGGCCCGTACGTTTCGCGCTCCGGCGAGCCCGGATTCGAGCGTCGCCGCGCGCCGGAAGCGAGTGGAGCTTCGTGAAGGGGTCAGACCCCCCGGGAAGCGCGGCGAGGGCGGGCAGACGCGGTTGAGGGGTCAGACCCCTTAATGGAGCGGCAGGGCTATCTCTGCGGCTCGTGCTCGACCAGCCTGGACTTGTACTCGCTGCGCTGGAGGCTCCCCCAGGGGACGAGCTCGATCCGGGCCTGGACGACGAGCACGCCGCGGAGGTGGTCGCCGATCGCCGCTGCGAGCCCTTCGTGGGCAGCAGCTCCCTGCGCGAGCTCGACGCTGACCGGGAGCGGCGGCTCCTGCTTCACGCCCGGCTGCCGGGGCCTGACGAGGATGTTGCCGCTGACCGTGGGGGCGAACGCGCTCACGACCTCGCGGATCGCGGCCGGGAAGACGTTGACGCCGCGGACGATCAGCATGTCGTCGGTACGCCCGATGCAGCGCACCCGTGGGCCCGTCCGGCCGCACGGGCACGTACTCATCCGGACCTGGACGTGGTCGCGGGTGCGGAAGCGCAGGAGCGGCGCGGCGCGCTGCCGGAGGTGCGTCAGGACGAGCTCCCCGGTCGCGCCGTCGTCCAGCTCGACGACCCCGCCCGTGCCGGGGTCGATCAGCTCCGCGTGGACGAACCCGCGCGCGCCGAGGTGCATGCCGTCCTGCTCCTCGCATTCGCCCCAGAGCGAGACGCCGATGTCTCCGATGCCCATCGCCTCGGTCACCTTCGCCCCCCAGCCCTGCTCGAGCCGTGCCCGGAAGGCCGGCTCGCCGCCGCCCGGCTCGCCCGCGACGAGCACCCGCCCGACGCTCGATCCCCGAAGGTCGAAGCCCCGCTCGGTCGCCCACTCGACGAGGTGGGCGGCGTAGGAGGGCGTCAGCACGACGGCCTCGGGCCGGAGCAGCTCGATCGACCGGATCAGGCGCTCGGTGTTCCCGGTTCCGACCGGGATGTGGCAGAGGCCGATGCGGTCGAAGGAGGCGAGCGCCGCGCCGGCCGCGAACGGTCCGGCGTTGTAGGTCGAGACGATGCGCATGCCGGGCGCGATCCCGGAGGCCGCGTAGCTCCGCGCCGACGCGGTCACCCAGTTGTCGAGATCGCCTGCCGTGAGCGGGATGAAGCTCGGAGTGCCGGTGGTGCCGCTCGTCGAATAGATCCGGACGATCTCGGCCGGCGCCGCGCAGAGGTGGGCGCCGAACGGGCTCCCGGGCGTACAGCTCGCGCGAAGCTCGTCCTTCTCGGTCAGCGGCAGGAGGGCGATCTCGGCCAGCCCCCCGGCCGACGCGGCGGAGGCGACGCCCGCCGCGCCCAGCTTCTCGCGGTAGAAGGCCGAGCGGTCGAACAGGTAGGCGAGCTGCGCCCGGTACGAGGCGTCGTCGACCGGAAGCTGCTCGGGCCAGGGACGGCCCTCGACCTCGGGCGCGAGCATCAGGGGCGTCGGGGCTCGTAGTCGACCGCCTCCTCCGCCGCCGACGCCAGCACGAAGCCGACGGGCTCCTCCTGCTCCTCGGCCAGGTGCGCGAGCAGGCCGGCGGTGCGGGCGAGGATCGGGATCGCCTTCACGAACGCCGCCGAGAACCCGAGGTCGAGCATCACCGCCGCGATCGGCATCGAGACGTTCATCGTCAGCGGCCTGCCCCAGGCGTCGGCGACCGCGCCGCGGAACGCGCGGGCCAGCAGGACGGACGGCCCGCTCACCCCGCGCGCATCGGCGAGCTCGAGGATCCGCTCGGCGCGAGGGTCGAGCGGCCGGTGAACCGGGTGGCCGAACCCGGGCGTCCTGCCGCCCGAGGCGTGGATCGCCTGCGCCAGCTCCCGGGCGGCCGCGGCGGGGACGGCTCCGGCGGACACCTTCGCCTGCGCCGCCTCGATCAGCCGAGCGCATTCCTCGGCCGTGCCGAGCAGGACCGGGCCGCAGCCGAGGATCCCGGCTGCGACGGCCCCCTGCAACGATCCGGGGTCGGCCGCGAGCGTCATCCGCGCCGCGACGTTGGTCGGCATCAGCCCGTGCTCGGCGATCGCGACGAGGAGCAGGTCGACGAAGTAGCGCTGGTCCTCGCTCGGCTCGCGGCCCGTGGCGAGCAGGCAGAAGTACTCGCTGAAGCTCAGCCGGCCCATCAGGTCGCCGCAGAGGTCGCGCCCCCGAACCTCGACCCGGTCCGGGTAGGCCCTGCAGATGTGGCTGACCGGGGTCCCGGGCCTCCCGCTCGGCATCGCTCAGCCGTTCTGCGACTTCACGTACTCGATGTAGCCGCGCACGTCGGTCGCCGGCACGCTGTAGGCCTCGCCGAGCGAGCTCTCGACCGCGGCCATGTACTCGCTCGTCCAGGCCGGGAAGTCGTAGTCGATCGCCCGCAGGAACTCGAGCGTCGCGGCCAGGCGGATGTCGGCGATCGAGGGCGCGGCGCCGCCGATGAACTGCTTCCCCTCGAGGAAGAACGTGCGATAGACGTCGAGCGGCTCGGCGATCGCGGCGGCGGCGTCCTGCTGGGCGCGGCCCTTCATCGCGTCGTCTGCGCCCTCGGCGGTCGCGACCTCCCCCGCATACTGCGGGAAGGCGAGCGCCGGATAGGTGGCGCGCGCGACGAGCGGGTAGAGCGTGCCGATCAGGTAGAACATCGCGCTGTCGACCATCGCGCGCTCGGCCGGGGCGGTCGGGTAGAGCCCGCCGAGGCCGTGCGCGTTGCAGAGGTACTGCATGATCGCGCAGCTCTCCCAGAGCGAGCCCCGCGGCAGCCCGCCCTCCTCGATCATCGGCGTCAGGTGCGCGGGGTCCTTGGCGAGGAACTCGGGCTCGCTCGTGCGCCCCCAGACGTCGACCTCCTCGAAGTCGAGCTCGGCGGCTCGAACGAAGATCCGCACGGTCAGGTTGTTGACGCTCGGCTTCAGGATGTTCAGCGTGATCTCGGCCATGCGATCCTCCCGGTCTGTCGGTTGGGGGCGGGCTAGTACGGGTTCTTGGGCGAGCGGTCGTCGGAGAGCGACGCGCGAGACCGCTCGACGAGGGCCTCGATCGCGTCGGCCAGGTGGACCTGGTCGATGTTGTAGTCGCGTCGCTCGACGCGGAGGCCGTGCGCTTCGAGCAGCACCTCGGCGTGGCTGTGGCCGGCCGGAGGCTCGAAGCGGTAGGAGGCCAGCTCAATCGTCAGGCCGAGGGGGTCCTCGAAGTAGATCGAGTCCATGAAGCCGCGGTCCTTGACGCCGCTGTGCCGGATTCCCCGCTCGTCGAGCCGCTCCACCGCCTGCGCGAAGACGGCCTGCGAGAGCGAGAACGCGATGTGGTGGACGCAGCCGGGATCGGTTGCCGTCCGGGTCGGGTCGGGCGCCCGCTCCTCGTTCGTGAAGACGGTGATCAGGCGGCCGTCGCCCGGGTCGAAGTAGAGGTGGCTCTCCGCCGCCCGGTCGAGGTTCGGCTGCTCGAACACGAACGGCATGCCGAGAACCCCCTCCCAGAAGTCGATCGACGTCTGCCGGTCTGCCCCGACGAGCGTGATGTGGTGGACGCCCTGGCTCTGCAGCTTCCGCACGGTCGCCCGCAATCTACCCGCGGCCTCGCGGCCCGACGTCGGGATCATCCGTCCTGGGGGATGCGCGGCGCGCCGCCCCGGCGCCTAATGGACGGTGGGTACCCCGACGAGAGAGGAGACACGCGGTGTGCCGGTGGCTCGCATACTCAGGTTCGCCGATGCTGATCGAGAAGGTGCTGTTCCAGGGGGCGCATTCGCTCATCGACCAGAGCCTCCATTCGCGGCTCGGCGCCGAGACGACGAACGGGGACGGCTTCGGGATCGGCTGGTACGGCCTGGGGGAGGCGCCCGGGGCCTTCCACAGCGTCGAGCCCGCCTGGAACGACCGGAACCTGCGCGAGCTCGCGGCGCATGTGACCTCGCCGCTCCTGTTCGCGCACATCCGCGCCTCGAGCGGGGCGCCGGTGCAGCAGACCAACTGCCATCCCTTCAGGCACGGGCGCTGGCTGTGGATGCACAACGGCCTGATCAGGGACTTCCATCTCGTCAAGCGCGACCTCGTGCTCCAGGTCGACCCGGCCCTCTACCCGGAGATCGAGGGCTCGACCGACTCGGAGGTGTTCTTCTTCCTCGCCCTGACCTTCGGCCTCGAGGACGACCCGCCGTCGGCCGTGCAGCGCGCGGTCGAGCTGATCGAGGCGACCGGGCGGGCGCACGGCGTCGCGCAGCCGATCCAGATGACGGTCGCGACGACCGACGGGGTGCGCGTCTGGGCGTTCCGCTACTCGAGCGAGGGCAAGTCGCGCTCCCTCTACTTCAGCACCGACGTCCAGGTGCTGCGCCACCTCTACCCGGACAACCCGATCCTGCACGAGGTCGGGAACGAGTCGCGGCTCGTCGTCTCCGAGCCGCTCGGCGACCTTCCGGGCGTCTGGAACGAGGTGCCCGAGTCGAGCTACGGCGTGATCCAGCCGGGGCAGGACGAGCTGTATCCGTTCGTGCCGGCGGTATCCGGGCCGTAGAGCCGGTCATGGCCCGAGCGGCCGGACGAGGCGGCCGCGAGGCTCGCCCGCGACGACGGGCGCACCGCGCAGCAGGGTCGTGACGATGCGCGCCCGCAGCGGCCGGCCGACGTACGGGCTCTGGCGGTGGCGGTAGCGGAGATCCTCGGCCCGCAGCCGGACCTCGGCGGAGAGGTCGGCGAGGACGAGGTCGGCGTCGGCGCCCGGCTCCAGGCGGCCCTTGCCCGGCAGCCGGAAGCGCGCCGCCGGCCGCGCGGCGACGAGCTCCGGCGGGAAGCCCTCGCTCAGGACGATCGGGAGCAGCGACTGGCAGCCGGAGATCCCGCCCCAGACCGCGAAGGCGTCGTCGCCCTCCTTGAGCGAGGCAGGCGCGGGCGAGTGGTCGCTCGCGAGCAGGTCGATCGACCCGGCGGCGAGCTCCGAGCGGAGGTCGTCGAGGTCGGCCCGGCAGCGGAGGGGCGGCGCGCACTTGGCGACGGCGCCGAGCGACTCCAGGTCGTCCTCGTCGAGCAGCAGGTAGTGCGGGCAGGTCTCGCAGGTCACGTCGACCCCGCGTGCCCGGGCGGCGGTGACGAGCCGCACGCCGCGGCCCGTCGAGACGTGCACGACGTGCAGCGAGCAGCCGGTGTCCTCGGCGAGGACGATGGCGCGGGCGATCGCCTCGAGCTCTGCGACCACCGGCCGGGAGGCGGCGTAGTCGCGCCAGCCGCGGCCGCCGGCGCGCGCCCTCAGCCCCTCGGTGAGCGCGGCGCTCTCCGCGTGGACGGCGACCGGGAGGCGGAGCCGCGCCGCCTCCGCCATCCCGTCGTGGAGCGCCAGGTCGTCGACCGCCTCGAAGTCCTCGATCCCGCTCGGCGACATGAACGCCTTGAAGCCGACGACTCCCAGCTCGGCGAGCTCGGCGAGCCGCGAGACGTTCCCGGGCACGAGCCCGCCCCAGAGCGCGTAGTCGGTCAGCGCCGCGCCGCTTGCGGCCTCGACCTTGGCCCGGAACGAGGCCGCGTCGACCGTCGGCGGGTGCGCGTTCAGGGGCATGTCGACGACGCAGGTCGTGCCGCCCGCGGCGGCCGCCGCGGTTCCGCTCGCCCAGCCCTCCCAGTCGGACCGGCCGGGATCGTTGAAGTGCACGTGGGCGTCGACCGCGCCGGGAAGGACGTGCAGTCCGGTCGCGTCGATCGTCTCCGCCGCCGCGAGCCCGAGCTCGTTCCCGGTCGCGGCGATCCGCCCGCCGTCGACGGCGACGTCGAACGGCGCGCCGCCACGGATGAGCAGGTCGACGTCCGTCATACCGGACCATTCTCTACGTGCGGACGATGCGACCCTCGCGCAGCACCTCGACGCGGTCGACGAGCTCGCGCGGCACCGGCCGGTGCGTGATCAGCAGGACGCCGAGCCCTGCCGCGCGGGCGGAGGCGAGCAGGTCGCGGACGAGCGCGTCCGCGGTGGCCTCGTCGAGGTGGACGTCGGGCTCGTCGAGGACGAGCAGCCGGGCCTCGGCGAGGAAGGCGCGGGCGAGCGCGAGACGCTGGCGCTGGCCGCCCGAGACCCGCGCGCCGTTCTCGCCCACCTGGGTGTCGAGACCGTCGGGAAGCTCCGCGACCCAGTCCAGGCAGCGGGCCCGGCGGAGCGCCTCGCCGAGTTCGTCGTCGTCGGCGCCGGGCCGCGCGATCCGGAGGTTCTCGCGAATCGAGGTGGGGAAGAGGTGGGCCTCCTGCCCGGCGAGGCACACCGCGCGGCGGACGTCGGCCTGCGCGTAGTCGCGCAGGTCGCGGCCGTCGAGCAGGATCGCGCCGGCGTCCGGGTCGCGGAAGCGGGCGAGCAGGCACGCGAGCGTCGACTTGCCCGAGCCGCTCGGCCCGACGAGCGCCACGATCGAGCCGGCCGGGAGGTCGAGGTCGATCCCGTCGAGAGCGGGCCTTGCGCCGGGTGTCCAGCTCATCCGGACTCCGCGAAGCGAGAGGTCGCCCCTGCGGGCGGGCGGGCACGGCGCCGCGGGGTCGACGACCGGGGCCTCGCGGTCGGTCAGGTCGACCAGGCGGCGCGAGGCGGAGCTGACGGCGACGAGCTGCTCGGCAGCCCCGGGCAGCGGGCGGACGGCCTCGAACGAGGCGAGGGCGAGGAGCGCCAGCATCGCCAGCTCGATCCCGGCGAGCGCGCCGGAACCGACGGCGACCGCCGAGACGGCGATCAGCGCGACCACGGTGAGCAGGGTGAGCGTGGTGATCGCGGCCTCCGTCGTGGCGGCGACGAGCGCCGTCCGGCGCCTGTGCCCCGCCAGCCGGCGCTCGGCTGCCTCGATTCCCGCGGCCGCGTCGGCCGCGGCCCCGTAGGCGACGAGCTCGGGGGCCGCCGCGAGCGCGTCGAGCAGCCCGGCGGTGAGCGCCGCGCGCGCGGGCGCCTCCGCGCGCACGGCGAGACGGGCGAGCGCGGTGCCGGCGACCGGAACGAGCAGACCGGAGACGATCAGGCCGGCGGCGAGCACGGCGCCGGCGGCCGGAAGGACGAGGGCGGCGATCGAGACCGCGATCGCGCTCGCCCCGATCCCGACCCCGATCGGGCCGAGCGCGCGCAGGTAGAGCGACTGGAGCACGTCGACGTCCGCGACGAAACGTCCGAGCAGGTCGCCGGTCCTGACCCCCGCGAGGCCGCCCGGGACGAGCGGCTCGAGGCGCCTGAACAGATGCACCCGCAGGGTGGCGATCGAGCGGAGCGCCGCATCGTGCGAGCAGAGCCGGTCGAGGTAGCGAAGCACGCCGCGCGACACGCCGAAGAAGCGCACGGCGACGATCGCCACTCCGAGCTCCAGGATCGGCGGCTGCTGCGCGGCCCGGGAGATCAGGTACCCCGACGTCGCCATCAGGCCGATGCTCGCCCCGACGGTGAGCGTCCCGAGCAGCAGCGCGAGCCAGAGCCGGCCGGCCCGCGGCCGCCCGAGCCGGGCGATGCGGACGAGCGGATGCGTGAGGACGGTCACGCCGGGACCGCCGGGGGCTGCTCGATGCGGCCGGCGCCGATCGTGACGACGCGGTCGGCGAGCCGGCGGGCGAGCGCCGCGTCGTGGGTGATCAGGAGCCAGGTCTGGGCTCGCGGCAGGCGCTCGAGGGCACGCGCGACGGCCTCTGCGCTCTCGCCGTCGAGGCTCGTGGTCGGCTCGTCGAGAACGAGCAGGGAGGAGTCGCGCAGAAGCGCGCGGGCGATCGCGATCCGGCGGATCTCGCCGGCGGAGAGCCCGGCGGCACCGTCGCCCACCTGCGTCGCGTAGCCGTCCGGGAGGGCGGCGACGAACTCCTCGGCTCCCGCCGCCCGGGCGGCGTCGGCCACCTCGGCGATCGATGCGTCGCGCTTCCCGAGGCGGATCGCGTCGGCGATCGAGCCGGCGGGGAGCTGCGGGCGCTGAGGCACCCACGAGATGTGTTGCCGCCAGGAGTCCGCGTCGACCTGCTCGAGATCGGTCGCGCCGACCAGGAGGCGCCCCGCACCGGGCCGGTCGAAGCGCAGGAGCAGGCGTGCGATCGTGCTCTTGCCGGCGCCGCTCGGCCCGACGAGGGCGACCCGCTCGCCGGGTGCGAGCGTCAGCGAGACATCGTCGAGGACGAGCCCTTCGCGGCCGGAGTAGGCGAACGAGACCCGGTCGAGCCGCACGGGCGCGTCGAGCGGGCCGAGCGGAGCCCGCGGTCTGTCCGGCGCCGGCTCCGGCTCCTCGCCGATCGCGGCCAGGATGCGGTCGGCAGCGGCCGTCCCGTCGGCGCTCGCATGGAACTGGGCGGCGGCGCCGCGAAGCGGGGCGTACAGCTCGGGCGCAAGCACGAGGATCGTGAGCGCGGGCGCGAACGCCATCCCGCCGCGGTCGAGGCGGATGCCGATCTCGACCGCGATCAGCGCCGTTCCCAGCGTCGCCGCGAGCTCGAGCACGAGCGCGGAGAGGAAGGCGATCCGCAGCGTGCCCATCGTCTCGCGGCGGTAGGCCTCGCCGCTCTCGGCGAGCCGGTCCGCCTGGACGGCGCCGCGGTTGAAGGCACGCAGCGTCGGCAGGCCGCGGACGACGCTCAGGAAGTGCGTCGAGAGCCCCGCCAGGGCGGTGTAGCGGGCCCGCGCCCGCTCGCCGGTCGCGCGCCCGACGAGGTAGCCGAAGAGCGGGATCAGCGGGACGGTCACGAGCATGACGGCCGCCGAGGCGAGGTCGAGGGTCGCGACGCGCGCGAGGATCACGAGCGGCACGATCGCGCCGAGGACGAGCTGCGGCAGGTAGCGGGAGAAGTACGGATCGAGGGCGTCGATGCCGGCGATCGCCGCGGTTGCGACGTCGCCGCTCGAGGAGGCGGGGTCGCCCGGCCGCTCGCCGATCACGTGGCGGACGAACTGCAGGCGGAGTGCCCGCCCGGTGGCGCTCGCCGCCAGGTGGCCGCCGGCCTCGAAGGCCCAGCCGACCAGTCCGCGCACGACCGCGACCGCCGCCAGCAGCGCGAGCGGTCCCCGCACCTCCGCGAGGCTTCTGTGACCGAGGAAGATGTCGTCGACGATCCGGCCGAGCAGCGTCGCCTCCGCCACGATCGCGAGCGCGCCGACCAGGCCGAGCGGCACGCACGCCGCCAGGTAGGCGCGCGCTGCGGGCGAGACCCGCAGGAGCCGGGGGTCGACGGGGCGCATCGTCGTCGGTCAGTCGGCCGAGCGGGGGTCGGTGCGTGCGAGCAGGTCGACCGGAGTCTTGAGCGGGCCCAGGTCCTCGCGGCTGATCCGGTGGCGGAAGACGTGGTAGGTCCAGCCCTGGTAGAGCAGCACGATCGGCGTCAGCGTGAGCGCGACGATCGACATCACGACCAGCGTGTAGTGCGTCGAGCTCGTCGACCAGATCGTCAGGTCGTAGGCCTTGCTCGTCGACGAGACGAGCACGCGCGGGTAGAGGTTGAGGAAGATCGTGGCGGTGATCAGCGCGATCGCGAGCGCGGTGAAGGTGAAGGCGAGGCCGTCGCGGGTCGCGCGTACGAGGAACGGCACGGCGACCGCGAGCCCGAGCGCCGTCAGCGGGATCACGCCCGGCACGATCCCCTTCGAGTGGTCCGAGACGGCGTTCGCGTAGGTCCAGGCGAGGAAGACGAAGACGAGAGCGGCCGCGGCGAGCGAGAGGCGGCGCGACGCCGACCGCGCGCGCTCGACCAGCTCGCCCTCGGTCTTGAGCGAGAGGTAGATCGCTCCGTGCAGCGTGAACAGGGTCAGCGAGGCGAGCCCAGCAGCGAGCGCGTAGGGGTTGAGCAGCGTGAGCAGCGTTCCGGTGTAGGTGCCCTGCGCGTCGATCGGGACGCCGTGCACGATGTTCGCGAAGGCGACGCCCCAGAGCAGGGCCGGCAGCGCCGAACCGAGGAAGATCGCACGATCCCACCATGCCCGCCAGCGCACCGAGTCGTGCTTGCCGCGGTACTCGAAGGCGACGCCGCGGACGATCAGCGCGACCAGGATCAGGAACAGGGCGAGGTAGAACCCGGAGAAGAGCGTCGCATACCAGCCCGGGAAGGCGGCGAACATGGCGCCGCCCGCGGTCAGGAGCCAGACCTCGTTGCCGTCCCAGACCGGGCCGATCGTGTTGATGACCACACGCCGGTCGGTGTCGTCCCTGGCGACGAACGGCAGCAGCGTCCCGACGCCGAAGTCGAACCCTTCGAGGACGAAGTAGCCGATCCAGAGGATCCCGATCAGCGCGAACCAGAGGACGGGAAGGTGCCAGTAGCCGGTGGGGGTCGCGACCATCGTCAGTAGCTCATCGCGAGGTTGCGGGCCGCTTCGGGGGACACGGTGCCGGCCAGCGGCGGCGCGTCCTGGGGGGCGCCCCGCGCGTAGCGGAACATCAGCCAGCCGTCGATCGCGGCCAGGGCGCCGTAGAGGAGCGTGAACCCGAGCAGCGTCAGGCCGACCTCCCACGCCGAGACGCTCGGCGAGACGGCGCTCGAGGTCTTCAGGAGCCCCTGCACCACCCACGGCTGCCGGCCCATCTCGGTGAAGACCCAGCCGGCCGCGTTGGCGAGCATCGGCAGCGCGATCGCATAGGGAGCCAGGCGCAGGAAGCGGCGCGAGCGCTCGAGGTGCCCCCGCCAGAGCAGGTACATGCCGAGCCCGCTGACGAGGATGAGCAGGAACCCGATCCCGGTCATGATCCTGAAGGTCCAGTAGACGACGCCGATGATCGGCGCGTAGTTGCCCGGGCCGTACTGCTTCTGGTAGGCCGCGTTCAGGCTGTTGACGCCCTGAACCGTGCCGTCGAGGGAGTTGGTCGCCAGGATCGAGAGGCCGTGCGGGAGGTCGATGTCGAAGGTCGATCTCGTCGGCCGCTTCTCGAACGGGGCGACCGCGAAGAGCGAGAACGGCGCGCCGCTCTTCGTCGTGTAGAGAGCCTCGGCGGCGGCCATCTTCATCGGCTGCTCCCTGGTCATGAGCTGTGCCTGCCCGTGCCCGATCAGGGTGGTGAAGATCGCCGCGACGAAGACGACCGGCAGCCCGATCCGCAGCGCGCGCGAGAACATCGGCACGTTCGAGCCGCGGGCGAGATGCCAGGCCGAGACGCCCACGACGATCATCCCCGCGGTCATGATCGCGGCGCCGATCGTGTGCGGGAATGCGTAGAGCACCGTCGGGTTGGTGAGCACCTTTCCGATCGAGGTCATCTCGGCTCGCCCCGTGACCCTGTCGATCGTGTAGCCGACCGGATGCTGCATCCACGAGTTCGCCGCCAGGATGAAGTAGGCGCTCAGCGTCGAGGCGAACGCGACCAGGTAGATCATCCAGAGGTGGAGCCGCGCCGAGAGCCGCCCCCAGCCGAAGATCCAGAGCCCGAGGAACGTCGACTCGAGGAAGAAGGCGGCCAGCGCCTCCATCGCAAGCGGAGCGCCGAAGATGTCGCCGACGTACTTCGAATAGGCGCTCCAGTTCATCCCGAACTGGAACTCCTGCACGATGCCGGTGACGACCCCGATCGCGAAGTTGATCAGCATCAGCTTCCCGAAGAAGCGCGTCAGGCGCAGGTACTCCTCGTTGCCGCCCCGGTACCAGAGCGTCTGGCAGAGCGCGACGAACCAGGTGATGCCGATCGTGATCGGGACGAACAGGAAGTGGTAGATGGTCGTGACGCCGAACTGCCAGCGGGCAAGCTCGAGGGCGCTCACGGGTGCGTCCGGGCGGCGTCGTCGGTCATCGCCGGCCATCTTCGATCAGGGCGGGAGAACGAGCATCCGCGTGCCCCCGGAACGGTGATGTGGAAAATCCGCACCCCCCCGTTGGGCCGCCGCCGTGATCGAGGCGTGCGCTTACGGTCGCGGCGGGGAGGGCTCGAGCAGCTCGCCCAGGTCGGCGACGACGACGTCGGCGCCGTGAGCTCTCAGCGCGTCGGCCTGGCCGGTCCGGTCGACGCCGACGACCCACCCGAAACCGCCCGCGTGCGCCGCGGCGACCCCGGCGAGCGCATCCTCGAGCACCGCGGCCCCGGCCGGCGGGGTCCCGAGCCTGCGTGCTGCGGCAAGGAACATGTCCGGAGCGGGCTTGCCGGCGAGGTGCTCCCGCTCGGCGACGATCGCGTCGACCTGCGTCTCGAACAGGTCGGCGAGGCCGGCCCTCTCGAGCACCTCGCGGCAGTTCGCGCTCGCCGAGACAACCGCGCACCGCAACCCGGCGTCCAGGGCCGCCTTCACGAACCTGATCGACCCCGGGAACGGGAGGACGCCGCGGCGCTCGATCAGGGCGAGGGCGATCTCGTGCTTGCGGTTGGCGAGGCCGCCGATCGTCTCGGCCGTCGGGGGATCGTCGTGCGATCCCTCCGGCAGGACGATGCCGCGCGCGGCCAGGAACGAGCTGACGCCGTCGAAGCGGGGCTTCCCGTCGATGTACTCGTCGTAGTCGCGCAGGCGGTCGAGCGGCACGAACGCGGCGCCTTCACGCTCGGCGCGCTCGCGCAGGAAGGCGTCGAACATCTCCTTCCAGGCCTCGGAGTGCACGGATGCCGTGTCGGTGAGCACGCCGTCCAGGTCGAACAGGCACGCCCTGATCGTGTCCGGAAGCTGCACGACCGGCGGAGGCGTGCGGCCCAGTGAGGCGGGCGCGCTCAAGCCGCGAGCCTGTGGTCGAGGAACTCCTCGAGGCCGGCGGCGACGGCGTCCGCTCCGGCCGCGCGCAGAGCCTTCGCGTCGCCGCTGTGGTCGATGCCGATCACGAAGTCGAAGCCCGCGCTGCAGGCCGCGGCGATCCCCGCCGGGGTCGTCTCGAACACCGCCGTGTGCCTGGGCTCGACGCCGAGCAGCCGGCAGGCCTCGACGAGGATGTCTGGCTCCGGGCGGGGGCGCAGGTGCTCGGCGACGATCCGGTTCCCGTCGACGGACCGGTCGATCAGCGTGTCGAGCTCGGCCTGGGCGAGGATCGTCGACGTGTGGGCGCTCGCCGAGACGACGGCGCAGCGCAGGCCGGCGTCGCGCGCCGTCTCGAGGTACTCGCGCGCCCCCTCGTAGGCGCTGAGGCGCTTGCGCTCGAGCAGCCTGTCGAGGGCCTCGTTCTTGCGGTTCGCGAGCCCGTGCACCGTCTCGGCGCCGGGCGCGTCGCCGGGCTCGCCTTCGGGCAGCCGGATCCCGCGGCTTGCGAGGAACGCGCGGACGCCCTCGAGCCGGGGCTTGCCGTGGAGGTGGGCCGGGTAGTCGACCATCGTGCTGAAGGGCAGGAAGCGGCCGCGGGTCCGCTCGACGCGCCGCGCGATCAGCTCGTCGAAGGTCTCTCGCCAGGCCGCCGCGTGCAGGGAGGCGCTTCCGACCAGGACCCCGTCGAGGTTGAAGACGCAGGCGCTCACGTCGACCGGAAGCCCGAGGACGCGCCGTGCCTGCCAGGGCGGCAGCAGCAGGTGCGCGAACGGGGCGCTCGTACGCTGATCCCGGGCGTAGGCCTCGAGCAGCTGCGCGGTCGACGCGCGCTCGCAGGCGAGCAGCTTGGCATGTGCGCGGAGCTCGACCGGCGGGAGGGTGCCGCTGCCGGCGCGCAGCGCCGCCTCCGCCGCGGCGAAGGCGATCCGCCAGCGGGCTCTCAGGATGCCCGGGCTGACGGGCTCGTCCAGGTAGGCGGCCGGCTCCGGCTCGCGCCGAACGAGCTCCGGAGGGACCGCGGCTCGGGCGACCGCGGGGGCGGGGGGGCTGCGCCGGTGAGGCCGCCTCGCCGTCGTCCTCTGCCTTCGCACCGTCGCCTTCATGCCCCAAGCCTGACCCGCGGCGCTGCGATCGGCATCCGAGCGCACCCGAGTCGGGCTTGCGGGAAACTACTGCGTGGCGGCGCCGTTAGACTCGCCGCGATGTTCGACCACGCAGCGCGACGGCGCGCCCTCGACGAGCGGCTCGACGCCGAGGGTGTCGGCGCGCTCTTTCTCGCGCCCTCCGCGGATCTCGAGTACCTGACGGGAGTCCCGCGCCAGATCCCGAGCTTCGGCCAGGCCTCGTACGCGCACGGCTGGGTGGCGGGAGCCTTCTTCCGGCCCGGCGCAGAGCCGGTGTTCATCCTGCCGCGCATGTTCGCGGCCTTCGATCTCCGCGAGCCCCCCGAGGGCGAGCTGGTCGTCGTGAACGAGACCGACGACGGGCCGGCGATCTTCGAGCGGCTGGCCCGCCGGCTCGCCGGCCCGGGGGTCGTCGCGGTCGGCGACCGGGTCTGGGCCGAGACGACGCTGCACCTGGCCCGGCTCGTCGGCGTCGACCGGCTGCGGACGGGATCGGCGCTCGTCAACGAGCTCCGGCAGGTCAAGTCGGCCGAGGAGATCGACGCGATGCTGCGCGCGATCGCGACCGTCGAGCTGGCGATGGCCGGGACGGCCCCGCTCGTCGTCCCGGGCGTCTCGACCGCCGAGCTCGCCGAGGCGGTCGAGCACGAGCTCCGCCGCGCCGGCTCGCGCTGTCCCTCCTTCACCACGCACATCTTCACCGGCCTCGGCGGGGCGGACCTCGACTCGGGCGAGGCGACCGCGCGGCGGCCGATCCCGGAAGGGACGTCGGTGATGTTCGACTTCGGCGGCGTCGTCGACGGCTACTGCTCGGACTTCGGCCGGACGATCTACTGCGGCGAGCCGCCTGCGGACTACCTCGAGGCCTACGAGGTCATGCTCGCCGCGCAGGAGGCGGGACGCGCCGCCGCCGCGGCCGGCGTGCCGGCGCGCGAGGTCGACGCCGCCTGCCGGCGTCCGATCGAGGAGGCCGGCCTGGGCGAGCACTTCCGCCACCGGATGGGGCACGGGATCGGCCTGGACGTGCACGAGCGGCCGTTCATCTCGAGCGAGGACGGGACGCCGCTCCGCCCGGGAATGACCTTCACCGACGAGCCGTCGATCATCATCCCCGACCGCTACAGCCTGCGGATCGAGGACATCGTGGTGTGCGAGGAGGGCGGCGGGCGGAAGCTCAACTCCTACCCCGCCGCCCTCGTCGCGAACGGCTGATCTACGCCGGCGAGACCTGCGAGATGTCCACGTCGTACACGGAGTTGTAGACGGCTCCCATCATGTCCTTCGTCGACACGAACACCTGCGTCGGCTGGATCAGGGGGAAGAACGGGCTGCTCTGGTTGAGCATCCGCTGGATCTGCCGGTAGACCGCCTGCCGCGCGGCGGGCGCCGTCGTCACCTGCGCCTTGGCGGCGAGCGCCTCGAGCGCGGGGTCAGACCCCTTCGGCCAGCCGGCCCGCAGGCCGACCAGGTTCCCCGGGGTGAAGACCAGGTAGTCGGCCGGGTCCGGGTAGTCCGGGCCCCAGAGCGAGAGGCCGAACGCCATCTTCCCCGACCGGTACACGTTGAGCCAGTTCGAGGTCGGCGACCCCGAGAGCGTGACGTTGAAGCCGGCTGCCTGGAGGCTCGACTGGACCTTCTGGGCCATCGAGGTGAACGGGCACGCCGTTGATCGTCAGGTCGCTCGGGTACTGGAGCGTGACCTGCTGGCTCGCGTCGCCCGAGGCGGCGAGCGCAGCCTTGGCCTTGGCGAGGTCCTGCTTGACCGCCGCGCTCTGCGGGAGCGCGCCGAGGAACATCGAGGGGATCAACCCGGGCGCCTGGATCGCGCCCGTCCCCGCGAGGGCGACGAGCGACGAGTAGTCGAGCGCGTAGCGGATGGCCGTCTGGTAGTCGCTGTTCGACATCACGGACGACACCGTCGGGTCGTTGTTCGCCATCAGGAAGAAGATCCACGTCGAGGGCTGGAGCGAGACGTTGACGTTCTTGTTGCCCTTCAACGTGCCCGCCTGGTCGGCGGACAGGTCGAGCGCGATCTCGTGCGACCCGCGTGCGACGTTGAGCAGCTGCGTCGGAGCGATCATGTTGCGGATGACGGCACTCGACCACTTGGGCTTCTTGGCGCCCCAGTAGTTCGCGCTCGGAGTGAGCGTGATCTGCGAGGTGGTGCTGTAGGCGCTCAGCGTGTACGGACCGCTGCCGGCGCCGGTCGAGGCCGGCGAGTTGAGCCAGTTCTCGGCCTTGTCGGCCTTCGCGGCGTTGGCGGCGTCGGTGCCGCCGTTCTTCTTCACGAGGGCCGAGTTGAGGATGCCGGTCGAGGGGTTCGCGAGGATCACCGGCAGTTCGGTGTCGGGCGTCTTCGAGCGCATGACGACCGCGTACTTCCCGGCCGCGGAGATCGACGACGCCCGCGAGCAGGAACGAGGGGTTCCCCTTCAGGTTGACGAGCCGCTTGAGCGACCAGACGACGTCGGCCGAGGTCAGCGGCGTCCCGTCCGCGAAGTGGACGTTCTTCTTGAGCTGGAAGGTGAACGTCTTGGCGTTCGCGCTCGCCTTCCACGACGAGACGAGCAGCCCGATCGGATGCGCGAGATCGCCGCCCTTGTAGGTGAACAGGGTGTCGTAGATCGCGTGGTCGACCATCGAGGCGGTCGGGTCGAACGCCCGGCCCGGGTCGGACGTCTTGATCGTGAACGAGTTGTCGATCACGAGCGTCGGCGCGGATGCGGCGTGTGCCGTTGCGCCGCCGGCGGCGAGCAGGGAGGCGGCCAGAACCGCGGCCGCGAGGGGCCAGGTCAGGGCGGCCCGCCTGGTGAGAAGTCTTTTCACAGATCACGCTCCTACTGGGTGGTGTTCCTGGATGTGGAGGGGTGAGAAACCACGACGCTATTGGACTCCGCCGTCGCTCACAAGTTTGGCCCGCTCCGCCGGGGATGCCGGAGCCGCCCCCGCGGGCTGGAGCCAGCAGGCGGCCGCGCGGTCGCCGCCGAGCGGGACGAGCGGCGGGTCCTCGCGGCCGCAGCGCTCGAAGCACGTAGGGGCAGCGCGGATGGAAGCGGCACCCGGGCGGCGGCTGCCCGGGATCGGGCACCTCGCCCGGGAGCGCGGCGGGCAGGAAGCCGTTGCCGTCGGGGTGCGGGATCGCCCTGATCAGCGACTCGCTGTAGGGATGCAGCGGCTGGTCCCAGAGCTGCGCGGGTCGGGCCCGTCTCGACCATCAGGCCGAGATACATCACGGAGACCTCGTCGGCGACGTAGCGGACGATCGCCAGGTCGTGCGAGATCAGCAGCAGTCCGAGGCCGAGCTCGCGCGAGAGGCTGACGAGGAGGTTCGCGAGCTGCGCCTGGGCGGATGCGTCGAGGGAGGCGAGCGGCTCGTCGAGCACGATCACCGACGGCTCGGCCGCGAGCGCGCGGGCGACCGCGATCCGCTGGCGCTGGCCGCCCGAGAACTCGTGCGGGAACCGCTCCACCGCGCGGGCCGGCAGCCCGACGAGCTCGCACAGCTCGCGCACGCGGGCGGGGCGCTGCGCCGCCGGGAGAAGATCGAGCGTCACGAGCGCGTCGGCGATCTGCGAGCCGATCTTGCGGCGCGGGTTGAGCGACGAGTACGGGTTCTGGAAGACGAGCTGCAGGCGCGCCAGGTCCCGCTGGCGGCCGCGACGCCCGAGCGTCGCCACCGGCCGCCCGTCGAAGACGACCGACCCCGAGGTCGGCTCGACGAGCCCGACCGCGGCCCGGGCGAGCGTCGACTTGCCGCAGCCCGACTCTCCCACGAGCCCGACGATCTGGCCGGTCTCGACGCTCAGGCTGGCGCCGGCGACGGCGCGGACGCGGCCGCCGCTGCGACGGTCGTAGTCGACGACGACGTCCCTGAGCTCGAGCGCGCTCATCGCGCGGCGAACGGGTCGACGGGACAGGCGAGCGCGCGGCCGTCGACCAGGGCGAGCGGCGGCACCTCGACTCCGGCAGCTCTCGCGGGTGTACGAGCAGCGCGGGTGGAAGGCGCAGCCTGCCGGGACGTTCCCCGGGCTCGGCGGCACGCCCGGGATCGCGACGAGCTCCTGGTCGCGGGTCGCCTCCGGGTGCGGGAGCGCGTCGAGCAGCGCCTGCGTGTAGGGATGGCGCGGCCGCTGCAGGACGGCCTCGCGTGAGCCCGACTCGACGACGCGGCCGGCGTAGAAGATCGAGACGCGGTCGGCGATCGCCGACATGACGCCGAGGTCGTGCGTGATCAGGACGACTGCGAGGTCGTTCTCGCGGCGGAGCCGGTCGAGCAGGCGCAGGATCCCCGCCTGCACGGTGACGTCGAGCGCGGTCGTGGGCTCGTCGGCGATCAGCAGCTTCGGCCGGCAGGCGAGCGCGATCGCGATCGCGATCCGCTGCCGCATGCCGCCCGAGAACTGATGCGGGATACGCGCGCAGCGCCTGCTCGCCGTCGGGGATGCGCACCTCCTCGAGCAGCTCGAGCGCCCGCCTGTCGGCGGCCCGGCGGCTCGAGCCCGAGGTGCAGCCGGACGTGCTCGGTCAGCTGCCGCCCGACCGAGAGCATCGGGTGGAGGGAGGTGAGCGGGTCCTGGAAGACCATCGCCAGGTCTCGCCCCGAGATCGCCCGCAGCGCGCGAGCGCGAGAGGCCGAGGAGGTCGCGGTCGTCGAAGCGGACGCGGCCCTCGACCGCCGCCCCCTCGGGCAGCAGCCCGAGCAGCGCGAGCATCGAGATCGTCTTCCCGCTGCCGCTCTCGCCCGCGATCCCGAAGACCTCGCCCTGCTCGACCCGGTAGTCGACGCCGTCGACGACCGTGACCATCCCGGTCGCGCCGCGGAGCCGGACGCGCAGGCCCTCGACGTCGAGCAGGCTCATCAGGCCTCCTCCTGCCGCCAGCCGGTGCGCGGGTCGAACACGTCGCGGAGGCTGTCGCCGAGGAAGTTGAAGGCGAGCACGACGGTGAAGATCGCGAGCCCCGGGAACGTCCCCATCCACCACCACTGGAAGTACTGGGTGCCGTCGGCGACCATCGATCCCCATTCGGCGGTCGGCGGCTGGGCGCCGAGCCCGAGGAACGAGAGGCCGGAGAGGAGCAGGATCGCGGTCGCGAGATCGAGCGTCATCAGGACGAGGATGGGCCCCGCGACGTTCGGGAGCACGTCCTTCACGAGCGCCCGCCGGGCGCTCGCGCCGAGCAGGCGGGCCGACTGAACGTACTCGGAGTCGCCGACGGTCAGGACGAGCCCGCGCACGACCCGCGCGTACGACGGCCAGCTGACGACCACGATCGCGAGCGCGGCGTTCGCCAGGCTGCGGCCGAGCACGGCCGCGACGACCATCGCGAGGATGATCGGCGGGAACGCGAACACCAGGTCGGCGCTGCGCATGAAGAGGCCGTCGACGGGCCCGCGGAAGTAGCCGGCCAGGGCGCCGACGAGCCCGCCGATCGTCGCCGACATGAGGACGAGCACGAGCCCGATCGGCAGCGTCACCCTGGCGCCGTAGATCACGCGGCTGAGGACGTCGCGGCCGAGCTCGTCGGTGCCGAAGAGGTGACTCCACGAGGGGCCGACCGACGGCGGGTAGGCCTGCGAGAGCGGGTTGGACGGCGCGAGCAGCGGCGCGAAGATCGCGATCAGGATCCACGCGACCGCGATCACCGCTCCGACCACGGCCAGAGGCTGCCGCAGGCCCGGATGGATCCGGCGGGCGCGCGAGGCGCCACGGGCTCGCAGCGTCAGGACGCTCACGTGAGCCGGATCCTCGGATCGATCACGCCGTAGAGCACGTCGACGACGAAGTTGACCGTGACGTACACGATGGCGACGAACAGGCTGACGCCGGCGATCGCAGGCACGTCGAGGTTGACCGCCGACTCGTAGGCGTACTGGCCGACGCCAGGCCAGGAGAAGATCTTCTCGACGAGGACCGCGCCCGTGAGCACGTTCGCGAACACGAGCCCGAGCACGGTCACGACCGACGGCAGCGCGGCCCGCAGGATGTAGCGAACG
Source organism: uncultured Actinomycetes bacterium (assembly GCA_963796625.1). GTDB lineage: Bacteria > Actinomycetota > Thermoleophilia > Gaiellales > Gaiellaceae > PALSA-600. The sequence continues at coordinate 545,642 of CAWCME010000003.1, forward strand.
ACGACGATCCGCTCCGGCAGCCCCTTCGCGCGCGCACCGCGCACGTAGTCGTTCCCGCTCACCTCGAGGACGGCGGAGCGCGTGAAGCGGGTGAGCAGGCTGACGTTGAAGGCGGCGAGCACGAGTGCCGGCAGGAGCAGATGGTGGAAGGCCTGGCCGAAGAGCCCCCAGTTCCCGTCGAGCAGGGCGTCGACCGTGTAGAGGCCGGTCACGTCCGGCGGCGGGCTCGTCCCCGGGAGAGGCGCTGACCGCCCGGGAACCAGCCCAGCCTGTAGAAGCCGACGTAGAGCGCGATCAGCGCGATCCAGAACGTCGGCATCGAGATCCCGGCGAGCGAGGTGACGCGGAGGGCGTGATCGGTGGGCCGGTTCCGGCGCAGCCCCGCGACGACGCCGAACGTGACCCCGACGATCGCCGCGAACAGGATCGAGTAGACGGCCAGCTCGGCCGTCGCCGGGATGAACTGCCCGAGGTCGTGCGTGACCGCGTCGTGGGTGAGCGACGACTGTCCGAGGTCGCCCTGGACGAGATGCTCGAGGTAGATCGCGTAGCGGAGTGGGAACGGCTTGTCGAGGCCGTAGTGCTGGTCGAAGGCCTTCACCGCTGCCGGGTCGGCGGCGGCCTGCTCGCCGAGGTTCGTCGCCGCCGCGTTGCTGGGGACGAGCTCGGTGAGCACGAAGGCGACGAGCGTGATCCCGAGCAGGAGCAGGGCGAGCGCCGCGAGGCGGCGCAGGAAGAAGCGCATGAACCCGCCGGACGGGAGCCAGGGCCGGCGTCGCGTCGCCGTTCCCGGCCGCGGGACAGCGGGAGCGGTCGTCATCGGCCCTTGCCGGCGCCCGCCGGTGCGATCCGGCAGGGAGACGGCCGAAGCATCGGCCGGATGGTAGCGTCGGGGCGGGGCCCGGGACCGCCGGTCGAGGCGGATTGCTGCCGGGCGGAGCTTCCGCGAGAAAGGAGCTGGACCGTGCCGAGCGCATCGAGCGACGAGCTGCCGCTGACGGAGATCGTGCCTGGCTATTCGAGCCGCCTCGCCGACTGGGGCGGCATCACCGTCGCGTTCGAGCAGGCCCGGGCCGGGCAGGACGCCTCGAGCATGGTCAAGGGGCTTCCCGACGACCGCTGCCAGGCGCCGCACTGGGGGTACCTCTTCTCGGGGACGATGGTCGTCGACTACGGCGACCGGCAGGAGACGATCTCCGCCGGCCAGGCCTACTACGTCGCGCCGGGGCACAAGCTGACGTTCGAGACCGACTGCGAGGCGCTCGAGTTCACCCCGACCGAGGCGCTCGAGCAGACGCTCGAGGCCGTCCGCCGCAACCACGCGGCGGGGGAGACTCTCGGCGGCTGACCGCCCGGCGAGCTGCCGCCGCGTCCTTCCGGGGCCGGCGCGACCCGGCCGATGCGCTAGCCGCCGACGCCGTGCTGGAGGGCGGTCATCCACGGGCCGGCGCTCTGCACCGCCGCCACGGCGAGCGCGCCGCCCGCGACGAGCCCGAATGCGGCCGCGCCGCGACGCAGCGCGTGTCCCTGCACCCGGCGGCCGCGCGCCCAGTCGGCGAAGGCGAAGCGGCGCAGCTTGGGCAGATGCGCGAGCGCGTGTGCGCCGACGACGAGCAGGAAGAGGGCAAAGCTGGCCGAGTGGACGGCGCGGAAGAACTGAGCGTGCGGGCCGGCGAGGACGAGGCCGACGCCGCTTCCGAGCAGCGCGGCGGTCGAGCCTGCGACGAGCGGCGCGATCGCCCGCAGGGCCGGCCGGGGCGGCCCCTCTGCGACGTAGGCGGAGGAGCGCGTGTAGTAGCGGATCATCCGCCAGCCGGTCGAGGCGAGCTTCAGCGCCACGATCGGGATCAGCGCGACCCCGACGAAGATGTGCACGGGGAGGGTCTGCCGCAGGCCGAGCGCCAGCGTTGCGAGCTCGGCCACGATTCCGGCCAGCAGCAGCGCTCCGAGCAGGGCGGTCAGGCGGCGGTTCCCGTCCGGTCCCCCGGGGAGCCGGGCGGCGAGGCGATCCAGAATCCGGCGAACAGGCGTCACGACCGCCAGTCTCCCCGCCCGCGGTGAGAGCGCGGTGAATGCAGGCTGTGGGCCGGCTAAGAATGCGGGCGGCACCGGCACGACGGCGTCGGCTCCCGGCGCCGGATCGGCGTCCGGCCGCCCGTTCGCGCCCGCTCGCTCCGGTTCAGGACGGCGCCGCCGGCCCGCCGAACGCCGCCAGCAGCCCGCGCGCGTAGGCGCTCTCCCAGCGCTCGTCCGGCCGGGCCTCGGTGTATTCCCGGTCGAGCCGCACCAGGGTGTAGACGAGCTCGCTCCGGACCGGCTTCCTGCCGAGGTGATCGGCGAGCTCGGAGAGGTTCAGCAGCCAGTCGGCATACCAGGACGCCCAGTCGGGGTCGTCGCCGTCGACGATCCGGTAGACGACGTGATGTGTCTCGGCGGCCTCGTGCAGCAGGTCGGCGATCGAGTCGGCAGCGGCGGGAGGGCTCATCGACAGCCGCGAGGATAGCGCGGCCGGGCGAGAGGATCGGGTGCCGGGGTGCTCGGGCTCGCGGCAGCCGGCTTCCCGACGCGCCGGCCGCCGCCGCCGGCCGCCCGTGGTGGGCTCGCCGGTCGATCAGGGCGTCGAGAACGCCGCCACCTCTCCGCCCCGATGCGGATCAGGTCGTCGCGGGCCATCGCGACCGACTCCGTCTGCGTGCCGGCGTTGAAGTTGACGACCTCGACCTCGAGGAGGCCGGCGTCGTAGATCGTGCGGAGCCCGAAGAGGGCCCCGAGCGGCGGAACGGCGCCCTTGCTCAGGCCGGTGGCCTCGCGCAGCTCCTCGTCGGTCGCGAAGCGGGCGCCCTTGCCGCCGACGAGCGGCGCGAGCAGCTTCCAGTCGACCTTCCGGTCGCCGGGGAGGACGGCGAGGACCAGCCCGGCCCTGGTCTTCACGAGCATCGCCTTGGCGCCCGACCGCAGCGCCGCCCCGCGCACCGCGGCGGCCTCGGCGCTCGTCGTCACGGGGTCGTGGCGGGTGAGCTCGAACTCGGCGGCTCCGGCGCGCAGGAGCGCCAGGAGCCTCGCATGGACCGTGTCGGGTGCCGCCGGAGTCGTCACCTGCCTGAGTTGTAGCGGGAGGCGCCGACCCCTGCCGGAGCGCGCGCTCCGGACGCGTTCGGTCCCGGAGAAGAGGAACACCGAGCCGGTGGCGCTTTCATCCGCCGTCTCCACTGGCCGTCCGTCCTGGGCCTTGCGGCCTTCCGCGTCAGGTCTCTGGAGGCGCCATCGACTTACTCGCGCTCCGTGCTCGGTGAGAGCCGCAGACTACGCGGGCGAGGAGCCGCCGCCAAGGGGGAGGCGGAGCGAAAAACATGCACGCAGCGGAGATCTCGTCGGGCGCCGGGTCGCGGCGGGCCCCGGGGCGGCGGCCCGGCCGGCGCGGGCCTCGCCGGGGAGCCTAGGCGCGGGCCCGGGCGAGGGCGTCGTGGTCGAGCACCGTCTGCCTGGCGTAGCGGGCCGCGAACGCCGAGATCGCGCGGTCGAAGTTGTCTGCATTCCCCAGGTACCCGCTGATCGCGACCGGGTCGCCGGTGCGGGCGTGGGCCCGGGCGAGCGCCCAGGCGCAGAGCGCTCCGTAGTGGGTGAGATTGGTCGGATCCATCGCGGCGGGATCGCCCGCGCCCTTGACGTCCCACAGTTGCCGGAGGTAGTAGTGGCGTCCGGTCCGGGGGCCCTCCGACCAGCCGAGGAAGATGTCGCTCGCGGCCTGGGTGAGACGCTGACCGGTGACGACCCGCAGGCCGTGATGGCCGAGCGCGGACGGGCCGACGTACTGCTCGAGCACGGACGGCTCCGCCTCCTTCGCCTGCAGGATCAGGAGGTCTTCGTCGGGATGGTCGGGGCCCTGGAGGAGCCCGACCCAGCAGCGCGTCCCGACGCTCCCGACCCCGACCGCCTTCCGCGCGACGTCGACGAGCTTGTAGTGGTCGAACAGGTGACGCCGATCCTCGGCCAGCGAGAGCCGGTACCCGTCGATCAGCCCCATCACCTCGTCCAGCTCGAACTCGGTCTCCTCGAGCCCGACGATCAGCGGCGGGTCGACGACGAACTTCCGGCCTCCCTCCGTCGCCTCGGTCAGCTTCGCGACCGCCTTGCGGCTCGTCTTCCGGCGTGCCTTGGCGACGTCCCGCTCGACGAGCGGCCGGTACTCCGGGGGGAAATGGTTGATCACGTCGTCGACGTCGATGCGCGAGTACCAGAGGTCCCGCATCCGCAGGTCCGCGTAGCGCTGCATCTGCTCGCGGTACTCGCGTACCGCCGCGACGACGACCCCGGTGCGGACACCGGCCGGGAAGCCGCTCTCGACGCAGACGACGGCGAGGCTCGCCGCGAGCCGCTTGACGTCCCATTCCCACGGGCCCGGGATCGTCTCGTCGAAGTCGTTGACGTCGAAGACGACGTTCCGCTCCGGGGTCGCGAACTCGCCGAAGTTGGAGACGTGCGCATCGCCGCAGGCCTGCACGGTCAGGCCGGTCACGGGCGTGGTCGCGAGGTCCATCGCCATCACCGCGGCAGCTCCGCGGAAGAAGGCAAACGGCGAGACGAGCATCCGCTGGTAGCGCTCCGGCCCGAGCTCGGGCACGCGGGTGGCGGCCTGCTGCTCGAGAACGGCAAGGGGGTCTCGCCGGGACTCGCCCGGCGAGAACTCGGCGTGCGCGGAACGCGGAACCTGCTCGCGAAGCGAGCGACCTGCTTCGCGCCGTTGCTCGCGCGTCCCCTCCAGCGGCGGCATCGTCGCGATCGTACCCGGACGATTTCCCTCGCCGCCGCCGAGGCCCCGGGCGGACGGCGGCGTGCGGCCGCTCAGACCGGCTCGAGCGCGACGACCGGGATCTCCCGCTCCGTTCTCTGCGCGTACTCCTCGTAGTGCGGCCAGACCTCGTTCACCTTCCGCCAGAGCCGTTCGCGCTCCTCGCCCGAGGTGGTGCGCGCCCGGGCGGGGAACACCCGGTCCTCGACCTGCAGCTCCACCTCCGGGTTCTGCTCGAGGTTCCGGTACCAGCCGGGGTTCTCCGGCGCACCGCCCTTCGAGGCGACGATCACGTAGCGCTCGCCGTCCGTCGCGTAGATCAGCGGGATCGTGCGCGGCTTGCCGCTCCGGCGACCGGTCGTCGTCAGGAGCAGCACGGTCGACCCCTCCTTCCAGCTATGCCCGACCGCTCCCCCCGTCTCCCGGTAGCGCCGGACGTGCTCCTCGCCGAAGAGCATCTCTGCTTCCTGCATCTCGCCTCCTTTTCCGGCATTGTCGCAACCGGCTGCAGCCCGGCGCCGGCGGGTCGGCCGCGGCTGGCGGCGGAGCAACCTTCAGGAGCCGTCGACGATCAGGTGCGCAGACGGAATCGGATCGTCCTGCCGGACGTACCGATCCTCGGCCGGCAGCCACTGCTCCTCCCAGATCCGGCGGGCGCCCTCGCCGTCGCGCGCGATCCCACGCTCGAGGCGCAGCGCCCGCGGGGCCTCCACCCAGATCCGCAGGTCGTAGGCCGGGCGAAGGAGCGTGTGCAGGGCGCAGACACCCTCGACCACGACGACTCCCTCCGGCCGGACGAGGCGGGGCTCGGCGAGCCTCCGCTGCAGCTCCCAGGAGAAGGCACGGTACTCCGCCGGCACGCCCCTCGCGATCGGCTCGACCACCTCCGCCCGCAGGCGGGAGATCTCGAACCCGGCGCCGTCCCAGAACTCGTCGGTCGAGACGACCTGCGCGCCCGGGATCGAGCGGGCGAGCGTCGTCTTCCCCGCCCCGCCGCGGCCGCCGATTCCCACGAGCACGAGCGGCCGGCCGGCCGGCCGCGCCTCGACGAGCGAGGCGACTCGCTCGAGAACCGGTCCCGCGTCCATCGACCGTCACCGTAGCCAGGCCCCGCGCGGAGCCGCGGACGGGGCCTCCGCTAGCATCGCCGCGTGGGTGCGACAGCGGAGCTCCCCGCGAGCTTTCGCCTGGACGGGCGCGTCGCGGTCGTGGTCGGCGGCACCGGCGTCCTCTGCGGGCGGATGGCGCGGGCGCTCGCCGAGGCCGGGGCGCGAACCGTGATCGTCGGGCGCGATCGCGCGAGAGCTCGGGCGGCCCTCGAACGGCTGCACGTGGACGGGTGCGAGCTGACCTTCGAGCCGTGCGACGTCACCAGCCGCAGGGAGCTCGCCGAGCTGGTCGGGCGCGTGCTCGGCTCGCACGGACGGGTCGACGTCCTGATCAACGGGGCCGGCCTCAACTCGGCGACGCCGTTCCTCGAGATCACCGACGAGGAGCTCGAGCGGGTCGTCGGCGTCAACCAGCTCGGCGTCCTGCGCTCCTGCCAGGAGTTCGGGCGCTACTTCGTCCAGCGCGCCGGATCGACGGGCGAGGGGGCAAGCATCATCAACGTCGGCAGCGCCTCCGGGCTGACGCCCCTCTCGAGGGTGTTCACCTACTCGATGGCGAAGGCGGCCGTGCACAACCTGACCAGGAACCTCGCCCGGGAGTGGGGGCCGCTCGGCGTCCGCTGCAACGTCCTCGTCCCCGGCTTCTTCCCGGCCGAGCAGAACCGGGCGATCCTGACTCCGGAACGGGTCGCGAGCATCGTCGGCCACACGCCTCTGGCGCGCTTCGGCGAGGTGGACGAGCTCGCCGGAGCCACGCTGCTGCTGGCAAGCGACGCCGGGCGCTTCATCACCGGTGCGGAGCTCGTCGTCGACGGCGGCTTCAGCGCGATGACGATCTGACCGGTGCGCGCGATGGATGCCGGCTTCCTGAACGACGAGTTCCTGCTCTCGGGGCCGACCGCCCGCACCCTCTTCCACGGGGTTGCCGAGCACGCTCCGATCGTCGATCTCCACAACCACCTGCCGCCCGGCGACATCGCCGGCGACCGGGTCTACGAGACGCTCGGCGACCTCTGGCTCGAGGACGACCACTACAAGTGGCGGGCCATGCGGCTCGCCGGGTTCGACGAGCGGCTCGTCAGCGGCGACGCCGACCCGTGGGAGAGGTTCCAGGCGTGGGCCGCCACCGTGCCGCGGCTGGTCCGCAACCCGCTGTACGTCTGGTCGCACCTCGAGCTGCGGCGGGTGTTCGGGATCGACCTCGTGCTCGGCCCGGCGACCGCGCGCGAGATCTGGGAGGAGGCGAACCGCCAGCTTCCCGCCTGGTCGACGCAGGCGCTCCTCGCCCGCTTCGACGTGAGGGCGGTCGCCACCACCGACGATCCCGGCGACGACCTGGCCGCCCATCGAGAGCTCGCCGAGCGGGGCGGCGGGCGTGCGCCGGCGATGATCCCGACGTTCCGCCCGGACCGCGCGCACGCGCTGCTCGGCGACCCGCCCGCCTGGAATGCCTGGGTGGATCGCCTGGAGGCGGCGACGGAGACGCCGGTGGGCGACCTGGGCTCGCTGCTCGAGGCGCTCGCCCGGGCGCACGGCCGCTTCGCCGGGCTCGGGGCCAGGGCGAGCGACCACGGCCTCCCGTGCCTTCCCGACCTTCCCCGCGACCCCCCGCTTGCAGATGCCGTCGTCCGCCGCGCGCGGGCCAGCGGCCCGGCGACGCACGTCGAGCAGAGCCTGGTGCTGCTCGAGGTCGTCGTCGCCGCCGCCAGGCTCACCTTCGCCGACGAGTCGGTCCTGCAGCTGCACCTCGGGCCGAGCCGCGACGCCTCGCCGCGAGTGCTCGCGCAGGCCGGGCGCGATGCCGGCGGCGACGCGATCGGCGACGAGCGCCAGGGGCCCGGGCTCGTCCGGCTCCTCGGGGGGCTCGAGCGCGAAGGCGTCCTGCCGCGCACGATCCTCTACAACGTGAACCCGTCCGACAACGCGCTCTTCGCGAGCATCGCCGGCGCCTTCTCGCGGCCCGGGACGGCCTCGCTCGTGCAGTGGGGGCCGCCGTGGTGGTTCAACGACCACGAGCACGGGATGCGGCGGCAGCTCGACGACCTCTCCGGCATCGGCCGGCTCGCCGACTTCGTCGGCATGGTCACCGACTCGCGTTCGCTCCTGTCGATGACGCGCCACGAGCTCTTCCGGCGCATCCTCTGCGACACGATCGGCCGCGACGTCGACGAGGGAAGGATCCCGGCGGACCTCGACTGGTGCTCGACGGTCGTGCGGGACATCTGCGTCGACAATGCCGTGCGGTACTTCTCGCTGCCGCCCTCGTGGGCCGCGTGACGGCGCCGAGCCGCATCGTCGTCACCGGCGTCGCCGGGTCGGGCAAGTCGACCGTCGCCGCCGGGCTCGCCGCCCGCCGCGGCCTCCCCCTGATCGAGGCCGACGACCTCCACAGCGCCGCGAACCGCGAGAAGATGGCCGCGGGAGTTCCCCTCGGAGACGACGATCGCTGGCCCTGGCTGGCCGCGATCCGCCAGGGGATGCGCGCCGAGCGGCAGGTCGTGGTCGCCTGCTCGGCTCTCAAGCGCGCCTACCGGGATGCGCTCCGCGCCGCCGGCGATGTCGGCTTCGTGCACCTCGCCGTCGACCGCGACGAGGCCGCCCGTCGGGTCGCCGGGAGGACCGGTCACTTCCTGGGCGCCGGCCTGGTCGACAGCCAGTTCGAGGCGCTCGAGCCGGCGGGCGGGGACGAGAGCGACGTCGTGGCGGTCGCCGCGAGCGGTGAGCCGGCCACGGTCGTCGATCGGGTCGAGGCTGCCCTCGGGGCGCTTCGGGCGGGCACCTCGACGGCGCCGCTTCGCAGCGTCGGCGGCGCAGGCAAGACGATCACGAGCGCCGGGCTGAGCGCGATCGTCGACGAGATCGCGGCCGCCGAGGTGCTCGCGGCGGGCGCCCGGCGGGTCCTGCTCGTTCCACCGGACCGCACGCGGCTGCAGTCGCGCGCCGGCGAGATCACGGCCCTGCTCTTCGAGCGGCTGTCCGCAGCCGGCTGCGAGGTCGCGGTGCTGCCCGCGCTCGGCACGCACGCGGCGATGACAGCCGGCGAGGCCGACCTGCTCTTCGGCGATCGGGTCCCGTTCGCGAGCATCCGCGTGCATCGCTGGCGGGAGGGACTGGTACGCGTCGGGGAGATCGGCGGCGCCGAGGTCGCAGCGCTCTCGGGAGGCCGCCTGGCGGAGCCGATCCCCGTCGAGGTCGACGAGCTCCTGCTCGCCGGCTGGGACCTCGTCGTCTCGATCGGCCAGGTCGTCCCGCACGAGGTGATCGGGATGGCCAACTTCACCAAGAACCTCGTCATCGGCCTCGGCGGCGCCGCCACGATCGACCGCAGCCACTTCCTGGGCGCGCTCGTGGGCATGGAGACGATCATGGGCCGGGCCCAGACGCCGGTCCGCGACGTCGTCGACGCCGCGTTCGACCGGTTTCTCGCCGCCCGCGTTCCGGTGCTGTGGATCCTCACCGTGACGGAGGACACCGCCGGCGGCGTCGTCCAGCGCGGGCTCTTCGTCGGGCGCGGCCGGTCCGGCGAGTCGGGCGGCGCCGCCTACCGCGCGGCCGCCGAGCTCGCAGCGCGCTGCGACATCGAGCTCCTCCCGGCGCCGCTGCCGCGCATCGTCTGCCGCCTCGACCCCGACGAGTTCACGACGACCTGGGTCGGCAACAAGGCGGTGTACCGGACGCGGATGGCGCTCGCGGACGGAGGGGAGCTCGTCGTGCTCGCGCCCGGCGTCTCCCGCTTCGGCGAGGATGCCACCGTCGACGCGCTCATCCGCCGGCACGGCTACCGGGGCACGCCGGCCGTCCTCGAGGCGCTGCGGAGCGATCCCGAGCTCGCCCGCAACCTCGGCGCCGCGGCGCACCTGATCCACGGCAGCAGCGAGGGGCGCTTCCGCATCGTCTACTGCACCGACCCGGCGGCCGGCGGCCTGACGCGTGACGAGGTCGAGGGGGTCGGCTACGGCTGGCGCCCGCTCCGCGACGAGCTCGACCGGCTCGGCCTCGCCGGGGAGGCGGGAACCGGGCCGCGCCTCGACCGCGACGGCGTGCCGTTCGAGTACCTCGCCAACCCGGCGCTCGGTCTCTGGGTGGCCGCGGCGTCCCTGAGCCGGCCCGCCCGGCCGTAGGGTTCTCCGCGTGGGACGTCGGGAGCGCGCCCGCAGGCGTCTGAGGCGGACCGCGGGGGCCGTCGTGTTCTCGCGGCTCGTCCCGTTCCAGCTTCGCTGCCGGGTGCGCTGGCGGATCGAGCGCGGCACCTGGCGGGCCTCGCACCCGGCGGCCTTCTCGGAGAAGGTCGGTTGGCGGCGGCTGCACGACCACCGCGCGCAGCTCACGGTCTGCTGCGACCGGGTCGCAGCCCGCGCGTACGTGGCGAGCATCGTCGGGCCGGAGCATCTGCCCGGCTGCCATGCAATCGTCGGCGACCCCGGCGAGCTCGAGCCGGCCGGCCTGCCCAGGCAGTTCGTGGCCAAGGCGACGCATGGATCCGGCGGCGTCTGGATCGTCAGCGACCGGGCGCCGGCCGGGATCACGCTCGACGCCCCGGGCAATCCTGCCGTCTCGCGCCCCGGGCCCTGGGACAAGGTGATCGTCTCGCCGGCCGCGCTCGACTGGGCCCAGCTGCGCTCGACGCTTCGGCGTGCGCTCTCGATCGACTTCGGGAATCGGTACGCGACCTGGGGATACAGGCGGGTGCCGCGGCGGATCCTGGTGGAGGAGCTGCTCGACGGCTCGCCCGAGCTCGTCCCCGCCGACCACCGCTTCTTCGTCTTCGACGGCCGCGTCCGGCTGGTGCAGGTCAACGCGGGGCGGTTCCGCGACGGCCGGCTGTGCTTCTACACCCCCGACTGGGAGCCGATCGACGCCGGGGTCGGCCGTCCCACGGGACCGCATCGTCCCCGGCCGACCGCCGCCGGCCGGATGATCGAGATCGCGGAGGCTCTCGAGCGCGACCTCGAGTTCGTCCGGGTCGACCTCTACGAGGCCGCAGGCCGGGTCGTCGTCGGCGAGTTGACCGCCTACCCCGGTTCGCCGGTCGGCAGGTTCGGAGGAACCTCACGCGAGTTCGACCTCGAGCTCGGAGGTCATTGGCGGCTTCCCACCGGGTCTCGTCAAGCCTAGTCGGCCGGGTGGTTGCGGAAGCGCAGCGCCGCCGGGTACGGGAAGAAGTCGACGATCTCGCCCGCTCTGATCCGGCGCCTGGCAGGCTTGCCAGAAGTCGGGCTCGAGCAGATCGGCGTGGTCGCGCAGGAACGCCTCCCGCAGCTTCGGGTCGCCGAGCAGGAACGCTGCGAACTCCTCGGGGAAGACGTCGTTCCGGCCGACGCTGTACCACGGCTCGGCGGCGAGCTCCGCCTCGGGGTTCGGTGCCTCCGGGATGCGCCGGAAGGTGATGTCCGTCAGGTACTCGATCTCGTCGTAGTCGTAGAAGACGACGCGGTCATGGCGGGTGACTCCGAAGTTCCGCCAGAGCATGTCGCCGGGGAAGATGTTCGCGATCGCGAGATCGCGGATGGCGTTGCCGTAGTCGCGGACGGCGGACTCGACCTGCGCGGGCTCGGCGCGGTCGAGGTAGATGTTGAGCGGCACCATCCGCCGCTCGACGTAGCAGTGCCGGATCACGAGCGGGTCGCCGTCCTCGACCATCGACGGCGCCAGCTCCAGGAGCTGCTCGATCAGCTCGGCCGAGAAGCGGCTGCGCGGGAGCGCCAGGTCGCTGAACTCGAGCGTGTCGGCCATCCTGCCGACCCGGTCGACATGCTTGACGAGCGCGAACTTCGACTCGACGGTTGCGCGGTCGGTCTGCTTGGCGGGCCCGAAGACGTCCATGATCACCTTGAAGACGTAGGGATAGGAGGGCAGCGTGAAGACGAGCATCACCTGGCCCTGGATGCCGGGCGCAGGCACGAAGGCGTCCTCGGAGTGCAGCAGGTGCTGGCGCAGGTCGCGGTAGAAGAGCGTCTTGCCCTGGCGGCCGAGCCCGAGCATCGTGTAGAGCTCGGCACGGGCCTTCGTCGGCATCATTCGTCGCAGGAACTTGACGTAGCCGGAGGGCACGGGCATGTCGACCATGAAGTAGGCGCGCGAGAGCGAGAAGAGGACGTCGAGCTGCTCCTCTTCGAGCACGATCGCGTCGAGAGAGAGCAGTCCCTCCTCGTTCAGGACCGGCACCACGAAGGGCTGCTCCTCGTAGCCGTTGATGATCTTGCCGACGACGTAGGCGGCCTTGTTGCGGTAGAAGGCCGAGCTCAGCACCTGGAGCTGGTGGTTCGGCTCGGCGAGCACCGGGCCCGGCCCGCGCCGGTCGTCCAGGGCGCGGAGCAGGTGGTCGAGGTCGCGCTCGAGGTCGGCGAACGGGCGGTTCCAGCCGAAGTCGAGGAAGACCTGCTCGAAGCAGGGGCGCAGCCGCCCCTCGACCGGGTAGTAGCAGCGGTAGATCGGCGGCTCGGAGTCGATGTACTCCGTCGACATCGCGGCGCGCACGAAGATCAGCTCGTTGTCGGTGTAGGCCCGGCGGACGATTCTCGTGACCACCGAATTGAAGAACGTCTCGGCGAGCTCGGGGCAGGAGTGCTCGACCAGCAGCCCGATGTAGACGAGCTTCGCCCGGCGCCACGTCTCGGGACCGAGCGACTCGACGTCGAACCCGGCCCGGACCTGCTCCACGCATTCCAGAACCCGGGCGTCGTAGAAGTGGATCCGCTCCTGGACGGCCTGCTGCGCCTCCGCCCAGGCGGCCGCCTCGAAGTTCTCCTTGGCCCGGGCCGTGCTCGCGCGGAAGAGCCGGTAGTGCTTGTCGAAGCCCTCGAGCACGACCGCCGCGATCGCCTCCGCCGTCTCGCCCTCGCGGCGCGACGCCGGCTCGGCGAGGGCGGGCCGAACCGCTGCGATAGCCTGTCCCGGCGGTTTCGACCCGGGTCGCCTCGACGGCAGGCCTTCAACACCCATGAGCACACGGTAGGCGAATGAGCGCTGAATCGCACATCGAAGTTCCGCCGGCCGGTGCCAGGATCGAGCCCGGCAGCCCGACGCCCGACAACCCGATCATCCCCTTCATCGAGGGCGACGGGATCGGGGTCGACATCACGCCGGTGATGAAGGCGGTCGTCGACGCCGCCGTCGAGAAGGCCTACGGCGGTCGGCGGCGGATCCACTGGCTGGAGATCTACGCGGGCGAGAAGGCGACGCGCGTCTACGGCAGCGACGTCTGGCTTCCCGACGAGACGCTCGTCGCCGCGCGCGAGTACTCGGTGTCGATCAAGGGCCCGCTGACGACCCCGATCGGCGGCGGGCTCCGCTCGCTGAACGTGGCGCTCCGCCAGCAGCTCGACCTGTTCGTCTGCCTGCGGCCGGTTCGCTACTTCGCCGGCATCCCGAGCCCGCTGCGCGACCCTTCGCAGACCGACATGGTGATCTTCCGCGAGAACACCGAGGACATCTACGCGGGGATCGAATGGGAGGCCGAGACCGACGGCGCCCGCAAGGTGATCGACTTCCTCCAGAACGAGATGGGCGTGCGCAAGATCCGCTTCCCGGAGACGTCGAGCATCGGCATCAAGCCCGTCTCGCGGGAGGGCACCGAGCGGCTCGTGCGGAAGGCGATCCGCTACGCCCTCGACAACGGGCGCGACTCGGTCACGCTCGTGCACAAGGGCAACATCATGAAGTTCACCGAGGGCGCCTTCCGCGACTGGGGCTACGCGCTCGCGGCCCGAGAGTTCGGCGCCCGGCCGATCGACGGCGGGCCCTGGCTCGCTCTCGAGCACGAGGGGAGGCAGGTCACGATCAAGGACGTGATCGCGGACGCCTTCCTCCAGCAGATCCTGCTTCGCCCGGCCGAGTACGACGTGATCGCGACGCTCAACCTGAACGGCGACTACATCTCCGACGCGCTCGCCGCGCAGGTGGGCGGGATCGGGATCGCCCCGGGGGCCAACCTCTCCGACGAGGTGGCGATGTTCGAGGCGACCCACGGAACCGCGCCGAAGTACGCCGGCCAGGACAAGGTCAACCCCGGCTCGCTGATCCTCTCCGCCGAGATGATGCTCCGCCACCTCGGCTGGGTCGAGGCGGCCGAGCTGATCATCGGCTCGCTCGGGGCGGCGATCGCCGACCGGCAGGTCACCTACGACTTCGCACGCCTGATGGAGGGCGCGAACGAGATCTCGTGCTCGGCCTTCGGCCGGGCGATGATCGAGCGCATGTAGCCGAACGCCCGGCGGCCCGACGGGGTCGCTAGCCGCGCGAGAAGGCCTCGATCTCCGCTGCCCCCGTGTTCCCGCCGGTCGAGGTCACGACCTCGAAGCGCAGCCGGCGGCCGGTGAAGGACACTGCCGCCACCCGCGGGTCGAGCCGGTTCCCGGCGGGGAACGGCCCGTAGCGCCTTCCGCCGTCGACGACGACCGCGAAGGTGCGGGTGATCGCCGAGCCGTCCGACATCTCGCGCGTCAGGAACGCGACGCCGTCGATCGGCGTCGGCTTTCCGAGGTCGATCGTGACGAACGCCCGGTTGCCGTCGCCCGCCGACGACCACTCGGTCGCGAGGTTGCCGTCGAACGCGTTTGCGGCGCGATAGTCGCTGCTCCACTGCGAGCTCACGGCGACGACCTTCGCGCCGAGCGCCACGTCCTTGCCTGCGGCGGCCCCGCCCGGCTTGCCCGCCGGCGTCGTGAACGTCGTCAGTGAGGGGGTCTGGTACACCTGCCCGCCGGCGTCGGTGGCCGTGAGCCGGTAGCTGTAGGTGGTGCCCGGGGTGAGCCCGCCGAGCAGGACGACGTGCCGGGAGATCGCGGTGCCGCCCATGTTCGGGTCGTCGGCGATCGATCCGAGCGACGCCGTCGTCCCGTAGGCGACGGCACAGACGGTCGCCGGGTTCGTCTGCACGCGCAGGACGGCCGACTTGCCGTCCGCGGCAAGCTGCAGGTCGGTCTTGCCGACCTCGATCGAGCTGAAGTCGCCGACCCGGCCGGCGCCTCCCGCTCCGCTCGAGCCGCCGCACGCCCCTAGCCCGCAGCAGGCCGCAGCGGCCAGGACGACCGCGGAGGCTCTCAGCCGCGCCGTGCGCGCGCCGGGAGAGCTCATGAGCAGGCCGGGCCTGTGGGGCATCGGGACAGTATTACCGGCGTCCGGTCAGCGCAACACGCTGCGCGCGCGGTCGAGGCCGCCGTTCGCCCTGAACGCGAAGGTGAGCGTCTGGGTCGAGCCGGTCGTGCACCTGAGCCGGAGACGGAGCCTGACCGTCTTCCCCGGGAGGGCGCTTCGCGAATCGAGCTGGACGAAGAAGCTGCCGCCGGTGGTGGCCGAGCACGGTCCCTTGCAGGCGAACGTCAGCGCCAGCGGCCTTCCCTTCCTGTACAGCGACCGGCCCCGGTACGGGCCGGTCCTCGGGACGAAGCGCGCCGGTGCGAAGACCCTGACGGTGTCACCCGGGGGTGGGACGACGGTGATTCCCGCGCTGCAGTCGCCGGTCCCTGCCGAGCAGGCCATCGACCAGGTCGCGAGCGCGCCGAGCCGTGCCCGCGGGTCTCCTTCGGGGGCGAGCTGCGCCGCGGCGGTGTAGACATCCGCGGGCCTGATCGAGACCCGCAGCCGGGCGCACGCGCAGGGCTGTCCGTTCGTGGTGCCCGCCGCCGGGGCGGTCGTCGTTCCCGGGGTGGTGCCTGCCGCCGCCGCCGGGCCGCTCACCGTGCCCGCGACGTCCTGCGAGCAGTCGGCGGAGACCGTCAGCGTCCCGCTCCCGTTCACCGGGTACGGGGCGCCGGTGGTGAACGTCCAGGTGAGCGAGGCATTCAGCTGGAGAGGCGGTTCGAGCGTCGCGCTGAACCCACGGCCGGGGATCAGCGCGGTCTGCGTGCCCGAGGGGGCATCGACCGAGGCCAGCTGGACGCCGTCGGCGGCGAGAAACCGCAGGCACTGCAGCGGGGCGCTCGAGGTGCCGAGCATGGCCGGCGCCCCGGTGTTCGTCACCTCGAGGGTGTACGTGGTCGACGTGCCCGGAACGGCTGCGATCACGCCACTCCCGCCCGCGACCGCGACCCGGGACCAGGAAGGATCGGCGCCGACCAGGATCAGGACGACGGCGGCAGGAAGGGCGAAGAGCACGCGCTTCGGCATCGGGCACACTCCGAGCAGGGACTCCGATCATCCCATCGCCGGCCGGCGCGCGCAACGCCGCCGCTGCCGTCGCCCCGGACCGGCGCCGACGGAGATACTGGGCTCGGCAGCGAACAGCGACGGGGAGGAGCTCGATGGGCGTCACCCGCTTTGGACTTCAGATCTCGAACTTCACCTATGCCGGAGTTCACGACCGCGAGCTCTTCGGCCGGGTCGCGGAGATCGCCGGGGCCGCCGAGGCGTCTGGCTTCGACTCGGTCTGGGTGATGGATCACGTCTACCAGATCGCAAACGTGGGCCCGCGAACCGATCCGATGCTCGAGGCCTACACGCTGCTCGGCGGGATCGCCGCGCGGACGCGGGCGGTCAGCCTCGGAACGATGGTCACGGGCGTGACCTACCGCAACCCGGCGCTGCTCGCCAAGCAGGTGACGACCCTCGACGTCGTCTCCGGCGGCCGCGCAATCCTCGGCATCGGCGCCGCCTGGAACGAGGACGAGCACGCCGGCTACGGGTTCGGCTTCCCGCCGGTGAGGGAGCGGCTCGACCGCCTCGAGGAGGCGCTGCAGATCTGCCGTGCGATGTTCACGCAGCCGGCGCCCAGTTTCGGCGGGGCCTACTACGGGATCGAGGAGGCGCTCAACAACCCCCGGCCGCTGCGGCCGGTGGGCATCCCGATCCTCGTCGGCGGCGGCGGCGAGCGCCGGCTGCTCCGGCTCGTCGCGAAGTACGCCGACGCCTGCAACCTGTTCGGCGACCTGCCGACGATCCGGCACAAGCTCGACGTGCTCGAGCACCACTGCGAGGCCGTCGGCCGCGACCCGGCCACGATCACGAAGACGCGCCTGGGGGGCCTCGTGATCGCTCGCACGAGCGAGGAGGCCGGGCGGATCGCGCGAGAGATGGCGAGGGTGCGCGGGATGGACGACGAGCGCTTCCGCGCCTACGTCGTCGCCGGCGACCCGGATGCCGTCTGCGAGCGGGTGAGCGCCTACCTCGACGCGGGTCTGGACGGGCTCGTGTTCAACATGCACGACGCGCAGGACCTGGAGCCAGTCCGCCTCGCGGGCGAGACCCTGACGAAGGCGTTCGGCTGACCCACGCCTCGGGCCGGCGCGCTCGCCCGCGAGGGGTCAGACCCCTCAACAAACCGGGCCCGCGGTCGGAATCGGGCCCGCCGGTCGCCCGCGGGCCCGGAGGGGTCTGACCCCTTCACGGCGCGGCACAGCTCGCCGGCAGGCCGGGAGGGGTCTGACCCCTTCACGGCGCGGCACAGGTCGCCGGCAGGCCGGGAGGAGGGGTCTGACCCTTTGACAAACCGTCGCCCCGGGGCGAGGGGTCGGCGTCCGGCAGGATGCTCGTGGCGTGCCCGGCCGCCGGCGAGCGGTCGCGGCGGTGCACGGGGTTCGCGTCGGCCGCCGCGACGAGGGAACGGCCGGGCCCGGCGGATGGTATGTATCGCGGAACGTGATCGCGCCGGGCCCGATCCCGCGCCGTTCCCGCGCCGGCGCGGACCACCCGACGCTCGCGGGCCGTTGAGCACCGCCGACGAGCTTCGCGCGGCGCGTGCGCGCCTCGTCGCCGCCGGCGACGGCGAGCGGCGGCGGATCGAGCGTGCGCTCCACGACGGCGTCCAGCAGGACCTCGTCGCCGTCTCGGTCCGGCTGCAGCTCGCGCGGCGGCTCGCCGGCACCGATCTGGCAGCCGGGCTCGAGCTGCTGGAAGAGATTGAGCGAGACGTGCTCGACGCGCTCGATCGCCTGCGCACCCTCGCGAACGAGATCTATCCGTCGCTGCTCGACTCGCGGGGCCTCCCCGACGCGCTTCGCGGAGCCGCGGCGGCCGCCGGCGTCTCGGCCACGGTCGAGGCCGCCGGAGTCGGCCGCTTCCCGGCGCAGGTCGAGGCGGCCGCCTACTTCTGCTGCCGGTCCCTGCTCGAGGCGGTCGCCGCGCATCGGGGCCCCGGCGCCCGGGCGACGATCCGGATCCGCGAGGAGGGAGCGGCGCTCCGGCTCGAGGTCGACGGGGTCGGCACCGGTCCCGGCGGGGCGGCGGAACGGCTCGGCGCGGCCCGCGACCGCATCGAGGCTCTGGGCGGCGCCCTCTCGGTCGACCCGGCGCCGGGCGGGGCCACGCGCGTCTCGGCGACCGTGCCGCTCGGCTACCCGCCCTCGGAGAGGTAGAGGATCACCGCCTTCACGCGCTTGTGCACCGAGGGCTCGAACCCGATCCCGAGCTTGAGGAAGATGGAGTGGATCACCTTCTCCACGGACCGCTCGGTGAGGAAGAGCGCCGCCGCGATCGCAGCGTTGTTCTTGCCCTCGGCCATCTCGCGCAGCACGTCGCGCTCGCGCGCCGTCAGCGCGTCGATCGGCGAGGCCTCGACCCGCGCCTTCTCGGCGATCAGCCCCTCGACCAGCTTCGGGTCGATCACCGACCCGCCCTCCGCCACCGCGCCGATCGCGCTGACCAGCTGGTCGAGGTCGGTGACCCGTTCCTTGAGCAGGTAGCTGCGGCCGGCCGTGCCGGCCTCGAGCAGCGCGAGCGCGTAGCCCGGCTCGGCGTACTGGCTGAGGACGACCACCCCGACGCCGGGATGCGTCTCCCGGAGGCGCGCCGCCGCCTGGATCCCCTCGTCGACGCCGTTCGGAGGCATCCGTATGTCGGTGAGGACGACGTCGGGGTGCTCGGCCTCGACGGCGGCGAGCAGCGAGTCGAGGTCCTCGCAGACCGCGGCGATCTCGATCCCGGGCGCGGTCTCGAGCAGCCGGCGCACGCCCTCGCGGACGAGGTAGTTGTCCTCGGCGAGCACGACCCTGATCGCCACGAGCCTCGTAGGATGACGCAATGGCGGAGCTCGTGCTGGTCGTCGACGACAACGAGCGCAACGCGAGGCTCACGTGTGACGTGCTCGAGCTCGCCGGGATTCGCACTCTCCGGGCCGCCACCGCGGCCGACGGGCTCGCGCTGGCGCGCGAGCACCTGCCCGACCTCGTCCTGATGGACCTCCGCCTGCCCGATCTCGACGGGAGCGAGGCCGCGCGCCGGCTCGCCGGAGACGAGCGCACCGCCGCCATCCCGGTGGTCGCGCTGAGCGCCCTTCCCCTCGCCGAGGCCGGCGCCTCGTTCCCGGGCGCCGGCTTCGTCGCGTATCTCGAGAAGCCGATCGACGTGCGGGAGCTGCCGGCGCAGGTGCGGCGGTACTGCGCCACCGGTTGAAGCGGAGGCGAGCCTCCCCGGCAAGCGGGATGCTGGCACCCTAGACGCGTCCGGCGGCGAGTGAGACGATCGCCACGTGATGTCCAGACGAAAGGAGACGTGACGTGGGGCGCACGCTTGTCATGGGATGCACCCTCGCGATCGTCGTGGCGGCCCTGGCCGGCTGCGGCGGGTCGAGCAAGCCCTCGGCGGCCGACGCGACGGTGCAGAAGGAGGCCACCCTCTACGAGATCGACCAGATCGAGCGGAACTTCCACCTGGCCACCTCGACGCAGAACCTGAACCTGATGATGTCCCTCTGGGCGCCCGGCGCGGTCTTCAACATCGATCAGCAGACCCTGACCGGAAAGACCCAGATCAGGCACTGGTTCGCGACCCAGGCCGGGGCGTTTCAGCCGGGCCACCACTGGGAGTCCGACACTCCCTCGTACAAGCTCAAGGCGACGGTCAACGGCGACAAGGCGACGCTCTACTTCGAGTGCCACTACATCGACCCGAAGACGGCGCAGGTGGTGTCGTACGTCGCCGTCACCCATCAGCTGCAGAAGATCGGCGGCAAGTGGCTGATCGTCGACTCGGCTGCCCAGCCGGCGGTGCTGAGCGCCAGCCCCTGAGCGAAGGGAGCAGATGGACCAGCCGCAGGTGGTCGAGGCGCCGCCCAGCCCGAGCTGGCGGGCGGCGCTCGCCGGGATCGAGAATCCGCTCGTGCGCGGCGTCGCCGGGGCCCCGGCGACCGTCCGCACGAAGCTGCTGCTCGCGTTCCTCTTCATCGCGGCGCTGCTCGTCCTCGTCGGCGTGCTCGGGCTGCGGGTCCTCGGCCAGGCGAACGCGCGCGTCGAGGGGCTCGGCGAGCTTCAGCTTCGCTCCTCCCAGTATCAGGTGCTCGAGGCGTATGCCAACGACCTGCGGCAGGCGCTCGGAGCGCGCGCCGCCGGTGCCCAGGGCCTGGCGCAATACACGGGGACGAAGCCGCTCCGCGGGGGGCTGCAGTGGGAACGGGTCGACCTCTCGGTGTCCGACCTGCTCTCGCAGGTCGAGCTCGGGCTGGACGAGCCCACGTTCGGCTTCGTCCCGCCGCCCGCCGACGAGCGCGTGCTCAGGCGGATCCGGCTCGACTACCGGGACGTCGTCCGCGCGGTGAACAGCATCACCAGGCTCGACTCGAGCGGCGTGACGGGACACCAGGCGCGGCCCTACCTCGTGGCCGCCGACACCGCAGCCGACAACCTCCTGACCCGGGCGAGGAACCTCGCGGAGACCACGAGCAACGAGACGGCGGCGCTCATCGCCCAGAATCGCAGCGCCTACGCCTCGTCACGCGACCTCTTCATCGCCGTCGGCGGGATCAGCGTCGTCCTCGCCCTCGGGCTCGGCCTCGTCATCTCGTGGTCGCTGATCGGCCCGATCCAGCGAACCGAGGCCCGGGTGGCCGAGATCGCCGCCGGCGACTTCTCCGGGCGCGTGGACGTGCCGAACCGGGACGAGCTCGGCTCGCTCGCGGCGAACGTCAACCGGATGAACGACGAGCTGCGCCGGCTCTACGGGGAGCTCGAGACGGCGAGCCGCCACAAGAGCGAGTTCCTCGCGAACATGTCGCACGAGCTGCGGACGCCGCTGAACGCGATCATCGGCTTCTCGCAGCTGCTGCGCGAGCGGCTCTTCGGCCCGATCAACGAGAAGCAGGAGGAGTACCTCGACGACATCCTCTCCTCGGGCAACCACCTGCTCTCGCTGATCAACGACGTGCTCGACCTGTCGAAGGTCGAGGCCGGGCAGGTCGAGCTCGAGATCGCGGCCTTCTCGCTCCGCGAGGCTCTCGACCGCGGCGTGGTGATGGTGCGCGAGCGGGCGAGCAAGGGCGGAGTGCAGCTCTCGTTCGAGCCCGCGCCCGATGTCGACATCGTCCGGGGCGACGAGCGTCGGGTGCGCCAGATCGTCTTCAACCTGCTCTCGAACGCCGTCAAGTTCACGCCCGCGGGCGGGAGCGTCGGCGTCGAGGCGACGCGCGTCGACGGCGAGGTGCAGGTGTCGGTGACCGACACCGGGCCGGGGATCGCGCCCGAGGACCAGGAGCGGATCTTCGAGGAGTTCCAGCAGACCGACGTCGGCGTCAAGCAGCGGGAGGGGACCGGCCTCGGCCTGGCGCTCTCGCGACGCCTCGTCGAGCTGCACGGCGGCCGGATCTGGGTCGAGAGCGAGCCCGGGCACGGCAGCCGCTTCGTGTTCACGCTGCCGGACGGGGAGGGCTGAATGGCGGGCGAGCAGGTCCTCGTCGTCGAGGACAACGAGAAGAACATGAAGCTCTTCCGCGACGTGCTCGTGGCGACCGGCTACGTCACGCTCGAGGCGAGCACCGGGGAGGAGGCGCTCGAGCTCGCCCGGTCGCACTTGCCGGCGCTCGTGCTGATGGACGTCCAGCTCCCGGGGATGGACGGCGTCGAGGCGCTCGCGCGGCTGCGCGGCGACGAGCGCACCGCAGCGATCCCGGTGCTCGCCCTCACCGCGCAGGCGATGCACGGCGACAGGGAGCGGTTCCTGGCGGCGGGCTTCGACGGCTACCTCTCGAAGCCGGTGGACGTGCTCGAGCTCGTCCGCACCGTCGAGGAGTTCTGCCGCCGTGGCTGAGCGCCGGCCCAGGATCCTCGTCGTCGACGACGTCCCCGAGAACGTGCGCCTGCTCGAGGCGGTGCTCGCTCCTCACGGCTACGACGTCTTCACCGCGAGCGACGGCGCCGCCGCGCTCGAGGTCGTCGAGGCCGCGCAGCCCGACCTGGTCCTGCTCGACGTGATGATGCCCGGCCTCGACGGCTACGCCGTCTGCCGCCGGCTGCGGGAGCACGACGAGACGGCGGTGCTGCCCGTGATCATGGTCACCTCGAGCCTCGGCGAGGAGAAGACCCGGGCGATCGAGGCCGGCGCCGACGACTTCATCCCCAAGCCGTTCAACCACGGCGAGCTGCTCACGCGGGTGCGGTCGCTGCTCAGGATCAAGCGCTACCACGACACGATCAAGCAGCAGGCGTCCGAGCTCGCCGAGCTGAACCGGACGCTCGAGGAGCGTGTTCGGGCGCAGGTGGAGGAGCTCGGCCGGCTGCGACGGCTGCGGCGGTTCCTCTCGCCGCAGCTCGCCGACGCGATCGTCTCGTCGGGGGACGAGACGATCCTCGAGAGCCATCGCAGGCAGGTCGCGATGTTCTTCGCCGATCTGCGCGGCTGGACGAGCTTCGTCGACGCCGTCGAGCCCGAGGAGCTGATGCGGGTGCTGCGCGAGTTCCACGATGCGGTCGGCCGCCTCGTGAAGAGGTTCGACGCCACCGTCGGCTTTCTCGAGGGCGACGGGGTGCAGCTCTTCTTCAACGACCCGATCGCGATCCCCGACGCGCCGCTGCGAGCGGTGCGCCTCGGCTGCGCCCTCCGGGAGGAGATGGCCGAGCTGACGCCTCTCTGGCGGCGGCGCGGCTACGACCTCGACTTCGGCGCGGGGATCGCGCTCGGCTACGCGACCTGCGGCGAGGTCGGCTTCGAGGGCCGCTCCGACTACGCGGCGATCGGCGCGGTGACGAATCTCGCTTCGCGGCTCGCGGACGAGGCCTCCGGCGGGCAGATTCTGATCGCCCAGCGCCTGTACGCGGAGGTGGCGGACGCCGTCGAGGCCGTGCCCGCGGGCGAGTTCACGCTCAAGGGCTTCCAGCGTCCCGTCGCCGCGTTCGACGTCCTCGCGGTGCGCGAGCCGGCGACCGGGCTCCCGGGCGCCCAGCTCTGACTGCGGCGACCGCGGCCCGCCCCTCGTCGGGTGTCGAGGTCGTCTCGACGCCTCCCGGGTGAGCCGGCGCGGCGCGCGCGGCGGCGCGGGGCCATCCTCCGGCGCAGGCTGCGGCAGGAACGCCTGGACGGGCGGGTCGCGGGTGCCGGCGGGCTGTTCCGAGGTTGTTCGGCAACCGGAAAGAGATCGCTAAGGAACCGGACAGGGTCTCGCAAGGTCGCGGGTCTACCTTCGCCGGTGCCTACGTCGTCCCGGATCGACGGGACGCAACCCCACGAACTGGAGGGAACTGGTGAAGAAGCTTCGCTTCGGAATCGCTGCTCTTGCCTCGCTCCTCGCTCTCGTCGTCGTCGGCCTCGGAGCCGCCGCGCCGCCCCCGCCGCCAGGACATCCGCCGGGGCCGGGTGGGCACGCCGGCACGCTCTACACCGAGACCAACCAGGCGGCCAACGCGGTCGCGATCTACACGCGTGCTCCCAACGGCACCCTGACCGCCGCCGGAACGGTGGCGACGGGCGGGGCCGGCACGGGCGCGCCGCTCGGCTCCCAGGGAGCGGTCACGCTCAGCCAGAACGGCTCGGAGCTGTTCGTCGTCAACGCGGGCGACGACACCGTCTCGGCCTTCGCCGTCCGCCCGAACGGGTTGACGCTGCAGGACGTCGTCTCCTCGGGCGGCACCGATCCGATCAGCGTCACGAGTCACGGGAATCTCGTGTACGTGCTGAACGCCGGCTCGCCGGGGATCAGCGGCTTCACGGTCAACCCGGCGACGGGCCTCACTCCGCTGCCGGGCTCGACCCAGCCGCTCAGCGGAGGGGCGGCGAGCCCCGAGCAGGTGTCGTTCAGCCAGAGCGGCTCGGTGCTGATCGTGGCCGAGAAGGGCTCGGGCACGATCGACACCTTCCGCGTCGGCCCCGGCGGGATCGCGGGCGCGGCGCAGACGACCTCGGCCGGCGGGGGCCCGTACGGCTTCGGGCTCGACAACCACGGGAACCTGATCATCTCGCTGGCCGGCGCCGGCGCATCCTCGTCCTACTCGGTCTCGCCGACAGGTGTGCTGACGCCGATCAGCAGCATGGTCTCGACCGGTGGGCAGGCCGCTCCGTGCTGGCTCGTCGTCACCCCGGACGGCCGCTACGCCTACACGGCGAACGCCGGCTCCGGGACGATCTCGCTGTACGGGATCGCCAACGGGCAGTTGACGCTCCTCAACGACATTGTCGCGTTCGTGGGCGCTCATCCGCTCGACGAGGCGGTCGGCACCCAGGGCGGCGGCAGCTACTTCTCCGTCGTCGGCGACGGGATCCACACGCTCGAGACCTTCCGGCTGAACCCCGACGGGAGCCTGACGCTCCTCTCGACGATCGCCGGCCTGCCGGTCGGCGACGCGGGTCTCGCCACGACCTAGGTCGCGGGGCGCTCGACCGTCGACTCCGGGAGCCGGTCTCTCCTCGCGGGAGGCCGGCTCCCGGCCCTCGGGGTCGCTGCGCGATCGCTACGGTGGCACGGTGAAGCTGATCGCGTCGGAGCCTGCGGTCGACCTGATCCGGGAGCAGGGCGGGCGGCTCTACATCTGGGTCGTGAAGGGCCGCTGCTGCGGAGCGCCCCGATCGCTCCGGACCGCCGCCGAGGCGCCCGCAGGGAGGGGCGCGTTCCGCGCCGTGGCGGCCGACGACCGGTTCGAGCTCTTCCTGCCGGAAAGCCTCGCCCCGCTGCCGCAGGAGCTGCACCTCGAGCTGTGCCGTTTCCCGCGGCGCGTCGCGGCCTACTGGAACGGCTGCGCCTGGGTGGTCTAGGCGGGCAAGCGCGCCAGGGGCGCCGGGTCGAGCCGCAGGGAAAAAGGAACACCGAGCCGGTGGCGCTTTCATCCTGCGTCTCCACTGACCGCGCGTCCTGGGCCTTGCGGCCTTCCGCGCTCGGTCTCTGGTGGCGCCCTCGACTTACTCGCGCTCCGTGCTCGGTGAGAGCCGCAGACTACGCGAGCGGGAGCCGCCCGCCAAGCTCGGGCCGGACGAAAAACCCGCAGTCTGCGCGAAGATCGTGCGCCGGGGGCGGCCGGGCGGGGGCCTGCGCGACCGGCTGCCCGTGGCGGTCCCGTCTAACGTGGCCGGATGGAGCCCGACGCGACCGCCCTCGCCGGCGACCTCGAGGCCGCAGTCGGACTGATCAGGCGGCGCTCGCCGCAGGAGCCGCGGGTCGGAGTCGTGCTCGGCTCGGGGCTCGGCGGCCTGGCCGACGAGCTCGAGGAGGCGGTCGAGCTCCCGTACGAGCAGATCCCCGGCTGGCCCTCGACGACCGCGGTCGGCCACGCGGGGAGCCTCGTCCTCGGCACGCTCGGCGGCGTTCCGCTCGCCGTCATGCGGGGCCGCGCGCACCTCTACGAAGGACTCCGGCCCGGAAAGGTGGTCTACGGCGTCCGCGTGCTCGGCCGGCTCGGGATCCGGTCGCTGGTGCTGACGAACGCATGCGGCGGGATCCGTGCCGACCTCTACCCGGGCGCGCTCGTGCTGCTCTCCGACCACATCAACCTGCAGGGCTCCTCGCCGCTCGTCGGGCCCAACGACGAGACGCTCGGCCCGCGGTTCCCGGACCTGAGCGCCGCCTACGACCCCGCTCTCCGCGCGCAGGCGCTCGCCGCCGCGGCGAGGCTCGGGATCGACCTCCGTGAGGGCGTCTACGCCGCCTGGCTCGGGCCCGCGTTCGAGACGCCGGCGGAGATCCGCTTCATGCGCGCGATCGGCGCCGACCTGGCCGGGATGTCGACGGTGCCGGAGGTGCTCGCGGCGCGGCACATGGGCATCCGCTGCCTCGCCGTCTCGTGCGTGACGAACATGGCGGCGGGGATCCTGCCGGAGCCGATCGACCACGAGCAGGTGCTCGCAGTCGGCGCGGCGGCCGCGGGCACGCTCACGGCGCTCCTCCGCGAGCTGCTGCCGGCGCTCGCGTAGGGCGGCGGCGGACCGTACGGCGCGCCGGCCGCCGCAGAAGCGGCGGGCGGCCTCAGGCGCGCAGTTCTGCGAGGCGGCGCCGGATCCCGGCGATGCAGAGCTCGTCCTGGAGCCTCGTTCCCGGGCCGGGCACGGGCACCGGATCGATCAGCAGGGTCCTCCCGTCGTCGGCGGCGATCACGTTCGAGGTGTTCACGTCGCCGTGGGCGATCGACTTCGCATGCAGCTTCTCGACCGTCTCCTCGACGATCCCGAGGCGCCGCTCGGCCTCCGCCAGCAGCCCGAGCGAGATCAGTGCCTCGAGGGTGTCGCCGCTCGCGTACTCGAGGACATAGCCGACGAACTCGCCCTCGGAGCTCTTCACGACTCCGACGGGCAGCGGGATCGACGACGGAACCACCCGGTGCATCGCGATCAGGCGCTCGAACTGCTGGCCCAGGTGCTCGAGCTTGCCGATCAGCCGGATCCCCGAGTCGACCGGGGGCGCGTATCGCGGCCAGCAGTACTTGAGGATGATCTCGTCGGGCGCGAGACCCTGCTCGGCGAGGCGCTGCTCGATCTCCGCCCCCGAGGAGACGACGATCTCGGTCAGGAACATCGGCTTCGCGCCGCCCTGGGGCGAAGCGGCGCCCTGCCGGGATCGTCTCGTCCGGCGAGCCGCCAGGGCCTGGGAGAACACGTTCGGTCTCCTAGGCAAGGCTGCCTCTGTTCGTCTCGGCCACCTTCAGCGCTCCGGCCCCTGGCTGTCGAGGGTCGACAAACCCGGTCGGCTCCAAGCTACCTCAAGTCCGGGCGCTCGAAAGACGGCGACGGCGAGGGCCAGGGCCGCTCTGGGTTACTTCGGGCGATCGCCCGGCCGGCGGTTGTCCACGGTGCCTCGGGATGCGAACGGCCGGGCCGGCGTAGCTCACGAGGCCGGGCGCAGGCGGAACGTGACCGCGAGCGAGACGCGGCGGCTGATCGTTGATAGATGTTTCGCGTGGCGGGGTACCGGTGGATTTGAGCCGGCGCCTGCGGGCTCGCGACCCCGGGCTGGCGGCGCTGCGACGTGCGGCGCGGGCCGCGCTCGTGATGCCCGCGTTGTTCGCCCTGGGTGAGGAGGTGCTCGGGAACCCGGCGCTGGCGACGTTCGCGGCGCTCGGGTCGTTCGCGTTGCTGCTGCTGGTCGATTTCGGAGGCTCGATGCGCGATCGGCTGATGGCGCAGGCCGCGCTGGGAGTCGCCGGCTCGGTCTTCGTGTGTCTCGGCACGCTGGCTTCCCACCCGGCCTGGCTTGCGGCGGTGGCGATGGCGATGGTGGGATTCGGGGTGCTGTTCGCGGGCGTGGTCAGCTCGGTGCTGGCGGGTGCGACGGTGTCGCTGCTGGTGGCGTTCATCCTGCCGGTGTCGCTTCCGGGCCCGGCGTCGTCGATCCCGGATCGGATGGCCGGCTGGGGGCTGGCGGCCGCTCTCTCGTTCCTGGCGGTTGCCTTCCTGTGGCCGGCGCCGGCGCGCGATCCGCTGCGCGAGGCGGCGCTCGGGGCCTGCAGGGCGCTGGCTCGCCGGCAGCGGGTGGAGGCTGCCTACCTGCTCGCCGGCGAGGACAGGCCGACGGCGGCAGAGCGCGACGGTGCGGTCGCCCGGGCGAGCGAGTCGGTCGCGGCGCTCGGGAGAGTGTTCCTGGCCACCCCTTACCGGCCCACCGGGCTCAGCACCGCCGCGCGGACGGTGGTGCGCCTGGTGGACGAGCTGAGGTGGCTGGACGCGATCGTCAACCAGTCGCCGGTGAACGGCGTCGCGGCGCAGGTCGACCCTGACGTGTGCGCCGTGAAGTCCGCGGCAGCGCTGGTCCTGGAGCGTGGGGCCGACCTGCTCGCGATGAGAGGCGGCCCCCCGGACGCCCTGAGCTCGGCACATGCCGAGCTGCGAGGCGCGCTTGCCAGGCTCGAAGGGTGCACGACGATCGAGCCGTCCGTCCGCCGGGAGATGGATTCGCGGGCGGTCGACGCCGAGCAGCAGGTCCAGGACTTCGTCTCGTCGCTCGATCCGAGCTTCCGGGCGCAGGAGCTGGGCTTTGCGGTCTCGCAGATCGCGAGGAACGTCGAGTCGACCGCGGCCGCCGAGCGGCGCAGCTGGCTGGAGCGAATGCTCGGACGCCAGCCGGTGGGGCTCGCCGGGCCCCTGGCCGCGGCCCAGGAGCGCGCGGGCGCCCACGTCAAGGGGCACTCGGTCTGGCTGCACAACAGCGTGCGAGGCGCGGTCGGGCTCGGCCTTGCCGTCCTCGTCGCCGACCTCTCCGGTGTCCAGCATTCGTTCTGGGTGGTGCTCGGCACCCTCTCGGTGCTCCGCTCGAACGCCCTGAGCACGGGCCAGAACATCGTGCGCGGCCTGCTCGGCACGGTGGCCGGGTTCATCGTCGGCGCGGCGCTGCTCGCCGTGATCGGAACGAACGCGACCGTGCTCTGGCTGCTGCTCCCGCCGGCGATCCTGGTCGCGGGGATCGCCCCGGCGGCCGTCTCGTTCGCCGCCGGGCAGGCCGCGTTCACGGTGGCGCTGGTGATCCTGTTCAACATCCTCGAGCCGGTCGGGTGGCACGTCGGGCTGCTGCGGATCGAGGACGTCGCGCTCGGCTGCGCGGTCAGCCTGCTCGTCGGATCCGGGCTCTGGCCGCGCGGGGCTGCCGCCGCGCTCGGCCGGGCGCTGGCGGAGGCCTACGTCGAGAGCTCCCGGTACTTCGCCGCCGCCGTGCTGTTCGGGATCGACTGCTGTGATCGCGTCACGCCGTCTCGCCCCGGGCTCCCCGCCGAGGCGGTCCGGGCCGCGGCGGCTTCGAGGCGGCTCGACGACGCGTTTCGGAGCTACCTGGCCGAGCGGGGCGCCAAGCCGGTTCGCCTGGCCGAGATGACCTCGCTGGTGAACGGGGTCGCCGGCCTGCGCCTTGCGGCCGACGCGGTGCTCGATCTCTGGCAGCGCGACGACGGCCGCTCCCCGGGTGACCGCGCCTCCGCGCGCCGCGAGCTCCGGGCGAGCGCCGAAGCCGTTACCGGCTGGTACGAGGCCTTCGCGCGAGGTCTCGCCGCAGGCGGGCCGATTCCCGAGCCGCTCGCGTCGGACCCGGCAGCCGCGGGCCGGCTGGTCGACGCGGTACGCCGCGACCTCGGCGCCGACGACGTGGGAGCCGGCGCGGTCGCCGTCCGCGTCATCTGGACGGGTGACCACGTCGACGCGGTGCGCCGGCTGCAGGCCACGCTCGTCGGCCCGGCTCGAGCCGCCGCCGAGCGGGCGCCGCATTCACGCCCGGGAGCCTTCCGTCCGTACCGTCTCCCGGCCCGCGGTGCCCCGCTCCGCGCTCCCGGGTCGGGCTGAGCCGCCGTGCAGCACGGTCAGGCCCGGCGGCTAGCTCCGCGCCCGTTCCTCGTCGGTCGTCAGCTCGGCGGCCGGAGCAACCTCGAGCCTCTGATCCGGAATCGGCCGGCCGCTCAGGATCGAGAGACCGTACGTCCCGGCCGCGAGGCGTTGCTCGGCCCGCTCGACCGCGCCGAGCTGGGTACGGAGGTCGTCGGCGAGGCCCTCGTCGAACTCGTCCTGGTAGAGGTCGGTCGCGAGGCCGGCCGGGTCCTCCCCTGCGACCTCGCCGTCGCCGGCGTGGCCGAGCCGGCTCAACAGCTGCTCGATCCGCAGCCTCTCGGCGGCCAGGAGTTCACGCGCCCGCTCCGCGTCCACGGGGCCAGCTTACTGGCCGGGCGAGCGTGACGGCGACCCGGGCACGCACGCAGCCGGCCCGCTCCCGTACCGTCTCTCCCGGATCGGCGTCCGATCTCGAGGCGGGCGACCGGCTCAGGCGGTGATGGGGTTCGTGAGCGTGCCGATGCCGTCGATCTCGATCGTGATCTCGTCGCCCGGCTGCAGCCAGACCGGCGGGTCGCGAAACGCGCCGACCCCTTCGGGTGTTCCGGTGAGGAGGAGGTCGCCCGGCTCGAGCGTGATCGCCTGGGAGATGAACGCGATCAGCTCGGCGACGCTGAAGACCATGTCCCGGGTGTTCGAGTCCTGCATCGTCTCGCCGTTCAGGATCGCGCGGATCGGGAGGGCCTGGGGGTCGGGGACCTCTTCGGCCGGGATCAGGTCGCTCAGCGGCAGGAAGGTGTCGAGCGACTTTCCGCGTGTCCACTGGCCGTCGGCGAACTGGAGGTCGCGCGCCGAGACGTCGTTGGCGACCAGGTAGCCGCGGACGTGGGCGAGTGCGTCGCCCGCCGCGACGGCGTGCGCCCGCCGGCCGATCACGACCCCGAGCTCGGCCTCGTAGTCGACCTGGCTCGAGATCTTCGGGATCCGGATCGGGTCGCCGGGACCGATCAGCGTGTTCGGCCATTTCGCGAACAGGAGCGGCTGCTCGGGGAGCGCGCCGCCCTGCTCGCCGGCGTGGGCGCGGTAGTTGAGGCCGACGCAGACGATCTTCTGGGGCAGGTCGATCACGGCGGTGACCTTACTACGGCCTCGCTGCCGGTCGCCGCTAGAGTCGCTGCGTTCCGATGAACGAACGCCTCCCCGTCACCGGCGCCGGTCGGGCGCCGCGGATCGGCTTCGGGGCGAGCCCGGCCGTGCTCGTCGTCGACTTCGCCCGGGGCTGGACCGACCCGGCGTCGGAGCTCTCGTTCGGCCTCGACTCGGAGCTCGAGAGCACCGCAGCTCTGCTCGCGGCGGCGCGCGCGGTCGGGGTGCCGGTCGTCTACACGACCGTCTGGTACGACGAGGCCGAGCTGGACGCCGTGCCGATGCTGCGCAAGACGCCGCGCGTGGCGGCCTTGCGCCGCGGCTCGTGGCTCGCCGAGGTCGATCCGCGCGTGGCACCCGCCGAGGGCGAGCTCGTGCTGGTGAAGAAGCATGCCTCGGCGTTCTTCGGCACGCCGCTCGCGTCGTATCTCGCGACGAAGGGCGTCGACTCGGTGCTGATCGCCGGCTGCATCACGAGCGGTTGCGTCCGGGCAACTGCCGTCGACGCCGCCCAGCACGGGCTGCACGCGCTCGTCGTCGCGGAGGCGGTCGGCGACCGCTCGGCCGAGGCGCACTCCGCGAGCCTGCGCTCGATCGACGACCTCTACGGAGACGTCGTCTCGCTCGGGGCGGCGGTCGCCGACCTCGAGGGGAGGCCGCCGGCAAGCCCTCGAGCGGAAGGATGAGCGCTACGTCCGAGTCCTTGCCCGACGGGCGAGTCGAGGCCGCCGCCGCCGAGCTCTACCGGGCGCGGTGGAGGCCTGGATCGAGTCGGGACAGCCGCTCGGCCGGGCCGTCGTCGACGAGGTAGGTATCGGCGACGCTCGCGCCGAGTCGCTCGTCGGTGGTGGAGAAGTTCGGGTGGAGCGAGATCACCATCCCGGGCAGGAGCGGGGTCGCGTCGGTGGCTGTGATGACCGGTGGGTCGTGGTCGACGCCGACGCCGTGGCCGAGCCAGATGCCGCCGAGCAGCCCGGCCGACTCGGCGACGGCCTCGATCGCCCGTGCCACGTCGCCGGCGGTGCGTCCCGCGACGAGCTCGCCCTCGGCGGCCCGCGCCGCCGCAAGGCACGTCCCGGCCAGCAGTTCGCGCTCGTGGTCGAGCTCGCCGACCGCGGCGAGGCGCCCGAGCTCGATCCAGTAACCGGTCGGCCCCACGATCTCGACGAACACCGTGACGAGGTCGCCCGCCCCGAGGGGCGCGGCGGTCGGCCGCTCGAGGAAGTACGCGCTCGCGCTGATGAAGACGAGAGCGTCGCGCGCCCCCTGCGTCCTGATCACCCGCTCGATCTCCCCCGAGAGCTCCCAGCCGGTCGCGCCCGGCGCCAGACGCTCGAGGAACGCCTCGAAGGCGGTGTCGGCGATCGCGGCGGTCGCTCGGAGCTCGCGGATGTCCTCGGGATCCTTGACTGCCTTGACGGCAGCGATCCGGGCGCTCACGTCGACGAGCTCCGCGCCGGGCAGGGCCGCGGCGAGGCGCTCGGCTTCCCAACTCGTCATCACATGCCTGAGCCCGGCGACCCCGATCCGGCCGGCGTCGGCGCCGCGGGCCGCGAGCGCCGCGGCGACGCCCGAGGCCGGGTCGTCGTAGGCGGAGAGGATGTCGCCCTGCCCCGCGACGCGCACCTCCGCGAGCCCGGTATTGCGTCGGGCATACCAGGCATCGGCCGCCGTCGTGACGACGAGGGCGGTCTCGGCGCCCGGGGTCAGCACCGCGTAGGCGCCCCGCACGACAGGTACGTAGCCGGCGCACCACTCGAGCGCTCCGTACTGGCCGATCAGTCCCTTGCCGGCGACGACGAGCGCAGAGAGGTCCTCCCCCTCGAGAGCTGCCCAGACCCGTTCGACCCGTTGGCGTTGCCTCTGCACAGCGGCATCCTGCCACACGGAAACATCAAGTATTTTTTTGATTGACATTTGGGTTGCGGCGCGTCAAGATCCTGCCGATGCAGACGCCCGCCGGCTTCGGGCACCACACCCTGCAGCTCCCGGACGTGCGGCTCCACTACGTTCGCGGCGGCTCGGGGAGTCCGCTCATCCTCCTCCACGGCTGGTCGCAGACCTGGTACGAGTGGCGCCTCGTGATGCCGGCGCTCGCGGAGCGGTTCACGGTCGTGGTCCCGGACATGCGCGGGCTTGGCGACTCCTCGAAACCCGCGACGGGGTACGACAAGCGCACCGTTGCGGGCGACATTCGCCTGTTGGCGGAGGCGCTCGGCTTCGACCGCGTGAGCCTCGTCGGCCACGACCACGGTGCGGCCGTCGCCTATGCCTTCGCCGCGGCCGATCGCGCTGCCGTCGACCGCCTCGCGATCCTCGAGATGCTCCTGATGGGCGCCGGCGGCGAGTTGGGGCTGGATCACTCTCGGGGCCAGGGCCTCTGGCATCTCTCCTTCCACGCTCTCGGCGGCGAGGTGGCCGAGGAGCTGATTCGCGGCCGCGAGCGGACGTACCTCACCTGGTTCTACTGGAACTTCGCCTACGACCGCGCCGCGATCGACGACGAGGCGATCGACGAGTACGTCCGCTGCTACTCGGCGCCGGGCGGACTGCGGCTCGAGTACTACCGCACCTTCTTCGAGGACGCCGAGCACACGCGCGAGTCGATGAAGGAGAAGCTGAGGATTCCGGTCCTCGCGCTCGGCGGCGACGCGTGCCTGGGCGAGCTGCCGATCGGGTGCATGCAGCTCCTCGCCGAGGACGTGCGGGGCAGCTCGATCGCGGAATGCGGGCACTTCATGCCCGAGGAGCGGCCCGAGGCGCTGCTCGAGCATCTGCTGCCGTTCCTGACCGCGTGACCGACTCGGTGCCGGAGAGTGTCGCCTGGATCGGGCTCGGCGAGATGGGCCTGCCGATGAGCGCCAACCTTTGCCGCGCCGGCTACCGCGTGTACGGGTTCGACGTCGACGCGGCGCGACTGGCCGCGGCGGCCACGCTGGGCGTCGAGCCGGCCGCGTCCGCCGCCGGCGCTGCGGCCCGGGCGGACGTCACGGTCAGCATGCTTCGGACGGGGGCGCAGACCGAGGCGCTGCTCGTCGGCGAGGCCGGTCTTGCCGCTGCCGCCGCCGGCGGGCGACGGCCGCTCGTCGTGGTCGTGATGAGCACGCTCGAGCCGGAGCTGATGCGCCGGCTGGCAGACGCGACCGCCGGCCGGCTGACGCTCGTCGACGGTCCGGTCAGCGGCGGCGTGCGCGGGGCCGAGGCGGGGTCGCTCGCGATTCTCGCGGCCGGCCCGGCGGCGGCGCTCGCACGGGTGCGCCCGCTCTTCGAGGTGCTCGGCGACGCGATCTTCGAGCTCGGCTCCGAGCCAGGGGCCGGCCAGGCTGCGAAGCTCGCGAACCAGGTGATGATGGCCGCTGCGCTCGCGGGCACGCTGGAGGCGCTCGAGCTCTCCCGGACCTACGGCCTCGCCGACGATGCCGTTTGCGCCGCGGTCGCCGCCGGGACCGGTGCGAGCTGGGTGCTCGACAACTGGCCGTGGATGCGCAGGCTCTGGGAGGAGTACGTTCCCGAGAACGCGCTCGACATCCTGATCAAGGATCTGCGGGCGGTCGTCGTTTCCGGAGCGGCCCGGGGCGTCGAGCTCCGTGTGAGTGCGTTCGCGCTGGAGCGATTGGTCGCGGAGCGCGACGGATCGCCGGCTCAGACGAGCCTGAAGAAGCTCGCGAAGTA
Source organism: uncultured Actinomycetes bacterium (assembly GCA_963796625.1). GTDB lineage: Bacteria > Actinomycetota > Thermoleophilia > Gaiellales > Gaiellaceae > PALSA-600. The sequence goes on from CAWCME010000003.1 coordinate 579,722, forward strand.
GTCGAGATGGGCGCGCATGGCACGACGGGCCAAATCGGGATCACGGGCTGCGACCGCCTCGACGACCTCGTCCAGGTGAGCCACCATCTCCGACGCCGCGATCTCCCGCACGTCGGCAGCGAACCGCCGGAACGCGGTCGTGGTCGCGCCGGCGAAACCGATCAGGAGCGGGTTGTGGGTGCTCTCCGCAAGCGTCCGGTGAAACGCCAGGTCGCGTGCCAGCAACGTCTCGGGGTCGGTGGGGAGCCCGAGCACCTCGGCGAGCGCCGCCCGGAGCCGCCCGAGGTCCTCGTCGGTCCGCAGCTCCGCTGCGTTTCCCGCCGCCTGGACCTCGAGCGCGACGCGGACGTCGAAGAGCTGCGCGTACGTCAGGGTCTGCATACGAAGGGAGAGCGAGATCGCCTCGGCGACGCCGGCGCCAAGGGGCCGGGCCTCCGCGACTCGGTAGCCGCCCGTCCGCCCGCGCGTCGAGGACACGAGCTGCGCCGCTCGAAGCTCGCGCAACGCCTCCCGCACCGTCGGCCGGCTGACGCCGAACAGCTTCGCCATCTGCTCCTCGCTCGGCAGGCGGTCGCCGGGTTGCAGTGTGCCGTCGAGGATCCACTGCTTGACGGCGCTGCCGATCTGTTCGGGCGCCGACTGCACCGGACGGGCGGGAAGCTCGGCCGGTGGGAGAGCAGTCACGGCTCGAATTGTAACCGGAGTTTTCCTTTTCCGATCCGCCTGACCGTTGCCGGAAGCGGGCGCGGGGCGAGCCGGTCAGAGTAGGACACATGCGCTACTCGATCGGCATCGACGTCGGTGGGACGTTCACCGACCTCGTCATGCTCGACGACGCCGGCGGTGGCCTCGTGCAACACAAGACGCCGACCACGCCGGATGATCCGTCGCTGGGGGTGGTGACGGGCCTCGACGAGCTTGCCGGGATCGTCGCCCTCGAGCGGCGCACGTTCCTGGAGCAGGTCGGGCTGATCGTCCACGGGACGACGGTGACCACGAACGCGGTGCTCACCGAGGCCGGCGCGAAGACCGCGCTCCTGACGACGGAGGGCTTCAGAGATGTCCTCGAGATGCGCCGCGGGGTCCGAAGCCGCCGCCACCTGTACGACAACAAGTACGTCGCACCCGCGCCGCTCGTGCCGCGCTACCTCCGGCTCCCGGTGCGCGAGCGCGTCGACGTGCGCGGGCAGATCCGGATGCCGCTCGACGAAGCGTCGGTGCGTGACGCCCTCGCCCTCGCGCTCCTGGAGGGTGTCGAGGCGGTCGCCGTCTGCTTCATGCACTCCTACGCGGAGCCGACGAACGAGCGCCGTGCGGCCGAGCTCGTCGAGGAGATCGCGCCCGAGCTGTTCCTTGCCGTCTCCTCCGAGATCCTGCCGCAGGTCAGGCTCAACGATCGGGCCAGCACGACCGTGATGAGCGCCTACGTCGGACCGGTTCTGCGCGGGTATGTCGAGCGGCTGATCGAAGCGCTCGCCGCCGCCTCGTTCGGCGGCACGCTGCTCGTGATGCAGTCGAACGGCGGTGTGGCCACCCCCGAGGTGGTGGCGCGGAACCCTGCCTCGACCGTCCTGTCGGGCCCAGCCGGTGGCCCCGTGGCGGCACTCGCGTTCGCACGGGCCCGCGGCTCGGACGACTGCATCGTCGTCGATATGGGCGGGACGAGCTTCGACGCGACGGTGGTGAACAAGGGCGAGGTGCAGGTGACCCGCCACGGCGAGATCAACCGGCACCCGATCGCGCTGCCGATGATCGACGTGCACACGATCGGCGCGGGCGGCGGCTCGATCGGCTGGCTCGACGACGGCGGGCTGCTGCACATGGGCCCGCGCAGCGCCGGCGCGAGCCCCGGCCCGGCGGCGTACGGGCGGGGTGGGGAGGAGCCCACCTGCACCGACGCCGACCTGGTGCTCGGCTACATCGACCCCGACTACTTCCTCGGCGGCCGCATGCCGCTCTCGCTCGACCGGGCGCGCGAGGCGGTCGAGCGCCGCATCGCCGGCCCGCTCGGGCTCGACGCTCTGGCGGCGGCCGCGGCGATGGCCGAGGTGATCGATTTGAACATGGCCGCCGGGACGAAGAACGTCGCAATCGAGCGTGGGTACGACCCGCGCGAGCTGCCGCTCGTGGTCGCGGGCGGTGCGGGGCCGGTGCACGCCGGGGCGATCGCCGACGAGCTCGAGCTCTCGACGATCGTCGTGCCGCGCCTCTCCTCGGTGCTCTGCGCGCTCGGGATGCTCCTCGCCGACCTTCGCCATGACCTGACGCGCAGCTACTCGCGTCACTGGGAGGACGTCGACCCCGCGGAGGCGCGGGCGCTCTTCGACGAGCTCGCCGTGAGGGGTCTCGAGGCGCTCGCCGAGGAGGGCGTTCCGGAGGAGCGCCGCAGCGTCGTCGCCTCGGCCGACCTCCGGTACGCCGGACAGCACCACGAGGTGTCGATCTCGTTCCCTCCCGGCGATCTCGACCGGCCCGAGCGCATCGAGGAGGCCTTCCACCGCCGCCACGAGGAGCTCTACGGCTTCGCCTCGCCGGGCAAGCCGATGGAGATCGTGAACCTCCACGCGACCGTCCTCGGGCGTCGGCAGCCCTTTGCGCTCGAGCCCCCCGGCAAAGGCGGCGGCGAGGCGCCCCGCCGCGGGCGCCGCAAGGTGTTCCTGCGCACGACCCGCTCGCTCGAGGAGGTCGAGGTGCTCGACGGCGACCTGATGGCGCCGGGACAGTCCGCGGTGGGGCCGGTCGTCGTCGACACACGCACCACGACGATCATCGTCCCCGAGACCTTCGCCGTTGCTTTTGACACCTCGGGCAGCTTCGTCCTGACGCGCCGGGAGGCGGTGTGAGCGACCCGATCCTGACCTCGGTGATCGCGCACCGGCTGAAGGCGATCGGGGAGCGCATGGGCCTCGTCGTCGAGCGCAGCGCTCGCTCGCCGCTCCTCGTCGAGGGCCGCGACTTCTCGCTCGGGATCTACGACGCAGACGGTGTGCTGCTCGAGCAGACCGAGTACATCCCTGTCCTCGGCTATGCAACCGCGCCGGGGATGCGGGCGATCGCGAAGGCTTTCGCCGGCAACGTGCAGGAGGGGGACGTCGTCCTGCACAACGATCCGTTCACCGGCGGCAACCAGCTTTCCGACTGGAAGGTGGCGAAGCCGGTGTTCCACGAGCGCGAGCATTTCGGGTGGGTCGTGATCGCCGCCCACCAGGCCGACGTGGGCGGGGCGGTGCCGGGCTCCTACAACCCGAATGCGACCGACCTCTGGCAGGAGGGCCTGCGGATCACGCCGCTCAAGCTCTACGAAGGCGGTCGGCGGCGCGACGACGTGTGGGACTTCGTCTTCGGCAACGTGCGCCTCGACGTCGTCGCGGAGGATGTGAGCGCGATGATCGGCTCGTGCACGGTGGGCGAGCGCGAGCTGAAGGCGCTCCTTGCTCGGTACGGCACGGAGACGGTGCGGACGGCCACCACGAGCCTGCTCGACGCCGCCGAGCAGGCGGCGAGCGCAGTGATCGCCCGGATGCCCGACGGCGTCTACCGCGCCGAGTGGTACGTGCACGACGACGGGATCGACCACGATCTAACCGCGACGATCCGCGTGGAGATCACGATCGAGGCATCGCGGATGCGGTTCGACTTCAGCGAGACCGACCAGCAGGTCGCCGGTTACGTGAACGCGCCACTGGCAGTGACGATCTCGTCCGTCATGATCGCCTTCTTCATGCTCGCCGACGAGGAGCTGCCCCACAACGACGGTGTCATGCGCTGCATCGAGGTCATCGCCCCCGAGGGGAGCCTGGTCAATCCGCGCTACCCGGCCCCGACCGGCTTCGGCAACCATCTCTCCGACCAGATCGCGGCCGTGATCATGCTTGCGCTCGCCTCCGCGGTGCCGCGTCAGGTCACCGCTTGCTGGAACCACCTGCTGGCCACGATCGTCGCGGGTTGGTCGACGCGCACGAACGCGCCCTACGTCGACATTCTCATCAACGCCTGCAAGGGCGGCGGCGGCGGCACCTACGGGGCCGACGGCTACGACCACATCGGCCTGATCACCTCTGGCGGCGCGATCGCCGCCCAGGACCCGGAGATCTTCGAGCTCGTCAACCCGCACTTCCTGCACCGGTTCGAGTACCTCACCGACTCGGCGGGCCCCGGGCAATGGCGCGGCGGGCTCGGCGTCGAGACGACGTTCACCTTCGAGGACGACGGAGTCCAGGCCAGCGTCTTCGGCGACGGCGGCACACCCGAGACGGCCGCCTTCGGGATTCTCGGGGGAGGCCCCGGATGCGCCAACGAGATCGAGTTCCGCTACCCCGACGGCTCGACGTATCGCCCGCATCTGAAGGACCTCGTCACCGGCATCCCCGCCGGAACCGTCTACCGGCAGGTCGCAGGCGGTGGAGGAGGATACGGCGATCCGCACCTGAGGCCAGCCGAGAGGGTACTCGCCGAAGTGCGCAACGGGGTGATCTCGCTCGAGAGCGCGCGGCGGGACTACGGCGTCGCGATCGACTCGGACGTGTGGGCGGTCAACGAGGCCGGCACAGCAGAGCTACGAGGTGATGCTGAGGGCGCAAACCGACGCGGCCGAGATCCCGGCCCTCTGACATGGAGCAAGACGTCAAGGGGGTGAGGCTCGGTCGGTGGGTTGTCCTCTCGGCCTGGAGCAGCGGACGGTCCGGAGCAGCGACAGTGGATCAGACTGACATTCGCGGGTCGGGACCGCATGACTGGGAACCGTCGGGAGCTGCCTCGGTCTAAGAACGCGGTTCGCCGGTGGTGGCCGGTGCCGCATAGAGGCTGCGAGGGTTCTCCGTGTGGTCAGATGCATCCGCTGCTCGAGGCCGAGAGGTTGGTCGTGTGATCAGATCTGGCGTAGGGGCTGGTCGGTGGCGATCGCCCAGACGAACCCGGCGAGCTCGCGCGCGCAGGCGACGACGATCCTCTGGTGCGGCTTGCCGCGGCCGGCCATCCGTTGCCAGCGCTGGTAGAGACGCTGCTGAGAGCGCTAGGCGCGCTCGATCACGGCCGGGTCTTGGCTGCGTTGGTGGCGGGAGAGTTCGTAGCCGACCGTCGGGCGTCGGCGCGCGTGCCAGGCAGACTCGACGAGCAGGCGGCGGACGTGGCTGTTGCCGACCTTGGTGATCGCTCCTTGCCGGCGTCGTTCGCCGGAGTTGTGCTCGGACGGGACAAGCCCGACGAACGCCATGAACTTCTAGGCGCTCGCGAAGCGACCGAAGTCGCCGATCTCGGCCACCAGCGCCATCGCGGTGAGCGTGTCGATGCCGCGAAGACAACGGAGCCGACCGACCAGCTCCCGCCACGGCGCCTGCTCGGCCAGCTCCCGGATCGCGCGCTCGAGCTGGTCGATCCGAGCCTCGACGAGGTCGACGGCGTGCAGGTAGCTGTCGAAGGTGATCTGCTCGTCGGCGTGCTCGAAGCGCTGCTCGCCCAGCCACTTGCGTCGAAGCACCGTCCAGCCGCTGGTCGGAAGCAGCCGGCCGTGGCGCAAGCAGAACTTCGAGAGCCGGTGGCGCTCGCGCATCCGGTCGAGCCGTCCGTCCTCGCGGGCACGAATGAGATCGCGGGCCGCCTCCAGCGCCGGCGAAGGTACGTGGATCGGCTCGAGCAGCCCGCCCGCGTGGAGCCGGGCGAGCTTGCGTGCGTCGCGCGGATCGGTCTTGACGCGATCTCCGGGTCGCTGCGGCACCAGCCCTGGGGCCACCACCGCGCACTCGAACCCTCGCTCGACCAGGTAGCGATACAGGCCGAAGCCCGTCGGGCCCGCCTCGTAGCAGCAGCGGACCGCCGGCCACTGCCGCAACAGCCGGACGACCGCCTCCTCGTCGTAGGGCAGCGTCCGCTCCTCGAGCAGCTCCTCGGCGCGAACCGCTGCCAACCGGATCGACCTGGCGTGCACGTCCAGGCCCACGGTTACCGTCGTAGACTCGATCATGGTCGGCGACCTCCGTATGTGGCCCTACCGGGCACACCCCGGCAACCCACGAGATATGCGTAGGCGCCGACCACTCTCGCCGACAGGTAAGCACCGCCGCTCCGGGGGGCTACGGCTCCATCCTGTCTAACCTAGCCTGCCGCCGCAGCACCGCCAACTCGTGAGCGCCCGACCGGGCGCGGATCGACTCGGCAAGTTCAAGCGCCCTTGGGGTTCGAACACGGTGTCAGCCGCTTCGGCCGCTGCCTGCTCGACCGCCTCCTCGAACTCTGCCGCCGGGATCGCTGCGAGCTTCTGCCACTCCGACGACTGGTCGTGCGTGACACCGAGGTCGTTCAGAGTCAGCGCTGGCGACTCTGAAAATTCGGGGCTTCTCCGGTCGCCGCCATTGAGCGCATCGCTGCGAGGAGTTCGCCCGCGCGTCGTTCCGCCCACACCTTCGCGGCAGCCGCACGGTTGACCAGGACGCCGCAGGGCGGCCGCGGGCCGGTGGGGAAACGTCCGGCTCGTCCGGCGGCCGGTGGAGCACACGTCGCCACGTAACGTCGAGGCCGCCGAGCGCGGCCCGCGTGCAGGGCTACGGCTCCACCTTTTCTAAGACAAGTCGCGCCTTGCGCCGATAAGGAGCAATGCGGGGAGGGCCGCAGTGGGGGATTCCGCAGCTCCCTCCCCGCAACGATGCGTTCGCGGCGATCTCTGCCGAGTCCTTTGAGCTTGAGGGCCGGGCAGCGGTCAGCCGCGGACCTACGGGAGGCGCTCGAGCTCACCGCGCTGATCGCGAAGCACGAGAGGGAGCGGCTGCCGCGTCTGGGCGCGCGCTGGTTGGAGGACACTCGAGGACGCGTCACTCGTGGTCGCGTGGCTTGGCGCGCTCCGCGGCGATCGGCGCGACCACGCGCTTGCGGCTCTTCGGGACGTGGCTCGACGAAGCCACTAGTACTGGTCATCGCTGAGGCGTAGGGTGACGACTCGGCCGGCGGGGCGGGAAAGTCGCCTGCATAGCGCCTCACCGCTCCGCGCGGCCTCGTCCTTCGGCTCTGCTAGATCCACGCGGCCTTTCCTGCGATTGCTGCCCTACGCGCCCGGGCCGCCGCCGCCGGAGAGCGCCGACGTCCAGAGCACCTGCTGTGCTGCAAGAGCCATCAGACGCGCCCACCGGTCACCGGAGTCCCGAAGACTTCTCGCTCGTGTCGTACGCCCGGACGCGGACGCCGGGTCTCGTCCCGCCTTCGCCTCGGAACACTTGCGCGATCGCGTCGCGTGATGCCTCGTAGAAGTGCTCCGACGGGCTCGGGGGGCTCGGGGGAAGGGCATACGCCGTCCAGGCGTCGGGTAGCGCCGGCGTGGCACAGTCGAGGAACGCCGCACGACCATCACGACTCGCAGGTCCGTAATAGACGGCCTCGAGCGCGTTCCAGTGCGCCAGAAAGCGGTAGTAGGGGCTACCGGCGTTCTTGCCCTCTCGGTACCAGCCGAGCGCCTTCAGCAGGGCCTCAGAGTCGCGTCGGAGCGAGATGCAGTCCAGCCCGAGCCCAGCCTGGCACCCGTGGGCCACGACTATACGGCGGCTCAAAATTGTCTGTCGTCGAGCCGCTCCCGTAGTGCGTCACCTCTGACGGCACTTGGTAGAGGTAGGTCAGGGAGGAGAGGAAGCGTTCGAGTTCGGTGGCGACGGTCTCGCCGGTGTCGTCGCCGAGCACGCTGGTGACGGTCGGGCCCAGTTGCGTCCACGCGAAGACCGGATCCGGGTCGACCTCCGGGAAGGCGTGCCAGACGAAGAGCCGGCCGTCGAAGGTGATGCCGACCGTTTCAGCAGGCTCGTCGTGGTGCGCGTCACCTTCGCGCTCGTTCCGGCGGAACGAGCGCGGGGGTGCGGATGACGGCTTCGAGTCGCGACATGGCGGACAGAGCCAAGTCTAGGGGGCTGACTCGGCGGCGGCGCCTGCAGTGTGCGCAGTTGCGCGCCAGTCGCCATTGTTTCTATGCGCCCCGGTGCGTCTCTATGCGGTTCGCGCGCGGGCACTGCTACCAGGCCGTCCGCCGCACAACGATGCGGTTTTCGGCCTGGTCTAGCGGAGGGGAGAGGATTTGAACCTCCGATCCGCTTGCACGGATAACGGTTTTCGAGACCGTGTTGCAGCATCGGTTTTGCAGGGATTTCTGTTCTTGTTCGCCAGTGGGTTCGCCAGAGTCCGAGCGGGCTCGCCCACGTGACGCTCGATGGCCAACGGCCTGCGCCGTCCTGACGCCGGCCTGATCGCACATACGGATCGCGACCAATATACGAGTCTGGCCGCCCACACCGACAGCCTCGACGAGCTCGGCGCTCCGCCGTCTGCTGGCTCGAAAAGGCGACGCCTACGATTGTAAGCCGTCTGCGAGAGCCTCGACGCAACCCCCGAGAAGGAACACCTCCGCGGACGCTCGTTCGAGACCCGGCAGGCAGCGAAGACGGCGATCTTCGACTGGATCGAGGCCTGCGATGCACCGTCACGCGATCGAAGTGATAGGCGGCGACGGTGGGGAGTTGACCCTGCGGTATCCGGATCGGCTGCTTGTCGCCGAGATCCGTGCGTCGTTGACGCTACTCCACAAGTAGTAGTAGGTTAGCGAGGGTGGGGTCCGGGCGTCGGAGCCACGCGGACGATGAAAGGAGACCTCGAGCCATGGCGCCGGTCGACGAGCAACTGTTGGGGCGTTCCGCTTTCGAGTCCTGGGAGGAGTGGTGTCGCCAGGGATTGCTGTTCACCGAGGCCGTTCGAGGAGGCCCTCTTGTCTGGCCGGCCGGAGCGGCTCAGCTTCACGGTGATGTGCTCGGACCGACACGCCACGCCCACGACGATGCGGCGGAGTACTACTTTATCGTGAGCGGAGCCTGTCTGGTCGAGGTTGGCGGCGAGGAGCGCGTTGCCTCCGCCGGAGATCTCGTGTACATCCCAGCCGACGCCCCTCACAACCTGCTCCGCGGGCTGGGAGGGGAAGACATGTGGGCGCTCATCCTCGTCGCTCCGAACCACGCAGCGAACAAGTGGCGGCTGGATGACTTCCGGACGGGCAGCGAGAACCTTCGCATGACGATCTCGCGGCCGCTCGAGGGGGACGCGGGAGCCGAGGAGCACCCGTTTCCCGTGGAGTTCGTCGTGCTCGAGCGCGGGGCTCCACACTCCCGAGTTGCCGATCGTGGTGAGATTGTCGGCATCGTCACCGCCGGCTCGGCTCATGTCCGAACTGGCCTGGTGTCCGGCAATCTTGGTCCCGGCGCGTTCTTTCACGTGAGACGTGACGTCGAGCTCGAGGCATCTGCGCTATCTCCCCGCGCCTCAGTCCTACTTTTCGAGTGCGCTTACGCTAATTTCCAGGGCGCGCCGCTGGCTGACGGATCGGTTGTATGAGCGGAGCCGCCGTTCCCGTCGTACGCTCGCAGTCATGATCAAGCGGATCAGCCTGGTTCGGCGTCGCGACGGGATGACTCGCGAGGAGTTCGCGGCCCACTGGATGGGCCGCCATGCCGAGATCGCGAAGCAGTTGCCGGGTCTGCGTGGCCTACGGTTCGGGATCGTCTCGTCGTGGACGCCGCCGGAAGCGGGGTGGGATGGCGTGGGTGAGATCTGGTTCGACTCGATCGAGGACGCGCAGGCTGCATTCGCGAGCGAGCCGTGCAGGTCGCTCCTTACCGAGGATCGAGCCCTCTGCTTCTCTGAGGTGCAGAACTGCTTCGTCGAGGAGCATACTGCTGTCCCACCTCCGCTCTAGCGAGAGGCATTACCCGGCGACGGCTCAGGCCGAAGTCCCGTGTGCCAGGTGGCGAGCGTCTCGTGCCAGACCCGGCAGCGATGAGCTCGCTCACCAGTGGCTGTTGACGATCGAGCCACCGTCGACGTAGAGCGTCTGGCCGGTGATGTAGCTCGCGAGCGGCGAGGCAAGAAAGTAGACGGCGTTCGCGATCTCCGCTGGATCGGCGAACCGCTTCATCGGGATCAGCCGGGTCACCTGCGACTCGTCGAGCAGCCCGGAGGCGATCGTGCCTTCCATGCGCTTCGTCATCGTGTAGCCGGGTGCGACGGCGTTGACGCGAATCCCGACGGGAGCCCACTCCACCGCGAGGACGCGCGTCATGCCCTCGATCGCCGCCTTCGCGGCCGAGTACGAGAGTCGCTTTGGGATCCCAACCTTCGCGGCGACGGAGGAGATGCTGACAATCGCAGCACTGTTCGACTCGACGAGCGCGGGATACGCGGCTCTCGTGCATCGGAACGTCCCGTCGAGGTGAACGCCGAGCAAGGCAGACCAGTCGGCGTCGGGAATCTCGTGCGAGGGCTGCGGGTTGATCGTCCCCGCCACGTTGATCAGCGCATCGAGGCGGCCGAACTTCTCGACGGTGGCGGCGACTGCGGCGTTGGCGGATGCGCTGCTCGATACATCGAGCTCGAGTGAGATCGTGCGCGCGCCGGTCGGGTCGAGTCGCGTGGCGACCGATGTTGCTTCGGAGCCGTCGATGTCGGAAACGGCGACGGCGCAGCCGTTGGCTGCGAACGACTCGGCGATCGCCATCCCGATCCCGCGGGCGGCGCCGGTGACCAGCGCGACGCGCACGTTGTCAGACATGCGGCTCACGGGGTGGCCGCGCTTCGCCGGCCAGGGTCTTCTCCGTCTCGATCAGTTCGACCCGAATCCCGTCGGGGTCGATCATGTAGACCGCTTTGCCGCCCTTGTTCGGACCGACGTCCGGGCTCTTGACGACGGAGACGAACGCGACGCCTGCGGCGGAGAGCTCCTCATGGAATGCGTCGAGGCCGTCGACGTACAGGCAGAAGTGCGCCGTTCCCGGGTTCGCGGTCGACGGGTCGACCGTCTGCTTCTCGACATTGCGGTACTCCAGGATCTCGAGGAACGAATCCGAGTGCGGCAGACGGAACACCGCGACGTGGAGCTCGACACCGGGGTAGCCGACAAGCTCCTGGATGTACGCCTGGTCGCGGACCCACCGGGCCACGAGCTCGAACCCAAGCAGATCGCCGTAGAAGGCCACCGAGCGCTCTACATCGGCGACCTGGATGCCGAAGTGGCTGACGCCGTCGAAGCGGCTCGCGACCGAGACAGCCATGACGCCGCGACTGTACTACCCGAGTAGTCGCGAGTCAACGATCTTCGGCAAGACCGCCCTCGGGACGTTTGCTTGACAAGCTACGTCCCAGGTAGTAGCTTCACGGCCCATCATGTCGCAAGCACGCACGGCGTCGCCGCGTCCGGGGTTTGCCAGTTCGGCAAAGTGGCGTCCTCCCGTTGTGTGCCCCAGGCGGAATCCTCATCACTTGGAGGGCGCAGCGTGGAACTGAGAAAGCGTTCACCCATCATCGTCGTGGTCGGGGTTGCGATGATGATCGTGATTGCAGTGACGGCGGTCGGCGCCGGTGCGTCCAATCGAAGCGCGAACAGCTCGCTCCACTCGATCAGGGTTGGAAGCGGGCCGTGGACGATCGGGCTGAGCAACGGCTACTACGGCAACGGTGCTCGCGTCCAGCTCGAGGCCGAGGTCAAGGCGCTCGCCGCGCAGGAGCCGTACAAGTCGCTCGTGAAGAACGTGATCTACAACAATGCCGGCACGAGTGTCGCGGCCCAGATCTCGGCCGTCGACCAGATGATCGCCCAGCACGTCAACGCGATCATCCTCGACTCGAACTCCGTCACCGGCCTCAACCCGGCGATCGCCGCGGCTCACAAGGCCGGGATTCCAGTCGTCGCCTCCAACGACAAGGTGTCGTCGCCTCTCGCGTACCAGGTCCAGACCGTCGGGTCGGCTTTCGGCGCGACGATGATGTCCGCCTTCGCGAAGGTCCTGCACGGCAAGGGCAACATCATCATTCTCCGCGGCCTCGCAGGGAATGCAGTCGATGCGGCGGAGGCGTCCGGCTTCCACAGCGTCCTCAAGAAGTACCCCAACATCCATGTGCTCAAGGAAACCCCGGGCGACTGGGCCGACAGCACGGCGCAAAAGGTGATGGCCGACCTCCTGTCGCAGTACTCGAACATCAACGGCGTCTTCACCGAGGGCGGAATGCAGCAGGGTGTCGTCCGTGCATTCCAGGCTGCGCACCGGAACTTCGTGCCCGTTTCAGGCACGGATGAGAACGGCTTTGCTTGCCAGGTGAAGCAGTTCCACAATCAGGGACTGCAGGGCGTACAGGTCAGCACCGCGATGTGGGCTGACGCAGTGGCGTTCAAGGAGGCGGTGAACCTGCTTCAGGGCAAGAAGGTCCCGCATTTCATCCCCGGCAGCTTCGTCAGCTGGAACACCCAGCAGTCGATCAAGGAGTGCAATCCGAAGTACTCGCCGAGTCTCTTCCTCGAGGTCTCGGCGCCGAAGTATGGGGTCAATCTGACGCCGGAGCAGGTTCTCACGTACATGAAGTAACCGTGCCCGGCGGGGGCGGCGCGGCGCAACGCGGCGCCCCCGCCGGGATTAGGTTCGAGAGTCTGAAGGAGCTAAGGCGCGCTTGCAAGCACCGGCCGAGATGCCTCCGCGCGCCCTGGTTGCCCGGGCCATCCGCAAGCAGTACGGGGGAGTCCAAGCCCTCGACGGCGCCGACATATCAATCGGGCAGGCCGAGGTTCACGCCCTGCTCGGCGAGAACGGGGCCGGCAAGAGCACGCTCGTGAAGGTGATCGCGGGTCTCGTGCGACCCGACGCCGGGGAGGTGCTCGTCGACGGCCGACCGCTCGTCCTGGAATCGCCGAACGCCTCACGCGCGGCGGGGATCGCCGTTGTCTACCAGGAGCTCTCCCTCGTTCCCCAGCTCTCGGTGATGCACAACATCGTCCTGAGCGACCTGCCCCTGCGGAGGGGCCTGTTCGCGCCCGACCGGGCGATGGCGATCGCACGCGAGTCGCTTGAGCGACTCGGCGTGTCGGACATCAACGTCAAGGCTCCCGTCTCGAGCCTCCCTCTCGACCTGCGGCAGATGGTCGAGATCGCGAAGGCGATGAGACATGAACCTCGGATCCTGATTCTCGACGAGGCGACGTCGTCGCTCGGCGATGTCGAGGTGCAACGGCTCTTCGAGCTCGTTCGCGGTCTGCGCGCGAGCGGGACGACGGTCGTCGTCATCACACATCGGATGCACGAGGTCTGGGCGCTCGCCGACCACCTGACGATCTTTCGCGACGGTCGCACGGTCGCGCAGCACGCCGTCGAAGAGATCGACCAGCGGACGGCTGTGAATCTGATGGCCGGACGGGACGTGCGGGCGATCTTTCCGCCGAAGCGGCGTGACTCGGGCAACGAGCCGGCTCTCGAGCTGCGGGACGTCCGACTCCGGCGCGGCCAGAAGCCGTGGAACCTCACGCTCTTCAGAGGGGAGATTCTCGGTCTCGGCGGCCTGCAGGGGCAGGGGCAGCGCCAGTTCCTCCACTGGTTGTACGGCGACGGCCCCGGACGCGGCGAGGTGGTTCGGAGCGGCCGCCGGGTCAACATTCATCATCCGAGCGATGCGCTGGCGCATGGCATCGTGCTCATCCCCGAGGACCGCGGGGCCGAAGGCCTGCACTCGAGCCTCCCGGTGCGCTGGAACCTCGCGATGGCGACGCTTGAGCGGCGCGCGAAGCTCGGTGTGATCGAGATGGGCGCCGAGCGACGCATGGCGAAGGGCTATATCGACCGAATGGCGATCAAGGTCGGCTCGCCGTTTCAGCTCGCCTCTGCGCTGAGCGGAGGCACGCAGCAGAAGGTCGTGATCGGGAAGTACTTGGCCGCCGACCCTGAGGTGATCCTGTTCGTCGACTCGACGCGCGGGATAGACGTGCAGACGAAGTTCGAGCTCTACGAGATGCTCCGTAGGCTGGCGGACGACGGCACTGCCTGCGTCCTCTACTCGTCGGACACGGAAGAGCTCGTCGGCCTCTGCGATCGCGTCGCGGTGTTTCATGACGGCGTGCCCGCTCGGATGCTCGAAGGCGACGAGATCTCACAGAGCGGAGTCGTAGCCGCCTCGTTCGCGGTCGTGCGGGGGCCCCAATGAGACGGATCTCGTCTGGCCGCTCGTTCATCCCGGCCGTGCTTGTGGTCGCTTTGTTCCTCGTTTACCTCGTGCAGAACGGGAGCTTCGCCGCGATCGAGGCGCTCGGTATCACGAACGCCGCCCTACCGCTCGCGCTCGTTGCGGCCGGCGAGACGTTCGTGATCCTGACGAACGGCATCGATCTCTCGATCGGAGCGATCGTCACGCTCTCAAACGTCACGTGCGCAGACATCGCAGCTCATCACCACGGCGTCCTCGCGGCCGTGTCGCGCTCGCCGCCGGAGCGGCGCAGGCCTGTCAACGGGCTGATGGTGTCTTTCACCAGAATCGCCCCGCTGATCGCGACGCTCGCGACCGGCTCCATCTACGCCGGGCTGGCGCTGATCGTCCTGCCGAAACCGGGGCAGCGTCCCGCCGCGGGTGTCGAACGTGACCGCGGGAAGTCGGTCCGTACCCGTCGCCGCGGTCTGGTCGACGGGCGATCGTGGCCGGCTGGGTGATCCTCCAACGCCCCCCGTTCGGGATCTACCTCCAGGCGCTCGGCGGAAGCGAGTCGGCCAGCCGCTCGGCAGGCGTAAAGGTCACCCGAACCCGCATCCTCGCCTACGTCGCCTCCGGCACCGGCTCGGCCCTGGCCGGCGTGGTCCTTGCCGGGCGCACCCAGAGCGGAGACCCCAACATCGGCGCGGTGTACCTGCTCAACGGCATCGCGCCGTCGTCGTCGGCGGGACGAGCCTCGCCGGCGGCGTCGGGACCATCTCCGGCTCGGTCCTCGGCGCGATCGCGCTCTCGCTCGTCTCGTCGGTCCTCCTCGTCAGCGGGCTGTCCACCAATTACCAGTACATCGTCACGGGCCGATCGTCATCGGCGCGCTCCTCCGCACTCGCTCCAGGCCGCGCCCGGCTCCGAGCCGCGCCCGCGAGCCCGCGGCCCAGGGGGCCTCGACGAAGGCTGCCAGCCGCGCAGCTATGTCCGTCCCGTCGAGGTCGCAGTCCCGTACGCATTCGTCGTCCTCGGGCTATTCGTCGGCTGCCTGACGACCCCGGGGTTCCTCTCCCCGAACCACCTGAGCTCCATCAGCGAGACGGCCGGCTACGTCGGGATCATCGCGCTCGGCGAAACGCTCGTGCTCCTGCTCGGGGGGATCGACCTCTCGGTGCCGTACATGATCAATCTCGCGGCGGTCCTCGTCGCAGGCTTCCAGTCAGGCGGGATGTCGTCGACCCAGGACATCCTGCTGGTGCTCCTGGTCGGGCCGGATCGGTTTCGCCAACGGGGTCGGCGTGGCCCTATTCGGCATCTCCCCGCTCTGTGATGACGCTCGGGATGAACAGCATCCTCCAGGGGGTCTCGTTGACTATTCGAACGGGAGCCCTCTCGGCGAGGCCCCGGCGATCGTGACGAAGATCTCGACCGCCTGGTGGCACACAGATCCCCTAGGCGGACTTCCTCTGGTTGACCCTGACGAAAGTGGTCACGCTCGTGCTCGTCTTCTCGACGTTCGGCCGCAGCGTCTACGCAGTCGGCGCGAATCGCCGAGCCTCCGCGCTCGCGGGACTACCGGTCCGCCGCAACGTCGTCCTCGCTTACGTCGTCAGCGGCCTCACCGCAACGCTGGGCGGGCTCCTCCTCGTCGGCTACTCGGGCCAGGCGTATCTCGGCAAGGGCGACGAATATCTCCTGCCCGCGATCGCGGTCGTCGTGATCGGCGGGACCTCGATCTTCGGCGGCAAGGGCTCCTACATCCAGACGGTCGCGGGGGCGCTCCTGATCACCGTGGTCGCGAGCACCCTCGTCACGGTGAACGTGAACCAGGCGGGCCAGCAGATCCTCTACGGCGCGACGATCCTCGCGATGGCGTACTTCAATCAGGTAGCGCTCGGCGACGGGCCGCATGCGTCGCTTCCGGCGGACTCGGCGCGTTCCGGGGCTGGCTGGAGCCGGCTCGCCGGCGACACGAAGCCGACATCCCCCGTTCAGACCCAACCGAAGGGAGTTGACCATGGACGACCAGGTTGCGTTCGTCACCGGCGGTGCCGGCGGCATCGGCCGTGCCACCTGCCGAGCCTTCTTCGACGCGGGCTATCGCGTCGCCGTCACGGATCTCGAGGCGGAAGCCGCAGCGGAAGCCGCGGCCGAGATCGACGCTTCCGGCGACCGGGTTATCAGCCTGCCCTGCGATGTCGCGTCGACAGCATCCGTCGACGCAGCGGTTGCAGCATGCGTTGACCGGTTCGGGCGCCTGGACTCCCTCGCAAACATCGCGGGCGTCGTTCTTGGACTCAGGCCCTGTCCCAGCACCTCTCCGACGAGAGCTGGGATCGGTTGATCAGCATCCACTTGGGCGGAGCGTTTCGCTGCTCCCGGGCCGCGTTTCCTGCACTGTCGGCGACCGGGCGGCTCGATCGTGAGCATTCGTCGATCGCGGGACGAACCGGGTTCTCGATTCGCGCGTCGTATTGCGCGGCCAAGGCGGGCATCGAGGGTTTGACGCGCGCACTCGCCGTCGAATGGGCGAAGCGAGGCGTGCGGGTCAACGCGGTCGCCCCCGGCCACGTGCGCACGCCGATGCTCGACTACTCGTTGGAGATCGGGAGCGTGACGCCGGAGACGGTCGCCGCTCGGACGCAGCGCATCCCGATGGGCCGCTACGCAGAGGCGAGCGAGATCGCCTCCGTCGTCCTCTTCCTCCGCTCGCCGGCTGCGAGCTACGTCACGGGGGAGACGATCTGGGTCGACGGCGCGATCACGGTGAACGCCGACGCTCCATAATGGCTGGTGCTAAAGGCGCTTGAGCTCGGCGACGAGACCGTCGGGGTCATCGTGTTCCTGCTCGGCCAGCCAGCCGGCGTTGTAGAGCGCCCCGAAGCCGTGCTCCTCGAGCAGCGGCTCCATCAGGCCACCCTCGATAAGCGTCGGCCTCGCGAGCGAACGGCGAACTGATCGACGCCGGTGCCCGGCACGCCCCATTCGACCGGCGGGGTGTAGCCGAGCCCCGGGAACACCTGCGAGTGGACGTGAGCGAACATGTGCGGCGCCCACTGGGTGCCCGCGGCCTCGCAGGTCGAGCATCGGCCGCGCACGCGTGATGCCGCCCATGCATGTGAGGTCGATGCGAACGACATCGACCGCCGCCAGACAAAGGGCCTCGGGTAGTAGCTGCCGCCCTGCTCGTCGCCCATGGCGATCGGGACGTCGGCTCGTTCGCGCAGACGCGCGACGATCTCGGCGTCCCCGGGCGGGAAGATGTCCTCGAACCATGCGAGCCGGGCTTCACGGACTTCGTGCAGGAACGAGAGGGCATCGTCGACCGACCGAAAGACCCAGGCCGCATCCATTCCGAGCCAGGCGTCGGCCCCGGCGGCTTCGCGCGCGGCGAGCAGCCGGTCGCGGCCGTAGTCGAGCGGCAGAGCGATCGGGATCTTGAACCGTCGCCAACCGGCGGCTCGCAGTCTGGCTGGACCTGCGCCGCCACCTCGTCCGGGCCCATTCGTCCGGGCGGGTAGCCGATGATCGCGGTTGCCGGGAGCGGCCGCGGCTCGCCGCCGAGCCACCGTGAGATCGACAGACCGGCGCTTCGCGCAAGCAGGTCGTGCACGGCGAGGTCGATGATCGACAAAGCGCGCAGCCCCGTGCCGCCGACGAGCGTGGCGAGGTTCGAGCCTTGGCAGCGATAGAAGATGGCGGCCGCGTCGGCCTGGGTCGCGACCTCGGCTCCGACATAGTGATGGGCGATCGCCTGGTGGATCGCCGCGCCGACTGGGCCCTCGCGGGTGAGCGTGAATCCAAAGCCCTCGCTACCGCTCTCGGCGCGAACGCGAGCCAGGGCGAACTCGCGGTGCCTCATGACCCAGTCACCGAAGTGGATCGGCTCGGGGAGCGCGGCGCGAACGGTTGCGACCTGCACGCTCTCGATGCGCTCGGTCACGACACCTGCGGGTAAAATGGCGGGACGCCGCTTGCAGAGAGCGGGATCCGCGTCAGGTGCCAGCGCCCGATGTTCGGGACGACTGCCGCCCGGAGATCTTCGCCGACGAAGGCGATATTGGTCGGCCCTGCGAGCATCGTCCCGCGAACGTCCTCGGCGAGCGTCGCGAGGCCGTCCTCCGGGTGCCAGCGCAGCACGGCGTCGGGGCGATAGCAGGCGATCAGGAATGCGCCATCCGTCGTCAGGGCGACGCCGTCCGGGACTGCGGGGTCAAGGTCGCAGAGGAGCCGTCGCCCGCCCGCAGAACCATCGGGGAGGATCGGTACTTCCACGAGCGCGCCCGGATAGCTCTCGAGGACGTAGAGCCTGGAGCCGTCGGCTGAGAGGCAGAGTCCGTTCGGAAACGCCCGCACCTCCTCGCACCACACCTCCGGCGCGCCGCCTCTCGGGATGCGCCACAGCAGGCCATCGTAGGCGCCCCAGCCGCCGGAGTCGGTCAGGTAGTAGGCGCCGTGCTCGTCGAACGCGCCCCAGTTCGGAGTCCGGAACGGCCGCTCGGGCGGCCCTTCTGCCCACACTTCGGCGCTTCGGGTGCCCGGATCGACGCGCCAGACGCACTTCCGGACGTTGTCGATCGCGTAGACGAGGCCAGCCGCATCGGCGGCAAGGCCGAGCAGGAACCCTCCGACCGAGACGATTTCCTCGGCGGCGCCGCTCGCATCGACGCGATAGATCTGGCCCGCCTCGCCGCCAACGTAGATCGTCCCGTCCGGCGTCGTGCAGATGCCTTCCGGATGGTCGACACCTTCGCCAAGCGTCGTCAGCGCGGAGAGATCGACCAGCGGGGACGGCACGGAGGCAACCTACTACCCGGGAAGTTCGACATCAAGGGACATCGTTGACATGACGCCTACCCGAGTAGTAAGGTCGCTCTCTTTCGGAGGAAGGAGCCCTGGATGGTCGAGCAGATTCGTGTGTCGCAGATTCAGAGCGCCATGGAAGAGGCCGGCGCCGACGCCGTCGTGCTGCGGCTGGCCGAGAACATCGTTCTCGCCACGCGCTGGTACGTGCAGATCCCCGGCCTCGCCTTCGTCGTGATCGGGCGGTCCGGCGGTGCGACGCTGATCATCCCCGACTATGAGGCGGAGGAAGCCGCGGCGATCTGGTCGGGCGATATCCGCACCGTTCCCGCGATCAGGTTCGACGGTCCGGCGACCGGCGACGAGATCCAACGGCACCTCCGAGATCTCGCGCGCGAGCTGGGTGCGTCAGGGGGGACGATCGGCTTCGAGGGCAGCTTCGAGAGCATCGCGCCGGCGTCGATCCACGGCGAGCCGAACGCGGTCGCTGCGCCCACGCAGGCCTTGATCAAGGCGACCTTCGAGACCGAGCAGCTGGTCGACTTCACGGAGCCGCTCGAGGCACTCCGGGCGGTCAAGACCGCGGAGGAGGTCGAGCTGATCCGGCGGACGAACGAGATCGCCGTCTTCGGTCTCAACGCCTTCAAGGAACATGCGGTCCCGGGGAAAACCGAGGTTGAGGTCGCGGCTGCAGTGGAGCACGCGATCGCGGTCCACGGCCACGGCTACAAGGATGCTCGCTGGGTTCGCGGCTTCTGCACAATCATCTCCGGGCCTGACCTTGCCGACGGCTGGAAATACTGGCGTGCGCGAACGCGTGCGATCGAGCCGGGCGACGCGGTCATGCTCGAGCTCGGCACCGTCGCCGACGGGTACTGGAGCGATCACACACGAACCGTTGTCGCGGGGACGGCCAGTCCGGCCGTCGCCGCAGCCTACGATGCAGTCCTGGCTGCGGCGGCCGCCGGCTTCGCGGCCGCCCGACCCGGTGCGACCGGCGACGAGGTCGACCGTGCCTCTCGGGCGGCGTGCGAGGCCGCCGGCTTCACGCAGTTCCCCCATCACACGGGTCACGGCACAGGTTTTCGCTACCACGAGTCGCGCCCGCAGCTCGTTCCAGGGAGCACGCACGTCCTCTCTGCCGGCAACGTGATCATCACCGAGCCCGGCGTGTATTCGGCCGAGCTCAATGCGGGCGTCCGGTTCGAGGACAACGCCGTTGTCACTGCGAATGGCGCTGCCGTGCTCGCGACCACCGACTATGGGCTGGACGACTAGCGTGGCCGACACGATCGCAAGCGTTGGCGTGGTGACGGTCAAGGCTCCGCTGCCCGTGACGATCAGCTTTGGGCCCTGGGTCATGAAGCACCGCGAGTTCGCGCTCTGCCGGCTCCGCACGGAAGCCGGTCTCGAGGGTTCCGCGTTTGTGTACACACGCGACGGGCCGATTGCGGCAATCGTTCGCCGGAACATCGCGCCGATGTACGTCGGTCAGGAGTACGGGAACCCGAGCGACCTCCACTGGCAGGCAGCCTGGAGCAACAACGCAATCCTGGCGAGCGGGATCGGGCTGCGCGCTCTGTCGCTGGTCGATCTTGCCGCCTGGGATCTGGCGGCACGGGCTGCCGGCCAGTCGATCACGGCGTATCTCGGGGGAGAGCGTCGTCCGATGCCTGCGACGGCGATCATCGGGTATCCCCCGACGCTGACCCCGGCCGAGGTTGAAGCGCAGGTCGGTTCACTCCTCGAGGCCGGCTGGCGCCGCTTCAAGCAGCCGATCGCGGCGACGCTCGAGGAGACCCGGGCACGCTTGCGTGCGGCTCGCGGGGTGATCGGCCCGGATTGCTGGCTCGGGATGGACTGCAACTGGGTGTTCAAGCACGCTCAAGACGCGATCGACTTTGCTCGATCGATCGAGGATCTGGGGTTGGGCTGGATTGAAGACGTCGTGCCGCCGGGCAATGCACGCCTCGTTGCGGAGATTCGCCGCGGCTCGCCCGTACCGATCGCCATGGGGGACGAGCAAGGGGGCTCGTACCACCCGGAGTCGATCCTTGCGCACGACGCGGTCGACGTCGAGCGAATCGATGTCTCGACGTACGGCGGCATTAGCCGCCTGCGCGACACGATCAAGGAGATCGAGGAGCGCGGGATCCCGTTTGCCCCGCATATGTTCCCTCACACCCACTCACAGGTGTTCTCGGCGCTCGGCCACGAGGTGCCGATCGAGTGGGGCGTGCCGGGAAGCGGAGTCGATCAGTTCTCCGACGCGCTCCGTCAGCCAGTCGTCAACGACGGCCTGATGGATCCCCTCCCGGAGGAGCTGGGAGTCGGCACGCTGTACAACGCAAAATGGATGGCCGACCAGATCGTCGAGGACGAGGACGGGCTGCTGCGAGAGCTGCTGACACGGGAGGAGGCCGCGAGGTGAGTGGAGAGTCGCTCGATCGTCTCCGGTGGTACCGGCAGATGGTCGAGATCCGTCTGTTCGAAGAGAAGGTGCAGGAGCTCTTTATGGAGGGCCTGATCCAAGGCACCACGCACCTCTGTCAGGGGCAGGAGGCCGTGCCGGTGGGTGCTATCAGTGCCATGGGCCGCGACGACTACCTCACGATCACCTATCGCGGGCACGGGCACGCGCTCGCGCGCGGCATCCCGATGGAGGCGTGCTTCGCGGAGCTGATGGGGCGCTCGACGGGTTGCTGCCAGGGCGTCGGCGGCTCGATGCATTTCACCGACGTGGACCGCGGACTGCTCGGTGCATTCGCGATCGTCGGGGCCGGGCTTCCGGTTGCCCTCGGTGCCGCCTATTCCGCCAAGCTGCAAGGAAGAGACAGTGTGGCTCTCACTTTCTTCGGCGACGGGGCCAGCAATATCGGCACATTCCACGAGGCGTTGAACGTCGCGGCTGCGTGGAAGGTCGGCGTCGTCTTCATCGTCGAGAACAACCTCTACGGCGAGTACACCCCGATCCGCGAGACGACGCCGCTCGATGACCTTGCCGAGCGGGCAAAGGCATACGCGATTCCAGGCCTCGTTGTCGACGGCCAGGACGTCGATGCCGTTCACGAGGCCGTCGCTGAAGCGATTCGGCGCGGCCGGCAGGGTGACGGGCCGACGCTGCTCGAGATGAAGACCTACCGGTATCGCGGGCACTCACGCACCGATCCTGCGAAGTACCGGCCCGAGGGCGAGCTCGCACGTTGGCAGGACCGCGATCCGATCGCGATCCTCGGAGCCAAGCTCGCCGCAGAAGGTGTGCTTTCGGCCGACGAGCAGGACGCGATTCGTGACGAGGCGCAGCGGCTCGTCGACGAGAAGGCGGACCACGCGAAGCAGGCGGAGTTCCCGACGATGGAGGAGATTCGGAACTATGTCTACGCGGGTTGAGTCGCCGCTCGACGTCACGGGGTCCGAGGTCGCCGAAATGACCGTGCGCGACGCCGTGAACGCCGCTTTGCACGACGAGATGATGGCTGATCCGACCATCTATCTCATGGGTGAGGATGTCGCCAATGACGGCGGGGTCTTCAAGACGAATGCTGGGTTGCCGGAGGCATTCCCGGGCCGGGTCACGAACACCCCGATCTGCGAGAATACGTTCATCGGCGTCGCGATCGGGATGTCCGTTACCGGGTTGCGCCCTGTCGTCGAGATCATGTTCAGCGACTTCCTGCCGACTGCCGGCGATGCGATCATCGAGGAACTGCCGAAGTTCCGCTTCATGACGGGCGGCCAGTGCTCGCTGCCGGTCACCGTGCGTTCGATCGGGGGTGGCGGCGGTCGTTTCGGGACGCAGCACTCGGCGACCGGGGAGTCGTGGTTCATCTCGTTCCCCGGCTTGCTCGTTGCCAGCGCCGGCACCGCGGCGGGGGCGTACTCGGTCCTACGCGCGGCCATCCAGCACCCCGATCCCGTGCTCTTCTTCGAGCACAAGGGACTCTACGGCCGAAAAGGTCTCGTCGAGCGCGGCGATGGCGCGATCGCCGAGATCGGCAAGGCTGAGACGGTCCGCGTCGGTAGTGACCTGACGATCGTCGGGACGCTGGTGATGCTTGATCGAGCGGTAGAAGCGGCCGACTTCCTCGCCCGGCAGGGCGTCGACGCAGAGGTGATCGACCTCCGGTGGCTGCGGCCCCTGGACTTCGAGTCCGTACGTAAGAGCGTCGAGAAGACGGGGCGGCTGCTCGTCGTCGAAGAGCAGGTTCACGCCGGGGGCTGGGGGGCCAGCCTCATCTCTCGTCTGTCGATCGAGGGCGTGCAGCTCGCAGCGCCGCCGCAGGTCGTCGGCCTTCGCGACGACGTCCTGATCCCCTACAGCCCGCCCCTCGAGGATGCGTTGATCCCAAGTGTCGAAGTCATCGCGAACGCTGCGAGAGCGCTCGCGGGCGCCTAGTCGAGACGACGGCTATAGGATCATCGCCGTGCCGGACTCGCTCGATCGGATCGTGGAGAGCCTGCAGGAGCTGGGTCTCTCTCTCTACGAGACACGGCTTTATCTCGGCCTGCTGACAGGAGGGCGGCAGAACGGCAACGAGCTCAGTCGAACATCAGGCGTCCCCTCGTCGAAGGTCTACGCGATGCTCGAGCGTCTTGCCGGCGACGGGATCGTCGCTCGCGCGCGACGAGGCTCGGTCGTCGAGTACGTCTGTGTCCCCCCCAGCGATCTGTTGCACAAGCTCCGCGACCGATACGCAAAGCCGCTCGAGTACCTCGAGGCGAATTTGCCTTCGTTGCAGGTGAGGGAGCCGCACCCCGACATCGTCGAACTGCAGGGGGTCGACGCGATTCTCGACCACGCCGGGGCACTGATCCGCACCGCCGAGAGTGAGATCTATCTGTCGGTGTGGGGTGAAGAAGTGTCGGCACTCGTTAAGGAGCTCGAGAACGCCGACGCACGCGGCGTGCGCATTGCCGGGATGCTGTACGGCGTCGGCCCGCCGCAGGTGGGCTGGTGGCAGCAGCACAGCTACCGCGAGACGGTAGCGACGCGAATTGGCGGCCGTATGGTCACCGTCGTGGTCGATGGGGCCGAGGCGCTGATCGCGCACATCCCGGATTCGAGGGAGGCCTCCGGCGTACGCACCCAGAGCCTTGTCCTGACGCTCGTTGCCGAGGAGTACCTGATCCACGAGCTCACCCTTCAACGGACGAAAGATTGGGCAGGGTACGAGGAGTACGATCGCTGGCTCCGCTCCGACGAGAAACTCCAGGATCTGACCCTTGGGCGCACGGGGCATTTCAGCTCGATCGACCCCAACGCTGAAGTCATCGCTTGACCGCCCCACTCCTAGGGTAGTAGACTCGCGAGTGGCATGGGCGGGCTACCGCTTTCGAAGCTTCGGATTATCGAGCTTGCCAACGTCGTCGCCGGCCCGAGTGTCGGAAAGCACCTCTCTGACTTCGGTGCCGAGGTGATCAAGGTCGAGCTGCCAGGAGACGGCGATTCGGCCCGAGGCATGGGCGAGTTCGTCGGCGATCGAAGCGCTTGGTGGCTTCTGATCGGCCGCAACAAACGCTCGGTCACGCTCGATCTGAAGGACCCGCGCGGCCGCGAGGCATTGTTGCGTCTGATGAAGACGGCAGACGCGGTAGTCGAGAGCTTTCGGCCGGGAGTCCTCGAGCGTCTCGACCTGTCGCCCGAGGTTCTGCACGAAGTGAACCCTCGCCTCGTGGTGGTGCGCGTCTCCGCGTTCGGGCAGACGGGGCCGTACAGCCATCGCCCGGGTTTCGGCACGCTGGCAGAGGCATTCTCGGGGCTCACGGAAATCAGTGGATATCCGGAGCAGCCGCCGCTGCTGGCGTCGTTCGCCTTAGCCGATGAAGTTGCCGGCCTGTTCGCGACCTGGTCGCTCCTCGCAGCGCTCTACCACCGCGACACGGAGTCCGGTGTCGGCCAGACGATCGACGTGTCACTCTTTGAATCGGTGCTGAGCATTCTCGGCCCACTGCCGACGCTCTACAAGGCGAACGGCGTGCTCCCGCAGCGAAATGGCTCTCGCCTCACCTTCTCGTCTCCGCGGAACGTTTACCGCACGCGCGACGGGCATTTCTTCGCCATTTCGGGGACGGCGCCCTCGGCTGCCGAGACGGTCGTGCGCGTGGTCGGCGGCGAAGCGCTTCTCTCCGATCAACGCTTTACGACGCACGAGGCGCGTGCTCAGAACGCTGAGGAGCTCGACTCGATCGTCGCCGAATGGGTCGCGCTCCACGATGCGGCGGAGGTCGATCGTCTCTTTCAAGAGGCCGGCGCGGCTGGCATCCGTGTCCTCAGCATGGCGGACGTCTTCTCGGACCCGCACTATCAGGCGCGAGAGACGTTCGTGACCGTCGAGGACCCGGAAGTTGGCGAAGTCTCGATCCCCGCGCCGGTGCCGCGGATGGATCGGACCCCGGGACGGATAGCCCATCTCGGTCCGGCTCTCGGCCACGACACCGAAGCGGTGCTCGCGGAGCTCGGCTACACGCCGCAGGAGATCGCAGCCGGCGCCGAGGAGGGCGTCTGGTGACGATCCACGATGCGCGGCGCGAGCGCTTCGGCCGGTGGTTCGAGGAGTTCGTCGTCGGTGACGTGTATCGCCACTGGCCCGGGCGAACCATCACCGAGGCAGAGGATCACCTCTTCTGCCTGCTGACGACGGCGGTCAGCCCCGTCCACGTCGATGCGCACTATGCGGAGGCGGAGATGGCGGGCGGGCACAACCTGGTCGTAGGCACCTTTGTCTACGCTGCACTGGTCGGGATGAGCATCGCCGACACGTCAGGCAAGGCGATCGCAGCGCTCGGAACGGAAGACTTGAGGCATCTGGCACCGGTGCATCACGGCGACACCCTCTACGGAGAGAGCACGGTGGTCGAAGTGCGGCCGTCGTCGTCGCGGCCCGGGGCCGGCGTCGTCAAGATCAAGACGCGCGGGTTCAAGCAGGACGAGACGACGGTCTGCGAGTTCCGACGCAGCTTCCTCGTCCCGATGAGGGATTTGGCGTGACGGTTGTCGGTGCGCATCACACCGGCTTCCACGTAGCCGATCTGCAGCGCTCGATCGCGTTCTACCGCGACCTGCTCGGGTTCGAGCTCGTGTGGGAGCGCGTGAACACCGAGGAGTACGTTCGGCAGATTGTTGGCTATCCGCAAGCCGAGCTGCATCAGGCGCTGCTGCGCCCCCCGGGGAGCGAGCATTGTCTCGAGCTGATCGACTATCGCAGCGTAGAGCGTCATCCCGTCGATGCGAGCCCGCCCAACCCGGGCACGGGGCACATCTGCCTGCTCGTGAGAGACCTGCGCGCCGAGTACGATCGGCTTACGGCAGCAGGAGTCCGATCCGTGAGCGAGCCGGTGCTCGTGACGAAGGGCCCGAACGAAGGAAGGTTGGCCGTCTACATGCTCGACCCGGACGGCTTTCCCGTGGAGCTACTCGAGGTCGTCGGCTAGTTGACCTTCGAGGCCGTCCGTCTGCGCCGGTCCTGCCTCGCGGTCCCCGGTGCGAGCGCGAAGATGCTCCCGAAGGCGGCGGCACTGCCTGCCGACCAGGTGTTCGTCGAGCTGGAGGACGCCGTCGCGTCGCTCGAGAGGAGACCGACGAGACGGGTGAGCGCGTCGTCCGCGCGTCGTGCGATCAGGCGTGGGTCGCTGGGACGAAAGTCGTACGGGTCAATGGGGTGCGGACACCGTGGTGCCTCCACGATCTCCTTCACATCAGTCTCTGTAACGAGGTGTTTTTGCCGTCCGTCGAGGAGTTCGAGCAGGGCGGTCGCATCCTCGAGGCGTATCGCAGCGCGACGCACGGAGATCGGCTCGGCCGGCTCGGCGCGGTGAGGTTCGAACGCGAGATGATCGACGAGGCGTCCCGACGGATGGCGGAGCAAGTTGTCAGCCGGGGTCGCGCCGCCGGGCTCTGCACGTAAATGGAAGGCGCGGTCTTCCAGGACCTCTTCGGCACCGAGGAGATGCTGCAAGTGTTCGACGATCGAGCGCTGCTCCAGAGCTGGCTGGACGCCGAAGCGGCGCTCGCGCGTGCGGAGGCGAAGTGCGGCGTCATCCCGACGGAAGCCGCGACCGAGATCGGGCGGCAGGCGCGTGCCGATTTGTTCGATCCGGACGAGATCCGCAGGGCCATCCAGACTGCGAACCATCCGCTCGTGCCGCTTGTGCGCGCGCTGTCAGCGCTCTGCGAGGAAGGCGCCGGCGAGTACGTCCACTGGGGTGCGACGACCCAGGACATCATGGATACCGGAGCCGTGCTTCAGCTCCGCGATGCGCATAGCATCCTCCTCGGCCGCCTGGACGAGCTCTCCATCATGCTCGCTCATCGAGTACGCGATGAGCGAGACACCGTGATGGTGGGGCGGACGCACGGTCAGCACGCGGTTCCGATCACTCTCGGCCTGAAGCTCGCTGTGTTCCTGGACGAGCTTCTTCGCCATCGAGAGCGGTTGCTCCAGCTTGCCCCTCGCCTACTCGTCGTCGAGCTCGCGGGCGCGGGCGGGACGTTGGCGTCGCTCGGAGGTGCTGCAGAAGGCGTTCAGGAGGAGTTCGCGCGCGCGCTTGGTCTCGGTGTGCCCTCCGTGGCGTGGCACACAGCGCGCGATTGTTTCGCCGAGCTGGCGGCTGTTCTCTCCATGGTCGCGGCGACGTGCGAACGTTTCGCCAACGAAGTGATCCTGCTCCAGAAGACGGAGGTGGCGGAGGTCTTCGAAGCGCATGAGCACGGGAATATCGGGTCGTCGACCATGCCTCAGAAACGCAACCCGATGACGGCAGAGAGCGTCGTTGCGGCGAGCAGGCTCGTTCGCCGAAATCTCGTCGTCGCGATCGAGGGTATGACCGGTCAGCACGAGCGAGACATGGGTGCGTGGCAGGCCGAGTGGGCGTGGCTCCGAGATCTCTGCGTCAACGCCGATGCGGCGCTTGCACAGACGGTCAGGCTCACCGAGGGGCTTCGCGTCGATCGGGATCGCATGCGCGCGAATCTCGGGCTGACAGGAGGGTTGATCATGGCGGAGGCAGTGATGATGGAAGTGGCTGAGATCGTTGGCAGGCAGCAGGCGCATGACCTTCTGCACGGGCTGGCAATGGAAGCGTTCGAGACAAAGCGCCCGTTTGCCGAGCTCCTGAAGACGGATGGGCGCATTGCTGAGGCGGTCACGACTCAGCGGATCGACTCACTGCTGACCGAAAGCGACTACCTCGGTCTGAGCGAGGTGAGCGTCGAGCGCGTGCTTGGGCGCGCCTCCGATGCCCTCGGCGCTGCCTCGTCACGAGCGACTCCTCGAAGGTAGCGGCCGTGACCGGTGCAAAGGGCGAGAATCGGGCGCGCGTAGGCGTCTGGAGGAGGGCCGTAATCCGCGGGAGTTCCGGGCTCGGCGTGGCTGCCGGCGGAATTGCCCCGCCGTCCTGGAACTCGCAACTCCTCCTGCGCCGTCTGAGCGAGAACCGTGAGATCGAGCGTCAGGTCATCTGATCAGAGACTCGCTGCGCTGCATGGTCACGGCGGCAGGCACTACTCCTCCGTTGCGACGCACTGGCCAAGCTGAGCGTCACGTGGCTCCTGCAGCGAGTTCGGCTCTCGATCAGGCGGGTGGCGTTTTGTGCCTTCGCCGTTCGCCATTCGTTCGCCAGTTCACACGCCGATCGCTGGACCGTGACCGACGCTGGTGGACTTGCACGGACTGAGGAGTGTCGTTCATGGAACCGGCGCACCCTGGGAGCGGAGCGCCTTCTCGAGGCGCCCCGTGCGGTTGAGCGGAGGGGGAGGGATTTGAACCCTCGAGGGACGGAACCGCCCCTAGCGATTTTCGAGACCGTGAAGAAGTGGGCCTTTTGCAGGGATGTTTGCTCTCGTTCGCCAGTTCGTTCGCTGGAGTCGGCGGTGGGCGATCAGTCCCGGCGGCTAGCGCGCTGTCTACTTTGGACATGTGCGCCCGGCGTTTATGACCCTTTTCGTCGCCGTTGCAGCGCTCGGGGCCGCCGGTGCGCCCGGTGCGCCCGGTGCGGGGACGGCCGCCACGTTGCCGGTTTCGGGTCGAGCGTCGCTCACCGCGTTGGCCGAGCCGCAGGCCGGTATCCAACCGATCTACAGGCTCATCAGGAGCGCGGATTCGTCGGTTGACCTCACGATGTACGAACTCGACGATCCCGCTGCGGAAGGGGATCTGGCGGCCGATGCTGCCCGCGGCGTCGACGTGCGGGTGCTCCTGGACCAGAACCTGGAGCGGTCGAGGAACAGCGCCGCCTACGACTATCTGGCCGCGCGTCATGTGCACGTTCGGTGGGCCCCGTTCGGCACGACCTATCACCAGAAGACCCTGACCGTCGACGACAGGACCTCGGCGGTCATGACCCTCAACCTCGTCGCGTCCGACTACTCCGGCACCCGCGACTTCGTCGTGCTCGATACGAACCGTGCCGACGTCACGGCCATCGTTGCGACGTTCGACGCCGACTTCACGGGCAGGTCGATCGATCCCCCGGTCGGTGCCGATCTCGTGTGGTCGCCGACGAACGCTGAAAGCTCGGCTCTGTCGGTCATCACCGGCGCGAAGCGCACGTTGGACGTCGAGAACGAAGAGATGGACGATCCGGCCGTCACGAGTGCGCTGGCTGCTGCCGCGCGTCGCGGCGTGCGGGTCGAGATCACGATGACCGCCGACCCGGAGTGGAACGAGGCTCTTCGCGAGCTGGCCCGGGCCGGGGCGCGCATCCGGCTGTACGCCAATCGCAACGGTGCCTTGTACATTCACGCGAAGGCCCTCGTCGCCGACGCCGGCAGACGCGATCAGCGGGTACTGGTCGGATCGCAGAACTTCTCCGCGGCAAGCCTGAACTACAACCGAGAGCTGGGTGTCATCACCACCGACCCTGCCGTCGTGGCCGTCGTCAGTACCACGCTCGACTCCGACTACGCCCATGCTGCCGCCGACACATCGGCTGCGGCCTCCAGCTCGGCCCGGCCGACGACCGCCGGACCGGCAAGATGCACCGCCACCGCAAGCGTCTACGACGCCGCCAGGCATGAGAACAACGTCTACGTGCACTCGAACCGGCCTTCTGCGCAGGCGACCGCGACGGCGGGCGGTTACTCGCACAGCTACGAGACCGACTTCACGGGGTACGCGCTGATCTACCTCAACGGGCCGCTTCCCGGCGCCCGGATCACCGTGACGGTCGGCGGCGCGACCTGCACTACCAGGCTCTGAGCAACTGCAGACCGCCCAGGCAGGAGTCAAGTTCGAGCCCCACGAGCAGCCGAGGCAGGCGCGAGATTTCGCCCCGGCAGATCGTGGTTTCGTTCGGTCAGCATGGCGGCGACTCGAGTCCGCCCTTCTCCCATCCCGCCACCTACAACGTGCGGAACTCGGGTCCCGCGCGCGGGAACATTGACGAGACGGCCGGAAACCCGCATGGCTAGCGGGTTTCGGCTCTACAAGAGACGGAGGGGAGAGGATTTGAACCTCCGATCCGCTTGCACGGATAACGGTTTTCGAGACCGCCGCATTCGACCGCTCTGCCACCCCTCCAGGTTGGTTTTCAGCCTAGCGTGGTCGAGTGTGCCGGGTGAGGCGAGGTGTCTTCGCCGCGGCGCGCCGGCAGTGTTCGATCGCACAGACGATCGCACGCCCGCAGACCTGCGGTGTGATGTCGAAGGGGGCAGTCGAAGCGGCTGTCGCCGCCTTCGCGCCGAGTTGGTCGTGTGCCAACCCGGCAGCGCCGACCCCTGTCGGGCAGACGCACGGTGCGCGACTCATGTTCCAGAGGCCGGGCGGCCGCCGCTCGTGGGTTGGGGGTCGTACGCCGTGTCTTGCAGGAAACGCCTCACCCCGTGTGCGAAGCCGCTCCAGTATGCGACGCGATCGTCGATCCCGGGGGGCTCGGCAGCGTCCCCGCTGAGGATGGCCACGACCTCGTCGGCCGTGTGAGCGCCGACGATCCGGCCGAGGTGACGCCGATCGCCGCCGTTCTCACTCGCGTATCTGAGGCCGGCCTCTAGGCCGAGGTTGAGTTCAGTGGAAGGCATTGTCCTTCGTCGCAAGAGTTACTCGCCGCCCACCGCGAGCGGCTCGAGCGCCGACTTCGGCGCCCAGCCGAGGGCCGGTGCGATGTCGCGCGCGATCGTGTCGAGCATTGCGGCGTTGTAGTCGACGCCGAGCTGGCTCGGGACGGTGAGGAGGATCGTGTCGGCAGCCTGGACGGCGGCGTCTTGCCCGAGTTCTTCGGATATGCGGTCCGGGTCGCCGCTGTAGGTGCGGCCGAAGC
This sequence comes from uncultured Actinomycetes bacterium, assembly GCA_963796625.1. Lineage (GTDB taxonomy): Bacteria > Actinomycetota > Thermoleophilia > Gaiellales > Gaiellaceae > PALSA-600. The sequence goes on from CAWCME010000003.1 coordinate 610,736, forward strand.
GGCTGATCGCGCCGTCGAGCCAGCCGACCTGATCCTCGTTCGAGTCGGCGCCGAAGAGGCGCCGATCGAGGTCCGAGGTTATCGGGATGACGCTGCGGCTGACCGACACGCGCGGCTCTCGCGCGTGGCCGGCCTTCGACCAGGCCTCTCGGAAGAGCTCGATCTGCTCGGCCTGGAGCTGGTCGAACGGCACCTTCGTGTCCTCGAGGAGGAGGGTAGAGCTCATCAGGTTCATGCCTTGCTCACCGGCCCAGACAGCGGTCTCCCGTGAGCCCGACCCCCACCAGATCCGCTCGGAAAGGCCGGGCGACTGCGGTTGAACGGCGAGCATGCCGTCGCCTGGCCGGCCGGCGATGTCGGCGGGGACGACGCCGGCGCTCGAGATCGCGGCGCGGAAGAGGGCGGTCTTCTCGCGTGCCTCGTCGTGGTCGATCGAGGAGCCGAATGCCTCGGCGCCGCGCCAGGCGGGCTCGGGCGAGCCGCGGCTGACGCCGAGCTGAAGCCGGCCGCCCGCGAGCAGGTCTGCTGCCGCGGCGGTCTCGGCCATGTAGAGCGGGCTTTCGTAGCGCATGTCGATGACGCCGGTACCGATCTCGATCCGGCTGGTCTTGACGCCGATCGCGGCAAGGAGCGGGAACGGGGAAGCGAGCTGGCGGGCGAAGTGGTGGACGCGGACGAACGCACCGTCGATCCCGATTTCCTCTGCGGCGACCGCGAGTTCGACGGTCTGTCGGAGCGCGTCGCCGCCCGTGTGGGTGAATCCTCCGCCCGGATGCCAGGCGCCAAACGAGAGAAAGCCGATTCTCTTCGGGTGCGTCATCTTCACCTGAAACGTGATTGAGTCCTCAAGCATTCCCCTGGAATACGTCATCATCTTCACCGACGGGTCCCCATGGGACGCTCGCCAGGATGCCCTTCGCCAGTGCGAGCGGCGGTCTGTGGCGCGGACGCTCCGTTGTGAACGCCTGCGGGCCGCCGGTCCCAATTTGGGCCCCTACGGCCGGCCGCGACATGCAACGGGCGTAGGTTCTTTGACCCCTACAGGGTCGGTGCGACGTTACTCCCGTGCCAGATGGATGATGAGGGCGTTGCTGGTGAGGCGATGGCCGCAGTGCGGGCAAGTCGTTGACGTTGCTTCGTCGATTTCTTCGTCGGTCCAGGTTTCGCCGAGGGAGAGGTTGATCGAGTCGCGGACGTAGTCGCTGTAGCTGGTTCCGCAACTCGGACACTCAACGTCGACGCGACGGGGTGGGCTGGTCATGGCTTGATCGTCGTCTCGGCTCGGACGAGCGTCAACTTGCGTGCCGGCTGGTCTGGGCTGCTCTGGGCGGTGGCGTGTGTGAGCCAGGTGTCGAGGAGTTGGGCGGCCTGGGTTTCGTTGCCAGGGAGGAGGTGGCCGTAGCGGTCGAGGGTGATGGTGCTGTGGCCCATGTAGGTGCTGAGGGCTTTCATGTTGATGCCGGCGGCGATCATGTAGGAGGCGTAGCTGTGGCGGCATTCGTGCAGCCCGATCGGGGTGAGCTTCTTCTCTTTCCAGGCTTTACACGTGTGGAGGGCGAGTGTGCGTGGAGCGAAGGGCTGGTCGGGTTTGCGGGTGCTGGGGAAGACGAAGCCTTTGCCGCCTCGGCCTTGCTGGAGGCGGTGGTTGAGGAGTTCGCGGCGGAGGGTTTGGCTGATCGGGACGCGTCGTTGGCCGGCGCGGCTTTTCGGCGCGATGAAGCCGGCGCGGGCGTCCCAGCCTTGACGGACGTGGATCACGTTGGCCTGGAGGTCGATGTTGTCCCACTGGAGGGCTTGGAGTTCGCCGGCTCGCAGGCCGGCGTAGAGCGCGGTCGCGTAGATCGCGCGGTCGGCTGGCAGCAGCGCGTCGAGCAGGGGTGCGACCTCGGTCGGGGCAGCGACGCGTTCGCGGCGGCCGCGCACGGCCGGGAGGGCGAGCTTCAGTGTCGGGTTGATCGCGACCAGTCCGCGGGCGTGGGCGCGGCGGTAGATCGCGCGCCACGGCAGCAGCGTGTTCCGGACCGTGCTCGGCGAGAGCCCTTGTGCCGAGAGTTGGTCGGCGAAGTCCTGCAGCATCGTGAAGGTGATCGCGGTGAGGCGCTTGTGGCCGAGGTGGGGGAGCGCGCGCTGGTTGAGCGCTTGCCGGTAGGCGCGCACGGCCGCGGGCTTGTAGGCCTCGCCGCCGCGTGTCCGCACGATCCCGTTCTCGGCTGCAGCGAACCACTCCAGCGCCGCCTCCTTCAGGGTGGTCTGCGACGGGGAGCGCAGCAGGCCTTTGCGGAGCGCGACCTGGCTTTCCTGCCGCCAGGCCCGCGCCTCGCCGAGCTCGCGGAAGGTCTTGCGGATCGTCTTGCGCTCACGCGCCGAGAAAACCTGCGCCTGATAGCTGGGCCCGCAGGAGCAGCGGCCACCGTCGCGAGACCCGCACGAACGAGAGTGCCGGACGACGATCCCCTCGTAGCGAGACCGCCTTCTTCTCGCCGCCGAATCCGGCTGCTGGGCCGATTCCATTGCTGGACACTGTTAGCTCTGATCGGCGCTGTGATGCAAGTCAGACCCTGGTCGTGCGCGATCGCGAAAGCGATCGACTGACCCGCTTAACTCCTTGCTCAACAGCCCCGATCCAGACAGATCCAGCCCGCTGTTCAAACGAGCCGAGCGCCTCTGAAATCCGCTGACAGCCCCGAATGCCGCGTGAACAGCGGGCCGCAGCGACGCTCACCATGCTCGCGCGTAGATCACGGCAAGGTGTTTTCGAGACCGCCGCATTCGACCGCTCTGCCACCCCTCCTGAGTGCGTCCAGCCTAGCGTGCAGGGGATTCGCAGGGTGCGAAGAGGTGATCGACGCCGAGGCGGGTGGGGTTCGATCACGCGGCCGATCGCGCGGGTCATACCGATCGCGCGGGTCGTAGTGGGGCGCAACTTGAGTCCGGAACCCGGGTCGCAGAGGCCGGGGCGCTTGCTGCCGGCTGCTCGATAGCAACTCGCCCGTGAGAGGGTCGCGTCCGAGGCCCCAGGCCGCGTCCATGACCGTCTCGGCGAGGCGTGTTGGAGGTGCAGCAGGCCGCTCGCCCGTGTCGATTCTCCGGAGCACACCATCTACTACTGCATCAACTGTCAGACCAACGGTCGGATGCCCAAGCATGGCCGACTCTCGCGGGTTACTCCAATAGCCAGTGCCAGTGACCTGCTCAACCGCCTGAGTTGACAGCCTGAGGGGTTGGTCGCCGGGCGATCTTGGAGGGGCGTAGCGCGCTCGCCCATGAATGCGCTGAGTTGAGAATCTCCCACGGTCGAGAGTCTTGTCAACTCGGCCGCCGCCGGACTCACAGGCTCGCGAGCGCCCGGAGCGGTCAGGCGTAATAACTGAACTCTCGGGCACGCCACAGAGGTCACGCACGGTGCGGGCGGCGAGGGCACATTGTACGATCACCCCGCGACGATCACTGATCTACGTTCTTCGGCCGACATACGGTTTCGACCTGTTCAGCAGGCAGACAATGGACTCAGCCACGATCCACCAACCGTAGGAGGACCGCGATGACGCTCCAATCACGAGCCAGCAAATGCCAAGGCGCCATCGAGGTTTCGACCTCGCGGCGCGGGCACTACCGTCGGATGGGACTTGGCGCCGTCGTGGTCTCGAGCGTTATCGGGCTCTTCGGCGCCACGACATTGGCCCAGGCATCGGCGATCTCGCCCACGGCGTTCTGTGCCAAGATCCCGGCCGCGACCGTGTCTTCGCTCTTCGGCCAGAAGATCACGCTGCTCGGCGCCTCGGCCGAACCCGCGGGAAACGATGTCTGCGAATTTGCCAAGATCGTGAACGGGTCGGTGAGCGGAGTGACCCTAAATTACGACTACATAGGCACCGGGACCCCTTCGTCAAACGTCGCCGCTCTGAAGAAGGAGAAGGGGGTCAGCGACCTGGTGATCAAGCCCCACGCGTCGATCGGCGGTACCACGTACTCCTTCACCGACATCTTCTCAGACCCCGCGCTCCACACCAAGATCCACGAGTCCGGGATGGACTCCTTCAACGGCTCGAACCACTACGGCGCCATCGTGACCAAAGTGCTTCCGACTTCGACGTTGGCGAAGCTACTGACCCTGGCCGTGAAGGCCGCGTAGCAGCGCACTTGTAACTGAGCAAGCGCCCGTATCCACCTGCATGGGCTGCCTCGGGCGTCATGCGGGACATCGGGACGAGACCTTATCCCACGGCCTTTTCGCATCCGCCGTATCGGCTTGACTTGTCGCGTCCGCCGCGCCACGATGCGAGATGCTCGCGAGATATCTGAGGTGTGAAGGGAGATGTTCGCCGTGAAGCTATTCGCAATCTCGGGGCTACGCGACGTCGCGGCACTCGCGAGCCTTGGCATGGCGAGCCTTGGCATGGCGAGCCTTGCCTTCGTCTCGGCTGCTTCAGCCTCTGCTCCTCCACTCCCGAATCCATGCACATTGCTCGCTGCAGCGCATCCTGAGCACGTGTTCGCCCACGGCCAGACACTCGCTGTGAAGCACCGGAAGCATCAGAAATACGGCACCGGTCGCTACACGGGCGTGTCGTGCTCAGAGACGGTAGGGACACAGCCGCTCAGCATCAGCCTGACCAGCGGGAGCACGGGCGGCTTCGGCGGCGTCAAGATCACGTCTCAGTCACATCCAGCAGGCCTCGGCAGCGAGGCGACCCTTATCGTGGGCGTCGGAGCAGGTAGCGGAGCCCCGGTGGACTTCATTGAATTTCATCGGAAGACCGTCTACGTTGACATTTCAGCTAACGGCATGAGCCCGAGCACGCTGACAACGTTCGCACGCCAGGTCTTCAAGCAACTGCCCTAGACCGTATGGAGTGCCGGCGCCTCACTTCGTAAGTTGGCGCGGGTTGCCGTCGCGGTGGTCGCGACGGTAGAGCCGCAATTACGAGGAGGCGCCGGAATGTCTGAAGGTAGCTGGGTCGGTCTTGATGTGCATGCTCGTTCGGTCGTCGCGGGTGTGCTGGATGCTGGGAGTGGCGAGCTGCGAACGGTGAAGGTGCCGCCGGGTAGCGCAGAGACGGTCGCCTGGTTGCGGGGGCTGGCGGGGCCGGTCCGGGTTGCGTACGAGGCTGGCCCGACCGGGTGCGGATTGGTCGGGCCTGCGCGGCGGCGGGGATCGTGTGCGTCGTCGCGGCGCCGTCGAAGATCCCGCGAGCGCCCGGCGGCAGAGTGAAGACTGATCGCCGTGATGCTGAGCGGCTGGCGAGGCTGCTGCGGTTGGGCGAACTGGTGCCGGTTCGCGTGCCTGAGCCGCATGAGGAGGCCGCACGTGATCTGGTGCGAGCTCGTGAGGATGTGCGAGGTGATCTGATGCGGGCCCGGCATCGGCTCTCGAAGCTGCTCTTGCGCAACGGGTTGGTCTATGACGCGAGCGCATGGACGTTGGCCCACGACGCGTGGCTGCGTCGGCAGCGGTTCGAGAGCCGGCCGCTCGCGCTCACGTTCGACGAGTGCTACAGCGCCGTGTTCCAAGCGAAGACGCGTCGGGATGCTCTGGACGTCGCGATCGCCGAGCTCGCCGTCGAGCCGCCGTTCGCCGAGAGCGTCGGGCGCCTCTGCTGCCTGCGCGGCGTCTCGACACTGACTGCGCTTGGACTGACGGTCGAACTCGGCGACTGGACACGGTTTCGACCGCAATCGCTCGGACCGTTTCTCGGACTGACCCCAAGCGAGGACTCAAGCGGGCAACGGCGCCGGTTGGGGTCGATCACCAAGACGGGGAATACACACGCCCGGCGGTTGCTGGTCGAGGCCGCCTGGCACCAGCGCCGCGACCTCCGACCGAGCGTGACGCTCGAGCGACGCCGACAAGGACAGCCGGCCGCAGTCAGAACACGCGCTGACCAGAGCGCCCGTCGCCTCCACGCCCGCTGGCACGCCCTCGAAGACCGCGGTAAGAGACGCACGGTCGTCGCGGTCGCCGTCGCACGCGAGCTCGCCGGGCACTGCTGGGCACTCGCGACGATGGACTAAACCCGAACCGTCAACGGCTCGGTGAGGAGAGCGCACCGGCGCAACGACGCGAGGAGCGACCCGCGGCTGAGTTACGAGCAGCCCGACACGGCGACGCCCGACTCTAGAGAGCGGCACCGCTCCTCTTCCTCGCACACCCGGTCAAGCGGTCTCGACCCGCGCATATCAGCCGTGACACCACGTCGACAACGGCCGGTGCGCTCTCCCCACCGAAACAAAGGCCCGCAAACAGCGGGCCTTCACGCCGCGCCGCCTTGACAAACCGGCCTCCATATCAACTCAATGCCGCCCTCTACCGGATCGCGATCACCCAGGCCCGCGCGACTCTCGCGAACGACTACAACAACAAGCGGCCTGAACAGGGTAGCGACCGCGTATCGAGAGCGAAGACGAGACTAGAAATCGAGGAGCCTCGCGTCCTCGACCTTCTCGGCCAACTGCGGGGCTCTGGCCCCTGGGGTGGATGGCGGCCCCTCGATATGAGCAGGCGCGATCCCGCAGAGTGGTAACGAGCGACGGGGGGATCAGATCGAGGCGATGGTCCCGGCCCGGCTGGACGGGGTGCTTACTTCTTCTTCGAGCTCGAGGCTGTTGCCGCCGCTCCGAGCATCGGCCCGCCGGGGTTGATCGGTGTTGGGCTGCCCGGATGGATCGGGTCGGGAAGCGGCTGTGGCTGCTGCGGGAAGGCCGTCCAGCCGATAGCGGCGAACGTCGAGAGGTTGTTCGACTTCACGCCGGCGCTCGAGACCGTGAGCAGCGTGCTCCGGTCGACGACTGCACGGTCGATCTGGGGTAGCGCCGACGATTTCGAGTCGGTCTGCACGATGCGCCCGAGCTCGGAGATGCTGGAAGTGGTCACCGTCAATCCGACTGCTTCCTGCCCGAACGGCAGCACGACGAGGTTTGTCTGCGGCCAGTAGAGGAACGCGTGCGTGTCGGACTCGACGCCGGTTGAGCCCGATCCGAGCGGGTATTGCTGGATGAGCTTCGGGTTCGAGAGATCCGAGATGTCGAACAGTGAGACCTGCGCGCCCGAGGGCTCGTTATTCGAACCGACAAGTTGCCCGACGCCGAGCAAGAGCTTGCCGTTGATCGGCTGCAGATAGGAGGAGTAGCCCGAGATCTCGAGCGTGCCCGCGAGCTTCGGCGCGGCCGGGTTGGAGACGTCAATTGCGTGCAGCGGATCGACCTGCTGGTAGGTGACGACGAACGCGTCGAGCCCGATGAAGCGCACCGCGTATACGCGCTCGCCCTGACCGAGGCCGCCGAGCTGGCCGACCTGCGCGAGCTGGCCGTTCTGCGGCTCGAGTGTCGTCAGGAACGTCCGCGTCGCTGGTCCGAGGCCCCACCACGCTGGCGAGTCGGTCGAGACGACCCGCAGCACGCCCTGGAACTCGGAGAGCGACCACTGGCTCAGCAGGTAGCCGGGCACGCTGCCGCTGCCGAGGTATGTCGTGGTCGTCGGGTTCGAGATGTCGAAGGCGCTGATCTCGGTCTGCGCACCCGGAATCGCCTGCTGCGGCTCGGCCGGCAGCGGCCGGTAACCCCACTGCTCGGTTGCGACATAGAGCGTCGTCGGCGACGCGTAGACGATGCTGCCGTCTGTCATCAAGCCCGTCGAGTTGACGATCGAGAGCCCCTGCGAGAGGTCGATCGTGGTCACGGTCAGCATCCCGAGCCCCGAGAAACCGATCGGGTAGCGAACGTTGCGGCACTGCACGAGCGGCCGCGGGGCGTGGCGGCCGAGCTTGTAGGTCGGCAGCCACTGCTTCACCGTCGAGTGCGCGACGACCGAGGCGTTGTGCGCCCTCGAGCCGGCGACGAACGGCAGCGCGATCGGCAGTCCCGACGAGTTGACTATGCGAACCGTGCTGCCGATCATGCGCGCGTCGAGGTAGCCGCCGTCGATCGACGCCGTCTGGATGACCTTGAGGTTCGACGGATCGGAGACGTCGACCTCGGTGAGGATCGTGCTGTTCTCGACCGGCATGTACATCGCGGCGGGCCTCGCCGGCAGGGGCTCGACGAACCCGCCGCCGCGCGACAGCACCAGCAGGTGCGTGCCGAAGAGGAGCAGCTCGTTCGAGGAGCCGCTCGAGAGCTGCATCGTGTCGAGAAGCTTCGGCGTCGAGCCGGAGACGTCGACAGATTCGAGCTGGCCGTTCTCGGCTGCGAAGAGCGTGTTGCCGTCGGTCTTGACGATGTCGGGCTCGTCGACGCCGGTCTCCTGCACGTTCGTGCCCGAGTAGTCGACGCCCTGCTGCAGCGGCGCTGCGCCCTGCGCGATCGCAGCCGAGTTCGCGCCGGGGGCGCCGGGCGTCGCCTGCGTGACCGGCGTCGAGACGCCGAGCCCACTCGCCGTCACGAACGGAATGGCCTGCAGCTTCGCGTAGCCAACGAGCGCGCCGCACGAACCGAACCTCGCCAGGCGTGCCTGACCTGCCTGCGCCGTCGGCACGACCGCCCCAAGAGCCGCCAGCGCCGCAACTATCGCGAGACGAAATCTCATCACGCGAGTTCTACGCCTCCGTGACCTCTCCGGTCACATCTGTCGAGAAGCTTTACAAACTCGCGGCGGCTGACCCGGCGACGGAAACGAGCGCTTGGCACAACGCAAGCGCTTCTCAACCCCGGTGAAGCTCGTTGTGGACGGCGCGGAGCGATGGCTTGTTACTCCCTACGGAGACCGGAACTGGGTGAAGAACGCTCCCACCCGCTACGGCTGGAAGCTCGGCGCCTACGAGTCGCCCAACCGCATGGGCCTGATCAACCTCAACGGACGCGTCATCGCACCACGACCAAACCGGCCGTGGCGGGAAAAGCTGAATGCCCGCGGTGAAAGACGTCGGTGAGCCGTGTGAGGAAGAACCTCATGCACGGTTCGATGGGGCGGGAGGAAACCAGCATCAACCGGGCCCACGCCGTGCGACGCCAGGCGCCTCCCGCCTACCCGACCACTCCCCGAGGGGGGACAAGTTCAGCACCCGACGCTAGCGTTCGCTCAGGCGTCATAACGCAACACTTGCGCAGCCAGCTACACCTACGCCAGTGACCCGTCAACGGGCAGGCTCGCGGCGGCTGACCACGGTGCCGACCATCGAGGTCTTGGGGCCCGACTCGCCGGTGACTGAAACCGCTCGAGCCGCGCCGAACTCTCGGCGAAGGAATCGGCACCCGCTCTCAGCCGACGCCGTTTCGAGGGCGTCAGACGCGCGACCAGACGCCGCAACTCGGCGACTGAAACCCCTTCTCGCCGGAGAGATCGTCACGGTCGCTTGGCCCTCGAGCTCGCCGTTGGCAATTACCGCGCCCGGCAACTGCGAAAAGGACCGCAGGCGTGCCCAATAGCACCGCCGGACGACCGGTAGGTACCGGGAGCGATGTCTGTCCCGACGATGTAAGTGCCCGCGCCGAATCGTGTCCTGCTCATAATTTTACGCTTCAGATCTGAAGTTCAGGTCCCGCGTGTGGCTCGGTCGCGGGCTTCGGCGCGTACGCTCGCGCTGACCGAACGGGCAATTGCGTTGCAGCGCGAGTTCAGATTGTCGATCTCCTTCCCCAGATGAGAGCTGACCGAGCTGTTTGCTGATCGAGCGGACCGAGCTGCCGAAGGCGCCGAAGTTCGTCCGGCCGCTGATGGTCGGCGCTCTCGTAGCTAGAGCTTCGCGCTGAGGCTCAGCGGCTGGTAGCCGGGCGCGGTGACCGACACCGTGACGGTGCCGGCCGCGGATGCCGGCAGCAGGATCGTCGCACTGCCGTTTCCGGTGGTTTTCGCCGACTTGCCGCCTGCCATGACCGTCGCCCCTGCGACCGCGTCGCCCGCGTCGGTGACATGGACGGTCAGCTTGTACGAGATCGTCTGGCCGTTCTTGGTGAGCGCGGTTGACGTGACCACTCCGGAGAGCTCGGGCAGAACGCGCGCGTAGAGGGTCCCGGGCGGAAGCGTCTTATTGTTCAGCACGGGAATCTCCTGCACGAGTAGGTCGAGCGGCCCTAGGCGACCGTCGCCGCCGACCCGGAAGAGGCTGAAGGCTTGCGGGTTCACCTGCTGGATCGGCTCGAATCGCGTCACGGCCTTGTTCGACCGAGTAAGCGCAAGCCCGCTGTTCGTGTCGCCCCACATGACCCAGATCCTCCCGTCAAGGCCGGTCGCAGTTCCGAGCACGTCCGCCGTGACGCCTGGAAGACTCCCGACGGCGACCGACCCGCCGCCGTACCTGTAGAGACGCACGTGGGTGCCGTCGCTCGTGTAGGCGGCGAACACGCCCGGGCCGTTGTCGCGGCCGGCGATGACCGCTTCGTTCTTCGTCCGCCCGGGGATGCGCACGGCCCCCTGCAAAGCCGGTGCTGCCCCGCGAATGAAATCCCCGCCTTTTCCGGCGAGCGAATACCAGCTCACGACGGCCTCGTTCGTTCCGGCGTCGAGCGCCGAGTCGACGTCGCCCGCCGAGCTGTTGCTCGAGTCCGTAAGGGGCGAATCGGCGACGCCCTTGCCGAGGCCCTTCTGCGCGACGATGCCGCCCGCGACCGAGAGCGCGAACACCGGCGTCGACCCGGTGACCTGGCCGGTGACGTTCGCGCCGTACGCATGGGCTTCGTCGGTCGACTGGTTGCCGACCTCGACTGGGGCGCTCCAGGTTGAGCCGCCATTGGTCGAGGTGATTCCCCAGAGGCCGCTGATCTGATCTGGCTTCGGGCCGATCGCGCCGAAGACCGCCTCGAGGTTGCCGTTCGGCAGCCTGACCAGGCCCGGAATGGACGTCCCCCAGTTGCTCAGCGCCGCCGACTGCAAGCCGACCATACCGACCGGGCTGATCGTCACCGTGCCGAGTCCGTCCGGTGCGCTCGTGATCGCTGGGGTGGTCTGAAAGACCAGGTGGAGCGCCCCGTTTGTAGTGCGGACCATTCCGTAGGTCACGTACGTCCCCACGCCGAGGGTCTCCACCCGCTTGAACGTGACCCCCTTGCCGGCCGGGGCGGCTCCGGTCGCTCCCAAGACGGAGAGGGCAAGCACGACCGCTCCCGCCGTGACGGCTGCTCCGCGAGCGACCGCCCCGAATCGATCTTCGAGCTTCAAACTGCCCCCGATACCAGGTAAGGCAACATGATTGTCAGCGTGATTACCCTCGCCGCGGCGGATCATAACGCCGCAGGTTGGGGCCGACTATCCCTGGGGAGAGGTAGCCCTGACGTCGCCGTCGCTCGCGGACGAGGTGAAGTACGCAGGTCTGCACGATCGCCTGCGGCCAGACCGCCGCGACCCGATTCGGGCAGCCCTTTGAGGCCGTCAGAGACGAGCATGCAGACGTCGGCCACGCCCCGGTTCATGATCTCGGTCAGCACCTGATGCCAGTACTTCGCGCCCTCCGAGCCGTCGCCGACCCAGAGGCCGAGCACCTCGCGCTTGCCCTCGACGGTGACCGCGACGACGGTGTAGACGGGCCGGTTCGCGACCTGGCCGTCACGGATCTTGACGTGGATCGCGTCGATGAACACGACCGGGTAGACGCTGTCCAGCGGCCGGTTCTGCCAGGAGGCCATCTCCTCGAGCACCCGGTCGGTGATCTTCGAGCTCGTGTCCCGCGACACCTCGGCGCCGTACACGTCGGCGAAGTGCGCCGCGATCTCGCCCGTCGTCAGGCCCTTCGCGGCAAGCGAGATCACCAGCTCGTCGACGCCCGCCAGCCGCCGCTGCCGCTTCTTCACGATCGCCGGTTCGAACGACCCGTCCCGATCCCTCGGCACCGCGATCTCCAGCTCGCCGACCTCGGTCAGCAACGTCTTCGACCTCGTACCGTTCCTCGAGCTACCCCGGTCACGGCCCTCGGGCGCATGCTGCGGATACCCGAGATGATCCTCCATCTCGACCTCGAGCGCCGTCTCCAGCACCGTCTTGGTCAGCCCCGTGAGCAGACCTCCGGGCCCGACCAGCGCGGCGCCTTCCGACCGAGCACGCTCGACGAGCTCTCTCGCGAGCTCTCCATCCGCCGGCACCGACACCTCAACCGGCGTTGCCTCATCCGTCACTACGGCTCCCTTCCGCCAGCCCCTCGGCCGGCAAGTCAGGCCTCCGTAGTTACACCGCTAACCGGACAGTCCCTCACTGCTTTTCAGGGCGAAGAAGGGTCTAGGAGCGGCTCTTCAGGGTGTCGAGAGCGCGCATGTCGTCGTCACTGAGTTCGAAGTCGAAGATCTGGCTGTTGCTCTGGATTCGTTCTTTCTGGCCGGACTTCGGGATTACGGGTACCCGGTGCTGGATGCACCATCGCAGCAGGATCTGAGCGGGTGTTTGGTTTAGCCGGCGGCTCATTTCGATCACCGTTTCGTTGCTGAGGAGTTCGCCTCGGTCGAGTGGGCTGTAGGCCTCTAGCACGATCCCATTCTTGGTGCAGTACTCGAGGAGGGCGGCTTGGTATTGGGTTGGGCTGAAGTGCACCTGGTTCACAACTGGCGGCTTCTTGGCGGACGCGGTTAGCCGTATGAGGCGCTCCAGAGTGAAGTTGCTCACCCCGATCGCGCGCGTCTTGTCGATCCGCTGTAGTCGTTCTAGCTCGCGCCACGCCCAGCGGATGCGCCCTGGGACAGGCCAGTGGATGAGGTAGAGATCGACATATTCGAGCCCGAGACGCTCAAGGCTTCGTCCGAGTTCGACGCGCGGGCCACGTCTCAGCGGCAACCATTTGGTTGTAACAAACAGTTCGGTTCGGGGTATCCCACTCCGTCGGAGCGCAGCCCCGACACCGCTTTCATTGCGGTAGAGCGTCGCCGTATCGATGTGACGATACCCCGCTTCGAGGGCCCATTCAACCGCTTGTTCGACACGGGTACCGTCTTGGATCTGCCAGACCCCAAGGCCGAGCATCGGCATGAGAATGCCTCCGCCGAGGTCGACGACGGGATGCTGCCCGGGGCTCATTGTCGCAGTCTGCCACCGCGTAGGCGCTCGAGCGAGGCGTGCGAGACGGGTGAGACCGTGCTGCCATTGGGCGATCGGTCGACGGCGCCGCCATCGGCCCGGAGCAGCCTCACCGAATCTTGGAGGCTCCGGGCAAGCTCAACCACACACACTCGTTCCTGGGCGTGGGACCTACAAGCCGACCCTCACTACCGCCGTCCCGAGCGGAGACGTCACCGTGAAGATGCTGTTCGAGGCCGACGAGCACAAGCCGGGCAGCGGTGGGAACGTCACGCTCTGGGCCGACCGCGAGGGCGGATCGAGAAGCGCCCCGATGATCCTCACCGCCTACGCCGGCATGGACGTCAGTTGAGACAACGGATTCGTGGTCGACCTGGCCTACGAAGACAAGGCGCCGTCCGGCGGCGGCACGCTTATCTCCTGGGAGGTGCAGTTCCGCCCGCTCGTTCCCGGCACCGGATCGGTCTTCTCGCTCGTCGCGAAGTACACCTCAACCGGGTGCTCGACGCGGGGGTCAGCCGGTGACCGACACGTGGAATGACGACGGCTTCGAGTGCGGATCGCCCTGGGCGCTCGCCCAGGCGGTGATCTGCTGGTCGGTCGGCTGGGTGATCAGGACGCCGAACATGACGGTCGCCACCTGCGCGCCCTTCGGACTGAGGAAGCCGAGGTTGCAGACCAGGGTTGATCTGCCGGTGCACCCGGAGCCGCGGGTGAACGCAGGTGGCCCGACGAGCCGCATCCCGGGGGAGAGGTTGATCGTGAGGAAGAGCTTCTCGGCTCCGACGGTTCCCACGTCCCTGACGGAGACAACGAAGTTGACCTCCCCACCAAAGACCGACGTGGCGGACGGGGCCGTGATCGACGGGTGGAGGACGACGAGGTGAAGAGCGGGATCCTCGCCGTAGGGTTGATTCGTGAGCGCGAGAACGTCCGCCGCGATGACCAGGTAGGCAACAGCTGCGGCAGCGGCCACCGCCCGCCGGGAGGGCCTCTCTCGCCCTGCGCGCTCCCGCCGTTCCTGTCGGATCCGTGTCCACGGCATGCCACGGATGCCGGCGGCCAGGGCGCCCGCGGCGCCGATTGCGACGAGGAGCCCACCCCAGCCGGCGCCGGCCACGGAAAGCACATTGGCCGGGAGGGCGGAGTCGGGCTTCGCCAGCAGGCGAGCGAGCTCCCCCCATGCACCGCCGCCCCTGTTCAGGTCCACTGTCGTCCAGGTGAGGGTCACGACCGTCGTGCCGATCAGCGAGATGACCGCGGTCACGAGCGTCAGGCGGGGGCGCCACGAAAACGCGGGCCCGAGCCCGAGCGCCAGGAACGGGAGCCCGGCGACGAGGAACCGGGGCCCGGGGGACTCGCCTCCGTACGGATCGAAATACCCGCAGTCGGCGAGGACGAAGATGGCGACCACGCAGCCGGCCGCCAGCGCCTCGGCACGGTGAGTCCGGCCGAGCCGCACGAGCCCGATGGCCGCCAGCACCAGCACGGGCGAGACGACGAGCAAGCCGCGGCTTCCCGCGAAGACCTGCACGATGCCGAACGTGGTGGGGACGCCGATGCCGAAGAATCCGGTCCCCTGCTCGCCCGCGAGGATGTTGGCGACATACCGGTACGAGAGGTGCCAGGGGGATCCGAAGGCCGCCCAGTCGTACGCGCCGAGCAACACCGCCCCGGGCACCACCCCGACGGCGAAGGCCCGCAGGGGGCGCCACCCCTGAAACGCGATGTAGCAGGCGAGCACGGCGAGGATCAGCCCGGTCTCGTACTCGACGAGGAGCGCAGCTCCAGCCAGCAGGCCGGCGAGCAGCGGACGCCTGCTCCACGCGAGCAGGAAGGCGCCCAGGGCAAGCGCGCCGGCGGGGACGTGCTCGAAGGACACGGCTCCGAGAGACGCGACCATCGTCCCGAGCGCGAAGCTCACGAGAGCGATCCCCCCGAAGCCCGGTGCCAGCCCCTCGCTCACCCGTCCGACCGCAAACGCACAGAGAAGGAACGCAACCCCGACCGTCAGAACGCGTATCCCCCAGAGACGCAGGTCGTCTTTCGCCCACCGCGTGGGCGGCCCCGGCCCGAGCACCGCCACCGCGGGCACGGCGAGCAGCGACAGGCCGGGTGCCTTGTCGGAGTAGCGATGCCCCGCGAAGAACGAATGGTCGCCCACGTTCGCCAGGCAGGGATCGTTCGAGACGTTGCCGTGCAGAAGAGCCTCGCTCAGGCAGAGGCGGGATTCGTCCTGCACGTTCGGAACGAGAACCGGGGAGAGCGCCGCGACCGCGACCAGCGCAAGAATCAGCAGCTCGTAACGAGGACGCGCCCAGGGGAAGGCTCTACCTGCGGTTACCGACGGACCCAACAACCGGTCAGCCTAGTGCCGGGGGCCTTGCCCTTCATGCCGTCCCATATCGTCCGAGGGGTCAGACCCCTCGGACAGTCGGCGCGGCCTGACCGTTCGTGGTTGGCGATCAGGGCGGTGAGCTCGAGCGCCTCGGAGGGGTAGACGAGCTTCGCCTCTCGACACGCGACCCGGTCGCGCTCCGCCGTATTCGCGTCATTGCCCTGTTACCTTCATCGCGGCGATGGTTCAGGCCGTCACGAACTTCAACACCCGTTGTCGTGCCATCGTCGGGGCGGCGGGCTTCCCGATCGGCATCTGGGTTGTGGCGGCCGGAGTGGTCGTCGCGACGTGTGTCGTCGCGGGCCGCTCGCCGTTTCGGACGGATACGTGGGCATATGGCGACCCCGCCCTGTACGTGGACATCGCCCGCCGCGGTTACAACCTCTTCCCATGCGGCCCGGCGCCGACCGAGTGGTGCGGGAACGCAGCCTGGTTTCCCGCCTATCCGTGGCTTGTGCGCTGGGTCGGAGATCTCGGCATCGGTATCGCACCCGCCGCGCTCGCACTGGCGTGGCTCTTCGACCTCGGCACGGTGATCCTCCTCTGGGCGACCTTCCTCGAGCGCCGGCTCTCGGCCACGGCGGCGGTTGTCCTGGTCTATGCGGCGTTTGCTCCAGGGCAAGCCTTCGACTTCGCCATGTATCCACTCTCGATGTTCGCGTTCCTGACGGTCGCCTACCTCTGGCTCGTAACCCAGGAGCATTGGCTCGCAGCGGGTCTCGTCGGGTTCGTGCTCGTGCTCGTCTACCCGGTGAGCGTTGCCGCCCCGGCCGCCGCGACGGTCTGGATCCTCGTCGGATTCACGAAGGCCGCCTGGCGAGAGCGTCTTCGGCGCATCACTCTTGCAGCCGGACTCCCGGCGCTCTCGTTCGGTCTGCTGCTGGCGCAATTTCAGGTGACCCTCGGACACTGGAACGCCTTCTTCCTGATTTCGGCCAAGTACCGGAACAACCCCCAGGACCCGCTCGAGCCCGCTTTCCGTGCCGCGGCGAAGCTCTTGGGATCCCCCGGCCTCGACCTCGACAAGGTGCCTGCGCTCCAGACCCTCATCGTCAGCGCCGCCCTCTTCTCGGTTGTCGTCGCGGCCGGACTGCACCGCCGTACGCTCGCCCGCACCGACCTCATGGTCGTCCTCTGGGCGATCGCAACGTGGCTCCTCTCGCAGGGAACGGCCAACGTGAACCTCCCACGCACGGAGGCAACGCTCCTGCCTCTGGCGCTGCTCGTCGGACTATTGCCCCGCAGACTCGGCATCGCGTTCGCGATTGCCGCCGTCGCGCTCGTCGTGCCGATGGAGGTCCTCTACCTCAGGAACGCGCTGGGTTGACGCCGGCACCTCGCCGGCCCTCGGTGGTGGAGCGCCGTATCGTCTGCCCATGACACCTGGCAGCCCGGTCTTCGACGATGGACTGCGTCGCGATAGCGTCGACCGGTCGCTCCGCTCGCTCGTCGGCGCAGCCGCCGTCATCCGGCGGCGGGAGCTCTCGGTGCGCGAGCTCGTCGAGTGGCAGCTCCGCCGCGTCGAAGCCTTCGACCCCGCCCTGAGCTGCTTCGCCGAGCTCTCGGGGGAACGCGCGCTGGAGCGAGCCGACTCGCTCGACGCGCGCCCGGACGCGCCCGGAGCGCTGCACGGCGTCCCGATCACCGTGAAGGACAACATCGACGTCGCCGGGTTCAGCTCGAGGGCCGGCTCGCCGCTGATCGAATCGCAACCCGCGGCGCGCGACGCTGCAGCCGTGCGTCGGCTGCTCGCTGCCGGAGGGATCGTGATCGGCAAGACGAGCATGTACGAGCTCGCCTTCGGCGCCCAGAACGAGCGGTGGCCCGCGCCGGGAAACCCCTGGCGGCACGATCGGGCAACGGCCGGCTCTTCGACGGGCTCGGCCGCCGCCGTCGCGGCGCGCCTCTGCTTCGCGTCGCTCGCAACCGACACCGGGGGCTCGATCCGCGTGCCCGCCGGCTTCTGCGGGATCGTCGGGCTCAGACCGACGCCGGGCACGGTCCCGCTCGAGGGGCTCGTCCCACTCAGCCGCCTCGACCAGATCGGCCCGATGGCGCGGACGGCGGCGGACGCCGCGGCCGTCCAGCGAGCCCTTGCGGGCACGGTCGAGCCGAAGCTTCCCCAGGTGGCGGGCACGCGCCTGGCCGTCTGCGACCTCGGCGAGGTCGCTCCCGAGGCCGCAGACGCGATCGAGAGACTCGCCGGTGCGCTCCACGAGCAGGGGGCCGTACCGGCAAGGCCGCCCATCCTCGACCTGGATGCTTGCGCGGCCTCGCTCTGGACGATCGCTTCGGCGGATGCGGCCGCAAACTGGCTCGAACGGGTGCGCGCCGCCGAGCACCTCGTGCACCCGGTGGTCCGTGATCGGATCGCGGCCGGCTCGGAGCTTTCTCCCCGCGAGGTCGAGGCCGCGTGTGCGAACGCAGACCGTCTCGCCGAACAGGCACGCGGCATCTTCGAGCATCTCGACGCTCTCGTCCTGCCGGTCGCGACCTGCACCTCCTACGCACTCGGAGGCCTCGTCGTCAACACCCCGAGAGGGCGCGAGGACGTCTCTGCCGCCGTCACCCGCTTCACCCCGTTCGCCACGATCGCCGGCCTTCCATCGCTCGTCGTCCCCTGCGGGCTCGACGGCGACGGCATGCCCATCGGCGCCCAACTGGTTGCCCGTTCGGGAAACGACGAGCTCCTGCTGGCGCTCGCGCAGGCATACCAGAGTGTGACCTCCTGGCACGAGCACGAGCCCGGCGATCTGCCGTTGCCGGCCAGGTGACGGCGAACGCCACCGCTGCGACCGTCGCGCGTGTACCGAGAGACTTGGCGGCGGCTGCGGCAGCTCGCGACTAGGAACTCGAGTCTGGCTTCCGGGTCGCTCCGGCTCGTTCGCTCTCGATCCGCTCCTCGTCTTTCGCCGCGGCCTCCCGCCGCAGCTCTTCCGCCTCGGCAGCCTCCGAAGTCGTCATCGGGCCGGTCGGCGGTCGGTGCCCGCCCGGGAGGCCGTTCAGGAACGCGCGAAAACCTTTCATGTCGGGAGCTTACTCGGGTGAGGTTTCGCGCCCCCGTTACCGACCGACCGGAACGCTGCGGGTGGGCGCCCGCGCGGGCGCCCACCCGAGGGCGCCGTCAGTAGAAGAGGACGAACACGCCTACCCCGGGCACTCCGACCGGTCAACGCGCCCGGGGCAACCCCGGCCGCCGCGCGGTCATTTCGCGCCGGCCGAGACGGCGAGAGGCTTTCCGGGCAGGTCCGACTGGCATGCCTTCTGCGCCGCCTGGAAGGTGGGCGAGCTCGGGTTGAGGTCGCTCCCCGGGCCGCCGCGGAGACGAAGCCCGATGTTGCCGCCGGAGAAGGTCGGGTCGGGGAAGTCGGGCAGCCCGTGGGCGCGCATGCAGGCCGAGTAGCTGAGCATCGCCTGCTTTGCCTTCGCGAGCTGCTGCGGGCTCGGCCGGCCGCCCGGTAGCTCCTTCGCGCAGGCCTGTTGCGCGGCCTGGAACTGCGGCGAGTTCGGGTCGATGCCCATGCTCGAGCTGATCGCGATCGCCCCCTGACCGTTCGGGTCGGGGAAGCCCGGCACTCCGTGCGAGCGCATGCAGGCCGAGAACTTGAGCGCGTTCGCCCCGCCTCCGAGCTGCAGCCTCAGCCCGGCGCCCCCGCCCGAACCACCGCCCGGGGCTCCAGCGGCCGCCGGCCCGCCGGCGGCCTGCCCGGCGGGCGCGGTGGTGGTGCTCGACCCGCCGAGACTCGCCACACGAGGAGCCGACCGACCGCCGCAGCCTGCCGCGACGAGCGCCAGGCAGAGCAGCACCCCGCAGGCGGCGGCCGCAACACGGCCTGCGGCGCGGGCAGGTTGGAGCCCGGCCGAGCCTGCTGGATCAGGGCGTCTTCTCGTCGGCATGGCGTGATCGGTGACAGTCGTTCCGGACGACGTGCTCCGGCCCGCCCAGGAAAGCAGACGTCTCTAAAACGGCTCTAACGAATTTTTCTGCCGGTCGGGAGAGCGACCCGGCGACGCTCCGGCGTGCGTCGCGTCGTGCGGTCGCCGTTCATCGAGTCGTTAGAGCGGCTTTAGAGCCGTTTTATCGCCGTCGGGTTTACTTCGGGGAGTGCGCCGGGACAATTCGACTCGCACGGAGCGCGGACCGGGCGCCGCGGCGTCGTTTAGCCCGCTCTCAGGGACCTCGCGCACACTTCGGACATGCCGATCCTGGTAGTCGACGACGACACGCGCCTGCGGAATGCGCTCCGGCGCGTGCTCGTGTCGAACGGGTTCGAGGTCGAGGTGGCCGGCGACGGCGACGAGGCTCTCGCTCGCCTGCGCGCCCGGACGTTCGATGCGGTGGTGCTCGACGTGATGATGCCGGGACGCGACGGGATAGAGGTCTGCGAGCAGCTCCGTACAGCCGGGGACGACCTGCCCGTCCTGATGCTGACTGCCCGCGACTCGGTGCGTGACCGCGTCGCGGGCCTCGAGGCCGGCGCCGACGACTACCTGGTCAAGCCGTTCGCGAACGAGGAGCTCGTCGCCCGCGTGCGGGCGCTGCTGAGGCGGGCCGGGGTCGCTACGGAGGAGCTCGCTTTCGCCGACCTCGAGCTCGACCTCCTGACCCGTGATGCACGGCGGGGTGGGCGGGAGATCGAGCTGAGCGCGACCGAGTTCGACCTGCTCGAGTTCTTCCTCCGGCACCCGCGGCAGGTGCTCGCGCGCGCGTTGATCTACGAGCGGGTCTGGGGTTACGACGCTTCGCTGTCCTCGAACTCGCTGGACGTGTTCGTCGGTCACCTGCGACGCAAGCTGGAGGCCGGCGGGGAGTCGCGGCTGATCCAGACCGTGCGCGGGGTCGGGTTCACGCTGAGGGAGCGATGAGCTTCCGTCTGCGCCTGACGATCCTGGCGTCGCTCGCGGTTGCGGCGGCGATCGTCGGGACGTCGTTCGTCGTCTACTACACCGACCGGGCCGAGCTGCTCGGCCAGGTGGACAGCGATCTCCGCTCGACGCTCGCTCTCCCGCCCCTGAACGGAGTCGTGGCGGTGAAGTCGACCGGATTCGGCAGGTTGGTCGTCGCGGGGAACGTCGGCGGGTCGTCCGCGTCGAGGAAGATCCGGCAGGTTCCGCCTCCCCCCGGTGTCTTCAAGGTCCTGCTGCCCCGAGTGTCCGCTGCGGTCCAGGCCAGCGTGGTGCCGCGCAGAGCGGGTGCGGCTCCGGCAAGCGGGGCGCCGCGGTTCAGCACGACGACGACCAGGGGCGTGCCGACGCGTGTGCTGACGGTCCTCCTGCCGACCGCGAAGGTCACCGTCTCGCGCTCGCTCGTCGAGGTCGACCACAACCTCGCTCGTCTCAGGTGGCTGCTCGTCTTTATCTGCCTCGGCGGCATCGGCGCCGCTGCGATCCTCGGCGCGCTCGTCTCGGGCCGGGCGGTTGCGCCGCTGCGGCGCCTGACCGAGACGACCGAGCGGATCGTCGAGACCGGCGATCTCAGCGAGCGCACGGGCCAGCGCGGCCGGGACGAGATCAGCCGTCTCTCGATCCGGCTCGACGAGCTGCTCGCCGGCCTCGAGTCGTCCCTGCGAACCCAGCGCCAGCTGGTCGCCGACGCGTCGCACGAGCTGCGAACGCCGATCACGACCCTGCGGGCGAACATCGGCCTGCTCGCCCGACCCGGCGCGCTCCAGGAGAGCGACCGCGAGGAGCTTCTCGCCGACGTCCAGGACGAGCTCGAAGCGATGACGTCGCTGGTCGGGGAGCTGATCGAGCTGGCACGCGGCGAGGAGCGCGATGTCGCACCGCGCGAGTTCCGGCTGGACGAGATCGTGCAGACCGTGGTCGACCGCACGGCGAAGCGCGCCCCTGGCCTCTCGTTCCGGACCCGGCTCGAGCCGTCCGTGGTCACGGGGATACCCGAGCGCGTCGAGCGGGCCGTCTCGAACCTGCTGGACAACGCGCGCAAATGGAGCCCCTCGGGCGAGGTCGTCGACGTCGCCGTCCACGACGGGCTCATCGAGGTGCGCGACCACGGGCCGGGGATCGCCGCCGAGGACCTGCCGCTCGTCTTCAACCGCTTCTACCGATCCCCACAGGCCAGGGGGATGCCCGGTGCCGGTCTCGGCCTTGCGATCGTCAAGCAGATCGCCGACGCGCACGGCGGCAGCGTCGCCGTCGACCATGCCCCGGACGGCGGCGCGATCCTGCGACTTCGGCTCTCGCCGACCCCCTAGTGGCTGCGCCTGGACTCGCCGGCCTGCCGGTCGGCGCGGACCGCCTGCCGCCCCAGCACACGGCGCGGGTGCACCGTCTTCTCGCTCGCCGCCCGGAACCCCTGACCTCCGAGCGTTCATCGAGTCCTTAGAGCGGCTTTAGAGCTGTTTTAGATCTCTCGGCTTTCCTGTGAGAGAGTGGACGGCGACACGTTGCGAGCGGCCGAAGACACGCGCGAGAGAAGCCTTCCCGGTGGAATCGCGGCTGGTCCGGCGCTCGTTCTCGGCGCGGCGCTTGCGGGCGTCGGGCTGCTGGCCGCCGGCTGCGGCGGCTCGCGCGGTCCCTCGGTCGCGAGCCTCGGGACGACGAGCCCCGCCGGCGGCGTCTCGACGGCCCGCGCCGCGAGCACGACGCCGCGTCCCGGCACCGCTGCGCTCGCCGCTTGCTTCGCCTCGCACGGGTTCCCGGCGTCGGTCGGCTCGGGCGGTGCCGGAAGGCAGATCACCTTCGGCGGCGTCACCTTCGACGAGAGCGTCGATCCGGGCTCGCCCCAGTTCCAGGCGGCCGTGCAGGCCTGCCGGAAGTTCCTTCCCGGCGGCGGCCCGCCCGCGCTGACACCGGCCCAGCGGGCGATCGCGGCCAGGGCGATGCTGCGCTTCGCCGCCTGCATGCGCCGGCAGGGCGTTCCCGACTTTCCCGACCCGAACGGGGAGGGCACGTTCCCGCCGAGGAGCATCATGAAGAGGATCGATCCGAGCTCGCCGCTTGTCCAAAGCGCCTACGAGGCATGCAAGTCGCTCGAGCCGAAGATCGGGCCGCGCCTCGCGTTCTGATGCCGCGGAAGGTCGAGAGAGTCGCGCTTCAGGGCCTCCGGCTCCGGCGCCGCGGCGGGAAGGCGCCGGGGCTGGCGAGCCCCGGTCCGCTCGGAGCCGGGGCACCCGCACCGTGAGCGCGAATCTCGAATCGCGGCCCGAGGACACGCGGACCGAGCCGGCCGCGTCGCAGGTCAGGCGGGCATGGCCGTTGCGCAGGCGTCTGCTCGTCCTGCTCGCGGTCGCCGCGGCCGCCGCAGCCGTGGCGATCGCCTTCGGCGCGGGCCTGTTCGACGGCGGCAGCGGAACGGGGGGAGGCACGCCGGACAACACGTACCCCACCTCGGCGGCGTCCGTCGCGAGGCGGTCGTTGTCGTCGCAGACGCAGGTGAGCGCGACGCTCGGCTACGCCGCTCCCTCGGAGATCGTCGTTCCGGCCGGGACGGCGCCTACGAGCCTGCAGCAGGCCCAGCAGACCGTCACGACCGACCAGGGGATGCTGCAGAGCGCGCAGGCCGCGCTCGCTTCCGACAGCCAGGCGCTCGTCGAGGCGCAGGCCGGCCTGGCAGCGTCGCGGGCGAAGGAGTCGGTCGACTGCAGCGGGAGCAATGCGGCCTCGAGCCCGTCCGCCGGAGGCAGCTCGGGATCGACGCCGTGCGCGAGCGACCAGCAGGCCGTGACGACCGGCGAGCAGAGCGAGACGCAGGACGCGGCCAAGGTCGCGAGCGACCAGAGCCAGGTCTCGTCGGCCCAGCGCGGGCTGGCAGGGGCCCAGACGGCGCTGGCTTCGGCCGAGTCGTCCGGATCGTTCTACGGCCAGAGCTCGACCTATACGGCCCTGCCGGCGGCCGGTGAGATCGTGAGGCGGGGCGGGACCCTCTACGCGATCAGCGGGCAGCCGGTCGTGCTCTTCTACGGTCCGGTCGCCGCCTGGCGGGCCTTCGTGCCCGGAATGGCGCCGGGTCGCGACGTGAGCGAGCTGAACGCGAACCTCGACACCCTCGGCTACGGGCACGGGCTTGCCGGGGACTCCTTCACGAGCGCGACGGCTGCGGCGATCGACGCGTTCCAGTCCGACCACGGCCTCGGCCAGACCGGGCAGCTGCTGCTCGGGGCGGTCGTGTTCGAGCCGGGGGCGGTGCGCGTCACCGCCGTGACCCCGACGATCGGCGCCACCGTGCAGCCGGGGCCGGTGCTCTCGATCACCTCGACCACCCGGCAGGTCACGATCGCGCTCGACGCCGCCCAGCAGTCCGAGCTCGCGGTCGGCGACCCCGTCGTGATCACGCTCCCGGACAACTCGACGACGCCGGGAAAGGTCTCGTACGTCGGCACCGTCGCCACGACGCCGTCCGCCTCGGACCAGGGCGGCGGCGGCTCGAGCTCGCCGACGATCGAGGTCGACGTCACGCCCTCGGATCCGGCGGCGACCGGGCATCTCGACCAGGCGCCGGTGAACGTCTCGATCACGACCGCCAGCGTCAGGAACGCGCTGGTCGTGCCGGTCAACGCGCTCCTCGCGCTCGCGAACGGCGGCTACGCGCTCGAGGAGATCGGAGCCGGCGGCGCCCGTCACCTCGTCGCGGTGAGCCTGGGGCTGTTCGACGACCAGGACGGGCTCGTACAGGTGACCGGCTCGGGCCTGGCCGCCGGTCAGCGCATCGTGGTGCCGAGCGAATGAACGCCGCGCCGCCGCCCACGCTCGCGACCGCCGGGCTCGATCGGACGGCAGCGCCGGCCGGAGCCGGGCGGGTTCCGGTGCTCGAGCTCGCCGGGGTCACGAAGACCTACGGGTCGGAGCCGCCGGTGGTTGCCCTGGACGGGGTCAGCTTCAGCGTCGACCAGGGGGAGCTGCTCGCGATCGTCGGCCCGTCCGGCTCGGGCAAGTCGACGCTGCTCCACGTGATGGGCACGCTCGACCGCCCGAGCACGGGCACGGTGCGGGTGACCGGGCTCGACATCGCCGGCCTGTCGGACCGCGAGCTGGCTGCGCTGCGCGCGACCCGGATCGGCTTCGTCTTCCAGCAGTTCTTCCTCGCCGAGCACGCCACCGCTCTCGAGAACGTCGCCGACGGGCTCCTCTACGCCGGCGTCCCCGTTGGCGAGCGGCGTGCCGCTGCCGCCGAGGTGCTGGTGGCGGTCGGTCTCGGCGACAGGCTCGGGGCGCGACCGAACCAGCTCTCCGGCGGCGAGCGCCAGCGGGTCGCGATCGCGCGGGCGCTGGTCGGCCGCCCCGCGATCGTGCTCGCCGACGAGCCCACCGGCAACCTCGACAGCGCCACCGGGATCGCGATCCTCGCCCTGCTCGAACGGCTCCACGACGAGGGAGCGACCATCGCGGTGATCACGCACGACCGCGAGCTCGCCGCCCGCCTGCCGCGACAGGTCGAGATGCTCGACGGTCGGATCGTCGGCGACACCGGGACGACCCCGGTCGACGGGGCCGAACCGGAGCTCGCTGCTGCGGCCGGCGCCGACGAGGACGACGGAGTCGACCGGAAGGAGTGAGCGAGATGACGACGCGGCATTTCCGAGGTCAGGCCCGGCGCTCGCCGAGGCTGCTGCTCGCTCTCGGCCTGTGCGCGGCGGGCGCGATCCTCGGCGGGCTCCCGGCACAGGCCGCCGAGACCGCCCCGTGCCCGACCTACAATCCTCCGAACACGCTCACCCTCGCCGGCGGAACGCCGCAGAGCGCGAAGCTCGGAACGACGTTCGCCGATCCCCTCCAGGTGGCGCTCGCGAATACGAACGGCTGCCCGATCACCACGCCCATGGCGGGGGTGGCGGTGACCTTCGCGGCCCCCGGTAGCGGCCCGAGCGGGACCTTCGCGGCCAGCGGTGCGAACGCGACGCTCGTCGGCACCAACGCATCCGGATCGGCGAGCGCGTCGCAGCTCACGGCCAACACGCTCCCGGGCGGCTACCAGGTGGTCGCGTCGTCGGGTTACGGATCGGTCAGCTTCTCGCTCGTCAACACCGCGAGCGGAGTTCCGGCCGCGGTCGTCCCGGTCTCGCCGCCGAGCCAGTCGGCGACCGTTTCCTCCCGCTACGCCGAGCCCCTCCAGGTGCAGGTGCTCGACGCTGACGGCATCCCGGTGACGGGGGTCGCCGTGAGCTTCTCGCTCGGCTCCGGCAGCGGCGGTTCCGGCGGGGGCGCCGGCAGCTCGGGAGCCGGCGGCGCCGGCGCAACCTTCGACGGCGGCCAGAGCCAGGCCGGCTCGCTCACGAACAGCTCCGGGATCGCGACCTCGCCGAACTTCACCGCGAACGGCAGCGCCGGAAGGTTCACCGCTGCCGCGAGCGTGGCCGGTGTCACCGAGCCGGCGAGCTTCCGGCTCGACAACCTCGCCGGCCGGCCGCCTCTGTTGAGGACGCTCGGGAAGCCGAGGCTCTCGGCGAAGGTGGGCACCCGATACAGCCGCCCCCTCCAGGTCAGGCTGACCGATGCAGCCGGTCGGCCCCTCGAGGGCGAGAGCGTGACCTTCGCGCTCGGCTCCGGCGGTGGCGGATCGGGGTCCGGGGCGGGGAGCGCGGGTGCGAGCTTCGTGGGCGGGAGCGTGCAGGCGACCGAGACGACGAACGCGGCGGGGATCGCGACCTCACCCCGGTTCGAGGCGAACGCGACCCCCGGGCGGTTCACGGCGAGTGCCGCCGCCGCAGGGGTCACCAACCCGGCGACGTTCTCGCTCGACAACCTGGCCGGGAAGCCGCCCACGATCAGGACGCTCGGGACGAAGCGGCGCTCGGCGACCGTCGACAGCCGCTACCGCGGCCCGCTCCGGGTGCGGCTCACCGACGCGAGGCGCAGGCCGCTGCAGGGTGAGAGCGTGACCTTCACCCTCGGCTCGGGCGGCGGCGGGGCCGGCGCTTCCGGTTCGGGTGGGGGGAGCGCGGGTGCGAGTTTCGTGGGCGGGAGTGTGCAGGCGACCGAGACGACGAATGCGGCGGGGATCGCGACCTCGCCCCGGTTCGAGGCGAACGCGACCCCCGGGCTGTTCACGGCGACGGCGACCGTCGACGGCGCCAACGCCGCGGCGAGCTTCCAACTCGACAACCTGGCCGGGAAGCCGCCCACGATCAGGACGCTCGGGACGAAGCGGCGCTCGGCGACCGTCGACAGCCGCTACCGCGGCCCGCTCCGGGTGCGGCTCACCGACGCGAGGCGCAGGCCGCTGCAGGGTGAGAGCGTGACCTTCACCCTCGGCTCGGGCGGCGGCGGGGCCGGCGCTTCCGGTTCGGGTGGGGGGAGCGCGGGTGCGAGTTTCGTGGGCGGGAGTGTGCAGGCGACCGAGACGACGAATGCGGCGGGGATCGCGACCTCGCCCCGGTTCGAGGCGAACGCGACCCCCGGGCGGTTCACGGCGACTGCCGCAGTCGCAGGGGTCACCAACCCGGCGACGTTCTCGCTCGACAACCTGGCCGGGAAGCCGCCCACGATCAGGACGCTCGGGACGAAGCGGCGCTCGGCGACCGTCGGCATCGGCTACGCCCGCCCGTTCCAGGTCGAGGTGCGAGACGCCCACGGCAAGCCGCTGCAGGGCCAGATCGTCAGCTTCACGCTCGGCTCGAGCGCGGGCGGGGCAGGCGGAGCCGGCTCGGGGAGCGGCGGCGCCGGTGCGAGCTTCGCCGGGGGGAGCACCCAGGCGAGCGAGACGACCGACGC
Source organism: uncultured Actinomycetes bacterium (assembly GCA_963796625.1). Lineage (GTDB taxonomy): Bacteria > Actinomycetota > Thermoleophilia > Gaiellales > Gaiellaceae > PALSA-600. The sequence continues at coordinate 637,732 of CAWCME010000003.1, forward strand.
CTCCGGGATCGCGACGTCGCCCAGGTTCGCAGCCAATACGACCGCGGGCACCTTCACCGCCACCGCCACCGTCGCGGGCGGTACCGCCGCCGTGAGCATCCGGCTCGACAACCTCGGCGGAAGCCCCGTGGCCGTGGACGCCGGTGCCGCCGCGACCGAATCGACACCCGTCGGCAGCCGCTTCCCGATCCCGCTCGCAGTCACCGTCGTGGACGAGCACGGCAACCCGGTCGCCGGTGCGCTCGTCACCTTCACGGCACCGCCGGCCGGAGCGAGCGGCACGTTCGCCCGCCCCGGCCACGGCCAATCGCACGTCGTCCGCGTCCACACCGACGCCTCCGGGATCGCGGTCGCGCCCCCGTTCAGCGCCGGCGGCCAGGCCGGCGGCTACATCGTCGAAGCCCGTGCCAGGGGTGCCGCGCCGGCCGCGTTCGCGCTCGTCAACCGGGCTCCCGGAGCGTAGGGCGGCGTGGCCGCGGCCCCCGCGCTCGCGCCCAAGAAGCTGCGCCCCGGCGACCTCGCCCGGGTCGCGAGCATCGGCGTCCGCACCCGCCGCCTGCGTGCAGGCCTGTCGGCGCTCGGAATCGCGATCGGGGTCGCGGCGATCGTCGCCGTCCTGGGGCTCTCGTCCTCCTCCCAGGCCGGCCTGCTCGCCGAGATCGACAAGCTCGGCACGAACCTGCTCACCGTGACCACCGGCCAGACGCTCTTCGGCGCCACCGCCGAGCTGCCGCTGGCCGCGCCGGGGATGATCGGCCGGATCGGGCCCGTCACCGAGGTCGCGGACACCGGCTCGACCAGCGCGAACGTGTACCGCAGCCCGCTGATCCCCGCCGTCAACACCAACGCGCTCCAGGTGCAGGCGGCCACCCTGAACCTGCTCCCGGCGGTCGGAGCGACCGTCGCCCGCGGCTCCTACCTGAACGCGGCGACCGCGACCGAGCCGGTCTGCGTGCTCGGCGCGCAGGCGGCGGCGCTGCTCGGCCTCGACCGGGTCTACCCGGGCGAGCGGGTCTGGCTCGGCGGGATGTGGTTCTACGTCGCCGGGATCCTCACCTCCGCTGCCCTCGCGCCGGAGATCGACAGCTCGGTGCTCGTCGGCTACCCGGCCGCCGAGAGATACCTCGGCCTCGACGGCCACCCGACGACGATCTACGTCCGCAGCGTCACCGGCCAGACCGCCGCCGTCCAGTCGGTGCTCGCCGCCACGGCGAACCCGGAGTCGCCGAACGAGGTCAACGTCAGCCAGCCCTCGGCCGCGCTCACCGCCCGCGCCGACGCGCAGGGCGCCCTCAACGGCCTCTTCCTCGGCCTCGGCGCCGTCTCGCTGCTCGTCGGCGCCGTCGGCGTCGCCAACATCATGATCATCTCGGTGCTCGAACGCCGCTCCGAGATCGGCCTGCGCCGGGCACTCGGAGCAACCAAGGGGCACATCCGCACCCAGTTCCTGAGCGAGGCGATCCTGCTCGCGCTCCTCGGCGGCCTGGCCGGCGTCACCCTGGGAATCGCCGCCACCGCGATCTACGCCCACAGCAAGCACTGGGCGACCGTGATCCCGACCCTCGCCTGGGCGGGCGGGCTCGCCGCCGCGTTCGCGATCGGGGCGATCGCCGGCCTGCTTCCGGCGATCCGGGCAGCTCGCCTCTCGCCCACCGACGCGCTGCGAACCGTGTGACCCGGTCCACGGTCGGCGCCGTTCCGGGAGCTCGAGCTCGGATCGGCTGCTGCGGCCGGGCGCGCCGACCGACCTGGCGGCAACGCCTCAGGCGACGAGCGAGCGTTCGAGCTCGAGGAGCGGGCCTGTTCGAGGCCGATCTGGGCGAAGGTCGAGCGGGCCCTGTGCAGGACCGCGAGCTCCTCGCCGCGCCGCCCCTGCTCGAGCAGCGCCGACGCGGTGCGGAGGTAGCGCACGTCGTCGTAGGCGGCGAACTCGATCGTGCGCTCGACGGCGCGCCTGAGCGCGTCGAGGTCGCCTCGCTGCGCCGCCTCGCCCGCGCCCAGGTCGAGCAGGTCGAGCATCGCCGACTGCGCCTGCTGACGAGGCCGCTCGGCCCAGTCCTCGTACCGATCGTCGGGGAGGAGCTCGCCCCGGTAGCGGGCCATCGCCCCCCGCGCGCAGTCGCAAGGCCAGGTCCTTGGCTGCCAGGGCGTGGGCGTTCCGGGCTTCGGCGAGAAACTCCTGGAGGTTGACCCGCACCGCCTGGTCGAGGGCGAGCGCCTCGCCGTCGCTGAGAGCACGTCGCCTGCGGTGGCGCGCAACCGGTGGAGCACGGTGCGCAGCCGGTGGCGTCCGGCCGAAGGGCCCGCTCCGGCCCAGATCGTCTCGATCGCCAGCTCGGCGCGGACGCGGCCGCCCGAGACGGCGACGAACTTCAGCAGCCGCGCCTCCTGGCCCGAGCCGACGGCCACCGGACGGGCCGCCACGGTCAGCTGTTCGAGGAGGCCGCCCGCCTCGGCCAGGCCCATCTTCCCCTGATCCGCGAGCGCGCAGTCACCGAGCAGCTCCTCGGGCTGGCTGGCCGCAGACACCGGCCAGCCAGCCGCCGTGGCGCTCAGCAGCGCCTCCTCGATCCGGCTCCATGGCGGCTGCGGCCCGGCCGCGCGGGAACTCGATCAGGCTGGCCCCGTCGACGGCGATGAACGCCGCCGCCGAGCGCATCCCGAGCTCGCGATAGAGCCCGGACGCGCGGGCGAAGCAGTCCTCCGCCTCGACCAGGGATGCCTCGCGGCGATCGCTGCCGCCGACCTGCCGGCCGAGCGCGTAGCCGAGAAACTCGCTGGCGCGCGCCCGGGTCAGCCGCTCGCCGGGCCCCGCCGCCTGCAGGACATCCCGGGCGGCCCGCTCGGCGGCCTCGTAGCTCAGCTCCGCGAGCAGCTGGTCCTTGACCAGCTCGGCGGCTGACGACCGCTCCAGGATCGGGTCGCCGTCCCGGCGGGCGATCCCGCGGGCCCGCTCGAGGAGCTCGCAGCAGAGGGCGTACTTCCCCGCGTGCCCGAAGCGGCGGGCGACGAGCAGGAGCACCCCCGGGTGGGCGTCGACCGCCTCGCGCGGGAGCTGGTCGAAGCGGGCGCCGAGCTCGAAGGTATCGAGGGCCTCCTCGGCGCCGGGAGGGGTGGCTGCCAGCAGGGCTGCGGCTTCGGCCGGGTCCCCGGTCGCGACCAGCAGCTCGAGGGCGGGGCCCAGCTCGCCCCGGCGCCGGTACTCGCGTGCGGCGGTGCGCATCGCCTCCGGGCCGGCGGGCGCGAACCCGGCCAGGTGGTCGCGCACCGGTCCGGGCAGGTCCCACCACAGCCCCCGGGCCGGGGTGAACGGGACTCCCGCCTTCAACCCGCGCTCGAACAGCTCGTCGTCTCCGCTCACGGCGCCCACGAGCGCGGCGTCGAGCAACGGCAGACGGGCGATCTGGGCGAGCAGCGGCCGGCAGCCGGGGCCGAGGGTGACGAGCGCCTCGTCGAGGATGGCGGCCAGGGAGCCTGCGGGGTGGCCCGGTCCGGTCGCCGCCCCGGCCACTGCCTCGACGGGCTCGCCCGTCCGTGCCGCCCAGGCCGCGGCGAGGACCGTGGCGGCAGTCCAGCCCTCGGTCGCCGGGTCGAGGGCCCTCGCCGCGACGGCGCCGACCTCGAGCCCGAGGCCCGACCGGCAGAGGCTCAGGGTCTCCTCGGCGCTGAGCGCGAGCTCGCGGGCGGTCAGCTGGAAGCAGTCGGCCCGTCGCAACCTCGTGCAGCAGGGGGGCGGTGACGCCTCCGTGGTCGAGCCGAACCTCGATCCCGACGGTGTGCCAGTGGTCGACGAGCTCGGCGGCGAAGACGCTCCTGCCGAAACCACCCGCCGCCTCGACTACGACGACCCGCTGGCCGCCGCAGCGCTCGGTCAGCCGGGGCCTCGGGACGTGGTGCGGGGGCAGGCGGACCAACGAGCCTCGGTGCGACTATGACGGGCAGGTCCGGCTCGAGCCCGCCCGCGGAGCCGTTCCCGGGGCCCGTCCCCGGTCAGCCGTCGCTCGTCGCCGCGGCCTTGACCTGCTCGACGCTTCCCCTGTCGACCTCGTGCTTCGAGATGTCGCTCGCCTGCCCGAGCGCCCTGTCGACGTGGGAGGCCCAGCGCTCGTCGAAGAGCGCCACGATCCCCGAGCTTCCGGGCGGCAGCACGTCCTCGACCTCCGCCTTGATCTCCTGCTTCTCGTGATGGGAGAGGAGCCCGCCGAGGCCGGCGCCGATGACGCCGCCGACGACGCCCGAGACGAGCAGTGCGGGCGGGAAGATCAGGCCCACCACGAGCCCGCCGACCGCGCCGACCGTCGTTCCGACCGCGACGTCGTGGGCGCTGTCCTCGACCTCGATCTTCCCCTCGGCGTCACGGCTGACGAGCATGAGCGCCTCGACCGCGATCACGTTCTCGCCGGCGAGCTTCTTGATCGCGTCCCAGTCGGCCCGGGCGGCCTCGGGATCGTCGTACGCGGCGATGTACAGGTCGACGGGGGCATCGGCAGCGTCTGGCATGGCTTCTCCTCGTTGTGGTTGTCGCTCTGACCGTGTTCCCGGCGCCCCGGATTCCCGAACGGCGGCCGCGGCAGCACTGGCTGGATTCTTCGTCCCGCCCGGGGCGCGGGTGTCATCCGGATGGGGTGAGCGCCCGCAGAAGCGGCCGGCGAGCCCTCGGCGCCGCCGCCCGCCCCGGGGTATGAGAACATCTGTTCGTGTCCGGAGCGGCGACGATCCTGCACGCGGACGCCGACTCGTTCTTCGCCTCGGTCGAGCAGCGCGACGATCGCCGCCTGCGTGGACGGCCTGTGATCGTGGGCGGAGGCGTCGTGCTCGCGGCGAGCTACGAGGCCAAAGCCTTCGGCGTTCGCACTGCGATGGGAGGCCGCCAGGCGCTCCGGCTCTGCCCGCATGCGATCGTCGTTCCGCCTCGCATGGCCGCCTACACCGAGGCGAGCAGGGCGCTCTTCGCCGTGTTCGAAGACACGGCGCCGCTCGTCGAGGGGCTCTCGATCGACGAGGCGTTCCTCGACGTGCGCGGGATGGAGCGCCTCGCCGGCACGCCGAGCGAGATCGCGGTGCGGCTGCGCGGCGCCGTGCGGGAGCGGGTCGGGCTGCCCGTCACGGTCGGGATCGCCCGCACCAAGTTCCTCGCCAAGGTTGCGAGCGCGGTCGCCAAGCCCGACGGGCTGCTGCTCGTTCCACCCGGGGAGGAGCAGGCGTTCCTGCACCCGCTCCCGGTGGAGCGGATCTGGGGCGTCGGGCCCGCGACCGCGGCGCGGCTGCGCGGCCGCGGCATCGGCACGGTCGCCGAGCTGGCGCGCGTGCCCGAGCCCGCGCTCGAGTCGATGCTCGGCCGGGCGGCCGGGCGCCACCTCCACGCCCTCGCGAACCTCCGCGATCCCCGTCCGGTCCGCGCGCGGCCCCGGCGCCGCTCGATCGGATCGCAGCATGCCCGCGGCAGGTCCCGGCGCTCGCCCGAGGAGATCGACGCCGATCTCGTGGCGCTCGTCGAGCGCGTGATGCGGCGCCTCCGCTCGGCCCGGCGCGTCGGCCGGACCGTCGTCCTGCGGCTCCGCTTCGACGACTTCTCGCGGGCGACGAGGTCGCACACCCTTCCTCACCCGACAGCCCGGACCGGCATCGTGCTCGAGGCCGCCCGCAGCCTGCTCGCAGCCGCCCGGCCGCTGATCGAGGAGCGCGGCCTCACCCTGATCGGCGTGGCGGTCGCCAATCTCGCCGACGACCTGCCGCTCCAGCTGCAGCTGCCGTTCGATCCCCGTGACGGGGCGCTGCTCGACGCCGCTCTCGACGAGGTCCGCGACCGCTTCGGAGTGACGGCCGTGACGCGCGCGGTGCTGCTCGGGCGCGCGCCCGGGCTGGCGATGCCGCTCCTTCCGGACTGACCGGCGGGAGTGCGGCCCCTCGTGCGCGCCCGGCCGCGATCGACGATGATCGGCAGATGAGCGCGGAGGGGGGACCCTCGGCTGGGCCGGCCGCGTCGGCCCCGCGTGTCGTCGTCGTCGGCGGCGGCTTCGGCGGGCTGTTCGCGGTTCGCGCGCTCCGGCACACGGAGATCGAGGTCACGCTCGTCGACCGGCACAACTTCCACCTCTTCCAGCCGCTCGCCTACCAGGTCGCGACCGGCGCGCTCTCGGCGGCGGAGATCGCTTCGCCGCTGCGCGCGGTGCTGAAAGGGCAGGAGAACCTCCGCGTCGTCCTTGCCGAGGTGGCGGGCTTCGACCTCGAGCGGCGCGAGGTGATCCTCGACCGGCTGGCAAACGGCGACGGCCACGGTACGCTCGCCTACGACACGCTCGTCGTCGCCGGCGGCTCCCGCTACTCCTACTTCGGCCACGACGAGTGGCATCGGTTCGCGCCCGAGCTCAAGTCGCTCGACGGCGCCCTCGAGATTCGCAGCCGCATCCTCGGCGCCTTCGAGGCGGCGGAGGTCGAGCGGGACCCGGACGCGAGGCGGGGCTGGCTGACGTTCGTCGTCGTCGGCGCAGGCCCGACCGGCGTCGAGATGGCGGGCCAGATCGCCGAGCTCGCCAGGGACACGCTCCGGCGCGACTACCACGCCGTCGACACGCGCACGGCGCGGGTGCTGCTGGTCGAGGCGGCCGACCGCATCCTCACGAGCTTCCCCGAGTCGCTCTCGCTGAAGGCGACCCGCGCGCTCGAGCAGCTCGGCGTGACGCCGCTGCTCGGGCACCTCGTGGTGGACATCGCCGAGGAGTCGGTCTCGATCCGCGCCCCGGGCGGCGAGGTCGAGGAGGTCGACGCGCGGACCGTGATCTGGGCTGCGGGCGTGACCGCCTCGGAGCTCGCCGCCTCGCTCGCCCGCGAGGCCGGGCTCGAGGTCGACGAGGCCGGTCGGGTGACGGTCGATTCCGACCTGACGCTGCCCGGGCACCCGGAGGTGCTCGCGATCGGAGACATGGTCAGGGTGAAGGCGGTCGACGGCACGATCGTGCCGCTGCCCGGCGTCGCGCCGGTCGCGATGCAGCAGGGCCGCTACGCCGCCCGCCTGATCGGCGACCGCCTGCACGGACGAGCAACCGAGCCGTTCGGCTACGTCGACAAGGGGAATCTCGCCACGATCGGCCGCTCAAAGGCCGTCGCGGAGATCAAGGGCATTCGCGTGTCCGGCTTCCCGGCCTGGGTGCTCTGGCTCGTCGTCCACATCTTCTACCTGATCGGCTTCCAGAATCGACTGCTGGTCACGCTTCGCTGGACGGTCAGCTTCGTCACCCGCGGACGAGGCGCACGGCTGATCGGCGAACGGGTCTGACCCCGGGAGCCCGCCGGCCGCCGGGCTCAGGGGCGGGTCGCGCGCCGGACCGACGCGTAGAGCACGAGCATCGCCCCGAGCGGCATCACCCACCAGGCGCCGATCGACGTCGTCGCCAGGGCGGCGGTGGCGCCGATCGCGGCGAGGACACCTGCGGCCGCCAGCCAGTCGTCGCCGACGACGAAGTCCCACCAGAACCGTCCGAAGGCCTCGATCTGCCTCATGTCTCGGCTCCGGTCGGCGTCAGCGCCTCCCGCTCCCGGCGCAGGAGCGTCACGAGGAGCGCGGACGAGGCGCCGACGAAGCCGATCACGCCGAGCAGCGCGGCGTCGGAGCCGGGCCAGTGGGCGCCCGCGCCCTCGGCCGACCAGAAGACGCCGAACGAGGTGAGCATCACGCCGACGGCGAACTTCATCGAGTTCTCGGGGACGCGCGCCAGCGGCGCGCGCACGGCGATGCCCACGGTCGCGACGAGGACGACCGCGACGCCGGCGCCGAGCGTGGCGAGCGGGATGTTTCCCTGGGTGCTTCCGAAGGTGACGACGATGAACGCCACCTCGAGCCCCTCGAGCAGGACGCCCTTGAAGGAGAGGGTGAAGCCGTACCAGTCGAGCCCTCGGGCCGCCGCCGGGGCCGCCGTCCGGGCTCCGGCGAGCTCGGCGGCGAAGATCGCGTCCTCGTCGTGGAGGGCCTTGAAGCCGCCGGCGCGGAGGATCGCCTTGCGCAGCCACTGGAGGCCGAAGACGAGCAGGAGCGCCCCGACGACGAGCCGGAGGTCGCCCAGGGGGACGACGGTGAGGGCGGGCCCGAGCGCCGCCACGATCACGGCGAGCGCCAGAATCGCGGCGGCGACGCCGACGAGCGACGAGCGCCAGCCTCGTGCCATCCCGGCGGCGAGCACGATCGTCAGGGCTTCGACCATCTCGACCGCACTGGCGAGGAAGGTCGAGAGGACGAGGAACCCGGCGCTCACGCCGCCGTCTGCCAGAATGGGCGCTGAAGCATCCGGCTCCCACTATAGTCGCTACAAAGTAACCACAGCACTTTGTCACGCTAATGACACCAAGACCCGATTCGCCGGGACCGGGGCCGCGGCGGTTCCTACTGCTCGTCTACCGCATGCCGGCGAAGCCGACGGCCGGCCGGGTGGCGGTCTGGCGGAGCCTGAAGAAGACCGGAGCCGTCTACCTGCAGGACTCGGTCTGCGTGATCCCCGACACGGCGGCGCTCAGGCGTGAGCTCGCGCCGGTGCTCGAGCGGATCGACACGGACGGCGGCCGCTTCCACATCCTGCCGCTTCGAACGCTCCCGGAGACGGAGGAGGCGAAGCTCGTGGGGCTCTTCCTCGACCAGTCGGCGCAGCACTACCGCGAGATCGTCGAGAACTGCGAGGTGAACTTCGTCAAGGAGATCGAGTTCGAGCGCTTTCGCGAGAACTTCACCTACGAGGAGGCCGAGGAGATCCGGATGGAGTTCGAGAAGATCGGCACCTGGTTCGACCGGGTCGTCGCGCGCGACTGGTTCGGGGCCGGCAACCGCGAGGAGGCCCGCTCGTGGCTGCAGCGCTGCGAGGCGCTGCTCGAGGAGTTCGAGGCGAAGGTGTTCGAGGTGAACGCGACCGACGGCCGGGAGCCTGCGGCCGGGCTGTCCGTGCTCGAGGGCGGGGCCGCCTGACCGGACGCGGCGTCGAGCGCGCAGGCGGCGAGGCCCCGCGTGCCGTTCCCCCTGTCCGCTCGGTCCCCCGGTTGCGGAATTCCGTCGCCGGAAGCCGCCGGGTGGCGGGAGCCGGCCCGCCCGGCGTGCGCGCCCGCCGGAGCCGCGGCGACCCGTTCGTCTAACGTTCACGCAGAGAGGTCTTCGAGCGGGCCGACGAGCCAGGGGAGGTGCACGATGAGTGGAGCGGTGGAGAGGGCGATCCTCGCCGGCGGGTGCTTCTGGGGGATGCAGGACCTGATCCGGAGGCGTCCGGGAGTCCTGTCGACGCGGGTCGGCTACAGCGGCGGCGACGTCCCGAACGCGACCTACCGGAACCACGGGACGCACGCCGAGGCGATCGAGATCACCTTCGACCCCGAGCAGATCTCCTACCGCGAGCTGCTCGAGTTCTTCTTCCAGATCCACGACCCGACGACGCGGAACCGCCAGGGCAACGACGTCGGCACCAGCTATCGCTCGGCGATCTTCACCCTGGACGACGAGCAGCGCCGCGTGGCCGAGGACACGATCGCCGACGTCGAGGCCTCCGGGCTCTGGCCCGGCAAGGTCGTCACCGAGGTGACTCCGGCCGGGCCGTTCTGGGAGGCCGAGCCCGAGCATCAGGACTACCTCGAGCGGATCCCGAACGGGTACACCTGCCATTTCCCGCGACCGGGCTGGGTGCTGCCCCGGCGCGCCGACGCCGTCGCGAGGTAGGAACCGGGTCGTCTCGCACGGCGGTGCGGCGCCGCGAGCGAGCGCGCGACCCACCTCGGGCCGGTGCCGCGCCGGGCACCCTGAGGCCGGCGCTCCGGTAGCGCGCACGTGCCGTTCGAGGATACGATTCCAGCCTACGATTCCAGCGTCCACGGGGAGGAGCATTCGTGTCCAGGTTGCCGTTCGTCGATACGCACGTCCACTACTGGGACCTGAAGGACCCGGACCTGAAGTACGTGTGGCTCGAGCCGGACTGGGTGCACCCGATCCTGGGCGACATCGACGGCCTGAAGGTGCTGAAGTACATGGCCGAGCAGTACGTCGCCGAGACGCGTTTCCAGAACGTCAGCAAGTGCGTCCACGTGCAGGCGGCGATCGGGATCGCCGACCCGGTCGAGGAGACCCGCTGGCTCCAGGTGCAGGCCGACCGCACCGGGTTCCCGCACGGGATCGTCGCGCACTGCGACCTGACCTCGCCGGATGCCTCCGAGACGCTCGCGCGGCATCTCGAGTACGCGAACATGCGCGGGGTGCGCGACTTCGGCCAGGGCGACTATCTGGTCGACCCGGACTGGCAGCGGGGCTACGGGCTGCTCGGGCCCCTCGACCTCGTCTTCTGCCTCGACGTCCTGCCGGAGAACCTCGGCAAGGCCCGTGCGCTCGCCGAGCAGCACCCCGACGTCGTGCTCTGCATCGACCACGCCGGGTTCCCCCGCGCGCGCGACGCGGAGTACTTCGAGATGTGGAAGCGGGGCATGGCCGACGCCGCCGGCGCCGAGAACGTCGTCTGCAAGGTCTCCGGGCTCGGGATGTGCGACAACGCCTGGACCGTCGACAGCATCCGCCCCTGGGTGCTCGCGTGCATCGAGTCGTTCGGGACCGAGAGGACCTTCTTCGGGACGAACTGGCCGGTCGACCGTCTCTACAGCTCCTACGGCGACGTCGTCGATGCCTACGCGGAGATCATCGGCGACTTCTCCGAGGCCGAGCAGGAGGCCCTTTTCTCCCGCAACGCAGAGCGCATCTTCCGGATCTAGGGCCTCCCGCCGCCCGCCCGCCGGCGGTCAGCCCATGAACCAGCCGCCGTTGACGTCGAGCGTGGCGCCGTTCACGAACGCCGCCGCGTCGCCGGCGAGGAACGCGACGACCGAGGCGACTTCCGCCGGCGAGGAGAAGCGGCCCGCAGGGATCTCCGCGAGGTAGCGCGCGCGCGTCTCGGGTGGGATGGACGCGGTCATCTCCGTCTCGACGCCGCCGGGCGCGAGGACGTTAGCGGTGACGCCGCTGCCGCCGTACTGCCGTGCGAACGACCTCGTCATCACGATCACGCCCGCCTTCGTCGCGGCGTAGACGGTGCCGTGGGCGAGCCGGCCGTCGCGGGCGCCGATGCTCGAGACGTTGACGATGCGCCCCCAACCCCGTGCGCTCATCCGGGGCGCGCACCCCTGCGAGAGCAGGAAGACCGCGCGCAGGTTCACGGCGACCGTGCGATCGAACTCCTCGACCGTGAACTCCTCCAGCGGGGTCCTGAAGAGCAGCGCCGCGTTGTTGACGAGAACGTCCACCGGCCCGGCCTCGGCGAGCACCCGCCGGCACTCGTCCGGATCGGCCAGATCGGCGCGAATCGTCGCCGCGCACGGGCCCTCCTGCTGCTCGGCGACGTCGACTCCGATCACCTCGAGCTCGTCGGCGGCGAGCGACGCGGCGACGGCGAGGCCGATTCCGCGCGCGCTGCCCGTGACGAGCGCCCGGCGCGTCACGCGGCCGGGGCGGCGCGTCCGTGCGTCTCGAGGCCGGCCACGGCCTTGGCGAGGGCCTCCATGTCCTCGAACGCCCCGATCTCGAGCGGAGGGGAGAGGCGGCCGTCGGAGACGACGTGCAACCTGTCGGCCACCTCGTACACCTCGGGAATCTCCGTGCAGAAGAGCAGGACGGCGCCGCCGTCGGCGGCGAACCGGCGGAGGATGTCGTAGATCTCGGCCTTGCTCGAGATGTCGACGCCGCGGGTGGGCTCCTCGAGGGCGAGGACGTCGGGCCTGCTGCCGACCGCCGCCGCGATCGCCACCTTCTGCTGGTTCCCGCCGCTGAGCGAGCGGATGCCGATGTCGACGGTCGCCGCCTTGACCTGGAAGCTCGTCCGCAGCTCCTCGGCGATCGTGCGCATCTTCGAGCGGCGGAGGCCGAGCAGCCCGCGCGAGATCTCCTTGTCGAGCCGGATCACGAGGTTCTCGCCGACGCTCAGGTTGGTGAAGAGGCTCGAAGCGCGGTCGGCCGCGACGTAGCTGACATGCTCGCTGAGCCGTCCCGGCCGGACCGGACGGCCGCCGACGAGCACCTTTCCGTCCACCGGCCTCAGGCCCGCGCAAGCGCGCACGATCTCCCGCCCGCCGGATCCCTCGACGCCGATCAGCGCGGTCACGAGCCCGTTCGGGAGCGCGAAGTCGAGGTTCCGGAACGCCTGCTTGTGGTCGCCGAGCCCGACGAGCTCGAGCCCGTTCCCTTCCGACTGCCTGCGTTCCGTCGTCCCCGGCTGGTGGGCCGACATCGCGCCCAGCCCGCGAACGAGCGTCTCGGCGACGTTCTCGGGCGTCCGTTCGGCGCCGGCGAGCTCCCGTATGCACTTGCCGTCGACGATCACCGCCACGCGATCGGAGTTCGTCGCCAGCTCCGTCAGGCGGTGCGAGATCAGCATCACGACGTGCCCCGAGTCCGCGAGCTGGTGCACGAGGCGGAAGAACTCGGCCGACTCGTCCGGCGTCAGGGCGGAGTTCGGCTCGTCGAACAGCATCACCTGCGCCTCGGCTGCGAGCGCCCGCGTGATCTCGGTGCGCTGGTGAATCGCGAGGCCGAGCTCGCCGAGCGGCGTGTCGCGAAGCTCGAGGATCCCGAGCTCTTCGAAGAGCCGGTGATGGTCGTCCCCGGTTTTCGGCCAGCGCCAGCCGTGCTCCTCGCGGCCGGCGACGATGTTCTCGCCGACTGTCAGGTTCGGGAAGAGGTGCGGCTCCTGGTGGACGACCGCGACCCGGTGCGAGCCGAAGTCCCTCGACCAGGGCACGCCGTCGACGAGGATCTCGCCCTCGTCCCAGTCGACCTCGCCGGCGAGGATCTTGACCATCGTGCTCTTGCCGGCGCCGTTCGGCCCGGCGACGCCGAGGATCTCGCCGGGCCGCGCGTAGAGGTCGAGCCCGTCGAGCGCGACGGTGTCGCCGTAGCGCTTGCGCAGCCCGCGGATCCGGACGCCGGCCGTCTCGGCTGCCATCTCAGGTGGTGCGCCCGCTCGTGAAGCGGTCGATGACGACGGCGCCGACCGTCACCGTGCCGAGGAGGAGCTGAGACGCAAACGGCCCGGACGCGATCAGGGCGAAGCCGTTCGCGAGCTCGGCGAGGAGCAGGGCGCCGGTGACCGTCCCGATCGCGCTGCCCTTGCCCCCGGAGAGGCTCGCTCCGCCGATGATGACCGCGGCGAACACGGGGAAGAGGAACGACTGCCCGTCGTCGGGGCCGGCCGAGCCGACGAACGAGAAGTCGAGCAGGGCGGCCAGGCACGCCGTGCAGGCGCAGATGACGAAGGCCATGAACACGTAGCGCTTCGTCGGGAGCCGCGCGACCTCGGCCGCCGGCCGGCTGCCCCCGATCGCCCGCAGCCGGAAGCCGAACAGCGTCCGGCTGAACAGGAAGCCGAAGACGACGAGCAGCGCGAGCGTCCAGATCCCCTGCTCCGGGAACTGCCGCGGGAGCGACGCGTTGCCGAGATTCGTGAAGAAGCTGATGCTGCTGCTCGAGACGATGTGCCCGATCGGCGGGAACTGGTAGCTGAGGTTCTGGGTCTGGCCGATGTAGAGGGTCAGGCCGAAGACGAGGGTGCTCGAGCCCAGCGTCGCGATGAACGAGGGGATCTTGACGATCGCGGTGAAGAAGGCGTTGAAGAGCCCGACCCCGATCGCGGCGAGGAAGGCGATCAGGATCGCGGCGTACACCGGCACGCCGTGCGTGATCCAGAGCACGGCGACGATGTTCGTGCTCAGGCCGTAGACGGCCGCGAAGGAGAGGTCGATCTCGCCGGCGATGATGACCGTGGTCAGGCCGAAGCCCATGATCGCGATCGAGCTCATGCCGCGCAGGATTCCGAGCAGGTTGGCGCTCACGAGCATCTGCCCGTTGGTGCGGATGCTGAAGTACACGCCGACGATCACGACGGCGAGCGAGACGCCGCCGAGCCGGGCCAGGGTGGTCCGGGCCCAGCGGAGGTGCCGGCGCGGGCTCGCCGGCACGGCGGCGGGTGCGGTGTCTTCGGAGACGTTGCTCATGATCGAAGCGACCGGCGAGGGCGCCGCCGGCTTCATGCCGGAGCGCCCTCGCCGGGAAAGCCTCGCGGTGCCCCTACTTGGGGAGCCCCGTGAGTGCGTAGGTCTTGAAGTTCTTCAGCTTGGCGAGCGCCGAAGCGTAGTTCGCCTTGGTGACGATGGTCAGGTGCTGCGTGTTGGGGAGCACCTTGCCGGTCTTCATGAAGGTCGAGCAGGCGATGGCGCCGAAGGCGGCCTGCTGCGGCCAGTTCTGATCGAAGAGCGCGATCTGGGTGCCGTTCTTGATCGCCGCGAGCTGATCGGGGGTGACGTTCCAGCCGACGCTGAACGCCTTGCCGGCCTTGCCCGCGTCCTTGAGGGCGCGCGCCGCGATTCCACCGCCGATGTCGACGTTCTCGATCACGTCGACGTTCTTGCCCGCGCCGCCGAGGAAGGCCTTGAAGGCGTCGTAGGTCTTCCCGGGGTCATACGTCGTGTTGAGCATGTTCTTCTCGGTCGTGACGAACGTGGCGCCCGGGATCGCCTTCATGATCCCCTCCCGGAAGCCCTTCGCACGATTCTGGGCCCAGTACTGCGTCGGGTCGCCGCCGGAGACGGCGAACGTCTTGAAGTGCAGGTGATGGGCCTTCATGTAGCTGATCACCGTGGCGGCGGCGGTCATGCCCTCCTGCTCCGGCACCTGGGTGAAGTTGGTCAGCTCGTTCCCGAAGGTCGAGAGGCCGACCGTGAACACCGGGATCCCCTTGGCCAGGACCTGCTGGACGAGGGAGGCCATGCTGGTGCTCGACTGGGGCTCGATCGAGAGGCAGTCCACCTGGTTCGTGTTCAGGAGCGCCTGGATCTGGTTAATCTGGGTCGTGACGTCCTGCTGGGTCTGCGGCGGGCAGAGCCGCTTGCCGTTCAGCGGGTAGATCCCGTTGGCCTGGGGGATCGACGCGTCGTAACCGGCCTGGTACTGCTGCGAGAAGCCCTGGATCGAGCACGATCCATACGAGAAGACGTAGTTGAAGGGTTGGTGCGCCTTGATCTTGGCCTGGATCGACGGTGCGAGCGTGAAGGTCCCCCCGTGCCGCAGCTTCACGGTCCAGCTGGGGCTCGCGCTGGGATGTGCGACGCCCGCCGCCGTGAAGGCGAGGGCTGCGAGGACCGCGAGGGCCGTTACTGCCAGCGTCGGGCTCAGCCTGCGCCGGCCCGACGTCGTCTCGATTGCTGATCCGTTCTTCATCTACTCCTCCTGATGGTCGGGCGCCGCCCAACGGGGCCGGCGGATGTGAAGCCGAGCACTGGCAATCGCCGCTGCGAAACGACGCGACGACGATTCGAGAGCCTGCTCCCTGCTCAAGCAGTCAGCACTTTCTCACTCCGGAAGCCGTCCACCACCTCCTCGATCACCTCGATCCCGAGACCGGGGCCGGTGGGCGGGTAGACCCAGCCGTCGACGTGGTCGAACGGCACCGTGACGAGCTCGTGCTGCATCGGGTTTCGCAGCGGCTTGAACTCGAAGAGCTTGCAGGCGGGCGAGCTGAACGAGATCGCGAGGCTGGCGCCGCTGACGATCGCCGACGACCAGGCGTGGGCGTTCGCCTGCCGGCGGTAGGCCTCGATGCGGTCGCAGACCTTCTTGAAGCCGGTGATCCCCTCGGCGCGGCCGGGGTCGACGCCGATCACGTCGACGGTGCCGGTCGCGAGGATGCGCTCGAAGCCGGCCAGCGTCCATTCGCGCTCGCCGTAGGCCATCCGGGTGGTCGTCTTGGCGCGGAGGTTCGCATAGCCCTCGGGGTCCCAGGCGCCGAGCGGCTCCTCGACCCACGTCAGGTCGTACTCCTCCATCGCCCGCATCCGGCGGACGGCGTCGGTGACGTCCCACTTGATCGCGATCCCGTTGTCGATCATCAGCATCCGGTCGGGCCCGATTCCCTCCCGCATCGCGCGGACGTACTCGACGTCGCGGTCGTGCTCGTAGCCGAGCCGGGCGTTGCCGCGCTTGCCGAAGCCGATCTTCACGCCCTGGAGGCCGGTCGAGAGCCATTCCTGCGCCTCCTCGACCATCTCGGGGATCGAGTCGAAGTGCGCGTGGCAGGAGGCGATCGCGGGCAGCCGGTCGTGGACGGGGCCGCCGAGCAGGTCGAGGATGCTCACCCCGAGCGCCTTGCCCTTGAGGTCCCAGAGGGCGATGTCGATCGCCGACACCGCGTAGGCTGCGATCCCGCCGCCGTACCCGTACCACCAGGCCTGGTCCCTGTTCTGGCGCCAGAGCGCCTCGGTGTGAGTCGGGTCCCTGCCGATCAGGTTCTCCGCCATCCCCTCGATCACGGCCTTCGTCGCGAAGTTCGCCTCCGGGAACTGCGTGATCGACTCGCCCCAGCCGATCTGGCCGTCGTCGGCGGTGATCTTGCAGAGGCAGAGGTGGCGCAGAGCGTCGAAGTCGTTCGGCTCCGGGTAGCTGACGGGAATCGCCTCGATCGAATGAATGCGCATGGTTTTCCTTTCAGGA
Source organism: uncultured Actinomycetes bacterium (assembly GCA_963796625.1). GTDB lineage: Bacteria > Actinomycetota > Thermoleophilia > Gaiellales > Gaiellaceae > PALSA-600. The sequence continues at coordinate 654,218 of CAWCME010000003.1, forward strand.
GATCGCGCCGCGGAAGAGCGGCATCCCGGACACGCCGACGTCCACCTGGAGCAGCCGGCCGAACATCGGTGTCGCATCGCCGGTGTCCGTCGTGCCGAAGTCGCAGACATACAGCGAGGTCCCCGCGAAGACGCAGTTCAGCGGGACGCCGCCGGTCTCGAGGAAGTCGATGTGGCTCCCGTCGGCGGCGATCACGTCGAGCCCGCCGGAGCTGAAGGTGGTGATCCAGAAGTTGCCGTCGGCGTCGATCTTGAAGCCGTCGGGGATGTGGCCCTCCGGGAGCTCGTGGAGGACCTCGGTGGAGCCGTCCGGCCGGCGGCGCACCACCCGGCGGGTGTACGACTCGACCCAGACGATCGACCCGTCGGGCTCGGCGACGATCCCGTTCGGGTACACCGGCTCGAGCTCCTCGAGCACGTGGCAGGCGCCGTCGCTCTCGACGACGCAGATGTAGCCGGGGTGCGGCTTGTTGACGGGGTCCCAGTCACCGGAGTCGGTAAAGTAGAGACGGCCGTCCGGGCCGAACGTCAGGTCGTTCGGCGCGTTCAGCTTGATTCCGTCCGCCTCGGTCACGACCACCTCGACCGTCCCGTCGGGTGCGGCCCTCTGGATCGAGGGCGGCCGCGTCTCGGGTGCCGACCACGCGCCGACCGTGGGGCACTGGGTGAGGTAGACGAATCCGTCCGAGCCGAGCATGCACGCGTTCGGGCCGCCGCCGGTGTGCGCGTAGGTGCCCGTGCCCTTGCCCGGCTCCCAGACCCCGATCTCGCTCAGGTAGGTGTTCGCGAACACCACCCGCCCGTCCGGGAGCGCGTAGGGCCCCTCCGGGTGGCCGAGCCCTTCCGAGACCACGTGGATCGGCTTCTTCATCGTCTCCGCTCCTTTCGGCTCGTCACGTCATCACCAGGCCGCCCGAGAAGTTGATCGCCTGGCCGGTCATGTAGCCGGCCGCATCCGAGAGCAGGAACCAGATCACGCCGGCGCACTCGTCGGGCGAGGAGGTGCGGGCCAGCGGGACGGCGCCCAGGCGGCCCTGGGCCAGCGCGTCGTAGGTCGTGCCGCGAATCCGGGCCACGTCTGCGAGCACGCGCTCCTGCATCGGCGTGTCGGTGATCCCGGGGCAGATCGCGTTCACCCGGACCGGCCGGGAGGCGAGCGCGTAGGCGAACGAGCGCGTGATCGAGATCACGGCGGCTTTCGAGGCCGCGTAGGCGGCCGCCTCGGTCGTGCCGGACGCCTTCGCCGAGGTGGAGGAGAGGTTCACGATCGCGCCGTTCGGGCGCAGGCGCGGGCCGATCTCCTGGCAGAGGAAGAAGACGGCCTCGGCGTTCACGGCGAAGATGTCGCGCCACTGGTCGACCGTCGCCTCGAAGATCGGCACCAGCCGGATGATTCCCGCCGCGTTGACCAGATAGTCGCCGCCGTCGGCGGCCTCGACGACCCGCGCCCGATCCTCGACCCGCGCGAGGTCGGCGACGAGCGGCTGCGCGCCCTGCTCCGCGACCCGTGCGAGCCCCGCCTCGTCGCGATCGACGGCGACGACGTTCACCCCTTCGCGCAGCAGCCGGCCCGCGACCGCCTCGCCGATGCCGCTGGCCGCACCGGTGACGATCGCGCGCCGCGTCCCGTCGCCGCTCACGCCGCCGTTTCCTCGCCTCGCTGTACGGCAATCGTTTCCAGCACGACCGGGGGGATGATCGCATGCCCGGGCCCGGATTTCAAGTTCGAGCGGTCCCTGCCCGTCCGAGCCGCCTGTTCAGGACGTGCGCAGCCAGTCGGGAGCCGCCGAGACGCCCTGGATCGTCCAGCCGCCGTCGACGACGACCGTCTGGCCGGTGACGTAGGCGGCGCCCTCGCTCGCGAGGAAGCGGACGACGCGCGCGATCTCGTCTGGATCGGCCAGCCGCTGCAACGGCACGCGCTCGAGCATCCACTCCTCCCGCTGCGAGCCGTCGTCGACGGCCTGCTGGAGCATCTCGGTGCGCGTGTATCCCGGCGCGACCGCGTTGGCGCGGATGCCGACCGGGGCGCCCTCGAGCGCGAGCGCGCGCGTGAGCCCCATGATCCCCGCCTTCGCCGCGCAGTAGGGCCCCCTGCCCGGCAGCCCGACGAAGCCCGCCGTCGAGGCGATCGCGACGATCGCGCCTCCCGACCGCTGCTCGATCATCCGCGGCACCGCCTGCGAGCAGCAGAGGAACATTCCCGTCAGGTGCGTTCCGATCACCGCGGCCCAGTCCTCGTAGGGCAGCCGGCCGACGAGCCCCGCGCGCTGGATGCCGGCGTTGCTGACGAGCACGTCGATCCGGCCTTCCGTGGCGTCGATCGACTCGAACGCCGTGGCGACGCTCGCCGGGTCGGAGACGTCGGCCTCCGTGTAGCGGACGCCGGCGCGCGGGTCGCGCGGGTCGAGCTTGTCGAGCACGACGACCCGTGCGCCCTCGGCGCGGAAGCTCTGCACGATCGCATCGCCGATGCCCCGCGAGCCGCCGGTCACTGCCACCACACGCCCGTCGAACGATCCGTTCCCGTTCATTTCGAGACCTCCTGTCTCCGTGCCTGGACGCTCACCCGGTCGGGTGCGCTATTGACAGCTCAAATCGCTGGAGGTTATCGTCGGGAACCGATCCCGGAACCGTTGCTCAGCGCTGCTCGAGCAGGTTCGGCCGGCTGCCAGCGAACACGTCCCGTGGCTTCCACACCGCCAACCAATCGCACTGCCGGCCGGCTGCGCTGGCTTCGCGGAAGCGCGCCGCCGCCTCTGCCCGCGCGCTCCTGGTGGTGCGAGCCCTGGCGCCGGGCGAAGCAGGGGCAGACGGCTCGCCTCGCCGAATCGCCGCTCGAGCGCGACTCGCACGGGCCGGAGCCGAAGAACTGCACTGGTCGATCCACGAGCGGCTCGCTGCGCTCCCCGTGGGGGCAGGGCGGGTCGAGAGGGAGGAGGAAGCCCGAATGAGCTGGAGCGTCGGAGCCGGTCTGGAGGGGAAGGGGGCCGTGGTCACCGGAGCCGCCGGTGGAATCGGACGGGCGGTCGCACGCGCGTTCGCCGAGGCGGGCGCCCGCGTCTACGCGGTCGACGTCAAGGAGGAGGGGCTCGCGGAGCTGCTGCCGACCCTTGCCGGCGGGCCGCACCGCTCCGAGTCGGTCGATCTGCGCGACCTGTCCTCGCACGACGGGCTGCTCCGGCGGGCGGCGGCCGAGTTCGGGGGGCTGGACGTGCTCGCGAACGTCGCGGCGGTACTCGTTCGCCGGAACGACGTCGACGAGGTGACGGAGGAGGACTGGGACTTCCAGCACGACGTGAACCTGAAGGCCGGCTTCTTCCTCAACCGGGCGGCCGCCCGGATCATGCGCGAGCAGGGACGGGGCGGGCGGATCGTCAACTTCACCTCGCAGGGATGGTGGACCGGCGGCTTCGGCGGATCGGTCGTCTACTCGGCGACCAAGGGCGGGATCGTGTCGATGTCGCGAGGCCTCGCGCGCACCTACGCGAAGGACGGGATCACCGTGAACACGGTCTCGCCGGGCGCCGTCGACACCCCGATGCTGCGCGGCGGCCTCAGCGACGAGCAGCTCCAGGGCCATCTCGACCAGATCCCGCTCGGCTACATGGCCGAGCCGGCCGACCTGGCCGGGACGGTCGTCTTCCTCGCCTCGGACCATGCGCGCTACATCACGGGAGCGACGATCAACGTCAGCGGCGGCTGGCTCATGTACTGATGGGAAGCGTGCTTCGCGTCAGCTTCTACGGGGCCGGGCAGGTCGCCACGAACGCGTCGGCGATCCTCCGCCGCCGAAAGGGTGTCACGGTGCTCGGGCCGTTCGGGCGCGGGCAGCGCGACGAGGCGCTGCGTTGCGGAGCCGACGTCGTCGTGATCGCCACGACGTCGTTTCTGTCGGCGATCGCCGACGACGTGCGCGATGCGGTCGAGGCCGGCTCGAACGTGATCACGACCGCCGAGGAGGCCGCCTACCCGTGGGCCAACGACGCCCCGACCGCCGACCGGCTCGACGCGCTCGCCCGTAGCCGCGGCGTCACGATCCTGGGTGCCGGGCTCAACCCCGGCTTCGCCTTCGACGCGCTCGTGCTGACCGCGTGCGGCGCCGTGGCGGAGGTCGAGTCGCTCGTCGTCGAGCGCGCCGTCGACCTCTCGGGGTTCGGCGAGACCGTGCTCCGCCGGATCGGGGTCGGCCATTCTCCGGAGGCGTTCGAGGAGGGCCGCCGGGCCGGCGCGGTGACCGGCCACATCGGGTTCCCCCAGTCGATGCGGGTGGTCGCGGGGCGGCTCGGGGTCGAGATCGAGCGCATCGACCGCGAGCTCGAGCCGCTGTTCGCCGGGGCCGACCTGGCAGCGAGCTCGCTGACCGTTCACGCCGGCGAGACCGCGGGCTTCCGGCAGCGCTACGCCGCGATCAGCGGCGGGCGAACGTGGTTCGAGGCCCTGTTCACCGGGCACGTCGCCCTGGGTGAGATCGGCCAGGAGCCCCGCGACGAGATCACGGTCGCCGGCCCCTACGGCGGCATCCACCTGACGGCGTCGCCGGGGATGAACCCCCAATCCGGCTCGGCCGCGATCATCGCGAACTCGGTCAGGCGCGTCGCCGCCGCCTCGCCCGGCTGGGCGACGGTCGGGGAGCTTCCTCCTGCGGTGCCGGTCTGAGATGGCGCCGCTCGAGCCAGGAGCGCGGCGCTACGTCGACCTCGTCAACGCCGCGCCGCCGATCTGGGAGGTGCCGCTCGACGAGGCGCGCCGGGGGGTCGACGCGGAGACCGTGGAGGTCTTCGGCCCCTCCGACGACGCGCCGGAGGTCGAGGAGCAGCTGATCGACGGCCCGGGCGGGCCGCTGCGCCTGCGCCTCTACCGGCCGCCGGGCGCCGGTCCCCGGGTCGCGCTCGTCTACTTCCACGGCGGCGGCTGGGTCGTCGGGAGCCTCGATTCCCACGACCCGGTCTGCCGGGCGATCGCCTCCCGGACGCCGTGCCTCGTCGTCTCGGTGGACTACCGGCTGGCGCCGGAAAGCCCCTTCCCGGCCGCCGTCGACGATGCGTGGGCGGCAACCGAATGGGTCGCAGACCGCGCCGGCGAGCTCGGAGTCGACCGGATCGCCGCCGCGGGAGACAGCGCCGGCGGCACGCTGGCGGCCGTCGTCGCCAGGCGGGCGCGCGACCGTTCCCTGCCGCTCGCCCTCCAGATCCTGATCTACCCCGTCACCGACCACGATCTCGACTCGCCCGGGTACGTCCGGCACGGCCAGGGTCTCAACCTGACGCGGGCGAAGATGGAGTGGTACTGGGACCAGTACCTGGCGGGCGCGGACGGCGGGCAGCCGGACGCCTCGCCGCTGCGCGCGCCCGACCTGCGCGGGGTCGCGCCGGCGCTCGTCCAGACCGCCGAGTACGACCCGCTCTGCCACGAGGGCGAGGAGTACGGTCGCCTGCTCGAGGCGGCGGGCGTCCCGGTCACGCTGACCCGCTACGAGGGCCAGATCCACGGCTTCATCCGTCTCGGGGCGCTCACTCCGCAGGCCGGGGACGCGCTGGCCGAGATCTGCGCCGCGCTGCGGGAGCCGCTCAGCGGGCGGTGAGGGCCACGCCGACGACGACCGCGCAGCTTGCGAAGACCAGGCGGCGGGGGAGGGAGTGGCGCCGGGCGAGGAACGTCCCCACGAGCAGCATCAGCGGCGTCGTCGCGGCCAGGGTCTGCACCGAGGCGGGGTTCCCTCGCTGCACCGCGAGGATGATCAGCACGAAGTAGCCGGTCTGGAAGGCAGAGCGGGTGAGCAGGTGCGGCACGGCCCGTCTCGGGATGTCGCGCGGAAGCGCCAGCGCCAGCCAGATGCATGCGCCGGCGCCCGTGCGGATGCAGTAGATCTGCGCCACGTCCAGGCCCCGATCGGCCAGCATCTTCGTCAGGACGGTGAGCAGGCCGTTCAGGCAGGCGGCGATCGCGACGAGGGTGATCGCACGCGAACTCCGGAGCGAGCCGAACAGGCCGCCGAGCGCGGCGAGCACCGCGAGCGAGACGATCCCGGCGGCGGCGACCTGCGTCCAGGTGACCGGAATCGCGAGCAGCAGCGCCGTGAACACCACCGCCGGGATCGGCGCCATCGCCTGACCGACCGCCACCGCGGACGCGCTGCCGTGGACGAAGAGCTCGAAGATGCACCAGCTCGAGATGACGAGCGCCGCCACGGAGGCCAGGTGCAGGAGCGCGATCGACCAGCTGACGTGCCAGTGGACGAAGAGCAGGAACGGCGCCACGAGCAGCGCGTTCAGCCCGAGCAGCGGGCCGATCAGCTGCCGGGCCGGATACTCGCCGACCATTCGCTTCGTGAAGAGGGCTGAGACCGCCGCGCTCGCGGCCGCGAGCAGCGCGAGCAGCGTCGGGCTCATGCCTCGGGCCTGATCACCGGCGCACCTCCTCGAGCTTCCCGCTCCGGGCGCTGCGGTAGGCGGCGTCGAGGATCTCGACGGTCCGCGCTCCGAGCTCGCCCGGCGAGCAGTTCTCGACGTCCTTCCCGAGCGCGAGATCGACGAGCGTGTCGGGAGGGCCGTCGCAGTTGTAGAAGAACGCGTTCTCTTCCAGCTCGGGCTTGATCTCGACTCCGTCCGAGCGCCAGAGCCAGAGGTAGTCGCGCTCGAGGTCGATCGCGAGCTGGCCCTCCGAGCCGATCGCCCGGAGCTCGAGCTGGTGCCGGTTGCCGCCGGCGTCGAGGTGACACGAGCCGCCGGCCATCGTCCCGATCGAGCCATTGTCGTAGCGGATCACCACCGCGTCGTGATGCTCGACCGGCGCGTCGAGCACCGCCTTCATCAGCGCGAACGCCGCCTCCCCGCGCAGCCCCGTCAGCCAGAGGGCCATGCCGAGCGCGTGCGTGAGCTGCGCCTGCCCGTAGCCGCCGCCGTTTACCGGATCGGTCCAGGTCGCCTGCTCGGGGACGGTGTCCTCGGCCGCATCCGGGTACGCAGCGAGATTGGCCAGCAGCTCACGCGTCACCGACGCCATCTGGAGGGCCGACTGCTCGATCTCGCCGATGCCGTACTCGTCCATCAGCCGCTTCGCCTCGCGCGTCCAGGGAAGGTAATTCCAGCCATAGCTCAGCACCAGATGGCGGTCTCCGGCCTCTGCCGTCCGCACCAGGTCCCAGGCATCCGCCGGGTCGACGGTGAACGGCTTCTCGCAGAGCACGTGGGCGCCGGCCTCGAGCGCCGCCTTCGCGTGCTCGTGATGCAGGCTGTGCGGGCTTGCGACGAGGCAGATGTCCATGCCGGCGTCGATCACGTCGCGGTAGTCCTCGCTCGCCACCTGGAAGCCCCAGTCGTCCTTGATCTTCGCGAGCAGCTCCGGGCCCTTGCGGCACACGCCGACGAACTCGACCTCGTCGCGCCGCTTCGCGAAATTCGGCAGGTGCGAGGCGACCGCCCAGGAACCGGCTCCAATTACTCCCAGTCGCAACTTCGCCATCGTGATCCTCCTGTCTCGTCTTGGTCAGGCCATGAATTCGACGTCCTCGTCGAGGACGAGGCTCGTCACACCGCCGAGCTCGAGCTCGGCGCGAACGTGGTGCGCTCCGGGCCGGAACGCGCGGTCGCCGAGGCTGACGGTCGCCTCCTGGCCGCGGCGCAGGTAGAAGCCGTTCTCGGGCCCGAGCTCGCTCGCGCGGACCGGCGTGCCCGTCTCCCCGGCGGACTCGTTCACGAGCACGAGCGAGCGCTCGTCGACGGGCGCGCCGTCGAGCTCGAGGCGAAGGCCCGAGAGGTAACGGGAGGCGCGGCCCGGATTCGTGATCAGCAGGCGGGCAGGCGGGCCGGCGCGGCCGCTCAGCAGCGGGCGCTCGGGCCACCCGTACTCGACGAATGCCCGCAGGTCGGCGAACGGGTCCGGGCGGCGGCCTGCGACCAGGTCTTGCGCCCGGGAGGCGAGCAGCTCGGCGCCGGCGGACACCTGCTCCTCGCCGAACTCGACCGAAGCGGTGAAGCGCGGGTTGGGCCCGTAGATGCCGGGGTGGGTCGCGGCGGGGTCGTCCGAGAGGCGGTCGAGGTGGACGAGCTCCGGCTCGAGCGCGAGCATCCAGGACGTCTCGATCAGGGCCGCGTGGTCGACGACGGTCGGCTCGCCGGTCTCGGGCGCGGTCAGGCGGGCGGCATTCAGCTCGAGCCAGCAGAGCCCGTACGCGGCCAGGCCGGGATGGCTCTCCTCGGCCTCGGCGCAGGCGCGCTTGAGCAGGTGGTTCAGGTCGAGCGGCCCGTGCCCGGTGAGCACGACGACCGCCTCGAAGCCGCGCCGGGCGAGCTGCGCGATCGTCGCGCGCACCCAGGCGTGGACGAGCTCGCGCTCGAAGGTCAGCGTGAAAGGCATGTCGAGGCAGCCGCAGGCGAGGTACACCGGCGGCAGGACGACCCCCCCGGAGAGCTCCGCCGCGCGCAGGCACAGTGCGTGCGCCTCGAAGGAGTCGACCCCGAGCGGAAGGTGCTCCCCGTGGAACTCGAGCGTCCCCACGGGGACGAAGGCGAGCGGCGCCTGCTCGACCAGCGCCCGCAGCTCGGCCGGATGGAGCCGCTCGTAGCGGTGCTCGGCGACCGGCACGGCGGTGCCGGCGCTCACCGGCGCGGGGGCTGGAAGAGCTCGAGCGAGATGCCGTCATGGATCCGCAGGTACGAGGCCTTCGCTCCCTGGTTCGGGCCGCCGTCCACCTCGATCGGCCCCTCCGGCACGACCGGCCTGGCACCGGCGGCCACCGCACGCTCCCAGGCCTCGTCGGCGTCGTCGACCTCGAGGCACAGGTGCACATTGCCGGGGCTCGCCGTGGCCTCCGGGTTCTGCGACCTTCCGTCCAGCTGGTAGTCGAGCAGCTCGAGCACGATCCCGCCGGGGAGGTCGACGAAGGCCGCATCGATCGTCACGCCGGGGTACCCGAGATGGCGGCCCAGGTACGGCCGGTCGAGAACGGTCCGCCAGCGTGGCTCCACGTCGAGAAAGCTGCGCCAGAATTCGAGTGCCGCTTCGAGATCGGAGACCGACATGCCCACGTGGTGGACGGCTCTTGCAGTGGGGTGAGCTGTCTCCATGTCGCAATCCTAGAGCGTTGGGTGTCGGCGGTCGAATCCTTACCGGAACCGATTGCGATCGCCGCTCCGAGCTCTCCGCGTCGCAGCGGCCGTGCCGCGGCGGGCATGCCCGGGCCCGTTCGCCCGGCGAACGTCAGGGCCCGTGAAGCGGCGCTACGCCTCGGTCAGCCGTCGGCGGAGGACGTCGAACCCGACCGCGGAGATCAGGAGCAGACCGCGGACGACGTCCTGCCAGAACGACTCCACGTTGATCAGCGTCAGGCCGTTGTCGATGATCCCGAGAATCAGCAGGCCGACGACGGTGCCGAAGATCGACCCGCGGCCGCCGGCAAGGCTCGCACCGCCGAGGATCACCGCCGTCACGACCGTCAGCTCGTAGCCGGTCCCCGTGGATCCCGATCCTTCTCCGGTCTGCGAAGCAGCCACCAGCCCGGCGATCGCGACGGCAAACCCCGAGAGGACGAAGGCGATGAAGATGGTGCGGTTGACCCGGATGCCGGCAAGGCGTGCCGCGGTCCGGTTGGCGCCGATCGCAAAGAGCGAGCGACCGAAGACGGTCATCCGGAGGATGAACGCCGACACGACTGCGAACGCGAAGAAGACGAAGACGCTCCACGGGATGTTGAAGAGCGGACGCTCCAGCGCGAGCGTGCCGAAGCCGTTGAATCCGATCGGCAGACCGCTCGTGATGATGAACGCGAACCCGCTGAACGCGGCCAGCGTTCCGAGCGTCGTGATCAATGAGCTGATCCCGATCACGGTGACGCAGAAGCCGTTGAAGACGCCCGCCGCGAGTCCGAGGCCAACCGTCGCCAGGACGGCGGCGCTCGTCGACCAGTTGTGCGTGATCAGATAGGCGAACGTCGTCGACGTGAGCGCGATCCCCGCGCCGACGGAGAGGTCGAACTGGGCGGCGACGATGAGCATGGTGGCTGGACACGCCAGGATTCCGACGGTCGCGACCTCGACGAGCACGTTGATCAGGTTGTCCTGGGTGAGGAAGACGGGCGATTTGATCGAGAAGAAGACGAGGAGGGCTGCGAGCACCACGAGCAATGCCGCAGTTTCCGGAACGTGCAGGCGGTTCTTCGCACCGGAAGGGATCGCCTGCCAGAGGAAGCCGGAGGACTCGGACTCCCCGAGATTCACGGCTGCCGGCTCGTCCGGGAGATGTTCGTCCGCCATGCTTCAGCCCCCTACCGCCGCCAGCAGGTTCGTGGTCGTGATCGCGTCCCCCTCGAGCGTCGCGACGATCTTCCCGCGGGCGAGGACGAAGGCCCGGTCGGCCAGTTGCACGACCTCCTCGTAGTCCGACGTCGAGACGAGCATCGCGATGCCCTCGCGGGCCAGATCGCGCATCGAGCCGTAGAGCTCGGCGCGGGCGCCGACGTCGACTCCTCTCGTCGGCTCGACCAGGAGCAGCACCGGGGCGCCGCACTCGAGCCAGCGGCCGAGCACGACCTTCTGCTGGTTTCCCCCGGAGAGGGTGATGATCGGCTGCATCGGGTCGTTGCGCGAGCGGATCTGCAGCTTCTCATGCCACCTCTTGTAGGCCCTGGCCTCCGCCGACCGGCGAATGAGCACGCGACCGGTCGAGAGATGGCGCCACGACGCGACGGAGATGTTCTCGCACACCGGCCGGACCGCGAAGATCGCCTCGCGCTTGCGGTCGGCGGGGACGAAGCCCAGACCGAGGCCGATCGACCTGTTCGGGCCCTTGTGCGTCGTCTGACGGCCGCGGACGAGGAGCTCGCCGTGCGTCAGCTTGCGGAGGCCGAACACGGACTCCAGCAACTCGGCCGACCCGGACCCGAGCTGCCCGTATACCGCGACGATCTCTCCGGGTCGCACATCGAACGAGACGTCTGCGAACAGCCCGGCGAGACCGGCGTCGGAAAATTCGATGGCGGGCTCGGAGCCGAGCTCCCAGTCCCGCGGCTCGGGGCGCCCGACGGCGGCGGCGGTGCGCCCGATCATGGCGGAGACGAGCCCCGCCCTGTTGAAGGACGAGGTCTCGCCCACGGCTGCGACGTCGCCGTCCCTGAGGACCTCGACCTGATCGGAGATCGCGGCGACCTCGTCGAGCCGGTGGGTGATGTAGATGATCGCGACGCCACGGTCGCGGAGGCCCTGCAGGGAGCGGAAGAGCGCCTCGACCTCCTGGTGGGAGAGTGCGGCCGTGGGCTCGTCGAGAATGAGGACTCCGGCTTCGCCCGAGAGTGCGCGCGCGATCTCGACCACCTGCCGCTCGCCGATGCGAAGGGACGCGACCGGTGCATCGAGATCGAGCTCGACCTGCATGTCGTCGAGAACCTGCGCCGCGCGCTTCCGCATCAGCCTCTTCGAGACGAGCCCGGACCGGGTCGGAAGGCGACCGAGCGAGATGTTCTCGGCCACGCTGAGTGTCGGTGCGTCCTGGAACTCCTGCGAGATCATGCGAATTCCCGCGGCGTGCGCGCTGCGCGGGTTCATCGCGCCGTACACCTCGCCGCCGATCTCGATGTGGGCCTCATCGGGCGAGTACTCGCCCGCGAGGATCTTCACGAGGGTCGATTTCCCGGCGCCGTTCTCCCCCAGCAGGGCCAGGATGGAGCCGCCGGCGGCGTCGAGGTCGACTCCGTGGAGGACCTCGACGCCGCCGAACGACTTCCTAACTCCGCGGGCCGCGAGAGTGGTGGTGCTCATTTCTTGCAACTCGCGGCGGGTAGAGCTACTTGCAGGCGCTGGGATAGATGGACTTGATGTTCTGGGGCGTCACCACGCGGTGGTTCGTGAAGATCTTCGCCGGCTGCGGCTGCCCTTCGATCAGCGAGATCATCGCCGGCACGACGTGCGAACCGTACAGCTCGGGGAAGTACGCGGTATCGGCGACCCAGTTCTTGAAGGGCGTCTTGCCGCACATGTACGGCCAGGATGTCGGGTCCGCACCCTGCGCCGCGACGTAGATGTCGCCGAGACGGCCGGAGGCCTGGGCGGCCTTGATCATCCCGATCCCCATGTCGTCGTTCAGGCTCACGACGAGGATCTTGTGGTCACCCGTCAGACGCGTGAGCGTATCGGTCGCCGGCTGGATCGAGGTGTCGGTCGTTCCCGCTCCGTTGACGCGGATGATGTTCGGCGGCTTGGGGCACACGGTCTCGTATCCGTGGAGCATGCCCATCGCGCGCTGGGTGTTCACGATCCCGACTGCGGGGGCTTCCATCGAGACGAAGGCGTCGACCTTGCAGTTGAACTTCGCCTTGGCGAACTGTCCGAGGGCTGTGCCGGCGAGCAGGCCCGCCGCGGTGTTGTTTGCCCCGAAGAAGACCGTCTGACACGGCTTCTGGACGATGTCGATCGCGATCACAGGCACTTTCGGCCCGGCTGCGCAGATGCGAGGCGCGGCAGCTGCCACCGGGTTGAAGCTGATGATGCCGTTGACCTTCTGGGCCTTGAACTGCGAGGCGCAGTCAACTGCCTTCTGAGCATCGCCGTTCGGGTAGCAGACGAGGACCTTCACTCCGTCCTTCGCGCCTTCGGCCTGAATGCTCTTCCGGACGAGCTGAACGAACGGAATCGAGTCGATGTGGTCGATGAAGCCGATGACGATCTTGTTCGTTGCCGGCGGCGCCGAGGACGCGCCGAAGGCGTTTCCTCCGACGGCCAGTAGTGTCGTTGCCGCAGCAACCGCGGCGAACGCTGCCATTCTCACTGCTCTCATACGGACGTCCTCCTGATCGTGAGGCTGCGTTGGAAGTCGACCGGCCGACTGTAACACCGGCAGTAACTGGGTTGCAACCCTTACCGGTAACGATCCCAACGCGGCGGTCTCGGGTGCTTGCGATCGTCGGCACGGTTAAGCTCAGACGAAACGGGGAGCCGGATGTTGAGACCGGCGGGAAAGGCGGCGATGTCGAATCCACTTGGTTTTGAGGGCAGGCGCGCTGCGGTCACGGGGGGCGCAGGAGGGATCGGCAGGGCTGCCGCCGAGCTTCTGCTCGAGCGCGGCGCCGAGGTGGTCGCCGCGGATCTCTCGGGCGACGGGCTGACGCCGCTGGCGGCCGCAGGCGCAGAGACGGTCGCGTGCGACCTCGCAACCGCTGCGGGGCGCGAGGCGTTCGCCCTCGCCGCGGGCCCGTGCCACCATCTCGTGATCGCGCACGGGATCGTCCGGACGAAGCCGATCGCCGAGACCGGCGAGGACGACTGGGACGCGATCATGGCCGTCAACGCGAAGGCGCCCTACTTCCTCTGCAGGGACTTCGGGCCGCTGCTCGCAGACGGGGGCTCGATCGTCACCGTCTCCTCGGTTTCCGCGCGGAGCGCGGGCTCGCTCGAGCAGTCCGTCTACTGCGCCTCCAAGGCTGCGTTGAGCTCGATCACGCGCAGCTTCGCCTACGCCTACGCTCCACGGGGCATCCGCGTCAACGCCGTCCTGCCCGGGATCGTCGACACGCCGATGCAGGAGCGGTTCCTCGAGGCCGCCGCCAGGGCGCGAGGCTCGACGCCCGAGGCGGTCCACGAGGGGCGGCTCAAGCTGGTGCCGCTCGGCCGCACCTCGCCGCCGCGCGAGTGCGCCGAGACCATCGTCTGGCTCCTGAGCCCCGCCGCCGGCTACCTGACCGGGCAGCAGATCGCCGCCGACGGCGGGCTGACGATGTTCTGAGCATGGGGGACAGGGTTCTCGTCGGCGGCTTCTCGATGGAGGCGAACACCTTCGCCCCGGGCGAGACCACGCTCGCCGACCTCCGCGCGCAGGTCTTCGGGGTCGGAGCCGACCTGCATGCGGGTTTCATGGGGCCGGAGAGCGAGCTCGCCGGGGCGTGGGCGGCGCTCGAGGAGGCCGGCTGCGAGCTCGTGCCCTCGCTCGCGGCGTGGGCCGGTCCCGGCCGCCCGCTGGCCGCGGGCGTCGTCGAGGAGATCTCGGCCCTGCTGCTCGCCCCGCTCGACGATTCGATCGCCGGCGCCTACCTGATGCTGCACGGATCGTGCGTTGCTCGCGACGAGGACGATCCGGAGGGCCGGATCCTCGCCGAGCTGCGCCGGCGCCTCGGCCCGGACCGGCCGATCGTGGTCAGCCTGGACTGCCACGCGAACCTGACGCCCCGGATGGTCGAGGCCGCGGACGCCTTCAGCGCCTACCGGACCTGCCCGCACGTCGACACCCGGCGCACGGGCGAGCAGGCGGGGTGGATCCTCGCTGCGACGCTCGCGGGGCAGGTCAGGCCGGTCACCGCGGTCGCCTCCCGGCCGATGATCACGCCCCCGGATCTCCACGACTCGAGCCGAGACCCGTTCCGCCGCCTGATGGCGCTGAACGACGAGGTCGAGCGCGAGGGAGCGCTCGCGTCGTGCCTGCTGCCGGTGCAGCCCTGGATCGACGTGCCGGGCCTCTCCTGGAAAGCGGTCGTGACCGCAGACGGCGACCGCGGGCTCGCGGAGCGCTCGGCCGAGCGGTTGATGACGGAGGCCTGGGAGGCGCGGCACGAGTTCCTGGCGGGCCGGCGGCCCCCGATCGACCAGGCGCTTGCCGAGGCGCTCGCCGGGCCGCCGCCGGTCGTGCTCGGCGACGCGGGCGACGCGACGAACGGGGGAGCGATCGGCGACTCGACCGAGCTCCTGCGTGCCGTGCTCCGCCGCGGCGGAGCCGACGTGCTGCTCTCGCTGCGCGACGCCGGGGCGGCGGCGAGCGCCGCGCGCGCCGGCGAGGGGGCGACGGTCGAGCTCGCGCTCGGCTCCGGCGGGCCCGGCGACTACAACGAGCGGACGCACCTCGAGGCGCGCGTCGAGCGCCTGTTCGACGGAGAGGTCGTCTACACCCACCCGGTCAACGCCGGCTACCGAGCCGCCACCGGGCAGGCCGCCCTCCTGCGCGGGCCCGGCGGGCTCTCCGTCGTCGTGCATGCCTCGAGCGTCGGCGTGATCGATCCCGCGCTCTACCTCGCCCTCGGCGCCGACCCGGCCGGCGCCGCGGTCGTCCAGGCGAAGTCGCACGTCAGCTTCAAGGCGGGCTTCGAGTCGATCACGACCCGGAGCGTCGTCGCAGAGACCGGAGGCCCGACCACGGGCGACCTGCCGCGCCTCCCGTTCACGCGCCGGCCGCGGCCGCTCTACCCGTTCGAGGACGCATAGGCCTGCAGCCAGGCGACGCACGACGCGACGAGCTCGAGCTCGTCGGAGCCGCGCGCGAGCTGGCCGACCTCGACGCACGCGAGGCCGGAGAAGCCCGCCCCGGCCAGGGCCGCCAGCACCTCGGGGATCGCGACCACACCCTCGCCGTAGGGCAGCGAGCAGGGCCCGGCCACGGGGTCGGAGACGCGGTCGAGCGGCTCGACGTCCTTCAGGTGCACCATCCGCGTCAGGGGTGCGAGGAGCGACGCCGCCTCGACCGGGTCGTCGCCGACGCGAAGGGCATTCGCGGTGTCGAGGCAGATCGCGAGCGCGTCGTCGTCCACGCGCTCGACGAGCTCGAGCAGGTCGGCCGCCCTGAGGTCGCCGTGGTTCTCGAGCGCGAGGGTCAGGCCGAGCTCCCGCGCCCGGGCCGCGGCGGCGGCAAGAGGCGGCACCGTGCGCTCGAGCTGAGCCGCGACGGGCTCCGCGCCCCGGAAGCGCGGGCTCGCCGCGACGCAGCGCACGAGCTCGCAGCCGAGGCGAGGAGCGAGCTCGAGCCAGTCGAGCAGGTCGCGCAGCGCCTCCGCGCTCGCTCCGAACTCGAGCCCGTGCGGGTGACCCCAGGCGAGCACGAGCTCGAGCGAGCCGGCGGACTCGAGCAGCGCCACCGCGTCGAGGCTCGCCGCCGGGCCGAGGAAGCAGGTCTCGAGCGAGAGCCCGTCGACCGCGAGCGCCCGGGCATGCGCGGCGACGTCGGCTGCGCCCCAGCGTTTCGAGCCGGCCGGTCTCGTCTCGCCGGGGCGAAGCTCGCCGAGCAGGCGGTGGTACGAGTAGCTGTCGATACCGATCCGCGGCTGCATGGTAGGCTCGCTCGCTGGAATCGTACCCAGGGACGGAGTGAGCTCGGACGATGAAGCTTGACGGGATCGAGGGTCGGGTGGCGCTGGTCACCGGCGGCGGGCGCGGGATCGGCCGCTGCATCGCCGAGACCCTGCGCGACCAGGGGGCGCGGGTCGCCGACGGCGATCTCCAGGCGCCCGCGATCGAGGGCGTGCTCGGGCTCGAGCTCGACGTCACCTCGCCTGTGTCGGTCGAGGCCGCGTTCTCGCGCGTCGAGGCGGAGCTCGGGCCGGTCGAGCTGCTCGTCCTGAACGCCGGGATCTACGTCGTGGAGCCGTTCGAGGAGACCTCGCTCGAGTCGTGGCGGCGGACGCTCGACGTGAACCTGACCGGCGCGTTTCTCTGCGCCCAGCGCGCTCTCCCGGGGATGCGGGAGCGGCGCTTCGGCAGGATCGTCGCGATCGGCTCCAGCGCCGGGAAGACGGGGGGAAAGCGGCATGCGGCTGCCTACGGCGCCTCGAAGGCCGGGATCATGGTGATGGCGAAGTCGATCGCGAGCGAGTACGCCGAGCACGGGATCACCGCGAACGCCCTCGCGCCTGCGCTGATCGACACCGAGATGATCTCGGGGCTCGCCGACATGAGCGGGGCGATCCCCGTCGGCCGGCTCGGGAAGCCGGAGGAGGTGGCGGGCGTGGTCGCCTATCTCTGCTCGACGCCTGCCGCCTACATCACCGGCGAGGTCGTCGACGTCAACGGCGGCTTCCTGATCGACTGATGGGGGCAGGTATCCCCGCCACGATGCGGGTCGCCGAGCTCCCGGCCGTCGGGAGCCCGCTCCGCCTCGCCGAGCGTCCGGTGCCCGAGCCCGGCCCGGGGCAGGCGCTCGTGCGCGTCCAGGCCTGCGGCGTCTGCGGCTCCGACCTCTTCCTGCAGAAAGGCGGCTTCGGCAGCGGGATCTCGATGCCGGTCGTCCCCGGGCACGAGGCTGCTGGGGTGGTGGCGGCGATCGGGGCGGGGGTGAGCGAGGTCGCCCCCGGGGATCAGGTCGCGGTCTACTACATCGACGCGCCCGCCGACTCGATCTACGCCCGGCGCGGACGGCCGAACATCGGCCCCGGGGTCGTGCGGATGGGGGTCGACGTCGACGGCGCCTTCGCCGAGTACGTGCTGCGCCCGGTCTCGACGCTGATCCGGGTGCCGGCCCCGGTCGACCCGCCGACGCTCGCCGTGCTCACCGACGCGGTCGCGACGCCCTACCACGCGCTGGTCAAGATCGCGCGCCTGCTGCCCGGCGAGACCCTCGCCGTGCTCGGAATCGGCGGACTGGGCTCGAACGCCGTCCAGCTCGGCAAGCACCTGGGCGCGCGGGTCGTCGCGGTCAGCCGCAGCGAGGAGAAGCTCGAGCTCGCCCGCCGGCTCGGCGCGGACGAGGTCGTCCGGGCCGGCGGCGACGACACCGTCGCCAGGGCGCGCGAGGCCTGCGGCGGCGACGGGCCGGACCTCGTGATCCAGTGCGCCGGCTCGGCGGCCGTCGACGAGCAGGCGATCGCGCTCGCCACCTTCGGCGGCAGGGTGGTCTTCGTCGGATCCTCGCCCGAGGCGTTTCGCGCCCGCGCCGTCGAGCTCTGCTGGAAGGAGCTCACGCTGCTCGGGTCGCGCGGGTTCACGACCGGCGACATCGCCGAGGTCGTCGATCTCTACCTGGCGGGCGCGCTCGCGACCGACCACCTGACCGCGGGCACGCGGCCGCTCGAGGAGGCGAACGAGGCGCTCGAGGACCTCCGCGAGGGGCGTGTGCTCCGCAGCGTGCTCGTACCGTAGAGGTGGTTCCCTTGACGTTCGAGAACCCGGCGCGATCGGGATGAGCCCGGTCGTTGCGTCCGATCTCCACGCGGAGCCGTTCTACGACGACCCGTTTCCGGTCTGGGAGCGGCTGAGGCACGATCAGCCGCTCTTCTTCGACGAGATCGACGAGCGGTGGCTGCTCACGCGCTACGACGACGTCGTCGCAGTGCTGGCGGATCACGGGACGTATTCGACGCGACCGTACGAGCGCATCTTCTCGGACGTGATCGGGCCGACCATGGTCCAGATGGACGGAGGCGACCACGACATCCGCCGCGCGATCGTCGCGCCGGTCATGGTCGGGATGAGCCTGCGTGAGAACTTCGTCCCGGTGATCGAGTCGGTGGTCACGCAGCTGTTCGATCGGCTCGCGGCGACGGGGCCGATCGACCTGATCGACGAGGTGACCGCGCCGCTGCCGCTGAAGGTCGTCGCGACCATGCTCGGGCTGAACCCCGACGAGGACGGCTACCTCCGCGAGGTGACGGAATGCGTGATCGCGGCGCTCGCCGGCGCCGAGCCTGCGAAGTCCCTCGGCATCGCCGCGCACGAGCGGTTTGCCCGCTACGTCGACGAGCTCATCGATGCCCGAATCGAGTCTCCCGGAAGCGATCTGATCAGCGGAATCGTGCGCGGCCGGACCGAGTCCGGCGAGGGGCTGTCGCGGACGGAGATCGCGTCGTTCATCAGCCTGCTGATGGTCGCGGGTGGGGAGACGACCGATCGGGCGCTCGCGAACTTCTGGTACGTGCTCCTCGAGCACCCCGGCGTCCTCTGCGCGGTCCGTGACGACCCCGCCCTGCTCGATCCAGCGTTCTCGGAGTTCATGCGCCGCGACGGCGTCGTCGTGTACGAGGATCGTGAGCTGGCACGAGACGCCGAATGGCACGGCCGGATGCTTCGCGCCGGTGAGATCGTCCGGGTGGCTCTGATCTCGGCCAACAACGACGAGACGGTGTTCGCCGACCCGCGCTCGTTCGACCTCCGGCGTCGCGACCTTCGCCTCGGCAAGGAGAGTCGAGGCGGAGGCAGGGGGAGCGAGGCTGCCAACCACGTGGGTTTCGGGCTCGGCAAGCACTTCTGCATCGGGTACCAGCTTGCCCGCGCCGAGATCGTCGCCGCGACGATCGAGCTGCTGGCACGCATGCCGGACGTCGCGATCGCCTCCGGGCTCGAGCCCAGGATGCGCGTGCAGTGGTTTCACCGCTTCCTCGACCGTCTCGTCGTGGAGAATCGCGCGGATCGTTGACGGCCGGCCGGCCGCCGAGGGGACGGGGCTCGGCGCCGCCGGGGTCGGCCTCTGCCAACCGGCCGACGACGTCCGCTCAGACGCGCACGGATTCGACGCCGAGGAACCGCGCCACGGTCTCGACCGGGCCGGCGAGATCGCCCGGCGTCGCGGCCGAGTGGTGGTTCGCGCCGGCCCGGCACCAGCGCGTCCACGCCTCGATCGACGGGCCGCCGCCGAACCGGAACGCGGCGTAGGGGGTGCCGACTCCCGGCCAGCCGGTTCCGGTGAACTCGCCCGGGGCGACGACGAAGCGATAGCCCGGCGTCGGCACGTCGAGCTCGGTGAACGCGACCAGGGTCGCCGGGCCGGGGGGAGCGGCGAAGCAGGCGCACGCGCCGGTGTGCGGATCTGACTCGTACCAGCCGTTCGCGATCAGGCGCGGCCGCTCGCCGGCGAAGGCGAGATCGTGCTCGCCGGAGCTCGCGACGACGAACTCGCCCGTCTCGTAGTCGACCGACTCGAGCTCGTGGTACTGCGCGGCGGCGCCGAGGAGCTTGAGCGTCAGCATCGCGACGGCGGTCACGACGTCCCCGGCGCAGGCCCACGGGACGCCGCGGGAGGTCTGCCGCCCGAGCGCGAAGCAGGGGGCGATCCCGATCTCCTTCCCGAAGCGGATCTCCGGCACGTGGCAGTTGATCGCCCCGGCGTCGAGCCGGTGCCGCTCGACGAGGTCGTCGAGGGCGCAGGCCGCCCGCAGCGACCGGTCGAGGCCGTCCCCCTCGACAGCCGGGTCGACGTCGTACAGCTCTCTCGTCTCGCGCTCCAGCCCGGCCACGCGTGCCTGGTCGACGGCCAGATAGAGCTCGCGCAGCTCGGCCGCCTCGATCCGGACCGCCTCGATCCCCGTCGCCGCGCGCAGCCGGTCGTCGTCGGCGTCGACGCAGTCGTAGCCCTGGAAGACGGGGCCGACGCGGCCGATCCGCGCCCGCCGCAGCCGCGAGGCGACCGCGGCCGCGCGGAGGCGGTCGGCGACCGCGTCGAGCGTCGACTCGTCGTGGCCGAGCCCCACCACGAGCTCGAAGGGGCGCCCCGAGCGCACGAGCGTGTTCGTGAGCATCGGCGTGCCGACCGTCGCGCCCTCGGTCGTGATCGCGGCGTGGTCGAAGGCTGCAGGCAGCCGGCGCTGCCGGTGGAGCGTCCAGACGACGACGGGAACGTCCGGCAGGCCGCGCAGGGCGGCGAGCGTGTAGGCGGGCATCACCGCCAGGGTCTGGAGCACGAGCACGGCTTCGACGCCTGCGCCGGCGAGGCTGCGAGCCGCCGCGGCGCCGTCCTCGACCGAGGCCGCCGTCGCGCGGGCGACGATCTCGACGCGCGAGGCGAGCGCGCCCGCGACGGCATCCGCGAGCGACTCGCGATCGGCGCGGAAGTCGTGGGGGACGGAGGCCTCCCAGAACGTGTTGTACGGGAGCAGGAGCCCCACCCGCGGGGGCCCGTCAGTCGAGATGCCAGACCTCCTCGACCCGGTAGAGCTGGCCGTTCTCGTCGGTGAGGGAGACGATGATCTCCTCGAACCACTCGGCCCAGCGGGCGTTGACCTCGGTCGGCCCCAGCTTCGCGAACGCCGTCGCGACGTCCGGGTGGCACTCGACGTAGGCGATGATCTCCGTCCCGCGGCGGAAGAGGGAGTAATTCTCGAGACCCGCGTCCTTGATCGCCTCGACGAGCTCGGGCCAGATCTCGTCGTGGCGCTTCTTGTACTCGGCCTCGGTCCCGGGCCGGATTTCGAAGGCGAAACAGAGACGTTCCACGCGGCGCTCCTTGTCGGTGAGGTTGGGTTGTCGGAATCGGTACCGGTATCGTATGCTCGCGGCTGTCAGCGGATCAACCTTCAGCGGAGGCGAGAGATGACGATCATGGGCGAGACGCGGCTCGAGTACTCGGCGGCGGTCGGCAGGCGCGTGCGACTCGGGAGCTGGGAGGACCAGAAGATCTCGACCTACCGGAAGATCCGGGAGGCGCTCGAGGAGAGCCGCTGGGACGACGCCGCGGAGCTCTGCAACTACTTCGTCGACGAGGCGAGCGTGTGCTTCGCGATCTACCGCCAATGGATCCCCGACCTGAACGGCTTCCTGGCGGAGAACGGCGTCTCCAAGGCCGATCTCGACGCGGCGAACGCGGAGATCGTCGCGAAGCTCGACCTCCCCGATGGGCGCCCCTGGGACCCCTTCCGCCAGTGGCACGACTTCCGCGCACGGGTCGAGGAGTTCGTCGCGCTCGCCCATCGCGAGGATGCCGAGGGAGCGCTCGCGAGGCTCGACGAGCTGAAGGAGACGTGGCGGCGCTGCCACGACCGCGACGTCGACCACACCTACGGGCTGATGAGCGAGATCGTCAAGCGCCTGGGGGAGGGGTCGATCGGCGCGATGTGGGACAAGGTCCTGCTCCCGCTCTTCACCTGGCGCTACGAGAAGTTCGACGTCGACAAGCACGCCTGGGAGGAGGGCCTCGAGACGCTGATGCTGGTGGCGTGCGAGGCGATGCGCGGCCACCTGGTCGGCCCGGAGCGCACCGGCGACTTCGAGCTGATCGAGACGGACGACCGCTACATCCTCCGCTTCGACCCGTGCGGCTCGGGCGGGCGGACCGTTCGCGGCGACTGGATCGAGGGGACGCCTCCGCGCATGGAGCCGCCCTACAACTGGTCGGTCTCCCAGGAGGAGCACACCTGGAACCACAGCACGAAGGGCGTCTGCCATTACTGCACCCATTGCATCCGGCTGATGGAGGAGTGGCCGATGGACCGCTTCGGCTACCCGGTGCGGGTGATCGACCCGCCGGCCTATCCGGACACGAACCGCGACCCGGACGTCCGTCAGAAGTGCCAGTGGCAGATGTTCAAGGACCCGACGAAGGTGCCCGAGGAGTACTACGCGCGCGTCGGCAGGACGCGGCCGGCCGCCTTCGGCTCGAAGGCGATGGGCGCGCCCGACCTGCCGCCGCCGATGTCGGGAATGCCTGGCGCCGGCTAAGCGTCCGGGAGGCCCGTGGCACGGATCGTCGTCGACACGGCCGTCTCGATCCCGATGCGGGACGGCGTCGAGCTCGTCGCGGACGTGTACCGGCCCGACCGGCGCGAGCCGTTGCCCGTGCTCCTGCAGCGCACCCCGTACGACCGCAAGCTGTCCGCGCTCGCGAACCTGCCGGCCGACATCCTCCGGCTGGCTCGCGACGGCTTCGCGGTCGTCGTCCAGGACACGCGCGGCCGGTTCGACTCGGGCGACTCGTTCACGCCGTTCGCCGCCGAGGCGCTCGACGGGGCAGACACCGTCGCCTGGGCTGCGCGGCAGCCGTGGTCGACGGGGCGGGTGGGGATGATCGGCCAGTCGTACGTCGGTCTCACGCAGTGGCTCGCGGCGGGCGCCGCCGGCAGCGAGCTGCAGGCGATCACGCCCGTCGTCTCCTCCCCCGACGTCCACGGGTGGATCTATCGCGGCGGCGCCTTCGAGCTCGGCTTCGGCCTGCTCTGGACGTTGATGTTCCTGGCGCCCCCGGAGGTCCTGCGCCGCGGCGAGGGGGCGGCGGCGCTCGGGGAGGTGCTCGACGCCGCCGACGCCGCCGACGAACTCTACCGGCGGACGCCGCTCGCAGACGTGCCCGGGCTCGGGGCCGCCCCCTGGTACGCGGACTGGCTCGCCCGGCCGGACCGCGACGAGGGCTGGGCTGCGGTCTCGGCGGCGGACCGCTACCAGGACGTGCGGGTGCCCGCGTTGAGCGTCGGCGGCTGGTACGACCTCTTCATCGGCGGCACCCTCGCGGGGTACGCGGGCATGCGCGCACACGGTGGGAGCGCCGCCGCGCGGGAGGGGCAGCGACTCGTCGTCGGGCCGTGGGGCCACGGGGTGGCGGGAGGGACGTTCGTCGAGCGCAGCTACGGCCTGCGCGCCTCGACCGACGGGATCGATCTCTCCGGAACGATCTCGCGCTGGCTCGCCGGCCGGCTCGCGACCGGCGCCGAGGAGCCGACGACCAGGCCCGTGCTGCTCTTCGTGATGGGCGCGAACGTGTGGCGCGAGGAGGACGACTGGCCGCTGCCGGACACGGCGTTCACGCCCTGGTACCTCCATAGCCGGGGCGGGGCGAACAGCCGCCTGGGCGACGGGCTGCTCTCGCCGGAGGCCCCCGGCGAGGAGCCGGAGGACACCTTCGTCTACGACCCGCGCGACCCCGTGCCGACGGTCGGCGGCGCCACCTTCCTGCCCGGAGTCTGGCTCGGCGCCAACGCCGGGCCGCGCGACCAGTCGGCGGTCGAGCAACGCGCCGACGTCCTCTGCTACACGAGCACGCCGCTCGAGCGTCCGCTCGAGGTGACCGGGCCGGTCCGGCTCGTCCTCTACGCCTCGTCCTCGGCGCTCGACACCGACTTCACCGGCAAGCTCGTCGCCGTCGCGCCCGACGGCCGCGCCGAGATCCTGACCGACGGCATCCTCCGCGCGCGCTACCGCGACTCGCCGGGCGCGCCGGCGCCCCTCGAGCCGGCCGACGTCGTCAAGCTCGAGGTCGACCTGGGCGCGACCTCGTATCGCTTCCCCGCCGGCCACCGGATCCGCCTCGACGTCTCGAGCTCGAACTTCCCGCGCTTTCGACCGGAACACGAACACCGGCGGAATGATCGCCCGCGAGCGCATCGAGGACGCCGTGACGGCGCGGAACGCGGTCCACCACCGGCGGGCGTTTCCGTCGCACCTCGTCCTGCCGCTGATCGACCGGGACTAGATCGCGACGCGATAGTGCTCGATGAACTCGCGATCGAGCTCCCAGCCGAGGCCCGGGCCGGTCGGGAGCGCGAGCGTCCCGTCGACCAGGTTCGGCCGGTTGCCGATCATCCGCCACCAGATCGGGTCGCGATCGGGGTGGAAGACCTCGAGGTAGGTTCCGTGCGGCTGGCTTGCGAGCAGGTGCGCCGCGACCTGCGGCTCCTCGTGGTGGGCGAGCTCGACGCTGTAGAGGTGGGCCGCGGCGGCCATGCGGCGCCAGCTCGTGTAGCCGCCCGACCAGGAGGCGTCGAAGTTGCAGACGTCGATCGCGCCTCGCTCCATCAGGTCGCGGCAGCCCTCCGGCGAATGCTCGCTCTGCCCGGCGCAGACCGGGATCCCTCCGGCGGCACGGACGTCTCGCATGTCGCGGGCGTCGTTGCTCCAGATGCACGGCTCCTCGAACCAGCGGATGTCGAGGTCGCGGACGCGGTGGCAGAGCTCGATCGCCTGGGCCCGCGTGTAGCCCTGATTCGCGTCGATCGTGAGCACGAAGTCGTCCCCGAGCACCTCGCGCGCGGCCTGGACGCGCTCGGCGTCCTCGCGGGGCTCCTTCGCGCCGATCTTGAACTTGCAGCCGCGGAAGCCGAGCTCGAGCCACTCGTTCACCTCGGCGCGGATCCCGTCCAGGTCCTGGCCGTAGTAGCCGCCGATGATGTTCACGGGGATCGTGTCGCGGTAGCCGCCCCAGAGCTGCCAGAGCGGCCGCCCGACGGCCTTGCCGATCGCATCCCAGAGGG
The DNA here is from genome assembly GCA_963796625.1 of uncultured Actinomycetes bacterium. Classification (GTDB taxonomy): domain Bacteria; phylum Actinomycetota; class Thermoleophilia; order Gaiellales; family Gaiellaceae; genus PALSA-600. The sequence continues at coordinate 678,848 of CAWCME010000003.1, forward strand.
CGAGGTCGACGCCTGCGAGCGCCACGAGGCCGATACGGCGGTCGCGGAGCTGGTCGTAGGTGGCGGGGAAGCCGAGCTCCCAGCAGCGCTCGATCGAGAAGCCGTTCATCCCGATCAGCCTCGGGGCGATCTCGTTCGTGACCACCCCGGCGATCTCGGCGAGCGTGCTGTCCTCGTCGCCGGCGTAGGCCTCGCCGACGATCCCGTCGCTCGTCACGACCCGGGTGATCAGGGTGGCGCGGTTCCGCATGCTGTAGTAGCTGCCGCGGTATTCCTTCACGAGCGGGACGACGACCGGGGTGACCTCGATCGACTCGATCGTCAGCATGCCCGCGGATGGGGTCTGCGGCTCGTCGGCCAGCTCGCGTGTCGTCGTGGTCAAGTCTCTCTCACCTGCCCCTGGAAAGGATTCCGGGACAGTACTCCTCCCGGGCGGGCGGTGTCAACTCCCCGGGGGGGACGACACCGGGAGTCGATACCGGTAACGTTGCCTCATGAGCGTGGAGGAGAGGCAGGCTCGGGGTGTCGCCCGTCCGGGGATGCGGGAGGTTGCGGAGCGTGCCGGCGTTGCCATGTCGTCCGTCTCGCGCGTCCTCTCCGGCCACCCGGACGTCAGCCCGAGGATGCGCCAGGTGGTGATGGCGGCCGTGCGGGATCTCGGTTACCGGCCGGACATGCTGGCCCAGGGACTGCGTCGCGGCAAGACCTTCTCGGTCGGCTTCACGGTCTCCGACATCGCCAACCCGGTGCTCGCCGAGATCGTCACGGGCGCCGAGAAGCGGCTGCGGACGGCCGGCTACTCGCTCCTGCTCACGAACTCGGAGGGGAACCCCGACCTCGACCTCGAGCACATCCTGCTGCTCGAGCGCCGGCGAGTGGACGGGCTGATCCTCTCGCTGGCCGACGAGAACCACGCGGAGACGGTCGCGGCGCTCCGGCAGGTCACGGTGCCGGTCGTGCTCGTCGACCGCGACGTGCCGCCGGGGGTGAACGCCCGCTGTGCCGTGTTCGACCACGCCTCCGGCATGCGGGCCGCGACCGAGCACCTGCTCGCGCTCGGGCACCGCGACTTCGCGCTGATCGCCGGCGGCCCCGAACGGCCGGCACGTGAGCGCCGCGTCGCCGTCGAGGAGACGCTCGCGGCGGCCGGAAACGGCTCCCGCTGCACCGTCTATCCGGGTGAGTTCTCCCTCGAGCACGGCCGCCGGGCGACCTGCGAGATCCTCGCGACCAACCCGCGCCCGACGGCGATCATCGCCGGCGGCAACATGCTCATGCAGGGCGCGCTGGTCGCGCTGCGGGATGCGAGGATCGAGGTCGGACGCGAGATCTCGTTCGTGGGCTGCGACGACGTCGTGGTCGCGGAGGTCTACGACCCGCCGATCGCGGTCGTGCGCCGCGACATCGAGGCGATCGGCACCGCCGCCGCCGAGCTCCTGCTCGCGGAGCTCGAGCCAGGCGACGACGGCGTGCCCGACGGGCCGAGGGAGGTCGTCCTCTCGACCGAGTTCGTCGCCCGCGCCAGCTGCGCCCCGGTCGCCTGAGCGGGCCCTGCGAGCGGCAGGAACCGATTCCGGTATCGTCCGCGACGATGGGCTCCACGACGGCACAAGCGGCGCGAATCAGGCGCTCCTGCCTCGCCGTTCCGGGCTCGAGCGAGAAGATGCTCGCCAAGGCGGCGGGCCTCGCCGCGGACGAGGTGTTCATCGATCTCGAGGATGCCGTCGCGCCGCAGCTCAAGAACGACGCCACCCGCGGGCTGGTCGTCTCGGCGCTGCGCGACTCCGACTGGACGGCGCCGACCCGCGCCGTCAGGGTCAACGCCGTCGGGACGCCCTGGTGCCTCGACGATCTGCTCGGCGTCGTCGTCGGTGCGGGCGAGGCCCTCGACTGCGTGATCGTGCCCAAGGTCGAGAGCGCCTCGCAGATCCATTTCGTCACCCAGGTGCTCGAGCAGCTCGAGCTGAAGCACGGCTTCGAGCGCCCGCTCGGGATCGAGGTCCAGATCGAGTCGCCGCGCGGGCTGGTCGAGATCGAGCGGATCGCCGCCGCCTCGCCGCGCATCGAGACGCTGATCTTCGGGCCGGGCGACTACGCGGCGAGCGCGGGCATGCCCCAGCTGTCGGTCGGCTCGATCGACGAGTCCTACCCGGGCGACCTCTGGCACTACGTCGTCTCCCGGATCGTCACGACCGCCCGCGCGTTCGGGCTGCAGGCGATCGACGGCCCGTACGCGGCGATCCGCGACCTCAGCGGCTTCGCCGAGGTGGCGCGGCGCTCGCGGCTGCTCGGCTTCGACGGGAAGTGGGCGCTGCACCCGGATCAGATCGACGTCTGCAACGTCATCTACTCGCCGACGCAGCTGGAGTTCGACCGTGCCGAGCGGATCCTCGCCGCCTACCAGGCGGCGGTCGAGGAGCAGGGTCACGGCGCGGTCACCTTCGAGACCGAGATGATCGACGAGGCCTCCCGCAAGATGGCGGCATCGGTCGTCGAGCGCGGCCGCGCCGCGGGCATGCCGGCGGGCGGCGGATGAGCCTCGCACCGCTCGCCGACCTGCGCATCCTCGCCGTCGAGCAGTTCGGAGCCGGGCCCTGGGGGACGCTGCAGCTGGCAGACCTCGGCGCCCAGGTGATCAAGATCGAGGATCCCTCGGCCGGCGGTGACGTCGGGCGGTACGTGCCGCCCTTCCAGGAGGGGGAGAGCTCGCTCTTCTTCGAGAGCTTCAACCGGAACAAGCTCAGCATCTCGCTCGACCTGCGCCATCCGGGCTCGAGGCGGGTGCTCGAGGACGTGGTGCGCGAATGCGACGCGGTCTTCTCGAACCTGCGCGGCGACCAGCCGGCGAAGCTCGGGCTGCGCCACCGCGACCTCGAGCAGGTCAAGCCGACGATCGTCTGCTGCTCGCTCTCGGGCTTCGGGATGACCGGGCCGCGCGCGGGCGAAGGGGCCTACGACTGGACGATGCAGGGGCTCGCCGGCTGGCAGAGCGTGACCGGCGAGCCGGACGGCCCGCCGACCAAGAGCGGGCTCTCCCTGGCCGACTACTGCGGCGGCTACGTCGCCGCGATCGCCATCCTCTCCGGGGTCTGGCGGGCGCGGCGCGACGGCCGCGGCGCCGACATCGACCTCTCGCTGTTCGAGACGACGCTCGCCCAGCTCGCCTACCTCGGCACCTGGGTCGCCTCCCGCGACTACCAGCCCGTCCGCAGGGCCCGGTCCGCGCATCAGTCGATCGTGCCGTTCCAGAACTTCGAGACGCGGGACGGCTGGCTGGTCGTCGCCTGCCCCAAGCAGACCCTGTGGGAGCGGCTCTGCACCGCGATCGGGCGGCCGGACCTGCTCGCCGACGAGCGCTACGCGACGTTCGCGCTCCGCGACCGGAATCGCGAGGACCTGGTCGCGGAGCTCGGAGCGGTCTTTCGCTCGCGGCCGACCTCCGAGTGGCTCGAGATCCTCGCTCCGGCGGGTGTTCCCTGCGCGCCCGTGAACGACGTCGCCGCCGCGCTCGGCGACGTCCAGGTCGAGGCGCGGGAGGCGGTCGTCGAGACGTCGCATCCGGTTCTCGGCACGGTGCGGCAGGTTGCGACGCCGCTTCGCCTCGACGGCTACGAGCCCCCGACGGAGCGCGGCCCCTTCCGCGGCGAGCACACGGCGGCGGTGCTGCGCGAGCTCTGCGGCTACACGGCCGCCCGGATCGAGGAGCTCGCCGGCGACGGCGTCTTCGGCACGGTTCCGCTCGAGACCGGGGCTCCGACGTGACCGAGCAGTGGCGCGGGCGCTTCCTCGAGGACTTCGCCGTCGGCGACCTCTTCCGCAGCCGGCTCGGACGGACCGTCACCGAAACCGACAACAGCTGGTTTACGCTGCTGACGATGAACACGAACCAGATGCACTTCAACCGCACCTTCGCCGAGCGGACCGAGTTCGGACAGCCCCTGGTCGTCTCGTCGCTGACGCTCGCGATCGTGCTCGGGCTCTCGGTCGCGGATACCAGCGAGAACGCCGTCGCCAACCTCGGCTGGGACGAGATCAAGCTGCCGCGCCCGGTCTACGCCGGCGACACGCTCTGGGCGGAGTCCGAGGTGCTGGGCGTGCGGGAGTCGAGGTCGCGGCCGAGCTGCGGCATCGTCAAGATCCGCACCCGCGGGGTGAACCAGCGCGGCGAGGTCGTGATCGCGTTCACCCGCAGCTTCATGATCTTCAAGCGGACGGCGCCGGAGGTCGAGGACGTCTTCCCGGTGACCGACGAACCCTGGACGGTAGGAGGAGCAGCCGAATGAGGATTGACGTGACCATGCCGAACCTCGGCTACGACATGGAGGAAGGGACGGTCCAGTCGTGGCTCAAGGGCGTCGGCGACACGATCGAGCGGGGCGAGCCGATCGCCGAGATCGAGACCGACAAGACGACCGTCGAGATGGAGGCCATGGTGTCCGGGACGCTCGTCGAGATCCTCTGCGAGGCGGGCTCGGTCGCCGCGGTCGGCGCCGTGATCGCGGTCGTCGAGAGCGAGCCTGCGTGAACGGGAGGATCGTCGAGCAGACACGCATGCGGGCCGGGATCGCGCGCCGCATGGTCGAGAGCAAGCAGCAGGCGCCGCATTTCTACGTGCAGGCCGAGGTGGCCGTCGACGGGGTTCGCGACCGGCTCGCCGCGTTGAACGCGGACCCGGCCGGCCCCCGGATCACGATGACGGTCGCCCTCGTCCGCGCCTGCATCGCGGCGCTGCGCGAGCAACCCAAGCTGAACAGCGTCTGGACGCCGGAGGGGCTGCTCCAGGCCGACGAGATCAACGTCGGGATCGCGATCGCGCTCGACGACGGGCTCGTCGCGCCGGCGCTGCTCGGCGCCGACGTCCTCGACGTGCCGGACACCGCGGCCGCGCTCGCCGCAGTGGCCGAGCGGGCGCGGTCGCAGCGCCTGCGCGCGGCCGAGTTCACGGACGCGACGTTCACGCTCAGCAATCTCGGGATGTTCGACGTCTCGGCGTTCACCGCGATCATCACGCCGCCCCAGGTCGCGATCCTCGCGACCGCGCGGCCGGTCGAGCGCTGGATCGTCGAAGGCGACGGCCCCGCCCGGACAACGGTGATGACGGCGACGCTGAGCGCCGATCACCGCGCGGTCGACGGCGTCGACGCGGCACGATTCCTGGTGGCGTTCAAGCAGGCGATGGAGGACTCGGAGACGCTCCTGCCGGAGCCCGACGAACTGAAGGAGGCGATGACGTGACCGCGAACGGAGCAGGCGACCCGACCGGCTGGCTTCGGAGCATGCTGGAGATCCGGCTCTTCGAGGACAAGGTGCAGGAGCTGTTCATGCAGGGCCAGATCCAGGGCACCACGCACCTGTGCCAGGGCCAGGAGGCGGTCTCGGTCGGCGCGGTGGGCGCGCTGGCCGAGCGCGACTACCTGACGATCACCTACCGCGGCCACGGTCACGCCCTGGCGCGCGGGATGAGCATGGAGTCGGCGTTCGGCGAGCTGATGGGACGCACGAGCGGCTGCTGCAACGGCGTCGGCGGCTCGATGCACCTGACCGACTTCTCGCGGAACCTGATCGGCGCGTTCGCGATCATCGGGCCCAGCTACTCCGTCGGACTCGGGGCGGCGATGTCGGCGAGGTTGCGCGGCTCCGACGCGGTCGCGATGGCGTTCTGCGGCGACGGCGCGACCAACATCGGCACCTTCCACGAGGCGCTGAACATGGCGTCGGTGTGGCGCGCGCCGATCGTCTTCGTGATCGAGAACAACCTCTACGGCGAGTACAGCCCGCTGCGCGACACGACGCCGCTCGACGACCTCGCCGAGCGGGCGAAGGCGCACGCGATGCCCGGAGTGGTGGTCGACGGCCAGGACGTCTTCGCCGTGCGCGAGGTCGTGTCGTCGGCGATCGGCCGCGCCCGCGCCGGCGAGGGCCCGACGCTCGTGGAGGCGAAGACCTACCGCTACCGCGGCCACTCGCGCACCGACCCGGCGAAGTACCGGGTCGAGGGCGAGCTCGAGCGCTGGAAGCTGCGCGACCCGATCGACCTGCTCGGCGCCCGGCTCGCCGCCGAAGGGGTGCTGGGCGAGGAGGAGCAGCGCGCCCTGTCCGCCGAGATCCAGTCCGAGGTCGACGCGGCCGCCGAGCGCGCCGCGGCCGCCCCGATCCTAACCCTCGAGGAGACGAAGACCTATGTCTACGCGTCTTGAACCGGATCAGACCGACGTCGCCGCGGGTGTCGTCGAGCTCACCTACCGCGAAGCGATCAAGGCAGCGCTCGAGCACGAGCTCGAGGAGGACCCGACCGTCCTGCTGCTCGGCGAGGACGTGGCCACCGCCGGCGGCGTCTTCAAGACGAACGAGGGGCTCCCCGAGAAGTTCGGCCTCGAGCGGATCCGCAACACGCCGATCTGCGAGAACGGGTTCATCGGGGTCGCGCTCGGAATGGCGGTGACGGGGTTGCGGCCCGTCGTCGAGATCATGTTCAGCGACTTCCTGCCCACGGCGGGCGACGCGATCGTCAACGAGCTGCCGAAGTACCGGTTCATGTCCGGTGGGCAGTGCTCCGTCCCCGTCACCGTCCGCTCGATCGGCGGCGGAACGGGCCGCTTCGGGACGCAGCACTCGGCGACCGGCGAGTCGTGGTACATGGGGCTGCCCGGGCTGAAGGTCGCGACCGCCGGGACGCCGGCGACCGCCTACGGCGTCCTGCGGGCCGCGATCCGCGACGACGATCCGGTGCTCTTCTTCGAGCACAAGGGCCTCTACGGGCGCAAGGGCCTAGTGCAGCTCGGCGAGCCGGGGATCCTCCCGCTCGGGAAGGCGGGCATCCTTCGCCCCGGCGACGACCTGACCGTCCTCTCGACGCTGCTGATGGCCGACCGTGCGGTCGGCGCGGCCGACGGCCTCGCCGACGAGGGAATCTCGGCCGAGGTGATCGAGCTGCGGTGGCTGAGACCGCTCGACTACGACACGATCATCGGCAGCGTCTCGAAGACGGGGCGTCTGCTCGTCGTCGAGGAGCAGGTGCACGCGGGCGGCTGGGGCGCCACCGTCATCTCGGAGCTGACGATGCGCGGCGTCCCGATGGCGCGACCGCAGGCGCTGAGCATGCCGGACGACCTGCTCGTCTCCTACAGCCCGACGCTCGAAGACGCGATCATCCCCGGGATCGACGCGATCGCCAGCCGGATCCGCTCGGTCGTGGAGGGATAGCGCGACGGTCGCGCTCACGGACGAGCTGGTTCGCGTCGCCGCGGCCGCGGCGACGACGGAACGGACGCGCCGGGCGGCTCTGCGCCTGCTCTTCGACTTCTGCGGCTGCGCGATCGGAGGCGGACGGGCGCAGCCGTCGTGGCCGGCAGACCGCGCGGGACGGCTCGCGCTCTGCGCGCACCTGCTGGACCAGGACGACCTGCACCCGGGCTCGCTGACGCACCCGGGCGGCGTCGTCTGGAGCGTGGTCGCCGCGTGCGCGCTCGAGCGGGAGGTGACGGTCGGCGAGGCGATCGCCGCGGCCGCGCTCGGGTACGAGCTGACGGTTCGGCTCGGCGAGTCGGCCGGCCCCGAGCACAGGCAGCGTTTTCACCTCACCGCGACCGCCGGGACGGTCGGCGCGTCCGGGGCGGCTGCGAGGCTCCTCGGCGCAGACGACGCCGCGGTCGCGGCTGCCGTCGGACATGCGGTGTCCGTCGCGGGCGGCAGCCTGCAGGCGATCGTCGAGCGTTCCGGGACGAGGTTCCTCCATCGCGCCCACGCCGCGAGCACCGGGCTCGCCTGCGCGCGCGCAGCCTGCTCCGGGCTGGGAGCGACGAGGCACGGGCTCGAGAGCGGCCGGGGGGCCTTCGCCGCGGCCCCGGAGGCGCCCGCCGTGAACCTGCTCGCTTCGCGCCCCACGACGTGCCTCGAGGAGACGGGCTATCGGCTCCACGCCGCGACCGGGTTCGCCCAGGCCGCCGTCGACGCGGCGCTGGCGATCGGCCGGCTCGACCCGCTCGAGGTCGAGCGCGTCACGGTGACGGTGTCGCCGCCGGCGGCGGCGGCGCTCGCGTCCAACCCGACCCCGGCCGACGCAGAGGAGGCGTGGTGGAGCATCGAGCACGCCGTCGCCGTCTGCCTGGCCGCCGGCGATGCCGACGCCCTGGCCGGGGGCTTGACGGGCCGGCAGGACGTGCTCGCGCTCTGCGGCCGCATCGAGGTCGAGCCCGGCGGATCCGGCTGGGAGGCGGCGGTCGAGGCCGTGCTCGGCGGCGGCAGCGTCCGGACCGCGGCGGTGGACTGCGCGCTCGGGCACGCGGGGCGGCCCGCCTCCGACGACGACCTGACGAGGAAGTGGCGGCGCCTGACCGGCGCCGACGGGGCCTCCTTCCTCGCTCGCCTCCTGGTCGTGGACGACGCGGCGCCCTTCGCCTCGGTGCTCGAGGAGGCGTTCGCGGCCTCGCCGGGGGCCGCGGAGCTCCTCAGCTAGGCACGGGCCGGACGAGCGGGGGCGGCGGCGGCGGGACGGGCGCGGCGCCGGTTGCGAGCCAGCCCACCGCGGCGGGCGGCTCGCGTTCGGGGAAGAGCGAGACGACGAGCCGTACGCCGGTCTCGATCAGGAGGCGCTCGGTCTCGGGCGAGACCTGCGCGGGAAGGCCGTAGGTCTTGTGGCCGTAGGTCGGCTCGTAGCCGCCGAGCGGGTACTCCGCCGCGGTCGGCATGTACGAGATGCAGCCGTTCGAGTAGCCGGCGTAGAAGGTGACGTCGGCCGGGGAGCGCTCCTTCACCGCGAGGCCGATCTCGGTGAAGATCTCGCCGGGCCCGGTGACGATCGCGGCGTCGCCGATCCGGATCGCCGAGATCGCTCCGGTGACGCTCCGCCTCGGGTTGCCGCCGGCGATCTCGGCCTCGGTCCGGCGAGCCCAGTTGAGCCCGTGGAAGCGAAGCACCCGGAGCTCCGATTCCGGCGCCCCACGCGCCTCGGCATCGGCGATCTCGCGCTCGCCCCGCTCGCGCTCGGCCGCGATCTCCTCCCGCGTCGGCAGCGGGAGCAACGGAAAGTCGACCTCGGCCTCGACGGCGGCGAGGGCGGGCGGGTCGCCGTCGACCCGCTCGACCCGGAAGAGCTCGAGCGGCGTCGCCGAGCCGAATCCGGTCTGGACGAGCCGTACGGGCCAGCTCGGCCGGTCGGCGATCGCATGCGCCGCCTCGAGCCCGAGCCGCTCTCCGATCCGGGCCGGGGCCTCGAGATCGTCGTCGAACCCGAAGAGCGGCATCACGTTGCCGGCGGCGCCCTGGAGATAGACGCATTCGCCGCCGGTCAGGCTGCGCACCGTCTCGCGCAGCCAGCCCGGGTAATCGGGCGAGTAGCCGATGAAGTTGACGCCGGTCGTGACCGTGTGCGCCCCGTACCCGACGAGGGTCGCGATCGCCGAGCCGTCCGGGCGGACGGACTGGAGGACGGGGACGGAGCGGTCGACGAGGCCGGCGGGGTTCCAGCCGATCTTGCGCACCTGCCCGTCGTCGTCGCGCTGGCGGCGGTTCACCGCCAGCTCGGCGTAGCCGAGGCCCCAGCGCACCGAGGCGTGCTCGAGCCGCTCGAAGGCCTGTCGACAGGTGGCGACGATCGCGTCGTGGAGCTCGTCGATGTAGGCGACGGCGGCGGGCTCCAGCTCGTCGCGCTCGCCGAACGAGCCGTAGACGCTGCGGCCGCCGGGCGGCGCGTGATGGGTGTGATTCCAGTTGAGGAGGACGCCGGCCCGCGGGGTGCCGGTCTCGGCGCCGATCCGCTCCCGGATCACGTCGACCTCGGGAGCCTGGATCGCGAGCGTGTCGACACCGCAGACGACGACGCGGGCGCCCCGGTGCTCGAAGGCGGCCGCGGTCACCTCGAGCGGAGCCAGCCGCTCGCGTGCCGGCTCGTGGCGTCTGACGACCCCGACCAGCGGCAGGCCGAGGGGCGGGTCGACGTTCGTCGCGGCCGCGCCGGCACGCAAGCTCACGGGATCCTCGTTGGCATCGATTCCGGCCCTCGCCTGCGATGTTACGCTCCCGGCCGCGAATGCGCGAGCCGTACTCCCGTCGTCGCGGGATCGGGTCGTAGCGCTCGTCCAGCATGCGCCGAACGCAGTCGTCGTTAGCCGAAAGGAGCACCAGTGACGCACCGGATCGCGTTCATCCCGGGCGACGGAGCGGGCCCGGAGGTGATTGCAGAGGCGCGGAAGGCGGTCGATGCGCTCGAGCTCGCGATCGAGTGGACCGAGCTGCCCTGGGGGACCCGGTACTTCCACGAGCACGGCACGATGATGCCCCCGGACGCGCTCGAGCTCGTCAGGCGCCACGACGCCGTGCTGCTCGGCGCCGTCGGCGACCCGTCGGTTCCCGACCATGTCACGCTCTGGGGCCTGCTGCTCGCGCTCCGGCAGGGGCTCGACCTGTGGGCGAACGTCCGTCCCGCGCGGCTCCTCGCCGGGATCCCCTCGCCGCTCGCGGGCTCGCCGGCGATCGACATGGTCTTCGTCCGCGAGAACACCGAAGGCGAGTACTCGGGGATCGGCGGCCGCGTGCACACCGGGCTCGAGCTGGAGGTCGGCGTCGAGACGAGCGTGTTCACCCGGGCCGGGGTCCGCCGTGTCGTCCGCTACGCGTTCGAGCTCGCGCAGTCGCGACGGGGGCTCCTGACGAGCGCGACGAAGTCGAACGCGTCCCGGTACGGCTACGTGCTCTGGGACGAGGTCGTCGAGGAGGTCGGATCGGAGTTCCCCGGCGTCGAGCGTGAGCGCGTCCTCGTCGACGCGCTCGCCGCGCGGATGGTCTCGAGCCCGTTGAGCCTCGACGTCGTCGTGGCCTCGAACCTGTTCGGCGACGTGCTGACGGACATCGCCGCCGCGCTCCAGGGCGGCATGGGCATGGCGGCCAGCGCCAGCATCGCGCCGGGGTGCGAGACGACGCCGATCTTCGAGCCCGTCCACGGCTCGGCGCTCGACATCGCCGGCAAGGGGATCGCGAACCCCGTGGGCGCGATCTGGAGCGCAGCGCTGATGCTGGAGCAGCTCGGCGAGCCCGGCGCCGCGGGACGGCTCATGTCCGCCCTCGAGGCCGCGTGCCGCGAGGGCATTCGCACCGGCGACGTCGGCGGCCGCGCGAGCACGAGCGAGGTCGGGGACGCGGTCGCCGCACGGGCACGCGCGTAGGGCGCCGAGCGTAGGCTGAGCCTGCGGGTGCCGCCGGACGGCGGCGGGGACGCCGCATGAGCGAGTGAGGTGGGCGGGAAGATGGCGATGACGGGCGTCAAGCTGCTGGTTCTCCTGCTGGCCGACGGGTTCGCGGTGCCGCTTCGCGACGCGATCGCCGGGCGGTCCGAGCCCGTGGCGCGCGTCCATCTGGTTGCGCCTGCGCTCGTCGGTCCGCTGGACTGGCTCGCCACTGCCGACGACGCTGCCCATCGCCGGGCCGAGGTTCGGGTCCTCGAAGCCGAGTGGACGCTCGCCGGCGAGGTCGACGTGGACGGCGACGCAGGCGACGTCGACCCGATCCAGGCGGTCGAGGACGCGCTGCGCGAATTCGCCGCCGACGAGATCCTGATCGCCGGCGCGGCCGACCGCGACCTCGTCGTCGCACTCCAGGCTCTCGGGCTTCCGGTCAGCCTGCTCGAGGAGACGCCGTACCGGCGCCGCTCCGCCCCCTACCGGGCACTGCGCGGGCTTGCCGGCGGCCACGACGATGCGACGCCGTTCATCCTCTTCTTCGGCGTCAACGCCGCGTTGCTGCTCGCGGGGATCCTGCTCTCGCTGGTCGTGCTGCTCGTTCTCTGGCTGCTCGGCAGCCTGTGAGGCCGGAGGCGGCTAGGCCCCGGCGTTGTCGAGCGCCGTGACGAGCCCCTGCAGGTCGGTGGCGCTGGCGAGGGTCACACGGGTACCGATCGTGCCGGTCTTGCCGAGGAAGAGCGTCGGCGTCCCCGTGACCTTCTCGGTCGTCGCGAGCTCGTCGATCTGCTTCTGGGCCGCCTTGACGCTGCCCGACGAGCGCTGGTCGAGGAGCGTGTGCACCTGCAGGCCGGGGATGCTCTTCGCGACCGCGGCCACCATGCCGTCGTTGAGCCAGCCCGTGTTCTCGGTTCCCTGGTTGTCGTACAGCAGCTCGGCGTAGTTGAAGACCTTGTTCTGCTGCGCCGCCGCCAGCTCGGCCGCCTGCCCGCGCACCGAGTCGGGCCCGATGAACGCCCACGGCTCCATCTTGATCTTCAGCTTCCCCTGCCGCACGTACGTCTTGACGATCGTCGGCATGACCTGGGTCTCGAACTCCTGGCAATACGGGCACTGGGCGTCGATGAACTCCGTCAGCGTCACCGGCGCGCTCGGGCGCCCGAGCGTCGTGCCGCTCTGCGGGATCCCCTTGAAGAGGTTGTTCACGTCAGCTGCGCCGGGGAGCCCGTAGGCGAGCGACCCGATCGCCGGCACGTTCTTCAGCGAGCTCGGCGAGCTGCTCAGAACGACGGCGAGCACGACCGCCACGGCGATCGCGAGCGCGACGGCGCCGGCGCCGATCAGCAGGCGCGGCGAGGCCTGGCGCTGTCTGGGCGCGCCTTTCGACCGGACCGGCGGGGGTGCAGCCTGGACCGTCCGGCGGCGCTGCTTGCTTGCTTTACCGCTCGGCATCGACTGTCAGGGTAGCTTCGGGCCCGTCGCCGCCAGCGGCCGCAAGACCTAAAATTTCAATGAGAAGGACGAACGCGGTCAGCGCGAGCGTCGGGATCGTCAGGTAGCCGAACTCGTTGATCCACTTCGTCGAGCAGCCTCCGGGGGCCGAGACGAGGCAGGCGGTGCTCTGGCCGACGACGCCGTTCTCGACCAGCAGGTGGTAGATCGAGACGCAGGCCCCGACGACCGGGAGCGGCAGTACGTAGCGGGCGATGCGAAAGTCGCCCCGGATCGCCGCGAGCAGGGTGATGATCGAGAGCGGGTACATGCAGATCCGCTGGTACCAGCAGAGCTCGCACGGGATGAAGCCGGCGATCTCCGAGAAGAAGAGGCTGCCGCCGGTCGCGATCGACGAGACGACGAACGCGGCCCAGAGCTCGTACCCCCAGAGCGCGGCTCGAACCGCTTGCAGGGGGCTGCGCAGGCCGAGGCCGGCAGCGAGCAGGATGAGGAGGAACAGCCCGGCGATCACCTCGCCCACGACGCCGAGGTAGGCGAGCGCGACGATCGTATCGTGTGTCATCGGGCCATCTCACCGGTTCCTTTCGCCTGCGGCCGCCTCGGCCGTACCGCCTCGGAGTTTCGCACCTCCGGCGCCGGCCCCGCGCCGGGAGCGCGCAGGGCGCGAGCCGCGGCGGCGGGAGGGCGTCGCCCGGCGAGACTGCGCCCCACCGCTCCGCAGCCGGTCGGTTAACCTGCCGCCGAGACCAGCGACCGAGGAGAGGACCGCGAATGTCTGCTTCAGCCCCGCCGTCCGCGCCAATCAAGAGCCCGATCGACACGGCCCGAGAGATCGCCGGGCACACCTCGCAGCTCGTGCGGCTCGAGCTGGAGTTGAAGCTGCTCGAGCTGCGCCGCAAGGCCACCGAGCTCGGCATCAGCGCCGGGCTCGGGCTCGTCGCGGTGCTGCTCGTGCCGCTGATCATCCTGTTCCTGCTTGCCGCCGCCGCGGCGGGGCTCGCGACCACCATGCCCGTCTGGGGCGCGATCCTGATCGTCGCCGGCCTCTTGATCCTGGTGGCCGCAGGTCTCGCAGGCGCCGCGGTCGTGATCGCGAAGTCGGCGCTGAAGAAGAAGGAGGTCGGCGGTGCCGGCGCCTGAGCGGAGGACGACCGAGCAGGTGCGGGGCGAGATCGAGCTCGAGCGCGAGCGGCTCGCCGCGGCCATCGGGACGCTCGAGTCCGATGCGAAGCGGACCGGGCGGGTCGCCACCATCGCCTTCGCGGCGTTCACGACAGCGGTCCTGCTGCTGCACCTGCGCCGCTGGAGCAGGGGGGACTGAGCGCGCAGCACGGACTGCGCGGCGGCGCGGTTCTCGCGGGTTCGGGGAATTACCCGGCTCGAACGCGAGAGCTCACGGATGCGGGCCCGCAACCGGCCCGCCTAGGCTGCGCACATGACGGTTGCGTGCGAGCAGGCGCGGCACTCGTGACCGCTGTCCTGAAGCAGCGGTCGAGGCCTCCCCGTGGCGCGGCCGGCACGCCTCTCGCCGGGGCTCCCGCTCCCGAGCCGTACGCCCGCCGCTGGGCAGCTCTCGGCGTGCTCTGTGTCTCGATCCTCGTCCTGAACCTCGACAACACGATCCTCAACGTCGCGCTGCCGACCCTGGTCCGCGAGCTGAACGCCACCTCGAGCGAGTTGCAGTGGATCGTCGACTCCTACGCGATGGTGTTCGCCGGGCTGCTGCTCGTCGGCGGCAGCCTCGCCGACCGCTTCGGCCGCAGGCGCCTCTTCCTGATCGGCCTGACCGTCTTCGCCGCCGGCTCGATCGGCGCCGCGTTCTGCAACTCGGTCGACGCGCTGATCGCCTGGCGGGCCGTCATGGGGGCCGGGGGAGCGTTGACGATGCCGGCGACGCTCTCGCTGATCAACGACCTGTTCCGCGAGGAAGGCGAGCGCTCGCGCGCGATCGGCCTCTGGGCCGGCACGAGCGGGATCGGGATCGCGATCGGCCCGATCGCCGGCGGGCTGCTGCTCGCCCACTTCTGGTGGGGCTCCGTGTTCTTCGTCAACGTCCCGATCGTGATCGCCGGGGCGATCGGCGCGCTCCTGCTCGTCCCCGAGTCGAAGAACCCGCATGCGAAGGCGCCCGACCCCGTGGGCGGGCTGCTCTCGATCCTCGGCCTCGGGTGCGTCCTCTGGGCGATCATCGAGGCGCCGAGCGAGGGCTGGAGCTCGGACAAGGTGATTGCGGTCGGCGCCGCCGGCCTCGCGGTGCTCGCCGTGTTCGTCGCCTGGGAGGCCCGCAGCACCCACCCGATGCTGAACCTCGGCTTCTTCCGGCGCCGCCGCTTCTCGGCCGCGACATCGTCGCTCTCGCTCGGCGTCTTCGGCCTCTTCGGCGCGCTCTTCGTGCAGACCCAGTTCCTCCAGTTCGACCTGCACCTCTCGGCGATCGAGGCCGGCGTCCGGATCCTCCCGATCGCCGCCGTGGTCGCCGTCTCCGCGCCGCTCTCGGCGTTCGCCGTCCGCGCCGTCGGCAGCAAGATCGTCGCCACCGCGGGCCTGGCCTCGATCGCCGGGGGCCTGTTCGAGATGGCCGCCCTCGCCGGGCCCTCGACCACCTACGCCCAGGTCGTCCCCGGCATGCTCCTGGTCGGCCTCGGCGCCGGGCTCGTGATGCCGACCTCGACCGACTCGGTGATCGGCTCCGTGCCCCGCGGCGACGCCGGTGTCGGCTCCGCGACGAATGGCGTCGCGATCCAGGTCGGCGGTGCGATGGGCGTCGCCGTGATCGGAAGCATCCTCTCAACTCGCTACCAGGATCACCTGACCGCCGCCGTCGCGCGCGCACTGCTGCCCACCGGGGCTCTCCACGCCGCGCTCGGCTCGATCGGAGGTGCGCTCGATGTCGCGGCCAGGCTGCCGGGCGATCTCGGCGCCGAGCTCTCAACGGCTGCCGGTACCGCCTTCATGAGCGGCGTCTCGATCTCGCTCGCCGTCGGCGCCGGTGTCGCGCTCGTCGGGGCGCTGATCGCGCTGCTCGCGCTTCCGGCCCGGCCGTCGCCCCGGCCACCGAGCAGCTGAGCTCCGTCCGGTCGCCGTCTCGCTGGTTCGCGCAGCGGAGCTCTGTCCTCGACTGGGCGTCGACCGGCCACCATCTCGATCCGATGACGCACAGAGCAGGAAACGGCGGCGGCCAACCGCATGCCCTCGGCGAAGTCCTCGCTTGCGAGCACGACGAAGACCGGGCCTCGTGCTCCGATCCTTCCCATGGCTGTCGCGTTGTTTGTCAGAGGTCATCGGCGTAGGCTCCGGCGTGATGGTCTGTTCGAGCTGCGGCAAGGAGAACACGCCCGGCCAGAGGTTCTGCGGTGCATGCGGTGCAGGGCTGGTACTGGTGTGCCAGAACTGCGGAGTCGAGAATCCGCCGGAGCACAGGTTCTGCGGTGGGTGCGGTTCCTCCCTCACAGCCGCCGCGGCGTTCGAGGTCCGGCCGGCCCCCTCCCGTGAGCAGCCTTCCGCCGAGCGTCGGCTCGTCTCGGTCCTCTTCGCCGACCTGGTCGGGTTCACGACGTTGTCGGAGTCGCGCGACTCGGAGGAGGTTCGCGAGATCCTGTCCTCCTACTTCGAGACGTGCCGGACGCTGATCGGCCGCTACGGCGGGGTTGTGGAGAAGTTCATCGGTGATGCGGTGATGGCGGTCTGGGGTACGCCGGTCGCGACCGAGGACGATGCCGAGCGGGCGGTGCGTGCGGCGCTCGAGCTCACGAAGGCGGTGTCCGCGCTGGGAGAAGAGGCCGGGGCGCCCGAGCTTCGCGCCCGCGTCGGGGTGCTGACGGGCGAGGCGGCGGTCACTCTTGGCGCCGAGGGGCAGGGAATGGTCGCCGGCGACATGGTCAACACGGCGTCGCGCATCCAGTCGGCCGCCCAGCCCGGCCAGGTGTACGTCGGGGAGTCGACCGCCCGCGCCGCCGAGGCGTCGGTCGTCTTCGAGGACGTCGGAATCCACGAGCTGAAGGGCAAGGCCGAGCCGGTGCGGTTGCTCCGAGCGGTCCGGGTCGTCGCGGGGTCGTTCGGGGCGCTCCGTCCGTCCGGTCTGGAGGCTCCGTTCGTCGGGCGCGACCGCGAGCTGCGGCTGATCAAGGAGCTGTTCCACACCTCGGCGGAGGAGAGAAGGGCGGGGCTCGTGTCGGTTACCGGGATCGCCGGGATCGGCAAGTCACGGCTGTCGTGGGAGTTCGAGAAGTACGTCGAAGGGCTGGCCGGGTCGAGCCTGTGGCATCGCGGCCGCTGCCTGTCCTACGGCGAGGGGGTCGCCTACTGGGCGCTGGTCGACATGGTGAAGATGCGCTGCCGGATCGCCGAGGACGAGGAGTCGGCGTCCGCGGCGGCGAAGCTGCGGTCGACGATCGAGGAGTTCATCCCCGACGCGAATGAGCGCCGCTGGGTCGAGCCGCGCATGGCTCACCTGCTCGCTCTCGACGGTGGAGCGGTGGGCGAGCAGGAGAACGTGTTCTCGGCCTGGCGGACGTTCTTCGAGCGCTTGGCCGACCGCCACCCGGTGGTGATGGTCTTCGAGGATATGCAGTGGGCCGACGCCGGGCTGCTGGACTTCGTCGAGCATCTACTCGAGTGGTCGAGGGGGCACCGGATCTTCATCCTGGCACTTGCGCGGCCCGAGATCCACGACCGCCGCCCCTCCTGGGGTGCCGGCACGCGGAGCTTCTCGTCGATCTACCTGGACCCGCTCTCGGCATCTGCGATGGAGGAGCTGCTCTCGGGCCTCGTCCCGGGGCTGCCGCCGGATATCCGTGCGCAGATCCTGGAACGTGCGCAGGGAGTGCCGCTCTATGCCGTAGAGACCGTGCGCATGCTTCTCGACCGTGGGCTGCTCGCGCGGGACGGCGCCGTCTACGCGCCGGCCGGCCCGATCGCCTCGCTCGAGGTCCCGGAGACCCTCCATGCGTTGATCGCAGCCCGGCTGGACGGCCTCTCGCCCGACGAGCGCCGCGTTGTGCAGGACGGCGCAGTCCTCGGCAAGACCTTCTTCAAGCAGGGGCTCGCGCGGGTCTCGGGGATGACCGAGGTCGAGGTCGAGCCGCTTCTCGCCTCGCTCCTGCGCAAGGAGGTGCTGTCGCTGCAGGCCGATCCTCGCTCGCCTGAGCGGGGCCAGTACGGGTTCCTCCAGGATCTCGTGCGCAAGGTCGCCTACGAGACACTGTCCAGGAAGGACCGAAAGGCGAGGCACCTGGCGGCGGCCGCGTTCCTCGAGGAGAGCTGGAGCGGCGAGGAGGACGAGATCGTGGAGGTCGCCGCCGCCCATTTCCTGAGCGCGTACGAGGCGGCGCCGGACGCCGAGGACGCCGAGCCGATCCGTACGGCTGCCCGGGAGCGGCTCGCGGCGGCGGGCGAGCGTGCCGCATCGCTCGCCGCGCCGGCCGAGGCGCAGCGCTACTTCGAGCTCGCTCTGGCGTTGACCGAGGAGCCGGGGGCGAGGGCCGCGTTCCTCGAACGGGCCGGTGCGCACGCCCATCGGGCCCGCCGGTTCGACGACGCCGAGGCCCACTATCTGGCCGCGATCTCCGCGTACGAGTCCAGTGGGCTCACGCATGCCGCAGCGCGCGTCTCGGCGGCCCTCGCAGCCGTCGAGTTCCACCACCACGGCTTGATTGACGAGGCGGTCGCGCGGATGGAGGACGCCTACGCGGTCCTCAGGACCGACGAAGCGGACGCCGATCTCGCGACCCTCTCGGCAGAGATTGGACGGCTCCACTACTTCAGGGGTGAGATCGGGCTCTCGGCCGAGCGGGTCGACGCCGCGCTCGCGATCGCCGAGGGGCTCGGGCTTCCGGAGGTGATCTCGCACGCGCTCAACACGAAGGGGCTCGTCGCCACGGCCCGTGCGCGCCCGGAGGAGGGGGTCGCCCTGCTCAGCCATGCCCTCACGGTGGCGCTCGCCCACGACCGCTCGGCCGCGGCCCTGCGGGCCTACTACAACCTGGCCGAGCTGACCTTTGGCCGCGATCGGTACGCGGAGGCGATCGAGCTGCACGGCCGCGCCCTGGATCTGGCTCGTCGCGTCGGTGAGCTGCAATGGGAGCAGATGATCCGCGAGGCGATGCCGTACCCGCTCTTCATGGCCGGCCGCTGGGACGAAGCAGTCGAGTGGGCCGGCGAGATCGCGTCGTGGGACTGGACCGGCGAGATGAGCGGGATGCTCGCTGCGCTTCCGACGATCTGCGTGAACCGCGGCCTCGACGAGGGCCTCGAGAAGCTCGCGGAGCTCTCGGCCCAGTACACCGGGTCGAGCGACGTGCAACGCGCAGGCGGTCGCGCCGCCGCGATGGCGGTCATTCGGGAGGCCGAAGGGAGCCATGGCGAGGCGCTCGAGCTGGCCAAGGATGCCGTGCGCTGCGGTCTCATGACCGGGGCCGACAGCCCGCTGATCAGGATCGGCTTCGCACAGGCCGTGGATTCCGCCTTCGCGCTCGGCGAGCTGGACCGGGTCGACGATGTCCTCGGTCTGCTCTCGGGGTTGCGGCAGGGCGAGGTGTGGCCCTCGCTGGCGGCCCTCGGCGAGAGGTCGAAGGCGCGGCTCGCCGTGGCACGCGGACCGGCCGAGGAGGTCGAGCGCGGGTTCAGCGCCGCCGCGGCACGTTTTCGCGAGGTCGGGATTCCCTACTGGCTCGCGGCAACGCTGACCGAGCACGGCGAATGGCTCATCTCGGACGGGCGGCGTGCGGAGGCCGCCGCAATGATCGCCGAGGCGAGGGAGATCTTCGAGTCGCTACAGGCCCGACCCTGGCTGGGTCGACTCGAGCGCATCCACCCCGACGCGAGGTCGCCCGTCGCAGCCGAGTAGATCACCGCGTCTTGCTGCCGGGAAGACCTCGGGATCCGGCGAGCTTCGACCTCACGGGTCGCTGCGCTCCGCCTCGCGACCGACCCGATCTCGCCGGCTCGCACCCCCGCGGAAACGGTGTTGCATTCTCGGCATGCTGTTGACAGCCACCGGTCGTGTGGCAGGATCGGAGCGTGGTTCTGACCGGCAAGCGGGCTCGGCCGCGCAGAGACGTCGGAGCCGTCGCCTGCCTGCTCGCGCTCGCCGCCGCGCTCTGGTTGGTGCCTGCCGGCGGGGCGGCGAGCTCACAGGCCGCCTCGAAGCCCGCGCCGACTACGACGGATACCTCTGCGGCGACGAACGACTTCAAGGGGTGGATCCCGCTCGCGATCGGCGGGGCGTTCGTCGTCGCGGTCGGGGTCTACCGCCGCGTGCGCCGCCCGAAGTAGGCTCGGCCGATGGCGCGGACTCCGGCGATCGCGGTAGTCGAGAGCGCTGGGATCACGTTCCGGGTGCACGCCCACGAGCACGATCCGGCGGTCGACTCGTACGGGCTCGAGGCTGCCGAGGCGCTCGGGCTCGACCGCGGGCGCGTGTTCAAGACCCTCGTCGTCGACCTCGGCGGGCGGCCGGCGATCGCGATCGTCCCCGTCGCCGGGCAGCTCGACCTGCGGGCGCTCGGGAAGCGGGTCGCCCTGGCCGATCGGGCCACGGCCGAGCGGGCGACCGGGTACGCGGTCGGCGGAATCTCGCCGCTCGGGCAGCGGCGGGCACTGCCGACGACGATCGACGTCTCGGCGCTCGAGCACGAGACGATCTACGTCAGCGCGGGCAGGCGGGGCCTCGAGCTCGAGCTCGACCCGCGCGACCTCGTGCGGCTGACCGCGGCCGAGGTGCGGCCGATCGCCCGGGCCTGAGCGCCCGCCGCGCACCCACAGCTCTCTCTCAGGGATCCTTGACGACGCTGTTAGCGACCGACCCGATACTCGGTTGCGATGGCGACGACGGCGACAGCGATTCGGCCGGCCCCGATCGACCTGCGGTTCGCGCCCCCGGAGATCGAGATCGTCGTTCCGGTCTACAACGAGATCGGGACGCTCGGCCGGAGCGTGCGCCGGCTGCACGACTACCTCGCCGAGAGCTTCCCGTTCAGCTTCCGCATCACGATCGCCGACAACGGGAGCACCGACGGGACGTGGGACGCGGCGCGCGAGCTCGCCTCGGAGCTCGCCCCGGTGCGCTCGATCCGCCTCGATGCACGAGGGCGGGGGCGCGCGCTGCACGCCGTCTGGTCGACGAGCGACGCGAAGGTGCTCGCGTACATGGACGTCGATCTCTCGACCGATCTCCGGGCCCTGCTGCCGCTGGTCGCCCCGCTCCTTTCCGGTCACAGCGACCTCGCGATCGGCAGCAGGCTCGCCCGCGGCGCGCACGTCGTCCGCAGGCCGAAGCGGGAGCTGATCTCGCGCTCGTACAACGCGCTGCTCCGGCTCGTCCTCGGGGCGCGCTTCTCGGACGCGCAATGCGGGTTCAAGGCGATCCGGTCCGACCGGGCGCGCCAGCTGCTCCCGCTCGTGCGGGACCGCGCCTGGTTCTTCGACACCGAGCTGCTCGTGCTCGCCGAGCGCGCCGGGCTGCGGATCCACGAGGTCCCCGTCGACTGGGTCGACGACCCCGACTCCCGCGTCGACATCGTGGCGACCGCGACGGCCGACCTGCGCGGCGTCGTCCGGCTCGCGCTGGACTTCCGCGCCGGCCGCCTGCGCCCCGAGGAGGCGGAGGGGAGCGCTCCCGGCTTCCGCGGTCAGGTGGTCCGGTTCGCGGCGATCGGCGTCGTCTCGACGCTCGCCTACCTCGTGCTCTACCTCCTGCTGCGGAGCGTGCTTGCCTCCCAGGCTGCGAACGCCGCGGCCCTGCTCCTGACGGCGATGGCGAACACGGCCGCGAATCGCCGGCTGACCTTCGCGATCCGCGGCTCGTCGCGCGCGCTGCGCCAGCAGGCGCAGGGGCTCGCCGTCTTCGCGCTTGCGCTCGCCCTGACCGCATCCGCGCTCGCGCTCCTCGACCTCGTCTCGCCTCAGCCGTCGCGGACGGTCGAGCTCGTCGTGCTCGTCGCGGCGAACCTCCTCGCGACCGTGCTGCGGTTCGCGCTCCTGCGCTCCTGGGTGTTCCGGGCCCGCCGCGCCGCACCCGCCGGAGAGGGCGCATGAGCGCGACCACCGGCGCGGCGGACCTACGGCCTGGCCGGCCGTCCGCGGTGGCGCGCTCCGCGCGGCTGCGCGGGCTGATCCGCGGCCGGGCGGTCGATCCCGCCTGGGTGAGGCCCGCACTGCTCGGCCTGCTCGGGGCGACCGCGCTCCTCTACCTGGTCGACCTCTCGGTCAACGGGTGGGCGAACGGATTCTACTCCGCCGCCGTCCAGGCTGGCTCGAAGAGCTGGAAGGCGTTCCTGTTCGGCTCCTTCGACTCCTCGAACTTCATCACCGTGGACAAGCCGCCGGCGTCGCTCTGGGTGATGGACATCTCGGTTCGGCTCTTCGGGGTCAACTCGTGGAGCATCCTCGCCCCCCAGGCCCTCGAAGGGGTCGCCTCGGTCGGGTTGCTCTACGCGGCCGTGCGGCGCCGCTTCTCGCCGGCCGCCGGATTGCTCGCCGGGCTCGTGCTCGCGCTCACGCCCGTCGCTGCGCTGATGTTCCGCTTCAACAACCCGGATGCGCTCCTGACGCTGCTCCTGGTCGCCGCCGCCTACGCGCTGACCCGGGCGCTCGAGCGGGCGGGCTCGCGCTGGCTGCTGCTCGCCGGCGCGCTGATCGGGCTCGGCTTCCTGACCAAGATGCTGCAGGCGTTCGTGGTCGTCCCGGGGTTCGCGGCGGTCTACCTGCTCGCCGCGCCGGCGTCGCTGCGGCGGCGCCTGGCACAGCTCGTCGCCGCCGGCGCGGCGCTGGTCGCGGCGGCGGGGTGGTGGGTCGCGGTCGTCGCGGCGTGGCCGGCGTCGAGCCGGCCGTATATCGGCGGCTCGCAGGACAACAGCATCCTGAACCTGATCTTCGGCTACAACGGCTTCGGTCGGATCACCGGCAACGAGACCGGGAGCGTCGTCGGGGGACAGGTCTTCGGCGGCGGCACCACCGCCGGCGGGGGCGGCGGCCTGTGGGGCCCGACCGGGATCGGACGGCTCTTCGGCGGCGAGATGGGGACGCAGATCTCCTGGCTCCTACCGGCGGCGCTCGTGTTCCTGGCTGTTCTGCTCTGGGCGACGCGCCGTGCCCCGCGAACCGACGGCCGCCGCGCCGCGGCGCTGATCTGGGGCAGCTGGCTCGTCGTCACGGGCCTCGTCTTCAGCTTCGCCCGGGGGATCATCCATCCGTACTACACGGTCGTCCTCGCCCCCGCGATCGGAGCGCTGATCGGGATCGGCGTGGCCTGGGCTTGGCAGCGGCGCGAGGCCCTGCCCGCCCGCCTCACGCTCGCGACCGCGGTCGCCGGGACGGCCGCGTGGGGTTACGTGCTCCTCGAGCGGACGCCGTCCTGGCTTCTGTGGCTGCGAACGTTCGTGCTGGCCGGCGGCGTCGCCGCGGCCGTGCTGATCGCGCTCGGGGCGCCGCTCCTGCGCGGGAATCGCGCAACCGGCCGCGTGCTGCTCCTCTTCGCGCTTGCGACGGCGCTTGCCGCTCCGGCGGCCTACGCGGCTCACACCGTGTCGACTTCCCACACCGGCTCTCTGCCGACCGCAGGCCCGGCCGGCGCGGTCAACCAGGGCGGCCCCGGCGGCGGGCGGGCTCCCGGACGGGCGGGCGGCGGCTTCGGGCCGGGCGCGCCGCCCGCCGGGGCGCTCGGCGGCCCGGGAGGCGCTCGCGGTGCGTTCGGCCCCGGCGGGAGCAACGGCTTCGAGCCGGGGCCCGGGGGCGCGGCCGGCGCGGGCGGGCTCGGCGGGCTCCTCGACTCCGGCACCCCGAGCGGCGCGCTCGTGAAGCTACTCCGGGCCCGCGCGGCGAGCTACGGCTGGGTTGCGGCCGTCGTCGGAGCAAACAGCGCCGCCGGAATCCAGCTCGCGACAGGTGAGCCCGTGCTGGCGATCGGAGGCTTCAACGGCACCGACCCGGTGCCGACGCTCGCCGAGTTCAGGGCCGATGTCGCGGCGGGGAAGATCCACTACTTCCTCTCCGGCGGCAGCGGCAGCGGCGGCGGCCCCGGCGCCGGGAGCTCGAGCAGCTCGAACGCGATCGCCACCTGGGTCGCCGCGCACTTCACCGCGAGGACCGTCGGCCGCGTCACGGTCTACGACCTTGCGCCCGCCGCC
This sequence comes from uncultured Actinomycetes bacterium, assembly GCA_963796625.1. GTDB lineage: Bacteria > Actinomycetota > Thermoleophilia > Gaiellales > Gaiellaceae > PALSA-600. The sequence continues at coordinate 702,597 of CAWCME010000003.1, forward strand.
GCCACGACCTGAGAACCGCGCGCCGGAACGGGGCGGCCGTTCGGGCCATGGCGATCCGAGCCCTGTCCCGGTGTCGGACGCCGGGTTCGAGCCGTCCGGCCTACGCGGCGATCGCGGCGGCGGCGGTGTCTCGCAGCCGGGCGAGGCCCGACTCGTCGGTCCACGGCAAGCCGGCGAGTGGGCCCGCGACCGGCGTGCTGCTGAGCACGGCGCTGATCGCGTTCACGAGCTTGGGGTCCGGGACGGCGCCCGCGGGCGCGGCCAGCACGAGCACATCGAGCCCGGACGCATCCTCGAGGCCGGCCTTCGCGAACAGCTCGCGAAGCAGTCCGCGGAGCGGCTCCGCGTCGTGCCCCGCGCCGAAGATCACGAGCGTCGCCTCCTCGTGCCCGGCAAAGGCCCGGCCCCACCCGGCGACCAGCTCGGGGTGCGCGAGCAGGTCGTCCGCGAACGACAGCACGGCGAGATGTCGAGGCCCGCCCGGCAGCAAGACCGGCCAGGCGAGCTTGCACACGGCCTGGGCCAGCGGCCTGCCCAGCGCTCGTTGAGGCGCTGCCAGCCGGCGACGATGTTCCGGTCACGCCAGGCCACGTCCGTCATCGACGGGTTCTCGAGATGAACGACCACGCTCCCCGGGCAATAGGTGACGCGGTGGCCCGACTCCCAGACGCGGATGCAGAGATCGACGTCCTCGACGTACATGTGGTGCCCGGGGTCGAACGCCCCGACCTCGAAGAACAGGTCGCGGCGGATCAGCAGACAGGCGCCCGTGACCGCCCCGAAGTCGCGCCGGTCGAGGTCGGCGGGAGCCTCCGCCGGCGCGCCGCGGTGCATGTGAGCGAGCCGGCCCTGCTCGTTCCACACGATCCCGGCGTGCTGGATCGTCCGGTCCGGGTAGAGCAGCCGGCTGCCGGCGACACCGACCGCATCGCGCAGCCGGATGCTCTCGCCCCCCGCCACGCGCGGCAGCTCCGAGAACGCCCCCCGGCCGGGTTGCCCGAGAGCAGCAGCGCGGCGCCGGCGGCGATCGTTCGCTCGGAGTCGCCGTCCCGGGGCACGGGGAGCAGGACGACGTCGGGGTCGGCGCCGCCGCAGCGTGCCAGGGCGGCTTCGAGGCGCGGCGCGATCTCGCCGGCCTCCGCGTCCGGGGCGTACGCGACGAGCTGAACGGGCTCGCCCGGGGCGAAGGCGTCCGTGTACGCGGCGGGCAGCTCGGGCTGCGAGAGGAGCTCGTCGGCGAAGGCGAGCACCTTGACGACCCGCCGTGCCCGGCCCCGCCGCCGGCGTCGAGGGAGCGACCGGTGGAGCCTGCGGCCGGGCGAGCATGCCCTCGGCCTCGGCGATCTCGGCCCTGCTCGGGGCGAGCGCCTTCGCATGCTCCAGCGCGGCGGCCGCGAGCTCCGCCCGCCCGGCGGCGATCCGGCCGAGCGCGAACCGGGCCGCGGCCGCGGTGATCTCGTCGGGACGGGGCGGCGCGTCGAGCAGCTCCCGGAGCGCACGGGTGTCGGCGACCCGGTCGTCCCGTCCCGCGCGCGTGATCGCCTCGAGGACCGGAAGCAGCTCCGGGTGGCGCGCGCAGGCCTCGCCGAGTGCGACCCCCATCGAGTAGGTGTCGCAGAACCCGTCCGCCGGGCGGCCGTCGTTGCCGAGGCCCGCCGGGGTGACGTGCGGCAGGTCGGGGGCGGTCGCCCAGCCGAAGTCGATCAGCACCGGCCGGCCGTCCTTGCGAACCAGGATGTTGTCGGCCTTGATGTCGCGGTGGACGATTCCCGCCCCCGCCAGCGCGTCGAGGATCTCCAGGCAGCCGCGCACGAGCGCGCGCATGCCGTCGAGCGTCGTCGCGGCGAGGAGCCGTGAGGTGTCCGACAGCGGGTAGCCGTCGACGAGCTCCATGTCGCAGATCGTCCAGCCGCCGCCGCGCGAGGTTCCGAGCGCGCACGGGAAGTGAGGCCCGAAAAGCCGCGAGAGCAACGCGTGCTCCCGCTCGGCCATGCTTCGCCAGCTCGAGATGGGGGTGCTCGCGCGGCGAGCCGTTCGCCCGCCAGGTCGCGATCGCGGCCTCGAAGGTCCGGACGAGCTTGATCCAGCTCTCCGCGGTCAGCTCGAGCCGCAGGTTGCGCCGGCGGAGCGATCACTTTTCCCATGCGGTGCCGGGCCTCGAGGGGAGAGGGGGCGGTCGCTCGCGGTAATCGGCTCGAGCGGACGGCGGTTGAGCGGTCAGGCGGCCAGCGCGGCCCGCGCCCGGGCTGCCCGCACCGCGGCCGACAGGGTCTGGACGTCGTAGGCGCCGTGGTGTCGCCGGCCGTTGAGGAAGAACGTCGGCGTGCCCGAGACGCCGCTCAGGTCGGCGCCGTCGACGTCCTCGGCGACGCGGGCGGCGCCTAGGTGCCGGTGCAGGTCGTTCGTGAACCGCTCGACGTCGAGACCGAGCTCGCCGGCGTAGCCGATCAGGTCGCGGGGGCGCAGCGCGTCCTGGTGGGCGAGGAGCAGATCGTGCATCTCCCAGAACTTCCCCTGCGCCGCCGCGGCCTCGGTCGCCTCGGCCGCGAGCTGGGCGAGCGGGTGGACGTCGTTCAGCGGCAGGTGGCGCCAGACGTAGCGAAGGTCGCCGAAGTCGGCGAGCAGCTCGCGAACGACCTGCTCGGCCTGACCGCAGAACGGGCACTCGAGGTCGCCGTACTCGACGAGCGTGACCGGCGCCTCCGCCGGCCCGCGGATGTGGTCGCGCTCGGGGTCGACGGGCACCGCGAGGTCGACCAGCGTCTCGGCGGTCCCGAGCAGCGCGCGGATCTTCAGCCGGGTCGGGAGGAGCGAGGTGGCGCGGAAGACGAGCCAGGTGGCGCCCGACGCGCACAGAGCCGCGCTGAGGAGGCCGAGCTTCGCCTCGTCCAGCTCGGCGCCGTGGAAGGCGAGGCTGGCGATCAGGAGCGAGACGGTGAAGCCGATGCCGGCGATGAACCCGCCTCCGGCGACCGCGGCCCAGCCGACGGGCGGCCGGAGCCGGCCGCGGCTCAGCCGGGTGACGAGCGCCGAGACGCCCACGACGCCGATCGGCTTGCCGACGACGTAGCCGAACAGGATCCCGAGCGTCACCGGCGAGCTGTAGGCCCGCGAGAGGAACGCGCGGTCGATCTGGATGCCGACGTTCGCGAGCGCGAACAGCGGCACGATCACGTAGCTCGTCCACGGGTGGTAGAGCTGCTGCAGCCGCTCGTTGGGCGAGATCGCCGACTGGACGCCCAGCGTCGCCGAGCGTGCGAGCTCGGGGGTCGGCTGCTCGCGGAAGAGGCGGAAGAGGTCGCTCGCCCGCTCGAGGTCGGTGCGCGTTGCCGGGGAGGCGTAGGTCAGCAGGCCGAGCGACGAGCCCGACGACGACCGGGTCGACGCCCGACTTGGTCATCGCCACCCAGGCGGCCGCCCCGAGCGCGAGGTAGACGAGCCCGTAGTGCACGCCGGACACGCACCGCCGCAACGGCCACGAGCAGCAGCCCGATCGCGGCGAGGAGCGCTCCCGGCGCCACGTGCTCGGAGTAGACGGTGGCGATCACGACCAGCGCGACGAGGTCGTCGACGACGACCACGGTGAGCATGAAGGCCCGCAGCCGGTCGGGGAAGCGCGGCCCGACGAGCGCGAGCATCGCCGAGCGCGAAGGCGGTGTCCGTCGACATCGCGACGCCCCAGCCGTGCGCCGAGGGGTGGCCGGCGTTCGACCGCCACGAAGATCGAGACCGGGACGAGCATCCCGCCGAGCCCGGCCGCGAGCGGCAGCGCCACCCGGCGCCGCTCGCGCAGCTCGCCCATGTCGAACTCGCGCCGCGCCTCGAGCCCGACGACGAAGAAGAAGAACGTCATCAGGCCGGAGTTCACCCAGTAGCGGAGCGGCTCGACGATGCCGTGGCGGCCGACCCGGATCGAGACGGTCGTGTTCCAGACCCGGGCGTAGGAGGCGGCGTCGACATTCACCCAGACGAGCGCCGCGAGCGTCGCCGCGAGCAGGAACGACGGCGCTCCCGGTCTCGGTGCGCAGGAACGTCCGCAGCGGCGTCTCGAGGTTGCGCGCCCAGGCCGTCCGGCCGGAGAACGCCGTCGTCGCCCGGTCGCTCATCGCGCGATTCTTCCTGCTCGCAGGAGTGCGCTAGGAAGTGGCAACGAGCGAGCTCTTCGGCTCGATCACCTGCGAGACCGTCGACTTCCCGCCCTTGACGACGTAGATGGTGACCGGGCCGGCCGAGACGTCCCCGTCGGCGTCGAACGAGATCGGGCCGAGGATCCCGTGCGGGATGTCGACCCCGAAGAGCTGTGCACTCACTCCGGCCCGGGTGCCGTTCGAGCTCGCGATCGCCTGAACGAGGACGTCCGTCGCCTGCGCCGCGTAGGTCGAGTACGGGTCGACCGTCGCACCGCCCAGGCTGGCCGCGAACGCCTTGACGAACGTCTGTCCGGCGCGTGGAAGCCGCTCGACCGGAAGCCCGGCGATCGAGACGTACATGCCGTCTGCCGCACCGCCCGACTGCTGGACGGCGGCCGAGACCGGTGTGAAGCCGTCCGGAGCGATGATGATCGCTCCCGGCGCCCCGGCCCGGATGGCCGCGATCAGCTTGCCGCCGTTCTTGCCGACGAGCCCGCCGAGGAACACCGCCTGCGCGCCGGATGCCCTGACCTGGAGCGCGACGCCCGAGTACGACGCCGCGTTCGGATCCCAGGAGGTAACCCGGACGACGGCGATCCCGAGCTTCTTCGCGGCGTGGGCGGCGGCTGCGGAGATGCCCTCGCCGTATGCCTCCCGGTCGTTCAGCACGAAGAGCTTCGTGACGTGCAGCCGCGACGCGAGGACGGCGTCGGCGGCGCCCTGGACGTCGTTTGCCGCCACGACCCGCGCGAAGCTTCGCCTGCCGGACGGGTAGTACTGGGCGGGCTCGCCGGGCGCGATCCCGGCGCCCTCGTGCGTCAGCCCGACGTAGGTGGTGGCGGGGCTGACCATCGCCAGGGGGCCCTCAGAGGCTCGGTTCACAACCGGCAGCTCGAGCTCGGCACAGCCCGAGTTGAGCGGGCCGATCACGCCGACGACCCGCCGATCCGCCGCGTACGAGCTCGCGTTCGCCTGGCAGGTGCCGGGATCCCACTGCCCCCTGGCGGCGGTGGAGTCGTCGCAGCTCTGGTAGGCGACGCTGAACGCGCCGGCCTGCCAGCCGCCGCGGGCGAGCTCGAAGGCGATCGCCCGGCTCATCTGGAGCGCCTGGGCCCGCTGCGCCCCGTGCAGCGGCAGGTCGGAGGTGATCAACAGGTTCCCGCTCGGGTTCTGGATCGCCGAGCAGGAGGCGACCCGGAGCGCCGTGGCGGCCGTCCCGGACGCGAGCCCCGCGAGGGCGATGACGAGGACGAGACCCGCGCACGCAGCTCCGAGCGGCCGGCTCCGATGCGGGCCCTCGCCTGCCCTCTCGAGTCTCTTCCTCCGGAAGCTGAAACGGGCTGCGATGGCGAGAGAGCATAGAGCCGTGGAGCGGTCCGGCGGCGCCGGTACCGTGGGCGCGATGGAGCCCGGCAGGGATCGCGGCAGGCTGCGCATTCTGCGTCGCAAGCAGCCCGGAGAGAGCGAGGAGCCGTGGCCGGTGCTTCCGCCCGCCGGCCCGGCGGCGCCGGCAGGTACCGCCGGCGAGCCCCGCTTCGGGCGGGTCGGCGCCGGCTTCCGGGTCGTGCTGCTCCTCGGGCTGCTCGCCGCGGTCACGGTCGGCGGGATCGCGCTGGGAAAGGCGTTGACGGACGGTCTTCCCGCTCACGTCGCCCAGCTGACCACGAGCGCAACCACGGTGACGACACGGCGGGTCGTCAAGCCGAAGCCCCCCGTGCCGTGGGGGCCGCTGCCGGCGCGGCCCGCCGGTCGGCTCCCCGTCGGAGGCGACGAGGCCGCTGCCGTCCTCGCCGGGAGCAGGCTCGTCGTGCTCGGGGGACGCGGGAGCGACGCCGTCGTCGCCGGCCCGGCCGGCGGGAAGCTCGTGCGGGTGGGCTCGCTGCCGGGGCCCCGCGCCGCCGCCGCGGCCTTCCCGCTCGGTCGCTCCGTGCGCGCGCTCGGCGGCGAGCGGGGAGCGACTCCGACGGATGCGATCCTGGCGATCGATCCCGCCTCGGGGAAGGTCAAGGCGGCAGGTGCCTTCGACGAGCCGCTCGCCGAGGCCGGGTTCGTCGCCCGGAACGGCTCGGTCTACCTCGTCGGCGGCTGGACGGGCTCGCAGTACGCGACGGCGATCCTCGAGTTCGTCCCGCCGGGCAAGGTCATCGTGATCGCGCGCCTGCCGGAGGGCACCCGCTCGCCGGCGGTCGCGCTGATCGGCCACACGCTCTTCGTCGCGGGTGGGTCGACCCAGGCGGGCCTTTCCCGCAGCGTCTTCGCCGTCGACACGCGGACCGGAAGGCTGATCTCGATCGGGAAGCTTCCCCAGGCCGTCGACCAGGGGCTCCTGGTCGCCTCGGGGCCGACCCTGTACCTCCTCGGCGGGCGGGATGCGGCCGGGAAGGCGGTCAGCGCGATCGTGCGCATCGCGCCCTCGACCGGCCGGATCGCGACCGTCGGGCAGCTGCCGTTTCCGCTCGCAGGCGCGAGCGCGGTCCCGGACGGCACGCGGACGCTCGTCGTCGTCCCGCACTCGGGCACCGTCTACCGGCTGGGCTGAGCGCTACCCGGCCGCTACCGCGAAAGCGCGTGGACGTGCTGGTTCGCCGTGTACATGCAGTCCTCGTTGCTGCACACCCACTGCCGCTTCGGCACGACGCGCGGCGCGCCTGTCCTGGCGGGGCGGGGGACGGCCATCTCGTGGAGCTTAAGGGGGGCGTTGCACTGGGGGCAGTTCGGTGTCGGATTTGTCATCTCTCGTCTCTCCGGGCGGGGCTTGTCCAACAAAAAGCCCCGATTTGCGGGGCTTTTATGAGAGCTGCAGGATCTGGACTCGAACCTAGCCTACCGGATCCGAGCTCCGCATCCCGCGGCCTGTCGAGATCATTGTATCCTGAGGCAACAGCCGGCTTGAGCCGTCTCGGCGCTCGAAGCGCAGAGATCTCGGAAGGGGTTGTGCGGGGCCGTCCCGCAAGCGTCCAGCCGGCACTTTTCGAACCCCCCGGCCTCTGGACCAGCGCCAGGGAGGCCACTCGACTCCAATCGCAGCATAGACGGGCGCCCGCTGAGCGTTCATCTCGCAAACGGGGCGGCTACCGGCGCCCGGAGCCGGGCCTGGGTTCTGGTACCCCGATCCGATCGCGACTGTATTGGGCGCCAGCGCAAGGGTCCGCCTGTTCGTAAAGACACGGCAGCGCGCCTGGACGAGCGCCCGGTGCTACACAAGAAGTCTGCGAGCGCTCCGAGCTATGGATCGACGACTTGCGCGTCACTCGATTGAGCCAAGGCCATCGGCTCCGCAAGACCGTCCCAACGGTGAGTGCTTCGGCGCTCGTGTTCGCTCATGGTGTGTCCGCCAGCCGCGTTCGGGCATACCGCTCCAGCGGAGCGCAACCAGACCGGCTCAACACACGAGTCTCTTCCCGGGCGGCCCGCAGATAGCGGGCCGTCATCACGTCCGGACGGAGGGCGACCCGCCGAGAGCCTTCCAACGGGGATGCGCGGCAAATCACCCACCGCTCTCTGGCTGGCGATGTTCGGTCGCTCACTCGAACAGGGGACGGGGAAGAATCAGACAAAAGGCCAGTAGCGCATGTGCTCGAACTCCGCGATGTTGCGGCAGATGACCCGGGAACTTGTCTGCGTTGAATGCGGCTGCAAAAGCGATGAGAATGCCCGCGGCTGGCTGGCGATCCGATGCGAGGACCCCGAGAGGGATGAGCCGCCCGAGCTCGCGACCTACTGCCCGGTCTGCGGGTGGACGGAGTTCGGCTCGGATCTATCGCGCCATTCACGGCGTGTCTAGACGGTTGATGCCACGCGGTTAGGCGGTGTAGTCGGCGATTGCTCGGCTGGGTCGTCCGAGTTGGTGGTTGAGGCTGATGCAGGCGGCGAGCGCGAGCAGCCTGGTCGCGATGCGGGTAAGGAGGTTGTGTGGGGTTCGGGCGCCGTGCCGTTCGAGGCTGAGCAGGTCTTTGCGGGTCCAGAAGACTGACTCGATTCGCTGCCGGATCGGAGCGAGATGCGGCCCGGTTTGTGGCTCGGTCTGACGGGGTGGCCGCAGGACGAGGCCGCCGAGCTCGGCGACTGCGGCGGCAAAGTCGCGCCCGGCGTAGCCCTTGTCGCAGACGATCGTCTCGCCGCCTGTGAGCGCGCGCGGCAAGAGCGTCAGCGCGACTTCTCGTTTCGGCCGGTCGGCGGAGACGAGCGCGGCCGCGCGCGGCGTCCCGTCCGGGGCGCAGGCCAGGTGCAACCGCATCCCCCAGAACCAGCGCGAGTGGCTCTTCGAGTAGCCGTAGCCGCAGACGTCGGATAACTGCGAGCGGCGGGTCGTCTCGACCGAGCGACCGCACTCCACCGGTGTCGAATCGAGCAGCAGCACCTCGTCGAGGCTGCCCGGGCTCTGAGCTGCGAAGACGCCGATCAACCACTCGATCGTCTCCGCCAGCCTCGCCCGCCGCTTGTGCAACCCGTCCTGGCTGGGCAACCGCGGAAACAGATGGCCGAGCTGCCGACGCGCCGCGCGCAGGAAGCGACGGTCGCTCGGAACACCCATCAACACCTGCGCGACACAGAGCGTGACGATCTCCGCGTCACTCAACCGACGTCGCGCGTTTCGCCGCCGTTCCGGCAACAGGTCGTCAGCCGTGCAATAGACACTGATCAAGAGCAGGTCGAGGTCGGCGTGCATCGTGGCCTCCAGGTCGTCGACGCTTCAGCAGCGCCGACTTCGACCTGCACTCCCCGGTCCCTAGCCACGACCCGACGTCGTGGCATCAATCATCTAGGCGGCCCGACGATGAGCGCAGAGAAGAAGAAGCGGAAGAAGCACGGGAGGAAGGCCGGACGCCGAGGATTGGCAAAGGCAATCCGGACGCCGAGGATTGGCAAAGGCAATCAGGAGACGGCCACCACAGAAAGAGCTCGAGAGCGCGAAGAGGAGACGGACGAAGGGCTAGAAGCTTCCGCTCCATCCCCCGGAGTGTCCGAGCGCCTGATTGCCACAGACTTGAAGAACCCCGCGCACTCAACTACGCGACGGCCGCGTCCCGTCAAGTGGTGTACCGGCGTGAGAATCAGCCTCGAGGGTCCTGATCGGGGTGTCCGGCGCGGTCGGTAGCGTCGGGCGGGTTCCGGGACAGGGGCTTTGGGGGAGAACGTAGGTCGGGCAGGCCGACCGTTCTTATGGGCTGTGAGCCCGTTGGTGTACCTGGCCGCCGCTGCGACTTGGCCGGATGTGCCGCGAGCACGGATCCGTACGTGTCGTTCGCCGGCCTCGTCTCCCGCGTCGACCGATCGAGTGAGGGAGGCAAGGATGCGTTTCATCGGGTTGGACGTTCATCGTGACTTCTGCGAGGTCGCGATCAGCGAGGGAGGGAAGGCACGGCATGTGGGCAGGGTGGCGGCGCGGCCGGCGGAGTTGGAGCTGTTCGCGCAGAGCCTCGGCGCGGACGATCGGGTCGTGATCGAGGCGACTGGCAACGCGCTCGCGATCGCGAGGATCCTTGCTCCGCATGTGGGCGAGGTCGTGCTCGCGCATTCGCGGAAGGTGCGCGCGATCGCGGAGGCGAAGGTGAAGACAGACGCGGTCGACGCCTGCACGTTGGCCGAGTTGCTCGCGGCCGATCTTGTCCCGCGCGTCTGGGTCGGGGATGAGTGGACGCGGTTGTTGCGTCGGCTCGTGTCGCGCCGCCGGCAGTTGGTGAAGCAGGCGACGAGGACGAAGAACGAAATCCACGCGGTGCTGCTGCGCAATCTGAAGGGGCGGCCGCCGGTCTCGGACGTCTTTGGCAAGGCCGGGCTGGCGTGGCTGGGGACGCTCGAGCTCGGGATCGACGAGCGGGAGACCGTCGATGCCGGTCTGCGGCAGCTCGAGTTCGTTCGCGCAGAGCTTGCCCGTGTCGACCAGACGATCGCCGAGCAGGCGCTCGCCTCGGGGGAGATCCGCCGGCTGATGACGATCCCCGGGCTCGACGCCACGACTGCGGCGGCGCTGATGGCTGCGATCGGCGACATCAGCCGCTTTCCGACCCCGCGCCATCTCGTTGGCTACCTCGGCCTCGACCCGCGTCTGCGCCAGTCGGGCCTCGCCAAGCCACGCCAGGGCCGGATCTCCAAGGAGGGCTCGGCCGCCGCCAGGCACGCGCTCGTCGAGTCGGCCTGGGTCGCCACTCGCGCACCAGGACCGCTACGCGTCTTCGCCGAGCGCACCGCCGCCCGCCGAGGTCGCCACATCGCCGCCGTCGCGGTCGCGCGCAAGCTCGCCGTGCTCGCCTGGCACATGCTCAGCCGCGGCGAGGACTACGCCTACCAGCGCCCCTCCCTCGTCAGACGGAAGCTGCGGCGGCTCGAACTCAAGACCGGCGCGCCGCGCGCGAAGCGCACAGCCGGAGCAACGCCGATCTGGGGCAGGCCCGCCCAAGACGACCTCGAGCGCGAGCTCGCCCGCCAAGCCGAGCTCGCCTACCGCCGGCTCGTCACCGACTGGCAGCGCACCCGACCCAAGAACGGTGCGGGCGCGACACCAGGGCGCGCAACCAATGGGCCGTCACGCGGCCAAGCAGCGCGGCAGGAGACAGCCCCACCTCCTGCGCTTTAGCTCGTCGTCACCCGCACCAACGCGAAGTCTTCCAAGGAGGCAGCCGATCGTCCAGCGGACTTGACTTTCATCCGTACGAGGGTGACTGTGTCATCCTCGCCTGAGCGTTACGCGGCTTGGGCGATCGCGATCACCTCCTCGGGCTCGTCGACGGGGTGGGCGAGTGCTTTGGCGATCGACTCGGCGCTCATGTAGCGGCGGGCGACGGCCCACTCGTCATTTTGTTCGGCCGGCACCGCTCCGACCAGTCGGACGATCGAGGCGCGGTCAGGGAAGATCGCGACGACGTCGGTGCGGCGGCGGATCTCCTTGTTCAGCCGCTCAAGGCTGTTGTTGCTCCAGAGCTGCCGCCAGTGCTCTTTCGGGAAGGCGGTGAACGCGAGCAGGTGAGGGCCGGCCTCATCCAGGAGCGCCGCGGCCTCGGGGAAGCGGCTGGCGAGCTGGTCGACGATCCGGACGTGCTGCTCGCGCACCGTCGCCGCGCCGGGCTGAGCGAAGATCGTGCGGACCTTCGTTGCGACGAAGCCCTGGGCGCTCCTGGGCACCCGGATGAGCAGGTTGCGCATGAAGTTGGTGCGGCAGCGCTGCATGGGCGCGCCGGTCAAGGCGGCTGCGATCGCGTCGACGCTAGAAAGAAAGACCATGGCCTCGACGATGCCAGCTCCCACGAGCTGGTGTGTGGCCGCGGCGAGCGGGATCCCGCCCGCCAGGAGCAGCAGCGTCAGTAGGCCGGCCCACAACGCCGGCGCGGGCCGGGTAGGCCGCGAACGGGAGCCGGCCGGCGGCGGGGTTCCGGCGAGGCTCGGCATAAGGGCGAACGATGATCCGGCGGCGTCCGGAAACCGTTATGGCTCGACGCGAGGCCCCGGGCGAGGGGAGGGCCGGCCGGGCCTCACGCGGGCTCAGCGATCCGGCGGCGAGTCAGGGCCTGTGGGATCGTTCCAGGGCCCGTAGATGTCGCGATTGGCCTCGCGCAGCGCGCCGACGTACCCTGCCCGTGCTCGAGAGCGCCTCGTCGGCGTCGCCCGGGACGGCGAGCAGCCCGCGCAGGTCGTCGACGGCTCGCGAATCCCTTGCGCGCCATCCACTCCGAGAGCCCGTCGAGCAGGACGGTCGCGTGCTCGGGGCCGTGTCGGAGCAGCGCCGTGGCGGTCATCACGACGTCGGCGCCGGCGAGGAGGTACTTGGCCACGTCGGCCGGGCGTCTCGACGCCGGTGGTCGCCGCGAGCGAGGCCCGCACCCGTCCGTGCAGGAGCGCGATCCAGGTGCGCGGCAGCCGCGCCTCTGCCGGGCTCGAGAGGCCGACCTGCGGCACGACGGCGAGCGTCTCCGCGTCGATGTCGGGCTGCAGGAAGCGGTTGAAGAGGACGAGGGCGTCGGCGCCGGCCTCGTCGAGCCGAACCGCCATCTCGCCCGTCGAGCTGAAGTACGGGCTGAGCTTGACCGCGACCGGCACGCTGACCGTGTCCTTGACCCGGCTCAGGATGTCGACGTGCCGCTGCTCGACGTCACGGCCCGAGATGCTCGGGTCGCCGGGGAGGTAGTAGATGTTCAGCTCGATCGCCGCGGCGCCGGCGTCCTGCATCGCCCGCGCGTAGCTGACCCAGCCGCCCGGCGTGACGCCGTTGAGGCTGCCGATCACCGGGACGTCGACCGCGGCGACTGAACGCTCGAGCAGGCTCAGGTAGCGGCGCGGCCCCGCCTCCTCTCCCGCGGCTGCCGGGAAGTAGGAGAGCGACTCGGCGAAGCTCTCGGTGCCTGCGTCGAAGAGCCGCGCGTCGCGCGATGCGCCTCGCGGCGGATCTGCTCCTCGAAGAGCGAGTAGAGGACGACCGCGCCGACACCGGCATCGGCGAGCCGCCGGACGCCGTCGACCGTCCGGGAGAGCGGGGAGGCCGACGCGACGAGCGGGTTGCGCAGGGCGAGGCCCATGTAGCCGGTCGCCAGGCTCATGCCCGGTCCTTGCGCGCGTCGGCGGCGAAGCTGTGCGCGCCGCGGGTCGCCATCTCCTCGTACACGTCCCAGCGCTGCGCGACCGCCTCCTCGGCGAGCGCGTGGAGGCGTTCGGCCTCCGCCGGGTCGGTGTTCGCGAGCGTGCGGTAGCGCAGCTCGCGGTTGGTGTAGTCGGCGAGCGGGATGCGCGGCCGCGGCGAGTCGAGCAGGAACGGGTTGCCGCCGGCGGCGCGCACCATCGGGTCGTAGCGGATCAGCGGCCAGTAGCCGCTCGCGACGGCGCGGTACTGCTGGTCGAGGCCGTTTCGCATCTCGATCCCGTGGGCGATGCAATGGCTGTAGGCGAGCACGCAGCGAGGGGCCGTCGTAGGCCTCCGCCTCGCGGAACGCGCTCAGCGTCTGCTGGGGGTCGGCGCCCATCGCGACGCGGGCGACGTAGACGCTGCCGTAGGCGATCGCCTGCAGCGCGATGTCCTTCTTGGGAACGGTCTTGCCGGCGGCGGCGAACTTGGCGACCGCGCCGAGCGGGGTCGCCTTCGACATCTGGCCGCCAGTGTTCGAGTAGACCTCGGTGTCGAGCACGAGCACGTTGACGTTGCGCCCGCTGGCGAGGACGTGGTCGAGGCCGCCGGAGCCGATGTCGTAGGCCCAGCCGTCGCCGCCGACGATCCAGACGCTGCGCCGGACGAGGTGGTCGACGACGCTGAGCAGGTCGGGGACCGCCGGCCCGTCCAGCCCGTCGAGCCGCCGCTCAGCTCCGCCACCCGCGCGCGCTGGGCGCGCAGCTCCGACTCCCGCAGCTGCGGCGCCTCCAGGATCTCGTCGACGAGGTCGGCGCCCAGGCGGTCGCGCAGCTCGCCGAGCCGCCGGCGGGCGAGCTCGGCGTGCCGGTCGGCGGCGAGCCGGAAGCCGAGCCCGAACTCGGCGTTGTCCTCGAAGAGGGAGTTCGACCAGGCCGGGCCGCGGCCGTCGGCGTCGGTCGTCCACGGCGTCGTCGGCAGGTTGCCGCCGTAGATCGACGAGCAGCCGGTCGCGTTGGCGACCATCAGGCGGTCGCCGAAGAGCTGCGAGAGCAGCTTCAGGTACGGCGTCTCGCCGCAGCCGGCGCAGGCGCCGGAGAACTCGAACAGCGGCTCGAGGAACTGCGTGCCGCGCACGGTGCCGAAGTCGACCCGCGAGCGGTCGGTCGCCGGGAGCGTCTCGAAGAAGGCGATGTTCTCGCGCTCGGCCGCGACGAGCGGCTCGCGCGTCTCGAGGTTGATCGCCTTGCGGGCCGGATCGCCCGGCACGACGACCGGGCACGCCTCGACGCAGAGCGCGCAGCCGGTGCAGTCCTCGACGTAGACCTGCAGCGTGTAGCGGGTGTCGGGCAGCCCGACCGCATCGAGCGGCGCCGACCGGAACGCCGTCCGGGGCGCCCTCGAGCTGCGACGCCGTCGTAGTACCGCGAGCGGATCACGCTGTGCGGGCAGACGAAGCTGCAGTTGCCGCACTGGATGCAGGTGTCGGCGTCCCAGACGGCGACGAGCTCCGAGATGTTGCGCTTCTCGTAGGCCGCCGTGCCGCTCGGGTACGTGCCGTCGACCGGCAGCGCGCTGACCGGCAGCGCGTCGCCGCGCCCGGCCAGCATCTCCGCGGTGACGGTGCGCACGAACTCGGGTGCGTCCGCCGGGACGACCGGCGGCAGCTCCCGGGTGGCCGTCACCCGCTCGGGAACCTCGACCCGGTGCAGGCCCTCGAGCGCGCGGTCGACCGCGGCCTGGTTGCGCTCGACGACCTCGGCGCCGCGCCGGCCGTAGGTCTTGGCGACCGCCGCCTTGATCCGCTCGATCGCCTGCTCGCGCGGCAGCACGCCCGAGATGGCGAAGAAGCACGTCTGCAGGATGATGTTGATCCGCCCTGCGAGACCGACCTCGCGCGCGATCCGGCCGGCGTCGATCACGTACACCTCGATGTGCTTGGCGAGGATCTGCTCCTGCACCGGGCGCGAGAGCGCGTCCCACACCTCGCCGGGCGGCTGCGGGCAGTTGAGCAGCAACGTCGCGCCGTCGGCCGCGCGGCCGAGCACGTCGGTGCGGTCGAGCAGCCCGAACTGGTGGCAGCCGACGAAGCCGGCCCGCTGGACGAGGTAGGGGGCCCGGATCGGCTGCGGCCCGAAGCGCAGGTGCGAGACCGTCTGCGAGCCCGACTTCTTCGAGTCGTAGACGAAGTAGCCCTGGGCATTCAGGCCCTCCTCGTCGCCGAGGATCTTGATCGTGTTCTTGTTCGCGCCGACGGTGCCGTCGGAGCCGAGGCCGAAGAAGACCGCGCGCACCGTCTCGGGCGGCTCGATGTCGAGCGGCGGCGTCGTAGGGGAGGCTCGTCCCCGAGACGTCGTCGTTGATCCCGATCGTGAACCGGCGGCGCGGCCGGTCGGCCGCGAGCTCGTCGAAGATGCCGGCGACCATGCCGGGCGTGAACTCCTTCGAGGACAGGCCGTAGCGGCCGCCGACGACCCTCGGCATGATCTCGCGCTCGCCGTCCGCGATACGAGTCGGTGAGCGCCGCGACCGTGTCGAGGAAGAGCGGCTCGCCGATCGAGCCGGGCTCCTTCGTCCGGTCGAGCACGGCGATGCTGCGCACGGTCGCGGGAAGCGCCTCGACCAGCGCCTGGGCCGGGAACGGCCGGTACAGCCGGACCTGCACGACGCCGACCCGCTCGCCCGCGCGTTCAGGTGGGCGACGGTCTCGCCGCACGGTCTCGCCGCCCGAGCCCATCACGACGAGCACACGCTCGGCCTCGGGATGCCCGCTGTAGTCGACGACGTGGTAGCGGCGGCCCGTGCGCTCGGCGAGCGCGCCATCGCGCTCTCGACGACTTCCGGGGACGCGGGCATAGAACGGGTTCACCGTCTCGCGGGCCTGGAAGTAGACGTCCGGGTTCTGGGCGGTGCCGCGGATGAACGGCCGCTCGGGCGAGAGCGCCCGCCCGCGGTGGGCCCGGACGAGCTCCTCGGGCACGAGCGCGCGCAGGTCGTCGTCGGAGAGGAGCTCGATCGTGTTCAGCTCGTGCGAGGTCCGGAACCCGTCGAAGAAGTGCACGAACGGCACCCGCGTCTCGAGCGTCGCCGCCTGCGCGACGAGCGCCAGGTCGTGGGCCTCCTGAACCGAGGCCGAGGCGAGCAGCGCGAAGCCCGTCTGGCGGACGGCCATCACGTCGGAGTGGTCGCCGAAGATCGACAGCCCCTGCGCGGCGAGCGAGCGGGCGGCGACGTGCAGCACCGCCGGGGTCAGCTCGCCGGCGATCTTGTACATGTTCGGGATCATCAGCAGCAGCCCCTGCGAGGCGGTGAACGTCGTCGCCAGCGCGCCGCTCTGCAGCGCGCCGTGCAGGGCGCCGGCCGCGCCGCCCTCGCTCTGCATCTCGACGACCGCCGGCACCGTGCCCCAGACGTTTGCACGGCCCTGGCTCGACCACTCGTCCGCGAGCTCGGCCATCGGCGACGACGGCGTGATCGGGTAGATGCAGCAGACCTCGTTCAGCCGGTAGGCGACCGAGGCGGCGGCCTCGTTCCCGTCGATCGTCGTGCGCACGTCAGCTGCGCTCCGCGACCATGTCGATCGCGTGCACGGGGCACTGCTCGAAGCAGGCGCCGCAGCCGGTGCAGCGGTCGTAGTCGAACCGGTAGCGGTGCCCGACGCCGAGCTTGATCACCGCGTCCTCGGGGCAGGCGCCGAGGCAGCCGTCGCACTCGAAGCAGTTGCCGCAGGACAGGCACCGGCCCGCCTCGTAAACGGCCTGCTCGGCGGAGAGGCCGCCGACGACCTCGCTGAAATCGGCCGTTCGCTCCTCCGGCGGGAGCTCGGGCTGCTCGCCGGCGGGCGGTGTCGCCGAAGTACCAGAGGTGCAGCTTGTCGAACGTCGCCAGCTCGTGCTTCGGCGGGCTCGCGGCTTCCGCGCTTCGCAGCCAGGCGTCGATGTGGCGGGCGGCCTTCTTGCCGTGGCCGACGCCGACCGTCACGGTGCGCTCGCTCGGCACCATGTCGCCGCCCGCGAAGACGCCGGGGCAGCCCGTCTCGAGCGAGCTCGACACCCGCACCGTCCCGTCGCGCTCGAACTCGACGCCGGGAACCTCGCGCAGGAACGCCGTGTCGGTGTCCTGGCCGAGCGCGAGGATCACCGTGTCGGCGGCGAGCGTCTCGAAGCGGCCGGTCGGCTGGGGGTAGCCGGACTCGTCGAGCTCCATCAGCTCGACCTCGAGCTCGGGCCCGTCGAAGGCCGTGATCGTCCGCAGCCAGTTGATCCGCACGCCTTCCCGCTCGGCGTCCTCGGCCTCCTCGAGGTGGGCCGGCATCTGCTCGCGGGTACGCCGGTAGACGATCAGCGCCTCGTCGGCGCCGAGCCGGCGGGCGACGCGCGCAGCGTCCATCGCGGTGTTGCCGCCGCCGTACACCGCGACACGCCGGCCGATCTCCGGCCGCTCGCCCGAGGCGACGCTGCGCAGGAACGAGAGCGCGTCGACGATCCGCCCGGTGTCCCGGGCCGGGATGTCGACCCGCTTGGACAGGTGGGCGCCGACCGCGACGAAGACCGCGTCGAAGCCGCCCTCGCGCCGCTCGGCCGCGAGATCCTCGACCTTGTGGCCGCAGGTCATCCGCACGCCGAGCGCCGCGATCCGGTCGAGCTCGCCGTCGAGCACGTCCGGGGCAGCCGGTAGGCCGGGATCCCGTACCGCATCATCCCGCCCGGCTCGGCGCCCGCATCCCGGATCTCGACCTCGTGGCCGAGCCGGGTCAGGTGGTAGGCGGCCGAGAGGCCGCTCGGCCCGGCGCCGATCACGAGCACGCGCTTGCCGCTACGAGCCGGCGGGTGCGTCGAAGAGCCATCCCTGCTCGAGCGCGAGGTCGCCCAGGAACCGCTCGACCGAATGGATCGAGACCGCGCTGTCGAGGTTCGCCCGGTTGCAGACGCTCTCGCAGGGGTGGTAGCAGACCCGTCCGTGGATCGCCGGCAGCGGGTTGTCGGCGACGAGCGCACGCCACGCCTGCTCGTGCCGGCCGGCCTGCGTGTGCGACAGCCAGGCCTGGATGTTCTCGCCGGCCGGACAGCCGGCGTTGCAGGGCGGCAGCAGGTCGACGTAGACGGGCCTGCGATCCCGAACGGGCCCGGTGTGGGACCGCCCGTGGACGAGATCCGGGAGCGCAGTCACGTCCCGCATCGGCTCGCTCATCGCTCGCGGGGCGCTCCGGCAGCCATGACCATCACCCTACCCCTCCACGGAAGACCCGAGTCCGTGGTTTCCCGCACTGCGAGGAGGATTCGTACCGAATCTCGTCCGGCCGGAGCCCGGGACCCGACCCGGGCCCGGGAGCTCGCGGCCGTCGCTTGTGCTATCAACAAGTCGTCAGGATCGGCTCGCACCGGACGGCGCTGCGAAGGCGCTCGCCGGGCGAGGGATCGCCGTTCGCGGAGTCGGGGGATCGCATGGGTCGGTTGTTCTTGCGTCTGGCAGTCGGTGGCTTCTTCTTCGGGCACGGGACGCAGAAGCTGTTCGGCTGGTTCGGGGGCCGCGGGCTCGCCGGGACGGCCGAGGGCTTCGAGAAGCTCGGGCTTCGACCGGGCCGGGCGAACGCGGTCGCGGCCGGGGTGGCCGAGGCCGGAGGCGGGGCGCTGCTCGCAGCCGGCGCCGCGACACCGCTCGCCGCCTCCGTCCTGACCGGCACGATGCTGACGGCCATCCAGCGGGCGCACCTGAAGAACGGCCCCTGGGCGGCCAATCGCGGCTACGAGTACAACGTCGTCCTGATCGGCGTCGCGCTGGCGCTCGCCGAGCTGGGGCCGGGGCGCGTGTCCCTCGATGCGGCTCTCGGGAGAGAGCATTCCGGCGGGCGGGTCGCGCTCGGGGCGCTGGCCGCCGGCGTGCTCGGGGCCCTCGCCACGCATGCGCTCGCAGAACGCCATTCCGGCGCCGAGCCGGAGGCCCAGCTCGAGGCGACGGCCGGAGGCGAGGCTGGAGCCCCGGCCGCCTGACGGGAATGCGGGCGCCTTGCCGGGCGTTTGAATTGGCGATCGCCGGGAACGCGTGCCGCTTTCGGGTGCCGTGTGCCGTCGCCGAAGGAGGCGGGCGATCGAGCGGGAGCCGGAGGTGCGAGCCGGCAGCGTAGGACCGCGAACACGAGAAAGGGGGGATCCGAGATGAGAAACGAGACGGAGATCAACAAGGCGCAGCAGTACCGCCTGATGATCCTGATCGAGCAGTTGCAGCGCCAGGGACGGACCGAGCGCGAGATCGACGCCGCGGTTCGCGAGGCGTCGTCGGCCGGCGGAGACCGCTAGCCGGGGCTGCTACTAGGGGCTGACGCCCGCCAGGTGGGCGTGGACGAGGCGGACGGCCATCGAGCCCTCGCCGACGGCCGAGGCGACACGCTTGA
Organism: uncultured Actinomycetes bacterium; assembly: GCA_963796625.1. Lineage (GTDB taxonomy): Bacteria > Actinomycetota > Thermoleophilia > Gaiellales > Gaiellaceae > PALSA-600. The sequence goes on from CAWCME010000003.1 coordinate 721,669, forward strand.
CCGAGCCGCTGCGGACGTCGCCTACGGCGAAGACGCCGGGGCGACTCGTCTCGAGCGGCAGCCGCGGCCGGCCCTCGGGGCCGTCGCTTCCGCCAGGAACGTCACCGCCGGTCAGGATGAAGCCGGCACGGTCGCGCGCGAGCGTGCCCTCGAGCCAGTCGGTGCAGGGATCCGCGCCGATGAAGACGAAGAGCGCGCCCGCTTCGAGCTCGCGGCGGGAGCCGTCGCGACGATCGAGAACCGTGAGCCGGTCGAGCTCGCCCTCGCCCCGGAGCTCGACGACCTCGGTCTCGGTCAGCACCTCGATGCGGCCGTCGCGGGCGATCTCGTCGATCAGGTAGCGGGACATCGTCTCGCCGAGATCGGGCCGGCGGACGATCAGCGAGACACGGGCCGTCGCGCCGGCGAGGAACAGCGCAGCCTGACCGGCCGAGTTGCCGCCGCCGACGACGGCGACCGCCCGGCCGGTGCACATCCGCGCCTCGGCGAGCGTCGCCGCATAGTAGACGCCGAACCCTTCGAGCTCCTCGAGGCGAGCGAGCGGCAGCCGACGGTAGCGGGCGCCGGTCGCGACGATCACCGCGCGCGCGACGACCTCGTCTCCGTCGGAGAGCCGGACCAGGTGCAGGCCGTCCTGCGGCTCGAGCGAGACGGCCTCGCACGGATAGGTGAGCCGCGCCTCGAACTTCTCGGCCTGGATGGCGGCTCTCGCCGCGAGCTCGGCGCCGGAGATGCCCGCGGGGAAGCCGAGATAGTTCTCGATCCGAGACGACGTCCCGGCCTGCCCGCCGACAGCCTCGCTCTCGAGCAGGAGCGTAGAGAGCCCCTCGGAGGCGCCGTAGACCGCGGCTGCCAGCCCGGCCGGGCCGCCGCCGATGACGAGCAGGTCGTAGAGGTCGCGGTCGTCGGGCGGCGGCGTGAAGCCGAGCAGCCGCGCGAACTCCGGGTTCGTCGGGTTGTTGAAGACGTGGTCGCCGAGCAGGACGACGGGCATCTGGTCGGGCCGGACGCCCAGCGCGCGGAGCAGCTCTTCGACCTCGGGGTCGCTCTCGACGTCGAGCCACGCATGCGGCAGGCGGTTGCGGGAGGCGAACTCGAGCAGCCGGCGGGTGTCCGGCGAGTAGCGGGAGCCGATCACCCTCGCCCCGACGCTCTCGCTGATCAGGAGGGCGCGCCGGCCGAGCAGCGCTCCCAGGACGACGTTGCTGAGCGTCGACTGGCTGCCGATCAGGGCGCGGAGCCCGGGCAGCGGTACGACCAGTACGCGGCCTCCCTCCCGGGCGACCCCGGTGAAGAGGGCCGGCTGGCCCGAGATCGCGTTGAACTCGCCCAGGAAGCTGCGCGGCCCGTGCTCGACGATCAACCGCTCGCCGGGCCGGCCGTGGCCGTCGACGATCGCGATCCGCCCCTCCAGGACGACGAAGAAATCCGTCGTCGGGTCGCCCGGGCTGAAGAGGACCTCTCCGGCCGCGAACGGCCTCTCCCGGCCGAGGGTTCCGAGCAGCTCGATCTGCTCCGCGGTGAGCAGGGGGAAGGCTGCGCTGCGTCTGCCCGCGGAGAAGTCGAGCTGCGACATCACCGGCATCCTGGCATGCCGGGCCCGCCGGCCGCCTGCTCGGCCGGGAACGCCCCGATCGAGAAGATGCGGCCCGCCCCCGACCGGGGGAATTGGGAGGGACGGGCCGCAAGAGCCTCACGCGACGCCCGGTCGCCTTGTCGGGCTCCCGCGCTGTCCGGTTGGCATCCCTGAGACGTCCGCCGGGCCGTTCGGTTGTCGGCAGGCGAGAACGAGAACGGCCCGGTCGACAACCCCGGGCCGTTTCGTGCGTCTGAAGTCCGGCCTGCGACCGCTAGCTGACCTTGAGGAGGCCCTTCATCCCGGCGGCGGCGTGGCCGGGCACGGTGCAGAGGTATTCGTAGGTTCCCTTGCGCATGACCGACACGCGCAACGTCGCCGACTTGCCCGGACTGATCATCATGGTCGACCTGCCGGTGCAGCTGTTCCCGAGCGAGCTGCTTGCCTTCGAGCACAGCTTGAAGTCGTGGGAGAGCGCACCGTGATTCGTGATCTTGAACACGAGCACCCCGTGCTTCACGCTGCTCGGCGCGACCGTGAACTTGAACTCGCTCGGCTTGCCGGCGGTGACGGTGATGGTGGTCGCCTTGGCGGCGGCCGGATGCGCGATCGCGGGGAGCGCCACGACGAGAGCGACAACGGTCATGACGATCCCGAGGGTGACGGCCCGGATCCTGCTGAAATGCATGAAGCCTCCTAGCGGGTTGGGTGAACTGCCACGATTGCCTGTCTTGGTAAGCCCCAAGTGTGCAGGGCGCGAAGACTCGGTTAAGGCGCCGGAGCAGGTCTGTGACCTGGACTCTCGGATGGAGTCTAGCCGCCGACGGTGGTGGCGAGAAGCTCGAATGCCGCCGCGGCGAGGAAGACGATGGCGAGCAGGGCGAGGATCTCCCGCAGCGACCGGGCGAACGCGCGCTCGCGGCGGGTGACGGCTCCGCGCGGGCCCCAGGTGCGGTTGAGGACACGCTGGACGAGCGCCCGGTTGGCGTTCTGCCAGTTGCTGAGGAGCAGGACGCCCTCGACGAACATGACTCCCGTGGCGAGCAGCCGGACCGCCGTTCCGGCCGTCGCCGGCAGCAGGCTCGCGGCGTGGAGGATCACGAGGCCGAGCGCCACCAGCGCCAGCACGAAGAGGACGAACGTCGCCCGGGCCCGCACGCCGGTCGTCGGGATCGGTGGGGGCGGGGGAGGCGGAGCGGGCCTCGCGGCTGGGGCGGCGGCGGTCACGGCCGCCCTCTTCTCGAGCTCGCCCTGCAGCGTCAGCCCGAAGGCGCGGACGAAACGCCCTGCCTTCGCGGCCGGATGATCGGACTTCGCCACGCGCCACAGGGTATCCCCGGGAATTCACGCCTGCGGTCGAGTCGGTCGTCGATCTCCGACGGCCGGTGCGCGGCGATCGATCGTCTAGCATGAGCGGCATGAGCGAGATCGGCACGATGCGCGTCAAGAGCGGCCTGGCGGAGATGCTCAAGGGCGGCGTGATCATGGACGTCGTCGACGCCGGCCAGGCGAAGGTCGCCGAGGAGGCGGGAGCCGTCGCGGTGATGGCGCTCGAGCGGGTTCCGGCCGACATCCGGGCTCAGGGCGGCGTCGCCCGGATGTCCGACCCGGGGATGATCCGCCAGATCCAGGAGTCGGTGTCGATCCCCGTGATGGCCAAGTGCCGCATCGGCCATTTCGCCGAGGCGCAGATCCTCCAGGCGCTCGAGATCGACTACATCGACGAGTCGGAGGTGCTGACGCCGGCCGACCTCGAGCACCACGTCGACAAGTGGGAGTTCACCGTCCCGTTCGTCTGCGGGGCGACGAACCTGGGCGAGGCGCTGCGGCGGATCGCCGAGGGCGCCGCCATGATCCGCACCAAGGGCGAGGCCGGGACGGGCGACATCGTCAACGCGGTCTCCCACATGCGGTCGGTGTTCGGCTCGATCCGCCGGCTCGGCTCGCTGCGGCCGGAGGAGCTCTACGCGACGGCGAAGGAGCTGGGCGCGCCGGTCGAGCTCGTCCAGTGGGTGGCTGCGAACGGGAAGCTCCCGGTCGTCACGTTCACGGCGGGCGGCATCGCGACGCCGGCCGACGCCGCGCTCTGCATGCAGCTCGGGGCGGACGGCGTCTTCGTCGGCTCGGGGATCTTCAAGTCGGGCGACCCCGACAAGCGAGCCCGCGCGATCGTCGAGGCGACGACGCACTTCATGGACGCCGAGGTGCTCGCACGCGTGTCGGAGGGGCTCGGCGAGGCGATGGTCGGGATCTCGACCGCGACGCTCAACCCGTCCGACCTGCTCGAGCGGCGCGGCTGGTAGCTCCGCGCCGCCGTCGCTCAGCGTAGGCCGCCGCGCTCGTGGTGGGCGCTGAAGAAGTTCTCGCTGCCTGCGGTCGCCATCGAGGCGGAGGCGCTGATCTCGAGGCAGAGGGCCGCTGCGGCGACGATCTGGGCGAACCGGTACACGCGGCCGGGGCCGGCGCAGTCGATTGCCCCGAGCCAGTCGCGGGCCGAGGGGAGCGTCGTCCCGCCGCCGACCGTGCCAACCTCGAGGCCCGGGAAGCGGATCGACGCGTGCAGGCCTCCCTCGACGCGGCGGGCCGTCCCGTGCGCCATCGAGGAGGTGCCGACCATCCCCAGGTCCTGGCCGGTCGCGGCGAACACGGCTGCGATCGCCGTGGCCGGGGTGAAGGCGACCGACTGCATTCCCGAGGCGACGGCGCCGTGCGTCCCGGCCCAGGAGAGCAGCTCGAGGTCGGCGGCGGTCGTGTGCAGCACGCGGGCGAGCCGGTCGTCCGCGAGCAGCGCCTCGGCGAGCACCGTCTTGCCGTGACCCGACCGGAAGTACTGGTGGGAGGGCTTCTTGTCGCCGCCCATGTTCGCCTCGAGGATCGCCTGCTCCGGCTTGAGCGGCGCCCGCTGCATCACGTAGCCCATGTTGAGGGCGTACGCGTTGCGGGTCATCATGTTCGGGCCGACGGCGTCGCCGGTCGTCCAGGCCCAGAGGACGTGACACATCGGCCCGACGACGTGCGTGGTCACCTCGCGCAGTCGGGCGTGGCGCGAGAGGGTCGGATCGGCGGAGTCGGCCAGCCACTCCTGCATCGCGGGCAGCTCGCCGTCGATCCAGCGGGCGAGAGCGACCGCCGCCGCGGTGTCGGCGCAGACGAAGCACGAGGCCCGCGTGATGCGGTCGGCGAGGACGTAGGTGCGTACCGTCCCGGCCGCCGTCGAGCCGCGGGTCATCGAGAGCGTGAGGCTGCCCTCGGTGTGGGCGAGCGGAACGTGGACGGTCTCGTCGGCCCGGCCCGTTTCGACGAGCTCGCCGGCGTCGGAGAGCTCGTAGGAGCCCAGCTCGATCGCGATCGGGCAGGCGGACACGGGGATCACGGCGACCCCGGTCAGCGCCTCGGCAGCCTCCCCGAACTGCGCCAGGTCGACCGAGGTCACGAGACCGTCGACGCCGAGGATCTCCTGGCGTGCCCGGATCGAGGCCGGGTCGTTCTTCCTGGGCCAGCGCACGGTGGGAATCTAGTCGCCGGACGGGTGCGGGCCTCCGCGGCGGCCGGCCGGGCGTCCGTCCGGAGGCTCGGTTCGAGGGCCCGGATCCGCGGTGCCGCCCTCCGCTTCCGGGCGGCCGGGCCCGCTCCTCCGCGACCGCGCTGCCGGGACGGTCGCCGCCGGGGAAAACGGTGGTTTGCAAGTGGTTCGCGCCTTGGTTATGTTTGAACGGCTCCGTCGGCGGACGGAGCCATCAGGAAGCGAAACAGCAAGGAGTACGTCAGTTGGCTGAGGGCACCGTAAAGTGGTTCTCGAACGAGAAGGGCTATGGATTCATCGAGCGTGAGGGCGGGGACGACGTGTTCGTTCACTTCTCAGCGATCGCGATGGACGGCTACAAGTCGCTGACCGAGGGTCAGCGCGTGTCGTTCGAGGTCGTGCAGGGCGACAAGGGCCTGCAGGCAGCGAACGTCATGGCGGCCTAGCTTCTTTCGGAACCCGAGTTTGCGAAGGGCTCCGGGAGGAGCCCTTCGTTGTGGAAGGATCGGGAGATGGCGATTTCACGGGAAGAGGTACTGCACGTCGCGAGGCTCGCACGCCTCGAGCTGACCGACGACGAGGTGGGGCGGTTCCAGGAGCAGCTCTCGGCGATCCTCGAGGCGGTCTCGAAGGTCTCCGAGCTCGACCTCACGGACGTCCCGCCGACCTCGCACCCGCTCGAGATCGCGAACACGTGGGCCGAGGACGAGCCGCGGCCGTGCCTCTCCCTGGGCGAGACCTTCGCGAACGCCCCGGACCGCGACGGCGACTACTTCCGCACCCCGCCGGCCTGACTTCCCGCAGGTGGACGAGCTGTCACACACCTCTTGCACTTCCGGCACGGACACGTCACACCTTCTCTGCGACGCTTCCGGCAGGGGGGCCTCCGCCCCCCTGGGGGCGCGTGGGGCGCCGGCGGCTCCGGCCCGGCCGGCCGGCCGGACGGCCGGCGCCGCCCGCCGAAGCGGAGCTCGGCGGTGAGCGAGGGCGGCCTCGACACCCTGCGCCTCTCCGCCGAGGGCGCCCTCGGGCTCCTCGACCGGCGCGAGGTCGCACCGCGCGAGCTCTGGGAGGCCTACCGCGCGGCGATCGGGGAGCACAACGCCGAGCTGAACGCCTTCCTGACGCTCGTCGACGAGCCGGTGGGAGACGGGGTGCCGATCGCGCTCAAGGACGTGATCTCGACGAAGGGCATCCGCACCACCGCCGGCTCGAAGATCCTCGGCGACTACGTCCCCGTCTTCGACTCGACGGTCGCCGCCCGCTGCAAGGCGGCCGCGCTGCCCGTGCTCGGCAAGACGAACACGGACGAGTTCGCGATGGGCTCGTCGACCGAGAACTCGGCCTACGGGCCCACGCACAACCCGTGGGACCTGACGCGCGTCCCCGGCGGCTCGGGGGGCGGCTCGGCCGCCGCGGTCGCCGCGGGCCTCGCGCCCTGGGCGCTCGGCTCCGACACCGGCGGCTCGGTCAAGCTGCCGGCGGCGTTCTGCGGCAACGTCGGCCTGAGACCGACCTACGGCACGGTCTCCCGCTACGGCATCGTCGCCTTCGCCTCGAGCCTCGACCAGGTCGGCCCGGTGACGAGGAACGTGCGCGACAACGCGCTCCTCTACCGGGTGATCAGCGGTCGCGACGACAACGACTCGACCACCGTCGAGGTGCCGCCGGTCGCGCTCCCCGAGCGCGACGACCTGAAAGGGGTCAGAATCGGGCTGCCCAGGCAGCTGAACGAGGTCGAGGGAATCGAGCCGGGGGTGAGGGCCTCGGTCGCTGCCTCGATCGACCTCGCCCGCGGCCTCGGCGCCGAGATCGAGGAGTGCGAGCTGCCGCTGTCGGTCGACTACGGCCTGCCCTGCTACTACCTGATCGCCCCCGCCGAGGCCTCGTCCAACCTCGCCCGCTACGACGGCGTCCGTTACGGGCTTCGCTCCGACGGCGCGGACTTCCGCGAGATGGCGATGCACACCCGCCGCGACGGCTTCGGCGACGAGCCGAAGCGGCGGATCATGCTCGGCACCTACGCGCTCTCCTCTGGCTACTACGACGCCTACTACGCAACCGCGCAGAAGGTGCGCACGGTGATCAAGCGCGAGCACGATGCCCTCTTCGAGCGCTTCGACGTCCTGCTCTCGCCGACGTGCGCGACGACCGCGTTCCCGCTCGGCGCCAGGGCCCGGGATCCGCTTGCGATGTACCTGACCGACGTGCTCACGATCCCCTCCAACATGGCCGGCCTGCCGAGCCTCTCGATCCCGTGCGGTCTCGCCGGCGGCCTGCCGGTCGGCCTGCAGCTGATCGGCCCGCAGTTCTCGGAGAGCTCGCTCTACCGCGTCGCCTACGCGCTCGAGCAGGCGATCGGCTTCGACCCCGTGCCCGAAAGGATGAGATGACGCTCGGCAGCCCGCGTGGGCTCGACGGAGCCGGACCGTGAGCGGACTACCGGGCACGGCCGCGAGCGGAGCCTGGCAGGCGGTGATCGGGCTCGAGATCCACGTCCAGCTGAAGACGCGGACGAAGATGTTCTGCCGCTGCGAGAACGGCTTCGGCGGCGGCCCGAACACCCAGACCTGCCCCGTCTGCCTGGCCTTCCCGGGCGCGCTACCCGTCCCGAACCGGCGTGCGATCGAGGAGACGATCAAGCTCGGCCTCGCCCTCGGCTGCGAGATCGCAGACCGGGCGGTCTTCCATCGCAAGAACTACTTCTATCCCGACAATCCAAAGGCGTACCAGATCTCCCAGTACGACGAGCCGCTCTGCTCGGGCGGCCGGCTGGTCGTGCCGACGCCCGACGGCCGGATCGAGATCGGGATCGTCCGCGCCCATCTCGAGGAGGACGCGGCCAAGAACGTGCACGTCGCCGCCTCGGGCCGGATTCACGGCGCCACAGCGACGCTCGTCGACTTCAACCGCTGCGGGACGCCGCTGCTCGAGATCGTGACCGCGCCCGACCTGCACTCCGCCGACGACGCGAAGCGGTTCCTCCAGCTCCTCCGCCAGACCGTCGTCGAGCTCGGGCTCTCGGACGCCGAGCTCGAGAAGGGCTCGATGCGTTTCGACGTCAACGTCTCCGTGCGGCCGGAGGGCACCGACGAGCTGCGCACGCGCACGGAGCTCAAGAACATGAACTCGTTCAACTTCGCCGCCAAGGGGATCGAGAAGGAGATCGCGCGCCAGATCAGGATCTACGAGTCGGGCGGGACGGTCGAGCAGGAGACGCTCCACTTCGACCCCGGGAACGAGGACTCGCCGCCGCTCCGCTCCAAGGAGGAGGCCCAGGACTACCGCTACTTCCCCGAGCCCGATCTCGTTCCCGTCCAGCCGCCGCCGGAGCTCGTCGCCGGGCTCCGCGCCCAGGTCCGGGAGCTCCCGAGCGACCGCATCGAGCGGATCGCCGGCACGCTCTCGTTCTACGACGCGGACGTGCTCGTGACCGGCGGGCTCGACCGGCTCTGGTCGGAGGTGGTGGATGCGGGCGCCGATCCGAAGGAGGCGGCGAACGTGCTGGCCAACGCGTTCGTGTCGACCGGCATCGACGCGCAGCGCGTCGAACCGGCGGAGATGGCCAAGCTCGTCTCGGCGCGGTCGAAGATGCAGCGCGCCGTGTTCGACGAGGCGCTCGCCCACTCCGGGGACGAAGGCTTCAGCGCCGACCCCTACGTCGCCCGGACGGCCGTCTCCGATGCGGGCGAGCTCGATCCGATCATCGACGCGGTCATCGCCGCGAACCCGGGCCAGGTCGAGCAGTACCGCGGCGGCAAGCAGGGCCTGATCGGCTTCTTCGTCGGGCAGGTGATGAAGGAGACCGGCGGCGCCGCCGACCCGCGCGTCGCCGGCGAGCGGCTCCGCGAGAAGCTCGACGTCTGAGGCGCCGGCGGCTCCGATCCGCCCACGACCGCGCCGCTCGGTAGCCTGGGCTGCATGGAGAAGCGCTACCTGTTCACGCCCGGTCCCACGCCGGTCCCGCCCGAGGTGCTGGCGGCAACCGCCGAGCCGATGGTGCACCACCGCGGGCGCGACTTCCGCGAGGTGTACGAGCGCACGCTCGTCCGGCTGCAGGAGGTGTTCCGCACGCGGAGCCCGGTGCTGCTCTTCAGCGCCTCCGGCACGGGAGCGATGGACTCCGCGGTCGCGAACCTGACCGTGCCCGGCGGCCGCGTGGCCGTCGTGGTCGCGGGCGCGTTCGGCGAGCGCTGGGCGAAGATCTGCGCGCAGTACGACCTCGACGTGCAGCGGATCGACTACGAGTGGGGCGAGATCCCCGACCCCGACGAGGTCGGCTCGGCGGTCGCCGAGAGCGGGGCGGAGATCGTCTTCTGCACCCAGTCGGAGACCTCGACCGGCGTCGTCGCGGACGTCCAGGCGCTCAAGGCAGCCGTCGGCGAGGCGGTGCTCGTCGTCGACGCCGTCTCCTCGCTCGGCGCCGTCCCGCTCGAGACCGACGCCTGGTCGGTCGACGTCGTCCTCTCCGGCTCGCAGAAGGCGCTGATGTGCCCGCCCGGCCTGGCGATGGCGTCGGTCGCCGATCGTCTCTGGGACACGCTTCCCCCCGCCCGGAGCTTCTACTTCGACTGGCGCGCGACGAGGAAGGCGCAGGAGGCGTTCGACGCCGCCTTCACGCCGGCCGTCTCGTTGATCCGCGGCCTCGACGTGGCCCTGGGGATGCTGCTCGATCTCGGCCTCGAGGCGGCGTTCGAGCGGCACATCCGGCTCGGCCGCGCCGCGCGAGCCGGGGCCAGGGCGATGGGGCTCGAGCTCTTCTCGCCCGACGACGACTCCTCGGCGGTCGTGACCGCGATCCGGACGCCGGAGGGGATCGACGCGCACGGTGCTCCTCCGCCATCTCCGCGAGCGCCACGGGGTCACGCTGGCGCCCGGCCAGGGCGCGCTCAAGCCGGACGTCTTCCGGATCGGCCACATCGGCTGGTTCGACGTCTTCGACATCGCGGCCGCCCTCGCTGCGATCGAGCTCTCGCTGGCCGAGCTCGGGGCCGAGATCGAGCGCGGCGTCGCCGTGACGCGCGCCTTCGAGGCCTACGAGCAGCGCGTCACCGCGTAGGCCCGCCCCGATGTGGCCGGAGCCGGTCGAGCGCGTGGCCCGGGAGCTCCGGCGGGGGGCGGTCGAGGCGACGCTGCAGGAGTTCCCCGAGGGCACGCCGACCGCGGAGGCCGCGGCCCGGGCCGTCGGGTGCCGGCTCGAGCAGATCGTGAAGTCGATCCTGTTCGTCGCGGGCGGGGCGAAGGTGCTGGCGCTGGTTCCGGGCGACCGCCGAGCCGACGAGGCGAAGGTCGCCGCGGCGGCGGGGGCGACCGGCGTCCGCGTCGCCCACGCGCGCGAGGTTCTGGCCGCGACCGGGTTCGAGCCGGGCGCCGTGGCGCCGTTCCCGCTCCGGTCGGTCGACCTCGTCCTGCTCGAGCGGACGGTGCTCCAGCACGCCAGGGTCTGGATCGGCGCCGGCTCGCCCTCTCACCTGGCGGGCCTCGCGCCCGCGGAGCTGCTGCGCCTGAGCGGAGCGCGGGCGGCCGATCTCGCCGCGCCCCGGTAAAGTCCCGGAACCGACCCGGCCAAAGGAGGCAGCGGTGGAAGCCACCGAGAAGATCTGGATGAACGGCGAGCTCGTCGACTGGGACGACGCGCGCATTCACGTGGGCGCTCACGGGTTGCACTACGGCTCGGGCGTGTTCGAAGGCATCCGCTGCTACGACACCCCGGGCGGGCCCGCCGTCTTCCGGCTCACCGACCACATGCAGCGCCTGCACAACTCGGCGCGCCTGATCAACATGGAGCTGCCCTACACGGTCGACGAGCTCAAGGCGGCCTGCAACGAGCTGCTCGGCGCGAACGGGCTCGCCGAGTGCTACATCCGGCCGATCGCCTTCTACGGCTTCGGCCAGCTCGGCGTCTCCGCGCGCGGCAATCCGGTCGAGACGGTGATCATGGCCTGGCCGTGGGGGACGTACCTCGGCGAGGAGGCGCTCCGCTCGGGGATCCGCACCAAGATCTCGAGCTGGCAGCGAATCCCCGCCAACGTCGTCCCGCATGCCTCGAAGGCGACCGGGATCTACCTGAACTCGATGCTCGCAGTCAACGAGGCCCAGCGGGCCGGGTACGACGAGGCGATCCTGCTCACGCCCGAAGGGACGGTCGCCGACGGCCCCGGCGAGACGATCTTCGTGGTCTCGGGCGGCAAGATCTTCACGCCCGACCTCTCGACCGGGATCCTGCACGGGATCACCCGCGACTCGATCATCCAGATCGCCCACGACCTCGGCTACGAGGTGCGCGAGAAGAACCTGATCCGCTCAGACCTGTACCTCGCAGACGAGATCTTCATGTGCGGCACCGCCGCCGAGGTGACGCCGCTGCGGTCGGTGGACGACCAGGAGATCGGGGTGGGGCCGATCACGCTCGAGCTGCAGAAGGCATACCTCCAGACGGTTCGGGGCGAGAGCGACCGCTGGGCGCAGTGGCGCGAGCTCGTCCCGAGCATGATCAGGGCGTGAGCGCCGCCGCCACGCGCCGGATCCCGCTCTCCGGGCCGTGGATCGACGAGCGCGACGAGGAGCTCGTCCTCGAGGTGCTGCGCTCCGGGCAGCTCTCGCTCGGGCCGACGGGCCCGCGTTTCGAGGAGCTGCTCGCAGAGGCCGTCGGCGCCCGCCACTGCGCCGCGGTCTCGTCCGGAACGGCGGGGCTGCACCTCTGCATGCGGCTGGCGGGCGTCGGGCCCGGGGACGAGGTGATCACGTCGCCGTACTCGTTCGTCGCCTCTGCGAACTGCGCCGTCTACGAGGGCGCGACGCCGGTCTTCGCCGACATCGACCCGCTGACGCTCAACCTCGACCCGGCCGCCGTCGAGGCGGCCGTGACCTCCCGGACGAAGGCGATCGTGGCGGTCGACATCTTCGGCTACCCCTGCGAGCTCGACGAGCTGCTGGCGATCTGCGACCGGCACGGGCTCGTCCTCGTCGAGGATGCGTGCGAGGCGCTCGGTGCCCGCTACAAGGGGCGCGTGCTCGGGTCGCACGGACATCCCGCGACGTTCGCCTTCTATCCGAACAAGCAGATCACGACCGGCGAGGGCGGGGCGGTGACGACCGGATCTGCCGAGGAGCACGAGCTGCTCGTCTCGCTCCGCAACCAGGGCCGCCTGGAGACCTCGAGCTGGCTGCAGCACGGGCGGCTCGGGTTCAACTACCGGCTCGACGATCTCTCGGCCGCGCTCGGGATCGGGCAGCTCGAGAAGCTCGACCGCATCCTCGCCGCCCGCAGCGCCGTCGCCGCACGCTACGGGGAGCTGCTCGCCGGCGTCGGGGTCGAGACACCGCTGCCCGACGACGACGACCACGTCCGCTCCTGGTTCGTCTACGTCGTCAAGCTGCCGCAAGGCGTCGACCGCGACGGCATGCTCGCGCGGCTCGCCGCGCAGGGCATTGCGGGCGCCCCGTACCTGCCGTCGATCCACCTGCAGTCGTACATGCGCGAGCGGTACGGGTTCACCGAGGGGCTCTGCCCGGTGAGCGAGGACGCGAGCGCCCGCACGATGGCGATCCCGTTCCACGCGCGCCTGTCGGACGAAGACCAGGAGCGGGTCGTCGAGGCGCTCCGGACCGCCCTCGCAGCGGCCTAGCACCTGCGAGCCCGAGCCCGGGCGGCCGAGGCCGGCGCGGCCCCCGCGTCGCCTGGCGCCCGACGAGACCGGGCAACGGCGCGAACCAGCACCCTGCGAGCGGGCAACCGCGCGGGCTCCGACGCTGCGCGAAGTCCGACGCTGCGCACACTGCGACGTTGTGCAGACGCCGACGCCGCGCACACTCCGACGCTGCGCGAGCCCCCACCCTGGGTGGGGAGCTGTCCCCGCCGCCCTCACTGCCGATTCTAGGCGGCGCCGGGCTCCATCTCCGTGCCGATTCTGGAACATCTCGTCCACAGCCCCGGCCGCCTCGGGCCGTCCCCCCCGGAAGGACGTCCGGCCTCGCCGACTCGATGGGCGTCCGCCCGCGCGGCGAGCGATAATCGTGCGATGGCCGACGTGACGCCCCGGATGATCTTCCTCGGGTTCGGCAAGTACGTGCGCGCCGACAAGATCTACGCGCTCGAGCCGCTTCCGGAGGGCCAACGCGGACACGGCGCTCGCACCCGGGTGTGGGTCGAGGGCATCGCCGATCCGATCATCGCCTCCCGGACCGAGCGGGCGATCGTCGCCGCGATGGGAGCGAGCCCGGCAGCCGAGGGGACGGCGATCGTCGACGCGGCGCTCGACCTCGCCCAGCGGGTCGCCGACGCCGCCGAGCAGGGCCGCTTCGACGTGGTCGATCTCGGCCGGCGGGCGCGCCGGCTGCTCGAGTCGACCACGGCTCCGGCGGCGCCGGAGAGCCTCTTCTGAGAGCCCCTCGCTGAGCGACGAGACCGCCGTGGGAGACCCCGTCCCGGACACGGGCGGGCCCGCCCGCCCCGGTCGCCTCGCGCTCGACCTCCGCCCGCTCCGGCGCCGCGACTTCCGCAACCTCTGGCTCGGCCAGACCGTCTCGACGATCGGCGGCATGATCGGCACCGTTGCCGTCCCGTACCAGATGTACGAGCTCACGCACTCGACGCTCGCCGTCGGCGCGCTCGGGCTCGCGGCGCTCGTCCCGCTGCTCGTCGTGCCGTTCTGGGGCGGCGCGGTCGCCGACTCGGCCGACCGCCGCACGGTTCTTCTCTGGAGCGAGCTCGGGATGGCGGCAGTCACCGGCCTCTTCCTGCTCAACGCGGCCGTCCCTCACCCGCGGGCGTGGGCGCTCTACGTGCTCGAGGCCGCCGCCGTGACGGTCTTCAGCTTCCACCGGCCAGCGTCGAGCTCGCTCACGCCGCGCCTCGTTCCCGACGAGGAGATCGCCGCCGCCTGGACGCTCCAGTCCGCCTCGTGGAACCTCGCCGCGGTGGGCGGGCCGGCGATCGGCGGCATCGTGATCGCCGCGGTGGGCGTCCCGGCCACCTATGCGATCGACACGGCCACCTACGGTGCGTCCCTGCTCGCGGTGTGGGCGCTGCCGCGAGTCCCTCCCGACGAGGGCGCCGCCGCGAGGCCGAGCATCGGGGCCGTGCTCGAGGGGTTGCGTTACCTGAAGGGTCGGGAGGCGCTGCTCGGGATCTTCCTCACCGACACGAACGCGATGGTCTTCGGGATGCCGAACGCGCTCTTCCCGGCGGTCGCCCTGCACCAGTTCGGCGGCGGCGCGAGGACGGTCGGCTACCTGTACGCGGCCCCGTACGCGGGCGCGCTCACGGGCTCGCTCCTCTCGGGCTGGACCGGGTCGCTGCGCCGGCAGGGCATCGGCGTCACCGTGCTCGCATCGACCTGGGGGGTGGCGATCGCCTGCTTCGGGCTGGTGCACGAGCTCTGGCCGGCGCTCGCCCTGCTCGCGGTCGCCGGTGCGGCGGACTTCTACAGCGGCGTCCTGCGAACGACCATGCTGATGCGGGGAACGCCGGACCACCTGCGGGGCAGGATCGCGGGCGTCGAGTTCGTCCAGGTCGCGAGTGCGGCCAACATCGGCGACCTCGAGGCGGGAGCCGTGGCGGCGCTGACCAGCCTGCGGACGTCCGTCGTCGCCGGGGGAATCCTCTGCGTCGCCGGCTGCCTCGCGACCGTCCTGCTGCTGCCGGGCTTCCGGCGCTACGACGCCTCGGAGCCACTCGGATGAGGCTGTCCGCCTTCGCGCGGGACGTCCACGAGGTCGCGCGCGCCCTGATCGGCGCGGAGCTGCTCGTCGACGGCGCAGGCGGCCTGATCGTCGAGCTCGAGGCCTACGAGCACGACGATCCCGCCGCCCACGGCTATCGCGGCCGTACGGAGCGAAACGCCTCGATGTTCGGGCCGCCCGGGCACGCGTACGTCTACCGCTCCTACGGGATCCACTGGTGCCTGAACTTCGTCTGCGAGCCCGCGGGGGTCGCGAGCGCCGTGCTCGTGCGAGCGCTCGAGCCGACGCGCGGCCTGGAGGCGATGCGCGAGCGGCGCGGGATCGACGACGTCCGGCTCCTCTGCGCCGGGCCGGGACGCCTCTGCCAGGCACTCGGCGTGACTCGCGAGCACGACGGGCTGCCGCTCGACCGGCCGCCGTTCGAGCTCCGGGCCCGCCGTCGGAAGCCTGAGATCGCGACCGGCCCCCGCATCGGGCTCAGCAAGGCGGTCGACCGCCCGTGGCGCTACGGCCTGGCCGGCTCGCGCTTCCTGAGCAGGCCGTTCGGAGCCTCCGACTGAGCAAGGGCCCCGGCCGCGGAGTCGAGCCGGTCGGGCTGCTCAGGTTTGCCGGACCGTGAGCAGGACGCGCATCCCGGGAGCAGCCGCGACGCCCGGACGCGGCCGCTGGGCGACGACGGTGCCGCGGCGCCCCCCCGCCAGCGTCGCGTGCATCTTCAGCCTGGCGAGCGCCGCCCGTGCGCTCGGGACGGGCAGGCCGACGAGCTTCGGAACGATCCCGTGGAGCGCACGCGGAACGATCAACCTGACCGTGTCGTAGGCAGAGAGCGTGCCGTTCTTCGGGATCTGGCCGACCACGATCCCGAGCCGCTGGCCGGGCGTCGCCGGCTCGTACAGCACCTGGCTGAGCAGCGGCTGGCCGAGGAGCCGGGTCCTGGCCACGTCGAGGGTCGTGCCGCGCACGTCGGGCACCTCGACCTCGTTCGGCTTGCAGTCCGCGACGGCGGTCGGGGCCATGCCGGTGAAGAACTGCATCGTGTCCGCGCCGCGGCAGTTGCCGTTGTCGAGCTCGAGCTTGCCGGGCGGCGTCCTGAAGATGACCGTCGACGGGGTCGAATAGGGGACGGTCGCGGCGGGAAACGACGACGTCTTGGCGTACTTCCCGTTCTCGTAGGCGAGGGCCTTCTCCGTGAACGCCTTCCAGATCAGGGCCGGATAGGTGCCTCCCTCGACCGAGCTCCCGTGGAACTCGTGCAGCATCGGCACGAGCTTGTTCGGGTAGCCCACCCAGACCGCCGTGACGAGATCGGGGGTGAAGCCGACGAACCAGGCGTCGCCGTAGTTCTCGGTCGTGCCCGTCTTGCCCGCGATCTGCCGGCCGGGGATCTGCGCCGCCGTCCCGGTCCCGTAGTTGATCACGCCCTGCAGCATCTGATCCTCGATCCACGCCCGGTCGGGGGCGGTGGCCGTGCCGACGAGGCCGGGAACCGGGCGCGGAACCGTGTAGTCCGTGAATGTCTTGCTCCCCTTCGAGATGCTCTGGACGACGAGCGGCTGGTTCTCGAAGAGCGAGCTGTCGAGGCGGTAGCCGCCGTTTGCGAGGGTGGCGTAGGCACGGGCCATCTCGATCGGCGTGGCGGGCTCGGCACCGAGACCGATCGAGAAGTACGGCTGCAGCGGCGAGGTGATCCCCATCGCCTTCGCCATCGAGACGACGTTCGCCGGGCCGACCAGGTTCGTGAGCTGCGCGAACACCGTGTTGTCGGAGTACGCGATCGCCTTGTTGAGGTCGATCGGGCCGAGGCTTTCGTGCTCGAAGTTGTTCACCGACCAGGCACGGCCGCCCGCGTCGAGCACGATCGGGTGGGAGACGAGCGTCGACGAGGGCGCGATCCCCTCGGCGAGCGCGGTCGCGAGCACGAACGGCTTGAACGCCGATCCCGGCTGCCGCTCACCCTGGGTCGCGAGGTTGAACTGGCTCGCGTGGTAGTTCCGTCCGCCGACCATCGTGAGGACGTCCCCGTTGTGGACGTCGATCGCGACCAGCGCCGCGGTCGGCCCGATCGAGGGCGGCAGCACCTGCTGGATCGCCTGGCGGGCGAGCTTCTGCAGCCCGAGGTCGATCGTGGTCGTCACCTTCAGGCCCCCGCCGAACACCTGCCTCGGCTTGTACTTCGTGAGCAGCTGGTCGGTCACGTAGCTCGCGAAGTACGGCGCCGCCGCGCTCTGGCTCGCCCCGAGCCGCACGGACTCGGGCTTCGGCATCGGCGTCGCCATCGCCGTGCGGTACTGATCGCGGTCGAGATCGTGCTGGAGGTACATCTCGTACAGGACGAGGTTTCGCCGCTCTCGGGCGGCCATCGGATGCGCGACCGGGTCGTAGAGGCTCGGATCCTCGGGGATGCCGGCCAGGAGCGCTGCCTCGGCGGGGGTCATCCGGGAGGCGTTGTGGCCGAAGTAGACGCGCGAGGCCTCCTCGACGCCGTAGGCGCCGTTCCCGAAGTAGATCGTGTTCAGGTACGCGGTCAGGATCTTGTCCTTCGTCCACACCTGCTCGAGCTGCCAGGCAAGCGCGGCCTCCTTCAGCTTCCGGGTGACCGTGGGGGCGTTCCCGTTGATCGCGTTCTTGACGAACTGCTGCGTGATCGTCGAGCCGCCCTGGACGGGCTTTCCGGTCACGTCGGCCCAGAGCGCGCGGAGGATGCCGTGGACGTCGATGCCGCGGTGCTCGTAGAAGCGCTTGTCCTCGATCGCGACGATCGCGTGCTTCACCCAGGGCGAGATCGCGCTCGAGTCGACGACGACCCGCGCCTGCGAGCCGCGGAGGACGGCGAGGATCGTCTTCCCGTCGCTCGCGTAGAGGTACGAGTTCGCCTGCTGGGCCTGCGCCCGGGCCGGATCGAGCGCCGGGATCTGCGCCTTGATCGCGGTCAGCAGCCCGTAGGTGAACGCCGTGAAGCCGAGCAGGCCGAGCACGAACAGCAACGCCAGCAGCCTCAGCTTGCGGATGCGGCGCCGTTTGGGCGGGCGATTCCTTTTTCTGAGCAGCGCCAGAGCGCCCGCTAGTGTAGCCCGCGATGCCCACCAGAGACCTGACGCGGCACGCCGTGGACGTCCTCCCGGAGGGCGCGCTCGAGGCGAAACTGAAGCTGGGACGGCCGTTGCGGGTCAAGCTCGGCATCGACCCGACCTCGCCCGACATCCACCTCGGGTTCGCGTTCGTGCTCGACCGCCTCGCCGGCTTCCAGCGCCAGGGGCATACCGTCGTGCTGATCGTCGGCGACTACACGGCCCGGATCGGCGACCCGTCGGGACGATCCGCCGAGCGGCCGGTGCTCCCCGACGACGTCCTCGACGCGAACGCCGAGCGCTTCGCGGAGCAGGCCTACCGGGTGCTCGACCGCGACCGGACCGAGGTGCGATTCAACGGCGAGTGGCTCGGCACACTCTCGTTCGCCGAGGTGGTGCGGCTGACGCGGACTCTCACCCTCGCCCGCCTGCTCGAGCGGGACGACTTCGAGAAGCGGTTCGGCGAGCACGTCCCGATCTC